>CAVRXS010000004.1:0-374606 GCA_963725275.1 uncultured Acidimicrobiaceae bacterium | reverse complement strand
ATTACACCTCTTCAAAGCGTGCCATGCGACTCCTCTTGTGCGTTGCCGTAAATCGGACAACCTAGCAAACGTGGCAGCGACCGAGGGAGGGCAAGTTCTCCCGAAAGGCAGCAAGGCGCCGCTTCCTTGCTCTCCTGGCGATGGTTCCCTCTTCTAGGGTCTTCCATAGAAGCCAACATTGAACGCAAATATTCCTCCATCTGAGGCGACAAACCAGTACCCGTTTCCGTTTGGTGCCGATGCCATCCCTACAACTGGTTTCACTAAGTTCAAGCTCCCCGTACTGCCCTCGAACGGTGCTTTGAATGCGAAGACACCTCCGTCGCTGGCGACCAACCAGTAACCACCAGTGGCCAGGTCGATCGACATGCCAACAGCCGGTTTATTCAGCTGAACTGCTCCCATTGAGCCCTGGAAGCGAGCATCACCGAAGGCAAAGATGCCGCCGTCACTAGCGTCAAGGTAGTAGCCCTTACCATCTGGCGTGGAAGCCATTCCGACAACGGGTTTGTTCAGGCGAAGGTTGCCAGTTGATCCGTGGAAGTCAGCGTCGCCGAAAGCGGAGATTCCTCCATCACTCGCAACCAACCAGTAGCCCTTGCCATCTGGTGTGGCTGCCATCCCGACGATCGGCCTGTTCAGATGAATGTTGCCAGCTGAGCCGTAAAACCCAGCGTCCCCGTAGCTGTATATGCCTCCATCGCTCGCAACCAACCAGTAGCCCTTGCCATCTGGTGTGGCTGCCATCCCGACGACCGGCTTGTTCAGCGTGAGGGAAGAAGTGTCTCCAACCCAGGCTGCCTCACCAAATGCTTGCACAGCACCATAGGTTCCGACAACCCAGTAACCTTGACCATTCGGGGTCACAGCCATACCTGCAACCGGCGTCGTAATAACGTCGTTAGCTGGCGGGACTGGTTCGGGAACGCAACTGGTTGGGGGATGAGTCCCGCCGTTTCCAACCACAATGTTTAGGGACTGGACGGCGAATGCACTTTGTCCATACCCGACATACACGTCGGTTCCACCGATATATTGACCTGGAGGTAAAGGCAAAAAGAGTGAAAAACTTGGCCCTTTACAGGTTGGATACTGACTCACATGGTATGAACCATTGGGCGTGGTAGCACCAATAGTTTCGGGTGCGAATTTACATCCGGTGTAGCCGGAGTAGTCGAAGGTCAACCCGTCTGACCACTGATAAACCGAAGCGGTTATATTGCTTCCACAAGGACCGCTCCCTGATCCACTGGCAACTGGTGTCGGTGTTGACTTTGCAACCTGGCCTCCATGTTGTGGAGTGTCTGCCCCTGCAGTGCTAAGCATCAAAGCGCCGCCTAGAACTGCCAGAGCACACGAGCACACAACCCGAGCCGATCCGATCTTGCTTTGCGTTAGAGTTTTCATCTCCGCCTCCTCGTTGCCCGATCCCTGGACAGCAAATCGGCAAATCGTAACCGATAGGGACCGACTGGGCTCATTCTGCTGTGCCAGTCGTAAGGGTCCGCCATAGGATAATACGCGCGTTATAAACTCTTGATGTGGAGGCGACGTCCGAGGAGCTGGTCTGGTATTTCGAGACCGTTCTGCCTCACGTCAATGAGCGCCAACGTCGTGTGATCGTGGGAGCGACGGCGTCATTGCTCGGACGTGGCGGCAAGACCATGGTGGCCGATGCGGCAGGTATGAGCCGCAACACGGTGATCCGGGCCACCAGCGAGGTGCAAGAGGGCGTCGGAGTATCAGATCGCCAACGTGTTGTCGGCGGCGGGGACAAGCCGGCCATCGACAAGCAGCCGGGCCTGCTGGTCGCGCTCGATGAGCTGGTGCACCCCTCTACGCGGGGCAATCCGATGTCGATGGCGCGTTGGACGTCCAAGTCGACCTACGAACTGGCCGATGAGCTGGTGCGCCAGGGCTACTCGGCCTCAGCCGAGCTGGTCCGGCGCCTGCTGCACCAGCTCGGGTACTCACTCCAGGCACCGTCGAAGCAAAAGGAAGGGACCCAGAGCCCAGATCGAGACGCCCAGTTCAACTACCTCAACGACACCGCCGTGGGCTTCGTCAAGGACGGCCAACCCGTCATCTCGTGTGACACCAAGAAGAAGGAACTGGTGGGCGAGTTCTCCAACGGAGGCGCCGAGTGGCACCCCGCGGGCGAACCGACACGGACCAAGACCCACGACTTCATCGACAAGGACCTCGGACGCGCCGTGCCCTATGGCGTCTATGACATCGAGAACGACGAGGGCTGGGTCTCAGTCGGCGACACCGCAGACACCGGCGCCTTCGCCGTCGAGGCCATCAGGCGCTGGTGGTACTCAATGGGCCAGCTCCGCTTCCCCGACGCGCACAAGCTGTTGATCACCGCCGATGCCGGGGGGTCCAACGGGCATCGGGTCAAACTCTGGAAGGTCGAACTGGCCAAGTTCGCCCGAGAGAGCGGCCTCGAGATCACCGTCTGCCACTACCCACCGGGAACTTCGAAGTGGAACCGGATCGAACACCGCATGTTCAGCTTCATCTCCATGAACTGGCGAGGCCGACCTTTGGTCTCGTATCGCACCATCATCGAGCTGATCTCGGCGACGACCACCAAGAGCGGCCTCAAAATCAAGGCCGAACGGGACTGGAACTACTACGAGACCGGCGTACAGGTCAGCAAGGCCGAACTGGCCGCTCTCCCGCTCTTTCGTCATGAGTTCCATGGTGACTGGAACTACACCCTGGCTCCAGCAGGAAACGCGTAATTAAAATCGCGGCGGGCCCTAAGGTGGATTATCCGATGACCCCAAGGTGTTGAGCCCTGGACCTCCTGGTCTGCCTAATCCGACGCACGGTCGATCGATGATGGGGAGGGGTCATAGATGGCCATCCCTGATTGGCCACCTGTGGGGACCGACCGGCTACTTGACCACCAGCTTGAACGTCTGACTGGTCGTTCCAATTAAGTTCGTCACCTTGAAGGTCAGTGTAAACGTTCCCTTGGTGCTCGTCTTTCCGGTCAGGATCCCCAGTCCTCCTCCGGTCGAAGTGAACGCCAAGCCAGCGGAAAGCGTGCCTGTCTCGGTGATCTTCCCTGGAACCGGAAACCCAGTTGCGGTCACATGGAATGTGCCCGTGACTCCATGAGTCAACGTCGAAGTACTTGCGCTCGTGAACACTGGGGCCTGACCCACAGTCAAGGTGAACAGCTGGGTGGCGTTGGGAAGCACTCCGTTCCTGGCAGTGATCGTGAAGGCAAACGTCCCAGTAGCCGTCGGAGTACCCGAAAGCACCCCAGCGCTGGAGAGCGTCACCCCTTCGGGCAGGGCACCCGCCTCGGTGAAGTGCATCAGTGTCGGAAATCCGGTCGCCTTCACAGTGAAGGTTTCGAGCTTCCCCTTGATGAAGGTCGCTGCAGCAACTGAACTGAACGTCGGCACCTGGTCCACCGTCAACGTAAAGTCTTGTGTGGCATCGGGGCTGATGCCGTTCTGAGCCAGCAGGACAATCTTGTACGTGCCCATGGTCCCAGTTGCAGGTGTACCGGCAAGTGTCGCCTTGCCGTTTCCGTTGTCGGTGAAGGTCACACCCCTGGGCAGAGTTCCGGTTTCGCTCAAGGATGACGTGGGTGACCCGCTGGTGCCCACAACGAAACTCCCAGTGATGCCCTCCTTGAGGATCGTAGACGCCGCCGAGGTGAACACCGGGTGCGTGCCGACCTGGATGAAGAAGGTTTGGGTTGCCGTGCCGTGGCTGTTCGTGGCAGTGAGCGTGACCGAGGATATGTTCGGTTGAGCGGGCGCAGTACCCGAGATCAGGGCCGTCCCGTTTCCGTCGTCATGGAACGTGACCCCGGTCGGGAGTGTTCCCGTTACTCGGATCGATGGCGCAGGGACGCCGGTCGTGGCGATCGGAACATGAACTTTCGCTCCGGTCTGTATCTCGACGTAGTTCGTACTCGTGAATGAGGGCGTCGAGGGGGTGGCGGCTAGGCCGAACACCGTGCCGGAAAGCTGACTAATGGACGGGCTGGAATTGGCATCCAGAGTGGCGCTCAAACAGGCGGGGGTCCCTGTCGTGTAGATCGGACCCGGGTCACCGACAACAGGTTGCCAGCCACCGACACCGACATTGGCGGCTGGGTTCCACCACACGAGCTGGTTCCCACCATTCAGGTCACAATCCTGAATGACCTCACTGCTGAAGGAGTTGCCTTCAGATCCAGCCACATCGAAGTACACGCCAATGGAGGAGTAGGTCGGAGGACCGACAGGGTTTGACTGGTATTGAAGGATATTGACCGTACCGAGACCTGTTGCCGTTGCGGATGTCTGGCCCAGGATTGCGAGGGCGGTTCCTGTTGGGCTGGAGGAGACGCCCCGGGCATCCGTCAGTGAGACCTCCGAGGGTGCGTAGTTCGAATCGCCGCTATAGGTGGCCGTGATTGTGAATGGGCTTGTGAGACCGACCTCGGTAATGGCGCAGTTACCCAATCCGTTGCTGAGTGCAGTTGTACAAGTTCCGGCCTGTCCATCGGAGACCGTGGCGCTTCCAGTTGGCGTCGACGCCCCACCAGTGACGAGCACCGTATACGTCACCGGCCCCTCATTGGCGGGATCGCTCGAAGGGGTCACCACCACCGTGGCACCGGCCGGCACCACGGTCTCGTTCAGCCCACCGGTTGCTGGGGCAAAGAAGGAGTCGCCTGAATACGTAGCGGTTACGACGTATGGGCTCCTCCCAGCGCTCTCGGGAATGGCACAACCCCCAGCTCCCTGAATCAGGGTGATGGAGCACGTGCCGCCCTTCCCGTCACTGACACTCACTGTGCCTGTGGGAAGTGGATTCGATGACCCCCCAACCACTGCCACCGAGTACACCACCGGTCCGCTGACAGCAGGATTGGCTGATGGTGTGATGTTGACGCTCGGGTTTGTGCCGGCGACTGACAGGGCCAAGGAGGTCGTGGACGTCAGGGCAGGCAATGACGAATCGGTGACCGTGAAGCCAACTTCTGAAGTGCCGATTGCAGTTGGGGTACCGGTGATGATTCCACTAGAGGGATCGAGGCTGAGGCCACTTGGCAGGGTGCCGCTGGAGACTGACCAGGCGTAGGGCGCCGTTCCACCATCAACTGCGAGCTGTGCGGAGTATGGGACTCCAGTGGATCCCGTTGGGAGTGAGGTCGTAGTGATCCCAATTGGGAGGATGGTGAGGGTGAACTCCTGGGTTGCATCGGGTGACACACCATTTGAAGCGGCGATGATGATTGGGTAGGTGCCCGCAACGTTGGAATCAGGGGTACCAGCGATCGTGGCGGTACCATCTCCATTGTCAACGAATGTGATTCCTGTGGGAAGGGTGCCCGATTCCGAGACTGTTGGGAGGGTTTCTCCTGAGGGAACTGAAACCGTTACATTGAATGAACTAGGCAGACCAGGGGGGAATGAATCCGATGAAGGACTGGAGATTGCCAGGACTGGAGTGGATCCCACCTCCACGAGTGGTTGCTGAGGAGAAGCCGACTGGTCGGAACCAACGGCGATGCATGCTGTGAAGGACAGGCAAGCGACATCATTCAAGTCGCCGTCGACCGTTGGAGTTGTCGAAACCGACCAGGATGTTCCATTCCAACTCTCGATCAGGGTGGCATCCGTTGAAGAACCATCGAAGGTGCCTCCTACCGCAGTGCAATCAAACGAGTTTGAACAAGAAACCCTGCTGAGCCAGTTGTCTGGAGATCCGGGACTCGGGCTCGGTTCGATCGACCAGGCTGAGCCGCTCCAGGTCTCGACGAGGGTCGTTTGAGCGCTTCCACTCAATGAAGTTCCCACCGCCACACAATCGGTGGATGCTTGACAAGAGATTCCGTTGAGCGCTCCACCTTGCGGCGTTCCACTACCGCTCGGGGTCGGACTCGGAATGATCGACCATGAACTGCCGTCCCAAGTCTCGGTAAGGGTATCGTCCACTTGGGTCTGATTGGCAGATTGGTATTGTGCCTGTCCAACAGCCCAACAGTAGGTTGAAGTAAGACAGGTAACATCACTGAATCCACTGTATTGGGCCCCGCTCGGATAGGGATCCGAGGTTGACGTCCAATCGGTTCCGTTCCAGCTCTCGACCAACGGCTGTTCGAAGCCGCAAACGCTGACACACTGGCTTGCCACTTCACCTACCGCAACACAGTCGCCTACGCCCAAACAACTGACACCATTCAAATTGCTTGCCTGGCCCACACTGGGAGTCGGTACGATCGACCAGGTGCTCCCATTCCAGGACTCGACTAATGATTGATTCACTCTGAACGTGTCTTCGATCGATTCGCCGACTGCTACACACACTGTGGTGCTTGGACAAGAAATACCTGACAAGAGGTTTTCACTGCCAGCCACGTTCGGACTTGGCACAACGTTCCAGTTGCTCCCATTCCACGCTTCGATAAGCGTCTCGCCGCCCTGGGTCTCGCCCACGGCAGTACACATCGTCAGGGATTGGCACGATATGGCCGATAAAAGGCCGCCGCCGCTTGTTGGAGCGTTCTCTATGGTCCACAGCGTGGGGGAGGCAACGGCAGTACCCGCACTCACAACCAAGCCACCAAGCGCCAGCATGAAAAGAAGCATTGCAGTTGCGGATGCACTGATCGTCTTGGAGAGACGATGCCCCACGCCCGTCCCCTTATTTTGAGACTTCGTCACACTCCGCCTCCTCGTCGACTTACCCGCTCGCCCACAGGAGAACGGTAGCTCAGCACCGATGAGAGCGCTCTTGAATCCAGCTCCGACCACGTCCAGCATCTCATGTGAGTGGGTTATCCCCCTCCCAGCAATCCGAGATATGGCTACCTCCTGGCACGCCTAATCTCATTCACAAACGCTTAAAGGTGGGGGGGTCATAGGTGGCCATCACCGATCTGACGACCTATGCAGATGGTCGCTCGTCGACCACGAACGGGACGTGGAGTGATTTGGCCGCCCTTTTCTTGGCGTGCTCACCTCGGCGGTCGTAACGGGCAGTTGTCGTGACATTCGCATGCCCTACAAACTGCTGAACCACGGAGATATCGACGCCGGCATCTAGCAGATCCGACACACAGGACCGGCGGAGATCGTGGGGCGAGAACGGTTTCACTTTTGCCTTCTTCGCCCGAGACCGGAGGATGGAATAGACCGCCTGATCAGTCATCGTTCGGATTACCAGCTCCCCTGTCTGAGTAATCGGGCAGAACAGCGGACCTGGCTCTTCTCCCCGCACCGTGAGCCATGCTGCCATTGCCTCTGCTGCGCCGTCGTCGATGTAGGCGCTCCGCTCCTTGTTGCCCTTCCCCCTAATGATCAGCGCACCACTCTCGGGGTCGTAATCAGAGACACCCAGTGCAACGACTTCGGCTCGCCTCAGACCTGCGGCGTAGAGGACGCCAATGAGCGCAGCATCACGGACATCGGATGCACTCCCCCGCCGGCAGGACTCGAACAGGGCCCGCAGCTCTCCCCGTGAAAGCGCTCGCCCCCGGGGCAGTCGCTCGCCCCGGAGAGCTGGGAGGTCGATGGCCCTCTGGAGGTCCTCGGCGCTCATGAGTTGGAGCCGCCATGCCTCTTTCAGGACTCCCCGTAGAGCGGCGAGGTGCCGGTTGACCGTGGCCGGGCTGTAGTGCTCAGCGAGAGCCGCTCGGAGTGCCTGTGTGTGCTGGTACCTGAGGCGGTGCCAGGGCAACTCTTCGATCCCGATTCGGCCGCTGGTGAGGAGGTCGGCCATGGTCTCCAGGGCCGCTTTCTGCGACCTCCGAGACCCGGGTGCGAGGCGGGCCAGGTAGACCGCCACTGGGCGCTGAGCGGGGTCGACGACGGGAGTGGGGAAGAGGTCCTCGGAGAGTCTCGGGGGTAGGAGATCGGCCACTAGATGCCCTTCTTAGAATTGTCATTCTCATACGTAGTCTATCAGAGGCTTTGTCCCTGTTCAACAGCCATTTCTGAGCGACTGAGGGCTAGCAGAAAAGCGGTCGCCCGCTCTGTCGGCTCTGGCGTGTTCCCCAGCAGTCTCAGGGACCTCTGGAGGGCTCGAAACGTCGCCCGAACCCTTCCGCCAACGGTCTGGGGCGGAGCGTCAGATGCCTGTTGAATAACGAATGTATGTTCGATACGGTCGTCAGATGCGCTACGAAGTGGACGTAATGATGCCCAAGGCCCTGAACGACCGGACGTGGCGTTTCCTGGACGCCGTCCAGAAATCAGCCAATCAGCTGGTCCGGTTCAAGGGGGACGCTGGGTCCATCACGCTCACTGTCGATGTGGCGGGGATGTGTCGGGAGGACGCTGTACGGGCCGCAGCCAGAGAGGTTGCCGGCATCTTCCCCAACAGCAGCGACGAGAAGTACGGCGAACCCCGGCAGGCCTCATCGATCCCGGTGAATCGATAGGCCGCCGTGCTCGATCTCCTGAATACCTATCTCCTCAGTTTGGACAACAACCCGTCGAACAGCGGATCTGCTTCGGCAAGTCGGCATATAGAGGGGAGACCTTTGGGCTCAGAGTGTCGAGATGATCACCGATTGTGGTAATCGATTACGTCCGGCACTTTTGGTTTCCACACCATGGGTTGAGCATGGTTGCGGTCGACCTTGACCTTCGTTAGCACTTATGCAAGATTTGTGCGATTGACGATCGGCGGATCGTGATATTTCTCAGAGAGGCGGGCTAATGCGCAAACGAAGCCAAGTGCAATTGCTTTCAGTCGGTCGAACCGGGGGGGCGTCGTTACGATTTCCCCGAACGGCTTGGCTGAGACCTTTTACTTCTCTTGCGGGCCTGCTCCTGGTTGCGCCGTTGTTGGTAGCTCCGACAATCCTCAGCGCAACAGTCGGTACTCGGCCGGCTACAGCGCAGACGGTCAATGCGACAACACCGCCCAACCAAAATGCCTACATCTTCAACACATTTGGCCAAGAGTCCAATTACGTAAGCTCAGACACAGCCGTTCAGAAGATCCTCGACGATGAGAACTATCAGGTCAAGCTCTACCAGAATACGGCCACGGGAGTTGGAAATGCGACACTCTCCAACTTGTTCAACCTAAAGAGCGCCGGCATCCTCATTATCAACTCCCACGCCGGAGCCGGGGGATTAGACGTTGATGTATACGGAGTTTGCAAATATCCGGTGATCCTGCCCAAACCCGGTCAACAACTTTGTAACAAGGAGTCCAATGGTGTCGTGGATCCGACTACACATTTGCCTCCAACGCAGTAGCTCAGTACAACAAGGACTATGGACGTGGTGCAACGGCCGTAAGCACAAACATGTACAAAGACGGGTCCTCACTGGTCTATCGTTGGGTGGTCCAAGTTTCGTATTTTGCCCTAGCCTCCGTCTTTGGGACAGCGATCCAGGGCATAGTCGACATCAACGGCTGCGACTCCGTCTTGCTCAACACCTCCTTTCCCGGTGCTGAATCCTTTTTCGGAAATAACCTGGAGGTATCCTCAGACACCGGATCGACGAATGAGAAACTGCTCTTCCAAGATCTTGCAGGACAGAACGGCTTCAGCCACCGCTCCACGACCACGGCCAGTTCGTTTGTGGCTCCATTCCAACTCGCACCAGCTCCTAACAACAAACCAGTGACGCTCGCTCCCGCAGTCGTAACCGACACAACTACTCCAGCGCTCGACGGTGCGATCAGGAGCGGAACTTCCTACGCTGTGAACTTCGATACGGACATGGATCAGTCGAAGGCCGACCAAGCCCTCACCATCACGGGTTGCCAAGCCAAGGTGACAGCTTCGTGGGCGTCGTCAACCCAACTGAAGTACTCAGTCACATTTCCGAGTTCCACCCCTGGCGGAAAGGCGATGCTGACCGTACACAATGCAGATGCGCTTGCTGCGACGGCGGGATTCGCAAACGAACTCGATGGCAATCAATCAGGGGGGAGTCCAAATCTCAACGGCGAAGCACCTAATCGCAACGACTATTCGTGGACAGTCTACTGCAACACTGCTACGGCGACGATACAGGGTGCATGGCACGATACGTACGAACCATACTGCGGTGGGATCTGCTATACGCAAGTAAGCGACTTCAACTGGACGGCTAAGGAGACACTCGAAGGTCCAGGTCCAAACGTCCGGGTCACTCCAGTGTCCTTCTCGATAACCGGCTCGATTAGTTCCTCTACAACCCAATCGGATCCATCGCCAGCGTGGACTTGCAAAGGCACCTTCTCCCCAGCATCTGGTACAAATTCAATGTATTCGCTCAGCCTTGGTAGCTCAAACACCAAGACAACGTTAGATTTGGGGTGGGCAGTGCCTCAGGGGGCGTACCAGGTAATGCCAGCTGGCAGCAGCGTTTGCAATAGCGGACCAGTCACTGCAGTGCTCGACTACATTTACTCTAAGACACCGGCGAACCAACTAGAAGCCAAGGTCCCATGGAGCAGTCCTCATTACAGCGTTAACGTGAGCGGCAGCGGGAACGCCAACGAGGCATTCCCTCCGAATGATCCTTTTGAATCCATAGTCGATACGCTCAGCGCCACCTTCACGATCACTCCTGGTGGATCCGCATAGGTATTCACACGGCCCGGATTCCCGCTCGCTGATCCGAGGTCGAAGAGGCAAACGGGGGTGCGGACCTGAAATGGGTCGGTCATGTTGGTTTCTTGGTGGACCTCTCGACCACATGGCGGGCGACGAAGGCCGGTATGTCATCGGGTTCGGAGAAGTATCCACGCAGGTCTAGACGCCGCACGTTCAGATCGTCGGCAATCTCCGCCGAGCAGTCCTCGATGTCCTGTTCGCCTGCCTCTGACAGTTCGGCATCGAACCACGTGAGAATGTGATCCCGGATGATCTCGATTTGGGCCGTCCGGTCTGGGTCGTCCGGGACGATGATGGCGCCTTCTCCACCTGGCATGGTTTGATCCTCTTTCGAGCCGCTAATGGTCATGGTCCAGGGAGTGATGCACGGCGACGGCGCTGCCCACCACGATCCCAAGGCCGAGGAGGCCGTCATTCCGGCGGCCCCGTTCCATCTGCTGGATGGCAGCGATGTCAGAGAGGGTCGGTGGGTACCCGTAGTGGGCCTGAACGATGGCGACGATCTCTTCAGGGGTGTGGATGGGTTGGTTTGCCGCCTCAACCATGGGGTCCACCAGCTTGCCCACAAACCGCCAAAGCGAGATCACTGGACCGATCCAAATGGCAACGAGGGCGAACGTAATGCAGATATTGGTACCTGCTGAGTTGGTCCCTGCGTAATCGGCATTAAGAGCGGCCTGGACCCCAGCGCCGAGGATGCCAGCGATGATCGCCACCACAACGGCAATGACGAAACCCCAGAAGCGGATCAAGTTCCACAGGTGCTTTCGGTGGGTTGTCGCCATTACAGGTCACTCCCGAATAGGGACAGCTGGTTTCGGTCCGGCACAACTGAATGAGGCTTCCGAGTGCCCTCCTCTAAGGCCCGGGCGGCGTCCTCAAGCGATCTGACCAGCCGGTCGCACTGCCGGATCGTCAGCGTTTCGAAGTCGATGCCGTTCGGTGTCGGCGTAAGCCAGAACTCGGGCACCCTGGCGCACAAATCCGAGAGGGCTGCTCGCAGGCGGCGGGCCAGGAACGTTGATCGCTGGAGGTTCAGCACGTCCGGCGAGCTTGGGGGTTGGCACCTGGAACTGACTGCGGCCACAGGGGCGGCGCCGAGCACGACGCCATTAACGGTGATTGCCATGATGCTCTCCAATCGAACCTAGCTGGGCCACCGATTGCCCCGTTGGGGAAGGTTGGCTGGGAGTCAACGAGCTAGGTCTCTCGTCCCATCGTGATTTGAAACAACATCATGACCCAGCTGAGCCTATCGAGTCAACTCCAGTCCGCAAATGCAAGACTCGCCGGAAATAGCTCCTGCAGGGTAGATCAGCTGACGTTCTCTAGTTATCTGACGGAGGGTTCGGCCCCATTACAGGGAGGTGCTCGAAGCTTGGATGCACAGCGAATCTCCAGTTGGGCTCGCTGCCGATCTGTGATCGGCCGACCGGGACTGCTATTCCTCTCTCCCCCAGATAGCGCTCAACCAAATCGACGAACCACTGCTCGGCAAATGGCGCAACTGTGACTTCATCGATGAGCATGGTCAGATCAACGGATACTGGAACTCCAGAACGATGCTGGTTCTCTTCTCCGAACAGAACCGCCCGTACCTCTTGCTCGTATTGAAAAGCATCTCTCTTGGAAAAGGCAAGGGTCAGATGGTTACCCCAACCAATGTGTGCTGATCCCTCAGGTGGGTCCGCACGGTCGTAGTCGAAATACGACACCTTGCCGACATAGACACGCCCGTCGAAATCAATTGCATCGATTAGTTGTCCAACGCTGGAGCGCACAGCAACGCCATCCTCCTGCGACCCGAACCTAGCCCACATCGCTGCGGAGTCCCTCTCCCCGCTAAACCAGCAGTTGACTGAGATCCAAGAACGCACCGAGCGAAATGCCTCTGCCACCCGGTCGATCATGTCTGGCGACATCTGTCCCAGTTGCTCGCTCTCGACGTTGTATGTCAACGCCGGTGCCCATCTCGGCACTGACATCTCAAATGGGTCTCCTAGGGTGTCGGCTCTGGCGAACCACAGAGCGCCTGTCGAGATCAGCGATACAAACTTCGTGAATTTCAAGTACCGCCAGAGCCCCAGCTCTCTCGGAGGGGTCATGACGTTCGGATGCTCTGCGAAGGACATCGTCTAAGGGTGCCACATGCTGACCCGGATGACTTGCAGCTAGGAACTGGGCCTCATGACCTGACCATGTGCGGTCAATGCGTTCGTCCCGAGGGAACTTGCCGAGCATTCGCAAGTGAGAAGTGTCTTCACGACAGGCTCCAGGATTGGAGATGATGGAGGAATGGATCGACCGAGTGGCCGGAGAGTCGTAGTCGAAGTTGATGGCCGGGTCATTACCTGCACCACGATCGGTGGGCTCGCCGCTGCCGTGGGTCGGTCATCCGCCACGGTCAGAAGCTGGGAGAGGTCAGGCTTAATACCAATGGCACCGATCATCCTCCCTGCAGACGATCCCCGGGCTATGCGCCGGCTCTACCCCCTCGATTTGGTGGAGTCGGTGCGTCGGACTGCAATCAGCGAACGATTTGGACGTCGTCGACCTCCCGGTCATTTCGCACGCCAGCGGGAGTTGCTCGCTCAAGCCTGGATGCCTGATGACGGCAGTGTTACTGAGTCCGCCGATCGGTGATCCCTTCTGGGGCCGGGTGAGCAGGGTCAAATCCTCTGATCGAAAGATACGGACGACTGCCTCGTCCAAATGGCTAACTCGGTGCTGAACAATCCCCCAACCAAAGGCAGCAGGTCATCTCATTCGAGAGTCCACGGGGTAGGACACTGCCTGATGGGAGAGATAGCAGCTATCTCTCCCATCAGAGTGCACGTTCTGTGATCGTTCAGTCCCTATACGCCCTCCCGAAAGCCCCTACAGCGCCTGAGAAGATCCTCTCGAAGCGCCGAGACCCAATCCAGCTGAGAGTGGCAGAGGATTGAGGGCCGTGTGTCGGGCCTCCGTGCCTGCTGACCCGGTGGCAGAGGGCAGGTGTCTAGTTGAAGGGGAACTTGCAGGCGGTCCTACCAGTAGTCGCCCTTGTGCCCGTCTCGGGCACGTTAGAGGTTGACTCCGTTGGCATCGGATCCCGTCGTGTCCCCCATTGGGAGGAGCGCGCTAGAAGCACCTCCAACAACGAACACCCCCGGATGGCGTTAGCCAGCCTTGCCTTGCGTGAACGTCTCCACGTTCTCCCCGGTGCCAAGGCTGAACACTACGGTCGCAGGGAAGACGGCCGTCGGCAGGGAGGGGCTGCTGATGACGGTCCCGCCGCCTTGGTACTGGAGCTTCGACAGCTCCACCGAAGCAGTGCTGGGCTGCTCCTCGCTGACCGAGATCGTGACCGCAGACCCATCGGCATTGAGCACGGCGATCGGGCCTTTGGGGCCGGAGCAGTTCGAGCCGGTTACCGGGTTGGTTAACGTGACCGATCCCGCCTTGAAGGTGCCGTCGACGCTGTACACGTAGTCGAACACAAACGGCTGACCATTGTCGAGGTTGGCACCCGATGTCTCTGCCGTGCAGACCCTGAACGTACCGGTAATTGGGAGATAGGTGAAAGTCACAACGGTCTCGAAGTTGACACCACCGGAGCACACCGGGACCGTCACCGAGTGATTGTGGAAGACGGGGCCACTAGGACTTCCGCAACCAACGGAGGAGGTGACTTTCGATCGGATCTGCTTATTGCCGGCGGTGTAACCAATGGTGGCCGTACCAGCTGGAACTTCGAATGGCTGCGAGCATTGCCCATCCAACACAGTGAAGAGCGGACCGCCGTTGATCGTGAAGGGGAAGCTCAGCCCAACCTCCAGGTGGAAGCCGTTCTTGCAGATTTCGAGCCACCCCACCCCGCTCGACGAACCTGACGTACTTGAATTACTGGCTCGACTTCCTGCTGCGGCGGCACCATCAGAGACGGTCATGGCCGTGCTGATTAAAGCCATCATGAGTGTCAATGCGAGTGCCCCTCGCCAGTGGCGTGCAATCACCTTCCGCCTCCTTAGGAGTCCCAGGTCCAGACGAGGTTAACTCGCCGGGAGCAAGCGTGGGGACCGGACAGGCTCCCCAGGAATAGGTCGACTCATTCGCACCTCCCTACCTCGATGACCACCGTCGGCACATCAGTCGCTGGTGTTGGTCAGCCGCGTCCCAACCTGTGTGCCATCACGCTCCACCCCGAGACCGCCAGAGCCAGATTCGTAGTTGTTGAGCCCAGGGCAGGTGGCTCGACTTGTGGATGGGTGAGGCCATCAGTCTCTCGGCCCAGTAGTTGCGCTCCCGCAGGGCGAACGCAATCATGGTGCCGAACTAAGTAACCGGGCTACCGGGGCGGGAGCGAGATCGTGCGGACCAAGAATATGCGGATGTTTGGCGTTGCCACGGTGCTGGCGATGACGCTAGCCGCGGTGACCGTGAATACGGTGGCGGAGGCAGGACCACCAACACTGCCACTGGGAAGATCGCTGACGACGAGCACCCCACAGGCTCCCGCTGGGACTCCGTTTCAGATCACCTACGACAACAAGTCGTTCGCTGCCTCGCTGCCGCCCAGTTCAGTTGCTACTTATACGTGGACTCCAGGCAGCACGGTCAGCGTCACCGAGACGGAAACGGATGGTGGTTCGCTCACGTCGGAGAAACTGGAACCGCAGCCGAGTACCTCCTTTGGCACAACCAGCCCATCCCTGCCGACGGTCAATGTGAACTCCTCGATCAAGTTGCAGACCATCACGGGGTTCGGCGGGGCCATGACAGACTCCTCTGCGTTCCTCATCAACCATTCCCCAGACAAGTCGGCGATCCTCAAAGCACTGTTCGGCAGCCCGAGCGGAACATTCAATGCCAACTCCGATGCAGGCTTCAACATGGTCCGTCTGCCTCTCGGGGCCTCCGACTTCATCGCAAATCCGAAGCCCACTTGCTCTGTGAACATCCCAACTTGCTATGCGCCGAGTCCGAAGTGCGACACAAGCTCGGCCACCGCGAGCCCCACCTGCATTCAGGGTTTCTCTCTTGCTCACGACGAGATCAATACGATTCCCGTCCTCAAGAACGCCAAGGCGCTCAGTCCCAGCCTGAAGATCGACGCTACGCCTTGGAGCGCCCCAGGGTCGATGAAGAACTCCGGTCACTACCTGAGTAGCTGCAGCGGAAGTGCCGACTATCTGAATGCAAACAAATATTCGGCCTATGCGGAATATTTGACCAACGCCGCCAAGGATTACCAGGGCGAGGGCCTTCCGTTCTCATTCATCTCGCTTCAGAACGAGCCGCAGAACTGCGACTTGACTTATCCGACGATGCTGATGCTGCCGAGTGATCAGGCGAAGCTGTCCCTCGACCTCAGTGCCGACCTGAAACAGCCTGTCAACGGCTTGACCGCGGTTCCCCAGATCATGGGCTACGACCACAACTGGTACTCACCGGGCAAGGGCACGACGAGTTGCTTTAACAACTCCACCTATGGCCCGACGGACTACCCGCAGAGCCTCCTGGCACTTCCGAACGCTGTCTCGGACATCGGTTATCACTCCTACTGCGGGAACTCGTCGGTTCAGACCGCCCTGAGCTCGACCGACCCGAAAGCCGGAATCTACGTCACTGAGAGCACCGGCGATGTGCACTCCAACGACCAAGCGCAGAATCTCGTGTTCGAGGTCCAAAACGATCTCATTGATCCCATTCGTAATGGAGCGAGCGGCTCGCTCTACTGGAACCTTGCACTCGACCAGAACTGCGGTCCGCAGTTCGGTGGCGGGACAACGTGTAACTACTGTCCCCCCAAGGGGACCTCGCAGCCCACTGGGACGAGCTGCAACCAAAAGGAGGCCAGCAGCTACGGCGGGTGCCAGGACTGTCGACCAATGGTGACGATCAACAACCAGACCGGCACATACACACTCAACGAGGACTACTACTACTGGGCGCAGTTCTCAAAGTTCATCAAACCCGGGGCCACCCGTATCTGCTCGGATACGATCACGCTGCCCAGCACGGAGAATATTTGCTCACTCACAAGCTCTGGTGCTCCGACCAACGGGGAGAACACGATCGACACCGTGGCATTCCGGAATCCCAACGGCTCGATCGTCGTGGTGGCGATGAACACCGCGCCGGACACTGGACAGTTCAACATCTGCGTTGCTCAGGACTCTTCCGGATCGAGCCTCGCAGGTAAAGGATTCACCCTCACTTACTCCTACGAGGTTAACGGCGAATTCGTAGCTGGCAGTGTAACTCTGAGCCTGCTGGGCACCGGAGGAGCATGTTCCCCTTTTAGCTACGACATCCCAACTCAAAACGTGAACGGAACGCCAGTCGATGTGCGTGTCTCAGAACAGCAACCTCTGACTCCTGGTGTAGAGCTCGCCAGCTTCAAGTATCAGGGCATCGGACAACTGATCTCAGGCCCACCAGTCCCAAACACGGACTACCCCCTTACGGTCACCTTCGAGATTGGAGCGGGAGCCAACGTTGTGACATTTACCAATGGGCTTCCATGACGACGAGCAATCCTCCTCCGAGGTCGAAAGCCGAATCATCTGCTCCGACTCATGAATCGTGTCCTCCCATAAGCAACGGATCGCTCAGCACAGCGAGGAGACAGGTCGGGGGATATACGATAGGCGTCTGTCGATTTGTGTAGGGCTCTCGACCGCCTCCCGGGGTCCGATGTACCAGTCGGGCTCTCCGGGGCCCTGAGGGACTTCTGCTCCAATCGGTGACCGGGATGCGTTTTCGACCTAGAACCAATCAGGAGCATCGGGTGGCACCAGGAGGTTGTTATGCGGGCCGACCCACTTGTAATCGATGTCGATTAGCTCCTGGATTGACTGCTCCTCCAACTCACGTAGCTCCTGCTGATGTAATGAGAGATGCTCCAAATACCGCTTAGATTCATAGGCGTACTGTTCAGACCTCTCCTTTCCAATACCGAGGGTACCCAATTCCTCAGCCAGCTCGTCGAGATCCCGATCCAAAGCGATCCACGATCTGCCATCCGGCTTTCTCTCGGCCAGTCCATATTGCGCCAGGGACTCCAGGTGTCCGTTGATGGTCTTCACAGTTCTGCCGTATAGCTCGGCAATCTGCTTGGCCGTTGAAATGCCACTCAAAAGGAACTGGTAGGTAAGACGAGCGGGACCCAGTCCCTGGTATCGCCAAACGTCATGGCTCGGGTCGAGAGCCGAAGTTGAGCCACACGTACACACATATTTCTTTTTCCTATGGATATTGGTATTGGTATTGGAGTGTGGCTCACCTTTGGCATCAGGTATGAGGAGTCTGTATCGGTAGGCCCTAGTACCTGGGTCCCCTTTACCTTTCCTTAGGGGATTACCACTCTCTGATCTGATTATCTCAACATACCCGCCCTTGATGAGCCGATCTAATGACCTGTCTGCTGTATTACGGCAGACCCCCGCCCCCTGACAAAGATCTCTCCTCGACATATCAAGCTCCAGATCCCCAATGAGTGTTGCCTTGCGTAATAGAGCCTCTAACACCTTGGCATCTGAACTCAAGGTACGAGGTACCCCGTACTGGGTGTGGAAATGCTCTCTAATTGCATTCGTCCTTTCGAGTATCTCGGGGTGTGGAGTGACCTGACATGCCACCTCATTGCAGGTGCACCCAGGGTGGTTATGGACAGGACGGATCTTATTGATGCAACGTTGGATCTCCCGTTTTAGATCTTCTTCATTTGGGTATTTGTCCTGACCCGGTTCGGAGTAGAGAGCTACCCCCATGATCTCGCCATCGGTGCAACCCTGTTTAATGAGTACGACCACGAGGCGGTATAGCTGGCCCGACCGGCTGTAATCACCTTTGGGTTTGGTCTTGGTGCTGAAATGGACCAGGGTCATGACCTCATCCGGCAACCCGGAGGGGACGGGTTCGGGATCCACAGGAACTATCTCAGAGGCCCTCTGACGGGTTCCCTTGTTTCGTCGCCCATTCTGTTGGCCTCGTTGTCTCCTCCGACCGCTGGTTGGGTGGGCCGGCAAGGGGCCCAGGACCTCGCTCAGGGCTTTCGGTGACCATGGAGGTATCTCGGAGTCCGTGACGTCCTCAAACGTCACCGGGTAGGACTCCTCGCCTGCCGCCCTGCCCTTGTGGTTGAGGGTCCCAGGTACCCGCAGGACCGTGTTCTCAGCCCATTTGCCGCCACCATCGAGGTAATGGTCGAACTGTCTATTGAGGCCCTCTACAACATCTGCCGGATACACGGCATCGAGTTTGATGTACGGATGAATATGGTCCGGCTGGCCCGAATGCACGATGAACGATCCGGCGCTCAAGAGGTTCGGCAGGCGCATCCTGGCACGGCTGGTCAGCTGATCGAGGTCCGCCCAACAATACTGTCCGCCCAGCCCATTCCCCTTCTGACCGGGATGAAGACCCCCCCTCAGCGTCGTCCTGACGTACACGTCGGCATCTGGGGCTTCCCAGATGGCGTCCTGCCTGAGCTGACGACGTTGTTCTGGCCACTCGTACGAGCACTCTCGCCACTTCGTCTCGTAAGTGCCCCGATCATTGATGTGGCCATCGAGTCCGATTCCGAACCGGACGGTCCCGGATCGCTGTCCAAACAGTCGGTCAAAGTACTCCGCCGCTTGCCTGGCTGGTCGGATTGACGAGGATGTGCCCTCGTGCGAATATTCCATTGACGTACTCCTTCCGGTTTGGACGACTGGGGAGTGATTCCGATGCCTCGCTTGTCAGAGCGGGGCATCGGTGCTGTCTGGGCGCTAATCGCTTGAGGGTCCTACGTCGGGACGAGTCCTCGTCCAGGAAGCTGTCACCGTCGCCGCTTCTGGCCGAACTCCTCCACGGCTTCGATTTCTGCGACCGTGATTCGTGGCATTAGCTGTTCGGCGGAAGGCATGCGTTCTAATAAGGCGTGAGCTTTTGCGCTCGTCAGCGATGGGCCGATCAGTTCGCTGTGCGCTTCTGCCTCTCGCCGGTCCAGCTCGACCTTGGCGGCGGCTGCATCCGCTTTGAACCGAGTCGTCGCAGCCTTGGTCAGTTCAACTCGCCTCGAAGTGACTGCGTTCTCTCCACGCCGGTACCAGCTGATCTGTAGGCCCGGTCTGGCCCACTCAGGGATGTCGTATTCGGTGAAAATCGCCTTCAGTTTTCTATCTGCGATCCTGACAAGCTTCTCGGTCTCTGCCGTAACGGATTCCCAGCGAGGGTCGTCCGATGGGTACTCCGTTGCCAGCTGTTCCTGAAAGTCCGCCAGCCGTTGCTGTTCGACTGCGTCAACCTGATGGCGAAGGACCCTGAAGTTCATCCGTAGCTGCTTCGCCAGAGCGTCTCGGTCGGATCGGGTGATCGCTGCAATTGAATTGCGCATTGGGCGTTACCCTTCTGAAGCGGCCAAAGAGCAAGCTCATTTGACCGCTTCCTCCTCACTCGGTGGAGTTGGTTACTCGTGGTCTTTGGGGTCCGAAGTCGGCCATCGAGCTAGTCCTCATCTCCTGCGAGGTCTTGGGGTCCCTCCGCCTCGATCCGGCAGGATTCGACATATCTGTCGAGATCTCGCTCGCCCAATCGGATGCAATTGTTAAAGCGGTGCACGGCAATTTTTCGCTTATAGATGAGATTCCTGAGGAATCGCTCGGTAATTCCAAGTCTTGTTGCCGCTTCGGGGATCTTCATGAGTCGGTCTCGATGGGCGGGGAACTCGAGAGCGCTTACGAGCGCTACCAATGCGATGGTCCGGCAACATAACCTCATACCTCAGCACTCCCCAGAACCTCCAAGGCCAATACATAGGCAGCGGCAGCTTCCCGGCCCGGCCGACCATCGCCCCGTTCCCACCGGCCGAAGGTTTCGGCGTGAACGCCCATGAGTTCTGCCATGTCTGACTGGGTGAGACCTGCACGGATCCTCAAGGCCTTGCGCTCAGCCGGGCTCGGCACATGCAGGCCTGGTCTCTCGTTCTGTCGGGCGTGGACCATCTGGGCAATCCGTTCAGGAATTCCATTCACAGGTGTCATTCTTCGTTGTACGTTAAAGCCTCATTCCTGATTCGTCAACATGCGATGGCGCTACTGTTGGGAATCCGCTAGGGTAACCGGCCGTGAGTTCCAAAAAGGCAGAGGACTGGTGGAAGTGGGCCCAAGTTCTCCGCCGTCGGACTGAAAATGGAAAACCAGCCGGGGTGCTTGGGTACTCGAGGAGTGAGCGTGTCTACAGCGAAATTCGAGCGGAGACACCCTGCGCATCTGAGCCCTGGTACGCCTACGGTCGCTTTCGGGTGCACTCAGGACAGCTGCAGCTCGCCGCACTCACAGTATTTCCCGGTTCCGATCGCATCGGGCTTACGAAGGGTTCTCCGGGCTGGCCGGAAATCGGCTGGAGCGACGAATGGAGACCGGCAGACGAACTGACGGCCGAGATCATCCGAGGGATCCCATTGAGAGCGCTGCGGTCAATAGCGATCGAGTCCGTCGAGAAATATGGCGAGGGACCTTTGGGTGTTGCCGAGAGAGAGGCCCTGTCTCGACACCCAGGTAGAGGCGGGCGGAGCGATTACTTCTATGCACTTTGGGCGGCTCGCTACGCCGGCAAGGCAGGAAGCAACGCACCAATTGCTGAGTTGGCTCGTCAATACGACGTGCGACGTGAGCAAGTTCGGGATTTGGTTCAACAGGCGAGGAAGCGCAAACTTCTCAGACCGGGCCGGAGTGGGCAGCTAACCAAGAAGGCGCAAACAATTTTGTCGCAAGGTTCTGATTAGGCGCCATGAGCAAAAGGCAGATCCCTATTTCCCGAAGAGCTGGTTACCAATGAGTTCCGCTGCCTCTCGCTGCATCGTGGGGGTCACGTGGGAATACAGGTTGGTAAACAATGTCGCATCTGCGTGACCGAGGCGCTCGGCGGCGACTTTGGGCGGTACCCCAGCCGCCAGCATCAGGGTTGCGCACGTATGTCTCAAGCCATGTGCCGTCAGCCGAGGTAACCCCAGCTCTCTCGAATACACGCCGAGTCGCTGGCTCAGCCATTGTGGGTGGTAGCAGCCGCCGGACTGCTTAGTAAAAACGTACTCACTCTCTTCCCACGCCGATGCGGCCAACTTCTCCTTCGCCTGGATATTGCGCTGAAGATGTAAGACTCGGACTAGGCCGTCATCGAGGTCGACGGTGCGTACGGCGTCACGGCTCTTTCCCATAGAAGGGACCAAGTCGTAGCCTTCGGTGGCGGCGAAATCTGTGATTCGGACCCGTCGTTGGCCGAGTTCGACATTTGCCCATCGCAACCAGACCAACTCTCCGATCCTCAAGCCAGATCCGAGCAGGAATGCCCATATCGGCCAGGTGCGGTCACCTTCCATGAGGGCAAGGAATTCACGGGCCTGTTCTGGCGACCAATGCTTGGGGATTGACCTCTTAGGAGTTGGGCGAGGGACGTCGGAGACGGGATTGCTGGGGACGAAACCCATGTTCACCGCCATCTTGAACGCTCCTGCAAGAGGAGCACGGGCTAATCGGACCGTGTTTGGTGACAAAGCCTTCCCCGGCAATTCCTTCCCGTCCGCCTCGATCTTGTGTTTTGTCCCTCCTTCCTTGGAGAGCAGCCTCTGCCAGGCCAGGATGGCCTGGGCGTCAACGTCCCGGATTTTCATCTCTCCGAGGTGAGGCCGGACGTAATCATCTGCGCAACGGCGATAGTCAAACCGAGTCTTGGACCTCAATCGTTCGTCGGCATCGAGTCCGTCGAGGTAAAGGTCGAGGAGTTCCGCAACGGTCCTCGTGCCCGATCCCGGCTTCAGTCCTTTTCGAGCAACCTTTGCAAGCAGCTCTATTCGGGCGTCGCTTGCCTCTTTGGCTTTGGCGAAGCCACGGCGTGTGATCTGTTTCCTCTGTCCGGAAACCGGGTCACGGGGCAGAACAAGTTTGAAATACCACTTGCCCCGGCCATCTTGGTAGACCCCCGGGTACTTGTTGCTCGCCACTGTTCTCCCTCCTCGGAATCACCGTGAGAACCTGCTGGTTCTCACGAGGTTCTCACGGAGGTATCGAAGGAGCAAGCGCTTTGCCAGAATATGCCTCTGAACTGGACCTATCTTCGCGCGCTCGGCAGGATTCGAACCTGCAACCTTCTGATCCGTAGTCAGATGCTCTAATCCGTTGAGCTACGAGCGCTCGGCGCCATGGCCACTTGCCGACTGACCTGAGAGAGGCAGCCGGAGAAGCCGCAACGGCCCGCTTACCTTACTCGTCCCGCCGCGGCCCACCTGAGCTGCGGACTCTGTCACAGCCGCCTGCTGAACTGGCGAAACGAGGCTGGGAAATACTGGCCCAGCGCCGCCTGTTGTCCATAGCAACGGTTAATGCGTCACATCCGTTCCTTCCAGAACGTCGACAATCCGAGACGCTTTTCTCCCGGCCCCCCACTTCGAACCAGGAGTCCCCGTGACCGACGACATGATGACCGCTAATCACGGTACGACAGTGCCCACGTCCGCCGAGCTCGATCCGAAGCGCTGGTCGATCCTGGCGGTGGTCGTGATCGCGCAGCTGATGGTGGTGCTCGATGCCTCGATCGTGACCATTGCCCTGCCATCGGCCCAGAGGTCCCTGCACATCTCGGTTGCCAACAGGCAATGGGTGATCACCGCTTACACCCTGGCCTTCGGAGGGCTTCTGCTGCTCGGGGGGCGCATCGCCGACTTCGGTGGACGCAAGCGGATGTTCGGCGTGGGCCTGGTCGGATTCGCGGCTGCGTCGGCGCTGGGCGGACTGGCTCCGAATGAGGCCTTGCTGTTTGGCGCACGCGCCCTGCAGGGAGGCTTCGCCGCCCTGATGGCGCCCGCAGCCCTTTCCATCCTGACCGTCACCTTCCAGTCCGACCCCGCCGAACGGGCAAAGGCGTTCGGAGCGTACGGGGCAGTCTCCGGGGCCGGCGGTGCCATCGGCGTCCTGGCCGGCGGACTTCTCACCGAGTACGCATCCTGGCGCTGGTGTCTGCTGGTCAACGTGCCGATCGCCCTCGTGACGGCGTTCTTCGCCACCCGCGTTGTCCATGAGAGCCGAGCCGAGGGAAGAACACGCTACGACCTGCCCGGTGCCTTCCTCTCCACCGCCGGCCTGGTCAGCCTGGTCTACGGGTTCACCAAGGCCATCTCCGACGGCTGGGCGGCCGCACAGACGCTCACCTTCCTCGCCATCGGGGTCGCCCTGCTGATCGCGTTCGTCGTCGTCGAAACGCGCACGGCCCATCCCCTCCTCCCGATCCGGGTCGTCGCAGAACGCAATCGGGGCGGGTCGTTCCTGGCGTCCTTCCTGCTCGGAGCCGGCCTGTTCGCCATGTTCATCTTCCTCAGCTACTACATGCAGGGCGTCCTGCACTACTCGGCCCTCAAGGCCGGGGTCGCCTTCCTGCCCTTCGCAATCGGCATCGTCCTCGGGGCAGGAGCGTCGTCCGCACTGGTGCCCCGGATCGGTCCCCGTATTCCGATGTCCGCCGGCCTCCTGGTGGGTGCAGTCGGTCTCGGGTGGCTAACCCAGATCGGGGTCGACACCTCGTTCTGGGCATACGTCTTCGGACCGCAGGTCCTCATGAGCGTGGGACTCGGCTTTGCGTTCCCCGCGCTCAGCAGCACGGCCCTGACCAACGTGGACGACCGGGATTCGGGGGTGGCGAGCGCCCTGATCAACACGACCCAGCAGATCGGTGGATCGCTCGGCACCGCACTCCTCAACACGGTGGCGGCAACTGCCACGGCCAGCTACATCGCGGCGCACGGACGGTCGTTCGTCCCGGCAGGACTCGTCCACGGGTACACAGTGGCCTTCGCGGTCGGAGCCGGCCTGCTCGTGATCGCAGCAGTAGTCACTGCGGTGTTCGTCGACGGCCGGCCCAGTGTGGAGGTGTCGCCGCTGGAGCCGGCGTTGGCCGTGACCTGAACCCCGCCCGCCGGGCCGTTGCCCCTGGCCGGGCGGTAGGGTGCGTTCAATGACCGGTCCGGATGATTCCTTCGATCTCGAGCTCACGGCGGCCTCGCTGCGGGCCGACAGCTCCGACGTCCACATCCTGGTCAAGGTCCTGGTCGACCAGCTCGCCGATGCTCTCGGCTCACGCCTCGAGGTCCAGCGGTCCGGCGGCAGGTTCCGCAAGAGCGACGAGATCAAGTCCCTCAAGATCGCCCTCGACGAGGACCAGTTCGACGCCGAGGTCGACGGGACCTCCCTCCGCTGCATGGTCGGCCACTCGTCAGGCGGGATCCGCATCCGCAGCGAAAAGGTCGACATGGACACTTGGCTCGCCCGCCTCCTCACCTCCCTCAAGGCAGAGGCGGCCCACAGCCAGGCCGTGCGCCAGGCGCTCGAGAGCATCGTGATCGGAGGTCCCTCATGACCGCCACACCCGAAGACCCACCCGGAGCCGACGTGCCGCAGGACCTGCCCGAAGGAGCCGGAAAGCGACTCGCCGAGCTCGAGGGCGGGCTGTTCACCTCCGACCTCTCGGTCAACGAGTTCCTCCTCATCAAGGAGGTCGGGTTCCACCCGGTCGGCTTCGTGATGGGCTCGTCGATCTACCACACCGGCATCCAGACCCGGAAGTGGGGCCAGAGCCAGGAGCTGACGAAGCTCACCGAGGCCATGTACAACGCCCGCGAGCTGGCAATGACCCGCATGGAGGAGGAGGCCGCCGAGCTCGGGGCCGACGGCGTGGTCGGGGTGCGGCTCGACGTCAACTACTACGAGTGGGGGAAGGACGCCGCCGAGTTCATCGCTGTCGGCACCGCGGTCAAGGCCGAGAGCGGGGTCTCCCACCGCAACAAGCTCGGCAAGCCGTTCACCTCGGATCTCTCCGGTCAGGACTTCTGGACGCTCATGCAGACCGGCCACATCCCCCAGGGCCTGGTCATGGGCACCTGCGTCTACCACATCGCCCACCGCGGCATCGGAGCCACCCTGGGCTCCGCCGGCCAGAACGTCGAGCTGCCCAACTTCACCCAGGCCTTGTACGAAGCCCGCGAGCTCGCCATGACCCGCATGCAGGACGAGGCCAACCAGCTCGGTGTCTCCGGCATCGTCGGGGTCCGCCTCGAGGAGAAGTCCCACCAGTGGGGCAGCCACACCATCGAGTTCCTCGCCATCGGGACCGGTGTGCTCAAGACGTCCGACGAGGTCACCCTGCCGCGGCCGACCACCATCATCTCGCTCGACAACTGATGGCCGACCTGCCGCCCGCAGAACCCGGCGGCCAGCCCGCTCCGCAGGGCGACCTGCCCGAGGCGGCTGTCCGCCGCTTGACCGAGGGCGCCTTCACCTCGGGTCTCACCGTCCCCGACTTCGCCGCCTGTCTCCAGATGGGCCTCGAACCGGTCGGGTTCGTGCAGGGCTACTGCGTGATGCAGTGGCAGTGGTACGGGATGCGGATGGGGATCGGCATGGGGATGGGGATGTACGGACCCCAGGCCGGTGGGGGCGGTGGCTACGAGGAGACCTGGAACTGCCCGCACGGCTTCGTCTCGGCCGAGCACCGGGCCTGGGGTCAGAACTACGAGCAGACCTGGGTCGAGGACGCCTGGACCGAGGGCTTCACCACGGCCTACGGCCGGATGGTCGAGGAGGCCGCGTCGGGCGGCGCCCACGGCGTGGTCGGGGTGGTCGATTCGAGCCAGTCCCTGAGCGACATGGGCGTCCTCGAGTTCCGGGTCCAGGGGACCGCAGTCAGGGTGGCAGGCGGCGACCCGCCGGCCGACGGCAAGCCCTGGACGACCTACCTCGCCGGCCAGCGCCTCGCCAAGCTCGTCGAAGCCGGGTACGCCCCCGTTTCGATCGCGGTCTCGGTGTCGTCGGTGCGGGTCTGGGCCAACTGCATCACCAAGTACCTGACCGAGGGGTCCGTCTCGATGTACGGGGGCACGCAACTGGGCACCGAGATCGAGCAGACGGCGAGCGCCGAGATGGCCGCCCGCGAGGTCGCCCGCAAGCGGATCCAGGGCCAGCTCGGGCACGACTCGCTGCACGGTGCGGACATCCAGACCACCGAGCGGGAATTGGGCGAGGGCGACAGCGAGTACCAGTGCACCCTCCGCGGCAACCGGGTGCGCCGGTTCAAGCCGTTCGACCCGATGCCCGCACCCCACCCCGTGGTGAGCCTCCGGTGAGCCCGACGACACCGACCGGTGGGCAGCCGCCAGCGGGCGAAGAGGTCGACATCGCCGCGGAGATGCGGGCCGCAGCTGCAGCGCTCGCCAAGCCGGCACCGAAGGACACCACACGGATGACCTCCGACCTCTCGATCGACGAGGAGCTCGCCCTCCACGCGATCAGCTGGGAGCCGGTGCGGTTGGTCAACGGTGTCTCGATCTACTCGGTCCCGTCGGGCATCTGGAGCTGGGGGCAGGGCGAGATCGGCTACGCCTCCGCCGCGTTCGCCAACGCCTTCGCCCGGGCCACCGACCGGCTCCACCAGCAGTGCACCCACGCCGGCGGCTACGGCGTGGTCGGCGTGCACGTCGACTGGGCGGTCCTGCGCCACCAGGTCTCCGTCTCCCTCGTCGGCACCGCGGTGCGCCCTGTCGGGGCGAAGACCCTGGGCTCGGATCCGGTCTTCGTCTCCGACCTGTCGGGACGCGACTTCGCCCTGCTCCAGGTCTCCGGCTGGGCTCCGCTCGGTCTGGCCGCAGGGGCCAGCTTCGTCTACGCCCCGCGTCGCTCGATGGGCGCGGCCATGCAGCAGTCGGGACAGAACGTCGAGCTCACCAACTTCACCGAGGCCATGTACGCGGCCCGCGAGTCGGCCATGGAGCGTATGCAGACCTCGGCCATCGCACTCGGGGGGACCGGGGTGGTCGAGGTCAAGGTCACCGAAGGGCCGATGGACTTCGCCCACCACGCGGTCGGCTTCACCGCATACGGCACGGTGGTGCGGCTCACCGCCGACGCGCACCGCGCCCTCGGCGTGGACACGGTCCTCCCGATGGACGACCTGACCGCCGCATTCGACGCCGCCGCCCTCCGCGGGGCCTGACCACCGGACACCGTGCCGACCGAACCCCCGCTCCACGGCATCCGCATCCTCGAGTGCTCCGCGCTCGGCCCGGCGGCCATCACCATGCCCCTGGTCGACCTCGGTGCCGAGGTCGTCAAGGTCGAACCGCCCTCGGGCGACTACATCCGCAAGATGACCTGGCCGATCGTCGAGGGCGTCTCGCTCATGCACCTCCACATCAACCGGGGCAAGCGCAGCATCGTGCTCGACCTCCGCAACGACGAGGACGTGGCCACCTTCAAGGAGCTGGCCCGGGTGTCCGACGTGGTGGTCGAGGCCATGCGCCCCGGTGGGCTCGCCCGTCGCGGGGTCGGCTTCGAGGATCTCAAGCTGCTCAAGCCGGACATCGTGTTCTGCACGATCTCCGGCTACGGGATGACCGGCCCATACCGCGACCTGCCCGCCCACGGCGTGGCCTTCGACACCTGGGCCGGGATCGTCTCGCCCCAGGTCGACGACCAGGGGTTCGCCTACCTCCCGGAGCACGCCTCGATGGGCATCCACGCCGGTCCGCTCTTCGGTGCCCTCGGCATCCTCGCCGCAGTGGTCCGGGCACGGGCGACCGGGGAGGGGTCCTTCCTCGAGGTCGCCCAGTCGGACGCCGCCGCGGCCATGGACTGGTACCGCAGCGAGACCTGGAAGGCCTACGAGCGCAGCGAGGCGGAGGTCACCGGCAACAAGGCCGACGACTACGAGCGCAGGGAACCCGGCACCGCCGGCATGGTCGAGGGCGTCCGGTACCAGGTCTACGAGGCCAAGGACGGGCGTTACGTCCTGTTCATGGCTTCCGAGCAGATGTTCTGGAAGAACTTCTGCGTCGCGGTCGACCGGGTGGAGCTCTTCGAGCGGTGGCCCGGGTCGCAGTATGCCGACCACGCCCGCAACAACCTCGAGCTGCGCGCTGAGCTCCGGGACATCTTCCGAACCCGCACCGCCGAGGAGTGGATCGCCTTCGGGGTCGAGGCCAACTTCCCGGTGGCCCCGGTCAACTCGCCCAAGACCATCGCGTCCGACCCCCAGTTCGAAGACCGCTTCCACTGGATCGACCGGGACCGGCTCGGCGCAGAACAGCTGCCCACCCCGCTCAAGTTCGTCGGCGAGGAGCTGCCCCTCCCCGCCCACGCCCCGACCGTCGGCGAGCACACCGAGGAGGTGCTGGCGGACGTCCTCGGCTGGGACGCAGCCCGCATCGCCGAGGCGCGTGCACGGGGCGGGTTCGGCGGGCCGGCGCCATCCTGACGCGTTCCCTCCCCCGACCGGCGCACACGGGGTGGCGGTAGGCTCCGCTCGTGGCAACGCTCAAGACACGGGTTCCCGCGATCGACGGATGGTTCACCCTCGACGAGCGCGCACCGGCGCTGCTCGGCTCCCGCTGCACGAGCTGCGGGAATGTCTCATTCCCGAGGGAGACCTTCTTCTGCCGGAACCCGTTCTGCCAGGGAACCGAGTTCGCCGAGACGGAGCTCAGCCGCACCGGCACGGTCTGGTCGTACACCGATGCCTGCTACCAACCGCCGGCACCGTATGTGGCCCCCGACCCCTACGTCCCCTTCGCCCTGGCCGCGGTCGAGCTGGCCGAAGAGCGCATGGTGGTCATGGGACAGCTCGTCAACGGGGTGACCGTCGACGACCTCTCGGTCGGTGCCGAGGTCGAGCTCGTGCTGGACACCCTCTACGAGGACGACGAGCACGAGTACCTGGTCTGGAAGTGGCGCCCGACCGGGCATGCCCAACGGGCGGAGGCGTCGGGTGCCTGACGACCGGCGGATAGCGGTCCTCGGGGCGGGGATGCACCCCTGGGGCAAGTGGGGACGAAACTTCGTCGAGTACGGGCTCGCCGCGGCCGGCGACGCCCTGGCCGAAGCGGACCTGCCCTGGACCGACATCCAGTACGTGGCCGGTGCGGACACCATCCGCAACGGCTACCCCGGCTTCGTGGCCGGCGCGACCTTCGCCCAGGCCCTGGGATGGACCGGCGCCCGGGTCTCCTCCGCATACGCGGCCTGCGCATCCGGCGCCCAGGCCGTCAACAGCGCACGGGCACAGATCCTCGCCGGCCTCTGCGACGTGGCCCTGGTGGTCGGAGCCGACACCACGCCGAAGGGCTTCTTCGCACCCGTCGGTGGCGACCGGCGCGACGACCCGGACTGGCTGCGCTTCCATCTGATGGGTGCGACCAACCCGACCTACTTCGCGCTCTACGCCCGCCGGCGGATGGAGCTCTCGGGGGCAACCGAGGCGGACTTCGCCGCGGTCAAGGTCAAGAACGCCCGCCACGGCCTGCACAACCCCAACGCGCGCTACCGCAAGGAGGTCACCGTCGAGGAGGTGCTCGCCTCGCCGATGGTGGCCGACCCCCTGCGCCTCCTCGAGATCTGCGCGACCTCCGACGGCGGGGCCGCGCTGGTCCTCTCCAGCATGGCGTTCGCCCGCAGGCACGCCGGGACCGACGACCTCGTCACGATCGACGGGGTCTCGACGGTCACCCCGCGCTTTCCGCAGGCCATCATCGAGATGCCCAACTTCTCGACCGACTCCTCGGCCGCCGTCCCCCCGGTCGGCGCACCCTTCAAACGGTCGGTTGCGCTCGCCGCCTACGAGGAGGCCGGCATCGGACCGGACGACGTGAACCTGGCAGAGGTCTACGACCTCTCGTCCGCGCTCGAACTCGACTGGTACGAGGACATCGGACTGTGCAAAGAGGGTGAAGCCGAACGCCTCCTCCGTGACGGTGACACCACGCTCGGTGGTCGGGTTCCGGTCAACCCGAGCGGTGGCCTCTCCTGCTTCGGCGAGGCGATCCCCGCGCAGGCCATCGCCCAGGTCTGCGAGTTGGTCTGGCAGCTGCGCGGACAGGCCGCTGGCCGCCAGGTGGACGGCGCACGTGTGGGGATCACCGCGAACCAGGGTCTCTTCGGCCACGGCTCGTCGATCATCGTCTCGCGGTAGCCGGCCGACGCGGCAACGCTGGTTGACGGCCGGCAGACCGGTCGGTACCGTTGTGCTGGCATCGGACCCGGTGAAGGGCAGGAATCGGTTCCGGGCGCTCCGGCGGAGGCTCCGTCGGGCGACCACATAGGGGCATCACCGCCGTCACGAGGGACACCACAATGAGTCGAGATCGCCACACCCGCAAGGTGTTGCTGTCACTGGGCCTTGTGCTCACCGTCGCCACAGCCATCGCGGTCCCGGGGATCGCCGCGGCCACCACAACGGCGCCGAGCCAGAGCATCACCGTCACTGCAGATGCGTTCAACGCGGTCGCGGGCCAGAGCGCGAGCTTCACCCCTGCCACCTTCACCGCCGGGCCGTCGACGGCCAACCCGTCGGACTTCACTGCCACGATCTACTGGGGAGGGTTCTCCCACCCGAGCACCGGGACGATCACCCAGACGGGCGGAGCGGGCAGCCCCTACCAGGTGACCGGCACCCACACCTACGCCAACACCGGCACCTTCCCCACGGGGATCGAAGTGGTGGGTACCACTCCCGGCAAGTTCAAAGGAGGGTGGGACCAAGCGAGCGTCACCGTCTCGAACCTCCAGGTCACCTGCACCACGAACCCCTGTTCGGGGACGGTCACCGGCTCCTCCCAGACGGTGCTCATCACCACCCCGTCGGACACCGGGACGATCGACCTCACCGTCTCGCCGAGCGGCACGGTCAGTTGCGACGACCCGTTCCGCCACGCACCGGAGTTCACCACCGTGACCGACACCGGGGTGTCCACGAACCTCGAAGCGACCGTGACCTTCGAGAACGCCGCCGCCGCGGGGATCTGGAATGATCCGTTCGAGATCTGCTACAACTCCGTGACCCCGTTCACCGACTACTTCGGCAATACCGATGTCACGACCGGGTTGCTCCCGTTCTGCTCGACCAACGGGAATGTCGCTCCGTGCGTGCAGTCGATCACCGAGTCACCCGACCCGTTGGGCAATCCGGCGGATTCCGGGACGGTCACCGAGCAGTTGCTCGTCCCGCCGGGCGACCCGAAATGGAAGTAGGGCCGGAGACATCCTGATCGGGCGCGCCTCCACTACGGTGTGAGCAGGCGCGGCGGCGCCACCGGGTCACGCAGACCTGCACACCGGGAGCGTCGCCCGTGACATCGACCGAAGCGCCCCAGAGCACGGCGGACGAGGATGGCAATCGGCTCGCGCCCTACTTCCCCCGCCTGGCCATCGAGTGGATGGCGACCGACCCCGGCACCCGTCACCGGGAGCTCGAGGGCACCATCGCCTTCGTCGACATCTCCGGGTTCACCAAGCTCTCCGAGGGCCTCGCCCTCCACGGAAAGGTGGGGGCCGAGGAGCTGACCGCCACCATCGGAACCTGCTTCGTCGCCCTCCTGGACCTGGCCGTTGCCTACGGCGGGCGGCTCCTCAAGTTCGGAGGGGACGCCCAGCTCCTCTACTTCTCGGGGGAGGCGCACGCGGCGCGGGCCTGCCGGGCGGCGGTCGAGATGCGCCGTGCGCTGCGGAGCGTGGGACGGCTCACCGTCCTCGGCCAGAAGGTGCAGCTCCGGATGTCCGTCGGGATCCACAGTGGTCTGTTCCACTTCTTCCTGGTCGGCGAGTCGCACCGGGAGCTGGTGGTCGCCGGTCCTGCAGCCACCGCGACGGTCACCATGGAGGCCACGGCGGATGCCGGCGAGATCGTGATCAGCGACGCCACGGCGTCCGCCCTGCGTCCGGGCGTGGTCGGTGCGGCCAAGGGTACCGGTCATCTGCTCCGGCGCGCCCCGGCGGTCCCCGCCGACTCCTTCCTCCCCTTCGAGCGCGTCGACCCCGATCTCGACCTGCTCCACGGGATCCCGACCGGATTGCGCGAGGTGCTCACGGGGACCCACCAGGAGTCCGAGCACCGTCGGGTCACCGTGGCGTTCGTCCACTTCGACGGCACCGACGAGCTCATCGAGCGGGTGGGCCCGGCCGAGGCCGCCGATCAGCTCGACACGCTGGTCTCCCACGTCCAGCGCGCCGTCGAGCGGCAGGAGGTCACCTTCCTGGCGACCGATGCCGACCGGGACGGCGGCAAGATCATCCTCACCGCCGGTGCCCCGTCGACCTCGGGCGACGACGAGCACCACATGCTCCTCGCGGTCCGGGAGATCATGGACGCCCACGGCCCGCTCCCCATCCGGATCGGCGTCAACCGCGGGGCGGTCTTCGTCGGCGAGGTCGGGCCCCCCTACCGGCGGACCTTCACCGTCATGGGCGACGCGGTCAACCTGGCCGCGCGGCTCATGGCCAAGGCCAGCGCCCGGCCAGATCCTCATCACCCCCGAGATCCTCACGCGCTCACGGACCGGCTTCGTGACCGAGGAGCTCGAACCCTTCACGGTCAAGGGGAAGTCCGAGCCGGTGCGCGCCCTCGAGCGTCGGGGCTCTGAGCGGTTCGCGGCGGGTCGGCGGTGGTCATGACCTGGCCCTGGTCGGGCGGGTCCGGGAGAGCGCGGATCCTCGAGCAGGCGATCGAGGAGGCGAGGGAGGGGACCGGGTCGCTGGTCGAGATCGTCGGCGAGCCCGGCGCCGGCAAGTCCCGCCTGGTCGCATGGCTCCGTTCAGCCGCCGACGACATGGTCCAGCTCTCGACCGTGTGCGAGCGCTACGACGCGTCGACCCCCTACCACGTGGTCGGCCGCCTCCTCCGCACGCTCATCGGGCTCCCACCGGAGGGGAACGGAGTGGAGGTCGCGGCGGCGTTCCTGACCCACCTCGAAGAGCGGGCGCCGGCGGTCCTCCCCCGGGCCCCGCTCATCGCGACCGCGCTCGGCCTCACCGTGCCGGAGACCGCGGAGACCCGTGACATCGACGAGGGGTTCCGCCGGGCCCGGATGGCCGAGGCGGTCATCGACCTGCTCGGCGAGCTGCTCCCGGACTCGGGACTGCTCACCGTCGAGGACGCCCACTTCATGGACGAAGCCTCTGCCGACCTGTTCGGGTATCTGGCAGCGCTCGTGGGGCCGAGCTCGTGGCTCATCTGCGTGACCCGCCGTGACGGCGCGTCCGCCTTCGTCGCCCCGGAGGACCACGCGACCCGCATCGCGCTCGGACCACTCGAGGTCGCAGACGCCACCGAGCTCGCCCACCTGGCGACCGCGGATGCACCCATCCCCCAGCACCGGATCGATGCGCTGGTCGGCGCGGTCGGCCGGCAACCCGCTGTTCCTGCTCGACCTGCTCGCGGTGGCCACCGAAGGGGACGCGCTCGACGAGCTGCCGGACTCGGTCGAGCGGGTGGTCACCGCACGCATCGACCGCCTCTCGACCGGACGATCGCCGTCTGCTCCGACGGATCTCGGTGCTCGGTCAGTCGTTCCCCTACGAGCTGCTCCGCGACGTGCTCGACGATGCCCCCGGCGAGTTCGACCCCGCATGGGAGCGCCTCGACGAATTCGTCGCTCCACGACGGGTTGGGAGAGCTGAGCTTCCGCAGCGCCCTGCTGCGGGACTGCGCCTACGACGGTCTCACCTTCCGCCTCCGGCGCGACGCTGCACGCGCGCGCCGGCGACACCATCCGTGACGCGGCGCTCGACCGTGGCAAGGACCAGCCCGAGCTCCTCTCGTTCCACTACCTGCACGCCCAGCGGTACGACGAGGCGTGGTCCTACTCGCTCATCGCTGCCGAACGGGCCAAGACCGCGTACGCCAACGTCGAGGTCGCAGAGTTCTACGAGCGCGCTCTCCTGGCCGGACGGCGCCTGCCCGGGCTCGACCGGGCCGAGCTCGCCGCGGTACACGAGGCCCTCGGGGACGCCAGGAACAGCACCGGCGGCTACCAGGGGGCGGCCTCCGCCTACCGTGCGGCCCGACGGCTCCTCGGTGGCGACCCTGTCGGAGAAGCCCGCCTGGCGCTCAAGCTGGCACAGGTCCAGGGATGGCTCGAGAGCTACTCGAACGCGCTCCGCTGGATCACGAGGGGACTGCGCCTGCTCGAAGGCGAGGACGGCGCCGCCGCGCTCCGCCAACGGGCCGAACTGCTCAGCTGGTACGGCCGGTTCTGCCAGGAGGAGGGCCACCACAACCGCGCCATCGCCTGGTGCACCCGGGCGGTCGGGGACGCCGAGGCGGCGGGGGACAAGGGGGTGCTGGCCGAATCCCTCCGCACCATCGACTGGGCGAGGTTGGAGCTCGGACAGCTCGAGGAGCCGGTCAACCTCGAGCGGGCGCTGACCCTCTTCGAGGAGACCGACAACCTGACCGGCCAGGGAACCACCCTCAACGGGTTGGGCATCGTGGCCTACTTCCGAGGTGAGTGGGACCGGGCCGCCGAGCTCTACGAGCGGTCCCGGATCATCGACCGCCGCACCGGCAACACGGTCAGCGACGCGTTCAATGTGTTCAACATCGGCGAGATCTACCTCGACCAGGGACGGCTCGACCTCGCCGACGAGCACATGCAGGCGGTTTCGCGTACCTGGCGCGCGGCCGGCTACCGCTCCGGGGTGGCCGCGGTCAAGGGCAAGCAGGCCAGGGTTGCCACCGGCAGGGGCCGGTTCGACGAGGCACTGCGGCTCTTCGGCGAAGCCATCGACGAGTTCCGGGCCATCGGCAGCCATGCCGAGGCGTTCGAGGAGCAGGCCCGGACCGCCGAATGCCTCGCAGCCAGCGGCGACCACATCGCCGCCCTCGCCACCGCCGCCGAGGCGCTCACCATTGCCCGCGGCCTCGGGGGGGTCCCGCCGCAGATCTCTCTGCTCCAACGCGTACGGGGGGCGGCACTGGCCAGGTTCGGCCGGACCGACGAGTCCCGGTCGGCGTTCGAGGCGGGCATGGCTGCGGCCCGGAAGCGCCACTCGGCGTGCGAGGCAGCGCTCACCCAACTGACCATGGCCGACACCGGGATCCTGCCCGCCGGGGTGGGCGCGGACGACCTCCGCGCCGAGGCCTGGGGCACCCTCTCTGCCCAGGGCATGGTCCTGACCCCGGACCTCACCGGGGCGACGTCCGGACTCGTGGTCAGCCGGTGACCAGGACGATCTTCCCGAGCTTGCCGCCGGCGGCGAACCGCTCGTAGGCGGCGGTCGCCTCGGCCATCGGGAAGGTTTCGGTCACCGGCACGGCGACCGACCCCGCCGCCAGCAACGGGACGGCGCGCTCCTCGACCTGCCGGGCGACCGCCGCCTTCTCGTCGCTCGTGCGCGAGCGGAGCATCGAACCACGGATGGTCGCCCGCGCTGCCATCATCGCCAGCAGATTCACCTCGAGCCGGGAGCCGCCCCCGACCCCGATGACCACCACGCGGCCACCGGTCGCGAGCGCCGGCAGCACCGAGGTCACCCCGGGTGCGCCGACCAGCTCCAGGAGGACGTCGTACGGTCCGTGCGCAGCCACCTCCTCGGGCAGGATGACCGTGTCGGCGCCGAGCGCTGCGACCTGCTCGTGGAACAACGGGTTCCGGACGGTCGCCACGACCTCGGCGCCGGTCGCCCGGGCCAGCTGCACAGCGGCGGTGCCGACGCCCCCGGCGGCCCCCGAGATCACGACCCGTTCACCGGCCGTGAGCCCGGCCTGGGTGAAGAGCGCGTCCTGGGCGGTCGAGAAGGCCTCGGGGAACCCGCCCGCTGCGGCGTCGTCGATCCCCTCGGGGACCGGCAGCAGCCAGGTCTCGGGCACCACCACCATCTCCCCCTGGCCGCCGCCGCCGCAGATGGACATGACCCGGTCCCCGGGGGCATACCGGTCCGCTCCCGGCCCGGTTCTGAGCACCCGTCCGGCGAACTCGAGGCCGGGGATGTCCGCCGGTGCCGAGGGCGGTGCGGGGTAGAACCCGCTCCGCTGCATGAGGTCGGCGGCGTTGATCCCCGCGGCGGCCACCGCGACGGTCACCTCGCCGTCACCCGGGACGGGGTCGGGGTGCTCCTGCCACCGGAGCGCGCCGTCCACGATGGTCACGGCCCGCATGCGGCCAGGGTAGCGGTCACCGGCGGTCGGCTGGAGGGCCGAGACGAGCGCGGGCGCCGCCGATGGGCGGACGCAGGGGTCTTCCAGCACTCGTAGTGTGTGGGTCGGGAGGCCCTGGTCGTGACCGTCGAATCCACAGAAGAGGAAGTCCAGGAGCCAACCGGACAGGCCGCGTGGCAGGAGCGGGGGCCGATGCTCGACGCCCTCTTCCCGGATCCGACGGCCGGAATGGTGCTGCACCGGGTGCTCGCGATGGCCGCCCGCACCTTCCTGCTCAACGACATGGACGAGCCACTCGACGTCGGGTTCCGTCAGGACGGGACGGTCGAGGCCCTGGGCGCGTCACTCGGCACCCGTCCGCTCTGGGCCCAGTCCGCGGCCGGATCGCTCGAAGGGACCGAACGGCGGTCGACCGCCTTCGAGCGCACCCACCAGAGCCGGGTGGCGATGCGGCGCATCCGCTCCAACCTGCGGACCTTCCGGCTCCTCCTCGACCCGGGGTGGGGCACCTCGCTCCGCGCCGAGCTCGCCTGGTACGGCAAGCAGCTCGGTCGCACACGTGACCTCGACATCCTGGCCGCGGTCATCGAGGACGGCGGGAGCGAGGTCCTCGATCCCGACGACGTCGCCCGGCTGCTGGCGGTCGTCGACACGCAGCGACGGGTGACCCGGGAACAGATGACCACCCTGCGGAACGGCCCGCGCCGCGACCGGTTGACCGAGCAGATGATGGTGCTCTGGGACGGTCCCGAGTTCAAGCCCAAGGCGAAACGGCCGGCCGAGGAGGTGCTGCCGGCGATGTTGCAACGCGCCTGGCGCGACCTCCGGGGGACGGCTCGCACCGCACGCAAGTCCTCCTCGGACACCAATCTCCACGCGCTCCGCATCCGGCTCAAGGACATGCGCTACGGCTGCGAGACGGTCGCACTCATCGAGGGTGCCCCGGCCCGCAAGACCGCCCGTGCCGCCGAGCAGCTCCAGAGCAAGCTCGGCGACCTGCACGACGCGGTCTACTCGCTCGACTGGCTGGAGGCGCTGGCCCACGCCCGGGGCGACCTCGCCTCCCCGATCGGTGAGCTCGTCGTCGCGCAGCGCGCCACCGCCGAGGAGGCCAGACGTGGCTGGAAGCGCGAGCTCAAGGAGGTCGAACGCCGCTGGCGCCGGTGGCAGAACGGGTAGACGCCTGCTCCGCCGGTGAACGTCAGGAGGTCGCGGCGTCCGGTTCGTTGACGGTGAAGTGGATCGGCTCCCAGAGCCGGATGCCACCGAGGATGCCCGCGGTGTTGTCCACGACGGTCACGTCCTCGGGAAGGTTCTGGCGGAGCACCCGCCGGGAATTTCCGCCCCCGATGTAGAGATGGTCGAAGAACAGCAGCGCCCGCATGGTGGTGATCGCCCTGAGGACCCGCTTGTTCCAGCGCTCCTCGCCGATCTCCTTCCGGGTCGGCTCGCCGAGCTGCTCGTTGTAGGTCTCGCCCTTGCGGAACGGCTGGTGGGCGATCTCGAGGTGCGGCATGAGCTGACCCTGGTAGAAGAGGCCTGTCCCGAAGCCGGTCCCGAGGGTGATCACGAGCTCGAGCCCCCGACCCGATACCACCGCGGCGCCCTGGATGTCGGCGTCGTTGGCCACCTTGGTCGGGATCCGGAACGACCGGGTGAGGGCGGCGGCCAGGTCGAACCGCGACCAGAGGGTGGCGAGGTGGTGGTCCACCGGGCTACCCGGCCCGCTCTTGGTCGAGAAGTGGGGGGCGGAGAGGACCGCGCCGTCCCGGACCATCCCGGGGAATCCGACCGAAGCCCGCTCGGCCGCGGGGAGAGGGGCCACCAGCCGCACGAGCGAGGAAACCAGCGTCTCGGGTGGGTTGGGGTAGGGGGTCGGGATCTTGACCCGCTCGGCCACCATCGTGCCGTCCGCGTCGAGCACCGACGCCTTGAGCCCCGTCCCCCCGATGTCGACCGCCAGGGTGAAGGGGTGCCGGGGGGTGGTCGTGGCGCCGTCGGCCGGGATGCCGGGCACTGCTGCAGGGGACACGGACGGGTCGTTCTGGCTCATCCGTCCACGCTAAACCCCGTGGCACCGCGGCGGACGCCCGTTCTGCCCGGAGCGGCGGTCCGGCCGGTCCGGGTAGCGTCACCGCGATGACCACAGAACCCTGGCTCGGCGACGCATGCTCGCTGGTCGATGCCTTCCGCGCCGGCACCGTCGAGCCGAGTGAGGTGCTCGAGGCGTCTCTCGGTGCAATCGACGCGTCCGGGCTCAACGCCTTCTCCCACATCGATGCCGAGGCCGCCCGCACGGTGGCTGCGGCCGCTGACGTCTCCCTCCCCTTCGGTGGCCTGCCGATCGCGGTCAAGGAGCTCGAGCCGGTGGCCGGATGGCCCTACACCGAGGCGTCGCTGGTCTTCCGGGATCGCGTGGCAACCCAGGACTCGACCCAGGTGACCCGCCTCCGCGCGGCCGGTTCGGTGCTCGTCGGCCAGACGACGGCCTCGGAGTTCGGGAGCGTCAACTACACCAGCACCAGGTTGCACGGCACGACCGGGAACCCGTGGGACCCCGCCCGCACGCCGGGGGGCTCGTCGGGCGGCTCGGCCGCGGCGGTCGCCGGGGGGCTCGTGCCCCTCGCCAGCGGGAGCGACGGAGGCGGGTCGATCCGGATTCCGGCCGGGTTCAGCGGGCTGTTCGGGCTCAAGTCCACCTACGGTCGCATCCCGCGGGGTCCCGGCACACTGCAGCTGCCGTTGACGGTGACCTTCGGATGCGTGTCCCGATCGGTTCGGGACACCGCCCGGTGGTTCGACGTCTGCAACGGGTTCGATCCGCGCGACTCCCTGAGTCTCCCCCGGGTCGACGGATGGGAGGCGGGTCTCGGCTCGTTCGAACTTGCCGGCAGGCGCGCGGTGGTCTCGCTCGACCTCGGCGCGGCCATCGTCGAGCCGCAAGCGGCCGCGCTGGTGCTCGAGGCCGCCGAGGCCCTCATCGCCGCGGCCGGACTCCGTCGGGTCGACGTCGTCGTGGCGCTTCCCGAAGGGGGCGTCGAGTGGGCCCTCTCCAACCTGGTCGGCCTGGCCGGCGACCTCGGTGAGCGCTACCCCGACTGCAGTGACGAGCTCACGCCCGAGATCCAGTTCGCGATGAACCTCGCCACCCACCACTACGACGTGCAGACCGCCGGCAGGGCCGAGCAGTTCCGGATCCGGGTCAACGAGCAGGTGGCGGATCTCTTCGAGCAGACTGACTTCGTCCTCGCCGCGACCAACCCGGGCACCGCCTTCGACGCCGGGGGACCCATGCCCACAAGGGTGGGCGACGTCGACCTCATCGCGACCTACGGCTTCGAGCGGGCCATCGGCAACAACGGCGCGCTCACCATCCCGGCCAACCTGGCAGGTCTGCCGGCGGTCTCGATTCCGGCCGGTGCGGTCGACGGGATGCCGGTGGGCCTGCAGGTCATCGGTCGCCACCATGAGGAGCAATTCCTGCTGGATCTGGCACTCGCCGCCGAGCGCGACCGGCCCTGGCCCCTCGTCGCACCCTCGGCTCCGGTCTGACCTCGGGTACGGCCACGAGCGACCGCAGCCACCGGTCGTCGAACCAGGTGCGCAGTCGCAGCCGAGCCGGGGGCAGGTCGCGGTAGACGAGCACAGCACTGCCCGGCCGCACCCTGCGCAGCGCATCCGGCGGCGCGAGCCGGCGCACCGAGGGCGAGTGGGTGGTGCTCGGGCCACCGCGTCCCCCGGAAGTCGTGGCGGGCAGGGCCAACTCCTCGTCTCCGATCAGGCTGCTCGCGTACTCGAGCGTCGACGGATCGGAGACACCGGAGAGGAAGAGCTTGGCCCGATGGTTGTTGACCACCGTCGACGCCTTCGGGCCGAACCGCGCGCTGATCTGGGCCAGGTCGTGCCACACGGTCACCAGCTGCACCCCGTGCCCGGCCGCAGTGGCGGCGAGTGCGTCGAGGTCGGAGAGCGGGGCGACGTTGGCCGCCTCGTCGACCACGACCAGGAGCGGCGGGTCGAGCGGACGCCCCGACCGGGCCACCCGGTCGTACGCACGGTCCAGCACCGAGCGCAACACGCCCACGAACAGCGGGGTCAGCCGGCGCTGGTCGTGGGCCGGCGCGCAGAGGTAGAGCGTGTCGGTGCCCGAGAGCAGCCGGTCGGGATCCACCGGTTCTCCTGCGGGTTCCCCGACCGTCCCGCCCGGGCGTCCCGGGCTGCCGCCGAACGGCTCGAGCAGGGTCTCCACCGTCGTGGCGATCGAGCTGCGCTGGCGCTCCTCCTTGGCGAAGGCGGACCGGGCTGCGTCGAGGGCCTCGGGCACACCTGTCTCGCGGAGCAGGGCGAGCACCTCGTCCTCCTCCCCGGTCTCCACCCAATGGAGGACATCGGCCATCTCCTTTCGTCCGTGGGCGGCGGCGAAGAGGAGCGGTGCGAGCATCCGGGCGGCCGTGGCGTACCAGAAATCGCCATCGCTCATCGCCCCGGCCGATGCCCGGCCGACCTCGGTGAGGGTGGCCGCCGCGCGGCGCGCCCCGGGCCAGGTGCGGGCTCCGGGCAGCGGCGACCACGGTGACGGCGGGAGTCCCGTGGTGCCGGTCGGGTCGAAGCACTGGACCCGTCCGAGGCTGCGGCGGTGGGCGACCGTCTGCGCGAGCAGGTCGGACTTCACGCTCGCCGCTAGGACCGGGCCCCGCCACTCGAGGATGGCCGGCACCGCGAAGCCCGACGTCTTGCGCGACTGGGTCGGGCCGAAGACGATGACCGACTGCGCAGCCTCGCCGGCGATGAGCTGCCGACCCGAGCGGCCGAGGGCCAGGCGCCCGGCGGGAGGCGTGTGCCCGGCGACGGTGAGCTCCCTCAAATCGGCGGGCCCGGCCCACCGCGCGCCCGTGCGTCGTCGGGCCGTTCCCCGTCGTGCACGTCCGCCCACCGCCTGACGCAGGGGACTCCTCGAGCCGGTCGCCGGCTTCGGGATCAGCGCTGCGGCGGCGAGCGCAGCCGCGCCGAGCACGACAGCCGTCGAGGACGCGCTCACCCGCTGCGCTCCGGCCGGGACCCGGTCGGCTCGGTCATCGCCTCGTCGGTGTCGGCCAGCCACCGCTCCCCCGCCGCCAGCCGGTGCTCGACGAGGAACGAGCGTCGCCCGACCTTCCAGAGGGCAGTACCCCGTCGCAACTCGGTGACCAGCTCGGCCTCGGTCGCGGTCAACCCGAGCAGTTCACCGGTCCGGGCCACCTCACCCGGGGACTGCGCATAGACAACCCGGGTCTCCGAGTCGGCGAGGAGCCCTTCGGCGAGGCCGACCTGCTCCGAGCCGGCCGCGCCCACCGTCGCCAGATCCGAGAGCCGGTGGAGCACGGCAATGTTCGCCACGCCGAGTGCGCGCGAGAGCTTCCAGGAGGTCTGGAGCCAACGGGCGACCCCGAGGTTGCCGAGGATGGCCCACGCCTCGTCGACCACGAGCAGGATCCGGCGATGGCGACCGCTGCTGACCGCGTGCTGCAGCCAGGCCGCCGCGCAGGCCATGAGAACGCCGAGGGCCGGCGAGTGGTAGACGGCGGCCAGGTCGAGGACGACCAGTGGACCGTCGAGACGCAGCCCCTCGGTCGTCGGCCCGTCGAACATGCCCCGCAGGTCCCCGTGGACCAGTCGCCGCAGTTCGAGCGCCACGTCCCGCCCCTCCTCCAGCAGATCGGTCCGGGTGGTGCGCAGCGCGGAGGCGGCGTCCGCTCCGGGGTCGAGGAGGGCCTCGACCACCTGGGGAAGGATGGGTGCGTCCATGGCACCGACCCGGGCACGGTCCTCGGCTGCTCCGACCGCGGCATCGATCGCAGCCCGCTCGCGGGGCAGCAGGTCGCGTCCGAGGCAGGCGACGGCCAGCGACGCGGTCAGGTTGGTGCGCCCCCGCCGACCGTCCGCGACCGGGTCGGTCCCGGGGCCCGGCCCGTCTCCGGAGGCGTCGGTGTCCAGCGGGTTGAGCCGGATGCTGCCACCGGGACGCAGAGACAGCGGCACGACCCCCCACGCCTCGGCCAGCCGGCCGTACTCACCCTTCGGATCGACCACCCAGGCATGGCGGCCGAAGACAGCCTGGCGCCAGAGGTAGGACTTCACGAAGGAGCTCTTGCCGCGGCCGATCTGCCCGATGACCACCATGTTGGGATTGGTCACCACGCCCTGCCCGTAGAGGGTGAACGGGTCGTAGACGAACGAGCCGCCGAGGAGATCCCGCCCGATGAGCACCCCCTCGTGCCCGAGGCCCGCCTCGCTCACCAACGGATAGGCGGCCCCGAGGTGGCGGGTCGTGGCCACGTGGGCAGGGAGCCCGGGCGGCAGCCGGCTCACGCGAGCCCGCGCCCGACCGGGATGCCGCAGAGCAGCGCCGCGTCCTGCTGCCCGTAGAGGAGGCGCACCTCGAGCCGCGCCTGGCCGGCAGCCTGTTCGAGCGCGCTGGAGGTCGCTGTCAGCTCTTCCCTCGAGTCGGCGGTCACCGTGAGGTATCCCGAGAACCGGAACTGTGCGTGCCCGTCGGCGAGCTCGGTGTCCCTGGCTTCGACGCTCTCCCGTTCCCTCGCGTGGCGCGCGGTGACCAGGAAGCCGCCCCGCCGCCGCAACTCGCCGTCAGCCAGGTCGGCCGTTCGGGACTGGGCCACCTGGCGCGCCGCACGGAGCGGACCGACCGGTTCCATGACCAGCGAGAGCGACCGCCGGAGGGGGGCGAACAGGAGTGGACCGAGGAAGTCGGGAGTGACCTCCACCCGCGGCCATTCGGCGATCCAGTAGACCGCGTGCCAGACCCCGTCGGTGCGGACCGCGTCCCAGCTGGACTCGACCGCCATCGGCCACGGCGTGCGGTGTGACAACGCCTCGGTGAGCTGCGGCGCCGCGGCAGCAGCCCGTCGCCACGGACCCGCGAGCAGCGCGCCGAGTGCGCCCGGACCGAGGACACCGTCCACGTTCACCTCGGCACCCTCGAGGGCACGCCGGAGGGCGTCCACCTCGCGCGCCAGCACCGCGCCCGCGCCGTGGAGCCCACCGCCGGCGGCGCGGACCGTCCGCGCGGCACGTGCGGGTCGGAGGGTCACCGCCAAGACCACCTTGTGCCGGCGGGTCACCGGCGAGGACTCGTCGACGAGGGCGCGGTAGGTCGCGCCTGCCGGTGTGTCGACCCCGAGCACGGCCCGCTCGCCCAGATACGCGTGCACCGACGCGCCGTCGTCGGGCAGACAGGTCTCGATCCACTGGACGCGATGCACGGCGCAGCCTTCGCGGGCCAGGGACGCGAGCGCCCGGGCCCAGGCCCCCACCCACCGCGTCCTGATCGTCAGGACCCAGCAGGGCGAAGCTGTTCCCGCGCAGCGCGAGCACCGCGGTCAGCGCCCGACCCGGGCGGTCGACCACCACGCCCATGGTCACCGACGGGCGTGCGGCATCGACAGGGAGTGCCTCGATCGCCAGCCCGTCGAACGGGGTCCGGCCGCCTCGGAGCGGACCGCGCGCCGTCGGGTGCCTGCAGGCGCCGAGGCTCGGGGGGACCCGCCTGCCGTCGACCGCGACCGGAACACCGCTCCGTGGCCCCGGGTGCAGCTGGCGACGACGACCGGACGCCCCGGCCCACACCCACCGGACCACCAGGGGGAGCCACTGCTCACCGGTCCTGCCGGCCACCGGCCAGAACGCCACGGCCACGGCTGCGCCCACGATGACGACCGCTGCGACCACTCCGGCCGCCGACGGACCGGCCCGAAGCGCGAGCACCGCCAGCAGCAGTCCTGTGGCCACGGTTGCGATCTGTCCTCCGCGCCAGCCTGCGATGACGCCCCGGCGCTCGAGCGGCGGAAACCGGTAACGCACCCGGTCGTCGCGACCCTCTCCTCCGCTCACCGGTCGCGCCGGTCCGGCGCGGGACGGGTCGAGACCAGGCGCACCCCGAGCGCATCCCTGCCGAGGGCGTCCGCGGTGAGCGCTCCCGACTGCCGCGGCAGCGGGCGCAGACCGTCCCCGCGGTCCGCGTCCGGACCCGGCGGCGACGCAGCGACCGGCTCGTCGCCCGGCCCACCGCCCTCGAGCCAGTGCCGGTAGGTTGCGGTCGACCCGGGGTGCGGTTCCCACATCGGGATCCCGTCACCCGGGGAACGCCCCGTGCCGACGTCGGCCGTGCGGGCGGCCGATCTGCCCGCGCCCGTCTGCGTCACAGGGCCGGTGACGGCACCCGCTCCGCCCACCGTGCCGATGGCCCCGACCGCTCCACCGAGCGAGCCGGCCACCGAGGCACGCATCGCGACAGTGGCCAGCCCCTTGAGCGGAGCCACGGACCGGCCGCGGGCGCGGGCGCCCAACCCCTCGAGGTGGCCGACCGCCCCGGACTCGACGAAGGGGAGCAGTCGGAAGAGGGCCCAGGGGGCGAACGCGGCCAGCAGGAGGAGCGCAGCACCGCCCAGGACTGAGGCGAACCCGCCACCGCCCGAGGATGCGCCGGTCGGAGCCGAGCCCGTTCCGGCGGCCAGCGCCCCGGCGGCCAGGCTCAGGACCGCCACGATGACGAACTTGGAGAGGATGAGCGCGACAAGCGTGTCGACGAGGCGGCGGCACCAGTGGGCGATGGCCGGCCAGGCCAGGCTGGCGAGGGCCATGGGCAGGAAGAGGACCGCCACGTAGACCGCTGCCGAGCGGATGAGCAGCTCGATCCAGACCATCACCGCACCGACGACCACCGCGATCGCGCCGAGGAAGACGACGAAGGACGGGGCTCCCGGCTGTCCGGCGGCACCACCGGACGAGAGGCCGTTGACCACCGACGAAAGGAAGTGGCCCGTGTCGAGCCCCGCTCCTTGTGCGACCGCAGCGCTCATCTCGTCGGTCACCGCGAGTCCGAGTTGGACCAGGCTGATCGCCGAGCGCGGTGAGCAGCAGCGCGAGCGGCACGTTCACCAGGACCGACCGCAGCAGAAGCGATGCGCTCTGGCGGTAGACGGCCTGCACGATCCCGAGCAGGAGGAGTGGGAGCACGACCACCCCGGCGAGCGCGGCCATGGTCTCGTAGTGGGCGACGAACCACGGGGCGCCGAGCTCGACCGAGGTACTCCCTGCGAGCACGCCTCCGATCTGTCCGAGCAGCCAGACGGCCCCATCGGTGACCCAGCTGCCGAGCGCGTTGAGGACGCTGTCCACCCCGAACCCGGCCACCTGGCTCGCGGCCGAACCGGCGACGCCGGTGACCCCCGATGCGGCCTGGCAGAGCTGCCCGAGCCCGGCTCCACCGAGCGCGCCGGCCGCGGGAGAGCAGGCCAGTGACGGAACAGCGGGAAGCGCGGCGAGGGGCGACACCTCAGTGCACGCCCTGGCCGGCGTTGTAGAAGAAGTTGACGATGGCCGGTCCGGCGCCGATGAGCAGTGCGGCGAGGCCCGAGATGAGCACCGCCCGCCGGCCGACGTAGGACTGCTGGTAGTTCTGACCGTGGGAGCCGAGCGCCCAGGCTGCAGCCCCGACCAGCAGTCCGACCAGCGAGAGCGCGAGCGCCCATCCTCCGATGCCGTTCATGAGGTGCTGGAGCACCTGCCCCCCGGGCAGGGCGTTGGTGTCGGGGTCCAGCGTGACGTCGGTGGTCCGTACGGCGGCGCCGGACGGCGGCGCGAGCCACGGCAATGAGAGGTGGACGGTGCTCAGCAGTCGGGGCAGGAGTGTCGGTGTCATGGCTGCACGATAGGGAGCCGCAGACGCTATTTCAAGCTGTTTCAATCATTTTCATGTTGTTTCCTGTCTCCGGACCCTAACGTTCCCGTGGCGCTCCGGGCCTGCCATGCTTAGGCGGTGAGCCCCTACGCGATCGGATACCTGGTGCTGGGCGCCGTGGCCGTGGTGGCCGTCATCGTGTCCGCCCGCCTCGGGCGGAGGGCCGGCAAGCGGAGCCTCCAGCAGCGGCTCACCGCGCTCTCCAACCGGCTCGGGGTCGAACCCCCCGACGAGGGCGGGGTCGAACCCGTGCTCAGCCACTTGGAGCGGGTCACCGGGGAGGCCGCCGAGGCGGTCACCGAGGCCAGCTCGGACGCCATCCGGCTGCGCCGTGCCCTCGACACCCTCACCCAGGGGGTCATCGTCTGCGACGAGAACGGGGACGTCGCCTTCCGCAACGCCCGTGCGGTCGGGCTCATGAACAACCGCCACGGCGACGCGCTGGCCGCCCAGGCGGTCACCGAGCTGCTCGAGAACGCCTGGCAGGACGGATCGGCCGAACGGAGCCTCGACCTCTACGGGCCGCCGCGCCAGACCCTCACCGTGCGCACTCGGCTCATGGACGACGGCCGCCGCCCGCTCGGCGTCATCGCCATCATCGACGACGTCTCCGAGCGCCGGCGGCTCGAGGAGATCCGCCGCGACTTCGTGGCCAACGTGAGCCACGAGCTCAAGACGCCGATCGGCGCGCTCGGGCTCCTGGCCGAGACGCTCACCGTCGAGCCCGACCCGGAGGTCGCCCAGCGGCTCGCGTCCCGGATCCACGCAGAGGCCTTCCGCGTGAGCCGGATCATCGACGACCTGCTCGACCTGAGCCGAATCGAGTCGGAGGAGGCCCCGCCCCGCGAGCCGATCTACATCAACCTGGTCATGGCCGAAGCGATCGAACGGGTCCGGAGCGCCGCAGAACAGCGCCGCATTACCATCGAGCTCGATGAGCCCAGCCCGCCGGTCCATGTGCTCGGTGACCGGCGCCAACTGGTGTCGGCCATCCACAGCCTGCTCGAGAACGCGGTGACCTTCTCGTACGAGGACAGCGCAGTGCAGGTCGCCGGCAGCCAGGACAACGGTGAGATCCGCCTCTCGGTGGCGGACACCGGCGTGGGTATCCCCGCCCGGGACCTGGAGCGCATCTTCGAGCGCTTCTACCGGGTGGACCACGGCCGCAGCCGTTCCTCGGGTGGGACCGGACTCGGGCTCTCGATCGTCCGCCACGTGGCCAGCAACCACCAGGGCCGGGTCGAGGTCGACTCGCGCGAGGGAGAGGGCTCGACCTTCACCCTCGTCCTCCCCAATCCCCCCGAATACGCCGCATGAGCGAACTGGCGGAGGCAGACCCGAGGCAGACCAAGGTCCTCCTGGCCGAGGATGACGAGTCGTTCATCGACGCCTTGGTGATCGGCCTGGCCCGCGAGGGGTTCGACGTGACGGTGGCCCGCGACGGCACCGAGGCCCTACGGCTGTTCGCGTCGGTCGAGCCCGATCTCGTGCTGCTCGACCTCATGCTGCCGCGGCTCTCGGGAATCGACGTCTGCCGGTCCATCCGCGCCCGCTCGTCGGTGCCGATCATCATGGTCACCGCCAAGGGCACCGAGATCGACACCGTGGTAGGCCTCGAGGTCGGGGCCGACGACTACGTCTCCAAGCCCTACCGCCTGCGCGAGCTGGTCGCACGGATGCGGGCGGTGCTCCGGCGCACCCCCATCGGCGAGCACGGCTCCGGAACCGAGCAGGCCGCGGGTGACGGCGCGGCGGCCGGGCGCCACGAGGGATCGGACAAGGCCGCGCCGTCCGACGGCGGTGGCGCTGTCCTCGAGGCCGGCGGCATCCAGATCGATCCCGACCGCCACCTCGTCTTCATCCGTGGCAAGGACGTCCACCTGCGACGCAAGGAGTTCGAGCTCCTGTCGCTGCTGATGGAGAATGCCGGGCGCCTGCTGACCCGCGACGTGCTCATCGACCGGGTGTGGGGCTCCGACTACTTCGGCGACACGAAGACCCTCGACGTCCACATCAAGCGGCTGCGCAGCCACGTGGAGGAGGATCCGTCCTCGCCGAAGCTGATCACCACCATCCGCGGGGTCGGCTACCGGTTCGACGCTCAGCGCTGAGCGATCCCGTGCCTGATGCTCAGGCGCGTGGCGGTACGACCGTCTCCCCGCCCAGGTACGGCCCGAGCACCTCCGGCAGCACGACCGAGCCGTCCTCCCTGCGTCCCGTCTCGACCAGGGCGGCCCAGATGCGCGCCCAGGCCAGCGCCGAGCCGTTGAGGGTGTGGACGAATGCCGGGCTCCCGCCGCCTGCGGGCCGGTAGCGGATGACCGCGCGCCGGGCCTGGTAGTCGCTGCACCAGCTCACCGACGAGACCTCGAGCCACTGGTCGACCCCGGGCGAGTAGACCTCGAGGTCGAAGGTCCGCGCCGCCGAGTTGCCCATGTCCCCCGCGCAGAGGTCGAGCACCCGGTACCGGAGCCCGAGCAGCTGCAGCAGGCCTTCGGCCCTCGCCACCATCGACTCGAGCAGCGCCGGTGCCTGCTCGGGGGTCGCGTAGGCGAAGAGCTCGACCTTGTCGAACTCGTGCACTCGGAGCAGGCCCCGGGTGTCCCTGCCCGCGGCACCCGCCTCGCGCCGGTAGCAGGCGGTGCCGGCGGTGAGCTTGAGCGGGAGATCGGCCTCGTCGAGCACGTCGCCGCGCCACATCGAGGTGAGGGGGACCTCGGCGGTCGGGATGGCCCAGAGGTCGTCCCGCTCGAGGTGGTAGGCGTCCTCGGCGAACTTCGGGAGGTGACCGGTCGAGACCATGGTCTCGGTGAGCACGAGGGTGGGCGGGCGGACCTCCTCGAACTCGTCGGCGTGGCTGTCGAGGGCGAAGGAGCTCAGGGCGCGGAGCAGGCGGGCGCCCTTCCCCCGGTAGAGGGGGAACATCGAACCGGACAGCTTTGCCCCGCGCTCCATGTCGAGCAGCCCGAGCTCGGTGCCGATCTCCCAGTGGGGCACCCGCTGGGCCGTGCTGTAGCCGGGCGGTTCGGCCGGCCAGCTGCGTACGAGGACGTTGTCCTCCGGGCCGTCGCCATCCGGGGCCTCCGGCGCGGGGAGGTTCGGGAGATAGAGCAGCGCCTCGCGGACCGCCTCCTGGGCCCGTTCGGCCTCGGCGTGGAGCGTCCGTTCCTCCTCGCCGGCCGCCCGGCTGCGCGCGGCCAGTTCCGCGGCCCGGGCGTCGTCCCCGGCCCGTCGCGCCTCGCCGACCTCCCTCGAGAGGGCCTTGACCGTGGCCCGGAGCTCGTCGCGTGCCCCGATCGCGGCCCGCTGCTCGGCGTCGAGTGCGATGAGACGATCGACCTCGGCCGGATCCACCCCACGGCGGCCGAGCGCGGCTTTGACCACCGCGGGGTCCTCCCGCACCAACCGGATATCGATCATGACCGCACAACGGTAGCGTGACCACTCGTGCACGGTGCCGACTCCGAGTCCGACCACACCGCACAGGTGAGCGGTCGGGATCGCGAGGCCGCCGTATGCTGTGAGCGCATGGTCCTCCGCTACGGCGAGCGGGTGGCCGTCGACGACCTCTCGTTCGTCGGCCACCGCGGTGAAGTGGTCGCCCTGCTCGGCCCCAACGGTGCGGGCAAGACCAGCACGGTCGAGGCGCTCGAGGGGTACCGGGCCATCGCCGGCGGCACGGCACGGGTCCTCGGCCTCGACCCACGGCGCGACCACACCGCCCTCGTGGCGCGGATCGGCGTGATGCTGCAGCGCCCGGGCGTCTACCCGATGCTCAACCCGGTCCAGGTGCTCGACCTCTTCGCCCGGTACTACGAGGATCCCGAGGACCCCGCAGCACTGCTCGACCGGGTCGGCCTCGGTGCCGTCCGCCGCACCCGGTGGCGGCGGCTCTCGGGAGGGGAGCAGCAACGGCTCTCCCTGGCCCTGGCCCTGGTCGGCAGACCCGAGGTGCTCTTCCTGGACGAGCCCACGGCGGGAGTCGACCCCGAGGGTCGGATCGTGGTCCGCGAGATCATCGCCGACCAGCGGGCGCAGGGCCGCTGCGTGGTCCTGACCACCCACGAGCTCGCAGAGGCCGAGCGGTTGGCCGACCGGGTGATCATCGTCGACCGCGGGCGTCTGCTCGCGGAGGGCACCCCGGCCGAGCTCACCTCGGGGACCGCGGACGGCTCGATCCGGTTCTCGACCGCTCCGGGGATCGACACCGTCTCGCTCGGTGCGTCCCTCGGGCCCCGAACCGTGGTCGAGGAGGAGGGGCCGGGTCGCTACCGGCTGCGCCCGCCGGCCGGCACACCCACCCCGGGAGTGGTGGCCGCCCTCACAGCGTGGCTCGCTGCGCATGACCTCTCGCTCGGCGACCTGCGTACCGGCCAGTCGCTCGAGGAGGCCTACCTGGCCATCACCGCCACCCGCGACGCCCCCGACCCCACGGACGACGTGTCGGGACCACCGGACGGGCTGCCGGGCCGCGGCCGGCGTCGTGCGAGGAGCTGATGCGACCGCTCGCCGCACAGCTCCGCGCCGAGGTGACCATGATCTTCACCAACGGCGAGACCGTCTTCTTGACGCTGGGGATCCCGGTCGTGTTCCTCCTGTTCTTCTCCGCGGTGCACGTGCTCCCCACCGGGACGAGCCACCCGGTCGACTTCCTCGTCCCCGGGATCCTCGCCCTGGCCGTGATGTCGACGGCGATGACCGCCCTCTCCATCGGGACCGGGTTCGAACGTGGCTACGGGGTACTCAAGCGGCTCGGTTCGACCCCGCTCGGCCGGCCCCGCCTGCTCGGCGCCAAGATCATGACCGTCATCGGCGTCGAGCTGCTCCAGGCAGCGGTACTGGTGGCGGTCGGCTATGCGATCGGGTGGACCCCGGGTGGACCCGGCGGGGCGGGCGCACTTGCCGGGGAGGCGCTCGTCGTCATGGTGCTCGGGACGGTGGCCTTCGGGGGGATCGGGCTCATCCTGGCCGGGACGCTCGCGCCGCTGGTCAACCTCGCCATCGTCAACAGCCTCTTCGTGGTGCTCCTCCTGCTCGGGGGGATGCTCATCCCCCTCGCCAAACTGCCCGCCTGGATGGCCGACGTCTCGCGTCTGCTGCCGGCCGCAGCGCTCACCGACGCGCTGCACGGGACGCTCGGCCACGGCACCCCGGTCGCGGCCCGCGACTGGGTCGTGCTCGGTGTGTGGGCGGTCGCCGCTCCCCTGGTTGCCGGGCTCACCTTCCGCTGGGAGTGACGTCGCCGGCGTGGCCGGTCGTTGGGCCTCGCCGCTCGCCGCTCGGCGCTCGGCGCTCGCCGTGACGGTTCAGACCCGGTGGTTCAGACCGGGTTCCCGAGCCTGCGGAGCCACCCGTGGAGCTGCGCCGCGTCGACCGCCCCGATCGTGTGGCCGATCACGCGGCCCGAGGCATCGATGAAGAAGGTATTCGGCTGGGCGTTGAGCCCGTAGAGGCCCGAGGTCACCCGGGTGTCGGCGTCGACCCCGACCGGATAGGGGATACCGGTCTGCCGGACGAACGCGAGCGCGGCGGCGGTCTGATCCGCCACGTCCACACCCACGAACTGCACGGTCGCTCCCTTCGCCTGCTCTGCCCGCGCCGTCGAGGCGAGCAGCGGGGTCTCCTGCTGGCAAGGGCCGCACCACGAGGCGAAGAAGTTGAGCACCACCGGGCGGTGCCGATCGCGACCCAGGCGGGCGAGCTGCACCGCCGACCCGCCGGTGAGCGAGGGCAGGGTGAAGTCGGGGGCGACCGACCCCGGAGCGACCACCGCACCCGAGCCGGAGCCGGTGTTCGGATCGCTCCCGAGCCCGACGAAGAGGAAGACGCCGAGGCCGGCCGCGATCACGCACCCGATGAGCAGCGCCCGCAGGCGGTGGGGCGCCCGTGCGGTGCTCGGCTGCGGCGGCATCGGGGGGTCCGAGCCGGTCGCCGCGCCGGGAGTGTCGGTCAATGGTGGAGGAAGACGTCGACCGCCATGCAGACGAAGAGAAGGGTGAGATAGGTGATCGAGTAGCTGAACAGCTGCATGGCCGCCTTCGGGGTGGCCCGCATCCAGAGGCGCACCGAGAACCCGATGAACCCGAGACCGAGCACGGTGGCCGAGACCAGGTAGAGACCACCGAGGTGGGCGACCGGCACGAGCAGCAGCGTGGCCCCGACCATCACCACGGTGTAGAGGAGGATCTCGACAGCGGTCCGCTGGACGGTCGCGACCGCCGGGAGCATCGGGACCTTCGCAGCCTGGTAGTCGTCCTTGTACTTGACGGCGAGGGCCCAGAAGTGCGGCGGGGTCCAGACGAAGATGATGGCGAAGAGCACAAGGGGGGTCCAGGCCAGGCTGTCGGTCACCGCCGCCCAGCCGACGAGCACCGGGACCGCGCCGGCCGCGCCGCCGATCACGATGTTCTGGCTGCTGGTCCGCTTGAGCCAGAGCGTGTAGACGAACACGTAGAAGAGGGTGGCCGAGACCGCGAGCACCGCCGAGAGGAGATTGACCCATGCCCAGAGCTCGGCGAAGGCGAAGACCTCGAGGGCGATTGCGAAGACGAGTGCGTTGCGGGGGGCCACCGCACCGGTCACCAGCGGACGACTCCTGGTCCGGTGCATGAGCTTGTCGATGTCCCGGTCCACGTACATGTTGATGGCATTGGCGCCGCCGGCGGCGAGGGCGCCCCCGACCAGGGTTGCCACCATCAACCACAGCGGCGGCAGGCCCCGCTCGGCGAGGATCATGGTGGGGAGCGTCGTGATGAGCAGCAGCTCGATGATCCGCGGCTTGGTGAGCGCTATATAGGCTCCGAGGCGCGCTCGCACGGAGAGGCGGCTGGGCAGGGCCACAGCGCGGAGGGCCATGGCGGGCACATTAGTGCCTGACGCCCCCTCCCACCTATCGACACCTGGGCGCACGCCTACCGGCGCACCGGTCCGGGGAGGCGGCCGTCCCGGACCGGCCGGTACGATCGGTGGACAGTGCTCACTGCGCGATCCGGTCCCCGCTCGTTCCTCCTCCTCTGCAGGTGCACCCTGGCAGCGATCGTGGTCAACGTCGCCTCCGGGGCGGCCGTCCGGCTCTCGGACTCGGGGCTCGGCTGCCCGGACTGGCCCACCTGCTCGCAGAGCCGTCTGACCCCGCCGCTCGCGCTCCACCCGGTCATCGAGTTCACCAACCGGATGGTCGTGACCATCCTCGTCGTCGCCTGCGCGGTGACCGCTCTCGCCGCCTTCACCCGCCGGCCGGCGCGCCGCGACCTGCGTTGGCTGTCCGCCGGGCTCGTGCTGGGGGTCTTCGCAGAGGCCGGGATCGGCGCCGTCGTCGTCTACAGCAAGCTCAACGCGTACGTGGTCATGACCCACTTCCTGGTCGGGATGGCCCTCCTCACCGTCGGTGTCGTGCTCACCCTGCGGGCAGGGCACCGGCCCGGACGCGGGGTGGTAAGGGTGAGCCGCCGTGCCCTCACGATGACGCGGGTCTACCTCGGCATGCTCGCGGTTGCGATCGCCGCCGGCACCGCGACAACCGGTGCCGGCCCCCACGCCGGCGGGGTGGGAGCCAAGCGGGTGCCGATCGGACTGTCGGCCATGACTCGGATCCACGCGGAGATCGTCCTTGCGACCGGAGTCCTGTTGCTGGCGCTGCTGTGGGAGCTCTGGCACTCCGACGCGCCGGCTCGGATCCAGGAGTCGGGGCGCGTCCTGCTCGCCGCGATGGTCGCGCAGGGTCTGGTCGGCTACACCCAGTACTTCACCCACCTCCCCGCCCTGCTGGTCGGGGTGCACGTGCTCGGGGCAACCCTGGTCTGGTCGACCGCGCTCTGGTTCCACCACGGGCTCTCCGATCACCGACCCGAGGTGCTCGAGCAAACGGGCATCCGGACCGACGGGTCTGTCGAGGCGGACGGCGCCGACGATCGCGCCCCTGTGGCCGGCACCACGCCGGTACCGGAACCGGCGTGAGGGACTGGCGGCCGTCCCGCTCCCGGGTCAAACCGGGGGATCGCATCAAGGCCGCTGGTGCGCGAGCAGGGGCGAAGACCTCCATACCGGCCGAAACGGTACCGGCGGGTGACGTGCGCACCGATTTCGACGAGGACGTCGCGACAGAACGGCCCTGGTTGGTCATCGTCTGGAACGACCCGATCAACCTCATGTCGTTCGTGACCTACGTCCTCCAGAAGCTGTTCGGCTACTCGAAGGAGAAAGCCACCAAGCTCATGCTCGACGTGCACCACAAAGGCAGGGCCGTGGTGTCGTCCGGGACCCGGGAGCGGGCCGAGCTCGACGTCTACCGTCTTCACGAGCACGGGCTGTGGGCCACCATGGAACAGTCCACGTGAGTGCACCGATCCGTCGACGACGCGACGGTCGGTTCACAGTCAAACTGGATCGCAACGCGAGAGTCGTCCTCGCCAACCTGGCCCAGCAGCTGCCCGGGGCCCTCGAGAGCCGGGACCCGATGGTCCGGCGGCTGTTCCCGCCGGCCTATCCCGAAGAGAAGCTGGCCGACGCCGAGCGCGAGTACCGGGAGCTGGTGGACAACGCGCTGGTGAACCATCACCGCGAGGCACTCGAGGTCCTCATCCGGACAGCGGACGCCGAGACGCTCGACGCGTCCGAATTCGCCGCGTGGCTCGACGCGGTCGAAGCGCTCCGCCTGGTGCTCGGGACCCGGCTCGACGTGACCGAGGGCATGGAACCGCCGGCGCCGGATGATCCACGCGCCGCCGAGTACGGGCTCTACGAGTTCTTGGGCGAGCTCCAGTATCTGATGGTCGAGGTCCTCGCCGCGGACCTTCCGGACGAGGGGCGGCCCGAGGGAGGGCTCTGATCCCTCTCTGATATTCTCCGTACGCCCAATCCGGGTTCGAGCCCCCATCGTCTAGCGGCCAAGGACGCCGCCCTTTCAAGGCGGTAACACGGGTTCGAATCCCGTTGGGGGTGCGTTGTGAGCTTGACCCCATTTGGCCACTGTGCCGACTGTGCGGTCGGCTCCTACCCCGCGGACTGGAGTTGGAGTGCCTTGGTGAGCACGTCTCCCAACGCGAATGTGTAGACCTTGGTCACGTGGTCGGTGTTGATGTAGACCTCGTACTTTCCCACGACTGCGGTGCAGGTCCGGGAACAGAACCACGGGGTCATGTCGACGTACCGCCCACCGACGGAGGTCACGGCAGTCTGCTCGGCGCGGTTGTACCTGATCAGGTAGGCACTCAGCGGAGCCGAACAGGCCTGGATGTTGGTCGTGTGCTGTGAGAGACAGGTCGGGGGGTCGGCGCGCAGCGTGGGAATGTCGCCGAGAACGAGGATATGGGTCTTCGGGATGGTCAGTCTGTCGATGGTACCGAGTAGGCCCCGTTGCCACTGTTTCCGAGTGAAGTGTTTCCCGCTCGCACTGAGCTCAGGTTCTTGACTCACGACCAGCAGGTTGGGGTGGATCCGGTTGATGAGCTCGACGGAGAACCGGTGGAAGTTGTCACACGCGACGTACGGGCTCGGAGTGGACTCTGCGGGGTTCACGACCGTCAGGAGGCCGACAGGGCAGGCTGACTTGCCCACCCAGACCAACTTCCAGTGCGCCTTGGAGGCGATGCTGTCGAGGATCGAGAACCACATTGCGGCGTGCGAGTCGCCGAAGAGCACCATGGTCTTCGATCCGTTCGGGTCACCAAAGGAACAGTCCGGGAGTGTGTCAGCGCTGTAGGGGATCCAACAGGGACCCTCGGGTCTTCCCCAGTCGTCCGGGGCGTTCCCGAGGGACGGTTCGAGGATGGCGGGCAGGGTCTTGATCGACGGGGCGGCGGCCACGAGCTCGGACAGGGCGGCGCTCGAAACTGATTCATACGACGAGATCGGGTCGGCGTGGGCGCGGAGCTCGAGCGTGGCCACGCCGAGGGAGGTTGCGATGAGGGCGAGGCCGAGCACGACGGGGGGCCATTTGCGGCGGGTCAGCACCCGGGCGTGGCGGATCGGGTTTTCGATGACCAGGTAGGTCACGATCGACAGCACCAGGACCATCAGGAGCCAGGGAACGTTCTGGGAGAAGGGGAGGCTCGTCTTGTTCGCCGCATAGGCGGCGATGATCAGGACCGGCCAGTGCCAGAGATAGATCGAGTACGAGAGCTTGCCCATCCACTGGAACGGGGCCAGGCGCAGCACCGACTCGGCCCCGAAGGCCGGAGCGGTCATTCCGCCGGCGATGACCAGGGCGGTGCCGATCACCGGGACCGCAACAGCCGACCCCGGGTAGGGGGTGTTCCGGGTGAACTCGAGGGCCGAGAACGCGATGGCGGCGAAACCGACCCAGCTCATCGCCGCACCGATCCGCCGGGGAACCGAGAGCAGCCACCGCGTGCCCACGGCCACGAGGGCCCCGAGGGCGAGCTCCCAGGCCCGGGTGAAGGGTGAGAAGTACGCCACGGTCGGGTCGGAGGAGGTCTGTACCACCGAGAGGACGAAGGATGCGACGATGCCGACCCCGAGGGTGAGTGCCAGCCTCGCCGCCAGGGACAGCTTCGTCTTGAGGGACGCCACCACGATGAAGATCGCGGGATAGACCAGGTAGAACTGCTCCTCGACGGCCAGTGACCAGAAGTTCTGGAGCGGAGAGGGGGGCTGGGTGGAGGTTAGGTAGTTGGTCCCGATGGACGAGAAGTGGAAGTTGGCGAGGAAGACCGATGCCCATCGTGCGTCTGCGGCCGTCTGGTTCCCGTAGATCACACCCAGCATCACGTAGGCGGCCGAACAGGCGGCGATGATCACCAGGGTGGCCGCCGGGATGATGCGGCGAGCCCGACGGCCGTAGAAGCCGAGGATGGACACGCGACCCGAGACGTCCCGCTCCCGGAGCAAGACCCCGGTGATCACGAACCCGGAGATGACGAAGAAGACGTCCACCCCGACGAAGCCCCCGGTCAGCTGGGTGACTCCGGCGTGGAAGCAGACCACCAGCAGGACCGCTACGGCACGCAGGCCCTCGACGTCAGGACGGAAGCGCCGATCGGACGGGGCCGTGCCCGACTCGTCCCCGGTTGGCAGGAAACGTTCGTCGACGTCCGGCGCCTCGGATACGGCCACCCTGCTCCCCCCAAGCAACCCTGCTCGACACCCGACGACCCGCATCGAGAGCAATCAGTGTGCATGGTGGGGCCCACCCCCGCAACCCCGCCCCCAGTGCCAACTCCGGGTGGAACTCGGCCCGGAGGGCGGACCCGGTGTGTCCTTCTTCGGCTCGCCTCGACCCAAGATCTGCTGCTCGGAGCCACTGATAGAGTTGCGGTCCAATCCCCGGCGGTGTCGGGGGTGCGGTATGCCCCAGCGCAGAGCAGCTGGTTGGGGACCTGTGGTGCAGTTTGGAGTGCACGCCGCCCTGTCAAGGCGGAGGTCGCGGGTTCAAATCCCGTCAGGTCCGCCACCCCGGTCCCACCGGGGCGAGGTCGGGTAGCTCAGTTGGTAGAGCGCGCGCCTGAAAAGCGTGAGGTCACCGGATCGACGCCGGTCCCGACCACTGGGCGGCATCCCAAGCTCCGGGCGCTGCGCTCCCGCCGGCGGGCCGGTCTGAACCGTCGGCGCACCTTCCGGTGATCCCGCTGTCTCACGCAGACCTCCCGCCGGGTTTCCTGCGAATTCGGTATACGGCGGATGCATACGGAATAGACCGGATCCGACATCCTCTTCTTCCTCTTCTTCCTTGCTCTGGCCGGCCTCGTTTGCGGAGCCGGCAGGTCCTCCCTTGTGTCGGTAGATCCCCCTCTGCCCGAGAGGGTGTTGACAACAGTCATATTCCGATATATCGTGACGGAACGTGAGTAGTCCAGATAGAGACGCTCAGGAGGGACCGGCCACGGGGATTGGGCCCCCACACCATTTGGAGGAGACAGAACACATGCATGGACACGATCACAACCATCACAACCATCACAACAGAGGCAACAGACGACCGGCCGGGCCCTGGGCCGGGTCGGGCGGTGGCGACCCGTCGGAGGGCGCGGTGCGCGGCCGGGGTCGGGACCGGGGGCGCGGAAGAGGGCCGGACGGCTTCGGCCAGGGCCCGGGTTGGGGCTTCGGCCGCGGCTTCGGCCGGGGTCAGAAGGTCGGCCGCGGCGACGTGCGCGCCGCCATCCTGGCCCTCCTCAACGAGGAGCCGATGCACGGCTACCAGATCATCACCGAGCTCACCGAGCGGAGCGAAGGGCAGTGGCGGCCGAGCCCCGGCTCGGTCTACCCGACCCTCCAGGCACTCGAGGACCAGGCACTGGTCACAGCCGACAAGGCGGAGGGTCGGCGGGTGTTCCGGCTGACCCCCGAAGGGAAGACCCAGGCCGAGGCCGCCGGCGACGGGCCCGCCCCTTGGGAGGTGGCCTCACGCGGCGCCAACCGTTCCCTGGTCGACCTCCGGAGCCTCATGGGCGAGGTGGCCGCTGCCACGATGCAGGTGGGTAGGGCCGGCAGCGAGAGTCAAGTGAAGACCGTCGCGGACATCCTCGCCGAGACCCGTCGGCGCATCTACCTCATCCTGGCCGACGGCAGCCCGAGCACGGACGCTCCGGACCATGCGGGTGGAACCGGCGGGACGAGCGAGACAGCGGAGTCGGAGCCAGGGGCGTAACCGCCGCCAGCCCCGAGTCCGGCTGGCCAGATCAGGCGCCCCCGTAAGGAAGCCGAGGTCCGGCGGACTCAGCAGCGCGCGAACTGAGCCTCGGGCAATCCGCTGCCGACCAGTCCCAAGTCTCGACACATTTTGCGCTGGCCATCGACGTTACGGTGGAGAACTGCAAATCAGACGGATCTTTTGCTGAAGGCTGCGAACCAGGCTCGCAGCTTCGTCTCTGTCCTCAAGCGCGAGGATTGCCGGAAGACGATCAAGCCATACGTTCTGAAGTGCACCGGCCTGACTCGCTGGAGCGACTCCGCTCTCTCCCTCGCTCCAAAATCCGGCGCTCAAGCGGAAACAGGATTCTAGGATGATGAAGGACAGATCCGAGAGATTGCTCCCATAGTCCCGACAAAAGATTGCCGCCTCGATGAAGTCATACGGCGGAAGTGCCTCGTATCCGACTTCGCTAAACCGCCTGAGCGTGTTGAGATCCACCGACTGGCTCGATGCCAAGATCTGCGTATGTGAGGATTGGATCGTAGGGAATCCCTCGTTTAGCGAAGTACGGCCGTGCGAACTCACCACGATCGACGAGAGCTGTTGCGAACACGACTTTCGCGCCCTCAGATTCGACATGCTCGCATGCTTCCTGAATCGACCCACCCCGTGTCACTACATCATCAACGATCATCACAGGCATACCTGGATGGAACCGTGCACCCTCAGTTTTGCGATTTGTTCCCCGGCCTTTTGGCGATTTTCTGACAAGAAACCATCTCTTGTGAGCAACTGTTGACACCGCATAGGTAAACGGCGCAGCTCCGACCAGAAGTCCCCCGACCGCTTCAAACTCAACTCCCGCCTCCTGGGCTGCACGAGACATCGCGTGTCCGGCGATTACAAAGTTGTCCGGGTCTTCCACGGCGAGTTTTCCGTCGATGAAATCGCTACTCCAGTCTCCGCCAGCCAGTTGTACTGGCTCTGCGAGGTGCAGGAGCACATTCGGCGTTTTGATGACTACGTCGCGTAGTTTTTCGCGGTATTGGTCCAAGGTCGTGAACTCCGCCACAGTCGGGGAAGAAGACTCTTCAGCATGGTTCGCAGCTTCGTCCGCGTCCAATCGTTTCATGTTCACTCCTCACAGCCCACCAGATGGATATGACGATTCTTTCAGGATACGCGCGGATAGTGGTGGACTACGCGCGGTGAGCGCGAAACCACACAGGGTGAGCGGCTGTCCGTGGCCACGAGAAAGTCCCCGGTTATGGCCATCTGAGGTCCCCGGTGGTGGCCACGAAAGTCCCCGCCTGTGGCCACGAGAAGTCCCCACCCCTCACTGAAGTATCCACCTGAGAGGCCCCCTGGCCGGTGACGGTTGCGGTGCAAGCCAACATCCGCTCCGGACCAAGGGACACCTCTATGAAATCAGTGAGGGAACACATGGACATGCATGCCGCCTACAGAGAAGTTGGCTCCTACCGGGCCGCAGCCGAGATCTGCGGAACCACGCCGAAGACCGTGAAGCGTTCGGTCGAGGCCTCCAGATCCACCGAGACCGGGCCCGTCCCCGGCGAGGTCCGCCACAACTACGACGGGGTGGCCGACCTCGTCGCCGAGGCGGTCGCTCGCACCAAGGGCCGGATCACAGCCAAGCGACTGCTGCCGGTGGCAGTGGCCGCTGGCTACCCCGGTTCGGCCCGCAACTTCCGCCGATTGGTCTCCACGGCGAAGAACAAATGGAAGTCGAGCAACCACCGGGGACGACGACCCGGGGTGTGGTCCCCGGGCGACGCGGTGGTCTTTGACTGGGGAGAGATCGGCACGCTGCTCGGCTTCTGCGCGGTCGTCGCCTGGAGCCGGTTCCGCTTCGTGTACTTCACCGACAACCTCGGAGCGGACGCCACCATGGAGGCACTGGCCGAGTGCTTCGAGACCATCGGTGGCGTGACCAAGTCCGCGCTCACCGACCGGATGGGATGTCTGAAGGGCGGCACGGTTGCCGGCCTCGTGATCCCCACCCCGGCCTACGTGCGCTTCGCTACCCACTACGGGTTCCGGCCCGACTTCTGCGAGGGTGCCGATCCCGAGAGCAAGGGCATCGTGGAGAACCTGGTCGGCTACGTGAAGTCCGACCTGATGATCCCCGAGGCACTCACCGTTACCGACCTCGCCTCAGCCAACGCCAAAGGGAAGCTCTGGTGCGCAGAGGTGAACGCAGCCGTCCACTCGGAGATCTGTGCCGTCCCCGCTGAGCGACTGGCCATCGAAGCCGAACTGTTCAGTGACCTACCGTCACTGCGGGCTCAGATCGGCAAGGTCGTCACCCGCAAGGTGGACAAGTTGAGTTGCGTCCGGTTCGGCTCCGCCCGCTACTCGGTGCCGAACGATCACATCGGCAAAGTGGTCAGTCTCCGGGTGAAAGACGGGGTGATCCAAGTGGTGTTCCTAGGTGAGATCATCGCCGACCATCTGGTCGTTTCCCCTGGTGAGGCCTCCATTAACGACGACCACTACGGCGGTGCGCGACCCGTGCCGCAGCGCTCGGTTCGGCCCAAGAGTCCGGCCGAGAAGGCCTTCTGTGCCCTCGGCCCGGTGGCCGATGCCTTCATCAAGGGAGCAGCTGCCCAAGGGATGACCGGGCTGGCTCGTGACCTGGACGAGCTCTCTCAGTTGGAGGCCATTCACGGGAGGGAACCGGTGCTCGCCGCAGTGGAGCGGGCGGTCACCTTCGGCCGGTTCCGGGCAGCCGACGTGGTGTCCATCCTCCATTCGGGTAGTGGCGTTCCCCGTCCCACCCGTCCCGGTGAGGCGCTCATTGTCGAACTGCCGCTCGTGCCGGTGCGCTCGCTGTCGGACTACGCCATCGGGGGTCAGTCATGACCACCACGCCACCACCGCTGGCCGCTGACTTGGAGGCCGGTCTGCGCCGGTTGCGCCTCTCGGCCATCCGCGCCCTCGCACCGGAGTTGTTGGTCACGGCTAAGACTCAACTGTGGAAGCCCGAAGAACTGCTCCGGGTGTTGATCGAAGCCGAGCTCACCTCGCGTGACCTGTCCAACGCCCGGGCCCGGATGAAGGTCGCCTCCTTCCCGGTGACCAAGACGCTCGAGGAGTTCGACGTTGCCGCGTCCTCGGTGCCCCGTCCAACGTTCGACTACCTGGCGGGGCTCGAATGGGTCCGAGCGAAGGAGAACCTCTGTCTGGTCGGACCGGCCGGGACCGGCAAGAGCCACCTGCTGGTGGCCCTCGGACACGCGGCTGTCGACGAAGGTCACCGGGTCCGCTACTTCACCGCCACTGAGCTCGTCGAGACCCTCTACCGGGCGCTCGCCGACAACTCGGTGGGCAAGGTGATCACCCAGATCCTGAAGGCCGACCTGATCCTCATCGACGAGATCGGGTTCGCCCCGATGGATGCGACTGGCGCCGAGCTGTTCTTCCGTTTGGTGGCCGCCGCTTACGAGCGACGGTCACTCGGCATCGGCTCGCACTGGCCCTTCGAGGAGTGGGGGAAGTTCCTCCCCGAGCACACCACCGCGGTCAGCCTCCTCGACCGACTGCTCCATCACAGCGTGGTCGTGGTCACCGACGGCGAGTCATTCCGGATGAAGGAATCGCGCCAGAACGGAGGTCGATCTACGCTGGTCAAGAACTGAACATCCGCTCCGAGGGGTGGGGACTTCTCGTGGCCAAAAGCGGGGACTGGAAACTGGCCACGGACAAGCGGCTCCCAGCGACAGACTGGCTGCTTTGAGTCGATGAACAGCTGCTCGTGCTATCCGGCTTGAGGAAGCGGCTTGACCGAATGCTCCTCGCTCGGTATCGGGAAGGGGAGCGTTCACCGACCGCCCGTCCCGGATCCGCCGTCGTCGTGCCACAGCGCGGGACCGACCAGGTCGACACCGCGTTCGCCCGCAACGACCCGGCCCACGGTGACCGCGGGCACGCCGGCCCCGGAGAGCGCGCCAAGAGCGTCGTCGGCACTGTCGGGCGCGACCACCAGGATCATGCCGAGACCGAGATTGAAGACCCGGACCATCTCGTCGTCGTCGACCGGGCCGAGCCGGCGGATCTCGCCGAAGATCCGCGGCACCTCCCAGGTCCCCCAATCGACGAGTGCTCGGCATCCGGGCGGCAGGGCGCGGGGAAGATTCTCCTCGAGCCCTCCCCCGGTGATGTGCGCAGCCGCGTGGACCTCGGCGGCATCGAGCGCGGCCCGCACGGCCGGGGTGTAGATGACCGAGGGTCGGAGGAGCTCATCGGCCACGGTCGTCGCCGCTCCGGGCCAGGCCGGCGAGTCGAAGGTGAGCCCGGCCCGCTCGAGCAGGACGTGGCGGGCCAGCGTGTAGCCGTTCGAGCGGAGCCCAAGCGAGGGCAGTCCGACCAGCACGTCACCGGGCGAGACCCGGGAGGGACCGAGGATGGCATCGCGCTCGACCACGCCGACCGCGAAGCCGACCAGGTCGAACTCGCCGGGCTCCTGGATGCCCGGATGCTCGGCCATCTCGCCGCCGAGCAGGGTGGCACCGACCTGCCGGCACCCGTCGGCCACACCGGACACGAGCTCGGCCATCCGGGACGGCTCGAGTGCGCCGGTCGAGATGTAGTCGAGGAAGAAGAGCGGCTCGGCGCCCTGGCAGACCAGGTCGTCGACGCACATCGCGACGAGGTCGATGCCGATGGTGTCCAGCCGGTCGACGGCCCGGGCCACCGCCGCCTTGGTCCCGACCCCGTCGGTCGACGCCACGAGGACCGGGTGGTCGTACCGGCCGGTGTCGAGACCGAAGAGTCCACCGAAGCCGCCGACATCGCCCAGCACCTCGGCGCGCCGGGTCGAGGCGACCATCGGGAGGATGAGATCGACCGCCCGCCGGCCGGCATCGACGTCCACCCCCGTGGCGGCGTAGGTGGCCGACGTGAGGGGATCGGGAGGGGGTGCCTCGGTCGGCACGCTCCCGCTCACGCCGGCGAGATGCCCGCCGTCGCGACCTGCGCCGGCCGTTCGCCGATCTCCACCCCGACCGGTACCGGGTAGGTGCCGGTGAGGCAGGCGTCGCAGAAGCCGGCGCCGGGGGCGTCGATGGCCTCGACCAGGTGCTCGAGACTCAGGTACTCGAGCGAGTCGACGTCCAGGAACTCGGCGATCTCGTCGGGGTCCTTGACCGCGGCGAGCAGCTCGGTGCGGTCGGGTGTGTCGATGCCGTAGAAGCACGGCCACTTGAACGGCGGCGACGAGATGCGCAGGTGGACCTCGATCGCACCCGCATCCCGCAGCATGGTGACCATGGCCCGGGTGGTCGTGCCCCGCACGATCGAGTCGTCGACCACGACGACCCGCTTGCCGACGATGTTCTCGCGCAGCGGGTTGAGCTTGCGCCGGACCCCGCTGGCCCGCTCGGCCTGGGTGGGGGCGATGAAGGTCCGCCCGATGTAGCGGTTCTTGACCAGCCCCTGACCGTAGGGGATGCCCGAGGCGACGGCGTAGCCCTCGGCCGCCGGCACGCCCGAGTCGGGGACGCCCATCACCAGATCAGCTTCGACAGGGCGCTGGGTCGCGAGCAGCTGGCCCATCCGCCGGCGGGCGCCGTGGACCTCGTTGCCGTAGAGGGTGGTGTCGGGGCGGGCGAAGTAGACGAACTCGAAGATGCAGAGCTTGGGGTCGACGCGCTCTTCGGGGAAGGGCCGCTCCGAGCGGACCTGCGTGCCGTCGATGACCACCATCTCGCCGGGTTCGAGCTCGCGGACGAAGGTGGCCCCGATGACGTCGAGTGCGGGCGACTCGGAGGCCAGCACCCAGCCCGTCTCGAAAGCGTCGGTCGCCTCGAGCCGTCCGAGGCAGAGCGGGCGGAACCCGTTCGGATCGCGGACGCCGATGAGCCGGTCGGCGTCGAGCAGGACGAACGAGAAGGCCCCCTCGAGCTGTGGGAGGACGCGGACCAGGGCCCGCTCGAGGTCGTCCGCGTCCTCTGCGCGACTGCGCTCGGGCTGGTCCGGTGGGAAGGCCTGTGCGAGGAGCTCTGCCACGAGGTCGCTGTCGGAGGAGACGAGGCCGGGCAGCATGTTGGCGAGCCCGGCCAGGGAGGCCGTGTTGGTCAGGTTGCCGTTGTGGGCCAGCCCGAACCCGGCCCGCCCGACACCGCGGAACGCCGGTTGGGCGTTGGTCCAGTCACTCGAACCGGCCGTCGAGTAGCGGGTGTGCCCGATGGCCAGATGGCCGCGCAGACCGGAGAGCTTGCGCTCGTCGAACACAGTGGTCACCAGACCCATGTCCCGCATCACGGTGATGAGGTCGCCGTCGCTGACCGCCATGCCCGCCGACTCCTGGCCACGGTGCTGCAGGGCGAAGAGCCCGTCGAAGGTCAGGTGTGCCACAGAGCGCCCCGGGGCGTAGACCCCGAAGACTCCACACGCTTCCTTGGCCTCCATCATCGGTTGGTCACCGTACGCACCGGGGCTCGTCGGGCTCGTCAGCGACGGAACGGTTCCACCTGCTCCCCGAACCGCTCTCCTCCACTCTAGTGCCGCCCGCGGAAGGGCCGGTAGCGTCGGTGAGGATGATCGACCTGCACACCCACTCGACCGTCTCGGACGGGAGCGACCCGCCCGAACGGGTGGTCGAGCTGGCCGCGGCGGCAGGGTGCAGCGCCGTCGCCCTCACCGACCACGACTCGCTGGCCGGTGTCGCCGGGGCCGCACTGCGGGCCGGCGAGCTCGGGATCACCTTCGTCCCGGGGTGCGAGGTCTCCTGCGTACCGGTGGCGTCGGGTGGCATGCACGTCCTCGTCTACTTCGTGGATGACGACGCGAGCCCCCTCGGGTCCGAACTGGCCCGGCTCCGGGAGGACCGGCGCCGGCGCAACCTGGCGCTGGCCGATCGGCTCGCCCAGCTCGGCATCCCGGTCACGTTCCCGATGGCCGCGGCGCTGGCCGGAAGCGAGGAGGGCACCGGCCGCCCACACTTCGCAGCGGCCATGGTCGCGGCAAAGGTGGTCGGCTCGATCGACGAGGCGTTCGACCGCTTCCTCGGGAACGACGGCCCGGCGTTCGTGCCCAAGGCCCGCCTGACCGGTGCGGAGGTGGCCGGATTGGCCGAGGCGTCCGCGGGTGTGGCGGTGCTCGCCCACCCCTACAGCCTCGGGCTCGAAGGAGCAGACCTGGCCGATGCCGTGGGCGACCTGGCCCACGCCGGCTTCGCCGGCCTCGAGGTCACCTACGGGCGGTACTCGCGCCGCCAGCGCAACGAGCTCGGCAACCTTGCCCGCCGGTTCGGCCTGGTGCCGACGGGCGGATCGGACTACCACGGCGCCTCCAAACCGGACCTCGCGGTGGGCACCGGTCGCGGCGACCTCCGGGTCGCCAACCGGGTGCTCGGGCAGCTGGCCGCCCGCCGCCCGTCGGCGGCCTGAGCCGCAGGCGGACCGAGTCGACCCCAACGGGCGATCGCTCAGTTGGTCACCGGGGCGAGGGCGTCGAGCAGGTCGGGCAGGCGTCCACGCCAGGACCGGACAGCCTCGGCAAGGTCCAGGTCGACGAGGTCCTCGATCACGATGCGCTCCCCTCCCGCCGTCCCGAGCACTCGGAAGGCGACGCCGGCCTCGGCCGCACGGGCGGTGAGCTCGTGGCTGCGGGTCGTACAGATCACGACCCGCGAGGGGGCTTCGGTGAACAGCTCGTGATGGTCGGCCACCCCGGAGACCCGGACCCCGATGCCGGAGCGGACGGCGAGCTCGGCGAGGGCGACACCCAGGCCGCCACCGGACACGTCGTGCACGCCGTCGACGAGCCCGTCCCCGCCGGCCACCCCAACGGCTACCTGGGCGGTCACGAACCCGACCAGGCGCCGGTGACCGGCGAGATCGAGCGGTGGGAGGGTCCCGTTCCGGTGCCCCCTGCGCTCGACCGCCCAGCGCGACCCGGCCAGCGACGGTGGGCCGCGCCGGCCGCCGGCGGTGCCGACGCCGGCATCGAGCAACACCAGGGTGCCGCCCTCCACGAGGGTGATCCCCGGCGGTCGGGCGGCCAGGCGTTCGATGAGCCCGAGCGCGCCGATGACCGGGGTCGGGTCGATGTCCACACCGAGGCTCTCGTTGTAGAGGCTCACGTTGCCGCCGATCACCGGGAGGCCGAGGGCGAGGCAGGCTTCGGCCATGCCGTCGACGGCTTCGGACAGCTGCCACATGACCTCGGGGTGCTCGGGGTTCCCGAAGTTGAGGCAGTTGACCACCGCCAGCGGCACCGCGCCCGAACAGGCCAGGTTGAGGGCGGCCTCGGCGACGGTCGCGGCCGTGCCGGCTCTCGGGTCGATCGCGCACCAGGACGGATTCGAGTCGGTGGTCAGGGCGAGACCACGCTCCGACATCGGCAGGCCGGGTGCGGCCAGCCGGAGCACCGCGCTGTCGCCGCCCGGGCCCTCGACCGTGTTGAGGAAGAGCTGGTGGTCGTACTGGCGGTAGACCCAGGACGGGTCGGCCAGCATGGCGAGGACGTCCGGACTGCAGTCGGCAGGTGCCGCGAGGGCCCCCGGCTCGTCGGCCCGTCGGGCCTCGAGGTCGGTCGGTCTCGCCAGGGGGCGGTGGTAGAGCGGCGCCTCCTCCGAGAGGGCGGCGGCCGGGACGTCGCCGAGCACCGCCCCGTCGAATCCGTCGAGGATGCGCAGGCGGCCCGGCTCTCCCGCACGTGGCTCGGTCACCCGGCCCACGACCGCCGAGGTGACCTCCCATCTCCGGCAGACCTCCTCCACCTGGGGCAGATCGGAGGGGGTCACGATGGCCAGCATCCGCTCCTGGCTCTCCGAGGTCATGACCTCGTAGTCGGCCATCTCGGGCTCGCGACGCGGCACGGCCGAGACGTCGACGTCCATCCCGAGGCCGGCACGTGCCGCTGTTTCGCTGGTGGCGCAGACCAGGCCGGCGCCGCCGAGATCCTGGATGCCCACGACCAACTTGGCGTCGAGCATCTCGAGGCAAGCCTCGATGAGCCGCTTCTCCTCATAGGGGTCGCCGACCTGCACGCTCGGGCGCTTGGCCGCGTCGGCGGTTCCGTCGCCGCCGCCGAAGCCCGCCGAGGCCAGCACGCTGACCCCGCCGATGCCGTCACGGCCGGTCGAGGACCCGAGCAGGACGGCCAGGTTGCCGACCCCTGAGGCCTGGCCCAGCACGAGGCGCTCCCGTGGCAGCACCCCCATGCACAACACGTTGACCAGAGGATTCTGGGCGTAGCAGGGGTCGAAGGTGAGCTCGCCGCCGATCGTGGGTACCCCGACCGAGTTGCCGTAGCCGGAGATGCCGGCCACCACCCCCTCGATGAGCCACTGCTGGCGGCCGTCACCCGGGTCGCCGAAGAAGAGCGGGTCCATCACCGCGATCGGACGGGCGCCCATGGTGAAGATGTCCCGGAGGATGCCACCCACCCCGGTGGCAGCCCCCTGGTAGGGCTCGATGGCCGAGGGATGGTTGTGCGACTCGATGCGGATGGCCACCGCGATGCCGTCGCCGACGTCGACCACCCCGGCGTTCTCCCCCGGTCCCACCAGAACGTGGGGAGCATCGGTTGGCAGGCGCTTCAGGTGGACCCGCGACGACTTGTACGAGCAGTGCTCGCTCCACATGACGGCGAACAGGGCGAGCTCGAGGTGGTTGGGGGGACGGCCGAGGATGGCCTCGACCTCGTCGCGCTCCGCGTCGGTCAGGCCGAGCGCCCGATGGAGCGACGCGTCACCGACAGAGCCGGCCGACCGCACTGCTCCAGGCTTGTCCATTCGTCCGAGCGTATCTGCCGGCCCCTGCGGTCCAGGAGTGGCCCCGGCGGTACGGACACCGCCCAGCCATCGGGCGCCGCATGGCCCGGGCCCGGTGCATTTCGTCGCTAGGGGACAGGGCGTGCCGCTCGAGGCCGAGCACCGCTCTCAGCGCCTTTCGGCCAGCTCTGCACGTAGGGGGACGGTCCATTGATGCCAAAGACGGGAACTCTCCGTTGGTGATCCACATGTTCACCCGTCGAATCCCCAGCAAGCATGCACTCGACTGCGAAAACGATCGCAACGGACGCCGATGTCACCCTCCCGGGTTTGCCCCGAATGGGACGCTCTGGGAAGCTGACGAGATGGCACCGACCACCACGGGGAAATCCGGCAAGAAGACGCCGATGTCCGACGCACACAAGGCAGCGTTGGCCAAGGGACGCGAGGAGGGGCGCGTCGTGCGCCAGTACCTCGAGGCGCTCGAGGCGACCAAGCCCCGCCGGGGTCGCAAGCGCACCCCCGACTCGATCCGTAAGCGGCTGGCGACGATCGAGTCGTCGCTCGCCACCGCGGATCCGCTCGCCAAGCTGCACCTGGTCGAGGAGCGACAGCGCCTCGAGGCCGAGCTCGCACACAGCGGCGACACGGTCGACCTCGCCGGGCTCGAGAAGAGCTTCGTGACGGTGGCCCGTCCCTACGGCGAGCGCAAAGGCATCTCGTATTCGGCGTGGCGGACGGTCGGGGTCAGTGCATCGGTCCTCCAGCAGGCCAAGATCCCGCGCACCCGCGGCTGACCCCTCGGCGGTCCCGGTACGGCCGGCTCAGGCGACCGTCGCCGGTGTGACAGCGGCACCCGCCGCGACCAGCAGGGCGGACAGGAGCACAGCTCCGTCGGCGGTACCGAGCAGCCGGTCGGATGCCCGCTCGGGGTGGGGCATGAGACCCACCACGTTGCGCGCGGCGTTGCAGACGCCGGCGATGTCGTCGACCGACCCGTTGGGATTGTCCACGTAGCGGAGCACGATCCGACCTTCGTCCCGGAGCTCGTCGAGCGTGGCGGCGTCGCAGGTGTAGTTCCCCTCGAAGTGGTTGATGGGTATGGCGAGCTCGGTCCCGACCGGCACCCCCGCGGTGAGCACGGTGTCGCTGCGCTCGACCCGGACCGTCACGGTCGTGCACACGAACCGCAGGCCGCGGTTCTTCTGGAGCGCCCCCGGAAGCAGTCCGGCCTCGGTCAGGATCTGGAACCCGTTGCAGATGCCGATCACCGGACCGCCTCCCGACGCGAAATCCGCCACGGCTTCCATGACCGGGGAGAAGCGGGCGATGGCGCCGGGTCGGAGGTAGTCGCCGTGTGCGAAGCCACCGGGCAGGACGAGCGCGTCGTATCCGGCGACCGAGGTGTCCGCGTGCCAGACCAGGTCTGCGTCGGCACCGAGCCCCGCGAGGGCGCGGACCGCGTCGTGCTCGCAGTTGGTCCCCGGGAAGAGGACGACGCCGACCAGCGGAGCCATCAGCCCGACGTGCCGGCCGGATGCACGGTCACCACCGACTCCTCGATGACCGGATTGGCGAGCAGGCGGTCGGCCACGACGGTTGCCCGGGCCATGGCGTCGGCGTCGTCGCGTGCGATCAGGTCGAAGCGGAACGACTTCCCGGCCCGCACCGAGGTCACCCCGGCGAGGCCCAGCGCCGGCAGGGCCCGCTCGATGGTCGCTCCCTGCGGGTCGGCGATGCCGTCACGGAGAAGCACCTCGACCTGCGCGGAGAACCGCCGCTCGTCGGCCACCTCAGGCACCGTACCAATCGGCGAGCGAGCGTCCGCAGACCCGTTCGTAGGCGGCGACGTACCGCTCCGAGGTCGCGGCCACGACAGCAGCGGCAAGTGGCGGCGGGGGAGGCTGCTTGTCCCAGGGTTGGGCTTCGAGCCAGTCGCGTAGGGGTTGCTTGTCGAACGAGGGCGGGTTGGTTCCCGGGGCGCAGTCGTCCGCCGGCCAGAACCGGGACGAGTCCGGGGTCAGCACCTCGTCGCAGATCGAGAGGCGCCCGTCGATGAAGCCCAACTCGAATTTGGTGTCGCAGATGACGATGCCCGCTCGCTCGGCCCGCACCGCGGCACGCGTGTAGGCGGCCAGGCAGAGTTCGGCGGCCTCCTCTGCGGCAACCTTCCCGACGATGTCGATCGCCTCGGCCATCCCGATGTTGACATCGTGGCCCTCGGTGGCCTTGGTCGAGGGGGTGAAGATCGGCTCGGGCAGACGGTCGGCGTGGCGGAGCCCGGCCGGCATGGGCATGCCGTGGACCGTGCCACTGCGCTCGTACTCCTTGTAGGCCGAACCGGCCAGGTGGCCACGCACGATGCACTCGATGTCGAGCATGTCGGCCCTGCGGACCAGCATCGCCCGGCCGGCGAGCGCGTCGAGCCCGCCGGGCAGGGCAGACGCCCCTTCCGGGAAGGCGTCCGGATCGGCACTCACCAGGTGGTTGGGAGCGAGGTCGGCGAGCTCCTCGAGCCAGGCCACGGTCATCGCGGTGAGCACCCGACCCTTGTCCGGGATGGGCTCGGCCATGATCACGTCGAACGCCGAGATGCGGTCGGATGCGACCATCAGGAACCGGTCCTCCCCGGCGTCGTAGAGCTCGCGGACCTTTCCGGACGAGACGAGCGGCAGGGTGGCAGGTGACTGGGTCATGGTGCGAGCTCCTCGAGGGCGTCGGTGAATCGGTGCACATGGCGGAGCGTACGCGAGAGGTCGAATGCCTCGTCGAGCTGTGCGGGATCGAGGACCACCTCCGGGTCCTCCTCGAGCACCTCGCGGAACGGACGGCCCTCCTCCCATGCGGTCCGGGCGTCGCGCTGCACGACGCGGTACGCGGCGTCCCGACTGAGCCCACCGCTCACCAGTGCGAGCAGGACCGACTGGCTGAACACCAGACCATGGCCTCCCTCGGTGAGGGTGGCGAGCGCCCGCTCGGGGTGCAGCACGAGGCCCTCGACCAGACCGGTTGCCTGTTCGAGCATGTAGTAGGTGAGCGTACTGGCGTCCGGGAGGATCACCCGCTCCACCGAGCTGTGCGAGATGTCCCGTTCGTGCCAGAGGGCGACGTCCTCGAGGCCGGCGGAGAGATACCCGCGCAGGACGCGGGCCAGGCCGCTCAGCCGTTCCGAGCGGACGGGGTTGCGCTTGTGCGGCATCGCCGAGCTGCCCTTCTGGCCCGGCCGGAACGGTTCCTCCGCTTCGCCGACCTCGCTCCGGGCCAGGTGACGGATCTCGGTTGCGATGAGCTCGATGGTCGCCCCGACCGAGGCGCACGCCCAGAGGTACTCGGCGTGCCGGTCGCGGGCAACGACCTGGGTGGCCGGGACCGGTTGCAGTCCGAGGGCGTGGCACACGTGTGCCTCGACCCTCGGATCGATGTTGGAGTAGGTGCCGACCGCACCGGACAGTTTGCCCACCGCCACCCGCTCGCGCGCCGCCCGGAGGCGCTGCAGGTCGCGGTCGGCCTGGAGCGCCCAGAGTGCGAACTTGGCTCCGAACGTGGTCGGCTCGGCATGCATGCCGTGGGTCCTGCCGGTGACCGGGACATCGATCGACTCCCGCGCCCGCTGCTCGAGGGCGCGGACCAGCCCGGTCGCCGCGTCGACGAGGAGGTCGGCGGCCCGGGTGAGGGTGGCGCAGAGGGCGGTGTCGACCACGTCCGACGAGGTGAGGCCGTAGTGGATCCAGGATCCCTCGGGCACACCGATCGCGGCCTGGACGACGTCCACGAAGGCGGCGACGTCGTGGTCGGTCACCTGCTCGCGATCGGAGACCGCCTGCACGAACGCGGCGTCCACCACGGGAGCGCGGGAGTGGCAGACCTCGGCCGCCGCGGCCGGTACGTCCCCGACCAGCACCCAACCGTCGATGGCCAGCAGCTCGACCTGGAGCCACATCGCAAAGCGTGCCTCGTCCGTGAAGAGGGAGGCCATCTCACGGGGCGCGTAGCGCGGGATCACCGGGTCGCCTCGACCGGCTCGATGCCGGGCAGCGCCGGGTCGGGCGGCGCGGCCCCCGACCGGGCGATGTCGGAACGGCAGTGCATGCCCGGCCAGGAGATGGTGGCAACGGCGCGGTATGCCGCGATCCCTCGCCTCGTCGAGTGAAGGACCCACTGCGGTTGCGCCGAGCACCCGGCCACCGGAGGTCAGCACGCTTCCGGGCCGGTCGGGACCCCCGGGAGCGGTCCCCGCGTGGAAGACGGTGACCCCGTCGATCGCCGCGGCCGCGTCGAGCCCCGCGATCGGGTCACCCGACCTCGGCGCCTCGGGATACCCCTCTGCGGCGAGCACCACACAGACGGCCGCCTCGTCGGAGAAGCGCGGCGCGGTGCGGAGCTCGCCGGCCGCGACCTCGGCGAGCAGCGAGGCGACGTCGCCCTCGAGGCGCGGGAGGACCACCTGGGTCTCCGGGTCACCGAAGCGGACGTTGAACTCGAGGACCCGCGCACCCTCGGCGGTCAGCATGAGACCGGCGTAGAGGACCCCCCGGTAGTCGATCCCGCGATCCCGCAGGGCAGCCACCAGCGGCGCCACCGCCTCGGCCACGAGCGCATCGACCAGCGCGTCGTCCACGAAGGGGACCGGCGAGTAGGCACCCATCCCGCCGGTGTTGGGCCCCCGGTCCCCGTCGTCGCGGCGCTTGTAGTCCTTGGCCGGTGCGAGCGGGGTGAGGCGCTCGCCGTCGCAGAGCACGAGCAGCGAGCACTCGCGACCGATGAGCCCCTCCTCGACGACCACCCGGCGGCCGGCACCGCCGAACGCGGCGCCCGAGAGCTTGGCCTCGACGTCCCGCTCGGCCTCGGCCAACGAGTCCGTGACGAGCACCCCTTTGCCTGCGGCCAGGCCGTCGGTCTTGACCACCCACGGTCCGGGGAGCGTACGCAGGAACTCCCGTGCCCCGCCCACCTCGGTGAAGACGCCGAAGCGGGCGGTGGGTACGCCTGCCTCGGCCAGCATTTCCTTCATGAACGCCTTCGATCCCTCGAGCCGTGCACCGTCGGCACCCGGTCCGAACACCAGCTTCCCGGAGGCCCGGAGGCGGTCGGCGAGCCCGTCGACGAGCGGCACCTCGGGCCCGATCACGTAGAGGTCGGCCTCGATCTCCTCGGCGGGAGTCGCCACGCTGGTCACGGCGTGGCCCTCCGGTGACCGGCCGGCGATCCCGGGGTTGCCCGGGGTCACGACCACATCGGCGGTGCGGGCGAGGGCGGTGGCGAGGGCGTGCTCGCGTCCACCCGACCCGACCACGCAGACCGTGCGGAGCGCGCCGTCCGGACGTGCCGAGCCGGTGGGCCGAAGGCGGGATACGCCGCTCATGCGGCGAAGCGGACGAACTGCTCGCGACCCGGGCCGACCCCGACCAGGCGGACCGGCGTGCCGATCTGCTCGGCGAGGAAGTGCACGTAGTCGCGGGCGGCCTGAGGGAGGTCACCGATCTCGGTGGCACCCGAGATGTCCGTCTTCCAACCGGGTAGCTCCTCGTAGACGGGGGTGACCTGATGGAAGATCGACTGGTGGTAGGGCGGGTGCGTGTACCGCTCGCCGCCGGCCTCGTAGGCCACACAGACCTTGACCGCGTCGAAGGTGTCGAGCACGTCGAGCTTGGTGAGGGCGACCTCGGAGAGGGAGTTGAGCCGCACCGCCTGGCGCATCATGACCGCGTCGAACCAACCCGGGCGGCGACGGCGACCGGTGTTCACCCCGTACTCGTGGCCGCGCTCGACCAGGGTCTCACCGATCTCGTCGGTGAGCTCTGTCGGGAAGGGCCCGCTCCCCACCCGGGTCACGTAGGCCTTGGCGATGCCGATGACCTCGTCGATGTAGCGAGGACCGACCCCCGCCCCGGTGCAGGCCCCGCCGGCCACCGGATTGGAGGAGGTGACGAACGGGTAGGTCCCGTGGTCGAGGTCGAGAAAGGTGGCCTGCGCCCCTTCGAGGAGCACGTGTGCCCCGCGCTCGAGGGACTCGTGGACCAGGCCCACCGTGTCGGCGACCATCGGGGTGATCCGCGAGGCGAGCGCACCGAGGTAGCGCTCGCAGATCTCGTCGGCCGAGAGGGGGAGCCGGTTGTAGACCTTGGCCAGGACCTGGTTCTTCTCCTTCAGCACCACGTCGAGCTTCTGGCGGAAGATCTTGGGGTCGAGCAGATCCTGGACGCGGAGGCCGACCCGCGAGGACTTGTCCGCATAGGCCGGCCCGATCCCGCGTTTGGTCGTCCCGAGCTTGTTCTTGCCGAGATAGCGCTCTGCCAGCTGATCGAGCTCGTGGTGGTAGGGCATGATCAGATGGGCGTTGCCGCTGACCAGCAGCTTCGAGGTGTCGATCCCCTTGGACTCGAGCACGTCGACCTCGGCGAGCAGCACGGTCGGGTCCACGACCACCCCGTTGCCGATGACCGGCGTGATGTGGTCGTAGAGGATGCCGCTCGGCACCAGCTGGAGGGCGAAGGTCTCCCCGTCCACCACGATGGTGTGCCCCGCGTTGTGGCCGCCCTGGTAGCGGACGACCACCTCCATCTCCTTGGCCAGGAGGTCGGTGAGCTTGCCCTTGCCCTCATCACCCCACTGGGTCCCGACGACGACGGTTGCCGGCACGCGTCTCCTCCGTTGCGGAAAGCGGATTACGCACCAGTGTAGCCCGCCGACCCGATTGCATCCGCTGGCTGCGGGCTGGGCAAACGCCGGCCCCAGTGGGCCGACGCCGGGCGTCACACGAGGGCGATCTGACCGTCCTTCTCGTCGATGGTCACCGTCGACCCCTCGGGATACCGGCCCTCGAGGAGGGCCAGGGCGAGCGGGTCCTCGACCTCGCGCTGGATGACCCGACGGAGCGGCCGCGCCCCGAAGTCCGGGTCGAACCCGGCATGGGCGAGCCAGGAGCTCGCGCCCGGGGTCACCTCCAGACCCAGCCGGCGCTCGGACAGGCGGGAGCGCAGCCCCTGCAGCTGGATGGAGACGATGCGGTTGAGGTCCGCCTCGGTGAGGGGGTGGAAGCGGACGATCGCGTCGATCCGGTTGACGAACTCGGGCTTGAAGTGGTCGATCGGCTCGCCGGGAATGTTGGACGTCATGATCAGCACGGTGTTGGTGAAGTCGACGGTCCGGCCCTGCCCGTCGGTGAGCCTGCCGTCCTCGAGCACCTGGAGGAGGGTGTTGAACACGTCGGGGTGGGCCTTCTCGAGTTCGTCGAGGAGGACCACCGCGTAGGGCCGGCGGCGGATGGCCTCGGTGAGCTGGCCACCCTCCTCGTAGCCGACGTACCCGGGGGGTGCCCCGACCAGCCGGGACACCGAATGGCGCTCCCCGTACTCGCTCATGTCGATCCGGACCATCGCCCGGCTGTCGTCGAAGAGGAACTCGGCCAGGGCCCGGGCCAGCTCGGTCTTGCCCACGCCGGTCGGTCCCATGAAGAGGAAGGACCCGATCGGCCGATTGGGGTCGGAGAGGCCGGCCCGGCTGCGGCGGATGGCGTTGGACACCGCGGAGACAGCCTCGTCCTGCCCGATCACCCGGGCGTGGAGCGCGTCCTCCATCCGGATCAGCTTCTCGACCTCGCCCTCGAGCAGGCGGCTGACCGGCACACCGGTCGCACGGCTGACCACCTCGGCCACGTCCTCGGCGTCGACCTCCTCCTTCAAGAAGCGCTGGCTCTTCTGGAGCTCGTCGAGGGTGGCGGTGGCCGCCGTGACCTGTTGCTCGAGGCCGGGGATGACCCCGTAGGTGAGCTCCGAGGACTCGGCCAGATTGCCTTCGCGGCTCAGCCGCTCCGCGTCGCTGCGCTTCTGCTCGAGCTGGCCCTTGAGCTCCTGGATGGCGGTGATCGCCTCCTTCTCCGACTGCCAGTGCGCGGTCATCGCGGCCGCCTCCTCCTGGAGGTTGGCCATCTCCTCGTCCAGCCGGGCGAGCCGTTCGGCCGATGCGGAGTCGGTCTCCTTCTCGAGCGCCATGCGCTCGATCTCCAGCTGGCGGAGCCGACGGGTGACCACGTCCAGCTCGGTCGGCATCGAGTCGATCTCGATCCGGAGTTTGCTTGCCGCCTCGTCCATCAGGTCGATGGCCTTGTCGGGAAGGAAGCGTCCGGTCACGTACCGGTCGGAGAGGACCGCTGCCGCCACCAGCGCCGCGTCCTGGATACGCACCCCGTGGTGGACCTCGTAGCGTTCCTTGAGGCCGCGGAGGATGGCGATGGTGTCCTCGACAGACGGCGGGGGTACGAAGACCTGCTGGAACCGGCGCTCGAGCGCGGCGTCCTTCTCGATGTACTTGCGGTACTCGTCGAGGGTGGTCGCACCGATGAGCCGCAACTCACCGCGCGCCAGCATCGGCTTGATCATGTTGCCGGCGTCCATCGCCCCCTCCGAGCCGCCCCCGGCGCCAACGATGGTGTGCAGCTCGTCGACAAAGGTGATGACCTCGCCCTCGGCGTCGGCGATCTCCTTGAGGACTGCCTTGAGCCGCTCCTCGAACTCCCCCCGGTACTTGGCCCCGGCCACCATCGAGCTCATGTCCAGGCTGATGACCCGCTTGCCCTTGAGGCCCTCGGGGATGTCGCCCTCGACGATGCGCTGGGCGAGCCCCTCGACGATGGCCGTCTTGCCGACGCCGGGCTCGCCGATGAGGACCGGATTGTTCTTGGTCCGCCGCGACAGCACCTGGATGACCCTGCGGACCTCCTCGTCACGGCCGATGACCGGGTCCATCTTTCCCTGGCGGGCCAGCGCGGTCAGATCGCGGCCGTACTTCTCCAGTGCCTGGAAGGTCTCTTCGGGGTTCTGCGACGTGACCCGGTGGCTCCCGCGCACATCGCGCAGCGCGGTGAGCAGGACGTCCCGCTCGATCCCGAGCCGGTCGGCGAGGGCCAGCAGCAGGTGCTCGACCGAAAGGTACTCGTCGCCCATGTCGGTCCGCTGGCGGTCGGCGGCCTCGAGCGCCTCCCGGAGGGACCGGTCGATCGAGGGCGCGTCACCGCCGACCGCGCTGTGGCAGCCGCGCGAGCTGGTCGCCGATGCGGTTGCGGACGACGGACGGCTCGACCCCGATGCGGGTCAGGATCGGACCGGCGATGCCGTCGTCCTGATCGAGCACCGCGGCAAGGAGATGTTCGGGGGTGACCTCGGCGTTGCCCGCTTCCCGGGCCCGTTCCGCCGCGGAGGAGAGCGCCTCCTGCGTCTTCATCGTCCATCGGTCGGGGTTGAGGGTCATCGGGTTCCTCCTGTCTCTCGTGCGGCCCGACGGGATGGTCGCGTCGGGGCGGGCAGCTGCGAAAGGGGCACCAGGTCCCGCCGGTACTGCCGATGGGTGACGGCGACCGCCTCACGGGCGGCGGCCCGCGTGGTGACCAGCTCCTTCTCGAGGCGTGCCACCTCGTCCTCCAGTTCCATCACCCGCCGCACGCCCTCGAGGTTGATCCCCTGGTTGGTCAGGTGCTGGATGTGGCGGAGGCGGTCGAGGTCCTTGTCGCTGAAGCGGCGGCTCCCTCCGCGGGTTCGGCTCGGGTCGAGCAGGCCCCGCCGCTCGTAGACCCGCAGGGTCTGCGGGTGGACCCCCGCGAGCTCCGCGGCGACCGAGATCACGTAGACGGCACGAGACCGCCCGTCGTCACTCATCCCACACTCCCGAGGGCGTCACGCGCCGGTGGCTCGATGACCTTGGCCAGATCCTCGAGGGCTGTGCGCTGCTCGTCGGTGAGGTTCCGGGGCACGGCAACCTCGACGGTGACCAGCAGGTCGCCGACTGCCTTCTTCCCGCTCGCGGGAACCCCGCGCCCCTTGACCCGGAAGGTGCGGCCCGACGGGGTACCCGGCGGCACACGCAGCGTGACCGGATCCCCGAGCGTCGGAACGGTGAGCGTCGTCCCGAGGGCCAGCTCTGCGAAGGCGACCGGCACGGCCAGGGTCAGATTGCGCCCGCGGCGCCCGAAGACACTGTGGCGGTCGACCCGGACCACGACGTAGAGGTCGCCGCTCGGGGCGTTGCCCCGCCCGGCGGCACCGCGCCCCTTGACCCGGATGCGCTGCCCGTCCTCCACGCCGGCCGGGATGCGGACCTTCACGGAGCGGTTTCGGTGCTCGACGCCGCTGCCGGAACAGGTCGGGCAGGGCGTCGTCACGATGGTCCCGCGCCCGCCGCACTGGGGACAGATCTGGCTGAGCGAGAACAGCCCCTGGTCGTCCTGGAGCGAGCCGCTCCCCCCGCAACGCGGACAGGTCGTCGGCTTGGTGCCGGGCGCGGACCCGGAGCCGCCACAGGTGTGGCAGCGTGCGTCCGTCGTCAGGTTGACCGAGGTGGTGACCCCGGCGACCGCGTCCTCGAACGAGAGGTGCAGCTCGGTCTCGACGTCGGCGCCGCGCTGGGGGCCGGTCTGCTGGCCACCCCGCCGGCCGCGCCCGAAGAGGCCGCCCAGGAGATCGCCGAAGTCCATGTTGTCGACCCGGAAGGTCGTGCCCCCCGCGCCACCGAAGCCTCCAGGGAATCCCCCGGCTGCAGCCGGGCCGAGCGTGCGGACCTCGTCGTACTCCTTGCGGCGCTCGGCATCACCGAGGACGTCGTACGCGGCGGAGATCTCCTTGAACGCCTCGTCGCTCCCCGGGTTGGTGTCCGGGTGGTTCTTCTTGGCCAGCTTGCGGTAGGCGCTGGTGATCTCCTTGGCGCTGGCCGTGCTCGCCACACCGAGGGTCTTGTAGTAGTCCTTCTCGAACCATTCGCGCTGCGGCGCCACCGTCTCTCTTCTCTGCTGTGCGCTTCTCTACTGTGCGTGACTGTGCGTGCTGGGTCCCCGTGCCGCTCGGCGCGCGGTCAGCCCTGGACCATGACCATCGCCGGACGGACCACCGTGCCCTTCCAGCGGTACCCCGGCCGCATGACGCGGCCGACGAGCGGCTCGCCGGTGGCCGGGGTGTCCGTGGCGTCGGCGGCCACCTCGATCGTCTCGTCCTCGGGCAGCCGGCCGACCGCCTCGTGGGCCGTCGGGTCGAAGGGCTCGCCCGACGGGTCGATGCGCTCGAGGCCCTCCTTCGCAAGCAAACCGTGCAGGAGCCCGGAGGCCGCCACCAGTGCCTTGGCGTCGGTCGAATCGGGGTCGCCGAGGTGCTCGGCGGCGAGGTCGAGCGCGTCGAGCACGGGCAACAGCTTCTCGACCAGCGACACCGCTGCGCGGGACACCTGGTCGGCCTGCTGCTTGCTCACCCGCTTCTTGTAGTTCTCGAACTCGGCCTGGAGCCGACGGAGCGAATCGAGGTACTCGTCGCGCTCGGACTCGGCGAGCGCGACCGCATCGAGCTCGGGCGAAGTGCCGTCGATGATCTCGGTGGTCACCCCGCCGTGTCCGTCGCCGTCGAGGAGCTCTGCCTCGAACACCTCGGAATCGATCCGGTCGTCGTCGAGCTCAGTCTCCTCGACGATGTCGTCGCCGGACCCGACCCCGGAGCCGGGGGCTCCGCCCGCCCCCGTTTCGGTGTCCCCGAGATCAGGGTGCGGCTCGTCTCCGATCGCCACCGAGGATCAACCCTTCTCGTCGACGATCTCGGCATCGACGACCTCGTCATCGGAGGCCTCCTCCGACGGGACCTCACCACCGGGAGCCGACGCGCTCTCCTTCGACGCCTCCTCGTAGAGCCGCTGGCTGAACGACTGGCTGGCCGAGAGCAGGGTCTCCGTGGCGGTCTTGATGACCTCCACGTCGGTGCCGGCCAGGGCCTCCTTGAGGCTGGTCAGCGCACTCTCGACCTTCTCCTTCTCGTCGCCCTGGAACTTCTCGCCCTGGTCCTTCAGGAGCTTCTCGGTCTGGTAGACGAGCGAGTCGGCGTTGTTGCGGACCTCGGCCTCCTCCTTGCGGCGGCGGTCGTCCTCGGCGTGGGCCTCGGCGTCCTTGACCATGCGCTCGATGTCGTCCTTGGCCAGTGAGGACTGACCGGTGATGGTCATCGACTGCTCCTTGCCGGTGGCCCGGTCCTGCGCCGAGACGTGCACGATGCCGTTGGCGTCGATGTCGAAGGTGACCTCGATCTGGGGCACGCCGCGCGGGGCAGGCGGCAGGTCGACCAGCTGGAACTTGCCGAGCGTCTTGTTGTACATGGCCATCTCCCGCTCACCCTGGAGCACGTGGACCTCGACCGACGGCTGGTTGTCGTCGGCGGTGGTGAACACCTCGCTCCGCTTGGTGGGGATGGTGGTGTTGCGCTCGATGAGCCGGTGCATGACCGCGCCCTTGGTCTCGATGCCCAGCGACAGCGGGGTCACGTCGAGCAGCAGGACGTCTTTGACCTCGCCCTTCAGCACGCCGGCCTGCACCGCTGCGCCGATGGCCACGACCTCGTCGGGGTTGACCCCTTTGTGGGCCTCCTTGCCGGTCAGGTTCTGGACCAGCTCCTGGACCGCGGGGATGCGGGTCGAACCGCCGACCAGGACGACGTGGTCGATGTCGGACTTGCTCAGCCCGGAGTCCGCGATGGCCTGGTCGAAGGGACCCTTGCAGGCCTCGACCAGATCGGCGGTGAGCTCGTTGAACTGGGCTCGGGTGAGCTTGACGTCGAGGTGCTTCGGACCCTCCGACGTGGCGGTGATGAACGGCAGGTTTATCTGGGTCTCCTGAACGGAGGAGAGCTCGATCTTCGCCTTCTCGGCCGCCTCCTGCAGGCGCTGGGTGGCCATCTTGTCGGTGGACAGGTCCACGCCCTCGGTGTCCTTGAACGTCTTGACCAGCCAGTCGATGATGCGCTGGTCCCAGTCGTCCCCACCGAGCTTCGAGTTACCGGACGTCGACTTGACCTCGAACACGCCGTCGCCGATCTCGAGCACCGACACGTCGAACGTGCCACCTCCGAGGTCGAAGACGAGCACGGTCTGGTCGGCTCCCTCTTTGTCGAGCCCGTAGGCGAGGGCCGCCGCGGTCGGCTCGTTGATGATGCGGAGGACCTCGAGGCCGGCGATCGCGCCCGCCTCCTTTGTCGCGGTCCGCTGGGCGTCGTCGAAATAGGCCGGGACGGTGATGACCGCCTGGCTCACGGTGTCCCCGAGGAACGCTTCGGCGTCGCGCTTGAGCTTTCCGAGGATGCGGGCGGAGATCTCCTGGGGTGTGTACGCCTTTCCGTCGATGTCGACGGTCCACGAGGACCCCATGTGGCGCTTGACCGAGCGGATGGTCCGGTCGGGGTTGGTGATGGCCTGACGCTTGGCCACCTCGCCGACGAGGACCTCTCCGGACTTGGCGAAGCCCACCACCGAGGGCGTTGTGCGCGCCCCTTCGGCGTTGGGGATGACGACCGGCTCGCCGGCCTCCAATACGGCGACCACCGAGTTGGTGGTCCCGAGATCGATACCTACGGCCTTGGCCATCGTGTCTGCCTCCTACTCAGCGCCTTCCATTGGCGCCGGATCTGCTTTCGTACTCGTGGATGCCAGTATAGCAAACTTAAGTCCCTATGCAATAGGTTTCATGACAGATATGGATCATACCGGATGCTGAGGATGGGCGCTCGACCGCAAAGGTCCTGGTCAGGCTACCCAGAGTCCGGGAAGGGTTCTTCGCCGGCAAGCGAGCGATCAGCCATCCGCACGGAATGCCCAGTCGACGTCCCGCCGCCTGATCCGCCGGGGAACTGCTGTCCGGCCGCCGCAACTCGGAGACAGGGAACCAAGCGTCCGGTGGGGAGCCGTTGACCTCGTGGGGCTTACAGAAGAGGCAGCCGGCGCGGGCCGCCTCGTGCCGCCGACGCGTGAAATGAGCCATATCCGTTTCTCCTCGTCTCGCGCCGAGGCCCAGGGGGACCCGGCGGGGGTAGGAAAAACAAGGTCACGCCGCGACTGTACCGGGAGTGATGGAAGCGAGCCCTGGTTTACGCGCTCTTGTGGGTACAGGCCCTGTTGTCCATCTCCACTGACGAGGCTCCGAGATCCGGGGGAGCAACTCGCGTAGCCTCGGTGCGTGGCTCCGAGCACGCCCCGATCGCCCGGCCAGAGCGTCCTTCAGCTGCGGATCCAACTGGCCGACGTCCACCCGGTGGTCTGGAGGCGGGTACTCGTGCCGGGGGCGGTGAGAATGGCCAAACTGAGCGAGATGCTGCTGGCGGCCATGGGCTGGACCAACTCGCACCTCCACGCATTCGAAGTGGGCGAGAAGCGCTATGGGATGTGTTTCGACGATTACCCCGATGAGGAGATCGACGAGAAAGGCGTGACCGTGCTCCAGGCCCTCCGGGAAGAGCGACGGTTTCACTATGAATACGACTTCGGCGACAGTTGGGAGCACGATGTCGTCATCGAGGCCCTGACCCGGTCGCCCATTGGACTCAAATTCGGCGTGTGCATCGACGGCCAGAACGCCTGTCCGCCCGAGGACGTCGGTGGTGCATCCGGGTACCAGCACTTCCTCGGGGCAATCGCCGACCCTGAGAACGACGAGCACGACGACTGCCTCGAATGGGTGGGTGGTCCCTTCGACGCGACCGAGTTCGACCTGGGCACAGCCAACGCCACCCTCCAGCGGATCCGCTGATCCCGATCGACCTCCCGTGGCGCAAACCCCGGCAACCGTCGGGATACGCTCGATGCCATGCCCGAGTTGGTTCTCCTTCGACACGGTCAGTCCCTCTGGAACGCCGAGAACCTCTTCACCGGCTGGTACGACGTCGACCTTTCGGACCAGGGCGAGGAGGAAGCCCGAGCGGCGGGCCGGCTCATCCTTGATGAGGCCGGACTCGACCTTCGGGTGCTCCACACGTCATTGCTGACCCGGGCGATCCGGACCGCCGACCTCACACTCGAGGTCGCCGGTCGGTCGTGGCTCCCGGTGCGCCGGCACTGGCGGCTCAACGAGCGCCACTACGGAGCCCTCCAGGGACTCGACAAGAAGGAGACGGCGGCCCGTCACGGCGCGGACCAGGTCAAGGAGTGGAGGCGGAGTTTCGGGACCCCACCGCCTGCCGTCGAGCGCGGCGACGTCCACGACCCCGCCGGCGACCCCCGCTACCGGGACGTGCCGGCCGACGCCCTGCCGCTCACCGAGTGCCTCGCCGACGTCGTGGTGCGGACCGTCCCCTACTGGGAGGACGCCATCGTCCCGGATCTCCTGGCGGAGGCGCCGCGGCGTGGGGCGGTCCTGGTCGTGGCGCACGGCAACAGCCTCCGGGCCCTGCGCAAGCACATCGAGGGGATCGGCGACAAGGAGATCGTCGACCTCGAGATCCCGACCGGCATCCCCTTCGTCTATGAGCTCGACGGCGATCTCTCGGTCATCTCGAGCAGGTTCCTCGGCGACGCCTCGGCCGCCGAAGCTGCAGCCGACGCGGTCCGGCGCCAGGCCGGCTGACCCGGGCGCGGGAAACGGCCGACCCCGGAGGGCCGACCGCTTCCGTTCCCTCGCCCGCCGATCCGCGGTAGCGGGCATGGTCTCTGTGGCCTCGCCGCCCGCCGTCCTTCCAGCGACGACGGTCGACGATCAGCCGCCGGTCAGAGTGCGTCCGCCCCGCGCTCGCCGGTTCGGACCCGGATGACGTCCTCGACGGGCAAGATCCACACCTTGCCGTCGCCGATCTTTCCGGTTCCTGCGCTGTCGACCACCGCGTTGGTGACCTCGTCCACCTGCGCGTCGTCGACGACGACCTCGAGGCGGATCTTGGGCACGAACTCCACTTCGTACTCGGCACCGCGGTAGACCTCGGTGTGGCCTCGCTGACGCCCGAATCCCTGGGCCTCGGTCAAGGTCATCCCGTGGACGCCGAGCGTCTTGAGGGCCTCCTTCACCTCGTCGAGCTTGAACGGCTTGACCACCGCTACGATCAATTTCATCTGGGTTGTCTCCTTGTTCTCGTAGGGGCTGGTCAGGTACTCGGCTCGTCGGATGGTACCGGGTCGTCCGGCATCTCAGACGACGAGGTCCGGTCTCCGGCCATTGCGAAGGCACCGACACGCTCGGCCAGCGTCTCCACCGGGAAGGCCTCCTCGCCGTGGATGGCGAGGTCACCGACCTCGAGGATCTCATCCTTGTACCGGGCGCCACGGAGCACCAGGCCGATGAGCTTCATGAGGATGAAGGTGATCAGCGCCGACCAGAAGATGACGAAGATCGCTGCTCGGAACTGTTCCCAGAGTTGGTGCGCCGATCCCGTATATATCAGCCCGTTCACCGAGAAGGGGATGCAGTGCGCCGTCGCAGTGATGTAGGTCTGTTGGCTCGTCGAGATCACCTGCCCGGCTGCGTCCAGGCGACCGCACCCATATTCGAGCATGTTCGGATCGCCGAATATCCCGAGTAACAACCCTCCGAAGAGCCCGGCGATGCCGTGGGTGTATATGACCCCGAGCGCGTCGTCCACCTTGGAGAACGGCCGCACTTTGGAGAGGTAGTTCCAGGCCACCCACACGATCACCGTGTCGATCGCACCCACGTAGATGGCGCCTGCGCCGTTAACCCAGCCGGCACAGGGGGTGATGCCGACCAGACCGCAGATCATCCCGTTGACCCCGCCGAGGAAGGTTGGTTTCTTCTCCTTGGTCAACAGGGCGTCCATGATCATCCAGACGATCACGCCGGTGGCCGTAGCCAGGTTGGTGTTGACGACCGCCGCTGCGGCGTCCGCTCCCGCGTAGTACGGGTCACCGCCGTTGAACCCGTTCCAGCCGAGCCAGAGGATTCCCGCACCCACCCCGGCCATGACCAGGTTGTTGGGTATCGCGTGTTGTCGGTCTCGGAGGAGCCGTGGACCGAGCACCCAGGCGGCCACGAATCCCGATACCCCTGCCGACATGTGGATCACGAACCCGCCCGAGAAGTCGAGCGCACCCTCCTGGGCGAAATAGCCGCCGCCCCACAGCAGGAAGGCGTCGACGCCGTACACGAAGGTCGACCACAGCGGCACGAGCAGGCACCAGGCGAGGAACTTGATCCGACCAAGCACGCTGCCGAGGAACAACAGCGGCGTGATCGCCGCGAAGACGAACTGGAAGTAGGCCAACGAGGTGGTCGGGAAGTGGAAGGGGATCACGGTGTTGGCCGCCGACACCGCCTGACCCTGTTCAGCCGTTGGACCCGTGATGAACCCCGGCTTCCCGAGGAAGTTGTCGATGAACTGGGTCCACCCTCCTCGCCCGAGTTGGGTCTGGATCCCGTTCTTGACCCCGCCACCGAACGAGTTCGCCCCGAAACCCATCTTGTAGGTCCAGAGGAACCAGGAGACCATCACCAGCGAGAAGCCGGCGAACATCATGGCCATGACGTTCACCGCCCACTTCTTCTGGACGATCGACGCGTAGAGGACAGCCAGGCCGGGGAGGCTCATGAGGCCGACGAACGTCGCGGCCACGATCTGCCATGTGTTGTCCCCGGTGTTGAGCCAACTGGGGTATGGAACTTGCGTTACCACTGCTAGCACTGTTGGGTGCTCCTCTCCTGAGATGCCTCGTGCTGACTGCGTCCCGGCGTCCGCGCCCCGAGGAGTACCGGCGTGCGGAAGCCAAGACAGCCAGATTCGCTCTGACGCCGCAAACAATGCAGGAGGGGGATTTCGGCAGGGTCACGCCTGTGTTACCAACGCGTGAACTGGCGCATCCCCGCAGGTGAAAGGGGGTGACGCCGACGGTGGGAGCCGCTCGGAGGCGGAGCAGGCTCAGCCAGGCGGCTGGTCGTCCCCGCGCGATGCCTTGGGCATCTTGCCGGGTCCCTTGACCGGGGGCGTGTAGCGCTTGCTCGCCCTGGTCTGACCGACCCCACCGCCCGGAGCGGCTTCCCGAGCCAGCTTCAGCTTCTGCTGCAGCCTGTATGCACGGACCAGGTACCAGGAGCCGAACAGGAGGAACGGGATCCCGAATCCCCAGAAGTGAAGATTGAAGATCGAGAGTCCGTAGAGGGCCATCGCAACCCCGAGGTAGAGCCGCTTGCGGAACCAGGCCGCCGCCAGCATCGCCAGGGCCAGGACCAGGAGGGTGAGAGAGAGGACGTGGTACACCGACGAGTAGGACTTGGGGTCGTTGGCGAGCAGGCTGCCGGTCACCAGCAGCCCCACCATGCCGGCCAGTGGAGCGGCGAGCAGGCCGATGAGCCGCTCGTTGTCGTTGGCCCGCTTGACAGCCTCCTCGAGCTCGTCGACCGTCGTGGGTCCCGGCTCCTTCGCAGGCCGTTCGGCGGTCTCCGCCTTGATCATCGCCCGGGTGAAGCGTTCCGAGAGCGTCGGCTTGTCCGGGTCGCGCGCGGCCATGGGCAAGGCTACCGCGCTCGATCCGAGTCGGATCCCGACGGCCGACCCGACCGGGCGTCTCCGGAGCCCCATGGGGGGACGGGGGCGATCACGACGGTGACCGGTGACGTGTCCGGACGGCGACCAGTGCGAGCAGGACGGCGAGCAGTGCGAGCAGGACAGCGGGGACGAGGTAGACGGTCCACGAGGCATGCTCGGAGTCCACGGTTGCGGGCGTCGAGAACAGTGCGGGATCCCCCGGAACGATCAGACCACGCACGGTCGTACCGGGCGCGTGCAACGTGTTGCCAGGGATGTCCTCGGTGAAGACGTGCCCGCCCACCGTGTAGGTACCGCTGCAGTCGTACCCCGCGAGGTTCGACCCGCTGCCCCCCATCAGGCCGAGGCAGTGGGTCACGGTGAGCTCGACCGGAACCCCGTGGGCGCGCAGGCTGTCGATCTGGCTGTTCTTCTGGTAGCCGGCCACCAGGAGCACGACAGCCGCGACTGCGAGGCCGACCAGCGCCACGCCCACCGCGACCCGTGTCACCCGCCGCACGTCGACCTCGACGGGCGCGCCCCGCAGCACGCCAACCGACCGGTCGGCCGGGAGTCCCGTGCGACCCTCGGGGACATCCCCTACGTCCCGGTCCTCTCGGTCGTCTTGAGGTGGTGCCATTGTCATGGTGCGCCCGTTGGTCGGTCCGTCCCGGGCAGGGAGTGCCTCTGCCGGCGGGCGGCCGGCCCGATGAGCGGGAGATGGTAGCAGGGGGGTCGCAGCTGCCCTCGGGCGCGTCGCTCCGCGCGCGTCAGCGGGGTCGGCCAGTCCCCGGCGTTCGACACATCTCCGGACTAGTCTCGCCCGCATGGCGCGCGGACCTCAGGCAACCGACCTCAAGTCCATCTGGCTCTTCTCGAGCTGCAGTGGATCGGAGCTCCGGAAGATCCGGGCGCTGCTCGACGAGCTCGAAGTGCCGGCGGGCAAGGTCCTGGTCGAGGAGGGCCGCATCGGGATGGAGTTCTTCATCATCGTGGACGGCACCGCCGCGGTGACCCGCAACGGCAAGCAGGTCGCCACCCTCGGTGCCGGGGCCCACTTCGGAGAGCTGGCGCTGCTCGACCGCCGGCCCCGTTCGGCCTCGGTGGTCTCGGAGACCCCGATGACCCTGCTGGTGCTCTCGCAGCGCCAGTTCAACGGGCTGCTCGAGACCGTGCCCACCATCGCCCGCAAGATGCTGGCCGCCCTGGCCAACCGCCTGCGCGAGGCCGATGCCCTTGCCTACGACTGAGTGAGGGACTCCTCGAGGAGCTGGGAGAGATCCAGCACCCGGACCTCGTCCTCCTTGGCGTTGGCCCGGACCGCGTCGTCGAGCATGATCATGCAGTAGGGACAGGCGGTCGAGACCACGTCGGCCCCGGTGCCGATGGCCTCCTCGGTCCGCTCCATGTTGACGCGCTTGCCGATGTTCTCCTCGAGCCACATGCGGGCACCGCCGGCGCCACAGCAGAAGCCCTTCTCGCGGCAGCGGCGCATCTCGATCTGGGTGGCGCCGGGGATGGCATCGATGACCGAGCGCGGCTCGTCGAAGATCCGGTTGTGGCGACCCAGGTAGCACGGGTCGTGGTAGGTGACCGAGCCCGTGTAGCCACCGCCCGGAGTGATCCGGCCGGCCCGGACGAGATGGTCGAGCAGCTGGCTGTGGTGGATCACCTCGAAGTCCCCGCCCAATGACGGGTACTCGTTGGCCAACGAGTTGAAGCAGTGGGGGCAGGTGGCGATGACCTTCTTGACGCCGGCGCCGGTGAGCGTCTCGATGTTCGTCCGGGCCTGCTCCTGGTAGAGGTACTCGTTGCCGAGACGCCGGGCCGGGTCACCGGTGCAGGACTCCCTCGGGCCGAGAATGCCGAAGCTCACGCCCGCCCGGTGCAGCATGCGGGCAGTGGCCTGGGCACCCTTGCGGGCCCGCTCGTCGAGGGCACCGGCGCAGCCCACCCAGTAGAGGTACTCGATGTCGTCCGGGATGGTCCCGGTGATCACCGGCACGTCGAAGTCGAGGGACGCGATCCAGTCGGTGCGCTTGGCGCTGCCCAGGCCCCACGGGTCACCCTGGTTTTCGACGTTGCGGAGCATGAGCCCGGCCTCGGTGGGGAACTCGGACTCCATGAGCACCTGGTAGCGGCGCATGTCGATGATCGTGTCGATGTGCTCGATGTCGACCGGGCACTCCTCGACGCACGCGCCACAGGTCGTGCAGGACCAGAGCACGTCGGGGTCGATGGTGTCGCCCACCAGACCGGCGACCTCGACCCCGGCGGCTCGGTTCTTGGTCATGACCCGGTCGGCGTTGGCGAACAGGTTGTCGCGGAGATCCATGATGAGGAGCTTCGGAGAGAGCGGCTTGCCGGTGTTCCATGCCGGACATTGCGATTGACAGCGGCCGCACTCGGTGCAGGTGGCCATGTCGAGAAGTTGCTTCCAGGAGAAGTCCTCGATGCGCCCGGCCCCGAACACCACCTCGTCGTTGTCGCCGACGTCCTCCATGGACATGTCCGGGGTAGAGGCAAGGGCACCCAACGCCCGCGGGCGGCGGGAGGTGGCCACGTTGATCGGGGCCAGGAAGATGTGAAGGTGCTTCGAGTACGAGACGAACACGAGGAACCCGGTGATGATCGCGATGTTGGCCAGCAGGGCTACCGTCTCGATCACGCTGTTGACCCCGGTTCCGAGCGGCGCGAGGACCTTGGCCAGGGCGTGTGAGGCGAATGCCGCCCAGTTGTACGGGAAGTTGCCGGTGTTGACCTGGGCTGCCCTGTAGAAGAGCAGGGTCACCATGACGCCGAAGATCATGAGGAGAACCAGCCAGGCGGCACCGGTGTGCGAGCCGAAGAAACGCGAGCGGCGATTCTCCCGGGCCGGGGAATTCTTGACCCGGATACCCACGAAGACGCCCAGGGAGATGATGACGGCCACGGCGAAGAAGTCCTCGATGAATCCGACGACCGGCCAGCGGCCGATGATCGGGATGTGGAAATCGCGGTCGAACAGACAGCCGAACGCCTCGATGATGGTGAGGATGAGGACGGTGAAGCCCCAGAAGGTGAATGCGTGCGCCAGGCCCGGAACGGTCCACTGGAGGAGCTTCTTCTGCCCGCCCACCTCTACCAACTCGGCCTTGATCCGCTTCGGGATGTCCTTTGCCCGTGACGGGACGGCCGGCTGCCCGGATGCGATCAGCCGGAAGAGCCATGCGAAGCGACGCCCGGCGATGGCGAACATCACGACGGTGATGCCGAGTCCGACGGCGAGTCTGAGGGGCACTGCGATCCTCCTAGGGGTGACTGCTGTTCACGAGGCGGTGGTCGTGGGGACGGTGTGCAGCCCGCTGGTCACGAGCCGAAGTTGTCCGAGTACCGGCTCGGGGTCGGGCCCCACTGGCCCTGGTACTTGGAGTGGAGGCCGGCCGAGCCGTAGGGGTGGTCCGCAGCGGTGGTCATCTGCAGGAAGCTGATCTGGCCGATCTTCATGCCCGGGTAGACGGTGATGGGCAGGTTGGCCACATTGGAGAGCTCGAGGGTCAGGTGGCCGTCCCACCCGGCGTCGACGAAGCCCGCCGTCGAGTGGATGAGGAGCCCGAGCCGGCCGAGCGAGGACTTGCCCTCGAGCCGGGCCACCAGGTCACTCGGCAGGGTCACCTTCTCGGTCGTCGAACCGAGCACGAACTCACCGGGATGCAGGATCAGGGGATCCGTGCCCACGTCGACCAGTTCGGTGAGGTCCTCCTGGTCCTCGCGCACGTCGATGACCCTGCTGGTGTGGTTCCGGAACAAGCGGAAGTACTGGTCGACGTGGAGGTCCACCGAAGAAGGCTGGATGCACGACTCGTCCATCGGGTCGATCTTGATCTGACCCGCGGAGAGTGCTTCGCGGATGGAGCGGTCGGAGAGAACCATGACGGACAGACGTTAGTGGGGCAGGGGACCCCGGTCACATCTCCGGGCAGGTCGGGGCACATGGGGGTGAGGCCTCGTCCAGATGATCGCGGCGCCCCGGACAGGCCTGAGCTACGGGGGTCCAGGCGATAGGCTGTCCTTCTCGTTGCGGGCGTAGTTCAGAGGCAGAACATCAGCTTCCCAAGCTGAGAACGCGGGTTCGATTCCCGTCGCCCGCTCTTCGGCGGCCCCGGTCACGCGCAGGTCTCAGAGGCCGAGCGGTCGTTCACCGATCACGCGAGCCTGTTGCAGATCGACGATCTCGTCGGCCGCGAGTCCGAGCAGCCCGGTGAGCACCTCCGCGTTGTGTTGTCCGAGGAGCGGCGCCGGCGATCGGTACCAGCCACCCGGGCTGCCCGAGAGGCGCATCGGCCATCCCGGATATCGGTGCTCTCCGACGATGGGGTGAGCGACCGATTGCCAAAAACCGCGGGCCTGCATCTGACGGTCCTGGTCGATGGCGTAGGCGGGGACGACCGGCTCGGCCCCGGCCGCCGACAGCGCGTCGAGGGCGGCGCCGAGCGTCCGGCGTGCGCACCATCCCCCGATCGCCTCGTCGATCCGGTCGTGCGCTGCATAGCGCTGATCGACGGTTGCAAGCTCCGGATCAGCAGCCCACGACTGGGCGCCGATCGCCTCGCAGACTGCACTCCACTGCTCCTCGGTGGTCACCGACAGTGCGAGCCACTCGTCGGTCCCGGCGCACGCGTACACGCCCTGGGGCGCATGCTGCGGGCAACGATTCCCCATCCGGGTCATCAGCTCGCCGTAGGCCTCGAACTCGAGGATCTGCTCGGCCGAGACGTTCACGGCCAGGTCGATCATCGGTAGCTCGATGTGTTGACCGCGGCCCGTCTTCCTGCGCTCCTCCAGTGCAGCAAGGACGGCGAACGCCCCATGGACACCGGCGAGCGGATCGCACAAGCCGGGCGCCATCGGCGGCCCGTCGTCGTAGCCGGTGACGAAGGCCATGCCGGAGGCCTGCTCCATCGTGGTCGCGAAACCCGGCCGGTCGCGCCACGGTCCCTCGAGGCCCCACCCTGGCATGCTGACCATCACGACGGCCGGGCTGACCTCCCGGATGGTGTCGTAGGTGAGCTCGAAATTCTCCATGACGCGGGGTGTGAAGTTCTCGACGATGACGTCCGACTGGGCGGCCAGCTGCAGGAAGAGTCCGCGGCCCCGGTCATCGCCGAGGTTGAGGGTGATGCCGCGCTTGTTGAGGTTGGCCGAGAGATAGAGGTACCCCTGCTCCCACCATTGGTCGGTCTTCGGGGAAACCCCGACGTTGAACCGCATCGAGTCGGGGCGCTGGACGGACTCGACTTTGATCACGTCTGCACCAAGGGTGGCGAGGTACTGGGTCGCGCAAGGCCCGGCCCAGAACGCAGTGAGATCGAGCAGCCTGACGCCTTCGAGCGGAAGGCACCCGTCGTCTAGAGAGCGACTTCCCGGCGGCGCAGTACGATCCGACCGGAAGGGCATTGCCTCATGCTCGCCCACCTTTGGAGCGGCTGCCACCGGACGAGGCTCGGTCGCCGTGCTGAGGAACGGCGGACGCGGGTGCGAATACCCGCCGCGGGGGTTGCTGGTGAAGAGCCCGCGATCGATCAGCGGCTCGAACTGCGGCAAAGTCGCGCCATTGAGCACCGGTGCTGCCGGCACCCGGAACAGTGCTGCCCGTTCGACGATCTCTCCAGCCTGGTGCTGCTCGGTCCACGCGTGGATGGCGGGGCGCAACTCGGCCTCGCGGGCGATGCGCGAACGGGGGCTGTCGAGTCGGCCGTTGTCGATGAGATCGGGGCGATCGATCATCGCTGCAAGGTCGTGCCACTGCTGCGCGGTGAGGGTCGTGAGCCCGACAAAACCGTCCTTGCAGGGTTCGATGCCCGGAACCATTTCGACCGTCGCCCGCCGGCGGACGCCCCCGGGAACTGAAGCGGCCACCGATGGGTAACACACGAGCGTCACCGCGAGCGCTTCGAGGGTCGACACATCGACCAGCTCACCGTCGCCAGTGCGATCAAGGCGGGCACGCGCCGCCAGAGCGCCCGCTGCGCCGTAGGCGCCGGCGATCCATTCCCCGAGCCCACCACCGACGGCCAGCGGCTCACGACGCCACGAACCATGGTTGTGCAACGACCCGGACATTGCCTGGAGGAGGAAGTCGTTCGCCGAGTCTCCGCTGCGCGGTCCCGTGAGGCCGAAGGGCGTGAGCGAGATCACGGTGAGCTCGTGGTTCACCTCGTGGACCTCGGCGAAGCCAAGGCCTTGGGCGGCCAACTTCTCCGCCGACGAGGTGGTGACCGCGATGTCGCTGGCCGCCAGCAGTTCGAGCACCCGGTCCTGACCGGTCGAGTCGTCGAGATCGGCGCCGACGCTCCGTTGCCCAGCGGCGAGGAAACCGAACAGGACGCCGTCCGGGTCGCCATCTCGACCCAGCGACCCCGTTCGGGACCAGTGCCTCAGCGGATGGCCCGAAGGCGGCTCCACCTTCAGGACCTCGGCGCCGGCGTCGCTGAGCATCTTCGTGCAGTACGACCCGGCCAGATCATCGGAGAGGTCGAGCACCCGCACTCCAGCAAGCGAGTTCAGCGGACCCCTGGTCACTCGCACAGAGTAACGAGACAGACCGTCTCGCGCTCGTAGTCTCCAATCGGCATGAGACGGTGTGACTCGTTATTCTGTCGTTGTGTCGTTGGAGGGCCGGTTCCGCGCCTGGGAAGGTCTCGGGCCGGGTTCACGATCCGAGAGGGACACGAACTGATGACCGTGATCGACGATGGACTCGCATTGCACCAAGCCGGCGGCATGGTGGTCGTCCCCGGCGCTCGCTACACGTCTCGGGCGTTCTTCGACCTCGAGATGGAGCGTCTGTGGCCCCGTGTCTGGCAGGTCGCATGCCGGGAAGAGGAGATTCCCGATCCGGGCGATTTCCTCGAGTACACCATCGGCGACCAGTCGATCCTGGTCGTGCGCAGCGACCACGACGACATCAGCGCGTTCTTCAACGCCTGCCCACATCGAGGAACCCGGCTCGCGTCGGGTGTGGGGAGCTTCCCGACCTCCCAGATCCGGTGCCGTTACCACGGGTGGCGCTGGGATTTCGAAGGCGAGATCGCCGAAGTGGTGGACCGCCACGAGTTCCCAGACACCATGACCGACGATCTGGTCTGCCTCGGCGAGGTGCAGGTCGGCCGGTGGGGAGGGTTCGTCTTCGTGAACATGGACCCGAACTGCGAGCCCTTCGAGTCGTTCCTCGGCACGATCCCTGAGCTGTTCGCCTCCTACCGCTTCCACAACCTCCGCTTCCGCTCGTACCGGACGATCGTCTTCGAGTGCAATTGGAAGATCGCAGTGGACGCCTTCAACGAGGGATACCACCCCCAGGCTCTCCACCCACAGATGCTCTCCTGGTTCAACGACACGCTGTTCACCTATGAGCAGCTCGGCCAGCACAGCCGCTATTACGTGCCCGAGGCCCGCCAGCGCGAAGCTGGTCCGAGCCCGCGCCTCGGCATCCAGCGCGAGGATGTCGACCCGGCAGAGGTGCTCGCCGAGCGGGTCGACGCCGTCGCAGGTCTCTTCCCGCGTGAGGACCAGGCCGTCCTCGAAGATCTCAAGAAGAACGGCCCGCCCCCCGGCAAGACGATCGGAAAAGTGTTCGACGAGCTCCGGCTCAACGCCATGCGCCGCAGCGGGATGGACGTCGAGGGACTGACGGACAAGGACCTCCGTGGGTCGGGGACCATCCACCTCTTCCCGAACTTCCTCGGTCCCATCACCCACGGCAACGCCACGCTCTACCGCGCCAGGCCGAACGGCCTCGACCCCGATAGCACTTTGCTCGACTACTGGGCCCTCGAGTGGGTACCTCCGGACGCCGACCGAAAGCCCATTGAGCGCAAGTTCTACGACGACTGGTCCACCAAGGACTGGGGCCTCATCAACAACCAGGACTTCGGGAATTTGGCGGAGGCCGCAAGGGGCATGAAGTCCCTCGGTTACCGCGGGGCGCTGTTCAACCCGGTCCAGGAGGCCAACCTGATCCACCACCACCGAGTGATCGACCAGTACATCGCGCCATGACGACTCGCGGCAGGCCGCGCGACGAGGGAGTCCATACCGCTGTCGTAGAAGCGGTCGTCGCCGAGATCGCCGCGAAGGGGTTGCCTGCCACCACCATGGAGGCGATCGCTGAGCGCGCCGGCATCGGCAGGGCGACGCTCTACCGGCGTTGGCCCAACAAGACGGCCCTGCTCTACTACTGCGCCGATCAGCTCGCCGAGGTCACCGAGCCAGCCGACACCGGTGACTTGCGCAAGGACCTGCTGACTGTGTTCGAACCCCTGGCCGAGCTGTCATACGGGGAGGCTCCACTCGGGCTGCTCGGCCCGACGTTCATCGCCGAGGCCGCTCACGACCAGCAGATGCGTACGTTCCTGGCTGACAGCGTCGTGCGTCGCCGGTCCGGTGCGCTCGTCGCCCTGCGTCGGGCGCGGCAACGGGGAGAGCTCCGTCCGGGTGTCAACATCAACCTCACCGTCGAGATGATCGCCGGCGCTCTGTCTGACCGCGCCTACCTCCTCGGCAAGCCCGTCACCTCCGCCTACGTCCGGAGCGCCATCGACCAGGCCATTGCAGGAGTAGTGGCTGAGCGCGGCTCATGACGCTGGTCTGACACCGCGCTTCGTCACAACCGTGTCGCCTGTGGGACGCGCCTGACACGCGAGCCGGATGTTCTTGCCGACGTAGAAGGAGCGGCCCTCGAAGAGCTTCAACCCCTCGAGCTCGAGGGGTCCGGGACGCTCGAACGCATCGTCGTCGTCGACTTCGATCCAGCAGACCGTGCACTCGGCGTGTCCGTGGCAGATGGTCGGCCAGTAGTAACCGATCCGTTCAGCGGCCCGCATCAGTGGTTCGCCACGGCGCACAGTGACCGTCACGTTCGACGGTTCGACGCGCACGGTCACGACCGGTGGCTGATCCGTCATGAGCAGACCGGTGGGCAGGGCTCCGAGGGCACCACGGCGGCAGCATCCGTCACAAGGACTCCAGTGTCCGTCGTCACGGCGAGCTGCCCCGAAGTCGACCACTGACTGACCAGGTAGCGGCTCATCTCACTCCCTTGGCGGAACCTCGACGCTGATTGGAGCGTGTCGACAGTTGGAGACGGCTCGACGTGAGACGCCGTGACTCATAATATGCGGAAATGCCGGGGCACCCTTTCGACGCCTTGCGGCGCACGGCGATGACATGGTTCACGCGAGCTCCGGTCGATCAGCGTCCTCCAGTTCCGGTACGGGCCCGGTAGCCCCATGTCCGTCCGCTACGAACTCGACGAGCGGCATGTCGCGCGCATCGTCATCGACCGCCCCGAACGGCGCAATGCGCTCGACCTGGTCCACTTCGCAGACCTGGCGGCGGCGTGGAGGCGATTCAGCTCGGACCCCTCCGCGTGGGTCGCGATCGTCACCGGCGTACCCGGGTCGTTCTGCTCCGGCGCGGATCTGCGAGACTTTCTCCCCCTCGCCCAACGGCTCGCAGCCGAAGGCCGTACCGAGCACGATGGCATCCCGATGTCAGTGGGTACCGATGGCGTGCTCTTGACCCTCGACGTGTACAAACCGATCATTGCCGCCGTCGACGGACCGTGCCTGGCGGGCGGCATGGACCTCCTCGGAGGGACAGACATCCGCCTCGCCACTCCCGCGGCCACGTTCGGACTCCCGGAACCGAAGCGTGGCTTGATGGCCGATGGCGGTACCACCGCCCGCCTTCCCCGACAGGTCGGTTGGCCGGCTGCGATGGAGCTGCTCTTGACCGGCCGCACCGTCAGCGCTGAGCGCGCTTTGCAACTTGGGCTCCTCAACGAGGTCGTGGCGGCAGATGAGCTCGACGACCGGGCAACCGGATGGGCCCACGAGATCGCTGCCAACGCCCCGCTGGCCGTGCAGGCAACCAAAGAGGCCGTACTGAAAGGCCTCTCCGCGCCGGGCGGCCTCGCCGGTGCATACGAGGTCGAGGCCCGGATCGGCCGCCGCCTCCTCGCCACGCAGGATGTCACCGAAGGGCTCAACGCCTTCATCGAGAAGCGAGCACCGGTCTGGCGAGGGCGGTAGTGCACAGTCCCGCGGGACACGTCTCTGAGCGGTCAGCGCTGCCGATCCGGTCTCCATCGCGCGTCCATCAGTCGGACGCTGATGTTTGGCTCTACTACGGTAAAAGAGCCAGTCGCCGTGTCTGGAGCAAGGCGGCGGAACCTATCTCAACGGACACGGCGACTGGCACTTGTCGAGACCATAGCGTCAACCTTGATTGCATGCAACCTTGATTGCATGCAACTAGGGTTGCCCTCAAATCTCCCCACGAGCCTCTTTGGCATATCGAGATGCCATTTGGCGGGAGAACCCCCAGATTCGACCCAGCTCATTGATCGAGAGCCCGTGGTCGAGGGCGGACCTGAATGACGCAATCCGTGATTCGCGTCGACGCTGCTCGAGCAGGAAGAGCGCGTCGCGGAGATCCTCTTGTTCCTCGCTCACATGGGCGTCCTTGACTGCCTCGGCATAGTCGAGCACCGGCTCGCGCACGCTGATCGCTCGCCGGAGAACGTCTTCACGACGTTCGAGCACGAGACGTAGCGCTTGCATCGCTTCTATGACCCGCTCCACACTGCGAATAGCCTCTTTGTCATTCTCCGACAGCACGTCAAACCCCTCATCACCCAGCTTCGATCAACGGCAACAGGCCTTGATTGTAGAACTGTTCACCGAAGCGACTTGGTCTAAACGGAGAAACGCCGATCGGGTCAGACGGGACGAGGCGGCGGCCTGAAGTCGGGGTCCGTCTCGAAGAACTGGCGGGCGAGCGCCTCGAGCGCGGCGGCGAAGAGGGTCCACTCCTGATCCTGGCCGTCGGGTCCGGTCGGCCGGGTGACCCACTCGATATGGCCATTGATACGCGCACGCAACGCGAACCCTTCGTTGAGGGCGGTGACGGCCATCACGAAGTGCACGATCGTCCACGGCTGACGGATCCGGAGCCCGAGGAGCGCAGCCAAGCCCGCGTAGGCCTCCCCCCAGAACTTGTCCACCGTCCCGTATGCACTCCGGAGCGCATCCTGGATCCGCCGACGCTCGTCAGGGAGTGCGGTAGCCGTCGCCATGGCCATCACGCTGATCCACAGGGAGAAGCTGGTCGAGTCGGCGATGGCGGTATTGCTCGCCTCGCCACCGACCCGGCACACCTCCCCCAACGCGAAATCACGCGCCTCTGGGGTCGAGAGGTCGAGATGCTGGAACAGGTCGAGGAGAGCCTGTATGGTGCGCCCCGCCTCAGGCCGTTGTTCGTCGTGGGCGATGGCAACCAGGACGTCGGTCTGGAAGTCCGCCTGGTTCTCCCAGACCCGCCTGATGACCGAGGCGTTGGTGATCCGGACGCCGGTCTGCGTTTCGACACGGTCGAAGACCCGCTTGAAGGTGAGGTTGGTGGAGTCGGTGTCGAGCCCCTCCTCGAGGAGGATCTCGCGCCCGGCCTCGAGCAGCGTGGCCCGCAACTCCGCCCGGGTGAGCTGCGCCCTGCGCGGAACGCTCACGTCTCCCTCTGACTGCACGGCCCCATCGTACGGCATGACTCCGTGATCTCCTGAGCGTCCCACCACGCACAGTGACAACCGGAACCCGACGCCCGGTGACGGTCGGGCTCAGGCCGCGTCGACCCAGCTGACTCCCAGGATCTCGGACCCGCCATGGGACCCGATGACCGCGCCCAGCTCGCCGATGCGCAAGCTCGCCCGGGGGAACCGGGGAGCGATCAGCTCGAGGAACTCGTCGAGGTCCGGAGCCCTGCCGTGCATGACCGCCACCTGCTCGATCGCACCTGCTCCGAGCATTCGTTCGTAGAGCATCTCCATGGCCCGCCTCCGGGTGCGCGGCTTGCCCGCTTCCTCGACCACTCCGCCGGTGATGTCGACCAACGGCTTGATCGAGAGCATCGATCCCAGCATCGCCCTCGCCCCGCCGATCCGGCCCCCCTTCTTCAGGTTCTCGAGAGTGTTGAGTGCCGCAATCACATGGGTGCGCGGGATGAGGTCGCCGACCCGCTTCAACACCGTGTCGATGCCGGCTCGACCGGCGGCCACGCGTGCGGCCTCCAGTACCAGGGTCCCCAGACCACTCGACACCGTCTTGGTGTCGATCACGTGGACCGGCAGCCGTCCTTCACAGGAGGCTGCGGCCGTCCTCGCGGACTGCACGGTGTTGGACAGGTCGCTCGAGATGTTGAGACAGACCACCCCATCGGCGCCCGCATCGTGCGCATGTGCGAACGCCTGCTCGAAGGCACCGGGCGATGGACAGGCGGTCTGGGGGAGCATCTCGGAGGCCGCCATCCTCCGGTAGAAGTCCTCGACGCTCAGGTCACGACCGTCGGTGAACTCCTCGTCCCCGAACCTGATGGTCAGCGGCACGATCTCGACGTCCAGCTGCTCGATCTCGCCCGCCGTCAGGTCGCAGGAACTGTCGCTCACGATATGCACACCGGACACGGATTCGCTCTCCTCACTGTGGCCGCCCACGCGGGCACCGACGACAATGAAAAGTCTGGCATCTCACCGCGCACCCGGGCACGTCTTTGCCACTGTGGGTCGGGGAATCCGGTCCCGGGCCGGGCACGCCTTGTACGTTGGGTGTCGCCTTCCGTTCGGGCCCACCGACGGCGAGAGGAGCGACCGATGGCCGATGCGCAGCCCCCTTCTCCGGACGACCCGTCGGCGGTCGACTCGGCCTCCGGCGTCACCCACCGCATCCTCGGCACCGTCATGCCGGTGCTCCAGGTCGACCTCCAACCTGGCCAGAGCGTGGTCTCGCCCGGCGGCGAAGTGTCCTGGATGTCGTCATCGATCGAGATGTCGACGTCAACCGCGGGTGCCGGGTCCAAAGGGGTCCTCGGGGCTCTGAAGCGGACGGTGGCAGGGGGTGGGCTGTTCCTCACCCGGTACGAGACCGCCGGCGGTCCGGGGACGGTGTCGTTCGCTGCCAAGTTGCCTGGCGAGATCCGACCCGTGGCCATCGCACCCGACCGGGAGTACCTCGTCCACCGTCACGGGTTCCTTGCCGCCACCGCCGACGTCAACATCTCGATCGGCTTCCAGCAGAAGCTCGGGGCTGGGATCTTCGGGGGGAGCGGATTCATCCTCCAGCGGGTGACCGGCCAGGGCACCGCGTGGATCGAGCTGTCCGGCGAGCTCGTCGAGTACCACCTGGCCGCCGGTGAGAACCTTCAGATCATTCCCGGCCATGTCGGTCTGTTCGACGCCGGCATGAACTTCGAGATCAAGATGGTCAAGGGCATCAAGAACCTGCTCTTCGGAGCAGAGACGCTCTTCCTCGCCTCGCTGACCGGTCCCGGCATGGTCTGGCTCCAGACCATGCCGATCTCGCAGCTGGCTCAGGCCATTTCGCCGTACCTGCCGCAGCGCGAAGACGAGAAGTCCGGCGGTCCGGGTGGCCTCCTCGGAGGGCTGCTCAACAACTGAACCGACGCCGGACCGCCGCCTGCCGCGGCAGCGCAGCTATGCACGGGCGGCGAGCACCGCCACGCCTTCGCCCGTGAGCTGAGCGTGCGCGCCCTTGCGTCCCCCCATGGCGAGGACCAGCGCGACCATCGGGCCGCTCACGTCGGGACCGTCCCCCCAGGACCAGTCCGCGTCGGTGGCCTGCAGGCGGACCCCGTCGATCCGTCGCTTGGCCCCGATCAGCAGGTTCGACTTCTTCCAGCTGTCCGCCACCGCCACGAGTGCGGCCTCCGGCGCCTGGTGCTCCTGGCCGAGTGGCCGTCGGATGTCCTCACCGTGGGTCACGATCTCGCCGAGCATCGCCATCACCGGCGCAGGTGGATGGTTGGTGGTCGTGGTCCGGGCCCGAAGCCGCCGTACGAGCTCGTCCGGGCCAACGGTTGCGAGTCGTCGTGCCGCACGGTCCGCGAACACGTTGAACCGGAATCCGGCCTGGAGCATCTCCTTGTAGAAATTGAGCGGCGTCTGCTCGGCCGCAGCCAGGACGTGCCCGGCGACGTCCTGGACGGTCCAGCCCTCGCACCAGGACGGTGAGGCCCATTGCTCGCTCGAGAGCCCCTCCCACGTGTCGGCCATCTGCGCGCGCTCGTGGTGGATGTACGTCCACGTCTCACCAGTGTTCATGCAGACCTCCGCGTGGATCGATGACCGGGCCACGCTACTTCTCGTGCCGGTGCCCCGCTCGAGGACTACCCGGGTCTCTGCGCGCCGGTCCGACCCGGGTCTACGCTCCGCTCGGGAGGGGTCCGAACCGAGGACGGAGCATGAGCCACGCGCACCGGTCGCCACGGGGGGCCGGGTGATCGTCCTCAACCTCGTGCTCATCGGACTGGCCATCACCCTCGAGCCGATCCCCCTGACCGCCTTCATCCTCGTGCTCGCCTCCCGCCGAGGTGTCGTGAAGGGCGCCGCGTTCATCTTCGGCTGGCTCGCCTCGCTGGCCGTGGTGGTCGCGGGAACGCTCCTCGTGACCGGGAACAAGCCGCCGCAACCGAGCACGGCGCCGTCGCTGGCGGCGCTCGCAGTCAAGCTGGTGATCGGAGTCGTGCTGGTGGGCATCGCCGCACGGCGGCGCCAGCGGATGAGCCTCCCGAAGAAACCGAGGCAACCTCCGAGGTGGCAGACGGGCATCGACCAGATGTCCCCATGGTTTGCCATGGCACTCGGACCGCTCGTCCAGCCATGGGGTCTGGTGGCGGCCGGGGTAGCCGTCATCGTGGACGCAAAGCTGACCTCCGTGCAGAGCTCTCTCGCGCTGGTCGCCTTCTGCCTGCTGGCGAGCGGGACCTATCTGGCCACGGAGATCTACGCCGCGCTCCGGCCCGATCCGACCCAGGCCTTCCTGGACCGAACCCGGAGGTGGATCGACACCCACACCGACCAGGTGATCATCGGGGTCTCGTTCGGGCTCGGGCTCTGGTTGATCGGCCAGAGCACCTACCTGCTGCTCACCTGACAGGACCGTGATCGGCGGTTTCGCAGGCCCGCATCGGTACCCTGGACCGGTGACCCCGACCGACCGGTCCCTCGGAGGCGTATCGGCGGACATCGGGGTCCCGGCGTGCCGGCTTGCATCCGCGACGGACGCCGGCTGACGGGTCGGGCATTCCCGTGCTTCGCTTCGACACACCGGCTGGCCGCTGGGTCATCGTCGCCACCGTCCTCGGCTCGGGCATGGCCGCCATCGACGCGACCGTCGTCGGGATCGCCCTCCCCACCATCGGCCGGCAGTTCCATGCGGCGGTCGGCACCCTCCAGTGGGTGGTCACCGGCTACACGCTCGCCATGGCCGCGCTCCTCTTGCTCGGAGGCTCCCTCGGGGACCGCTACGGACGACGCCTCATCTTCAGCATCGGTGCGACCTGGTTCGCCGTCGCCTCGGCCGCGTGCGCGCTCGCTCCCGATACCGACGTGCTCATCGCGACCCGGGTCCTGCAGGGTGTGGGCGCCGCCCTCCTCACCCCGGGCAGCCTGGCCATCCTGCAGGCGTCGTTCGACAGGGACGACCGTGGCCGGGCCATCGGGGCGTGGTCCGGGCTCGGGGGTGTGGCCACGGCAGCGGGGCCGCTCCTCGGGGGCTACCTCATCACCGCCGCGTCATGGCGTTGGATCTTCCTCATCAACGTCCCCATCGGCGCTCTGGTGCTCTACCTCTCGGCTCGTCATGTCCCCGAGTCACGCGACCCGACCGCCGATCAACCGGTCGACGTCTTGGGGGCGGTGCTCGGCACCCTCGCCCTTGCCGGAATCACGTTCAGCCTCATCGAAGGACCGGCGCGGGGGTGGGGCGACCCGGCTGTGCTGAGCATGCTCGTCATCGGCATCGCGGCCTCGGTCGCGTTCGTGTGGGTGGAGCGCGCCTCGCCTGCGCCCATGCTCCCGCTGTCAGTCTTCCGGGTGCGTCAGTTCACGGTGACCAACGTGGTCACCTTCATCGTCTACGCGGCCCTCGGCGGTGGCCTCTTCCTGCTGCCGGTCCAGCTCCAGGTGAGTGGCGGGTACTCACCGTTCGAATCCGGGCTCGCCCTCCTCCCCCTGACCGTGGTCATGCTCCTCCTCTCGGCCCGTTCCGGCCGTCTGGCCACCCGGATCGGTCCGCGCCTGCAGATGAGCGTGGGTCCGGTGGTGGTGGGTGCCGGGCTCGCCCTCCTCGGCCGGCTCAGCACCGACACCTCCTACCTCCGCGGTGTCCTCCCGGGGGTGCTCGTGTTCGCCCTCGGCCTCGCGATCACCGTCGCCCCCCTGACCGCGACGGCCCTCGGAGCCGTGCCCGACGAGCACTCGGGCCTCGCGTCCGCGGTCAACAACTCGGTGGCGAGGATCGGCGGACTCATCGCGGTGTCGGTGCTCCCTGCGCTGGCCGGGATCTCCGGGTCCGGGTATCTCGATCCCGCCACCCTGTCGGCCGGATTCCAGACCGCCGTCCGAATCGCCGCAGGCCTCTGCGTTGTCGGCGGGGCGATCGCCGCCGTCGGCATCCGCAACCCGGATCGCACCCGTACGGCGGCCCCTCCGGAGGTACGGACGGCCGCGTACTGCGCCCTCGACGCCGCGCCGCTGACCACCGAGGCCTGACGCGTACGACGTGGAGCGCTCAGGTGGACTCGGCGATCCAGGCCAGGTACCCGGCCGCGCCGCCGGCGATCTCGAAAGTGAGGACCTCCGGCGTCTCGTAAGGATGCGCGTCGACGACTGCATCGACCACCGCTCCGGCCAGCTCGGCGCGGGTCTTGAGCAGGATCAGCCACTCGTCGGCGCGTGCGAGTGCGCCACGCCAGCGGTAGTTGCTCACCATGGGTCCGAGCCGCTGGCCACAGGCCACCAGCCGCGACGCCAACAGCGCCGCCACGATGCCGTCCGCCCGCTCCGGATCGTCGATGGAGAACTGGATCTGGACGAAGGTCAACGGGCCCGCTGCGGCGGCGGGGGGTCGGTGCCCGGCACACCTGCATCGGCCACGTGCTCCGTCCATGCCGTGCCCGACCAGTACCGCTGCTCGTGCCGGACGAACGGGTCGGTGAACCACCCCGCCGCCGTCCCCGACGCGGAGGTCGGCTCGACCACCGACCCGGTCGCGCTGGGGTCGGTCGGCCTTACACCGGGACCGGCGGTGAACGAGCGCCCGGCCCCGGGGAATCCAGCAGGGCCCCGCGGCCCTCTGCGCCGCCGGGCGGAGAAATACCGCATCGCAAAGGTCGCGCCGAAGACCAGGATGACGACCCACCCTGCTCGGCCCTGGTACATGCTTCCAGTCTACGGCCCGTGCCCGCCGCACAGTCATCGCCGACACTTGACGGATGCGGACGGGAGGGGGGAGCAGAAGACAGTGCGGTCCTGCTCAACGGGGCCGTGACCGGACGACGCGGGGACCGTGGGGCGTATCCTGGACAACCCCCAGCTAGCGGTCGGAATCGTCAGACCGCTACGGTGGCGCAACCAAACCGCACGGACAGGACGGAAGCAGGACGATGGCCAAGCAGATCCCACTGGTCGACTACCTGGTGCTGGGTGACCACCCGCACCTGGCGGTCCAGGAGTGCACCTCGTGCGGCGCCCGGTTCTTCGACCGGCGCAACGCCTGTGCGAGCTGCGGGCTGACGGAGTTCCGCACCGTGGAGATCCCTGACGAGGGCGAGGTCAAGGCGTTCACCATCGTCTCGTTCGCGGCTCCCGGGGTGCCTGTCCCCTACGTGGCGGCGCTCGTCGACTGCGGAGGCACCAGCGTGCGTGCCAATCTCATCAATGTCGCGCCAGACCCCGAGCACGTGAGTCTCGGGATGCCGGTCCGCCTCGCCACCGAGGTCATCGGCACCGACGGCGAAGGAACCGAAGCGATCGGGTTCGGATACGAACCCCGAGGAGGGTGACAATGGCATCCGACGACCTGTGGATCCTCGGGATCCACATGACCAAGTTCGGCAAGCATCCCGAACAGGACCTGGTCGACTTGGCCTCCGAGGCCGTCCTCGGCGCGTTGGCCGACGGCGGGGTGACCATGCGCGACATGGGTGTGATCGGCGCAGGAAATCTGATGGCCGCCAACGCCGGCATCGGCCAGCAGGTCCAGAAGCAGCTCGGCCAGACCGGCATCCCGGTCTACAACGTGGCCAACGCCTGCGCGACCGGGGCGACCGCGCTTCGGGTGGCGTGCATGGCGGTCAAGTCGGGCGAGGCCGACATGGGCCTCGCCTTCGGCGTCGAGAAGCTCTCCGGGGCCGGCCTGCTCTCCGGTGGGACCCGCAAGCAGGACTCGGACACGTACGTCGCCTCCGGGCGGTACGGCGCGGTGCTCCCGATCGACGGACGGATCGGTACCGAGATCATGCCCGGGGTGTTCGCACAGATCGGCATGGAGTACGGCCACCGCTACGGCGGCACCAGCTTCGAGCTCTTCGCAAAGATCAGCGAGAAGAACCACGCCCACTCGACGCTCAACCCGCTGGCCGCGTACACGAAGCGCATGACCCTCGAGGAGATCATGGGCGACGTGATGATCGCCTACCCCAACACCAGACCAATGTGCTCGGCCAACTGCGACGGCGCAGCGGCTGCCGTCGTGGTGAGCGGGGCGAAGCTGCGGACCCTCTCGAAGGAGCAGCAGAGGCGGGCGGTCAAGATCTCCGCCTCGATCCTGACCACCGACCCCTGGGAGGAGGCCTGCCAGGTCCTGCCCGACGTCAACACCCTGACCAGGAATGCCGCGACCCAGGCCTACGAACAGGCGGGCGTCGGACCCTCCGACCTCGACCTGGTCGAATTGCACGACTGCTTCGCCACCGCCGAGTTGGTCCACTACGACAACCTCATGCTCTGCGAGCAGGGGGGAGCGGTCGACTTCTTCAATTCGGGAGCCACCTGGCGCGACGGCAAGACGCCGGTCAACGTCTCGGGCGGCCTCGAGTCGAAAGGGCACCCGATCGCCGCCACCGGGATCGCCAACGTCTGGGAAGCCGCGACCCATCTCCGGGGTGAGGCGGGCGAACGTCAGATCGCCGGTGCCCGGGTCGCACTGACCCACGTCATCGGGTTGGGCTCGGCCTGCGGCGTGCACATTCTCGAAAAGGCGGCCTGAACCGACAGGGCGTTCAGCTCGGGAACACGACGCTCACCACCACCCCGGCGACAGCCAGCAGCACCGTCCCGGCGGTGACCAGCCGAAGCGTGCGTTCACCGAAGCGACCGGCAGGGACCGGTCCCCGCGCGGACCGCGCGGAGAGGCGCATTCCGACCAGCCAGGTCACGGCTCCCGCAGCGGCCAGTCCGAGGGCCACTGCGGTGCGCACTCCCTCGAGTGGCCAGAGCCTTCGGAACAGGATGGCGACGACCCCCACCACGGCGAGCCCGGAGCGGTTCCAGGCCAGGTCGGTCCGCTCCCCCGCGAGGCCCGGGTCCCCGATGCCCGGTCCTCCGCTGAGATCACCGCCCTCGGCCGTCATCGGTGCTCCCTACCGCTACTTCGAGCCCACGACGGCGAGGACGACAGCGATGACGGCGACCAGGCCGATCCCGATCGAGAGCACCAGCGGCATCGGCGAGCGCGGCAGCGGCTGACCGCGCCGCATGGCCCGCTGGTTGGCCTTCCAGTGGGTGAAGCTGGTGAGGGCCACCAGGGCGCCCAACCCGATCATGGGAAGCCCGAGGATCTTGCGACCTCCCGAGAGGTGGAACTCGGGAAGCAGCTGGGTGGCGGCGATCCCGGTGGCGATGAGTGCCAGCGCGGTGCGGTTCCAGGCCAGGAAGGTCCGCTCGTTGGCGTAGGTGAAGCGCACATCGGGCTCGACCTCGTCCGTCTCAGGGGCGTTACCCTCGGGATCGGCGTTCATGCTCGCTGCACGGCGTCAGCCTATCGACCCCGCACCGCGACCTGGTGGTGGCCGGAGCGCTGCGGACCTCTCCTGCGAGCGACGAGACTGTCTGGCCGACCGTCTGCAATGGCCGTCGCTGACCTGCGTCGGTAGCCTCATCCTCAGTGGCGTTCTACCGCGAACAGGTTGTCCCGCGTCTGGTCGCGGTCACGTGTGGCAGCAAGGCCCTGCGCGCCAAGCGCGCCGAGACAACAGACGGGCTGTCCGGCACCGTCGTCGAGATCGGGTTCGGCTCGGGCTTCAACCTGCCCCACTACCCCGCCGAAGTCGACCGCGTACTGGCGGTCGAACCCTCTCCCACCGCGTTCCGCATGGCTGGTACGCGCATCCGGCAGGCGAGCGTCCCGGTCGAACGGATCGGTCTCGACGGCCAATCCATTCCGCTCGCCGATGCCACCTGCGACGGTGTGCTGTGCACCTTTTCTTTGTGCACCATCCCCGAGGCGGCGGAAGCACTGGCTGAGATCCGGCGCGTCCTCCGTCCGGGCGGGCGGTTCCACTTCCTCGAGCACGGCCTTGCCCCGGACGAGAAAGTCGTGCGGTTCCAGCGTCGCGTCGAGCCCCTCCAGCGCAAGCTGGCCGACGGCTGCCACCTCACCCGCGACCCGGTCGCGCTGGCCACCTCAGCCGGCTTCGAGATCGAGCAGCTGGACCAGGGTTACGGGGCCGGCCCGAAGGCCTGGAGCTATCTGACGCGTGCCGCGGCGGTGCGCCCGTCCGCTGGTTGACCGTGGCCGTTCCGTCGTGAACCCGACCGATCGAGGAGGCCACGTGCCCACCATCGAGGACCTCGCCACGGAGCTCGCCGCACTGCGGCGGCGCGTCGATGCTTCCGAGTCGGTGCTCGCCATCCACGAGCTCAAGGCCCGCTACGGCGACCTCGTCGATGGACGCTTCGCCCGTGGGCGTATGGTCGACGACGACCGGTTGGCCGAGGTCGCCACCGCCGTCGCCGCACTCTTCACCGAGGACGGCATCTGGGACGGAGGCCCCGGCCTGGGTTCGGTGCAGGGTCGGGATGCCATCGCCGCACGACTTCGTACCCCGACCCTGTCGTTCTCCCGACACCTCTTTACGAGCCCTCGGATCGAGGTCGACGGGGACCGGGCCTCGAGCGCGCTGGAACCTTCTGTCCCCCTGCACCCGACCCGACGGCACGGCGTACTGGATGTGCGGGTACGAGGACGACACCTACGCGCGGGTCGATGGTGCGTGGCTCCACGCTTCGATGCGGCTGACCACCGTGTTCTTCGCCCCGGCCGGGCACGGATGGGGCCAGGTGTTCGCCTGAACACGTGGGGGGCCCGATGTTCTCGCGAAATTGGCGTATGTCCTATGCATACGGTAGATGCATAGGACATATCGCTTTTTCTGAAAACCAAGACGCCACCCATCTGCTAATCGGCAACGAGCGGCAGTGTGCGGGCAGCGATGCCCGCCGGCCCGAAAGCCGGCGGGCACGTGCTCAAGCCGGGGGGCCGGTGGTGAGGGTGACCGTCGCGGTGTGGGTGGCACCCGACGCGTCCGTCCATCCGAGCGTCACGGAGTCACCCGGGTGATGGGACTCGAGCAGGTTGGTCAGATCAGAGGAGGTGTTGATCGCGTTCCCGTCGAGCGAGGTGATCACGTCCCCTTGGGAGAGACCGGCCTGCGCGCCCGGCGATCCTGCAAGCGCACTGTCCACGACGGCACCGTTGGACTGCGTCCCGCCGCCGAGCCCCGATCCGAAGCCTCCGCTGGCGGAAGCGCTGGAATCCTCTACACGGATGCCGAGGAACCCGGTGGCTCCGATGTGCACGACTGAGGTCTCGCGTCCGGCCTCGATCTGACGAGCCAAGGTGAGCGCCGTCGGGATCGGGATGGCGTAGGCCTGGGCGGTCGTGACCTGGTAGGCGGTCCCGGACGAGGCGGCAGTGTCCATGCCGATGACCTGACCCGAAGTGTTGACCAGCGAGCCGCCGGAGTCGCCGGGCTGGATGCCGGCGTTGATCTCGATGAGACCGGTCAGGCTCTCGGAGTTGCCTCCGCTGTCGTCACTCGCGGTGATGGACTGGTTGGTGGCTGTCACCGAGCCGCCGGCGGAGCTCGGCGTGCCCCCGGTTCCACCCGCGTTGCCCAAGCCCACCACGGCTTCGCCGACCGAGACCGAGCCGGTGTCCGGTGTGATCGTCTGCAGGCCGCTCGCTCCGACCAACTGGATCACGGCGACATCGCCGGTCCGGTCGTAGCCGACCACATTCGCCTTGTAGGTCCGGCCGTTACCGACATCGGTGACGCTGATGCTCGTGGCCCCGTCGATCACGTGGTTGTTGGTCAGGACCTCGCCGTTGGAGGTCAGCACCATGCCGGTGCCCGCCGCCTGCTCGTCCTGGTAGCTGAGGTTGGTGTTGATGTCGACGAGACCAGGATCGACCTTGCTGGCAATCGACGAGATGTTGGCGGGAGCGCCGGCACCGGCCGACGTGCTGCCGCCGGAGCTCGAGGGCGAGCCACTGCCAGTACCGGGACTGAAGGCGCCCCCTCCCTGGCCGGAGCCGATGGCCGGGTTGCCGACCGCGCTCGTGGTCGTGTCGCTGGGCCAAGCCAGGTGCCCGATACCGGCGCCTGCGAGCAGCGCGATGGCAGCCACGAGAGAGGCCAGTCCGACCAGGGCGCCGGAGTGGCTCTTGCGGGCGGCCGCGGCGGCCGGCGGGGGAGCGGGATAGGCGTAGGGAGGTGGCGGCCAACCGCCGCCCGGCGGGACGTTCCCACTGGCACCCATGCCCCAGCCACCGCTCGGGGGCAGCGCGATGGGCGGGGGTGTGCCCCAACCCGGACCCTGGGGGGTCACCGGATAGGCGCCAGGGGGAGGGGCCGTCGGGTAGCCACCGCTCGGGGGGGCCGGCGGGTAGGCACCAGGGGGAGGAGTCGTCGGGTAGGTGCCGGTCGGGGGCGTCTGCGCGGTCGGGGGACCGTCGGGGGCGCCCGGAACGGGGGCCGGGGCGGTGCCCCACGCAGGGGTCGGCTCTTCGGTACCCTCGACCGGTGGGTCGGCCGGTTCGCGTGACGGGTGCCAGTGCTCGCTCATATCTCTTCCCTCCGAAACTCGGGCTCTCGGCAGAGCCTCACCCAGCCATTCCACCCGGAGCGCCTAAGTCCTCGGTGAGCGGACCATAGGAATCTCATAAGGAAGTCTGCCCGACGCCTGGCAGGCCACCGTCAGCGCAGGCCTGGCTGGACGCCCGCCTTGCAACTTTGGGTTGCACCGGCCCGTCGAGGTGGGCATACTGGAGGCGACGGGCGGCGGATCTACAGCCCGGGAGCGTACGTTCCCGGGTCCTCGGCGGGGAGGGTGACCGGATGTTCGGGGGCGCACCGGACACCGGTCACTGCCATGTCAGGAGGCCGATGGCAATCCAGACAGGCGCACGGCTTCGGCATGGCGGGAACGCCGAAGCCCACGGCAACCACCCGGCAAGGAGTTCGCTCCTGGCTCCGGGCGCGACGGCACGGGTATCGCAATTCCGAGAACCGGTCCTACCGCCGACCGCCATTCCACGAGCGGACTCCCCGGCCAACGATCAGCACTCGGCTCCGGCCTACGACGGACTCTCCGCTCCCGCCACTGACGGGCTCCCCGCTCGGGCCTACGACGCGCTCTCGGCCCCCGCTCTCGCGCTCCTGGCAGCGGCCGCCATCTTCGAGGGCTACCGATGGCTCCGTCTCATCCCCGGGAGCCCCTCGGTGCCGGACGCATTCGTGTTCGCCGTCACCGCCACAGCGATCACCTTCGGGCTCATCCGTCCTGCCGCGTGGGCCCATGCCGGACCGGTCCGGCGGGTGGCCCGGGCCGGCGCGTGCTCGCTCGTCGGCGCGGCGGTGCTCGTGCCGCTCATCGGTGTCGCGGTGACCGACCAGATCGTCGGCACGGTATCCCTGGTGCTGGCTGTCGCCGCGCTCGTGGGGGTGGTCTCCCGGGAGCATCACCGCCGGTCCGGCCACCTCGGCGGTCCAGACCCGATTCATTGACACCCCGCCGCGGACCGGCGTAAGCGTCGGCCGCGCAGGGGAGGTGGACAAGGGTCGGGGGAATCTCTATCGTCAGTCGGGTTGACAAATGATCCCCGCGGGATCGACCGACCCGGGACCGGTGGTGCCCCGCGAGGCGACTGCCGCTCGCTTGAACGAGGCCCCATGGAACGATACGAGCGCTTCGACGGCGTCATCGGGCGGACTCGTGAAGAATCCCAGCCGTGGTGGCCGACCCCGCCCCACCCTGGTCCGGATGCCCCGGACGTCGTCGTGATCCTGCTCGACGATGTCGGCTTCTCCCATTTCGGCTGCTACGGGTCCGACCTTTCCACCCCCCACATCGACGCACTCGCCGCGGGCGGCCTGCGCTATGCCAACTTCCACGTGACCCCGCTGTGCTCCCCGACCCGGGCGGCTCTGCTCACCGGGCGGAACCACCACGCCGTGGGCATGCGGGCCCTCTCCAATTTCGACAGCGGCTACCCGCACATGCGCGGTCAGATCTCGCACCACGCCGCCACTGTGGCCGAGGTGCTCCGCGACCAGGGCTACGGCACGTTCGCCGCTGGCAAGTGGCACCTGTGCCCGATGCAGGACGCCTCGGCGGCAGGGCCCTACGACCAGTGGCCGTGCCAGCGCGGCTTCGACCGCTTCTACGGGTTCCTCGAGGGCGAGACCGACCAGTTCTCGCCCGATCTCGTCTACGACAACCACCGGGTGGAGCTGCCGGTCGGCAGTGAGGACGGCTACCACCTGAGCGAGGACCTGGTCGACCACGCGATCGAGTTCATCCATGACTCGGTTTCCATCCGGCCCGACCGGCCCTTCTTCGCCTACGTGGCCTTCGGCGCGGCGCACGCACCCCACCAGGCGCCGCCCGACTACCTCGAGCGGCAGCGCGGACGCTTCGACGAGGGGTGGGATGTCGCCCGGGACCGGTGGTTCGTCCGCCAGATCGAGATGGGCCTGCTCCCGCCCGACACCGAGCTCGCGCCGCGGAACCCGGGGGTCGAGCCCTGGAACTCGCTTCCCGAGAACCAGCGCCTCCTGGCCGCCCGGCTCCAGGAGGCGTTCGCCGCATTCCTCGAGCACACCGATGCGCAGATCGGCCGGTTGGTGGCAGACCTCGACCGACTCGGCCGGCTGGACAACACCCTGCTGCTCCTGCTGTCCGACAACGGGGCGAGCCAGGAGGGCGGGCCCTTCGGCGTGCTGCACGAGATGAAGTACTTCAACTTCCTCGCGGAGACCCCCGACGAGGCCGTCGAGCGAATCGACGAGATCGGCGGGCCGCACAGTCACGCCAACTACCCGTGGGGGTGGGCCCAGGCCGGCAACACCCCATTCAAGTGGTACAAGCAGAACACGCACGAGGGCGGGGTCCACGTGCCGCTCATCGCGCACTGGCCGAGGCGCATCGACGACCGAGGTGCGATCCGTGACCAGTTCCACCACGTGAACGATCTGGTCCCGACCATCTACGAGACCCTGGGGATCACCGCGCCGGAGGTCTACCGCGGCTACGCGCAGCTGCCCACGTCCGGGATCTCGCTCGGCTACACCTTCGACGCGCCCGACGCCCCGTCGGAGAAGCACCTGCAGTACTTCGAGATGATGGGGCACCGGGCGATCTACGCGGACGGATGGAAGGCGGTCACCCGTCACCGCAGCGGCACCCCGTTCGAGGACGATGTCTGGGAGCTCTACCACCTCACCGAGGACCGGTCCGAGTGCACCGACCTCGCCGCCGAGCAGCCCGAGACCCTCGCCCGCCTCATCAAGCTCTGGTGGGACGAAGCCGAGGCGCAGGGCGTGCTCCCCCTCGACGACCGCACGATCGAGCTCTTCTCGACCAGATACCGCGACCACTCGGTGCACCCGGTCGACCGGCACTACGTGTACCGGCCGCCGATGTCCCCGCTGCCGGCCCAGGCGGGGCCGGCCATGGGTGCGCGCGGGTTCGACCTGACCGCGGCCGTCGACCGGCCGGACGGCGCCGCTGGGGTGCTCTACGCCTCAGGGACCCAGAACTCGGGGCTCACCCTGTTCGTCCAGGGTGACCGCCTGGTCTTCGACTACAACTGCTTCGGCGACCATCAGGTGGTCGAGTCCGACCTCCCGGTCCCGGCTGGCGCGACCTCGGTGGGGGTGCGGTTCCGGCGGACCGGAACCGGCGGCGAGGCCGAGCTGCGCATCGACGGGGGGGTGTGCGGCTCGATGACGGTTCCCTTCGCGATGACGATCATCTCGAGCGTGGGACCGAGCGTCGGCTACGACCACGGGGGCCCGGTGAGCGATCGCTACTCGGGCCGCTTCCCGTTCGAGGGGACCCTGCACGAGATCGTGATCGACCTGCCGCGCGCACCTGGCACGGAAGCGACTGCAGCCGACGAGCGGGCGGCCATGTCCCGCCAGTGAGCGTCCCGCCGGGACACTCACGCCAGGGACTCACGCGCTGAAGCGCGCGGAGGCCCCGGCGTCGACGTCGATGACCGACCCGGTGATGTGGCGGGCGCCCTCCGAGCAGAGGAAGACGACGGCCGCGGTGATCTCGTCGGGCTCCAGCCACGGGACGGGTTGGACGTGGAGACCGGCCATCGCACCGGCCACGTCGTCCCGGGTCGGGTGCTCCAGATCCGGGCGCATGAGCCGGTAGAGGGTCTCGTTGTGGATCATGTCGGTCGACACGTTGCCCGGGGCTATCGCGTTGACCGTGACCCCCACGTGGGCGACCTCGTGGGCGACGGCCTTGCAGAGGCCGATGACTCCCCACTTGGACGCGGTGTAGGCCGCGATGCCGGGATTGGCGGTACGCCCCATCATCGAGGAGATGCCGATCATCCGCCCCCATCGCTGACGGCGCATGTGGGGAGCGGCGGCCCGCATCGCATGGAACACCCCGGTGAGATTGATCTCGATCGTCTCGCGCCAGTCGACCGCGTCCATCGAGAAGATCGACCCGAGGGTCGAGACCCCGGCGTTGGCGATCAGGATGTCGACCGAACCGAGCTCGAGCTGCACGCGGTCGACGAAGTCGATCATCTCGCCGAGGTCGCGCACGTCGACCGTCGACGCGAGGCACCGTCGGCCCTCTGCCTCGACCAACCGCACGGTCTCGGCGAGGTCGTCCTCGGTGGCCATCGGGTACGTCACGGTTCCGAGGTCGGCGCACCGGTCGGCGACGGCGATGTCGGCACCCAGGCGGGCCAGTCCGACGGCATGGCTGCGTCCCTGCCCCCGGGCGCCCCCGGTGATGACGGCCACCCGCCCCGCGAACTGACGGTCCCCGTTCGACTGCGCCATGGTTCCTCTCCTCGAGCAGGCGCCGTGGTGGCCGCGGCCGGCCGGGTCGCCCGCCGGGGATCCTACGCCGGACCTGCCGCCCGCCCCCAGGCCCGGAGCACGCTGCGGTAGCGACGGTCCCAGCGCTCGTAAGCATCCCTGAGGGCTGGGCCCGGCCATGACCCTCCGAGCAGCTCCTCCGGCAGCAGCGGATCAGCCAGCAGGTGGCGCACCACGGTTGCAGAGAGCGCGAACCCGGGGGACAGGTCATCCGGTCCGGCGGTCTCCGTGGTCTCGAGACGGGCGCGGAGGACCTCGGCACGGGCAGCCCACCCGGCCAGGTCCCACAATCCGGCCGCCAGGAGGACCGGGTCCCCGTCCGGCACCGCACCGAAGAGGGCCAGGTCGGGATCCTCGGACGGATCCGGCCGAAGGTCGAGATTGTCGGGACGCAGCCAGACCCCCTCGCGCTGCTCGGCAAGACGCGCCACCACCAGCCGCCGGCGGCGGGCGGCACGCTCCTCTGCCGACCTGCCGGCCGCGGTCACCACGACGACAGCGCCATCCGCTCTGCCAGGGCCGGGTGCGCCCACGGAGGCCCTCGCCCTGCCGGGCCTGGCGCTCGAGGAGGTGACCGGCCAGCCGGTACCGCCCCGCGCCGTCGGTCGTCGCCTCGCCGGAGGCCACCATGCGGCTGAGCGCGACCCGGGCCCGGTTCCCGCTGATCCCGAACAGCCCCGACAGACGGACCAGGTGGGAGACGGGCAGCTCGGGCGGGTCCTCGCCGAGCAGGGCGCTGGCCAGCACCGACCGCGCCGTGAGCGGGGTCGCGCCATCCTCTCCGCCGGACGGTCCGGCCACCCCTCCATCCGGTCCGGGCATTATTACTCCGTTGCACCAGTTGATTCTCTGTTGTAATATAGCGGCATGACCACCACCATGGTGGCCGATCCGGCCGACCGTCCGGCCGTCCTTCCCACCGAGCGGCTGCTCGACAACGGGAAGGCCCGGCCCGAACTGCGACGCGACCTGCGACGGATCTCGGACGGCCGCAACGCCGTCACGGTGCTCTCGGTCTGGGCCTGGGTGGCGGTCATCATCGGCGGTGCGGTGTGGACCGACCAGTGGTGGGGCTACCTGGTGGCGTTCCTCCTCATGGGTCCCATGTACGCCCGGTTCGCCATCCTCATGCACGAGTCGGCCCACAATCTGCTCTTCTCGCGGAAGGCGCTCAACGACTGGGTGGGGACCTGGCTCGTCGCGTACCCGGCCTGGACACCGATCTCGCTCTACCGCCGAGGCCACTTCGCCCATCACCGGGAGGAGTTCGGCCCGAACGAGCCGGACATCGCCTTCTACGGCGGGTACCCCTGCGACCGGCGCTCCCTCACCCGACGGCTGGTCCGCGACGCGGTGGGCATCTCCGGGTGGAAGAACCTCGTCCCACTCGTGAAATCGGTGCGCATCCGCGCCTACCGTCGGGTCTCGCTCTCCATCCTCGGGGTCCAGGCCCTGCTCTGGGCCGTGCTCTGGACGACCACCGGGACGTGGTGGATCTACCCGCTGCTCTGGTTCCTCCCGTGGATGACCCAGTGGCGGGTGCTCAACCGGCTCCGGGCCATCGCCGAGCACGGCGGCCTCGAGGCCAGCCGCGACCGGCGGGTCACCACCCACAACGTGCGCCAGCACTGGATCGCCCGGTTCTGGTTCGTCCCGTACAACACCGGATGGCACCTGGCCCACCACGTCGACATGGGTGTCCCGTGGCGGAACCTCCCCCGCTACCACACCGAGCTGGTCCGGGCCGGCTACGTCACCGAGGGGATCACCTACCCGAGCTACCTCGCCCTCTGGAGCGCGCTCTCCGCGTCGTGATCGCCCGGTTCTCTCCCCCCGCCGGTCAGGCCGGCCGGCCGCGGAGCCGCCGGTAGCGGGCGACCAGCCCGGCGGTCGAGCTGTCCTCGCCGGCGAGGTCGGGTGCCGCGTCGGCGCTCAGCGCGGGTGCGAGCGCGCCGGCCATCACCTTGCCCAGCTCCACCCCCCACTGGTCGAACGAGTCGATCCCCCAGACAGCGCCCTCGACGAACACGGTGTGCTCGTAGAGCGCGACGAGCTGGCCCAGCACCGACGGGGTGAGCTTCGGCGCGAGGATGGTCGAGCTCGGATGGTTGCCCGGCATCACCTTGTGGGGGACGACAGCGGGTGGGGTCCCCTCGGCCTCGATCTCCTCGTTCGTCCTGCCGAACGCCAGGACCTTGGACTGGGCGAAGCAGCTGGCCATGAGCAGGTCCTGCTGGTCCCCGTCCTCGTGGGTCGACTCGGCGAACCCGAGGAAGTCGGCTGGGACGAGGGTGGTCCCCTGGTGGAGCAGCTGGTAGAAGGCGTGCTGGCCGTTGGTGCCCGGCTCACCCCAGAAGATCTCCCCGGTCTCGCCCCATACCGGCGAGCCGTCCCAGCGGACCGACTTGCCGTTCGACTCCATGGTCAGCTGCTGGAGGTAGGCCGGGAAGCGGGCCAGTCGCTGGCTGTAGGGCAGCACGGCGTGGGTCTGGGCGCCGAGCAGATTGCGGTACCAGACGTTGAGCATGGCCTGGATGACCGGAAGGTTCGCCTCGAAGGGTGCGGTCGCGAAGTGTCGGTCGAGCGTGTGGAATCCCGCAAGCATCTCGCCGAAGGCCTCGGGCCCGATGGCCACCATCAGCGAGAAGCCGATGGCCGAGTCGACGGAGTAGCGCCCGCCCACCCAGTCCCAGAAGCCGAACATGTTCGCCGGATCGATCCCGAACCCGGAGACCCCGGTGGCATTGGTCGAGACCGCGACGAAGTGACGGGCGACCGCCTCGTCGCCGCTGCCGAGTCCGTCGAGCAGCCAGCGCCTCGCTGCGCGGGCGTTGGTCAAGGTCTCGAGGGTGGTGAAGGTCTTCGAACTGACCACGAAGAGGGTCTCGGCCGGGTCGAGGTCGCTCGTCTTCGCGTAGAGGTCCACCGGGTCGATGTTGGACACGAAGCGGCAGTCGATCTCGGGCGAGGCATAGTCGGCGAGCGCCTGGCAGGCCATCGCCGGTCCGAGATCCGATCCACCGATCCCGATGTTGACCACGCTTCGGATCCGCTTCCCGGTCCACCCGGTCCACTCACCGGTTCGGATCCGGGTGGCGACCTCCCCCATCCGGTCGAGCACGCGGTGCACCTCGGCGACCGCGTCCTGGCCGTCGACCTCCAGCGTCTTCCCCTTCGGCATCCGGAGGGCGACGTGGAGCACCGCCCGGTCCTCCGTGGTGTTGACGTGCTCTCCGACGAACATGGCGTCGCGCCGCTCGGCGACCCCTGCCCGGCGTGCCACGGTGAACAGGGCGTCCAGGGCCGGGGCGTCCACACGGTGCTTCGCGTAGTCGAGGACAAGGTCCCCGGCACCGGCCACCATCCGGGCGCCGCGATCGGGGTCCTCGGCGAAGAGCTCGCGCAGGTGCCGACCGCCCACCCGGACTGCGTGTTCCTTCAGGGCGCGCCACTCCCCTGTCGTCGGGAGATCCACCGGTGTACCGGTCTCGTCCATGGCTCCTCGATCCTGTCGTAATGCCCGTCGGCCACGGCTCGGCCCGGCTTCTCCGTCCCCGACCCGACTGTAGACAGCCGCCTGCCCACCGGCGAGAAGATAACCGAGTGATTACCTTCCATTGACGCGCCGATCGCGCCACGTTCACCTGGGCTTCTTAGGGTGATCGGTGATGGCTTCACATCCCAGGACCAACTGTCACACGCCCGACCGCCCACCCGGTGGGCATCACAGCGGGCTCCACGGTGCGACCTGCCGTCCGGGGGCCTGGCCCCTGCCGCCTCTCACGGCAACCCCGCCTGCACCGGCCCCGCCGGTCAGACAGTCCAGCAGCGGTGCAGCGGCCCGCGCTCGCCACAGCCTGCGGGCGCCGACGGCCTGTGCCCTGTTCCGGGACCTCCGCGCCCGACCATGACCCTGGCACTCACCGAGGTCGACGAGCGGGCCCTCCCCGGGGAGGCGCCCCCGACCATCCTGATCATCGACGACGACCACCTCTCGCGCGACTCGTTGGCGGCCACCCTCTCGATCGAGGGGTTCGACGTCATCACCGCTACCAGCGGCGACGAGGGCATCTCCCTGGTCGCCTCGGCGGCTCCCGCCCTCATCCTGCTCGACACCCAGCTCGGTGACTCCCAGGGATTCAGCGTCTTCCGCACCATCAGCTCGGTCGCCCCGCGGGTGCCGGTCATCATGGTCACCTCCCGGGACGACGAGCTCGACGCCGTCCTCGCCCTCGAGGCCGGCGCCGCCGACCACATCACCAAGCCGCCACGTCCGCGCGAGCTGACCGCCCGGATCCGTGCGGTCCTCCGCCGGGTCGGTGGGCAGTCCCACGACCTGGTCCCGGTGCCACCGAGCGGCATCTACGCCTTCGGGCCGGTGACCATCGACGTCTCCCTGCGCGAGACCAGCCTCAACGGCCAGGTCGTCGAGCTCTCCCGCAAGGAGTTCGACCTGCTCGCCCTGCTGGTCTCAGAGGCCGGGCACGTGGTCACCCGAAAGCAGTGCATGGACCGGATCTGGCGGGATCGCAAGAAGGGGGACAGCCGCACCCTCGACACCCACGTGAAGCGCCTCCGCAAGAAGATCGAGTCCAACCCCGCCGGAGCCCGAGCATCTCATCACAGTGCGGGGGGTGGGATACCGCTTCAAGCCGTAAGCGTCCGCCCGGCGTCGCCGTTGCCCATGCCATCCCCCTTGGTCGTGACCGTGGCGTTTCGGGCGGACCCTTACGGTTTGACGCCTCCACCTGGGCCGTCGGTCCCCGACCGGCTGTTCTAGGCTGGCCGCGGACATGGAGCGCTCCCGGCACGGCACGCCCCGGCCCCACGGGCCGTGGGCGCTGGTGGCCATCGCGGCAGGCGGGGCGCTCGGAACGCTCTGCCGTTACGGCGTGGAGCGGGGGCTCTCCACGCCTCAGGACCACTTCCCCTGGGCAACGCTCATCGTCAACGTGGCCGGTTCGTTCCTGCTCGGCGCGGTCCTCACCCTGGTCGTCGAGCGGTGGCCCACCGACCGCTTCCTCCGCCCCTTCGCAGCCGTCGGGTTCTGCGGAGGGTTCACCACCTTCTCGACCCTCGCCGTGGAGGTCGACCAGCGCGTGCAGCACGGCAGGGTCGGCTTGGCCGCGGCCTACGTGGCGGTCAGCCTGCTCCTCGGCCTCGGCGCCGCCCTTGCGGGCGTCACCCTGGTCAGGGGCCGGATCCTGCCTTCCGCCGCCTCGGAGATCCCCGACCCGGACGTGCTGGAGGACGACGACCGCATCGTCGGACGCGGGGAGGGGCCCCCGCCGTGACCGTCCTCCTCGTGGTCGTCGCCGGGGCGTGCGGGGCGCTGCTGCGCTACCTGGTCGAACGCGCCGTCCACCTGCGGCTCGGGCCCAGGTTCCCCTACGGGATCCTGCTCGTCAACGCGACCGGGTCCTTCGTCCTCGGCCTCGTGGTCTCGGTGGCCGCGGACCACCACCTTCCGGCTTCCGTGGTCACCGTCGTCGGGACCGGGCTGCTCGGGGCGTACACGACGTTCTCGACCTTCTCGTTCGACACCGTGGGCCTGCTCGAACGCGGGCGTCTCCGGGCATCCGCCTCGAACGTGGGCCTCAGCCTGGTCCTCGGTCTCGGCGCAGCCGCGGTCGGATTGGCCCTCGGCTCGGTCCTCTGAGCACGCTGTGCCCGCCGCGCAACGTTCACCGAACGATCATCCTGCGGTCGCAGTGGGGATGGGTGCCGTTCACCTGGGCTCCATAACCTCTCCTCTGGAGGATCAGCCTGTGGTCGCTGTCGGAGAACACATCAAGGTCCTGGTCATCGAAGACGAGGAGTCCTATCGCCAGGCCCTCTCTTCGGGCTTGCGGCGCGAAGGGTTCGGCGTGGCGTTGGCGGAGGACGGCTCGGCCGGCCTCCGCCTGTTCGGCGACTACCAGCCCGACATCGTCCTCCTCGACATGCTCCTGCCCGGCATGCACGGCATCGAGGTCTGCCGGCGGCTGCGGTCGCTCTCCTCGGTGCCCATCGTGATGGTGAGCGCCGTCGACAGCGAGCTCGACGTGGTCCTCGGCCTCGAGCTCGGTGCATCCGGTTACGTGACCAAGCCGTTCCGGCTCCGCGAGCTGGTGGCCCGGATGAACGCCATCCTCCGCCGGGTGGGGCCGCCGACCGGAACCCACGAGATGACCGGGCCCCATGATGCGAGGCGTGCCCCAGATCCGACGACTGCGACCACCCAGCGATCCTTCGGGGCGGTGGCCGTCGACTTCGTGCGCAGGGAGGTCACGGTGGCCGGCGTCCCCACCCACCTCTCGCGGCGCGAGTTCGACCTGCTCGCCGTGCTGCTCAATCCCTCGCGCCGGGTCCGCACCCGCGACGAGCTCATCGACCTGCTCTGGCCGGACCGGTACCTCTCGGACAGCCGGACCCTCGACACCCACATCCACCGGCTGCGGGCCAAGCTCGAGCCGGACCCCACCGACCCCCAGTACATCGTGACCGTGCGGGGCGTGGGCTTCCGGATCGATCCGGACGGGACCCGTGGGGAGCCGCCCGCCCCGCGGGACGCCGAGGACCTCGCGGACCGGGACGACCTGGCCGCGACCCACCAGGTCAGCGCCTGAGGGCAGGCGTCCGCCACCCCCGGACCGTCCCGGGACGCCCACGGGCGGGGCGCCCCTGGGGAATACACGTTCGATTTCTCCCGTTGATCCCCTGTACGGCTGCGCTGGTGCGTGGCCAACGCCATCCGGCGACAAGAAGACGTCGCCGGCGACGACACCAGGAGGATTGATGGACCACGCAACCGAGAACCTGCCGCTGCTGCCCCTGACCTCAGGAGTGCTGCTGCCCGGGATGGTCTTCTCCATGGCCCTCGAGTCCGACGAGGCCAAGGCGGCCGCGGCCGCGGCGGAAGCCGCGGGCAGCCGGCTGGTCATCGTCCCCTTCATCGAGGGGCGCTACGCGACCGTCGGCGTGATCGCCGAGGTCATGGAGAGCGGTGAGCTGCCGGGCGGTCTGCCCGCGGTGGCCGTGCGCGGGCTCGAGCGGGCCCGACTGGGCACCGCCGTGCCGGGCACCGGTCGCGCCCTGTGGGTCGAGGTCGAGGTGCTGCCCGAGGGCGAGCCCACCGAAGAGGCCGTCGAGCTGGCCCGGGAGTACCGGGCGGTGCTCGAGAACATCCTGCTCACGCGTGGCGCGGGCAGGCTCGCCGAACGCCTGTCCGACGTTGCCGGTCCGGGCCGGATGGCCGACATGTCCGGGTACTCGCCCGACCTGAGCCTGGAGCAGAAGGTCCAGGTGCTCGAGACCCTCGACGTGACCGAGCGACTGCGGACGGTCATCGGCTGGGCCCGCGAGATCCTGGCCGACCTCACCCTGCGTGAGCGGATCAAGACCGACGTCGAGGAGGGCATGGAGAAGACCCAGCGCGAATTCCTGCTGAGGCGCCAGCTCGACGCCATCCGGCGCGAACTCGGTGAGCTCAGCGACGACGAGGCCGCGCCCGACGACTACAGGGCACGCATTGCGGATCGGACCCTGCCCGGCGCGGTGCGCACCGCGGTCGAGCGCGAGATCGAGAAGTTGGAGCGGATGAGCGAGCAGAACCCCGAGCACGGTTGGATCCGTACCTGGCTCGACACCGTCCTCGAGCTGCCCTGGGGCGAGCGGTCCGAGGACCGCTTGGACATTGCCGAAGCCTCACGCATCCTCGACGAGGATCACGAAGGGCTGCGCGATGTGAAGGATCGCATCCTCGAGCACCTGGCCGTCCGCAAGCTGCAGTCCGAACGGGGCCTGGCCCCGGTCAGCGGACGCGGCGCGGGCGCCATCCTGGCCCTGGTCGGTCCCCCGGGAGTGGGCAAGACCTCGCTCGGCGAGTCGGTGGCCCACGCCCTCGGGCGCTCGTTCGTCCGGGTCGCCCTGGGCGGCGTCCGGGACGAGGCCGAGATCCGTGGACATCGCCGCACCTACGTGGGTGCCCAGCCCGGTCGGCTGGTCCGCGCCCTGCGCGAAGCCGGCACCATGAACCCGGTCATCGTGCTCGACGAGGTCGACAAGCTCGGCGCCGACTACCGGGGTGACCCCTCCTCGTCGCTGCTCGAGGTGCTGGACCCGGCCCAGAACCACACGTTCCGCGATCACTACCTGGAGGTCGAGCTCGACCTCTCCCAGGTGCTCTTCGTCGCGACGGCCAACATGGCCGACACCATCCCCGGGCCGTTGCTCGACCGGATGGAGGTCATCCGCCTCGACGGCTACACCGAGGACGAGAAGGTGGCCATCGCGCGCACCCACCTCGTCGCTCGCCAACGCGAGCGCGCCGCGCTCGACGCGAGCGATGTCGAGGTGACCGACGACGCCCTGCGCACCATCGTCGCCGACTACACGCGGGAGGCCGGCGTGCGCTCCCTCGAGCGCGAGCTCGGGCCGACTCCTCCGCAAGGTGGCGGCACGCATCGCCGCGGACGGTGGGGAGCCGGAGACCGGCAAGCCGCTGGTCGTGGAAGCGGCCGACGTGCGCGGCTGGCTGGGCCGAGCCCACTATTTCTTCGAGTCTGCCGACCGGACCGCTGTGCCCGGAGTGGCCACCGGGCTGGCGGTGACCGGAGCCGGTGGGGACGTCCTGTACGTGGAGGCGTCGGTCATGGACGGGCCCGAGGGCCTGACCCTGACCGGGCAGCTCGGCGACGTCATGAAGGAGTCCGCGGAGATCGCGCTCTCCTACGTGCGCTCGCATGCGCTGGAGCTCGGTATCGACCGTTCGGCCTTCACCGGCAAGCGGTTCCACCTGCACGTGCCGGCCGGAGCCATCCCGAAGGACGGCCCCTCGGCGGGGGTCACCATGACCACCGCCCTGGTCAGCCTCCTGCGGAACGAGCCGGTGCTCCCGTCGGTCGGGATGACCGGTGAGGTCACGCTGCAGGGCCGGGTCCTGCCCATCGGCGGCGTCCGCCAGAAGGTGCTCGCCGCCCACCGGGCCGGCCTGACCACGGTCGTGCTGCCCTACCGGAACGGCCCCGATCTCGAGGACGTGCCGGAGGCGGTGCGTGATGCGATGACCTTCCATCTGGCCACCGACATCGACGAGGTGCTCTCGGTCGCACTGGCCACCGGCGGGTCAGTGCCCGAGGTGCTCCTCGAGGCGGCCGCCGCGGTCGCCGGACAGGCGCGCGCGACCGGGCCGCCTGAGCCCGGTCGCCCGGGACCTCAGGCCCCGTAGACGAACCCGGACACGATCCGGGCCAGGTCGAGGGGCCGGTCCCCCTGGATGCTGTGGCCGGCCCCCTCCACGGTGACGATGCTGTCGGAGGGGCGCCGCCGCAGGAACTCGGTGGCGTCGGCATCGTCGACGACCGGTGAGAGACTGCCCCGCGCCAGCAGGACCGGAACGGCGATCCGCTCGAGGTCGTCCCACTGGGACCCGAAGTCGACCCGCTCGATGTGCAGGCCGCTCCGGCCGGAGGGCCGCCCGATCTGATGACGCCAGGTCCAGGAGCCGTCCGGCCGTTGGACCGCGTTGTGCAGCACGCCCCGCCGCAGCGAGGACACCGACCGCGTCGGATTGAACTGGATCGTGCGCTCGAGGATCTCGTCGAAGGAGGCGAAGCTCTCCGGGCCGGCCAGGAACGCTGCGATGTCCGAGGTCTTGTCGCCGTCCACGCCCGGGGTGATGTCGACCAGCAGGAGCCTGCGCACGAGCTCCGGATGGCGGGTGGCCAGCGCGATGGCGGTCGCCCCACCGAGGGACATGCCGACGACGCCCGCCGCCTCGGGCGCCAGCGCACGGACGGCCACGGCCACGTCGTCGGCCATCGCCGACGGATCGAGCACGGCCGAGCCCTCCGGCCAGTCCGAGTGCCCGTGGCCGGGCAGGTCGACGGCCACCAGGGGCCGGTCGAGGGCGAGGGCGAGGGTGTCCCAGGTGTGCGCGTTCTGCCCCCCACCGTGGAGGAACACCAGTTCCGCCGGCCGGTCCCCCCAGACCAGCGCGCTGAGGCGCCGACCGGGGGCGACCTCGACCGATTCGCGGCGGACGGTGGGAGGACCGGGAAACTCGAGGCCCACCTCGGTTGCGTTCTCGTGGAAGTACGAGAACTCGTCGTAGGTGATGGGCGTGTCTTCGGTCACGGTGTCTCCTCGAACCTCTCGACAGCTCCGGGTCACGGCGCACTGATCTCGGCTGCGCCAATCCGTCGGTGACACACTGTGATCGTGTCACCGACATTCTGCACTCCGGAGGAGGGCGCCGCGTTCATCCGGCCGACCGACACGATCGGGTTCGGGCTCGGTCCGGCCAACCCCGACGCACTCTTCACCGCCCTCGGCAGCCGCGACGACTGGGTGGACCTGACCTTCGGCGGTGCGCTCCTCCTCGGCTTCTACCCGGTGCTCTCCCACCCCGGCGTGCGCTACCGCTGCGGTTTCTTCGGTCCCGCCGAACGGATGCTGCTGGCCCAGGGCGCTTCGATCGAGCTGGTCCCCGGCGGCTTCCGCCAGTTCGCGCCCATCCTGCGCCGGTTCAATCCGAGAGTCATGGCGGTGCAGGCCACGCCACCCGCTGCCGACGGGACGGTCAACCTCTCGCTACACCTCGGCGCCACCTACGAGGAGCTGCTGTTGGCCGGCCGGGATCCCGACCGCCTGCTCATCGTCGAGGTCAACCCCAACCTGCCCGCAACCAGCTCGCTTTCCCCCGACTACACCAACACCCTCCCACTCGACGTCATCGACGTCGTCGTCCAGGCCGACGGTGCCCCGTTCGCCCTTCCCCAGGCTCCACCCGACGAGGTGGACCAGGCCATCGCCACGCAGGCCCGGTCCTTCGTCACCGACGGCACCACCCTGCAGGTCGGCATCGGCGCGGTCCCCAACCTGGTGGCCTCCGGGCTCGCCGAGGGTCCCGGTGGGGGGTACGGGATCCACAGCGAGATGTTCACCGACGGCCTCATGCACCTCCATCGGGCGGGCAAGGTCACCAACGATGCCAAGAGCCTGTTCAACGGGGTCTCGATCACCACTTTCGCACTCGGGTCGGCCGAGCTCTACCGGTGGCTGGACGGCAACACCGATGTCGCGTTCGTACCGGTCCAGGTGGTCAACGATCCAACGGTCATCGCCCGGAACCACTCGTTCGTCTCCGTCAACGGCGCGCTCAGCGTGGACCTCTACGGGCAGGTGGTCGCGGACAACATCGACGGCAAGCAGATCTCCGGGGTCGGCGGCCACGAGGACTTCGTCGCCGGGGCCGAGCTGCGCCTCGACGACCACTCGTTGATCTGCCTGCGCTCGACCGCGGTGACCAACGGGGTCACCCGGTCCCGCATCGTGCCGCTCCTCCCGGAGGGCGCTGTCGTCTCGACCCCCCGCCACCACACCGGGGTGGTCATCACCGAGCACGGCGTGGCGGAGCTGTCGGGACGAACGGTGCGCGAGCGGGCGGCGGCCCTGGCCGAGATCGCCCATCCCGACTTCCGCGACGAGCTCCGCACCGTGGCCGCCGAGCTCGGCCGGCGCTGACCGGAGTGGGTGGGACCGGGCCGGGGCAGAGCCCCGCGGCGGACGGGACGCGGGACACCGTGCGTCTCGCCACGTTCAACGTGCACATGGGCGTCGACGGGTGGGGTCGTCCCTACGATCTCCTCGCCGAGTGTGCCGGTCTCGACGCCGACATCCTCATCCTCCAGGAGGCCTGGACCTCCGACGACGGGACTCCGGGGACGGCCGCCAGGGTGGCCGACCGCTGCGGGTACGCGGTCGTGGTCGAGGCGCCCCTGGCGCGCGCCCGGCTCTACGAACCCGTCGTCACCCGCTCGACCCGGTGGGCGCCTGCATTCGGACAGGTGCGCAAGACCCTCCGGCTCGACCTCGAGAAGTGGAAGGCGCCAGCCGACCGGAGGCATCGCGCGTCCGATCGGGGCACCTGGGGGATCGCGCTGCTGTCCCGCGTGCCGTGGCGCGACCCCGAGGCCGTCACTCTCGGCAAGCTCCGCCGTGATGCGGCTGCACGGGCGGTCGTGCGCTGCACCGTCGACCTCGGGGGGCGTGAGGTCACCGTGCTCGGCACCCACATGTCCCACATCACCCACTGGTCTCCGACCCAGTACCGGAGACTCGGCGACCTGCTGCCCCACCCCGACCACGCCGCCGTCCTGGCCGGGGACATGAACATGTGGGGCCCGCCGGTCAACTCGTTCTTCCCCGCCTGGCGGCGGGCGGTGACCGGCCGGACCTGGCCCGCCCACCGGCCCCACAGCCAGCTCGACCACGTGCTCATCACCCCCGCCCTCGCCGTGGTCGACGCCCGGGTCGTCCCCTCCACCGGGTCCGACCACAGGCCGGTCGTGGTCACCCTCGCGCTCTCCTGAGCGGCCCGACCGACCGCTCCTCCGTCCCGTCGGGCCGGATAGCGTCGAGCCATGCCCGGCCCGCTCGACGGATTCGAACGCTCGACCTTCACCGCCGAAGGCACCACCCGCACCGTCTACAGGACCGGAACCGGGCCGGCCGTCGTCGTGATCAGCGAGATGCCCGGGATCACCCCGAACGTCGCCCGCTTCGCCCGTCTCGTCGCCGGCATCGGCTGCACCGCGGTCGTGCCGCACCTCTTCGGCGAGGACGGCCGGGCGCCGAGCGGTGGCTACACGATGTCCTCGTTGGCCAAGGTGTGCATCTCGCGCGAGTTCACCCTCATGGCCGTCGGGCGGACCAGCCCGGTCACCACCTGGCTCCGGGCCCTGGCCCGGGACGAACACGGCCGGTGCGGCGGACCCGGGGTGGGCGCGATCGGCATGTGCCTGACCGGCGGCTTCGCCCTCGCCATGATGGTCGACGATGTGGTGCTCGCCCCCGTGCTCAGCCAGCCCTCGCTCCCCTTCCCGCTTGGCGCGTGCGCGCCGGCGTGCGATCGGGATCTCCGAGGAGGACACCCGGCGGGTCGTCGAGCGGGTCGCGGCGGGGACCTGCCTGCTCGGCCTCCGCTTCTCCGGCGACAGGTCTCGCCCGCCCGAGCGCTTCGAGACACTGCGCGCCCTGCTCGGCGACGGGTTCGTCGGGATCGAGCTCGACTCCTCGCCGGGCAATCGGTACGGGCACCGCAAATCCGCCCATTCGGTCCTGACCGAGGACCTCGACGACCGACCGGGCACCCCGACCAGAGAAGCGCTGAACCAGGTGCTCGACCTCTTCCGCAGCAGGTTGCTGGCCTGACCCGCGCTGTGCGGCAGCCCCAGCGCAGAGCCCGGAGCGGTCCGGTTCAGGCGGTCGCCACCACCTCGCCGTGGAGCACCGCCCACCACGCGTCCGGCGCGGCCGCCCACCGGTGCCAGGCGCGGGCGAACGCCTCGAGGTCGTCGCGGCCGACGATGCCGTGTGCGAGCAGCTGGTCGGCAATGGCGGACCGGGTGAAGCGGTCGGCCCAGAGGCCACCCCACCACGCGCGCTCCTCCGGGGTGGCGAAGCACCAAGCGGACGCTGATGCCGCGATCTCGGAGAAGCCGGCGGCGCGGGCCCATCCGAGCAGGAGGCGGCCGGCATCCCAGTTCGCCCCGTTGACCCGGGTGAGGGTGCCGTAGGCGGCAAGCGCCCGGTCGAGGTCGGGATCGCCCGGGGTGAAGGTCATGGCCGGGTAGTCGCTGTCCCGGCACGCCACGCGGCCCCCCGGACGGCAGACCCGTCGCATCTCGACGAGCGCGGCGACCGGGTCGCCGACGTGCTGAAGCACCTGATGGGCGTGGACCACGTCGAAGGAGTCGTCGGCGAAGGGGAGCGCGAACAGGTCTGCCACCTCGAAGGCGACCGAGGACGGCCCGGCGCCGGTGGCGAGCCTGCGGGCCTCGTCGATCACCTCACTCGACGCGTCGATCCCGACCACCCGGCCGGGGGACACCGACCCGGCCAGGTCGCAGGTCACGGTGCCCGGACCGCACCCGATGTCGAGCAGCTCCTGGCCGGGTCGCAGATACGGGAGGAGATAGGCGGCCGAGTTGGCCGCGGTGCGCCACCGATGCGAGCGGAGCACGCTCTCGTGGTGGCCGTGGGTGTAGGTCGTGTCAGGCATGTCCGCCGCCTCCGCCGGTGACGCCGATCACCGGGTGGCCGTCCTCGAGGTAGAGGGTGCCGGAGGCCCTGAGCGCGCGGCCGACCCTCCGCCCGAGCGGACCGCTCAACAGGGCGACGGCCTCGTCGGGGAGGACCCACCGGTGATCGCCGATCTCGTCCTCCTGGAGCACGATCGTCTCGCGGTCGGCTGCGGCCACCTCCCCGCAGTCGAACAGGAAGCGCAGCCCACCGGGGCGGCTGCGCCGGCGGTGGAGGAAGTCAACGCACACCAGTCGCCCGGTCGCCACGGTCAGCCCGGTCTCCTCGTGCACCTCGCGCCGGCACCCGTCCCACGGCGACTCGCCGTTCGCCTCGATCTGGCCACCCGGGATGGTCCACCCCGACTTGTAGGTCGGCTCGAGAATGAGGATGCGCCCCGCACCGTCGTGGAGGAGTGCACCGGCCGACGCCGGGATCATCGGGAGCTCGTAGCCGTCCATCACCCCATCATCACCGATCCGGGGAGACAAGGACGACGCCATCGATGCGCGGCAGCTGCCAGTGCCGCCGACGGCGTCCGGCCGGCTACACCCGGGCCATGTTGTCGAACCGGGCGTGATGGCCGATGAAGGCCAACCGGGTCACGCCGGTCGGGCCGTTGCGGTGCTTGGCCACGATGACCTCGGCCGTCCCCTGGCTGTCGGTCGAATCCGGGTTGTAGAGCTCGTCCCGGTAGAGGAAGAGCACAACGTCCGCGTCCTGCTCGATCGAGCCGGACTCGCGCAGGTCGGCGAGCATCGGCCGCTTGTCCTGGCGCATCTCGAGGCCACGCGAGAGCTGGGAGAGCGCCACGACCGGCACCTCGAGCTCGCGGGCCAGGATCTTGAGGCCGCGGCTGATCTCGGAGACCTCGACCTGCCGGTTCTCCGCGCCGTGTCGACCGGTCATCAGCTGGAGGTAGTCGACGACCACCAGGCCGAGTCCCTCGCGGCTCTTGAGCCGCCGGGCGCGGGCGCGGATGTCCATCACCGTGAGGTTGGGGTTGTCGTCGATGAAGATCGGCGCCTCGCTCATCCGGCTGATCGCATTCCCGATCTTGGGCCAGTCCGCCTCGCGCAGCTTTCCGGTCCGCATCCGGTTGGCGTCGACCCGGGCCTCGGAGCAGAGCAGGCGCTGGGTGAGCTCGAGGTGGCTCATCTCGAGCGAGAAGAGGAGGACCGGCTGGCCCATCTTGACCCCGGCGTGGGCCACCATGCCAAGGGCGAAGCTCGTCTTGCCCATCGCCGGGCGCGCCCCGACCACGATGAGGTTGGACGGCTGGAGCCCGGCCAACTGCTCGTCGAGGTCGGTGTACCCGGTCGGCAAGACCGGTGACCGACTCGCCGCGGCTGAAGAGCTGCTCGAGATGGTCGAGGCTCTGGCCCAGCAGATCGCGCAGCGGGGTCATCGTGTCCACCACCCTGCGTTGGGCCACACCGAACACGAGGCTCTCCGCGCGATCGAGCACGCCACCCACGTCCTCGGGCACGCTGTAGCCCAGTTCGGTGATCTCGCCCGCCACCGCGACCAGACGGCGGAGCAGGGCCAGCTCCTCGACGATCCTCGCGTAGTACTCGGCGTTGCCGATCGACGGCGTGTTGGCCTGCAGCGAGACGAAGACCGACGGGTCGCCGATCGCTTCGAGCAGCTCGCGACGCCTGAGCTCCTCGGTGACCGTCACCCAGTCGGCTGGCTCTCCCCGGCTGAACAGCGAGGTGACCGCCTCGAAGATGTAGCCGTGGGACGTCTTGTAGAAGTCCTCGGGTCCGCAGATCTCCATCGCAGCGGCGATCGCGTCACGCGAGAGCAGCATCGCGCCGAGTACCGACTCCTCCGCCTCGATGTTGTGGGGTGGGACCCGGCCCGCCGGCGACCCGGCACCTCCGCGGGGAGCGAGGAGCTGGCGGGGTCGCGTGTCATCGACGGCGTTGACCATGGTGCCTCAACACTCCCCGATCGGGTCTGTGGAGGGATAGGCCCTCTTCCTGAGGAAATGAGCGTCCTGCGGTGTGGACGCGAGGTGATTCCTGTGGAGATGACCGTCCTGCGGTGTGGACGCGACGTGGACAACCCGAGCCGGTCTGCGGACGGTGGTGCACATAGGGCCATCATCCCAGCCGGGTGTACCAGGGCAGTGGACTGTGCGCACCTGGCAGGGAACAGCCAGGGGTGTCCCGCGGCGGGGGCTCAGCCTTCGGGAGTCACCTCGACGGTGAGCTCGAAGACCACACCGCCGACCAGCTCGACCCGGATGCTGTGCTCACCGATCGTCTTGATCGGCTCCTCGAGGACCAGGTCATGCCGGTCGACGACCGCACCGGTCTGCTGCTCGACGTGCCGAACGATGTCGGCCGCTGCCACCGAGCCGAACAGTCGGTCGCCGGAGGCCCGCGCCGGAATGGTGATGGCGGTCCCGACCAGGGCGCGGGCCACGGTCTCGGACGACTCGCGGTCGCGGGCGTCGCGGAGATCCCGCGAGCGCCGCATTGCCGCTGCCTGCTGTTCGACCCCGGCCGGCGCAACGATGGCCTTTCCGGCCGGGAGCAGGTGGTTGCGGGCGAACCCGCCGGACACGTCGATCACGTCACCGCGTTTGCCGACCCCGTCGACGTCACTGCGGAGGAGCACCTTCATCAGCTCTCACCCGCGTCGGTCACGTCCTCGACGACCAGCGTGTCACCGTTCTCGCCGACCGCGATCTCGACGACCTCGACGACCTCCTCGGGTGCCTCGGCAGGAGCGCTCGGAAGGGGCGTCCCCTCGGGGACGGCAGTCGAGGTGGCGTCCGCTGACAGCGAGCGCTCCTCGTCACGTCCACGCCGCCCGCCGTAGCCGCCCTCACGGCCGCCGCGGCCGCCCCGACCACCGGGACGTTCGGTCGTGGTCCGTTGGGTGTAGGGCAACAGGACCAGCTCGCGGGCGGTCTTGATGGCGATGGCCACGTCCCGCTGGTGCTGGGTGCAGTTGCCCGAGACGCGCCGGGCCCGGATCTTGCCGCGGTCACTCATGTACTTGCGGAGCAGGGCGACGTCCTTGTAGTCGACCCACTCGATCCTGTCCTTGCACAGCGCGCAGGGCTTCTTCTTGATGCGCCGACCCGCGTCCTTGGGGGACCGCCTGGTCGTGCCTCCACGATCGTTGTTCCGTGCCATGACTAGAAGGGCTCCTCGCCGTATCCGTACCCCTGGGCCGGGGGCGCCGCGCCGCCACCGCCGGACTGCACGCCCCGGGCGCCACCGCCCGACGGACCGTCCCCGGGACCGCGCCGCTCGTTCTTTGTCACCTGGGCGGTCGCCCATCGGATGCTGGGTCCGATCTCGTCCGCGACCACCTCGACCTTGGACCGCTTGTCGCCATCCGGTGTCTCCCAGCTGCGCTGCTCGAGCCGGCCCGTCACGATGACCCGCGAACCGTGGCTCAGGCTTTCCGCGGTGTTCTCGGCCATCTCACGCCAGCAGACCACGTCGAAGAAGGAGGTCGCCTCCTCCCACTCCTGGGTCTGGCGGTTCTGCCACCGGCGGTTGACCGCCAGCCCGAAGCTGGCCGTCGCCTGGCCGGTGTTGGTGAAGCGGAGCTCGGGGTCGCGGGTGATGTTGCCCACCAGGGTCACTGCATTTCCGTTCGCCATGTGGTTCAGCCCTCCCCTGTGGCGGCAGCCGCTGCGGCGGCCCGACGGCCCGCCACCTTGTCCGGCAGCCGGATGACCTTGTGACGGAGCACCTCGTCGGCGAGCACCAGGACGCGCTCCATGTCCGCGACCGCAGGCGGCTCGGCGGTCAGCTCGATGACCACGTAGTAGCCCTCGCGCTTGTGCTGGAGCTCGTAGGCGAAGGTCCGGCGCCCCCATCGCTCCACGCGGCCGGGGTTGCCCCCTTTCGCCTTGAGCGCGGCAAGCGCCCGATCGAGCACCCCGTTGACCGCCGACTCGTCCGCGGCGGTATCGAAGATGACCATGGTCTCGTAGGGCCGCACGTGCGGCTCACCTCCCTCTGGACCGGGCGCCGGGCGCCCGGGCCCCACGGCGTGGGGCAGGTCGGAACTGGATGGGCCACCATCGGTGGCCGTTGCGACCGTGAAACTCTAGCCGCTGCTCAGTGGTAGCTCTCCGCGTCGGCCGGGAACGCCCCCGACCGGACGTCGGCGGCGAAGGCGGACACCGCTTCTGTGGCCGCCCTGCCGAGCTCGGCGTAGCGCCGCACGAACTTCGGCGTGGTGGGGGTGATCCCGAGCAGGTCGTGGAAGACCAGCACCTGGCCGTCGCAGTGCGGGCCGGCCCCGATCCCGATGGTGGGCACCTCGACGGCGTCGGTGAGTGCCGCCCCCACCTTCTCGGGGACTCCTTCGACCACCAGTGCGAAGCATCCGGCGGCGACCAGCTGCTCGGCGCTCTCGACGAGCGCCCGCGCCGCTTCGTCGTCCCGGCCCTGGACCCGGTACCCGCCCATCGTGTGCAGCGACTGCGGTGTGAGCCCGACGTGGCCCATCACCGGGATCTCGGCGTCCACCAGTGCGCGCACCATCGGCGCCCGGACCGCGCCGCCCTCGAGCTTCACGCATCGGGCCCCGGCCCGGATGAGCGTGGCCGCGCTGCGGACGGTGTCGACCGGGTCGAGGTGGTAGCTCATCCACGGCAGGTCCCCGACCACCAGGGGGGTCGGATGGGCCCGGGCCACCGCGGCCACGTGGTGGGCCATGTCGGCCACGGTGACCTGGAGGGTGTCCGGGTAGCCGAGGACGGTGTTGGCAACCGAGTCGCCCACCAGGATCAGGTCCACCCCGGCGGCGTCGGCGATCCGCGCTCCGGGGGTGTCGTACGCGGTCACCATCACCAGCGGTGCGTGTCCGTCACGTCGTTTGGCGGCGCGGACAGCGGGCACGGTGACCGGCGCGGGGCGGGTCTCGGGCATGTGTTCCTCCAGGTCTACCGTCCAGCGCCCGGAGGCTGCCGGCGGCGTGTGCGGGGCCGTGCCCCGCGGAGCCCAGATGCTCCGGGTACCAGCGTACTGCGGCAGGGTCGTGTCCGACAGGGGTCGGCGGGCGGGCGAGACGGGGGGCAGGGGCGAGAGACAGCCCGCCGGACGGCGGGCCGGGTTCAGCGAGCGGGCCGGTCGCGGCGCGCCGTGCCGGCCACAGCAGCCACCCCGTCACCTGCCGGGTACATGCGGACCAGATGGTTCCACCGGCAGCCGCAGCAGACCTCGACCACGTAGCAGACCACCGGCTCCTTGCGCCGCCAGTACCGGGTGAGCTCGGCCTGCGAGGTCACGCACCGCCCACCCGAGGGGAGCCGGGACCCGAAGACGAAGGTCACGTCGACCAGGTCGGCCTCCTCGCAGATCGGACACCCTTCGCCGGTCTGACGGCCGAGGTTGGACGCGGCCCGCATGAGCTCGGGGTGGGCATCGCAGACATCGAGGCGGGAGAGACGCCCCCGATGGAACTCGCGTACGACCGCATTACGGGCGAGCAGATACTCGACCTGACCCCCGGTGGGGGAGGCCTGGACGCCGTCGAGCGCTCCGGGGCGGAAGCTCACCGCGCCAGGGTACTCCCCGGGCTGTACAAAAGGCACGGTCCGAACGGATCGGAGGCCGGGGGGTCTGCAGGGCCATTGCGTTGCATTGATATATCGGATTGATATATCGTCTGAGACATGCAATCGGTGAACCCGGGCCCATCGCGGCAGTCAGCCGCCGCTGACGTGCTCGATCTGGCCATCCTGGGCCTGCTCCACGAGCAGGAGATGCACGGCTACGAGATCCGCCGGCGACTCCGCGACGAGCTCGGCCTGTTCGCCAACATCTCGTTCGGCTCGCTCTACCCGTGCCTGTCCCGGCTCGAGCAGGCCGGGGCGGTGGCGGTCGCCGAATCTCCCGGGACGCCGACCCTGGCGTCCATCCCCTTCACCGGTTCGCTCGGCGGCGAGCGGGCCGGGCTGCGCGCCCGCCGGGCCGGGACGCCCCGGACCACCAAGCGGTCGCGCAAGGTCTACCGGATCACCGACGAGGGGCGCGCCCTCTTCGGACGCCTCCTCGACGCAGAGGAGCCGGCCGGCACCGATGACGCGCGCAGCTTCGGGCTCCGGCTCGCCTTCGCCCGCCATCTGGCCCCGTCCGGCCCGCCTGGCCCTGCTCGAGCACCGTCGGGTCCAACTGACCCGTCGCCTGGCCCACGACCGGACCCGCGTGCCGCCGGCGACGGCCTCGACATCTACATCCGCTCGCTCGTCGAGCACAGCACCGAAGCGACAGAGCACGACATCGACTGGCTCGACCGGCTCATCGAGGCCGAGCGCCAGAAACAGGCCCCACGGGGCACCGCCAGAGCAACGAAGGGAACCGATTCATGAACAAGATCCGAGTGGCAATCGCCGGCGTGGGCAACTGCGCGAGCTCCCTCATCCAGGGTGTGGAGTACTACCGCGGCGCGGACCCGGGCGAGACCGTTCCGGGCCTCATGCACGTCGTGCTCGGCGGCTACCACGTGAGCGATCTCGAGTTCGTGGCCGCCTTCGACGTCGACGCACCAAGGTCGGGACCGACCTGGGCAAGGCCATCTTCTCGGGCCAGAACAACACCATCCGCTTCGCCGGGGTCGGCCATCTCGGCGTGACCGTGCAGCGGGGTCCGACCCTCGACGGGTTCGGTACCTACTACCGGGAGATCGTCGAGGAGTCGCCTGCCGATCCGGTCGACGTGGTCGCAGCTCTGCGGGACTCCGGTGCAGACGTCCTGGTCAGCTATCTGCCGGTCGGATCCGAGCAGGCCCAGCGCTTCTACGCCGACGCGTGCCTCGCAGGCCGGGGTCGCGTTCGTCAACGCCATCCCGGTCTTCATCGCGTCGGACCCCGACTGGGCCCGGCGGTTCCGCGAGGCCGGCCTCCCCATCGTGGGCGACGACATCAAGAGCCAGGTCGGGTCCACCATCGTCCACCGCATCCTGACCCGGCTCTTCGAGGACCGCGGCCTCGCCCTCGACCACACCTACCAGCTCAACGTCGGCGGGAACATGGACTTCAAGAACATGCTCGAGCGGAGCCGCCTCGAGTCGAAGAAGACCTCCAAGACGCAGGCCGTCACCAGTCAGATCGAGCACGGCGCCCTGCCCGACGAGGACGTCCACATCGGCCCGTCGGACCATGTGCCGTGGCTGAACGACCGCAAGTGGGCCTACATCCGCATGGAGGGCCGGAACTTCGGCGACGTGCCGCTCAACCTCGAGCTCAAGCTCGAGGTCTGGGACTCCCCGAACTCTGCCGGCGTCATCATCGACGCGGTCCGCTGCGCCAAGCTCGCGCTCGACCGCGGCATCGGCGGTCCCCTGATCGGCCCGTCCGCCTACTTCATGAAGTCGCCGCCGGTGCAGTACCACGACGACGTCGCCCACGATCTCGTCGAGCAGTTCGCCGCCGGCGACCCGGGTCCGGTCTGGCCCGCCGACTGACCCGACTCGCCGGTCAGGAGCGCTGTTCTTCCCACCAGTCCGACAGTCTGCGACGGGCCTCCTCCTCGCCCAGCGGGCCCTCGTCCAGCCGGAGCTCGAGCAGGAAGTCGAGCGCCCGGCCCACGTCACGCCCGGGGGGAATGCCGAGCGCTGCCATCACCTGGGTGCCGTCGAGGTCGGGACGGATGGCGTCGAGCTCCTCCTGCTCGCGCAACGACGCGATGCGGACCTCGAGCTCGTCCATCCGCTGGGCGAGCGCCCTGGCCTTCGACGCGTTGCGCGTGGTGCAGTCGCACCTGGTCAGCTCGTTGAGGCGGTCGAGCAGCGGTCCCGGCGTCGCGGACGTAGCGGCGCACGGCGCGGTCGGTCCAGCCCAGCCGGTAGGTGTGGAAGCGGAGGTGCAGCTCGACCAGCTCGGTCACCAGCTCGACCTCGTCGCTCGGGTAGCGGAGGGCCTGCATCCGCGCACGCGTCATCCGTGCACCGACCACCTCGTGGTGGTGGAAGGTCACCCCTCCGTCGACGAACGCACGTGTCCGCGGCTTGCCGACGTCGTGGAAGAGCGCGGCGAGGCGGAGCAGCCGATCGGGCGACGTCTTGTCCACCACCGCGAGGGTGTGGGCGAGCACGTCCTTGTGCCGGTGGATCGGGTCCTGTTCGAGCGCGAGACCGGGCAGCTCGGGGAGGAACTCGCCGGCCAGCCCGGTCCGACCACGAACCAGAGGCCGACCGAGGGCACCGCGACCACCATGATCTTGTCGAGCTCGTCGCGGATCCGCTCGGCCGAGACGATCGAGAGGCGTCCGTGATCCGTCTCGACCGCCGCCACCAGCTCGCCGGTCGGTTCGAGATCGAACCGGGCGATGAAGCGGGCGGCCCGGAGCATGCGGAGCGGATCGTCGGCGAAGGACTCCACCGGGTCGAGCGGGGTCCGCAGGCGGTGTTCGGCGAGATCGGCGAGGCCGCCGTACGGGTCGATGAGCTCGAGCTCGGGCAGGCGCAGCGCCATCGCATTGACCGTGAAGTCCCGACGGGCGAGATCGTCTTCGACGACTGTCCCCGAAGACGACGTCCGGCTTGCGCGAGTCCGGACGGTACGCCTCGGCCCGGTGCGTGGTGATCTCGTACTTCTGCCCACCCCGCAAGCAGGCGATGGTCCCGAACCGCTTTCCCTGGCTCCAGACCGCGTCGGCCCAGCCGCGCACCACCGCTTCGATCTCGTCGGGCTTCGCGTCGGTCGTGAAGTCGAGGTCTCCGGCGGTGTCGGTACGACCGTTGCGCTGATCGACCACGATCGCGTCGCGCACCGAACCCCCGACCAGGTAGAGCGTGTGACCCGCCGCCCGGAAGCGGTCGGACAGGTCTGACGTGGCCGCCACGAGGGGCCGCAGTCGCTCGGGGAACACGCCGCCGAGGGTAGTGCGACTGGCGTAGGCTGCGGTCCGAAGTGGATCGGGAACGAGGCAGAGCCTGCCCGGACGGCAGCGACCCCCGCGGCGGCGCGCCACTCGGGGACGGGCCCGCCCCCACAATCGGGGTGGGACCCGGTCATGCCCATGTGAGCCGCGATCCCCCCGTGCGCGGATGGCACCGCGCGACCCGGGCAACGGCAGCGGCCGTCGTCCTCGTTGCCGGCCTCGTCCCCGCCCTTCTCGCCGGCGCGCAACGAGCCGTGGCCGGGCCGGCTCCCAGAACAGTCGCCGCGGTCCACCTGTCGGGCCCGCTCGAGCTGCTCGCCCAGACACCTTGGGTGACCCCGGGCCAGACCTTCGATCTGCATCTGCAGGCAAACGTGCCCGCCGGTGCTGAGGCTGACCTCGGGGTGGCCGTGGCCGTGTTCCCCTGCCTCTCGAGTGTGTCCGCCTTCGACCAGTCGGTCACCTCCGGGCCGACCGGCACCCCGGTCTCCTCCACCACCACCGCTCTGCCCGTGCACACGCTCGTCGCATTGCCGACGGGCGGGTTCGATCTCCCCATGCCCGTGGTGACCGGTTCGTCGGGATCCGGTCCCGGGCCGACCGGACCGGGGTTCACCATCCACCTGCTCGCGAACGACGCCGAGTGCGGTGCGTTTCCCTCGGGTGTCTACCCGGTCCGGGTCCAGCTCGTCGACACCGGGAACGGCAGCGTCCTCGGCTCGTTGGTGACCCACCTCGTCTACACCGAGGCAAGCGCCGCCACCCAGCGTCTCCGGGTGGCGGTCGTCGTTCCGGTGCAGACCACGGTCGGGGCCGCCGCCGCGTCGTCGACCGCCGGCCTCGTGGCGCGACCGGGCGCGGCGATCGCGACGCCGTCGACCGAGGCACTGGCGGGGGTGTCCGGCACGGTCGCCGCCCTCTCCGCGCACAGCTCGGTGCCGGTCACCCTCCAGGTCAGCGGTCAGACCGTGGGCTTCCTCGAGGGCCCCGCCCACGAGACGACCCTCACCCAGCTGGCCGGGCTGGCCGGCGACACATCGGTGCACGAGCTCACCGCGGCTCCGTACACCCCGGTCGACGCGGCGGCGCTCATCGGCGCGGGACTGCCGGACGAGCTGTCCCTACAGGTCGCCCGTGGCAACGACATCGTGGCCGCCGCGACCGGGCAGCCCGTCCCCGATCCGACCACCGGACTCGGGGCGTGGATCACCAACGACGGGCTGGACAGTGCCACCGTGGCCGCCCTGGTGGCCGACGGCTACGGCGAACTGGTCGTGCCGTCGAGCGCGCTCAGCGCGGCCCCCGCCAGCGGTTCGACGACCCAACCCTTCTCGCTCTCGGACGGACGCGGGTCCACGGTCCGGGCCATGGCCTCCGATCCCGATCTGGCCGCCCGGTTCACCGCCGATCCGGGCGATCCGGTCCTTGCCGCCTCCCAGCTCTCGGCCGAGCTCGCCCAGCTCTACTACGAGCTACCCAACGGCGCCTCGCCGCGGGCGGTGGTCGCGGTCGCCCCGACCTCGTGGACGGACGATCCCGCCTTCGTGGACACCCTCCTCGGCTCGCTGTCAGCGAACCCGATGGTCCAGCCGGTCACCACCGACCAGCTCTTCTCCCTCTTCTCGACCCCTGCCACCTGTCGCGGCGGCACCTGCCGCCTGGTCGCGCCGACCCCCTCCACCGGACTGCCGACCGCCGCCATCGTCACCCAGCGCCAGCGGGTCAACGCCTTCGCCGCCGCCGCGCCGGGCGACCAGGCGCTCGGCCAGCAACTCGGGGACCTGGTGCTGGCGGGCGAGGCGGAGACCCTGCGGCCGGCCCAGCAGTCGGTCGTGCTCCACAACGCGGGGGTCGCCGTCGACGCCCAGCTCGGGTTGCTCAGCGTCGAGGGGGGCCAGTCGATCACGCTCACCGCCAGCAGCGGGCGGGTGCCGGTGACCGTTCTCTCGAACGCCACCTACACGGTGACCGGTTCGCTGACCCTCTCGAGCGACAAGCTGCTCTTCGACAACGGCCAGACCGAATGGTCGACGCCGATCACCCTCCCCCCCCGGTACACCAAGGTCGTGTACGTCCATGTCCGAACGAGGACCTCGGGAACCTTCAGGATGGACGTCGCCCTGCGGTCCCCGGACGGGCTGCTCCAACTGGCCACCGGTCAGGTCTCGGTGCGCTCGACAGCCACGTCCGTGGTCGGGATCGTACTCTCGATCGGTGCCGTCGCGGTGTTGCTCGTGTGGTGGGTCCGCACGTCGCGGCAAGCGTCGGACCCTCCGACTCGCCGAGGAGTCCGCGGAACCCGGCACCCACAGCGAGGGTCCATGAGCGAGGTCACGGTCGACGGCCTGCCCCCCGCGGCCGGTGGCGGCCGGCGCAGGCTGGCCGGTGCGACTTTGGGCATGGCGGTCGGCACGACCCTCTCCAGGCTCACCGGCGTCGGCAGGGTGATCGCGCTGACCGCCGCACTGGGCGGCGGCGGATTCGCCGACGCCTACAACCTCGCCAACACCACCCCCAACATCATCACCGACATCGTCATCGGCGGCGTCCTCGCGGCCACCTTCGTGCCCGTCTTCGTCTCCCAGCTCACGACCCGGTCGGCTGCGGAGGCCTGGGAGGCCATCTCCGCGGTGGTAACGGTGACCGCCACGGTCCTGGTGGTCGCGACGGTCGCCTTCTTCGTGCTCACGCCGTCCATCGTGGACCTCTACACGGTCACCAACCACCACGCCGACGTGCACCAACAACAACAGGTGGCCATCTTTCTGCTGCGGTGGTTCGTCCCCCAGCTCACCTGCTACGGGCTGATCGCCCTGTTCAGCGCCCTCTTGAACACACGGGGGAAGTTCGCGGCGCCGATGTTCGTCCCCATCGCCAACAACCTCGTGGTCATCGGCGTCCTCGCCTGGTTCCACACGCTGGTCCCCCACCCGGACCTGGCCTCGATCGACGCGCACCACACCGCACTGGTCCTCCTCGGGCTCGGCACCACCCTCGGGGTGGTGGTCCAGGCCGCGCTGCTGATCCCGTCGCTGCTCCGCTCCGACCTCCACCTCCGGTTCCTCTGGCGCCCGGGTCACGAGGCGATGCGCCGGATCACCCGGTTGGCCGGATGGACATTCGGGATCGTGCTCTCCAACCAGGTGGCCCTCGTCGTGGTCCTCGCACTGGCCGACGGAGCCAAGGTGCCCGGGGCCGTGTCCGCCTACACGTACGCCTACACCTTCTTCCAGCTGCCCTACGGGGTGGTGGCCGTCTCGGTGATGGCCGCCGTGACCCCGTCGCTGTCCGCCCGGTGGGCGAAGGGCGATCTGGTCGCCTTCCGCCACCGCATGGCCTTCGGCCTGCGCGGCATCCTGGCCATCATCATCCCCTCGGCGGTGGGCATGGTGATCCTCGCCCACCCGCTCATCGACCTCGTGCTCAACCACGCGGCCGAGACGTCCGCCGAGGCCGATGCCACCGCCACGGCCCTCGCCATGTTCGCGCTCGGTCTGCCCGGATTCTGCACCTTCCTCTACATGGTGCGGGTGCTCCAGGCCATGCAGGACACCCGCACCGCCTTCCGCATCTATCTGGTCGAGAACGGGATCAACATCGTCCTCGGGATCCTCCTCGTCGGCCCGCTCGGGGTGCGCGGCCTGGCCCTGTCTGTCTCGATCGCCTATTCGATCGCGGCGGTCCTCGCCCTCTCGGTTGTCCGCTCCCGGGTCGGCGGGCTCGGCGGCGACGACCTCACCACTCCGGTCATCCGGGTGCTCGGTGCCTCCGCGGTGATGGCGGTCACCACTGTCCTCGCCCTCAGTGTGTCCGGGGCCGATTCCGGGGTGGCCCTGCTCGGTCGGGTGGTCGGTGCCGTCGTCGTGGGCACGGTCACCTATGTCGGGGCAGCCGCGGTGTTCGGCGAACGAGCGGCCCGCCGCGCGGCCGCCGACCGCGCAGCCGCGCGCCAGGTCGCGTCGGCACCGGTCACCGTCGAGCCGACCGACCGCTCCCCCGAGGCGGACACGCCATCGGTCCGGTTGATCGACCCGACGACCGGAGAACCCACCTCGTCGGCGTCGTTCCGTGGCAGACTCGATGACGAACCTGCGGGACCTCCGGTACGCCATCTCCGTCCGGTGCCGACCAGTTCGGGGGGACTCCCGGAGGGCGCATCGGTGGACGGCCGGGCCGGCGGCGACCCGTCGGGGGAGGAACCGGTGGAGCCCAGGCCCCCGGATGAAGAGGAGGAGGCCCATGGCCCGGATCCGGGTGGTCACCGATAGCGCGTGCGACCTGACGGCCGAGCTGGCCGACCAGCACGGTGTCACCGTCGTCCCCCTCTCCATCCGCTTCGGCACCGAGGAGTACGTCGACGGTTCGACGCTCTCGACGGACGACTTCTGGGCGCGCTGCAAGACCAGCCCGGTGCTGCCCGAGACCGCTGCGCCCTCTCCTGGGGCGTTCCAAGAGGCCTTCCTCGAGGCGGCCGGGCAGGGCTACGACGGCGTGCTCTGCCTCACCCTCTCCGGCGGGGTCTCGGCCACCCTCCAGGCGGCGACCGCTGCCTCCAAATCGGTGTCCGACACCATCGCGGTACGGGCGCTCGATTCGCGGTCGCTGACCCTGGGCCTCGGACTGATGGTCATCGACATCGCCGAACTGGCAGCGGGCGGAGCGGATCTCGACGAACTCGAGGCCCGCGTCGCGGAACTGGTCCCACGGGCGCACGTCTACGGCGCGGTCGACACGCTCGATCACCTCGAGAAGGGGGGCCGGATCGGCGGGGCGCGCGCGCTGCTCGGCTCCCTCCTCTCGATCAAGCCGGTGGTGCAGCTCGTGGATGGCGTGGTCGAGGAGGAGTCCAAACAGCGCACACGGGCGCGTTCGCTCCAGTACCTCGCCGACAAGGCCCGCGACGCCCCGCCCCTGAGCCGGGTCGCTGTGGCCAACGGCGCCGCGTCCGACATCGAACCGTTCCTCGCCCTGCTCTCCGACGTGAAGAGCGAGCACCCGCTCCTGGTGTGCGATCTCGGGCCGGTCGTGGGCACCCACACCGGTCCGGGCACCATCGGGGTGTGCATGGTCACCGTGGATTGACGAGCGGCCGGTGCCGGCCTCCCGACCAGGGGGGTCGCGCGGACGCGCGGAGTATCCTCGACCCATGGATCCCAAGCCCGATGCCCCAGCGTCCGTTCTCCCGGGCCTGGACGCGCTCAACGACCTGCCGACCCGTGGCGCGGACGCGGTCGACACGCTGGTCGATCTGGTCCGCAACAAGGCGGTCCGACCACTCACTCTTGCCACCCGGGCGATCGTCTTCGGAATAATCGTCCTGGTCGCGAGCGTTGTTGTGCTGACACTGCTGTCGATCACCCTGATCCGTCTGCTCACCGTCTACGCCTTCGACGGCCGGGTGTGGATCTCGGACCTGGTGGTCGGGGGCGTGTTCGTCATCCTCGGGGTGGTCGCCTGGAGCCAGCGGATCGACCGCTCCGCCCACAGTGGAGGTAGCGTGTGAGCGAGTCACGGCAGGTGGTCATCGTCGGATCCGGGCCGGCCGGACTCACCGCGGCCGTCTACGCCGCCCGCGCCATGCTCTCCCCACTGGTCATCGAGGGTGAGCCGTCGTCGACGAGCGACCAGCCGGGGGGGCAGCTCATGCTCACCACCGACGTCGAGAACTACCCCGGCTTCGTCGAGGGGATCATGGGCCCGGAGCTCATGCAGGCCTTCCGCGAGCAGGCGGCCCGGTTCGGCGCCGACTACCTGACGGCCAAGGTCTCCCGCGTGGATCTCTCGAGCCGCCCCTTCGGGCTCTGGATCGGGGATCCGGACGCCGCGGACCCGACCTTCGAAGCCGACGCGCTCATCGTGGCCACCGGCGCCAAGTCGCTGATGCTCGGTCTCCCGGGCGAAGAGCGGCTGCTCGGATACGGCGTGTCGACGTGCGCGACCTGTGACGGATTCTTCTTCCGCGGCAAGGACATTGCGGTCATCGGGGGCGGCGACTCCGCGCTCGAGGAGGCCTTATTCCTCACCCGGTTCGCGGACACGGTGACCATCATCCACCGACGCGGCGAGCTGCGTGCATCCAAGGTCATGCAGCAGCGGGCGTTCGCCAATCCGAAGATCGTCTTCCGGTGGAACGCCTCGGTCGTCGAGGTGTTGGGCGAGACGACGTTGTCAGGAGTCAGGATCCGCGACAACCTCAGCGAGGAGGAGTCGGTGCTCCCGCTGTCCGGGCTGTTCGTGGCCATCGGCCACCAGCCCAACACGGATCTGTTCAAGGGTCAGCTGGACATGGAGGACACCGGCTACCTGCGCACGATGGACGGCACCCGCACCAACGTGGACGGGGTCTTCGCCTGTGGCGATGTGCAGGATCACCGCTACCGGCAGGCCGTCACCGCGGCCGGGTCGGGCTGCATGGCTGCCATCGACGTCGAACGGTGGCTCGAGGAGCGTCAGGCAAGCGTGGCCTGACCTGCGTGCGCCGGACCCCGCACGCTGCTGCGGGAATGAGACGCCGTCTCCGGCGGTTGACCTAGCGTGTCCGACGAGACACACGGCTCGGCCCGCGAGGGCCAGGAGGAACCAGCATCATGAGTGAGAAGATCGAGACCCTGAGCGACGCTAGCTTTGACGAGCATGTCAAGTCCTCGGAGGTTCCCGTGCTCGTGGACTTCTGGGCGGAGTGGTGTGGCCCGTGCAAGATGATCGCCCCGGTGCTCGAGGAGATCGCCACCGAGCAGGCGGGGAAGCTCGGCGTGGCCAAGCTCAACATCGACGACAACCTCGACATCACCCGGCGCTTCGACGTGATGAGCATCCCGACCCTGATCCTGTTCAAGGACGGGGAGCCCGCCGTACGCATCGTCGGGGCAAAGGGCAAGGGCCAACTGCTCCAGGAGCTCTCAGCCTACCTCTGAGCACCCGGGCCGGAGGCACCGGACCGGGACGGGCGTGACCCCGGAAGGCGAGATCCACCTCGCGATCGGGGCAGAGGGCCAAGCGGTGGCCGACATCCAGCGCCGCCTCGCCGAGCTGGACTGCCCTGCAGGAGTCGACCCGGTGGGCTCATTCCGTGAGGGCACCCGCGCGGCAGTCGAGGCGTTCCAGTACCGGCGCGGCCTCCGGGTCGACGGCGTGTGCGGCCGCCAGACCTGGTCCGCCCTGGTCGAGGCGGGCCGGCGCCTCGGCGACCGGTTCCTCTACCGCCGGTCCCCCATGCTCCGCGGCGACGACGTCGCCGAGCTGCAACAGCGGTTGAGCGCGCTCGGGTTCGACACCGGCCGGGTCGACGGCATCTTCGGCGATCTGACCTCGGCGGCGCTGGGCGAGTTCCAGCGAAACGCCGGACTTCCGGTCGACGGGATCGCGGGGGCTGCGACCGTCTCCGAGCTGCTGCGGTTCGGCTCGCGACACGACGGCACCGAGCTGGTCACCTCGGTCCGGGACCGCGAGCTCCTGCGCCAGGCGCCGCGCACCCTGGCCGGTCGCACGGTGGCCATCGGCGAGGAGGGCGGCCTCGGTGCCACCGCCGGCGCGGTGCGGCGCCTGCTGGTGACCCACGGAGCACTGGTCACGACCCACCACCATCCGGACAGTTCGGTCCAGGCCTCGGAGGCCAATGCGGCCCGGGCCGAGGTCTACGTGGGTATCCGGCTCGGCCGGGGCGAGGAGTGCTCGACCGCCTACTACGAGGGCTACCGGTACTCGTCACCCGGCGGGCGTCGTCTGGCCGATCTCCTCCACGTCGCCCTCTCCCACACCCTGGGGCTCCCGGACGGCGGCAGCCATGGCATGTCGCTGTCGCTGTTGCGCGAGACCAGGATGCCGGCGGTGCTCTGCGAGATCGGGCCCGCGTCGGTCCTGGTGGAGCGTTCGGCCATCATCGCCCGGGCCGTGGTCGACTCGCTCACCGAGTGGGTCGACACCGCCTGGGAGTGACCGGCTCGAGCGGGTGGACCTTCACTTCAGCTCGGTGCTGAGGGTAATCCACAACTTCATGCACAGGTTGTGGACGAACGAATGTCTACAGGCGGTTGAGGGATCGGTTCCCGCACGGAGAGTGCCCCTTTGAACTGGGATGACGCGTATTATGTCTTGAGGTTCCCACTCAGCGTGAGATATCGTGTTCACACACCGGCAACCTCGGTGCCACCCACCATGAGCTTGTAGATCCGTTCGAGGTCTTCGAGCGTCGCGAACTCGACCACGACCTTTCCCCGCTTGGAGGACAGATCGACCTTCACCCTCGTATTGAGATGGCTCGAGAGGAGCTCCTCGAGCTCGAGGATCCCCGGGGGTGGCAGCCGTCGCGGACCGGTGGGGGCGGTCGGTGAGCCGTCCGGCGCCGGCTGGCCACCGTCTTCGACGGCCTCCAGACCGGCGGTACCGGGTACGCCGGTCAGCCCCCGCCCGCCGATTGCAGCGGGCCCTTCGTTGTGCTCGCGGACCAGATCCTCGACGGCCCGGACGGTGAGCCCGTCCGCGACTGCCGACTTCGCGAGGACCTCCTGGTATCCGCGGTCGGGGGTGCCGAGCAGCGCCCGCGGCATGCCCGGGGGAGATCTGTCCCTCGGCGAGGAGGCGCTGGACCCCCGAGGGAAGCTGCAGGAGTCGCAGGATGTTGGTGACCGCGGTCCGGCTTTTCCCGACCCGGGTGGCCACCCGATCGTGGGTGAACCCGAACTCCTCGATGAGCTGCTGGTAGGCGGCCGCCTCCTCGAGGACGTTGAGGTCCTGTCGGTGCAGGTTCTCCACCAGAGCCTGCTCGAGACTGTGGGTGTCGTCGGCCGACTGCAGCAGCACGGGGATGGTGTGCAGCCCTGCTCTGCGGGCGGCACGCCAGCGGCGCTCGCCGGCGATGAGCTCGAACTCATCGGAAGCCTCGCCGCCGATGCGGCGGACCAGGACCGGTTGGAGCACGCCGAGCTCTTTGATCGACGCGGCGAGCGAGGACATGGTCTCCTCTTCGAAATTGACCCGGGGCTGGCGCGGGTTCGGCCGGATGCTCGCGATCGGGACCTCCTGCAGCGCCGACGACCGGTCTCCGGTGACCTCGGTGGGAATGAGGGCGCTCAGGCCCTTCCCCAGGCCGCTACGACGTGCCACCGCTGACCTCCTTGGCTAGTTCCCGATAGGCAATGGCGCCGCGGGACGTGCTGTCGAACACCGTGATCGGCTGACCGAACGAGGGCGCCTCCGAGAGCCGCACCGTACGGGGGATCACGATCCGGCAGACCTTGGCCCCGAAGTGCTCCCGGACCTCGGAGGCCACCTGGTCGGCCAGCTTGGTCCTCGCGTCGTACATGGTCAGGACGATGGTCGAGATGTCGAGTTGAGGGTTGAGGTTGGAGGCGATCAAGTGGACGTTCCGCATGAGCTGACTCAGGCCTTCGAGGGCGTAGTACTCGCACTGGATCGGGACCAGCAGCTCGCTGGCTGCCGCCATCGCGTTGACCGTGATGAGGCCCAGCGACGGCGGGCAGTCGATGAGGATGTAGTCGAAGTCGTCGAGGACGGACTCGACGGCTTTGCGCAACTTGAGTTCCCGGCTGAAGGCCGGGACGAGCTCGATCTCGGCCCCGGCCAGCGCGATCGTCGCGGGAGCGACGAAGAGGTTCTTCATGCTGGTCGGCTCGACGCAGTCCTCGAGGGAGGCGTCGCGCATGAGGACGTCGTACATCGAGAGTTCGAAGTTCCGGGCGTCGATCCCGAGGCCGGTCGTCGCGTTCCCCTGCGGGTCGAGGTCGATCACGAGGACACGGAACCCGATCTCGGCCAGTGCGGCTCCCAGATTGACCGATGGTCGTCGTCTTGCCCACACCGCCCTTCTGATTGGCCACGGCCATGACACGCGGGAGAGGGGTGCCCGATGCGGCCTGTGGGCGGCTCGCCTGCTCCTCGGTTTCGGAGAGCGCTGGAGACGCCGATGCGGCTGGTGGTCTCCGGGTGGGTCGAGTCGGAGTTGGCGCAACAACCGATCCGGCCGATGCGTTGCCGGAGGCTGCCGCGGAAGCTTCGCCGCTGTCCGCTCCGGAGTCTCTTCCGGGCTCTTCGGACCCGCCGTCCGAAGAGTCGACCTCAACAGCAGACTCCTCGGCGGCAGACTCGGCGGGAGCCTCCATCTCGACCTCCACCACGGAATCTGCCTCGGCCACGGCGACCGGAGCCGCGCTCTCTGATTCCAGCAATCTGACCGCCCCTTCGCTTCCGGTCGACTCGCCAGAGTTGGTCTCGATCGACTGAGGGCTCTCCGGCGACGGCCTGTTCCGACCACGACGTAGGCCGCGCATTAGCGTCTCCTCGAGTTGGCAGGGTTCAAGGGCTTCATCCTCCCCTTCGCGGGCTCAGAGGTCAAGCATTCTCGTCAGATGTTCCACGTGGAACATCTCACGGCTCAGAAGATCGGTCGTTTCTCGGGAATCCCCACCCGGCGCGGGTATCGCTCGGGCTCAGAGGTCAACCATTCTCGTCAGATGTTTCACGTGGAACATTCGACCCCTCAGAAGATCGGTCGTTTCGCCGGGATCCCGACCCGGCGCGGGTATCGCTCGGAGAGTGGTTCGGACTTCCGGAGGGTCTGGTAGCCGAACCGGCCCTGCGGTCGGGTCGCTTCGACAGGCGTGAGGCCGACCATTGAGAGTCCGGTCACCGGCCACCGGTCGCCCGAGTCGTCGTCCGGCGGCTCGGAGACCACCAGCCAACCCTCGACCTCGAGAAAGCAGGATCCGTTCTCGGCCGTCACCGCCGGTCGTCCGAATGATCGGGAGGTGACGAGGTCGAACCGCTCCCGCAGCCCGGCATCGTGTCCGAGCAACTCCGTGCGTCCCCTGATCACCTCGACAGGGTGCCGTGTCCGAAACGTGCCGCTCGCTTCCGCAAGGAACTGTGTGCGCCGTTCGTTTGCATCGACGAGGACCACTCTGGCGTCGGGCCAGCAGCTTGCGACGACGAGCCCGGGCAGGCCACCCCCGGAGCCGAGATCGACCACTGCGCTCGGCTGGATCCCGATCGACTCCTCCACGACGGCCACGAAACCGAGTGCGTGGTCGATCTGGTCGTCCACCGGGGCCTCACCGAGGAACCCGAGCTCTGACGCCCGCTCGAGGATCCGGCGCACCGCGTCCTCGACCCGCGGTCGGAGGACACTCGGAGCAGCGCCACGGGCGGGGTGGGTCACGCTGGGGAGATGACCACGTACCTCGATGGCTCGAGTCCCTCCGAGCGGGTCTCGACACCCTCAACCTCGTTGACGGTGTCGTGGATGACCTTGCGGTCCGCCGGGGACATCGGCTCGAGGGCACGCTCGGATCCCGAGCTCTTGACCTCTTCGATGATCCCCTGGGTGAAGCGACGGAGGGCCGCTGTCCGCTTCTCGCGGTACCCAGCGACGTCGACCAGGATCCGGTCGGTCCGGTTCTCGGACTGACGCTGCACGAACGTCCTCGTCAGGTCCTGGACCGCTGCCAGCGTCGATCCCCTCGGGCCGACCAGCAGACCGAGGTCGTCTCCGGTGGCTGCCACTTCGACCGTATCCTCGTCGATCTCCGAGAAGTCGACCGTTGCATCCAGCCCGAACTCTCGGACCAGCCCGGAGAGGAACTCCTGGGCCGCCTCTCCCTGCTGCTCGAGCGTCAGCGATTCTTCCATGCTGTCCTCACTCCCTTTGCTGCTTCCGGACACGCGGCCCGATGGTTGCTCTCTCTGCGGTTTGGACGAGCCGCCAGCTCCCGAGCCGCCCCGGGATCGGCGCCGTGCCGGCGCGCCCGGCCGACCCTGGCCGTTCCCGTTGACGGAGACCGGGTCGGCCGACGTGTTCCCGACCCCCGAGTCCAGCCCTCCCTCGGGGGACTCCCGCGTCCCGTCCCTGCGGGGCCGTTGGGTGCCCGCCGAGCCGTTCGAGGACTGTGCCCTGGATCGCGACTGGCCCTCGCCGCCGCGTTTGCGTTCCGGTCTCTGGCGCCGGGTTCGCTTGGGAGGCGGCACGACCGGTCGCACCCTGGCCTGGACCCGTGCTTCTCCGCGCACGCGGCCGAACAGTCCGGCCTTCGGCTCGCTGATGATCACGAACTCGGCATCGTCCTCGGCGACCCCGAGCAAATCGAGGACGGTCTCCTTTGCCTCGGCGAGCGACTTGCCGCCGGCTTCCACCCACTCCACCTCTTATCGCGCCTTTCTGGCCCGTTTGGCCTTCGATCGGGGATGTTGCTTGGCCGCTTCGGCGGTGCTCTCGTCCGGCTCAGCGCCGTTGGATCCGTTCGACGAACCGCCGGTCTTGGCGGCTGACCCGCTGGTCGGTGCCTTCTTGGCGTTGCTGCCGTTGTTGCCGTTGGCCGACCCCGCGTTCTGTTTGGCAGCGTCGGCGCCCTTCCCGTTCTGGGCGGGTCTGCCGTTCTGCGCCGCTTTGGACCCGGTGCCGGCTGCGGATTTCGGACTTGCGGGCTTCGAGCTCGCGGGCTTCGGGAGCGCACGCTCGTCGTCGTCGACCGCTGCCGCCTTCGGAGACGAGAGGGTCTTGGGCTTGGTCGACGGTTTGGCGGCAGGCGGTGTCCCGGGCCCCGCCACGATGCCTTTTCGGAAGAGCACTTCCTGGGTCGCGATGCGGATCGCGCTCGATACGATGAAATAGACGTTCAAAATTGCAGCCACATTTAGGTAAATGAGACCGAAGATAAGCGGCATATATCTCTGGAGCATTGCCGCCTGCGGATTGGCCTGTGCGGCTTGCGGATTACGCGCATTGAGACGGGACATCTGCAGGTACTGCAGCCCGACCGAGGCGAGCACCAGGAGCAGGAACGGGATGGCTGCCCAGATCGAGCCGTGGTGCGAGAGCAACTTGTCGGCGAAGTTGATCCCGAAGGAGTTGAGCTGCCCATGAGCTGCGACGATGTCGTGGTACATCTTGGTCGTCGGGGAGATGTACCGCGGGTCGGCGCAGACGGTCGAGTGGCAGGTGAGGGTGGTGGTCGTGCTGGTCCCGGGGGTGGTGACCGTATACTTCGCGCCCTTTGCAACCGTGTTGGTGATCCCGCGGATGACGCTGTACAGAACGAAGAATGCGGGCATCTGGAGCAGCATCGGGAGGCACCCGGATGCGGGGTTCACATTGTGCTCTTTGTAGAGCTTCATCATTTCTTCGTTCAACTGGGTCCGGTTGTCCGGGCCCTTGTACTTCTGCTGCAGCTTCTTCATCTCCGGCCCGAGGGCCTGCATGGCCGCCATGTTCTTGGTGCTCTTGACGGTCAGCGGGGTGAGCGCCGCCATGATCACGATGGTGAGGAGGGCGACGTCGATCGGGTAGTTGGGGATGATCTCGTAGAAGAACGCGAGGATGCCGGCGACAGCCTTGAGGATCGGCTGGAAGATCGCACCGATGGAGACGCTGGCGACGGTGTGGGTGAACAGGGTCATGGCACCTTCCGATCAGGGACGGGGTCGAGGCCGTGCCCGCCCCATGGCCCACAACGGCCGATCCGGCGAAGGGCCAAGCCGGTGCCCCGCAGCGCACCGTGCCCGTCGATGGCCTGAACTGCGTATTCCGAGCAACTCGGCAGGTACCGACAGCCGGTCGGCCGCCCCGAACGGGCCAGCTGGTAGGCGTGGATGAGGGCGACGAGGATCCGGGCGGGACCGGACCGGGGCGCGTCGGATGGGCACGGGTCCGTGCCGGCGGGCACGGACCGCTCCCTGACGGAGGCGACGGTCATCTGGCCGGTCCCCGCGAGCGACGCGATGGGGCCCGCGAGCCGATCACCGGTCGACTCGTGGCCTGCTCCACTGCTCGGCTCATCGCCATCCTCAGTTCGTCGAAATCGAGGGCAGCCCCCCCGGGGCTGCTCCTCACCAAATAGGCCCCGACCGGCAGGCCAACCGCCTGCTCGCCCAGGATTGCACGCATCCTCCTACGTAACCGGTTGCGTAGGACAGCGCCCCCCACCTTGCGATTGAGGGCGTAGGCGGCCTCGGAACGGGTCCACTCGGGTCGTGCCACGAAGCTCACCGAGACCGGTCCGGACCGGCCCCGGCACGACGTCCGATGCAGGGCACCAAAGGTCCTGCTCGATCGCACCGGACCGATGCCACCGCTCGTGACCTGGGCGTTCTGCCGCGAAATCACACCGACAGGCGCTGCCGCCCCTTCGCGCGGCGGGCCTTGATCACGGCTCGACCGGCTTTGGTCGACATCCGCTTGCGGAATCCGTGGGTCTTGGCGCGCTTGCGCACGTTGGGTTGGTACGTCCGTTTCATCCATCCACTTCCTTCCTCGCCCTGGACCGCGGACCTCCACGTCCTGTCCGGCAGGGGGCCTGTTCACCGAGAACAGGACATTCCGGCACATGGTATGCCCAAAAGCATCCTGGGCTCTAGTCGAGACCCACGAGACGCCCATGGGCCCACGGTGTACCGTTCCGACCGACAGGCACGACACGCCCGGCCGAGCGGGATCCCGCTGCCTGGCGTAGCGTGCGCATTCCAAAGACGCAGGCCCACACGACGTGCATTCGCCCCCCGACCCGGACCGACCGGGGGGCGTACCACCATCGCTGCTTGTCCACAACTGTGGACATCGTTGTGGACCGACGGCCCAGTGCAAGGGCGGAGGCCCACGTGAACGACACCGACGACGTGTGGAAATCGTGTTCCGAGGCCCTGCGCGAACAGGTCTCCGACGCCATCTGGCAGGCCTATCTGTCTGGAATCACTCCGCTGTCCATCAAAGACCATGAGATCGTACTGGGGGTACCGAACACCCTGATCCGGGACCGGGTCGAATCCCGGTTTCTGGGGCTCATCCAGGACACCGTCACCGGAACCATCGGTCGGGACCTGACGGTCCAGCTCGAGGTGGTCGCCCCGATCTACGAACCGGCCGAGGAGCGACTTCCGAGCGGCGATCCCGCCAAGGACCGGTCGGGATCATCCGATCCGTCCGCGGTGGTCACCCCGATGCCACGGACCGCTCACCGGGATTCGCCGATCCTCGATCCCCGGTACACCTTCGAGACATTCGTCATCGCCTCGTCCAACCGGTTCGCGCATGCCGCCGCCCAGTCGGTGGCCGAGGCGCCGGCCCGTTCCTACAACCCTCTCTTCATCTACGGCGACGCCGGGCTCGGAAAGACCCACCTCCTCCACGCCATCGGCAATTACGTGCAGGAGAATTTCAGTGGTCGGCACGTGCGCTACGTGACCACCGAGACCTACATGAACGAATTCGTGGACGCCATCCGGACCAACACCACAACCGCATTCAAGCGTCGCTACCGCGAGTGTGACGTGCTGCTCATCGACGACGTGCAGTTCATGGAGCGAAAAGAGTCCTTGCAAGAAGAGTTCTTTCACACCTTCAACTCGCTCTACGGAGCCTCCAAGCAGATCGTCCTGACCTCCGACCGACCACCGAAGGCCATCGCCACGCTCGAGGATCGCCTCCGGAGCCGGTTCCTCTCAGGCCTGATCACCGAGGTGCAGCCACCCGAGCTCGAGACCCGGTTGGCTATCCTCCAGACCAAGGCCGTACACGAAAAGGTCGCTGTGCCCGACGACGTCCTCGAGTTCATCGCCACCCACGTGAAGGAGAACATCCGCGAGCTGGAGGGCGCCCTCATCCGGGTCACCGCCTTCGCCAGCCTCAACGGCCAGCCGATGAGCCGAGAGCTCGCTGAACAGGTGCTCTCGGACATCGTGTCGGCGGACCAGCCTCGGCGGATCACCCCTCAGCTGATCCTGGAGGCCACGTCCGAGACCTTCGGGTTCAGCGTCGAGGAGCTGCGCGGCCCGAACCGACGCCGTCCGCTGGTGACCGCCCGCCAGGTGAGCATGTACGTCTTCCGCGAGTTGACCGACTTCAGCTACCCGGCCATCGGCCGGGAATTCGGCGGTCGTGACCATTCAACTGTCATGCACGCTGTCGAGAAGATCACCGGACTCATGCGGGAGCGTCATCAGATCTACAACCAGGTGACCGGCCTCATCGTCCGGATCAAGAGTGGATCGTGAGCACAACCGCCACCTATCCGGAGGTTGTGCACCTTCTGTGGAAATCTCCTGGTTGCCTTGGGGTAATTCTGTGAACTCCGGTGAACTTGTCCATAACCGGTTGCTTTGGGGACACCCTCGGCACCCCTCGATCAACATTCGGGGGACAGTGGGTGGAAATCCCCATGCACCGCTGGCTGGGAAGACGACCGGTCATCCGCAATCCACAGGCCTTACTACCATCACTAGGAATTCAATTGAAAACAGTTGAACAGCAGCCCATGCAGAAACCAGAAAGGACCTCCCCGTGAAGTTTCGATGCGAGCGTGACTCGTTGGTGGAGGTACTGGTCACGGCCGGCCGGGCGGTCAGCACCCGCTCGTCGGCCACCATGGCACTCGGCGGTCTGCGGATCGAGGCGACGGGTAACCATCTCTCCGTCGTGGGCACCGATCTCGACCTCACGGTCCACGTGGAGACCGAGGTCATCGGGATCACCGACGGCGTCTGCGTCGCCCCGGCGAAGCTGTTGGCGGACATCGTCCGGTCACTCGAGCCGGGGGCGGTCACGATCGAATCGGAAGGGGAGAAGATCGAGATCGGTGCAGCGCGCTCTCGCTTCGGCCTCCGTACGTTCACGGTCGAGGACTTTCCGTCCCTACCCGATCCCCCCGAACCGGCAACGTTCCTCCCGGCGTCCGCACTTGCGGGTGCGCTTCGTCAGGTCGTGCGGGCGGCGTCGGGGGACGACGCCCGACCGCTCCTCACCGGAGTGCTCATCGCCCCGGAAGGGAACGGCGTCCGCCTGGTGGCGACCGACTCGTACCGGCTGGCTCTGCGCGACATCGACGGGAGCGACGCCCTCGCCGACAACTCGCAGATCCTCGTACCGGCGCGGGCGCTCGCCGAGTTGCTCCGGCTCTCCGCTCTCGGTGGCGCCAAGGACGCGGTCACCACCGACGGGGGAAACGGGACATCAGGTGTCACGGGCCCCACGGTCGGCCTCGCCATCGGCGAGCACGACGTCACATTCACCGCCGGCGACGTGAAGGTCAGCACCCGGCTCCTCGATGGGACCTATCCCGACTACCGGCAGCTGATTCCGGCCGAGTATCCCAACCGGCTCCATGTGGGCAAGGACTCGCTCCTCGACGCACTCCGGCGGGTACGCCTGCTGGTACGGGACAACACCACTCCGGTTCGACTCTCGATGCGCCACGCCGGCGTGGATCTCACCGTGGTGTCCCAGGAGGTGGGCGATGCGAGCGAAACGGTCGATGCCGATTTCGACGGCGAGGAGCTCACCATCGCCTTCAACCCGACCTACCTGATCGACGGAGTGGAGGCCGTCTCCGGTGACGAGGTACTGCTCGAAACGGTCGATGCCACCAAGCCGGCGACCGTGCGCTCGGCCGAGCTCACCGACTTCCAGTACCTGCTCATGCCGGTACGGGTCTCGTAACCAGTCCCTGCCCGCTGTCGTGCACCTCGTGTCGCTGACGATCGCCGACTTCCGGAATATCAGCGACATCGCCATCGAGCCCGACCCTGACGGAACGACGCTGATCACCGGCGCCAACGGCGCGGGGAAGTCCAGCGTCCTCGAAGCGATCGGCTATCTGTCGACCCTCCAGTCGTTCCGTGGTTCACCCCGCGAGGCACTGGTGCGGAAGGGAGCCGAACAGGCGATCATCCGATGTGAGACCCGGGTCGGTGATCGCTCCGTGGTCATCGAGGCAGAGGTCTCCACACTCGGTCGCTCGCGGGCACAGGTCAACCGCCAGGCCGTTCGCCGCCGTGACGACCTCCACGACGCCCTCCGCACGACCGTGTTCTCGCCGGAGGACGTGGGTGTGGTCCGCTCGGGCCCCGCCGAGCGCAGACGATTCCTCGACGAGGCACTCGCCGTGATGGATGCGAAGGTGGCGCGGACCGCCGAAGACGTCGAGCGGGTGCTCCGGCAACGGGCCGCACTCCTCCGCAACGCGGGCCGGCGCCTGACCCCCGACATCGCGGGCACGCTCGACGTGTGGGACGCGAGGCTCGCCGAGTCCGGGACGATGCTGGTCGAGGCGAGGGAGTCCCTGGTCGATCATGTTGCGCCCCTGGCCGGGGTCCACTACTCGCGTCTCGCTGGCGTCGAGACGCCGATCGGGCTCGATTACCGGCGCTCGTGGTCGGGAACGCTCGCAGTCGCCGTCGAGCAGGCCCGCACCGAGGACGTCGCCCGCGGCGTGTCCTCCGTTGGCCCGCACCGGGACGAGCTCGAGCTCACCCTACGGGGGATGCCGGCGCGGACCCACGCCTCCCAGGGGGAACAGCGCTCGTTGGCCCTGGCCCTCCGGCTGGCTACGCACCAGCTGGCGACAGAGCGGCTCGGGTCAGCGCCGGTGCTCCTGCTCGACGACGTCTTCTCGGAGCTCGACCAGTCTCGGTCACGGGCACTCCTGGCCGGGCTCCCCCCAGGGCAGGCCATCGTGACCACGGCGGTGCCGCTCCCCGCGGAGGTCAGCGTGGCCAAGGCGTACTCCTTGGTGGCCGGCGGCCGTGCCGTCGCCGCGAGCGTGGCATGAGAGCCGATCGCGACCGGGGAAACGCCGGCCCCAGGTCGCTCGAGGGCTCGCTCGACGTCCTCTCCGCCCGTTTGGGGATGGAGGGCGCACGCGCTCTCGGCCGCCTCTTCTCCGGCTGGACCGAGATCGTCGGCCCGTCCATGGCCGATCACGTCCGACCGGTCCGGATCGACCCCGAAGCGCTCGTCGTGACCGTCGACCACCCGGCCTGGGCCACCCAGGTCCGTCTCCTCGGGGACACCCTGCTCGACACCGTGAGCGAGCGGGTGGGTGTGGACCGACCGACCCGGCTCGAGGTGCGCGTGAGGCGCTGACAGGCCCCGTGGCCGAACCCCGGAAACGACCCGGGGTGGGACACCGGGGAGCTACACTGGAACATCGGAACCGCGAGATCACAGCCGGTCCGGAAGTGCGCATTGCGCACCCGGAACGGGATCGATGCGCCGGTTCCCATTCGTGAGGACGACGGTGAAAGGGCGCGCCTGTGGCGCTGAAAGCGGAGAACGAGCGGCGCGTGGAGGACGACACGTACGACGCCGATGACATCACCGTCCTGGAAGGTCTCGACCCGGTCCGCAAACGGCCCGGGATGTACATCGGATCCACCGGCCCGACCGGTCTGCACCACCTGGTGTGGGAGGTCGTCGACAACTCGGTGGACGAGGCGATGGCCGGGTACTGCGACCGGATCGACGTCACCCTCCTGGCTGACGGCGGGGTGAAGGTGGCTGACAACGGCCGCGGGATCCCCACGGGGCCGATGGCCAAGCAGAAGGGGAAGTCGGCGGCCGAAGTGGTCCTGACCGTGCTCCACGCGGGGGCGAAATTCGGTGAGGGCGGCGGCTACAAGATGTCCGGCGGGTTGCACGGGGTAGGCGTCTCCGTGGTCAACGCCCTCTCGAGCCGCTTGCGGCTCGAGATCGACAGCGGTGGCGACCACCACCTCATGGAGTTCGAACGGGGCGGCAAGCCGACCGGCAAGCTGAAGGTCACCGGACCGGCGCCACGGGGACGCACCGGGACGACCATCAGCTTCTGGCCGGACACCAAGATCTTCGAGGACGTCGAGTTCCGTGCCCAGACCGTGGTCGAACGCCTCCAGGTCATGGCCTTCCTCAACAAGGGCCTCGAGATCAACTTCGTCGACGAGCGGGCGGACGGGAAGCCGGCCCAGTCCTTCAAGTACAAGGACGGCATCGTCGACTACGTCCGCCACCTCAACGCGTCGAAGGAGGCGCTCTTCCGCAAGGTCTGCTCGTTCGACCAGAAGGAGGAGACCATGGAGGTCGAGATCGCACTCCAATGGAACTCCGGCTTCTACGAGTCGATCCACTCCTTCGCCAACGGCATCTCGACCATCGACGGCGGCATGCATGAGGAGGGGTTCAAGAAGGCGCTCACCAACGTGGTCAACAAGTACGCCCGGGCCAAGGGAGCGCTGAAGGAGAAGGACAAGAACATGGAGGGCGAGGACATCCGCGAGGGCCTCACCTCCATCATCTCCGTTCGGCTCCAGGATCCCCAGTTCGAGGGTCAGACCAAGGGCAAGCTCGGAAACGTTCCGGTGCGGTCGCTCGTCGAGCGGGCAACAAACGAGAAGCTGGCCGAGTGGTTCGAGGAGAACCCCCGCGAAGCCAACCAGATCGTCCAGAAGGGGCTGCTGGCCGCCCGGGCCCGGCTGGCCGCCCGCACCGCCCGTGACCTCACCCGGCGCAAGTCGGCCCTGGACGGGGCCGGCCTGCCCGGCAAGCTCGTGGACTGCTCCTCACGCGACCCACGCGAGAGCGAGCTGTTCATCGTCGAGGGAAACTCGGCAGGTGGGTCGGCCAAGGACGCCCGGAACCCGAGAACCCAGGCGATCCTGCCCATCCGCGGCAAGATCCTCAACGTCGAGCGGGCCCGCGTCGACAAGATGCTCAAGAACACCGAGATCCAGGCCCTCATCTCGGCCATCGGTGCCGGCCTGGCCGAGGACTTCGACGTCGCCAAGATCCGCTACCACAAGGTGATCATCCTGGCCGACGCCGACGTCGACGGATCCCACATCCGCACGCTTCTGCTGACCTTCTTCTTCCGCCAGATGAAGCCGCTGGTGGAGGGTGGGTTTGTCTACGTGGCCCAGCCGCCGCTCTACTCGACGCTGGTCGGCAAGGAGAAGGTGTACCTCAAGGACGATCACGCCCGAACCGCATTCCAGGCCGAGAACCCGAATCACAAGGCGGACTTCCAGCGGCTCAAGGGCCTCGGCGAGATGGACTTCGGCGAACTCAAGGACACCACCATGGACCCCGGCCAGCGATCGCTGCTCCAGGTCGCCGTCGAGCAGGCGGTCATTGCCGACGAGGTCTGCTCGGTGCTGATGGGAGAGGACGTGGAGCTGCGCAAGCAGTTCATCCAGACCAACGCGAAGGACGTGCGCTTCCTCGACATCTGAGGAGATCACGGACAGATGGGAACAGTGCATGCCAGGGCGTGACGACGAGGGCCGCGGCGGAGCCGGGACCGGGACCGAGGACGAGACACAGGGGTTCATCGACCCCATCGAAATCCAGGAAGAGATGGAGCGCTCGTTCCTCGAGTACTCCATGTCGGTCATCGTCTCCCGGGCGCTGCCCGATGTGCGGGACGGCCTGAAGCCGGTCCACCGCAGGATCCTGTACTCGATGTACGACCAGCGTCTGCTGCCGGACCGACCCCACTCGAAGTGCGCAAAGGTCGTGGGGGACGTGATGGGCTCCTACCACCCGCACGGCGACTCGGCCATCTACGAGGCGCTGGCACGCATGGTCCAGGACTTCTCGATGCGCCATCCGCTCATCGACGGCCACGGCAACTTCGGGGGCACCGGACCCGACGAGGGTCCCGCGGCGATGCGGTACACGGAATGCCGTCTCGGGGCGCTCGCCCTCGAGCTGATGAGCGGCATCGACCAGGAGACCGTCGACTTCGTCCCCAATTACGACGCGACCTCCGAGGAGCCCACGGTCCTTCCGTCGCGGTTCCCGAACATGGTGGTCAACGGGTCCCAGGGGATCGCGGTAGGGATGGCGACCAACATCCCGCCTCACAACCTCGGCGAGGTCATCGACGCGACGACCCACCTGTTGGAACACCCGGAGGCGACCCCCGACGACCTGATGGCGTTCATCAAGGGTCCGGACTTTCCGACCGGGGCGCTCATCCTCGGGCGCCAGGGCATCCTGGACGCGATGCGGACCGGGCGCGGTTCGATCAAGCTGCGTGCCACCGCTGAGATCGAGGAGGGCCGGGCCGGTGAGACCCGGATCGTGGTCAGCGAGATGCCCTATCAGACCTCGATCGCCTCGGTGTCGAAGAAGATCGAGGACCTGGTGCGGGCCGGCGACCTCGACGGCATCGCCGAGGCCCAGGACGACTCCTCGGGTGGGAAGACCCGGCTGGTCATCCGGCTCAAGCGCGACGCGAACGCCAATGTCGTCCTGAACAACCTGTTCAAGCAGACGCCGATGCAGACGACGTTCAGCGTGAACGCGGTGGCTCTGGTCGACGGGGTGCCCCGGACGCTCAACATCGCCGAGATGCTCACGCACTACGTGGCCCACCAGGTCGAGGTGGTCACCCGGCGCTCCGAGTTCCTGCTGGACAAGGCCCGCTCCCGGGCGCACGTGGTCGAGGGCCTGCTCAAGGCCATCGACATGCTCGACGCGGTCATCGCGGCCATCCGTGGCTCCGACGACCGCCCGGCTGCCCTCGAGGCCCTGCGGGCGACCCCATTCGAATTCTCGGAGGAGCAGGCCAACCACATCCTGGACATGACCCTGGCCCGCCTGACCCGTCTCGGCCGGACCAATCTGGAAGAGGAGCTCGCCAAGCTGCTCGAGGAGATCGCCGAGCTCGAGTCGATCCTCAACGATCCGGCCAAGTTGCGCGGCGTGATCGCCGGAGAGCTCGGCGCGATCCGTGAGAAGTTCGCCAACGAGCGCCGCACCGTCATCACCCACGATCCGGGCGACATGAACGTCGAGGATCTGGTGGACGACGAGGAACTGGTGGTCACCATGAGCCGGGCCGGCTACGTGAAGGCGGTCTCGGTCGACGCCTTCCGCACCCAGGGGCGTGGTGGCCGGGGCGTGCAGGGGGCCCGACTCAAGGAAGAGGATCTCATCGACGACGTCGTGCACACCTCTTCGCACGCCCACCTGCTCCTCTTCTCCAACCGGGGCCGGGTCTTCAGGCTGCGTGCGCTCGAGATCCCGATGAAGGAGCGCACGGCGCGCGGGACGGCCATCGTCAACCTCCTGCCCCTCGCACCCGACGAGAGCATTCAGGCGATCATCGGCACGCGCGACTTCAGTGCCGACCACTTCCTCGTATTCGCCACCAAGAAGGGCCAGGTCAAGAAGACGGCCTTCAGCGAGTACGACAAGTCGCGCCGCGAGGGGTTCATCGCCATCAACCTGCGTGACGGGGACGAACTGGTGCGGGTCGTCGAGACGAGCGGCGACGACGAGGTGTTCCTGGTGACCAGCTCGGGCATGACCATCCGCTTCGCCGAGCAGGATGTGCGAGCCATGGGGCGGGACGCGGCCGGGGTACGAGGTGTCCGGCTCAAGCCCGAGGACGAGGTTGTCTCCTGCGACGTCGCACGGGACGAAGCAGACATCCTGATCGTGACCGACGCGGGCTACGGCAAACGCACCAAGGTCGAGCGGTTCAACCGGCAGGCGCGAGGAGGGCAAGGCGTGCGGGGGATCCGCCTGACCGCTCGGCGGGGTCGGGTGGTGGCCGCGTTCATGACCAGCCTCGACGACGAGATCCTGCTGGTGTCCACCTCCGGCGTGGTCATCCGCACTTCGGTGCGTGAGATCGCCTCACAGGGGAGGGACGCCACCGGCGTGCGGGTGATGAACCTCGGGGAAGGAGACGCGGTGGCGGCCGTGGCCCGGATGGCGGGCGACACCCCGGACGACGGTCAGTCCCCCTTGCCCGGGGTGTAGCGTCGCGAACCGGATTCCCGGGGGCTATAGCTCAGTTGGTTAGAGCGCAGCACTGATAATGCTGAGGTCGCTGGTTCGATTCCAGCTAGCCCCACCGCCTGCGATTAAGGTCGGGCCCGTTTGCGGTGGGTCAAGTCCCAATCACAGGGTCTATTCTGACCACTCGGCGGGACGCGGCTTGGCACAGAGTGCGATGTAGCCATAAGGGGGTGGGCCATCAACGGGAGGACCGAGAGTTCGGGGGCTCTTGGCGGTTCACGGGGGTTGGGCAGTCGGTCGATCTGGATCTTCTTGGGACTGGCTGCTGTCGGTTTCGTGGTCTTGGGTTGGTTCGGAGCGTCCCTGACTTTCGACGGCTCCAAGTACTTGCTCGGGGTCGTCGAGCGAGGACATGCGTTCCACCCGTTCGCTCGCTACACCGCAGAGACGTTCCAGTACCCGGTGCTTTGGGCGTCTTCTCACACCAGCAGTGTGCCGCCACTGCGTCACATATTCGGCCTCTCCTATACGGTGGCTCCGTTTGGGGCCCTCTTGGCCAGCTGGCTGGTGGTTCGCCGCCGTGCTCCCGGCCTGATGGTCTGGCCCGTGCTTGGCATCGGCATCGCCGCCCTGCCCGGGCTTCTCTTTCCCGTGTCAGAGAGTGTGGTCTTGGCTGAGTGGGCTTGGCCCCTCTTCCTCGTGACATTGGTAGCTCTAGACGGCTTCAGCCTGGTCGCGGGGGCGGGGATCGCCGCGTTTCTCTTTTTCTTGCATCCCCAATCGCTGCTGGTCTTTTTTGCCGTCGCACTTGTCAGCGGCGTCCGGGCGCTCCGGGAACCAGCCCTGAGACGGCGGCTGATTGCATGGGTCGTCGGTAATGCTCGTTGCGGCGGCACTGGCCTTTGTCTGGCACCACACAGACCTCTCGGCGCCAGGACACTCGCTCTCGCCCACGAGGTTACAGAACGAGTTCTCGAGCAGCGAGTTTGGCCTGCCCCTTCTTGCCTACGTCCTGGCCCTCTTCGCCGGCCTGGCGCTGCTGGCGCCCCGCTATTGGTCGAGGTTTCCGGTGAACCGCTGGACTCGACTCATTCCCGCAGCCCTCATCGCGCTAGCAGGGATCTGCATGATTGTGTACGCATCGAGCGCAACGCTGTGGAAAAATGCCAATAACGCGCGGGATCTCGTCGTCGTGCTGGAGCTGCCCTCGTCCTTCTTGCCGTAGTGGACCAACTTTGGCCGGCATCGGAGGTAGGTGCCGAGACCGAATCCGACTTCGCTGTCCGCGGCCTGGTCGCCATTTTGACGGGAATCGCTCTCTGCATTTCGCTCGTGGTCTGGAGTGCGGGGTGGTCGAGCGAGACCGGCGTCATCACTCGCCAGCTTGCGGCGGCTCACTCCTACTGCGTCGCTCCTTCTGTGGTGGGGCAGACGGCGACCGCTGACGCCCTGTATGAGGAGGAACTCGCGTTGGACCTTCAGAGTCGAACGCCTGCACACGTCGTGATCTCGCCCGCCGGATGCCGGGTGCTGCAGAAGCGAGGGATTCTGAAGCTCGTTCAGCTCAGGATCCATGTGAATGGAGGATGGTTCCGCATCCAGACGCCCATCGAAAGCATCTCCGCCGGTCCTCCAGGGAAACCTCTGACCAGGCAGGATCGTGCACAGGGATCCACCGGAGTCCGGAGTGCACGCACTGTTGCTGCTGAGGTCGCCGTTCGATTCCGGCCGGCCCCACCAGACTGAGCCAGCACCGGCGCTAACCTCAGCTGGTGGGGCGCCGGTCCCTTGGTCGTGAAGCCTGGAGGATGAACCGCATGACTCTCACCTCGGCAGTGCCTGAGCAACTGGCCGTTGTCGACGCTGACTCCCATCTCACCGATGTCGACGACCTCTGGACGAAGCGGGCCCCCGCTGCCTACAAGAGTGAGATTCTTCACGTTGAAGAGGTCGAGGGAGAGCGAACATGGGTTATCGAAGGGATACCTCTCGGAAAGGCTGGCGGCGGCAGCACCATTGACAGGGAAGGTGTGAAGCATCCATTCCAGGAATCGATGCTCGAGTGGGATTTCGAACGGTCCCACGTGGCAGCGTGGGACATCGACGCCCGCCTCAAGGTTCTCGACGACATGGGAATCCAGCACCAGGTCACCTATCCCAATGCCCTTGGTCTGGGGGGCCAGGCACTGGTAGACGTGAAGGACCCGATGCTGCGCCGCCTGGCCGTGGAGATCTTCAACGACTCCCGGGCCGAGATACAGGAGCGCACGAACAACCGGCTCTTGCCGATGCCGATCCTGCCCGCCTGGGATATCGAGGGGTGCGTGCGCGAAGCGCAGCGAATCGCCGAGCTGGGTCTCCGGGGAATCAACATGACCTCGGATCCCCAGGACCTCGGCTCCCCGGACCTGGCCAACGCGGCCTGGGACCCTCTGTGGGAGGTCTGTGCCGATCTCGAGCTGCCGATCCACTTCCACATCGGAGCGAGCCTCACGGCGATGAACTTCTTCGGCCAGTACTTCTGGGAATCACAGGACGAGTTCGTCAAGCCCGCCATCGGTGGGTCGATGCTCTTCATCGGCAATGCCCGCGTGGTCATCAACACGATCTTTGCGGGAATCTTCGACCGCTTTCCGAAACTCAAGATGGTTTCGGTGGAGAGCGGGATCGGCTGGGTCCCGTTCATCCTCGAGACGATGGACTGGGAACTCCCGGAGAACGCTCCTGTACAGGCGGCCGAGCTTGGCCGGGCGCCTTCGGAGTACTTCAAGTCGAACTGGTACGGCACCATGTGGTTCGAGACCGGTCGCGGGCATCTTCAGGAGCTGGTCGACAAGGTGGGCGAGGACAACATCATGTTCGAGACCGACTTTCCTCACCCGACGGCTCTCTGGCCCAAGCCGCTCGAGCACGTGCACGAGGCCATGGCGACGCTTCGGCCCGAGTCGCGCCGCAAGATCCTCTCTGACAACGGGAAGAAGCTCTACCGCCTGGGCTGAGGCGGGTCTTCGTGGGCACACGAGAGGAGCAGGCGGCGCGCCTCCTCTGGCAGTACGGCGAGCCGATCCACGCTGTGGTCTTCTTCGCTCCGGAGACCCGCGAGGCAACGGACGGGCTCGGCCTCAAAGGCGGCTGGATGAGCTACTTCGGCTGCCGGGCAGCACCGCTCGGTGCCGTGTCGGCGCCCGTCGTGACCTCGATCTTCTATGGCTTTCACCCTCAGCGGGTCGAGCGCGCGATCCCCGACGCGTGGGTCCACGCCGAGCCACGGCAGCTCATCGACGCCCGACTGTCTGCGATGGATGCAGCGCTCGGTCGACTGCTCGGAGACGCGATCGACGGACCCGACGTTCGGCGAGCAGCGTCACTCGCAATGGCCGCCGTCCACGCAGCTGACTTCTCGGGCAGACCACTCGGAGCTGCGAATGCCGCTCTTGCCGATCCGGGTGCACCGCACCTCCAGCTGTGGCAGGCCCTCGGAGCGATGCGTGAGCACCGCGGCGGCGGCCATGTCACGTGCCTCGTCGCCTATGAGGTCGACCCATGCGAGTCGCTCGTGATGCAAGCAGCGACCGGGCGCTCGGACCGGGAGAGCCTCCGTGCCAGCCGTGGGTGGTCCGAACAAGAGTGGCGAACTGCAGCCGTGCGACTTCGTGAGCGCGAATGGATCGACGACGACGAGCTCCCCACTCCGGCAGGCACCGAGGTCCGCGACGCCATCGAGGCAGCGACCGACCGACTGGCTGCACCCCTGGTATCCACCCTCGGTGCCAGGGCGCTCGACCTCGCAGAGGCGATGCGTCCCCTCGCCGAACGGATCATGTCAGCCGGCGCGGTGCCGACGCTGAACAACATGGGCCTGCCCTGGCCGAGCCGGTAGCACGGGCAGTGCTTCACCGTAGGGTCTCCGGCTCGGAGCTCCAGGCCCACCGCACTTCAGGATCCCTGACATTGCGGCGGAATTCTCGATTCAGATGAACGAAGAGGGCTCCGTCTCGGTAGTCACTGCCGATGAACATCCGACCTGCTACAAGTCAGAACGAAACCCCCAGTCGTCGCCGGACGATGACGACCCGCCGCCTGTTGCTGGCGGCGTCCTTCGCAACGGTCGCAGTGTTGGCTGCCGCCTGCACATCGGCGCAGAGCAGTCCGACGACCACGAAGGTCACTCCGACCGGATCGAGCCCGCCGACCAAGTCGGTCGACCTCGATTCAGCGGCACTTCCGGGTGTCGGATCGGTGCTGACCGGGCCGAACGGTCGAACGCTCTATTACTTCACGACCGATTCTCCGACTGCCACCACCTGCACAGGGGAATGCGCAGTGGTGTGGCCCCCCCTGGTGGTCCCGGCCGGTCATCGGCCGGCTCTGACGTCAGGCGTTCCCGGAATGCTTGGAACAGTCGTGCGCCCCGACGGGTCGACCCAGGTCACATACAACGGTCATCTCCTCTACTACTACCAGGGCGATACGGCCCCGGGCCAGGACAAGGGCCAAGGGGTCGCTGGGACCTGGTTCGTACTGAAAACGTCCGCCGCCACCCCCCCCCGCTACTGCCCCCCCGGCGACCGAACCAGCGGCCACGGCTCCGATGCCCACGGCGCCTCCGGCTACTGCCCCACCGGCGACCGCACCACCAACGACGACAACGAGTCCAGGAGGTGGCGGTGGAGTCGGGTTCTAGTCTCCTCGCAGAGCGGGGAGCGGAAGCGGACTCTGTCATCGAGGGGCCGGAGTGCTCCCCAGCGCGAACCTTGCCGATCCCCGGGTACGCCGGGACAAATGGCTCAGGACGGCTGCCTGCAGCCCGTCCCTATCTGCCTGCCTTCGCAATCGTGGCCGTAGCCATCCTCCTCGTCGGTATCGGTTGGTCGAACCGTTGGGGCGGTACCGGCCTGTCGTCCTCGATGACGCGGTTGCACGTGGTGGTCGTCGGTCCGGTGACGCTCGTGATCCTCGCGGCCATCCTCGTCGTCGAGAGGGTGCGCCCGGCCCAGCTGCGGCCAGCTCTTGCTCGGGGGTACCGCCAGGACGCGCTCTACACGATCTTGAACGCGAGCCTGGTCGTGCCACTCGTGGCGGCGCTCTCACTGTCCTTCACCGATCTGGCGCAACGGGACCTCCCGTGGATTGTCGTGCCCCGACTCGGATTCGTTCCCCGTTGGGCCGTCATCGCCCTGATCTTCGTGGCGATGGATGGGTGCAACTGGCTCGCGGATCTCGCGAACCACCGCATCCGTGCGCTCTGGCGCTTTCACGAGCTCCACCATTCGCAGGAGGACATGAGCGTGCTCACCGTCTTTCGCACCCACCCACTCATCCATGTCTCGTATCTCCTCGCACTCGTTCCAGGGGTCGTTCTCCTGGCCAATGGCACAGTGCCGCTCGCAGTGCTCGTCGCCTACGCCGGGTTCGTCGCCTTCGAGCACTCCAACACGAATCTCGGGTTCGGTCCGCTGGGGCGGATCTTCGTGAGCCCGAACTACCACCGCATCCATCACAAGTTGGACGGCCCCCAGGACGTCAACCTCGGTTTCGCGCTGACCATCTGGGACCAGCTCTTCCATCATGCGGTATTCCCGACCGAGGAAACGATCCGGACGGATACCGGACTACCTGGGCGCCCGCTCATCGTTGAGCAGGCGGCCGCACGGCCTCGTCATCTGTCGGTGCTCCTCGTGCAGCTTTGGGGGCCGTTCCGACCGTTGCATGCCGGCGGGGATGCCGTGGAAGGCCGGGCGAGGTCCCGCCAGCTCGGTTCGGTCGACGCGGACGGGGCGGGATCCTGATGGTGGCGTTACCCCGGCTTCGCCGGCGGGTGAGTGTCCGCGGGCTGGTCAGGGCCATGTTCAGCACAGAACCGTCGGCCCTGGGCACCGATGTCGCGATGGTGCCGATGCGGATCGCGCTGGTCTGGATCTTCGTCTACTACGGAGCCGGAAAGCTCTTCGGCGCATTCAACGGTCCGGGAGTCCACAGCACGGCACTGTTCATGTCGAACACGGCTCACCTGCGTCCGGGTGGGTTCTTTGCGGTCCTCGGTGGGGTGATCGAGTTCGGTGGAGCAGTCGCGCTCGCACTCGGCCTCGTGTCTCGTTTGGCCGGGCTCGCGCTGCTCGGCGATCAGGTGGTGGCGATGGTCACGGTGTCCTGGGTCCACGGCATCAATTCGCTCTCCGCGACACCGGGCTACGAGTTCAACCTGGCGCTCGCCGCCATGGCGCTCGCCGTCGTCGGACTCGGCGCGGGCCGACTGAGTCTCGACGCGGTCATCGGACGGCACCTTCGATCTGGCGGCCCTTCCGTGGTCCATTCGATTGCGGGGGAATCCCCACCGCCGATCAGCGAAGAGCGACCACCCAGAGCCGACGCTGCGCCAGTCTGAAGCCCGAGTACGCGTCCCGGGATCACCCGTTGGTGCTCCCCGAAAAGGGTTCGCCTACGGCGCGCCGGACGCTCGCGCGGGGACGGAGAACTCCCCGGTGCCCGCCGTCCCGTTCTGGGACGTCTTGCCGTTCTGGGATGCCTCACCGTCGGGTTGCGCGGTGGCAACGAACGCCGTTGTCCGCAGTGGGATCTCCTTGATGAGCCAGCTGAGCACGAAGCCCACGACGACGACGGGAACGGCCACCAGGAACGCCGACTCGACCGAGTGGCTGAATGCGCTGATGACGAAGGTGCGTTGGCCTTGGGGCAGGTGCGCGATCTGTGCCGGATTGGCCGTCAGGTTCGACCCGCTGACCAACTTGAGCTCGGCTGCAGTGGCGTGCAGCTTGAGCTCGGAGATCAATCGGTTGGCGAAGACGGCACCGAGCACGGCCACGCCGAAGGCTCCCCCGATCGTCCGGAAGAACGTCGAGGTTGCCGTGGCGACCCCCAGCGCCGAGTGTGGCACCGCGTTCTGCACCGCGACGACCAGGACCTGCATGACCAGGCCGATCCCCAGTCCCGTGATGAACATGAAGACGGACACCTCCCCGTAGGAGGTGTGCGGACCGAGACGGGTGAGCAACAGGAGGCCCACGGCCAGGACCCCAGTACCGAGGATGGGGAACACCTTGTACCGTCCGGTGCGGGTGACCAGCCGCCCGCTCACGATGAAGGTGAGCAGCATGCCGCCGATCATCGGCAACAGCTCGAGACCCGAGAGGGTGGGCGAGGCGCCGTGGACGATCTGGAGGTACAGCGGTAGGTAGATGATGGCCCCGAACATCGAGAACCCGATGACGAACCCGACCGCGGAGGTCGCGGTGAAGGTCCGGTTCTTGAAGAGCCAGAGCGGGATGATCGGCTCGGCGGCCTTCGTCTCGACCCAGCAGAAGACACCGAGTGTCACGAGGGCGACGAGTCCGAGGCCGATGATCGTGGACGAGCCCCAGGCATACTCGGAGCCGGCCCAGCTGGTGAGGAGGATGATGCAGGTCACGCCCACGGAGAGGAGCGCGGTCCCGGCCCAGTCGATCTTGTGGCGGACCCGTGACATCGGGATGTGCAGGGCTGTGGCCACGACGAACAGGGCGACGATGCCCAGCGGCACGTTGATGTAGAAGATCCAGCGCCAGGAGAGGTGCTCGGTGAAGAACCCGCCGAGCAGGGGGCCCGCCACGTTGGTGACCCCGAAGACCACGCCGAAATAGCCCATGTACCGCCCCCGCTGCCGCGCAGGCACCACATCGCCCATGATGGCCTGGGCACCGACCATCAACCCACCGGCACCGATTCCCTGAATGGCCCGGAAGCCGATGAGCTCCGCCATGGTCTGCGACAGGCCCGACAGCATCGAGCCGGCCAGGAAGATCAGGATCGCCAACTGGAACAGGCCCTTGCGACCGTACTGGTCGCCGAGCTTGCCCCACAGAGGCGTCGAGATGCAGGTGGCGAGGAGGTAGGCGGTCACCACCCATGCGAGGTGGTTCAATCCATGGAGGTCGCCTGCAATGGTCGGCAGCGCGGTGGCCACGATCGTCTGGTCGAGGGCAGCCAGCGCCATCCCCAACATGAGTGCGCCGAGGATGACCATGATCCTGCGGTGTTCCGCGTCCGGTAGGGCCTGGTCGGCCGGTGCGGTCATCACGTCAGACACGGGCGTCCTCCAGATCCTGTTCGAGCCCGTCGGCGAACCGGCCGAGCAGGTCGGCCAAGGTGGACAGGTCGTCGTCGTTCCAGCCCTCGAGCAGGTGTTCGAGCCAGGCCCGGCGCGCGGTGCGTACCCGTTCGAGGGTGCGGCGACCGGCCGGAGTGAGCCGGATCCGCGATGCCCGGCGGTCGTCCGGGTCGGTCTGGCGAACGACCATCCCGTCGCGCTCGAGCTGCTGGACCTTGCGGGTCACTGTCGGGGTGTCGACCCCGAGGAGCTCGGCAAGATCGGTGACCCGGAGTGCGTCACCGCCCGCCGAGAGCTTGAGCAGGAGCGCGACGCCGGCCTTGTCGAGCCGGACTCCGGCCAGCCGGAGGAGCCGCTCGTGGAGGCGGTGGTTGGTGAGCGACCGGGCGACGATGTGCAACGCCTCTTCGAAGCGGTCGACCTGACCGGCGGCCGGCCCGGGAGCGACCTCGGGCGCAGTAGTTACTTTCGGCATGCAATTAGTATACCCGACGACGTGCGACCGGGGCCAGACCACGCAGGACCGATTCCGCGGAACCCGCACCACACAGCCCCTTGGGCGCCCGTCCGGATCCCCGTTACGATCGGGACGAGGGGACATCGGCAGGAAGGGGAGTTCGTGGCGCCAGCAGGCGGGCCCAAGATCTGTCTCATCGGGGCGGGGGGGATGTCGTTCGGCCCGGTCATGGTGCTCGACGCCGTCAACGCCCGGCGCCTGCGTGGAGCGACCCTGATGTTGCACGACATCAGTCCCGAGCGGCTGGAGGTGACCCGGAGGTTCGCCGCCCGGGTAAACGAGCGTCGAGGCTCTCCGATCACCGTCGAGGCCTCCACCGACCCGGCCGAGGCCATGAACGGTGCGGACTTCTGCCTCACCAGCGCCGAGGTCGGACGGTGGCCGCACTGGATCGAGGACTACGAGATCCCGTGTCGCCATGGTGCGACCCAGATCACCGGCGAGAACGGCGGACCGGGGGCGGTCTTCCACTCGTTGCGCTCCATCCGGACCATCCTCGGCATCTGTGACGACATCCAGCGCCACTGTCCGGACGCCTTCCTGGTCAACCTCACCAACCCGTTGAGCAGGGTGGCTCTGGCCATCACGACCGCCACCCCCGTCCGAACGGTGAGCCTCTGCCACGAGTTCGCAGGTGGCATGGCCCGTGTCGCGCGGCTCCTGCGCATTCCGAAGGCACAGATCACCGCGCGGGCGAGCGGCATCAACCACTTCACCTTCTTCACCGATATCCGGCGCTCCGACACCGGTGAGGACCTCTACCCACGGCTCCGGAAGCTCTGGCAGCGTCGCTACTTCGACTACCCGCCGTACGTCACCGCGACGGCCCGTCAGCTCGCCAAGGTGCCCCTGGTCCAGCTGGGGGTCGAGCAGTTCTACGCGCCGTTGGTCTCCCACATGTTCCGGGAGTACGGGCTGCTTCCGTGTTCGACCGACAGCCACATCGGCGAGTACGTCCCGTTCGCCCGGGAGATCGCAGGGTGGCACCCGGTGCCTGTCCACTTCCATGAACGTGTCGGTCGGCAGATGGAGCGACTGGTGACCCGCTACGGCAACGGTGACTCCCACCTGCCGATGCACCGCGCGGGTCGTTCCGCCGAAGAGGTCTTCCCCGTCATCGAGGCTCTCTGGACGGATCGCCTACGGAACCTCAACGCCGTCAACGTCCCGAACCGCGGCTACGTCCCCAATCTGCCCGAAGGCGCCATCGTCGAGGTTCCAGCCACGGCGGACGCGAAGGGGATCGTCCCGGTTGCGATGCCGCCGATCGCCGAGCCGATCGCCGAGTTCATGCGTGTGCAGATCGAGCTGCAGGACCTTGTGGTCAAGGCCGCGCTCACCGGCGACCCCGCCCCGGCCTTCGAGGCGTTGCAGCGCGACCCTCTCTCACCACCGGACGAGGATTCGTGCCGTCTGATCTTCGAGGAGCTGGAGATGGCGCAGGCCGGTTCGCTGCCCTTCTGAGGCGTCAGCGGAAGTCGAACGCCACCTTGATCGCGCCGGTCGTGCTCTGGTCGGCCAGGACGGAGAAGGCGTCGCGCCACTGGTCCGGCCGAACGGTGTGGGTGAGCCGTTCTGCCCGGAACCCGGGGTGGCGGCCGCCGGCAGGTGACCGGAACGGTTCAGAGCAGTGAGGGCACCACGGCTTCGACCAGACTCGGCCCGGCTGTGGCGAGCGCCCGCCCGAGCTCCTTGGCGAACTCGTCCGCTGTCCCGGCGCGCGCAGCATGGACGCCGAGTCCCGCGGCGATCTGCACGAAGTCGATGTCCGGTCGGCCGAGATCGAGCATCTCCCTCGCCCGTGGCCCGGCAGGCTCGGCACCGACGCGATCGAGCTCCATGTTGAGCACCGCGTACGACCGGTTGTTGAGCAGGATCGTGGTGACGTCGAGCTCCGAGCGCGCCATGGTCCAGAGGGCCTGGATGGTGTACAACGCGCTCCCGTCGGCCTCGAGGGCGATCACCCGACGATCCGGGGCGGCCACCGCCGCGCCCACGGCCACCGGCAGGCCCTGACCGATGGCCCCGCCGGTCAGGGTGAGCCAGTCGTGCGGCGGGCTTCCCGCGGTTGCCGCGGGCGCGAAGAGGCCGGCCGTGTTGCCCTCGTCGGAAACGATCGCACCCTCTGGCATCAGCGCGCCGAGCGCCTGGCACACGGCCTGGGCGGTGAGTGGGCCGGTCGGTAGATCGGGGACGCCGGGCTCCTGGCGGACGCCGCGACCGGGATCGGTCCCGGTCAGGTCGCAGATGGCGGCCAGACCCGAGGCGGCGTCGTCGGCTGGTCCGATCACGGGGTGGACCGTGCAGCCTTCGGGTACCAGGTCGCTCGACTTGCCGGGGTAGGCGAAGAAGGACACCGGGGACTTGGCGTCGAGCAGCACCAGGTGCCGGATGCCGGCGAGCTGCATGGCGGTGAACTCGGCCAGATAGGCCAGTCGCTCGACCGGGGGCCGACCGCTGCCGCGTTCGAGGCGCGCCGGGAAGGTCTCCGCGAACAGCCTGGTCCCGGTGGCTGCGGCCAGGTCCGCCGCCGCGTCGAGCAGGGCGCCGCGGCAGACCCGCCCCCCGACCAACAGAGCCGAGGGCTCACCCGACCGCAGGCCGGCCGCGGCTGCCTCGAGGACCGCCGTATCCGGGGACGCTCCCGGTGCCGGGCCGACCGGGACGCCGGATGGTGGGGCAACCGGAACCCCGCCCCCGGACCAGGAGACGTCGGCCGGCAGGATCAGAGTGGATACTGCGCCCGGGGGACCGTAGGCAGCGACGACGGCGTCACGGACGTCGCCGCCCAACGCAGCGGTCGACTCGGCGCTGCGTACGAACGTCGACACGTTGCGTGCCACCGTCGCGATGTCCGACTGCAGTTGCGCGTCGTAGGCCCGATGGGAGATGGCGTGGTCGCCGACGATGGTGACGACCGGGCTCCGGGCCCGCCTCGCATTGTGCAGGTTGGCGAGACCGTTGCCGAGTCCGGGTCCGAGGTGGAGGAGGGTGGCGGCCGGGCGACCGGCGATCCGCGCATAGCCGTCGGCCGCCCCGGTGGCAACGCCCTCGAACAGGGCCAGCACACCGTGCATACCGGTCACGTCGTCGAGCGCGCCGACGAAGTGCATCTCGGAGGTGCCGGGGTTCATGAAGCAGGTGTCGACCCCGTGATCGACCAGGGTGCGGATGAGCGACTGGGCGCCGTTCACTGTCGGGGCCGCTCGGCATCGGCCGGCACGGGGTCCGTGGCGGCAAGGATCGTCCCCGGGTTGAGCACGCCCCGGGGATCGAACGCCGTCTTGATCCGGCGCATGAGGTCGAGCTTGACCGGGTCCTCGAGGTCGGTGAATGCGTCACGCTTGCGTGTGCCGATGCCGTGCTCCCCGGAGACCGCTCCGCCCAACCCGAACCCGGCGGTCAGGATGTCCCGGATCAGGCGGTGGCGGACGACCGGATCGGGTTGGAAGACCGAGAGATGCACGTTGCCGTCACCGACGTGGCCACAGCCGGTCACGAGCGACCCGGTGTCCGCAGCCAGCACGCCGACCGCGTCGAGGAAGGCCGGGATCGAGGCCCGGGGCACGACCGCGTCGACGATGTCGTCGGCACCGGCTGCCTTGGCCGCCCAGAAGGCCCGCTCGCGCGCGGCGATGAGGTCGGCGCCGGCATGCGCGGGCAGGACGTAGACCTCGAGCGCGCCGAGCTCGACGAGCTGCTCGGCGACCGTGGCGGTGTCCTCCTCGAGCCGATCGGCGTGGTGGTCCTCGAGCACGATGACGAGGTAGGCGAGTGCCTGTTCGCGCATCGTCTCCGGGATCCCGAGGTCGATGCCCGCGTTGGCGGTGATGCCGGCCATCGAGATCTTGTCGATGTACTCGACCAGCAGCGGTCCGACCCCGCTCGCCACCAGGGGAGGCACCGCGGCGGCCACCTCGGTGAGTGAGGCGAACGGGGCGAGGAGGGTGGCGAGGTGCTCCGGCCGCGGATGGAGCCTGAGGATGGCGCGGGTGACCAGTGCGAGGGTGCCTTCGGACCCGAGGATGAGCTGGGTGAGGTCGTAGCCACTGGTGGCCTTCACGAACTTTCCGCCCGAGGAGATGACCTCGCCGGTGCCGAGAACGGCCTCGACACCGAGGACATGGTGTCGGGTCACGCCGTACTTGACCGCCCGCATCCCGCCGGCGTTGGTGGCCACGTTGCCTCCGAGACTGGCCGACTGCTCCCCGGGGAAGACGGGGTACACCAGGCCGTGGGGGAGGAGGGCGGCGTCCAGGGCCGACAGCGTGACCCCCGGTTCGACCACTGCGACGTGGTTGGCGGTGTCGATCTCGAGGATGGCGTCCATCCGCTCGAAGGAGACCACGATCCCCCCGGGTACAGGGATCGCTCCGCCAGACAGGCCGGTGCCCGAACCGCGGGCGGTCACGGGGATTCCCTCGGCAGCAGCCGCGCGCACGATGGCCGCGACCTCCTCCGTCGTGCCGGGACGGGCGACCAGGCGGGGCCGGACCGGCTCGCTCCCGAGGGACTCGTCGTGGGTCGCGTCCTCGCGCACGCCGCCGCCGATGTCCACGTGGGGGGCGCCGATGAGGTCCACCAGCAGGTCCTCGATCACCCCGGAACGCGCCCCAGACACCATCGGCCACCCTCCTCGTCGCCGACCGCACGCTATCGTGCCCGTCGCAGCGGCGACCCGAATGGGCACCCACTGCCTGCATCGGTAGGCTGAGCGGGTGCCTTCGATGCCCGGCATGCCCGGCATACGTCCCGTGCCGTTCACGCTCCACAACGCGCTGACCCGCTGGGACGTCTCACCGTTCGCCATCTTCGTCCTGGCCGTGGTGCTCGCCCTCGGGGTCTGGTATGTGCAGTCGGTCTGGGCGCTCTCGGCGAGGGACCGCTCGTGGGGGGCTGGTCGGACGGTCTCCTTCCTGGCCGGGCTGGTGGCGCTCGATCTCGCACTGCAGTCACCGGTTGCCACGATGACCATGGGGTACTTCCAGGCCCATGTCATCCAGCACCTCCTGCTCATGGTGGTGGCCCCACCGCTCCTGGCCATGGGGGCGCCGATGACCCTGGCCCTCCAGACCTCCGGGAGGGCCACCAAGATCCGGCTGCTCCGGATCCTCAACTCACGGCCGTTCAAGGTGCTTTCGCACCCGCTGCCGGTGTGGTTCCTCTACTACTTCACGATGTTCGCCTTCTTCCTGACCTTCGCGCTCGAGTTCGCCATGACCCACATGTGGGTGATGGACCTCATCAACATCGGGTTCCTGTTCGGCGCGACGCTGTTCTGGTGGCCGGTGGTCGGGGTCGACCCGATCCCCCACTGGAAGATGAGCCACGGCGCGCGGATGGTCAATCTGCTGATCGGGGTGCCGATCGAGTCCTTCCTTGCGCTCGCCCTGCTGACCTCCGCCAGGCCTGCCGCCGCGATGTACTCCTTGTCGAGCACGCACGCCGGCGCGGGGATCCTCTGGGTCGGCGCCGAGGTCTTCACCTTCGTCGCCCTGCTCCCGGTGTTCGTGCAGTGGGTGCACTCGGAGGAGCGCCAGACCGCCCGGCTCGACGCGGAGCTGGATGCGGCACGGGCCGCCTCAGGGCAGCCCGACGGTCCGGTGCCCATCGCCGGTAACGGAGGAGGCGGAGGCACGCAGGGGCCGCCGGTCGGGTGGGCCCAGGGAGCCCCGGCCAAGACAGGCCCGCCCGTCGGGTGGGCTCAGGGAGCCGGACTGAAGACGTAGGTGAAGGGGGTCGTCGTCGGGGCGATCAACAGGGCGCTCTTCCCCTTGACCGTGATGCCGACCAGGACTCTCGAAGAACCGACCTGCACGGTCATCGTGCCCTGGGAGGGAAAGGCGAGGATCTTGCCTCCGGGCTCGACTGCGCTGACCAGTGGCACCGGAGACGACGAGCTGGTGATCTGGACCCAGCAGGGTCCGGAGGTGGCCACTGCGACCGTGAAGTGCGCGTCGGCCACGGCGTACGAGGCGCTGTTGGCGCTCGACCCGGCGGATTGCACCGCCGCCGTCTGGCGGTGCGCGCGCCCGTGCCCGGCGGAACCGCCCGTCGCCGGCGGTGCAGTGGTGCCGGAGGTAACCGGCGGCGATGTGGAGCCGGAGGTGACCGGCGGCGCGGTAGCCAGCGGTGAGCTGAGGCCGGCCGTCGCCGGCGGCGCGGCACTCGCGGCGCCCGGCTCGACCACGCGGAGGATGCGGGCGCTGGCCAGCAGGTTCGGCCTGACCGCCAGCAGCACGAATCCCGCGAGCACGGCGGCAACCAGGACGCACGGCGATCCAGGTGACCAGCTTGAGCGAGGTCGGCGCACGCATCCGGCGACGCTCCCGGGCCAGCGCCCGACGGCTCTGGCGGAGCTCGTTGCGTGGAAGAACCGGGAAGGTGCCGGTGGGAGGTCCGGTCGAGACCTCGTACCCCGACGAGCCGGGACCGGCTGCCGAGGTCGACCGTCCGCCCACCCGCGGGACCTGGCCGGTCTGGGTGAATGCCCGCAGATGGTCGGGGCCGGTGGTCACGGCGGCCACCACACCGGTCACCGGCTGGTTGACCCGGGTCCTGTCCGCCGCCGCCGATCCGTCCGGGGCAGCGGGCCAGGCGTCGATGTACTGGAGTGCGAGGGCATCGCCGTCGAGACCGAGGAAGGTTGCGTACCGGCGGAGTGTGGAGATGGCAACAGCCTGGTCGGGAAGCCCGTTCAGCTCGCCCCGCTCGAGCGCCTCGATCTGGGTGATCGGCCTGCTCAGGCGGTCGTGGACCGAAAGGAGATCCAACCCGCGGTCCTCGCGAGCCTGCCGGAGCTGCTTCCCGATCGCCTCGGCGGTTGCGGCGGGCGACTGCTCCTGTTGGTCGTCGCGACGGCGAGTGGTTCCGCCTCGGGGCCGCATCACCTGGGTCTCCTCACGTAAGCCTCTTACCAGCGTACTTGTCCGGCGGCGATCGCAGGCTCAGGGCCCGGGCCATAGGCTGGAATGTTGCGTACGCAACTAGTGTTGGGTGCGGTGGAGGCGGTCGCCTGGCACGCTGGTGCGAGGGCAGGGGCCGCACGATGAGGAGAGTGACATGCCCGCAGTGACGGTTGACGATGTACTGACCCTTCCCCGGGTGGCGCGGCCCGATCCCGCAACGGCGACGGAACGCCCCGTGCTCTCGGTGACCACGGCTCCGGCCGCGCTCGAGGGGGAGGGGTTCCCCGTGCGGCGCGCGTTTGCCGGAGTCGACCAGGCTCATCTGGACCCGTTCGTCCACATGGACCAGATGGGTGAGGTGAACTACGCACCGGGTGAGCCCAAGGGCACGCCGTGGCACCCGCACCGTGGATTCGAGACGGTGACCTACATGATCGACGGCACCTTCCAGCACCAGGACTCGATCGGTGGCGGCGGTCTGATCACCAACGGGGACACCCAGTGGATGACCGCCGGCGGGGGAATCCTCCACATCGAGGCGCCACCCGAGGACCTGGTCGCATCCGGTGGGCTCTTCCACGGGATCCAACTGTGGGTGAACCTGCCGCGGGCCGACAAGATGATCGCCCCGCGCTACCAGGACATCGCCCGCGAGAACGTCGCACTGCTGACCACGCCGGATGGTGGCGCCCTGCTCCGTCTCATCGCCGGAGATCTCGATGGTCACGCGGGACCGGGCTCGACACACTCACCGATGGCCATGGTCCACGCCACCGTCTCGGCCGGTGCCTCGGTGACGATCCCATGGCGCCCGGACTTCAACGCCCTCGTCTACGTGCTCGCCGGCGACGGAACCGTGGGCGAGGAGCGGCGCCCCGTCGTGACCGGCCAGATGGCCGTGTTCGGGGCCGGGGACTCGCTGACCCTGTCGGCGTCGGACACGAGGCACGGCCACACCAGCGGTCTCGACGTGCTCGTGCTCGGAGGCCGCCCCATCCGCGAGCCGGTCTTCGCGTACGGGCCATTCGTGATGAACACCCGCGAGGAGGTGGCCCAGGCGTTCGAGGACTATCAGGCGGGCCGCCTCGGGCAGGTGCCCGCGGAGCACATCGGGTCCTGAGCGCCGCCGCCGACGGGCAGCCGCGGCCTCAGACCGTGACGACCTCGCCCGAGACGTTGTCCGGGAGCACCTCTCCTGAGACACCGTCCACGTCGGCGAGGTCCGCCCTGGTCGCGGTGATGAGGAAGAACGAGGAGAGTGCCCCCACGATCAGGAACCCGGCACCCACCAGGAACCCCACGGTGTACCCGTGGACCTGTGCCGCCTGGACCGCGGCCGGGGTGTGGACGCGGGTGGCCAGGTAGGTCAGTGTCGCCGAGGCGGCCAGCGTGTTGAGGAGCGCGGTGCCGAGCGAGCCGCCGATCTGCTGGGAGGTGTTGAGCGTGGCACTGGCCACGCCGGCGTCTCTCGGGTCGACCCGGAAGAGGGCGGTGCTGCTCATGGGTACGAAGGCGGTGCCCATGCCGAGGCTGATCAGGATCTCGGTCGGCAACACGTGGGCCAGGTAGCTGGTCTCGGGGGTGATCCAGCTCAGCCAGATCAGGCCGGCCGCCGCGGCGAGGAAGCCGCCCACCATCATCGGGCGCGGACCCACCCTCGGCAACAGCTTGCTGGCAACCGTCGCGGCCAGGATGATCCCGATCGAGAACGGCAGGAAGGCGAAGCCGGCCTTGAGCGCGGAGTAGCCGAGCGTGCCCTGGAAGTAGTACGTGAGGAAGAGGAACATCCCGAGCAGACCCGATCCGACCATGAGCGCGCTGAGGAAGGACCCGCCGCGGTTGCGGTGGAGGACGACCCGCAACGGCAGGAGCGGGTTGGACGAGGTCGCCTCGATGATCACGAAGGCGACCAGCAGCACTGCGGCGATGGCCAGGAACACCAGGGTGTGCGGGGCTGCCCACCCGTCCTGGGCGGCCAGGGTGAACCCGTAGACGAGGGAGACCAGGCCCCCGGTCACCGTCGCTGTTCCGGGGATGTCGTAGCTGGTGTTGCCGGACGCCCGGCTCTCGCGCACCAGCGGGACGGCGGCGATGGCGGTGACCGCCGCGATCGGCACGTTCACGAACAGGCACCAGCGCCACGAGGCGTACTGGGTGAGGAGCCCGCCCATGATGAGCCCGATGGCAGCCCCACCACCGGAGATGGCGCCGTAGACGCCGAAGGCGGTCGACCGTTCCCGGATCTCGGTGAAGGTGACCGTGATGAGCGAGAGGGCGGACGGGGCGAGGAGCGCCGCGAATGCTCCTTGGAGCGCGCGGGCGCCGAACAGCATCGGGGCATTGACGGCGATGCCGCCGAGGGCGGAGGCGCCGGCGAATCCGAGCAGGCCGACGATGAACATGCGCTTACGCCCCGCGTAGTCGGCGATCCGGCCACCGAGCAGAAGGAGGCTCCCGAAGGACAGGGTGTAGGCGGTCACCACCCATTGCCGGTTCGCAGTCGAGATGTGCAACGAGTGCTGGGCCGACGGCAGTGCGATGGTCACGATCGACGAGTCGAGGATCACCATGAGCTGCGCGATGGCGATGACGGCCAGTGCGAGCCAGCGTTTGGGGTCCGGCTCGACCGGGTCGTGGAGGCGGACGGACGGCGCGGTGAGGGTCGGCATGCTGCTCCTCCGGGGGGTGGGGGGTGGGGGGCGGTGGGGGATGGGGGTCGGTCTTGGCCGGGACGCTTCCCGGGACTTCTAGGGGGCAGCGGGTGGCGGAAGGCCCTGGCGGAGCAGAGGCAGGATGACGTCGTCCACCAGATGGTCGGTGAACGCCTCGTCCATCGGCAGGTTCTGGAACAGCAGCCGGGACATGACGACGGCAGGGGCCACTTCGTGGGCGAGCGCCGCCGAGCTGCCCGCCGGGAGCTCACCGCGTGCGATCGCCCGCTCGACGATCGCATCGAGTTTGCCGTGTTGGTCGAGGACCTGGGTCCGCATGAGCTCGGCGAGCTCCGGATCACTGCGCATGGCCGACATCACCCCCGCAACGAGCCCCTCGTCGGCGGTGACCGAGTCGCACATGTGGCCGAGCGCCGCCCGGAGGTCACCACGCAGGCTCCCGGTGTCCGGTTGGATCTCGTACTCGGACTTCCGGCGACGGATGGCCTCGGCCACCACCTGGGCCTTTCCGGACCAGTGCCGGTAGATGGTGGCTTTGCCGGCCCGGGCCCGCTCGGCCAGGGCGTCCATGCTCAGTCGGTCGTAGCCGACCTCCATCACCAGTTCGAGGGCGGCATCGAGGATGGCCTGCTCGCGGGCCTCTGCCCGGGGTCCGGTCGGACGCAGACCCTCGGCGGGGGATTCCAGTGCGCCACGTCCGGCCATCGCGTGCTCCTGACTAAACGGAACCGTTCCGTTCACAAGCACTCTATACGACTGTGTCCAGAACGCAACCGTTCCGTTTCGATTTACTCCTGAGCTGGGAGTTTCGAGAGCATCAGGTCCCTTCGCCACCGGTTGGGGTGCAGGAGCGCGGGTCCCAGGGCTGGAGGGCGGCGGTCGCCGGGGTCACCGGCTGGAATGCACCGCTCGAAGCGGAGGTGGAGCTCGACGCTGGCGCCGCGGCTGTCGTCGGCGTGGCGGTGGACGCTGGTGCGGCCGGCGCGGACGTTGTCGTGGACGCGGGCGGGTCGACTGCGAACTGGGTGCCGGTGACGACGGTGACCTGGGCGCCGTCGGTGGTCGGCCCGAGGGCGGTGATGACGGCCCCGGTCATCGACCGGGCCACCATCTCGGCTGCAGCCTGGTCGGCCGCGGTCTTGTGGGCGAAGTAGACGACGGTCTCCGCTTCGCTGCCCACGGGCGTCGAGTCGCCGACACCGGTGATCTGGAAGCCGAGGGCGCGCAGGGCGTTGCCGGTGTCCGTGGCCTGGTTGTAGGTGCCGCTCCCGTTGAGCACCGAGACGGTCACCGAGCCCGCAGCGGGCAGCGGCTCTCCGGTCATCGGGTTGGTCGAAGCGCTGATGTGCAGGAACTGGCCGATGACCTGGCTGTCCTGGGCGACCGACGGGAACTCGATGTCGCCGTAGTAGGCGCCCTGGTAGCGGTACGACCCGAATTGGTCGACCTCGACCGGGAGGGTGAGCTGGGGAGCGGAGTTCACGTTGACCGAATGGAAGTCGAGGGCGATCCCCACCATGTCCCCGGACGAGAAGGTGCGGTCGACATCGAGCTGGGAGGCCACGCCGCTCACCAGCTGCTCGTCGGTGATGGGGTTGGACAACCCGTTCTTGGACACGGCCGTGGCCAGCACGCGCAGGAACTCGTGGTCCCTGCGGATCCGGGCCAGATCGCTCTGGTTCTCCGCGGGCCAGTAGCCCGGGTCGGAGGTCGTGACCCCCTGCGGCTTGTACTGGAGGTGGCGCGCCCGGACCACCTGGAGGGCGTGGAAGCCGTCGAGCGCCACACATCCGGGGGTCAGGACCTTGAGCCCGGAGTAGGCGTCGTAGACCGGCTCGGGGAAGTACATCTTGACCCCGCCGAGCGCGTCGACCACGTTGGCGAAGGTGTCGAAATTGAGCACCACGTAGTGCTGGATCGGGATCCCGAAGTCCTCGTTGATGGCGGCGACCAGTTGACTGGGGCCCTGGTAGAGGGCTGCATCGATCTTGTTGGCCCCGGTGCTGCGCGCATTGGGTACGAACAGGTCGCGGGGGATCGAGAGGATCGAGACGGTGCGCGTGTTCGGGTCGAGATGCAGGATCATGACCACGTCGCTGTTGACGCCGTTGACCCCCTGCGAGCAGAGACCGTAGGCCGCGTTCTGCACTGCGAGGGCGCAGCGGTCGGTGGAGCCGACCAGCAGGATGTTCTCGGTTCCCGCGTCGGCACCCGTGGTCGGGACGTCGCTCAGGCCGCGTACGTCGAAGCGGTGGATCTCGTGGTTGAGATACCAGGCATAGCCGGCCGTCCCGCCCACGACGACCACGACCAGGGCGCCGATCGACCCGAGGACCCACCAGAGACGGCGGTGACGCGACCGTTGGTTGCGCCGGGACGCGTTGGCCTCGGCGACTCGCTCTCCGAGCGCGTGGAGCCCGCTCTCGTCGAACGTGGAGCTGGAGGTGGAAGTGGAGGTCGGGCTGCCTCGCCGGTGCCGGGGGCCCGTTCCGTGTCGCGATCGGGTCGAGGAACTGGAGGCGTCCGGACCGGAGCGCATCGCGTCGCCGAGCGCGCGCAACCGGTCTTCGGGGGAGGTGGGCGCAGGCGAAGACAGGGTGGATTCGGGCCCGGGGCCCTCCGGACCGCCTCGAGCCATGGGTTCAGACGGTAGCAAGGCCGGCTGTCCGGTTGGTGGCAAACGCTGTCAGCGTGCGGCGGTCGGACAGCGACTGGCCAGGACGTTCAGCGCTCCGCGGGGGTGCCGGTGGCGACGGTTTCGAGCGCGGGATCCGACAGCTCACGTCGCGGCGCGGGCATCACGCCGATGTCGTCCGCGCGTAGGCGGAGGGTCTCCCACCAGTAGCGGACCGTCCAGGTCGGCCAATTGTTGGTGATCCGACCCGAGGCGGTCTTGTACCAGCTGGTGCAGCTGCCCGCCCACGCGGTGCGTGCCATGCGGGACTGGGTGCGCCGATCGTCCCGCGTGTACGCGGCTTCGCTCACCGCGACCGGAGGGTCGACACCGATCGTGCCCGCGCGGGTCTGGAGGGCGAGCGCCTGGAGGACGAGGTTGAGCTGGCGCTCCACCATGAACAGGATCGAATTGTGCCCGAGGTTGGTGTTCGGGCCGTAGAGCAGGTAGCAGTTCGGGAAGCCGGCCACGGCGGTGCCCAGGTAGGCATGGGCACCCTCTGCCCAGGCGGCGGACAGCGTGCGGCCCCCGGTCCCGGTCACGGGGATGTGTGCGAGGAGGTCGGTGGTCGAGAACCCGGTGCCGAAGAGGAGCACGTCGGCCGGGTGCCGGGTGCCGTCCGCGGTGACCACAGTGTCCGCCTCGATCCGCGCGATGGGGGAGTCGACGACCGTGACGTCCGGGCGGAGGAGGGTCGGGTACCAGTCGTTCGAGATCAGGATCCGCTTGCAGCCGACCGGGTAGTCGGGGACGACGACCTCCTCGCGGATGCGCTCGGAGACCATGCCGGCTCGGATCCCCTCGGAAAACATGTCCTGGAGCTTCCGGGCGGGCCAGCTGTCCCTGCGGAACCAGAGCCACCGCATCTCGAGGGTCCAGTAGATCCACCAGCGGTAGGCGGTCTGGGCCGGCTTGAAACGCTCGAGCAGGGTCCGGGTGGCGCGCGTGTAGGAGCGGTCCTTCTTCGGCGCGACGAAGTTGGGGCTCCGCTGGAAGATGGTGACCGACGTGGCCGCTGCGGCAACCGGGGGGACGAACTGGATGGCGCTCGCCCCGCTGCCGACCACGGCGACCCGCTTCCCGGTGAGGTCGACGGTGTGATCCCAGCGCGCCGAGTGCCAGGACGGGCCGGCGAAGGTGTCGAGACCGGGGAGGTCGGGGACGTGGGGTCGGTTGAGTTGCCCGCAGGCGAAGATGACCGTGTCGGCCACGAGCTCGTCGGTGACCGGCCCGGCCGTCCCGGGGGATGCGACGGTCAACCCGAGGCGCCAGGTGGCGGTCGGCTCGTCGTAGGTGGCGGACTCGACCTTCGTGCCGAGCCGGAGGTGCGGGCCGAGCCGGTGGCGATCGACCAGCTGCTCGGCGTAGGCGAGGATCTCCGGTTGGTCTGCGAACCGTCGCGACCAGTCGGTCTTCGGAGCGAAGGAGAACGAGTAGAGGTGGGAGGGGACATCACAGGCGCAGCCCGGGTAGACGTTGTCCCGCCACGTGCCGCCCACGCCCCCGGACTGCTCGACGATGGTGAACGAGCGGACCCCCGAACGTGCGAGCTGGACGCCAGCGGCAAGTCCGGAGAGCCCACCGCCCACGATGACCACCTGCGGGGTCGTCCGGCCCCCGTCCCGTGCGGCGCGGACCTCGCGCCGGAGGGTCCGCCGCCCGATGTCCAGTGCCATGACTCCCCCCTCGTGCCGGGGACCCAGCAGCGTCCGACTCGTCACCCGTGCTCCAGTGGTCGCGGATCGGAGCGTAGTGGACGGGACGGTCGGGAGGTCCGGGCGTGACCCCCGTTGGCGCCATGGGCCGGGTTGCGGCCCCGGCGGGCACTCACCAGACTCGAGGCGTGCGCGGCCGACCGGGCGAACCGGGAGCGGGCGGGGGTGGAGCCTCACCCCCGACCGCGGGAACGACGAGGCTGGCGAGGGCGCGGGCCATGTGCACCCAGGCCCTCCGTTCGCTGCTCCGGCCCGAGGGACTGCCGCCCGGAGCCTCCTCCGAGCTCGAGGCCGCCTTCGGGGAGATCGGCCGGGAGGCGCTGACCGCGGGACCCGCCCGGCTCGGGCGTGTGCGGGCCGCGGTCCGGGAGGCCCCGCCGCGCCTGCTCGACTGGATGTCGGCACAGGTGATCGAGCACCCGGCCCTGCTCCACGACCGGGTCGACGTCGAGGAGCTCTCCGCTCGCCAGAGCCGCTCGATCACCACGGCGGTCGGAGCGATGCAACTCGCCCTCGTCGCCGCCGCCTCCGCGTCCACCCTGGAGGGCGGTCCGGTGCTGGCACTGGCCATCGACGGCCTGGTCGGCCAGGTTGCCTCGATCGTCCACGGCCTCTGCGATTGGTACAACACGGGCTCCTATCTCGTCCGTCGCCTCGACGACCTCGGCGTGACCGTCGATGCCGGCGAGGTGCGCCGACTCACCAACGCCACCCTGATGTCGAAGGGCCGGACGGTCGACGAGCGGCTGCTCCCGCGCTCGACCGAGCTGCGGCTGGCCCGGCGGTGGATCGGGCACGGCCTGGTCGACGCCCTGCCGTTCGGGTCGTCCCTCGGGAAGGCCTCGGCGCGGGCGGCGGAGCGGATCGACCGGACCGATCTGACCCGGCTGGTCGCCGTCCTGCGAGCCAGCCCGGGGAGCGGATGAGCCTGCCAGGGACCGACGCTCAGTCCACCCGGTACGAGGCCATCGAGAGCGAGCCCCCCACGTAACCGTCGACGAGGGTGGACACCGCGGCACCCGCGGCGGCCGCGAGGCCGGCGATGGGGGCGAGCGGGAGGAAGTGCTCGGGGGTCGGGACCGCGAGGTGGTAGTCGGGGTGCTCGGCCAGGCTGCCGACCCCACCCGGGTCCGTTCGGATCAGATCCCTGCACCGCTCGTTGAAGCGCACCGCCCAGTCGGCACCGGTCTCTCCACCGTTCCAGTCGAGGAGGCCGAGATTGTGGACGACGTTGCCGCTGCCGAGGACGAGGATCCCACGCTCGCGGAGGGGAGCCAGCCGCACACCGAGGTCGAAGTGCTCGTCCCATCCCTCGGCGGCGTTGACCGAGAGCTGGACGACGGGGACCTCGGCCGTCGGGAGGACGTGGACCAGCACCGACCAGGTGCCGTGGTCGAGCCCCCAACCGTCTCGGTCGAGCCCGACCCATCGGGGCGCGATCGCCTCGACGACCTCGACGGCCACGTCCGGGGATCCGGGTGCGGGATACTCGACGTCGTAGAGGGCCTGGGGGAAGCCGTAGAAGTCGTGGATCGTGCGCGGTCGCTCCATGGCCGTGGCCAGGGTCGATCCGACGTACCAGTGGGCCGAGACGCACACGACCGCCCGGGGTGCGGGCAGGGATGCACCGAATGCCCGCCAGGCGCGGGTGTAGGCGTTGTCGGACAGTGCGTTGCGGGGGTCGCCGTGGCCGAGGAAGACCGCGGGCATCAGATCGGCGCTCACCGCTGCTCCCGGGGGGCGCTGTCTACCCGGAACCCGTTGGGGCGACCCTGGGTGGATCGGGCCCGGTCGTTCCTCCCTCGGACCGGGTGGACGCCCGCTCGACCTCCCGGTAGTGGGTCCGCCAGATGAGGCGGTAGAGACGGGTCCATCGCGGGATCGACCGTAACCCGGGGATGAAGGGAACCAGTGCGAGCAGGACGGTAAGGACGATCATGATGCTGAACACCTGCAGGTCCGCATTGGCCGACGTCTTCATCGGGGGCACCTGGTACCAGAGTGTGTAGAGCCATAGCCAGGCCTGCCCCGGGTAGTTTCCCGTCTCGTTCATCATCCCCCACTGGTCGCCGGAGAGATGCTGTGCGTCTCCGAGGTTTGCCAGATAGGTCCCGTCGGCCACGAAGAGGAGGGGCTTCGTGTAGTCGGTCCCGTAGAACTGACGCGAGCTGAGGAGCGCACCGTCGAGCGCCCCGCTGCGGGCCATCGAGGTAAGGCCGCCGACGATCGTGCCCACCGGGCCGTAGTCGCCTGCCGGGACGACCAGCTTGCCATTGGTGAAGGTGGCGCTGGCCACCGCCTTCTCGTAGGCGGCGGTCCACGATGCCTGCTGGGCCGCGGTGGCCGAGCGGTACTCGGCCACCGCTGCCGAGATCTGTGGGCTGTTGGGCAGGGTCGAGAGCGGCCCGAGCACATCGTCTTCGGCCGTGTCGATCGGGTGGTGGACGCCGAGCCACTTCTCGGGCGAGAACGGCCCGATCGACTGGGAGGTCCCGTTCGTGTTGTAGGGCGGGCCGTAGCTGGCGGTCGGACTGGTGCCGTCCAGTTCGGTGATCGCAGTCTGAGCGAAGTCGACCGGGTCGGTCCGTGCCCACGACGCGACGGTGACCGGCTTGTCGTCGGGTGAGCCGAAGAGGACGGCGAGCCCGACCACGAGGACCACGACCGCCAGCAGTGCGGTGAGGAACTCCTTGACCAGATCGTAGGGCTCGTACCTCCCGTGCCACTCCTCCACGTCGCGGTCGGGTTTGAACCGCTTGCCCAACCGGTGGGATGCCGCGTCCGGGGTCATCTCGGGACGTCGGCGGTCGCGGGTTCATCGACGGCGGGTCCACCGGTGGTCGGTCCCTCAGGATGGACCCCCTTCGCGGCGAACGGCGGCACCACTCCCCGGAGCCGGACCAACAGGACGTGGATGCCCACCAGGACCACCACGCAGAGGGGCAGCAGCATGATGTGCCACATGAGCATCTGGCCGAAGTTGGTCACGTTGAAGATGGCTCCTGCGCCCGTCGAGTTGATCCCGTCCTTGGCCTGCGTGCTGATCCACTGCGAGTCGAAGTTCTGCTGAGAGAGGTAGCCGGTGAAGGCGGCGCCGACGGACACCAGGAAGGTGACCACGCCGGTGATCCACGTGGCCCGGCGCCGTCCCCGCCAGGCGGCCATGAAGAACTTGCCCCAGAGGTGGACGACCATGGCGAAGAAGAAGACCTCGACGCTCCAGAGGTGGAGCGAGTTCACGAACAGCCCGGTGGACGAGACGTGCCACCAGTTCGGGCCCATGACGGCGAGCACCATCCCGGTGGCGATGACCACGACGAGCGCCGAGACGGTGACCACGCCGAAGACGTAGATCCACGACGCGACATAGGCGGGTTGACGGTCGGGGAGGAGGCGATCGGGAGGCAGGGCCTCGACCGCGGCCGAGCGCAGCCTTGCCGACCACTGGTCCGCGTCCTCGGGTCGGTCCGCGGCCCCGCCCGGGTCCGTCGGATCGGCTTCCGGCAGAGGATCGATCACGGTCATCGGTCGTTCCTCCCGCGATGCCCGAAGGGGATCAGGATTGCCGCGAAGAAGACGACGAGCATGAGCCCGATGAGCACGAGGTTGGCGACGGAGATCTGGATGAATCCCCAGTGGACGTAGTGTCCGGGATGGTTGAGGTCCACCAGGCTCCCGAGCAGGACTCCGAGGACGGCGGTTGCTGCATGCATTGTGACCTCCTTGATTGCAGGGTACGGAGGTGTCGGGCCCGACGATAGGGCCGAACGTCACCACGATCAGGGACAGTCCGCCGGGCCGGTGCCGGCCCCTGTGTTCCGTCCTACGCTTGGCGTCATTCGCCAGCCTGCCGCCCGCCGCTCAGGAGGTCCCCGATGGAACTCGGCATCCACTTCGCCAACTGCACCTTCCCCGGTGGGGCGGAGGCGCTCGGCGCGACCCTTGCCGGGACGGCCCGTGCCGCCGAAGAGGCAGGCTGCACGACCTTCAGTCTCATGGATCACTACTTCCAGATGGAGGAGTTCGCCGACCGGCACGATCCGATGCTCGAGGGGTACACCTCGCTCGGCTTCCTCGCCGGCCGGACCGAGCGGATGACTCTCGGCCTGCTGGTCACCGGCGTCACCTACCGGCATCCCGGACTGCTTGCCAAGATCGTGACCACCCTCGACGTGGTCTCCTCGGGGCGGGCCCAACTGGGCATCGGGGCGGCCTGGTACGAGCGGGAGCACCTCGGGCTCGGGGTGCCGTTCCCGCCGGTCGCCGAGCGGTTCGGGCGGCTCGAGGAGACCCTCCAGATCTGCCATCAGATGTGGAGCGATGACGACGGGCCCTTCGTCGGCCAGTTCTACCGGCTGGACGAGACCATCTGCTCACCGCCGCCGGTCAGTCGGCCACGTCCCCGGATTCTGGTCGGTGGCGGTGGCGAGAAGAAGACGCTCCGCCTGGTCGCGCGGTACGCCGATGCCTGCAATCTCTTTGCTGTCGACGCTGCTGAGGTCGCCCACAAGCTCGAGGTCCTGCGCCGGCATTGCGACGCGGAGCATCGCGATCCCGCTTCGATCGAGACGACGATCCTGGCGATGACCGATCCCGTAGACGATCCGGACGGGTTCCTCGCCTCGATGGAGGCGTACGCCCGTCTGGGGGTCCGGCTCGTCGAGGTGATGCCACTGGTCGAGGATCCGGTCTCGTGGGCGGCCCGCCTCGGGGAGCAGGTGGTCCCCCGTCTCGCCCAGCTCGGCCCGACCGGGTAGGGCCGAGCTGGGCCGACCCCGGTCGGCTCGACGCGGCCACTCTGGAACCGACCGGCGGGCGAAGCCGGTCAGAGTTGGTCGACGTAGGTGTCGGTGCCCACGACGGTTCGGACGAACGGTGCGGCCAGCAGCAGGGTGCCGGCTCCGTCCGACTCCACGCCATCGGTGTAGGCCCGCACCCGCTCGAGGGCGTCTGCGGGGTCGCCGCCGACGAAGAGGAGCTGGACCAGGCGGTCGGTGCCGCCGGCCGGAGAGCCGAGGTCCATGGGAGCGTCCTGGTTGCCCTGGTCGGGGGCGGACGGGACCCACGACGCGGCGATCTCGATGGACGACCCGGCGAGGAGGGCCGGGAGCCGGGCCGAGGCGAGGACGGCGTGCAGGTCGGCCCCGGTGCCGGTGGCCGCGTCCCACCAGAGGATGACCAGCCCGCCGTAGCCGTGGTCGAGTGCGAGCTCGACCGGCACCGGATCGTCGTCCCGGTAGGTGGAGCCGACATAGGTGAACGTCGAGGTGTGCACGTGCGTGCGTTCGGCGAACCCCCGCCCGTTGGCGTAGAGGTCGCGCACCTGGTGGATGGACCACTCACCGAAATGCTCGCGCTGATGCCCCTCTTCGACCCAGTAGACCGCCACGTAGCTCCCGGCGTCGAGCGGCCGTGCGATCGTGCTCCCGGTCGGCCACCGCAGGTCCTTGAGGGAGCGGGTCGCGACCCACCGGCTCCCGGCGAAGAGCCACGGCCCGACCAGACAGCCGCTGTAGTAGTGGTCCCGCTCGTACCAGCGGTTGTAGGCGCGCTCGAAGCCCTTGTTCGGCTCGACGAGCGTGAGCAGCATGCTGCCCACCTTGACCGGGTACTCGTCGACACCGCCGACATCGACTGGGTAACCCATCGTCTCAGGAGAGCACGACCGAAAGGCGGCGCGGACCGCGCACCTGCCCCCCCGCCCAGGTGACCGACTCGGCATCGTCCAGATGGAACACGGGAACCCGCGCCAGCCACTCCTCGAGTGCGACCCGCAGCTCCATCCGGGCGAGGTTCGATCCGGCGCAGCGGTGGATGCCCGATCCGAACGCCACGTGCCGGTTGTCCCGCCGGTCGAGGATGACCTCGTCGGCACGATCGAACGCCGCGGGGTCGCGGTTGGCCGCGGGGAAGTTCATGAGGACTCTGTCCCCGGTGGCCATCGGGCACCCCGCGACTTCGACATCCTCGGTCACGATCCGGGCCATGGTCACCGGGGAGTAGGCACGGAGCAGCTCCTCGACGGCCATGGGCATCAGGTCGGGCTCCTGCAAGAGGCGTTCCCGGTCCTCGTCGTGGGTGGCGAGATGCCACAAGGAGGACCCGATGGCACTCCAGGTCGTGTCGATCCCCGCGATGAGGGTCAGCATCGCCATGCCGAGGACGATGGAGTCCTCGACGGGGGCGCCGTCGACCTCCGTGTGGAGCAGGGCGCTGAGCAGGTCGTCGCCAGGGGCCTCGCGCCGTTCCTTCATCTTGTCCCAGAGGAACAACCCGATACCGAAGTTCCCGCGCTTGCGGCGCTCGGCATCGTCGGCGAATTCGAGCGAGTCGCGGACCCAACCCGTGAACGTGTCGGACATCGACTCGGGGACCCCGAGGATCCCGGCGATCACCCGGACCGGGATCTGCTGGGCGTAGTCGACCGCCGCGTCGGCCCGGTCGTGCTCCACGATGCGGTCGAGCAATGAACGGCAGAGCGAGCGGGTCGCTGACTCGTACGACTCGACCCGCCGATGGGAGAACCAGGGCAACAGCAGTCGCCGGGTCCAGGTGTGCAGCGGAGGATCCGCCGAGATCGGTGGCAGCCCGTAGGGGAGGTGCTCCCGGCCTTCGTCGGACTCGGCCGGGATGACACTCACGTCGACCGAACTGAACCTCGAGGGATCGTGGGCGATCGCGGTGATGTCGGCGTAGCGGGTGGGGAGCCAGGTGCTCTCCCGCCGGTCGGTGTGGGCGATCGGACAGGTGGCGCGGAGACCGTCCCAGAGCGCGAACGGATCCTCGACGTAGTCCGGGTCGAGCACGTCGAAGTCGTGTGCCCAGTCTTCGACTGCTGCAGTGCGCGCCACGTTTCCCCCACCTCATACCTTCGGCCGCGGGTTCGCCGGTCGATCACCGGCGGCCCCTCCGCCCACCGTATCCCCCAAACGTGCATGCTTCCAGAGGGACGGATCGACGCCCACCGAACCTCGGTCGGAGGAGGGGAACACCTCCGACAGGCCTTTCCGGGCCAATACCGGTAGCATTGTGGGGGCTGGGGGAACCCTGCCGAGCGAGAAGAGTCTCAGTGCCGTCTTTGCCGTTGTCTACGCCCGATCTCCCCGGGCCCCCTGCAGTCTCCACCGGAAGCCTCAAGCCTGTTCTCGACGTACTTCCGGCTTCTGTCTACGAGAACCCGACGTGGCGCGGCATGGCCTACTTCCTCCGCGACTCCGCGATGTACCTCGCCCTCCTGGTGCTTCTCGTGCTGATCGCCAACTTCTTCGTCGTGGTGGCGCTCGAGGTGGCGATGGCGCTGGTCGTGTCCGGACTCTTCGTCGTGGGCCACGACGCGGCGCACGGTGCCCTGTTCAAGTCCAAGCGCACGAACTCGCTGGTTGCCCATTTCGCGATGCTTCCCGGGTGGCACGTCTACGAGGGCTGGGTACTCGGCCACAACCGAGTGCACCACCCCTACACGGTGCGCCAGGGCTACGACTTCGTCTGGCACCCCACCACGCCGGAGGAGTTCGGTGCGCTCGGGTGGTGGCGCAAGACCATCCACAGGATCGAATGGTCATGGGCCGGAACCGGCGTGTACTACGCCCACCAGGTGTGGTGGAAGAAGATGATGGTTGGTCCGAACCCCGCCCGGTGGACCCGGGCCATCCGTCGGGACCGTTGGATCGTCACCGCGTTCATAGCCGGGATGCTGAGCCTCTTCAGCCTGATCGGTGTGGCGATGGGCGACAGCTTGTGGGGCGTCCTCTGGCTGGACACCCGGACCGTCCTGTTGCCGTTCGTGGGCTTCTCCTGTCTGATCGGTGCCGTCGTCCACATCCACCACATCTCCCCGGAGATCCACTGGTGGAAGAAGGCGGAGTGGACCAAATTCAAGGCGCAGATGGAAGGCACGACGGTCCTCCGCGCGCCGAAGGGGGCCAACTTCTTCCTCCACTGGATCATGGTGCACGTCCCCCACCACGTGGACATGCGGGTGCCCATGTACCACCTCGAGGAAGCCGCAGTCGCCATCGAGGCCGCGTTCCCCGGTTCGGTCATCGACCGGCCGCTGCGGTTCCGGGACTTCGTGGCCAACTCGAAGGCCTGCAAGCTCTACGACTTCGACACCGGGCGCTGGATCAGGTACGCCGAGCGACTCACGCCCCGGGTGGCCGTCTGACGGCTCAGCGGCGCTCGAGGATCCCTCGCAGGTAGGCCGCCTGGCCCACGTGCTGCAGATCGTCGGCGAGCACGCTGACCAGCCGGACCCCGGCGGTCACCGGTGGGTCCCAACGGTTGTCGACCACGCGCTCGAGGTCTGTCTCGGTCAGTTGCCCCAGGTACTCGAGCGTTCGACGATGGACATCCTCGAAGTACCCGAGTAGCGAGGCGGCATCGGCGAGGACGACCGCCACCATTTCCGGATCGTGGCCGTATCCGGTGTCCGACGGATCGAGGGGCAGGGCGAACCGCTCGACCCACCCTTCTGCTGTCCAGGCCTGCTCGTCTCCGCTGAGGCCGCACACGTGATCGTCCTGGATTCTGGTGAGGTGCCAGACGAGCCAGGCGATGGAGTTGGACTCCGCGTCGGCACGGAATGCCAGCTCATCCTCCGAGAGGCCGTTGACCGCGGGATGGACCGCGTCCCGGATCCGCTCGAATCCGTCGGTCAGGATCTCGATGCTGGACATGTCAGGTCACCCCCGCGTCGGCCAGAAGTCTGGTGTCATCCGCCAGGAGCGCGTGCGCGAGGTTGTGGATGAGCCCCACCACTTCCGGATGGCTCTCCGGATCCCACCCCTCGAGCAGCTCGGTGAGCGAGTCACGCCGCGCCGCGCTGAGCCGGTCGAGTGCATCCTGCCCGGACGCGGTGAGGGTGAGGGGGACCGCGCCGGATCCCCCGTCGCGCTCGAGCATCCCCGCACGCACCAGCGCATCGACCCCCTCTGCGAGAACGCCGGAATCGACTCCGAGCCGCGCGGCGAGGTCCTCCAGCGACGAGTCAGGCGCGTCGGCCAGGCGATAGAGCGTCCAGCAGGCGCGCGGTGGCAGCTCGAGGCCGGCCCGTGTGGCAAGGGCTCCGTAGAGCTCGACCCGGTTTTCGCGGCCGGCGGCCCGCTCGAGGATCCGGCGGGCCTCACCGAGAGAGGTACGAGGCTCGGGGAGTCCGAGGTGCTCCCCGGGCTCCGAGACGCGGATCGACTGGCGGAGCGGCCTCTCGGGGAGGGTCCAGCTCAACAGGAACGCCACCAGGCCGACGGGAACACCGATGAGGAAGATGGTCGAGATGGTATGCGCGATCCCGTGGATCACGGCCGTCTGGACCGCGGGCGGAAGGCTGTGGATGGCGGCCGGGTTGTCGCTGTTGAGGCTCAATCCGGCCGGGATCGCGGTCAGGTGGAGGGCCCGCAGGATGTTGCCGAGGACCAGATTGGCGTAGAGCGCTCCGAAGACCGCCGTGCCGAACGAGCCCCCGATCATCCGGAAGAACGTGGTCCCCGAGGTGGCGGTTCCGAGCTCTTCGTAGGCCACAGCGTTCTGGACGGCCACCACCAGCACCGACATGACCAGCCCCAATCCCAGGCCGAAGATCGCCATGTACCCGGCCATAACCCAGGCTCCGGTCGACACCCCGATCAACGACATCAGGTAGAGCCCGAGCGTCATGAGCGCGGTGCCCAGTACCGGGAACACCTTGTAGCGACCATACCGGCTCACCAGGAACCCGCTCCCGATCGAGCCCAGGAACAGCCCCCCCATCATCGGGAACAACCGCACGCCCGAAGCGAGCGCACTGACCCCCTTTACCTCCTGGAGGAACAGCGGCAGAAAGGTCATCGCGCCGAACATGGCGAACCCGACCACGAAGCCGATGGCGCTGGCTGCGGAGAAGACCTTGTTGGTGAAGAGGTGGAGGGGGATGACCGGCTCGACCGCCCGGCGCTCCGCGAAGACGAATCCGACACCGAGCAGGACGCCGAGCACCGCGAACGCGATGATCACCGGTGAGGTCCACGGGTAGCTGGTCCCCCCGAGGCTGGTGAACAGGACCAGACAGCTCGCCGATCCCGCGAGCATGAGGGTGCCCAGGTAGTCGATCACCCGGTGCTCGCGGCTGAGCGTCCCGGGGAGGGCGGCCGCGGTGACCACGAGGGCGACTGCCCCGATCGGAATGTTGATGTAGAAGATCCAGCGCCAGGAGAGATACTCGACGAAGAACCCACCGATGAGCGGGCCGATCACCGTGGTCACTCCGAACATGGCCATGAAGAGGCCCATGTACCGTCCCCGCTCGCGGGGCGAGACCACATCGCCGACGATGGTCTGTGCCCCGACCATCAGCCCGCCCCCTCCGAGTCCCTGGAGGGCCCGGAAGAGGATCAGTTCGAACATCGTGTGGCTCAATCCCGAGAGTGCCGAACCCACCAGGAAGACGACGATCGCTCCTTGGAAGAAGAACTTGCGCCCGAACTGGTCCCCGAGCTTTCCCCAGAGGGGAGTCGAGACCGTCGAGGCAAGGAGGTACGCGGTCACCACCCAGGTCAGGTGTGAGGCGCCGTGCAGGTCTCCCACGATGGTCGGGAGCGCAGTGGAGACGACCGTCTGGTCGAGGGCGGCCAGGAACATCCCGAGCATCAGGGCGCCGATGACCACCAGCACCCGCCGGTGGGAGATCGCTCCGGGGACCGCGGCCGGGGCTTCCGACACCGTCGCTGTCATGGCTCCTCAGGCTAACGGCCGTGGTCTCACCGCACGCCGACGGGCCGGAACTGGACGCTGATCCGGGGACCGGTGGCCCGGGTCGTCTTCGGAACGCTGTGCTCCCACGTGCGCTGGCAGCTCCCGCCCATCACGATGAGGTCGCCGCCGCCGAGCTCGAACCGCAGTGTCCGTCCTCCACCGCCTCGGCGGCGGAGGAGCAGCCTCCGCGGTTTACCGAGCGAGAGGATCGCGACGAGCGTGTCCTCGGCCGCCCCGCGCCCGATGGTGTCCCCGTGCCACGCGACGCTGTCGCAGCCGTCACGGTAGAGGCAGAGCCCGGTGGTCGCGAGGTCTGCGCCCGGCGTCCCGCGGTAGTGGCTGCTGAGCGATTCCCTGGCCTGCTCCAGGACGGGCTCGGGCAGCGTTTCGCCGGCTCCGTAGAAGGCGAGCAGGCGAGGAACGTCCACCACCCGGTCGTACATGGGCCTCCGCTCGGCGCGCCAGGGGACGGCGTTCCTCAGCGCATCGAAGAGCAGGTCGGCGCGTCCCATCCAGGCCGGCAGATGGTCGACCCAGGCGCTCTCCGAGAGGTCGATCCGCCGGAGCGCACCGGGCAGCGGTGCCGGCGCCGGTTCGGTACCGGTGTCGAAGAGGGCTCCCTGCACGGCCGGCATCGCCGTTCAGCTTAGACGAACAGGTGTTCGGCTCATACAGGCGAACCGGGCGGGCCGGGCGGTGTCGGTCCGGCCCGCAGACAGCGGGGCGTGCTCAGGACGAGGCGGTCGTCGTCCCGATCGGCGTGGCGGTCGCGCCGGTCGACAAGGACAGCGAGGCCAGCCCGGCGGCCGAGGCGCATGCCGCTTTGAGCGCAGTGGTCGTCGAGCCCGCGTTGAGCTGGCCGTAGGTGCTGGAGGTCGACGAGCCCAGCCGGACCGAGGGGTTGGTGCCGAGCTTCGGGGTGAAGCCCTTGAAGATGACCTGGCTGGTTCCCACCGTCGACGGCGCCCAGCTGATGCCGAGCGAGGTCGGCGCCATGGTCTCCCCCGCCGACAGTGTGGTGCAGTCGTTCGTCGCGAGCGGCAGCTCGACCGACGCGTTGCCCTGGGTCGGCGTGGCGGCTCCGTTCGAAGCCGTGCAATCGCTGATGGTCAGGTGGACCAGCACCATCTCGGAGGAGGCGGTCCCGCCGTTCTGCAGTGGGGGGTCGAAGTTGACGGTTCCGGTGACCTTCGAGCAGGTCTCGTTCCCCGGGCCGGTGACGTCGGGGGACGCCGACTTCGCCGTGTCCTTGCTCTCGGAGGGTCGGGTGCTCGGCATCGCAGGCTTCTCATACGACAGCAGGTCGCTGATCCCGGGCAGATCCGGCAGCTGGGCGACTGCGGGCTGCAGCGGCGTGTAGATGACGCAGGGACTGACCGAGAAGTTCCCGTTTGCGTCGATCGGGTAGGGGAAGGGGTTCGAGCCCGGGTTACCGGATGAGACGTTGTCACAGGAACTGTCACCGCTCTTGGGTCCGACGTCCGCCTCGACCGGGAGCGTCCCCTCCTGGCCGCTCTGGGTCGGGCAGGAGGGCCCGCCGCCCGTCGGACAGTCGTTGCCGTTGAGGCTGTTGTTGGCGACCTCGAACCCGCCACCCGGGTCCCCGTTGGCGTCCTTTGCCGTCTCGAGGAAATCGAACGGTGTGGTGTACGGCAGATGAGTCTTCGGGTTGTCCGCGCAGTCGTCCTGGCTGGACAGGCACATGGGCGTCGTGTTGCCGTAGAGAAGCCCGCCAATCGTCCCGTAGATGTTCCAGTCGGCCGGCTTGCTGGCCCATCCGGCGATGGCACTGGCAGTGTTGCCGTTGGCTGTGACGTTCTGCCCGGGAATGGCCTTCCCGCAGCCGCCGCTTCCGGATATCGGCTCGATGAAGACCTTCATCTCCTGAACCGTGTTGTCATCGAAGGCGAGCTGGTAGAGCTGCGCGTTGGTCGTGCCATTGAGGATCTGGGCAGAGCCATTCATCGTGTTGTTCTCGATCAGGATGTTTCCCTGCCCCCCGGCCGGGTCGCCGCAGTCGGACTCGAGGTCGACGTCGGTGGCGGCCGGGGAGTTGATGGTGTTGCCCGCAGTGGTCGAGGCGCCCCCGACGCTCACCCGGTTGGCGTACACGATGGCGACGCCGTCCCGGCCCGGCGAGTTGCACGTGTTGGCGGCCACCGTCACATCGGCTGCCGGGTAGGTGCCCGGCGTCGCATACTCATGGAGTCCGAACACGGTCACGCAATCACCGTAGGAACCCTTGAACGTGTCCCCGGTGACCAGCACGCGCTGGCCCCCTGAGATCTGCATCGCCGAGTCCTGCTGATAGGAGCCTCCACCCCCACCAGGATTGGCCCCGGCGAAGTTCATGTTCTCGAACTCGAGGTCGCACCCGCCCTCGATGTACCACATGATGTCGGTCGGGGGATTGCCCGATTCGGCCCCGCTCAGCGCCTTTGCGGCGCCACCGAAGTCGTTGGTCACCCCGCAGTAGGGATCCACCGTGGTCGGTGGGCTGTCGTCAATCCCACTGGCCACCGACTGCTGTTCGAATGTCGCACCGTTGCCGTTGAAGATCACATCGGTGACCCCCCGGAGGAAGATCATCCCGCTGATGAGGTAACAGCCGTTCTGGGCGAACTGCACCTCGAGCGGCGCGGTCGGTGTGCCCGCGGGCAGTGTGTTCATCCAGTTGTCGAGCGCCTGGGTCACGTCGACCGAGCAGTCGTCGGGGATGGTCGCCGTGGGAACCTGCTCACAGGTCGACGGGGGCCCCTGCTCCGTGCACGGCGGTTCACCGGTCGGCGCGGGCGGCGCGGCGATGGCCGCGCTCTGGTCCTTTCCGGCCGCGATCGCCGCGCAGGTGGAGCAGATGCCGACCACCGGCATCTTGTTGAGGATGGGGGCGTCCTGGCAGGCGGTGCTGCACGCGTTCCCCTTGAGTGTGTTGTTTCCCAGCTCTCCGCCGGCGGTCGAGCCCCAGGCGTAGGTCGCCCCTGCCGGGGTGACCGCCAGGCTGAACTGGTCGCCGCCGGCGATCTCGGAGACGCTCGGGAGATTGGGGACGGCGGCCGGCGTCGGGTCGCACACGTAGGAGGTCTGGCAGGTCGTCCCGGTGGTGGTGCCGTTGCCCAGCTCTCCGACGGTGTTGTCCCCCCAGGCATAGAGGGCCCCGGTGGAGGTCGCCGCCATGCCCTGGTCGAACCCGGCCGACACCGAGGTCACCGTGACCGTCCCGGGCACGCCGGACTCGACCGGCGTGTTGTCACAGGTGCCGTTGCAGGCATTGCCGGTGAAGCCACCCGTGCCCAGCTGACCCCAGCGGTTGTCCCCCCAGCCGTAGACCGTGCCCGCCGACGTTCTGGCGAGAGCGAAGGCGCCACCACCCGAGATTCCCTGAACGGCGACCCCGTTGGGCAGGGAGAAGGACACAGCAGTGCCGAGGATGTCCTGGCAGGTGCCGCTGCAGGCGTTCCCGGCGAGGCCGTTGCCCAGCTCGCCGTAGGTATCGTCTCCCCAGACATAGACCGTGCCGTCGGTCGTCATCACCAGCGCGTCATTTGCCTCGGCGGCGATGCCCTCCACGGCCTGGCCCTCCGGGAGGGAGGTCAGGCCGACCTCGACCGGCGTGTTCTGGCACTGTTCGCCGGTCAGCTTGAGCGTCGTGGAGCAGGCATCGTTCCCGGAGAGCGAGGCGTCGCCCAGCTCACCGTTGGCGGCGTACCCCCAGGCGTAGAGATTGCCGTTCGCGTTCAACGCCATGCCGAAGTCGGCGCCCATGGCGATGGCGGTGACCGTCCCCGGCACGTAGACCTTGAGTGGGGTGTAGTAGGCGTCGGCACCACCCTCTCCGGTTGTCTTGTACCCGAGCTGGCCGTACTTGTTGTTCCCCCAGGCGTAGACGTTCCCGTCCGAGGTCAGGGCCATGGCGGAGCCGTTGGAGCCGGCGGCGACCTCGGTGACCGTCGCACCGGGCGGGAGGTTGGAGACCTTGGTACCGGTCGTCGCCTTGACCGGGGATTTGTTGTTCGTGGTGCCGTTGCCCGGATCGTTGCCCCAGCCCCACGCAGTCGGAGTGGTCGCCGCGCTCGAGCTCGATCGTGTGGGTGATATGGCCGGTGCCGGGAGCGTGCTGGCGCGCTGCGCCGGCCTGTTGCCCCGTACCGGTTGCCGAGAGGGCCCCGATCGGCACGAGGACGACGAGCCCGAGGAGGAGTGCGGCCAGGATCGCTAGTCCGGGACGCTGCAGCAGCGACCGGGGGGGACGCCTGACGGACATGGTGGCGGAGGTTCGCTTCCCTTGGTTCATTGCTGCGTTCCCCCTGTCTCCGCCTGGCGGCGGGTTCCACTCGAACCAATCGACACGCCCCTCCGTGTAACCCCTCAACAGGAGATTGTGGCCAGCGACGGCCCTTCACTCACCGCTCCAAAGGCTAGAACGTCGTGACAGCGGGTTTCGTTACCGGACGAGGCTCCTACAACGAATTCCGCGTTATCTCACTGATGGGCCCGGCGGCTCGGTTCCCTCGAGGAGCGACCCGGCGGTCATCTCGAACATGGCCTCGTCGTCGGAGCGGCGCCAGAGCTCGAGCAACCCGACGGAGAGCGGATCACAGCCGTAGCGCATCGGTCCGGTGTCGTCGAGAATCGCATCGGCGATGTAGACGGCGGCCTGGTCTGGGGGCAACACCAGCGGATCGGCAGCCTCGCGGCGGAGCCGGACCGCATGCTCTGCCATCTCCCGGTACCCGTCGAACCGCTCGGCGGCCTGCTCGCCCGTGCTCAGCCGGAACATGTCGGTGTCGACGGGGCCAGGCAGGATCTCGACCACCCGGACCCCCGAGGGGGCGAGCTCGACCCGCAGGGTGTCGCCGAACGCCGAGACGGCCGCCTTGGTGGCGCGGTAGGCCGAGTAGAACGGCACGCTGGCCAGGATCGACGACGAGGAGATGTTGCAGATCACCGCGGGCCGGTTGGTTCGGAGGACCGGGATGGCGGCGATCGTCGTCGCCACCAGCCCGAGCACGTTGGTCTCGAACAGGGCGCGCCAGTCCTCGAGTCGGCTGTGCTCGACCGGCAGGTAGTCGGAGTCGATCCCGGCGTTGTTGACGAGGACCCGGAGATCGTCGGGGAGTCGGTACGACTCCGGCTCGGTGACGTCCATGCGGGCGACGGTGAGACGGCCGCCGGCCGTGCCGGTGAGGTCACTGCCGTCCTCTGGGTTGCGCATGGTGGCGATGGTGTCGAATCCGCGGTTCGCCAGCTCGATGGCGACGGCACGTCCGATCCCCCGGCTGGCGCCGGTGACCAGAGCGCTTCCCCCGATGTCCATAGGGACCAGAGCCTGTCAAAGATCGCGCCCTGGTTCCAGACGTGCCGTCGAAAGTACGCGGTTGCCCCGACCCACCGCGGCTGGGAGCATCTGCCGGTGAGCATCGATCACTCGAGGATCGACCTGGTCGATCAAGTCGGGAGCTTCTACGAGGAGTTCGCCGACACCTATGACGACGTTGCCGAGGAGGCATGTTGGATGGCCAACGATGCGCTCGCCGGTGAGCTGGTCGCCGTGCACGCTGTCGACTCGGCCCTCGATCTGGCGTGCGGGACCGGCCAGACCCTGCACGTGCTCCGACGGGCGTTTCCGGAGGCGGCGCTCGTGGGCGTGGACATCTCGGTGGGCATGCTCCGCATCGCTGGGGAGAGGGTCGGCGATGCCCGGCTGGTGCACTCGGACATCGGCTCGTTCGTGGTCTCCACGTCCGAGCAGTTCGATCTGATCACGAGCATCGGAGGGCTCGAGTTCGTCTCCGATCTCCCGGCCGTCCTCGGCGACCTCCGAATGCTGGTCGGCCCGCTCGGGCATCTGATCTTCACCTATGAGCCGGTCATCGAGGGATGGGAGCCGCAGGCGGCGAGGGAGGAGTCCAATCTCGGGAGCAGCGGCCTTCCCCTGACGACCCTCCGATGGGAGCCGACCGAGGTGGAAGGCGTGTTCCACGACTGGCGGCAGGTCAGCCACAGGCTGGTCATGTCCTATGTACGCGAAGACCTCCCGACCATCTACGCGTTGGTGCACGTCGCACGTGTCGCCGGTGACGTCCAGCCGGTCGAGAGCCCCTAGAATGGCTGGGTCCGAGGCAAGGGGTCAGCTCACCGATGCGGCGACGAATGCTCAAGTCCAAGATCCACCGGGCGACGGTGACCGCGGCCGACCTCAACTACGTCGGGTCGATCAGCATCGACGCCCAGCTCATGCAGGCTGCTGACATCCTCGAGCACGAGCAGGTCACCGTGCTCGATGTGGACAACGGTGCCCGTTTCGAGACCTATGCCATCACCGGCGGGCCGGGCGAGATCTGCCTCAACGGCGCCGCCGCACGCCTGGTTCACGTCGGTGACACGGTGATCCTGCTGACCTACGGTGAGTACGACGAGGACGAGCTCGCGACCCACCAGCCCCGGTTGGTACACGTCGACCAGAAGAACGCAATCCTCGGCGCCTGAGCCGCTGAGGAGCGAGACCGGGCCGACTGGCCCTGATCCCGCTCGCACCGGCGGCGATCCCAGCCGTGATCGGTCAGCTGATCTTGAGCGGGGCTTGTGCGTCGATGACCTCCTGGAACAACCCCTCGATATTCGCCGACAAGCTCACGGTCACTATCTCCGATCCCGACGCCCGGGCGGGAACTGTGAACGATCCGCCGAGCGTCGGAGGGGTCAGGGTGGGCGCGTTGTACACGGCGGGCGTCACAGTGACCTTGTTGGCGGCATTGAGCAGGCCTGTCCCGTTGGGATGGGTCAACTGGACCTGCGGTTTCGGAGCGGAGCCACCTCCCCCGAGGAGGGCGGTCAGTGCGACCAACGTGGACAGCCACCAGTAGCTCTTGGCTCCCGATTTGTCGCTCACGCTGACTGTGGCACCGGGTGCCGCAGTGCTGGTCGAGAGGCTGACGGTCGGGGAGGCGAGCGGAAACAACTGCTCGTTCGTGAACTGGACCAGAGCGCTGCCCGCCGCGACCACCTTGAACGTGGTCAAGTCGATCATGGCGAGTGCGCATCCGATGAGGCCCTCACGAAACTGCTGACCGGGCGGTGGGCAGGTCGCGTTGGGGTCGAGTGCGTGCGTCGTCGGCAGGGTGTAGGTGAAGTCGAGATCGCCCTTCGCGTTGCTGAGTGGGAAGGTCAGGGCGAGTGGATTGATCTCGGGGAGCGCCTGGATCAAAGCGAGCAGGCCTGGGACCGACGTCACGTCTCCGTCGAGGAGGGGCGCCGCCTTCGGATCGATCGCAAGGAGAAGGCTGGTCTCGAAGAACAGGTACGGGTGCAGTGGCGTCATCCCGGTACAGGCGACCGGGACTTTCGCTCCCTGCGTCTCTCCCAAGACGATGGGGATTCCGGAGCCCGCGAACAGGCAAGATGCGGGCGCAGGGGTTGCCGCGGCGGCGGGCGGCGACGACGCTGTCAAGCTGACGAGGCCGACACCGACCGATCCCAGCAGGGTGAGCAAACAGAGGCTCAGGCGAGTGATGCGGTCTCTGGTCACAGGAACCTCTTTCGTTCGGGCGGAGGCCCATGTCTCTGGGCGGAGGCCTCTCGGCAGCTGACGGGACGTGCACCGTCCCAACGGGCGACTATGTCCAGTTCTCGCCATCTCAAACGTCGGAACGCCCGCCGTGTTATACGTTGGGCTCGAAACCCCTGGTGGCGGGACCTGCCGGCAGGGCTCCGCTCCCGACGACCACCCGGGCCCGAAACGGTGGAGACTTCGGAGAGTGGATCTCGAGCGATGACCGGATGGCAGGTGAGGGAGCGGCGGCCCTGCGGGCGGCTGGGCATGCTGGTCCTGGCCGCCACCCTGCTCGGAGGTCCCGCTGCTGCCCTGCTCGACGGCTCGTCGAGTGCTGGGGCGGCCCCGGTACTGAGCAGAACCGAGCTCGCCTCGTCCGCTACGACGGGCTATTGGGAGGTCGGCGCCGATGGCGGCATCTTCGCCTTCGGTGACGCCGGCTTCCACGGCTCGATGGGGGGCAAGCCGCTCGATGCGCCGATCGTCGGGGTGGCTGCAACTTCCGATCGGGGGGGCTACTGGGAAGTCGCCGCCGATGGCGGCATCTTCGCCTTCGGTGACGCAGGCTTCTACGGCTCGATGGGGGGCGCGGCGCTCAACGAGCCGATCCAGGGCATGGCGGTGACTCCGGACGGAAAGGGCTACTGGGAGGTCGGCCACGACGGGGGCATCTTCGCCTTCGGTGACGCCGGCTTCTACGGGTCGAGGGGAGGCTCGCCCGGGAAGTACAGCGCAACGATCCGGGGGATAACTGCGACCCCCGACGGCAGGGGCTACTGGGAGGTCGCCGCCGACGGCACGATTTTCGGGTTCGGCGACGCCAGCCATTTCGGTTCGGCAGCGGGACTGGTCCTCGCCCCAAACGATTCGGATGACAATGCCTCGATCAGAGGGCTCGTCTCGACCCCGGGCGGCGGGGGCTATTGGGAGGTCGGCCACGACGGGGGCATCTTCGCCTTCGGCGATGCCGGCTTCTACGGCTCGATGGGGGGGATGCCCCTCCACGCGGGGATCGTGGCCATGGCAGCGACCCCTGACGGCGCCGGCTACTGGGAGGTAGGCCGCGACGGCGGCATCTTCGCCTTCGGGGATGCCGGCTTCTACGGCTCGATGGGTGGCAAGTCGCTCGATGCGGCCATCGCGGGGATGGCCTGATCGGATGGGGCACGATGCCGGGTGGTCGACCCCGCACCGTCTCTGTCCAGCCCAGCGCGCAGGAACCATCCGGCGAGGACGGACGCGCTGAACAGCGCCAGGTTCGCTGAGAAGACCACAGTGAACCGCACCGCCGAGACGCTCGCGGGAGAGGCGTCCCCCGGCCACGCTCGCTCCTGGACGAGGTACCAGCCGATCACTGCTGCAACGAGAAGGATCGTGACGACGCGTGCCCCGCCGGCCCGCCGCCACCCGTCGATGAGCACCGAGAGTTGTGCGACCCAATACCAGAGCACGGGCAATGCCAAGATCGTGTACTGGAGGTGGCTGACCGGGAGGACGAGGATGGCGAACAGCATGGTGTTGACCACGCACAGCATTGGCTCCGCCCGCGTGCGAAGGGAGAGGACGAGCATCCCGACGACCCAGAGGCCCAGGACCGCCATGAGCAGATAACGGAGCTCGCTCGACACGACGACCGGTCGGGCGAGGCCGCTCTTCGAGAAGAGGAGCCTCGGGATCCCCCCGATCGAATCACTGACCAGTTGCTGGGACTTCTCCTGGAAGATCCTCGTGAAGAAGGATCGGAACTCCGGGATCCCCGCCGGGATGAGGTTGGTGACGAGGCCGACCACGATCACCAGTGCAGTCGCTGCCACCGCCCGTAGCCTCCGCCCGGTGTCGATCCCGGTCTGCAGTACCGCCAGGAGCAGCAACACGGGCCAGACCTTGATGAGGCAGGCGGCCCCGACGGCGGCGCCGAACCACAGCGGCCGTTCGGCCCTCCACGTCGCCGCAGCCACGACGACCAGGAGCAGCACGAAGATGTCGTCGTTGCTCACGAAGAGCTCGAAGGTCATCGGCCAGAGGTGCAGCCCGGTGGTGGTGCAGATGGCGAAGAAGACCGGGACGTGCCACGGCGCCCCGAGGCGCGATCGCAGCGCACGGGTCATCGTCGCGACCGCAGCCGTGAAGGCAGCCAGTTCGAGCACTGTCCACCCTCTGAGCACATCCACCGGGGCCGTATGGGCGAACGGGGACAGCACCAGAGCGATCGGAGCGAAGTAGACGTACGCCGTGTCGGTTGCAAAGGGGTTCCTCCCCTCGGAGACGAGCACCCCGGCGTGGAAGAAGAAGCGGAAGTCGACGCTGTTGGCACCCGTCACGGCGCCAGCCAGGGCTCCCCGGTAGCGAGCGGCACAAAGACCCACCAGCAGCCCCAGCGCGAGGACCCACAGCACCGAGGCCAGCAGGTTGCCCGCGACGTAGGCGCGAGCGTGGGTCAGCACAGGTGCCCGTGCTAGGGGGACCGCCTTGGTCTCCTCTGAGCCCATCCTCCGCTCCTCCGCCGCACCGAGCCAAGGTGCTTCGACCCCGTTCTCCCTGCGTGAGTGTATGCCCCGCTCACCGCCTCCGGATGCCATCAGTACCACGAGGCCGGCTCTGTTGGCGCACGGCGGTCCGGATCTCTACGTTGGCGGCGGGGGTGTGGACCCGAATACCGAGCGCCGGCTTCCGTCGGAAGCGGCCGTCGTCCACCTCGATGAGAGGATGAGCAATTGCAGACCCAAGCAGCGGTGCTCTGGAAACCAGGATCTGATTGGTCGGTCGAGACCATCGAACTCGACCCTCCACAGGACCACGAGGTGCTCGTCCGGATGGCCGCGTCCGGGATCTGCCATTCCGACGAGCACTTCGTCACAGGTGATGTGCCGTTCTTCGGACCCATGATCGGCGGTCATGAGGGAGCCGGTGTGGTCGAGGAGATCGGACCCGGGGTGACGCTCCTTGCCCCCGGGGATCACGTGGTGACGAGCTTCCTCCCTCCGTGCGGGCGATGCCCGTCATGCATCGCCGGCCATCAGAACCTCTGTGACATGGGCATGTACATCGCCGACGGGTGGCAGGTCGGGGACAAGACCGCGCGGCACCACGCGAGAGGTGAGGACCTGCGCATCTTCTGCATGCTCGGGACCTTCGCTCGCCACACCGTGAGCGACGAGCGCTCGTTCGTCAAGATCGGCGACGACCTTCCGCTCGACAAGGCCTGCCTCGTCGCCTGCGGGGTGAGCACCGGCTGGGGATCAGCGGTCCATCGGGCCCAGGTCCGCCCGGGTGACGATGTCGCGGTCATCGGCGCGGGCGGGGTCGGGTCTGCAGCCATCCAGGGCGCGCGGTTCTCGGGAGCCCACCGGATCTTCGCCATCGACCCGGTCCCGTTCAAACGGGAGATGGCGACCGGCTTCGGGGCGACCCACACCGCCGCGTCCATCCAGGAGGCCTTTCCGCTGATCCAGGACGTGACGTTCGGGCGCATGTGCCAACGGATCATCTGCACGATGTCGGTCGGGCGCGGTGAGTTGATGGCGTCGATCATGGCGCTGGCTGCCAAGCGCGGTCGCGTGGTGATCACCAATGTCCATCCCTGGACCGAGACGGACGTGACGATGAGCATGATCGACCTGCTCACGATGGAGAAGGAGCTGGTGGGCTGCATCTTCGGTTCGTCGAATCCGGGTCTCGACACCCCGGCGCTGCTCGGTCTCTATCGTGACGGGCTCCTGGACCTCGACGGCATGGTGACCCGGACCTATCCGCTGGACCGGCTCAACGACGGCTTCGGCGACCTGCGGGAGGGCCGCACGATCCGGGGGGTCGTCGTCCTCGAATGAGCCGTTGAGCGTGAGGCGCTCAGCCCGACATGTCGAGCATCGCGACAGCGATCTCCTGCTGCGATGCCCCGAGGATGAGCAGCGCGTCGGCGACGACGGCGTGGTCCTCGTCATCCACCGCGACCTCGACGATCGTCCGGATGGCGGCGAGCCGTGACGCCTCCTGGTCGGGATGCCGGCGCCGGCGGTCCCTCACACGTCTGTTGGTACTCACCGGTCGACCTCCTTGATGGGCGCGGGAGCGGCGACCAGAGATCGATCTGGCTCCTCGGCCCGTCATCGGCAGAATTGCCGGCCGACTTGAGCGCCGCCCGCCCGCTCTCCCCCCGGGGGAAGGCCGGTTCCGGACGCGCGTGGCCGGTTGAATCGGCCCTGGTGGCGTGATAGGAACGGAGCGCGGCGGCCGCCGCTGTAGCACTGCACGAGAGGAGATCGCATGGCAATCGGTCCGGTCGAGTATCTCGTGGTCGGCTTTCCTGGAAACCAATTCTCAGGCGCGATCGCGCCCGAGCTGGCCAAGCTGGTCGAGAGCGGGACCATCCGCATCCTCGACCTGCTCTTCGTGGCGAAGGATGCCGACGGCTCGGTGGTCTCCTTCGAATTCGATCAGCTCGACGAGCTCGCTCCGTTCGCCGACATCGATGCTGAGGTGGGTGGGCTGGCGACCCCCGAGGACATCGAGCACGCCGCTGCACTCCTCGAGCCGAACTCATCGGCGGCAGTGCTCATCTGGGAGGACTGCTGGGCAGCCCCGTTCACCGAGGCGATCCGGAATGCCGGTGGCGTCCTCGTCGAAAGTGCCCGCGTCCCCTATGAGCTGGTCGAAGCCGCGTTCGACGGGCTCCCATCCGCCTGAAGCCCCGACGTCAAAGGAGTTCGACCATGATGAGAAGACGACCGATCGCACGGACGGTTGCACGGACTGCCGTCGTCGCTGGCACCGCGACCGTGGTGGCCGGTGGAGTGGCCAGGCGACAGGCTGCCCGCAACGAGCCCCAGGTGCAGCAGGGCCAAGAGCCAGCGCCCGTCGAAGCGCCGGCAGGCCCGGCCGGGTCCGACCCGGCCGCGCGGGCTGACGCAGCTGGCCTCGCTGAAGGACCAGGGAATCCTCACCGAAGAGGAGTTCGCGGCAAAGAAGGCGGAGATCCTCAGCGAGATGTGAGGAGTGGGGGGTCTCGGATGCCGTCACCCGACGGCGGTTCCGACTCCGGAATCGTGACCAAGTCCGCTTCGGGTTCTGTGGACGAGACAGTTGCCGCATTGACGTCACTGGTCGAATCCAAGGGGATGACGCTCTTCGCGATCATCGACCACAGCGGTCAGGCGAGGCGGCACGGTCTCGAGCTCCGTGACACCAAGGTGGTCATCTTCGGCAGTCCGACCGGGGGCACCCCGGTCATGGACGCGGTTCCGCTGACTGCACTCGATCTGCCGCTCAAGATCCTGGTCTGGGACGACGGCGGACAGACCAGGATCAGCTACACGGACCCCGGGTATCTGGCCGCGCGCCACCATCTTCCCGAAGAGCTGGCCGCGCGTCCGACCGGGATCAACGGCATCACCGACGGACTCGCCAGCTGAGCCGCCCCCAGTCCGGCGGCGAGCGATCGCTCCCTCGGCTGGCTGACCGGCCTCAGTCGTCCGGCGCCGACCGACCGGACCGGATCGAGGCTTCGGATCGCTGTCGCAGTTGCCGATGGTTGCCCTGTGGGTCCATCCGATTCCAGCGCACGAGCACCAGCAACGAGCCTTGGCAGCCCCGCACCGGCAGACAACGGGGCCGACCAGAGGGAGCGCTTCTGGCGCACGCACATCCGCATGGGCTTTCTCGTCTTCCTCGGAGAAGGCCTGGCCATCTTCATTTATCTCGTCATGACCCCAGGTGCCCCGCACCGGGCTGTCCTCTTCGGGATGGTGATCGCATGGTTCGCGTTCGCTGTGGTCAACCTCGTCCTGGTCTCCAGACTCGTGGCCTCGCCCTGGCTGACCAGCTTCTCGGTGACCTGGACGGTCCTCTCGGTGTTTGCGATCGGCGGGTTCGCGCTGCTCGACAACGGGTTGGACAGCCCGGTGGTACCCCTCCTGTTCCTTCCGATCAGCTTTGCCGCACTCTCGTTCGCGCCGGCCGAAGTGTTGGTGTGCGGGATCTCGACCCTTGTGTCGGCTGCTGCGGTCGCTGTCCTCGATCCGGGCACGCGGGTCTCCGTCGGGTCCCGCTCCATGCTGCTCGCGGGACTCGCCGGCGCGTCGGTGCTCTCCGTTGCCGCAGCGCGGAATCGGTCGCGTCGCGAACGCCACGAGCAGCAGCTGGTGAAAGAGATCGTGGCACTGGGATCCACCGACGGGCTGACCGGGTGCGCGGTGCACCGGGTCTTCCACGAGCGGTTGGGGGAGGAGATCTCCCGATCGCGGCGCACCGGTCGTCCGCTCAGTCTCATGATGATCGATGTGGACGGCTTCAAGGGCATCAACGACACCTACGGGCACCTTGTGGGCGACACCACCCTTGCCGCCATCGGCGGCATGCTCCGCACCCACGTCCGGACCATCGACCTGGTCGGTCGGGTCGGAGGGGACGAGTTCGCAATCCTCCTGCCCGATACCGATCCCCGTGCCGCTGCCGACCTGGCGGACCGGCTCCGCCGGAACCTCCCCTCGGTGCTCGAGATCCCGGTGACCCTGAGCATCGGAGTGAGCGCACTCAGCCCACTGTCTCGCACGTCCGAGCAATTGCTGGATGATGCCGATCTCGCCCTCTACGACGTGAAGCGGTCCGGAAGGGACGCGGTGGCCGTTCGCCTTCCCGGGCTCTCTTCCCCCTCGTAGCGCTCCCGGACGCGCCGGACATTGCCTGCAGAGCAGCATGCTCCCGAAGGGCTCGTGCGGTACCATGCCGCCATCGAAGCCCTGGTCGGACGCGCCGACGGCGAGCATGAGAATGCCATCCGCGCATTCCTACCGGAGGCTGCGGATGCGGCCTCCGGTGCGGCGGCCGACATGGACGGGGATCGTGCCGGCTAGAGCCTCGCGGGCCGCCGGCGTTCTCGTGCGGTCGCTCCGGCGGCGTGCCGCCCATGCAGGTGCGGGCAAGCGGCCCGGGGCATATTTCGTCCTGTTGGCCGCCCTGCCGGCTGTCCTCCTGGCGTCCTGTGGTGGCGCCGCAACGGTCTCGTCGCTTCCGGTGGCGGATCCGGCCCTCGGACCGGTGGGTCCGCTCCGAGCCCCCGGAGGACCCGAGCTCGTCGACCAGGACGGACGGGCCGTCCTGCTCCACGGCGTCGACCTCGTGTACAAGATCCCGCCCTACGAGGTGGAGGTCAACGGCACGGGACGCAACGTCCTCACCCCGGCGGAGGCGCAGCGCATGGCGCAGCTCGGCTTCACGGTCGTTCGCCTCGGCGTCATCTGGAAGGGGCTCGAGCCGGGCACCGACCCGATCGACGACCCGTCCATCTGCACGGCGGGCGCCCCCCGGTCGTCAGGGGTCGGTCAGTTCGACGCAGCGGTGTTCGACGCGTACATGACCCGGCTCCAGGACACGGTCTCGCTCCTCGCCCGGTACGGCATCTACTCGCTGATCGATATGCACCAGGACGTGTACAACGAGGCCTTCGGCGGCGAGGGGGCACCCGACTGGGCGGTGTGTACCGACGGCATCGCGCCGAAGCCCCAGCGGAACCTCGAGGACTGGAGTGTCAACTACACCGGGCCCGGCGTGGCTCAGGCGTACGACCACCTCTGGAGCAACGACGTCCGCGGCGACCTCCAGGGGCAACTCGACGCGCTCTGGGCGAAGATCGCAGGCCGACTCCGGGGAAATCCGTGGGTGATCGGCTACGACCCCTTCAACGAGCCGTACAGTGAAGGTCTCGCCACGAGCCCCGACGATCCCGCCTTCGATGCAGAGCTCGAGTGCTTCTACACCGGTCGTGCACATCCGGGGCTCGACCAGGACGGCCAGCTCGTCACCTGTCCGGTCGACGATCCCGCCGAGGGCCTGATCCCGAGCATCGAGGCCGCCGACCCGACCCATCTGGTCGCGTACGAGGGCAACTACACCACCGACTCGGGGGTGCCGAACAACATCGGCGCGATGGACTACCCGCGGTTGATGCTCAACTTCCACGACTACTGCTTCCTGCACGTCCCCAACGGTCCCGAGCCGCCCAACTTCGGCTCGGTCTGCGGCCCGCTCGAGCGCGCTGTCTTCACCCAGCACAACCAACAAGGCGTCCACGATTCGACAACGGAGCAACCGGGCGGCCCGGCCGAGTTGCTCACCGAGTTCGGCGCCACCACTGATACCGCCGACCTGGGCAGGATCACCTCCGATGCGAACGCCGATCTCGTCGGCTGGATCTACTGGCAGTGGATCAACTACCCCGACCCAACCGGATCGCACTCCTCGGCGCTGTGGCCACCGAGGCAGGCCACCGCGTCGCAGCTCTCCGTCCTTTCGGAGACCTACGCATCGGCGGTGGCGGGGACAACGTCGTCGATGTCGTTCGACCCGGTGACGGCCGCGTTCACGTTGCGCTACCGCTCGAATCCCAAGATCTCGGCCCCAACGGTGATCGTCGTGCCGGTCTCGACCCACTATCCGGCGGGCTACTGCCTTCGGGTGACAGGGGCCCGCGTGACCTCCAAACCCGGTGCCACCCACGTCGACATCGAAAACGGGACGACCGCAGCCACCGTCACGGTCTCGGTCACCGCCAATCGCTGCTGAGGCGCACCGTGGGCCTCTGTGGGGTGTCAGTCCTGGTCAGGAGCGTCGACGGGTGCAGTCTCGCTTCTCAGGGCGAGTGCTTCCTTGGCGTACTTGGCGGCCCGCTGACGGGAGAACCCGTAGTTGCGGCTGAGCTCGCCGATGGACATGCCCTCCTCGAGCACCACTGCGAAGATGGTGATGAGCACGGCGTGACGGCTCTGCTCGAGGCGTCGGAGCGCTTCGTCGACGGGGTTGCGAACCTCGTTCACCGGAGCGCTCCGCAGCACGTCAGCCGAGATCTGTCCCCGGTGCTTCCCTCTCAGCGTCCTGCGGGTTGCAGTCTCGGCGAGGCGCAGGACCCGCTGGGCTTCATGGAGGGCGTCCGCGACGTCCTCCATTGACGGTCCGCAGCGGCTTGCAAAGGAGTCACGGGAGCGGTCTGCGTCACGGCCGGTATCGTATGTGGACCGCGCGTCGCCGTCGAGGATTCGCCGTGGGTCGTTGCTCTCAGCGGAAGGCCTTCCCGTTGGCTCAGTACCTCATCATCCAGATCTCCGACGTCCACCTCACCACCGGGGGGTCGTTACGCCCGGGCATCCATCCCCGCGAGAACCTGGTCGCCGGGCTCGCCAAGCTCGCCGACGCAGGGCTGGAGCCCGACCTCTTCCTCCTGACCGGGGATCTCGCCGACACCGGCGAACCGTCGTGCTACGACGACCTCGCCTCGCTGGTCGGTGCCGCCGCCGGCTCGGTGGGCGCGGCGGTGATCTATCTTCCCGGGAACCACGACCGGAGACCCCCGTTCGCCCGTCATCTGCTCGGCCAGGACACTGGCCTTATGCCGCTGAACCAGGTCCATCGGTGCGGCGGTCTTCGTGTCATCTCGCTCGATTCGGTGGTGCCCGATGAAGAGTACGGACTGCTCGCCGAAGAGACCCTCGAGTTCCTTCGTAGCGCTCTGGTGGACCCGGCACCCGACGGCACGGTGCTCGCCGTGCACCATCCACCGCTCGCCTCACCGATCGAACCGATGGCACGGATACGGTTGCGGGAACCCGAGCGTCTGGCGGAGGTGATCGACGGTGCCGACGTGCGAGTGATCCTGTGCGGGCACAATCATCACGAGGGCTTCGGGTTGCTCGGGTCGACACCGGTGTGGGTATCGCCCTCGGCTGCCTACCGCCTGGACGTGACCAGCCGGACGGCGTTCCGAGGCACTCCGGGGGGCGCCTTCACGCAGGTCGATCTCGACGAGCGCGGCGCCTCGGCAACCGTCATCCCGATCCCGTCTCCGGACGGGTAGGACCAGATCCACGCCGGAAGACCCTGTCGGTCACGCACAGGGCCGTCGGATGCCCGACAGATCCAGGTTGAATTGGGCGCCGTTGAACCCGCGGGCCGCGTCGGCTGCACAGAACGCGGACCGAGGAAGCTGGTATTCGGCATTGAACACCGCCTTGTGGCCGATGTAGTCGGCCAGCAATTCGCAGGTCGAATACTGATTGCACTGCTCGGTGAGCACGGCGTCGGCGAGCGGGAACATGTCCGCGGCATAGCTGTCGCCCGTGTCATCCGGATTCTTGATCCACCATCCGAGGCCGAGATCGTGCATGTACCCCGCAAGAACCGTCATGTACCGCTCCTCATCGGCCTTGGTCAGCGGGAAGCCGGAGTCACTCGCGTACTCCTCGTCGATGTCCGTCTCGACTGCGTCGAACCCCTTTGCTGCACACTGGTGATCGATCATCGACTCGACGATCCGCACGGTCGCCGGAGCAATGATGTCGAGGTACCGCTCGGGCCACCCCGGCACCGCACGACCGAGAACGTGGGCTACGGCGAACTGGCGGTAGTAGGTCGTCGATGCCCCCTCCGCCTGTGCGCTGTAGTAGTTGCCCGCGGCACCGACCTCGATGTAACAGACCACGTGCTTCTTCATGGCACGGAGTGCCCTGACCGTCGAGGCCGGGTTGATGATGCCGTCGATGTCGTAGATGACGGGTGCCGGAGCGGCTTTTCCGTCCTGCAGCGTGTCATCGGTCCCCATGTCCTCCGCGTTGGTCAGCCTGAGCGGATGACTCAACTCCCACTGCCACGGCTGGGCGCCGAGCGGCGGGACCCACCAGCCCGAGGCGTGGGCGGCCGTTGTCGACAGGAGCCCGACCGTGATCAGGGTGACGGCCGCCAGGACAGCGCCCACCAGAAGTCGCGTGGGCCGGGTGCGCGCTCTGTGCTCGGTGTGGTTCGCTCTCACGACCTTGCCGTCTGCTCGGGACATGGGGTGACCGAGCAACCGTAGCAACAGTCGGTCATTCCAGGGCGAGGTCGCGAGAGGGACCGCACCGCTCGGGGCGATCCGGTCCCTCTCCACAGCACGGCGGGCTAGTGGTTCACCCGGTCACCCCGCCGGCGTCAAGATGCCGACCACGCCGTTCGCGTACCCACTCGGACCCGCGCTGAAGACCAGCGACCCCGTCCCTCCGAACGCGGAGCTGCCGAGCCGCAGACCCCACAGCCCCGAGATGACAACAGGACCACCACTCGTGTTCTTGAGGTATCCGACGTACGCGCCGGTCGTCGGGTTGAACACGTTGATCCAGCCATTGCCCAGGTTTCCCACAAGCAGCTTTCCGGCAAACGGACCGAAACCCGCGGGTGCGATGGCAAGTCCCCACGGTTCGTCGAGCTGGCTGTACGGACCGCCCGAAACAAGATGCTTGAGCAGGACGCCGTTGGAGTTGTAGATGTCGACGAATCCGAAGCCAGCGCCCGGGACCGCATCGGTCTTCGAGGCGTTCTGCTTGGCATAGGCGACGTACACGTCGCCACTCAGCACCTGGATGCCGAAGGGGGCGTATCCCGCGGGAATCTTGGGGTCCTTGAACTCGCCAGGCGCACTGACCGGTGCGAACGAGCGGTTGAAGATGTCGACCGTCGCCTCGGACACATCGGCGGCGAACAGCTCGGGTCCCGCTTTGGTCGTCGCCGAGACGGCGAGACCCTTGAAGACCGCTCCCGGTCGAGTCTTTCCTCCGGGCCCACCCGTCGGGCCGTCCTCGACGACGAACTTGCTGCCGCCGTTCCACGCGGCGATCTCCCCCGGTGACTGGGTGCTGCCGATCGAGTCGCTGTCAACGATGAACGTGGCGGGAGTCCCGGCGACCTTGAAGGCCTGCTGTGCAGTCGGCAGAGCGAGCGTCGGGTTGTAGACCTGGCCGGTCGGGTTGCCACCGGGAACCGGCACCGTGAGATCCAGCGAGACCGCGCTACCGGACACCCCTCCGCTATAGACGGAGGCCTTGCCGGAATTGTTGTCGGACACCCACAGCGGCGAATCAGGAGCTGCCGCCAGCCCCCATGCGTTGGTCAGATTGGGATCGACCAACTTGGCACCGAACGATGTGTTGTTCGCCACCAGAATGGTCCGGCTGAATTTGTTCGGGGGCGGCGTGCCGCCCGCCGTCGTCGCGGTCCCGGCCAGCAACGCGATGCCGGCAAGGGATGCCGCACCCGTCAACCACGTCCTTCTCCTACGGATCCCGGCCCTGCCCGGTGGGGGGCCTCCGGCTTCGTTAGTTCTCTGCATCGACAGGTCTCCTTCTCTCGTTTCTGAATGGGAAAGCGGGCAGTCGACCGCCGAGGCCGCCGCACCGTCCCCCATCGGATACCGGAGTGGGCGCCGGATCGTTCACCCGATCCGCGAACCTCCGTCAAGCCGTCAGGGTGACGCTCGGGCCTTGTCGGATTTTGAACGAATCGCACTCGCCGCCGGTATACGACCGGAGAGGCAGGGATCCATCCCTACGTACGGAGGTCAAGAGTTGAAGAGTTCACAGTTTGACAAGCGTCGGCGCCGGGTCGACCCGGTTCGCACCCTGCGGACCGGCGCTGCGGCTGGAGTGATTGCGTTGACAGGCGCGGCACTCGTCGTACCGCCTGGTTCGGCCCAGGCAACGACCGGCACGTCAGAGCACGTGGTCAAAGTGGTGACCCGGGCCCCCTACGGCAAGATGTTGGCGACGGAATTCAGTGGGCGCAGTCTTTACGAGACGGCGGGTACCTGCACGGGGTCGTGTCTCAACATCTGGCCCCCGCTCGTCATGGCGGCCGGCAAGACGGTTCCGACCGGGGTGACCGGACTCGAGACGGCGAGTGTCAAGGTGGGTACCAAAACCGAACTGCAGGTCACCTACTTTGGAAAGCGGCTCTACAGGTTCTATCTCGACAGCGGGTCCAGCGTCGACGGCAACGGAGTCGGCGGCTTCAAGGTGGCGAAACTCGCCTGATCGGTCCGCCCTCCTGCGTCATCTGCATAAGGGGGTCGGTACGTCTCGTTTCCGGGTACGCCTTCGACGGCTTGCGGCGGTCCTGCCGCCCGAGCCGTCCGCGGCGCCGCGCCCGGACACGGTTTCGCCCCGGTTCTGATGGGACAGCGTCCCTGCAACCGATCGACGACGGCGAAATCGACAGGTGCGTGAACAATTCGGCCGGTCGGCCGGTAGACAGGGACATGCAAACGAACTGTCCTGACAGCCCAGGCCCAGGAGTGGTCCCGTGTTCCCCGTCCCAGCCCTGCCGGCTTCGGCCGAGAACCGTTGGATCCTGATCTTGTCGAAGGTGCATGATCTCAGCATGGAGGAGCGTACGGACCCCGAGGGCAAGGAGACGCTCCAATCGGCGTACATGGCCCACGGAGGAGAGCTCCTCGGGTTCGCACGGCGGTCCCTTCGTGACGTCCAACTCGCCGAAGAGGCGGTGCAGGAGACGTTTGCCCGGGCGTGGAGATCCTGGGGATCGTTCGATCCGGCGCTCGGAGCGATCCGGGCCTGGCTCTTCGCGATCGAACGGCGGGTCATCATCGATCTGTCGCGGCAGCGGTCCGCACGGGCAACGGTGCCACTCGACCACGAGCCCGTCGCCCACGGGGACGAGTTCGAGCGGGCCATGATGGGTTGGCAGGTCGAGGAGGCGATCCGGCGTTTGCGCCCGCAACACCGCTATGTGCTGGTGAAGACGTACTTCCACCAGAGGTCTTGCCAGGAGCTGGCCAAGGAGCTGGGCATCCCCGAGGGAACCGTGCGCAGTCGGCTGTTCTATGCCCTCCGCTCGCTTCGCCTCACACTCAACGAGCTGGGGTGGGACTGGTGACCGGACAGGGGGAGTGCGAGTACTGGAAGGGGCTCCTCGCAGTCGAGGCGATCGGCCAGCTCGAGGAGCCCGACCGTGTTGCGCTGCTGGACCATGTGCACGGGTGCGCCCGGTGCAGCGCCGATCGGTCCGAGCTGCTCGACACGGTGTCCGCGCTTGCTCTGGCCGAAGGGGCCTTCGTCGAGGAAGGAGCGTGGACGGACGCGTTGCCGGCGCTCCGCACCATCGACTCGCCGGACGCAGTCGACAGCGCCCTGGTGGGGCACGCTCCTGATGCCGGGGTCGGCCTCGTTCACGGGGATCAGCGATCCGGGCGAGCATTCCGGCGTGCCCTGATCGGACTGTCCGCTGCGGCCGCTGCGGCGCTGGTGGTCATCGCAGGCTCTCTCGGAATCTTCGGCGGCACGCCGGGTCCGGTGCTCACGCCAGCGATAGCGTCGCGGACGGTCCCTCTGCACGGACGAGCCGGCAACTTCGGCACGGCCGTCCTCGTCTCGACATCGTGGGGGACATCCATCGAACTGACCGATCACATCGAGGCCGCACCTCAGGTGCTCACCGTCATGATGCGTACGGCGTACGGTCGCCCCTGGTTTGCGGGCACCTACCGGTCGACGGCGGGAAGTGCTGATCGGGTAACCCTGGGGTGCGCGCTCTCCATCGCCGAGATCCGGGGCGTGACGGTGATGGACGGCGGAGGGCATGAGATCCTGCAGAGTTGATCCGGTCCTGGCCTGAATCTGTCCCCTGACCAGGGGCGCGGGAGGGCGCCAGCGCCGGATCCCGCCGTTCGGCCGCCTACAGGTCACTCCTCGATACGCCGAACTTAAGTGGATGAGCTGGTCGGAAAGCGACGCACCCGCACTGGCGCCCGCCTCGGTCACCGACCGCTTGAAGAGGTGGCTCGCGGATCCTGCGAATCTCGTCGTGCTGCCGGTCATCGTCATCTTCTGTGTGATCCGCTCCTGGGGGTTGATCGCCGATCTGCCGTATTGGTCCATCGCAGTCCTGGTGCTCGGCGCGTTCGTAGTGAATTCCCTCATCACTGCGTTCTGGATGGTCGGTTCCGGCGGATGGCGACTCCACGTGCGCGTGGCCGTCGAGATGGCGGTCATCGCGGTGGTGATCTACGCCATCGGATGGGGACCCGTCCTGGCCATCGGGTTCGTGTTCGGCGCCGTCGATGTCATGCGGACTCGGGGCTCGGCGACCGGCCGGCCGGCAATCGTCTGGACGGTGATCTGCATTGCGGCGGGTCAGTTGGCGATTGCCGTGGGAATCGCCCCCACGCTCATCCGCAAACCACTCATCGAGAGTCTCGGCCTTCTTGCCGCAGTGGGAACTGCGTTGACCATCAAGGTCCTGCAGTTGTTCGCCGAGGCGAGCGAGGCCAGCGAAGGGCGATTCAAGGCGCTGGTGCACGAGGCGAGTGACATCATCATCGTGACCGATCAGTCCGGAAAGGTGCGGTATGCAAGCCCGGCATTCGAGCGCATTCTGGGCTGGCCCTCTGCTCGCTTCGAGGGTGTCTCGATGCGAGCCTTCGTGCACCCCGATGATCTCGACTGGGTCGTGAGCGAGTTTCCCGCCATGATCGCGGATCCATCGCGGGTACTCCACACCCTGCTCCGCGGCCGGGATTCCAACGGTGGATGGAGATTCTTCGAGACGACGATCACCAACCGTCTCAACGACCCGGACGTTCGTGGCATCGTGGGCAACCTCCACGACATCACCGAGCTGCGGGAAGCCCACGAGCGCTTTCGGTCGGCCTTCGAGAACGCGCCGATCGGGATGGCGATGGCTGACCTCGAGGGTCGGATCCTGCGGGCGAACGCTTCGTTGGGCAACATCGTCGGACGAGATCCGGCAGATCTCGTCGGCGTCGGGGTCGATGACCTCACCCACCCCGACGACCGTGCATCGAGTGCGGCCGAGCGCCACCAGCTCATCTCGACCGGTTCGGGTGGATATCAGATCGAAAAGCGGTACATGCACCGCGACGGCCACGAGGTCTGGGTCTCGGTGAGCGTCTCCTGCGTGCGCGATGAGACGGGAGAACCGCTGTACCTCATCGGGCAGGTCGAGGACATCACCGAGCGTCGAGCGCTGCGCGAGCGTCTGGCCTATGCGGCCATCCACGACCCGCTCACCGGCCTTCCGAACCGCGAGCTGTTCATGGACCGCCTGGACCTGGCACTCCGGCACGCCGAACGGGATCACCACCAGGTGGCGGTCATCTTCGTCGATCTCGATCGGTTCAAGCTGATCAACGACAGCCTGGGCCATGAGGTCGGCGACCAAGTCCTGGCCGCGGTCGCCAGGCGGTTGGAGGGCGCCATGCGCGCGAGCGACACCCTGGCTCGCTTCGGCGGCGACGAGTTCACCGTCCTCTGCGACGAGATCAACAGTGAGGCCGACTGCCTGGAGGTCGCCAATCGGCTGGTCCGTGCGATGGCCGATCCTCTGGCGCTGCACGCCGGTGACGTCTTCGTCACGCTCAGCGTCGGTATCGCCCTCTCCGGTGCCGGGCAGAGCGGCGGGATGATCTTGCGCAACGCCGACATCGCCATGTACCGGGCCAAGGAGCGCGGTCCGTCCCGCATCGAGATCTACCGGGAAGACGAAGAGCAGACAGTCGTCAGTCGGCTGCGCACATCCAACGAGCTCCATCGGGCGCTCGAGCGCCACGAGCTGGTCCTGCACTATCAGCCGTTCGTCGACCTCCACACCGAGACGATGGTCGGCATGGAGGCGTTGGTTCGGTGGCAGCATCCGACCCGCGGCCTGCTCGCTCCCCAGGAGTTCATACCGCTCGCCGAGGACAGCGGCCTGATCGTCCCGCTGGGGGCCTGGGTCCTCAAGGAGGCGTGTCGGCAGACGGCACGATGGCAGCCGCTCCGGGCGAGGGCCGGGCAGGACCCCGCCCGGCTCAACATCTCGGTCAATGTCTCTGCGTCGCAGCTCGCCGATCCCGGGTTCCCACGGCACGTGACCGAGGCGCTCGATCAATCCGGTATCGACCCAGATCATCTCTGGTTGGAGATCACCGAGAGCACCCTGATGCGCGATGCCGACGAAGCCGTCATCGTGCTCCAGTCCTTCAGGGATCTCGGTCTGCACATCGAGATCGACGACTTCGGCACCGGCTACTCCTCACTGAGCTATCTTCAGCGCTTTCCGGTCGAGACGCTCAAGATCGACCGGAGCTTCGTCAACGAGCTGGACCAGATCTCGGAGAACGCCGCCATCGTGCGGGCGATCATCGGGCTCGGAGAGTCTCTGGCGCTCTCGGTGATCGCCGAGGGAGTCGAGCGGCCTGCACAGGTGTCACGGCTGCAGGCCCTGGGATGCCACCTGGCCCAGGGCTATCTCTTCGGCCGGCCGCTCGCCGCCTGCTCGCTGGGCGAGTTCCCGAGGGACGACCTGAGCTCATGGACGGAGCAGCGCGACCTCGCCGCATCCTGATCGGTCATCCTGCGTCTCCGAGGTGCGCCCGTAGACTCGGGGGATCACGACGCAACCCACGACCATGCAGGCCTGGCGGGTCCACGAATACGGGCCACCTCCCGAGGTCCTGCGCCTCGATGTCGTCCCGGTGCCGGTTCCCGAGGCGGGCGAACTCCGGATCCGCGTCGCGGGGATTCCGCTCAACCTCAATGACCTCGAGCGCATCACCGGTGGCAACATGATGGTCCGACCGGAGCTGCCCTACAGCCCGGGAATGGAGGTCATGGGCACGGTCGAGGCCGCAGGGCCGGGCTGTGAGTCCTGGATCGGAGAGCGGGTGGTGGCTGCGACCAAGGGCGCATACGGCGGATTCGCCGAGTTCGCCATCTGCCCGGTTGCAGGGACGTTCGCCATCCCGGAATCGATCCCGTTGCCCGATGCCGCAGCCCTCTACTTCCCGTTCCACCTTGCCTGGCTCGGGCTGGTCGACCGGGCCGGGCTCACGTCCGATGAGTCGGTGCTGGTCCATGCTGGTGCGGGCGGGGCCGGGTCGGCGGCGATCCAGCTCGCGAGGCAGCTCGGCGCCCGTGTGTTCGCGACAGCCGGCACCGCGGAGAAGACAGCGCTCTGCCGTGAGCTCGGTGCCGAGGTTGTCATCAACTACCGCACGGACAACTTCAGCGACATCGTTCTCGAGGAGACCGCGGGACGCGGTGTCGACGTGGTGTTCGACACTGTCGGCGAGTCCGTGATGGAGGCCTCCCTCCGGTGCACGGCCTACAACGGTCGCTACCTCATGATGGGGTTCGCCTCCAACAAGGTCGTGGCTGACGAGCAGTTCCTCGTGCCGCGCCGAGTGGCGCTCGGCAACGTCCACCTGTGCGGAGTGCTCCTCGCCTATGCCAACGAAGAGACCCGGCAGCTGGTCAAGACCGCAATGGGGTGGAATTTCCACCGACCGCTCTCGGCTCGAGGATCATGGAGGCGGTCGTCGATCTCTACGAGCAGCGGGCGATCCGGGCCGTCGTTGGACGGACCGCCACCTTCGGGGAGGTCCCTGAAGCCATCGATGCGATGGCTCGACGCGAATCGACCGGTCGCACGATCGTTCTCCTGTAGACCCCCCGGCGTTGTGCTCACCCGGAGGCCGGCCACTCGCGGCGGCGTTCGCCGGTCCGGTAGCCCTCACCGAAGTGGGTGAGCCACCGCTCACTGTCGGGATAGCCACCCGGCCGGTTTCGGAGGTGCCAGAGGGAGTGGTGGGCGGAGACGACCGACTCGAGGGCCGCTGCGAGCGTCCTTCGGTCGGTTTCGGGCACGGAACCGAGCGACCCGCCCGAGGCAAGGCAGGCTCCGGCGTCGTCTGCGAGCAGGCGGACCAGCGCGATGGCATTGGTGAGCTCGGCCGTCACCAGGTCGGCGTCCTCACGGCCCGCCTGGGCGCGCGAGATGCGGCGCTCCCCTGCGTCGAGTGCCTCGAGCACAGCGTCCACGTCGCGCCGGTCGAACGGGGGGGTCGGTCCGCTGTTGAGGTCGAACTGGGGATAGAAGAGGGGGAGCGTGAGGGACGACATGTTGTCGACCTGGAGCCGTGGGATACGGGTCACATCTCCCAGCTCGACGAGGGCGGTACCGAGCTCGAGCGTGGGGTCGTCGTAGCAGTGCAGGGAGAGGGCACGGGCAAGGTCCAGGTCACGGTTGGCCTCGAGGCCCCAGGCGACGGCCGCTCCGTAGGCGAAGCCCGGATCGGACACCGGGAGGTACTGGAGATGGCCGAGGTCCCCCCAGTCCGTGATGAGGATCGCCCGCCCCCCGTGGCCGAGGGCTGTCGCTGCAGCGCTCGCGCAGTTCCCGCGCATGTTGGTGACCCGGCCGAGGATCGAGGTCCATGCCGACGTTCCCGGCGAGGTCCAGAACTGTCTTCCCGCATCTTCGAAGACCGACACGTGCGCCTCGAAGGGTGAGTGGTCTTCGTACCCCCAGTCACAGACCGTCACGCCGTCGGGTAGGGCGGAGACCGACTCGGGATGTTCGGCCAGGATGTCCCCCCACACGAGCATCTCGCGCCCCTCGAGCTCGGGCAGTGCGCGCACCGCGCGGAGCCACCCGTGGTAGTCGTCGAATCGATCGTCGGGCAGGTCCCAGGGCTCGTCGAGCCCGACGTGGACCCGGCTGCTGGTGAAGTTTGGTAGCAGTTGACCCAGGAGATCGCGCACCAGGTCCAATGAGGCGGGGTCGGCTGGGTTCAGGGTCGATGCGGGGCGGGCGATCCCGTGGTTGACCGACCCCTCGGGAGCGAGGGCCAAGGGACGGTAACGCGGGTGGCGGAGCCACCGTTCCATGTGCCCGAGGCAATTCTGGTTGGGCACGAGCTCGACGAACCGCTCGCGGCACACGGCATCGAGCGTGCGGATCTCGTCTGCGGTGAGCGGACTGGCATCGCGCCAGACGTCCTCGTGGTCCGAATAGGCGAAGGTGTGCTCGATGTAGAGCTGGATCTGATTGATCTTCCATGAGGCCAACCGATCGACGAGCTCGATGAGCGTCGCCATGGTCGGCACCTTGTCTCGGGAGATGTCGAGCATGACGCCCCTGACCGGCAGGTCGGGCCAGTCGGTGACGGTCCCGACGGGGAGCATCCCCTCGTGGACACGGCGGAGCTGGGCAAGGGTGGCCCGCGCGTAGAACTCACCGGCCGCGTCGGTCGCGTCGATGGTGACCGCCCCGTCGGTGATCGTGAGTCGATACCCCTGTGCGGGGAGGTCGGCATCGCGGCCTGCGGCGGGCTCGACCCAGGGGACCCGCCGGTCGGTGAGCTCGACACGACGGGGACGCGGGAGGAGGTCGAGCCCGGTGGTGGTCACCGGCGCTTGCGGTAGACGAAGAAGACCGAACCGATACGACCCCCGACCCGGGCGTAGGGAACGATCGGGCCGACCCAGAGGACCTCGATCCGCCGGTAGCCACGCGCACGCATGCGATGCAGGGCGCCGATCAGGAGCGGCCGGCCGGCACCCCGTCCCATCAGATCGGGGCGGGCGGCGACCGGCCCGAGCGTGGCGGACCGGTTGACGTCATAGGCGCAGAACCCGGCGATACCGTCGGCATCCCGGCTGATGAGGAGCGTCCCGCGGTCAAAGGCGCGGAGGACCTCCGCCCGCCAATTCGACCAATGGAGTTCGGTCCACCGATCCACTTCGTCCCGGTCGCCCGCGGCCGGTTCGTGCGCGGTACCAGGATCCGCCGGCAGCTCGTCGAGCGTGACGTCGACGTTGTAGTTGGCCTCCTCCCGGCTGTAATGGTGGGACTCGAGGAGGGTGCACAGACCGATCTCGGTGATCGGAACCCCGGGAAACAGGAAGTAGGGGGCATCCGTCCCCACCGTGATCGACCGGACCCCGTCGAGGTCCGTTTCGGCAATGCGGAGGAGCGCGGAGCCCCGGCCGGTTCGGCGCAGTGGTGGGTCCACCGCGATCAGGCGGATGAACCCCTGATCGTCCGAGCGGAGGGTTGCGACGACGCCGACCTCCGGATCGAAGCGGACGATCGACGGCTGTTCCGGGACGAACAGGGTGTCGCGCAACTCGGCGACGGTCAACGGTTGGCTGATCGTCCGCGCACAGAGCGCAGCGATCGCGTCCAGCGCCTCGGGCCCGACAATCGGGGGTGGGCCGCTCACCGGGGGGCCGCCCGTGCGAACCGGAGACGGATCTCGTCGAGATGGTCCAGCATCAGCGCGGTCAGGGTCAGCTGGGTCCGGCAGCGGTCGATGTTCTGATCGGGACGCGCGACCGCGAAGTAGTGGTCGCCCTCGAGGTAGTCGGTGAGGAAGCGGACGCCGTTCTCGACCGCCAGCCACGGCCCGGCCAGGTGGAGCGCGTCGATCTCGTCGTGGCTGAGGACGCCGCCGGCACCGGCCAGGTAGCCCGACGCGACCGCTTCGAGCAGTTCGAGGTCGAAATCGACCGAGCCGGGATCGTCCGCATCCTCCGGGGCATGCGTCGCCGCCGTCCGGACCAGCTCCCCCACGTCGTGGAGCACCGTACCCGACATGACCGTGTCCAGATCGATGACCGTTACCGCCGAGCCGGTAGCGGGGGCGAAGCGCACGTTGCTCATCTTGGCATCGTTGTGGACGATTCGCTGTGGAAGGGATCCCATGATCGGATCGAGGTGGTGTTCGATCTCGCCGGTGAGGGCGCGGGCTTGTCGGGTCTCGGCTGCGACGGTGTCGAGGCGGTACAGGGCATCCCGGGCGACCGCATCCTCGAGTGCGCGCACGCGGTGCGGTAGGTCGTGGAACTGCGGGATGGTCACTGTGAGGGCAGGCGGCGGGAGATCCTCCATGCCGGCCAGGAAGGTCCCGAAGATGCGAGCGGCTTCGAAGGCGTCAGCTGTACCGGTGGCGAGGTCGCGCTGCTCGGTGCCCTCGAGATACTCGAATGCCCGCCATGCCGCGCGGCCGGCGTCTGCATGCCAGAGGTGCCCGTCTCGTGTGGCGACCTGGCCCGCAACGATCCAGGACTTCTCCGCGAGGTGCCGGGTGATCCGCCGGCCGTTCTCCTGGAGTCCGTCGACGTCGGGAAAGATCCGGCGATTGACGCGCTGGACGACGTAGCGGCCTCCGGTGCAGGTCACGAGCATGTTGCGATGGATGTGACCACCACCGAGCGGGCTCCAGGAGACGACGTCCCCCCTGAAGCCGAATACCGGGGGGAATGGGAGGAGCGGGTCGGTCATGGGTTCGGTCGTCACGGCTCGCCCCCCACTACGGGAGTCCGGCGGTGGTGGCTCCGCCGGCGGGGCCGCCAGGGGCTCCTATTGAACGAACAATTCGGTCAACGACGCCCCGTGGTGGCCGGCGCCCATCGCGGTCCAACTGGTCCCGAGGATGTTGTCACGGTGGCCCCAGCATCCCGGGGCTCCGGCCCTGGGGCAATCTCCATTCGGGCTGTCGGGCCCGTCGTCATACATCCAGAGGTAGTCGGCGGCGAGGGGGTCGGCAACGCCCCCCGCCCAATTCGATCCCCAGCCCCTTCCCGCTGGACCGATGGGGTCGGCGTTGTGGTCGGCTCCGACCTGCGCCAGGTCGTCGTACGCCGCCTTCTGGCTGAGCAGGCGGAGCCCGCGAGCAGAGCGTTCCGAATTGGTGACGACAACCAGCTGCTCGTCGAGAGACAGGCTCGAGAATTTGGCGGGCAGCGTCATGGGCTTCAGCCCCTCGACGGCTCGTGCGAAATCGATGTTCCTGAGGGCATCCGTGCTGCACGCCGGGGTCGGGCTCGACACTCCCTCGCACGCCGCGACGAACGCAGCGGTGGGAGGCATGCTCTTGTGGGGATTGGACAACGGCGACGTCCCGGTCACGGCGAACAGGACGGCGACAGTGATCTTGAGCAAGTTGTTCTCCGAGGATCAGACCGAGGAGTCCGGGTGCGACTCGCCGAGGGCGTTCGCCATGCTACCCAGGCACCGAAGTCCGACGGAGGGGACGTCGGATCGTGCTGCTCACCACAGCGGTGACCACCTGCTCGTGCGCAGGAGCTTGCTCTCCCACTGATCGCGCACGTCCAGGCTCCTGGCCATGTAGCTGCCAGGCCAGGTCGCGGGGTCGGCCTTCTCGAAGCGTGTGAGGAGACCACCCAGGATCGCGGTGTCCACCACCTTCTGGAGGAGGATGGCTTCGGGACGGATCCCCGTGCCGTGGGACACCTGAAAGCACGCCTGGACGTCGAGGAGTCTCCGGTCGTGCGGCGTCTGCCGCATGTGCTGCCAGTACTCCTTGTCCCAGAGGTCGATGTAGTCGTCGAGCGGTGCATCCGGCCAACCGGTGTCCTGCATGTAGAGGGTCAGTTCGTGTTCACGTCCGTTCGTGGGGACTGATCCCAGCTCGACCTGCTGGAGCGCCGACCAGCTCACCGGCGCGAGCATCTTTCCTTCGACCTGATAGCGGAACGAATCGAGTTGCGCGGTCACCTCGCTCAGATCGCCGGAGAGTATCCGCTCGGCATGCGCTTGCCACGCCTCGCCGCTCGCCACGCCGGTCACGGTGACCACCTGATAGGCGGGGCCGCTACCCATGGCGTGGTTGAAGTACCAGAGCAGGCGGGTCTCGTCGCTCTGTGCGATCCCTCCCATCAGTCGCTCGCGGTAGAGGGCCTCGAACTGGGCGGCGTACCGACCGATCACCTTGTGGGTCTCGTGCATGAACAGTATGGTCACCACCCGCCCGGGTCGGACGATGTCGGGCCGGGGGTCACTGGAGTGGTGACCACGGTGCCGAACGCAGGATCCTGCTCTGCCACTGGTCCCGCAGCTCGAGGGCCTCGTGCATCCATGAGCCCGGAGCCACTACCTCGGGGGGGATGTCGTTGGTGAGCAGCCGGATCAGCGGTGGAACCGAGGAGAGCCGCTGCAACAGGGTCACCTCCGGAGATCGTCCTGCTCCGGGCACGGTCTGGAGCGCCAGTTCGATCGACATGTGCATTTGCGAATCCGTTGCGGCGAGCGCCTTGCGGTAGACACTCCCGGACGCCTTCATGTAGTCGCGGATCTTTCCCGGAAACGGCCACATCGTGTCCTCCATGTAGAGCACCGGCTCGTGGAGAGCGGGCACGGTCGCAATTTCGGACAGCGTCCCGATCGTAGGAGACCACTCGAGCGGGGCCAGGAGCCGGCTGATGGATCCATGTTGCAGCCCGTCGCGGTGACGAGCCCACGAGCGGAGGTCACCGCCGGTCATCCGCTCGGCAAGCCGTGCCCAGGAGGCGCCGTCGGCGACCGCCGTCACCGTCACGACCCGGTAGGAGAGTCCACTCCCGTGAGCCAGATCGAAGTACCAGAGCAGTCGTGCATCGGAATTCGTGGCGAGTGCCGGCAGCCAGTCGTCCCGATAGGTGTCCTCGAACCGGTCCGCGGCCTTCCCGACCACCTTGTGGACTTCATGCAGGAAGAGCACGTCCCCCCTTTCCCCGGTAGACCGTCGAGTGCCGCTCGCTGGGTGATGTTAGAGGTACACCGTTCAGCGTGCGACAGCCTCGTCGATGATCCCTGCCAGCAGCGCCGGCTGCGAGACCATGACCGAGTGGCCGGCGTCGATGCTGCGGCGGACGACCCCGGAGCCGAGGTTGGCGACCATCTCCTCGGCGAGGGTGGGCGGGACCGGCACGTCCTGGCTCATATTGACGTACGTCGTGGGTATCCCCGACGTGTAGCCGCTCACCCGGGCGTTCATGAGCGCTACCGCCTCGGGAACCATCCCGTTGACGTGGTCTTCCCACTGCTCGTCGCTGAGATCGTTGCCGAACAGCGAGCGGGCCATCTCGGGGGGGATGGTGCCCATCGATTCGAGATCGCCCCCGGTCATGATGATCGAGGCGCTCGAGTCCGGCGCGGGGACCAGCGCTCCCACATAGATCAGGTGGGTGACCCGCTGCGGATACCTGTAGCCGGTCTCGGTGATCGTGACCCCTCCGAGGGAGTGGCCCACCAGGGCGAAGCGACCGAAGCCGGCCGCGTCGGCCTCGTCCAACACCGCCTCGACGCAGTCCGACAAGGTCACGGTGTCGAGATCGGCAGGGCGCGATCCGCGCCCGGGCAGATCGACGGCGCGCGCGGGCCTGTCGAGCAGCGGCAGCGCGGACGCCCAGCAACCCGCAGTGTGCATGCCGCCGTGGACGAGGATGATCCCGTCGGTCGTCACTGAGGATCCCAGTTGCCGAGGTTGCGCCGTCCCACTGGTCAGGGCCCGTCGGGTGCGCCGACGTTGGACCCGAGCCACTGCCTGAGGGGTGCCGTCGCTCGGAGAACGTCGACGACCCTGCGTTTGGCTGCCGCGCTGGCGAGCCACGGGCCCACGGGCCACTCCCTCCAGGCCGTGATGCCCTTGTAACGGAGCAGATCGATCCGCGGGTGGTCCTTCGGGTAGCCCCTCGGCGCCGACTTGAGGGTCTCGTGGGCGGACACCTGGATGCCCTTCCGCTCTAGCCCCTTCACGATGTCGAGAAGCTCTGGGCCTGTCCGCTCGTCCGCAACCGCTGCCCGAAAGCTGGTGAGCTGGGCCGGAGCCGGCATGTAGAGGCCCGAACCGACCCCGAGTGAGTCGGCGGACAGTGACAGGTAGCCGGCATCGTTGTGGGCCGCGATGGTGGTCTTGTAGGGAGACTTGTCGGCGCTGAACCGCGTGTCACGGTAGGGACGAAAGATCGTTCCTTCGCCGAACTCCGGGGTCAGCTCCGCCAAGAGCGCCTGCATCGGAGCGAGGACACTGACGTCGTAGAAGTCCTTGTGCGCTGTCCAATAGTTCTTTGTGTTGTCCACCTCGAGCCCGTCGAAGAACTCGACGATCTGCAGAGGCCATCCGCGGAACGCTTTTGCAGCACCGTGCTTCGCAGATGACGCAGAGGTCGCTCTCGTCGGGACCACGTGATGAGACTATGCGCTCTGCCGTTTGACCGCCGGCCGGGCGAGGCTCCGGACCGACATCCGCTGGAGCGGGACCCGTTCATCGGATCCGTCGGTGCACGTCCGATCTTGTCTACCGTGGACATCGTTCGTCTCCGGCGGAGGTCATGCACGGTGAGGTCGATCCACAGAGGACTCCGGCGGTTGTCACTGGGTGCAATCGCCGCCACATCGTCGTTGGCCATCGCAGGCTGTTCGGGCGCCTCGAGTGGACAGACAGCGACGACCGCTTCGGTGGTGTCACCGCGTTCGACGACGCCGCCCACGGTGTCGCCACCGACGTCGACGATCGTTCCTCCGACCACCGCACCCACCTCCCAGGCATCAAACGTTCCGATATCGCACGAAATCCGGTCCCAGCTCGTTGCAGCGGCAGCTGCGCTCAACAAGATCCCGGTGTCCGAATACAGCGGCCTTGCATCCGGGCTCACCTACTACGCCATCGACAGGACGACCACTACCTACTGGGCCGGTGCCAGGTTGGTTCCCGTTCCCTCGCCCGAACCTGCTGCTCCCACCCAAGCTCAGGTTGCATCCCAGGACGACGGGTCCTACTACCTGTTCAGCCACCCTGAAGGTGGGAGCTGGACTGCATACGCCGTCGGTGCATCCGGTCCCGACTCTCCCTGCCAGGTGACCCCTCCTCCTCAGGTGCTCGAGGCCTGGGGCTGGGCGACCGGCAGTTGTCGGCCGCTGAACTCGTAGTGAACCGGCCGGCGCGAGTCGGTGCCGACCAGATTGGGAGACCACCCGCACGGTGGGTATACCAATGGCCGTCGGAGAGCGAGTGAGCGGCACCGTGGGCCCGGCCGCGACCTTGCGCTCACGGGCAGGCTCGGGCAAGATGACCCCGCCAGTGGAGCCACTCACATCGCAAGCGCTACCACCGCACCGAGCGGACGAACGCAGTCGAGACCACCGCGAACCTGTGATGCTTGTCCTGGTCCGGTCGTTGAGCCATCGGATGCACCGCGACGCTGATGGCTGACGACGCGCCGGATCCTCCGTCTCCAGCAGTCCATGCGAGGCGATCGGCCACCGGCAAGGAGCGGATCGACGCCCTGGACGGTCTCCGGGCGATCGCCCTCCTCATCATCATGGGCTATCACTTCGGAGCTGGATGGCTCAAAGGGGGGTTCTTCAGCCTCGACATCTTCTACGTGCTGTCGGGCTATCTGATCACGGGCCTCCTGCTCGGCGAGTACGCCTCCCGTGGCCGAATCGTGCTCTCCAGGTTCTGGTTGCGAAGGGCCCGCCGCCTCCTGCCCGCCCTTCTGGTGGTCCTGGTCGTGGTGTCCCTGGTGGTGCGCCTCGCCGAGCCCCAGGGTCTCTTTCCCGATTTCCGGATGAGTGCGCTCTCCGCCCTGTTCTATTTCTCCAACTGGTGGCAGATCGCCGCCTCGACCAACTACTTCTTCGTCACCGGAGTGACGTCTCCCCTCACGCACACGTGGTCGCTGGCGGTGGAAGAGCAGTTCTATCTGATCTGGCCGCTCGTCGTAGTTGCCGTCATGCACATGGCCAAGGGGTTCACCCGTGGGGTTCGGGTCCTGCTCGCGGTCTCCGCGGTCGGAGCCGTTGCCTCGATGCTCGAGATGGCACTGCTCTACGGGCCGAAGGCCAACCTGACGCGCCTCTACTTCGGGACCGATACGCACGCCCAGTCGATCCTCATCGGATCGGTCCTGGCCTGCTCCATGACGTTGATCCAGACTCGGCGCGGTGTCGGCGGCATGGCCCCCCGTGCGACCGGGGCCACCGCGCGTCTCATGCTGAGTCTGCTGGGAGCTGCCGGCCTCGCCGGGACGCTGCTCCTGACCTACACCCAGGAGGGAACGTCACCGTTCGCGTACCGCGGTGGCTTCATGCTGTCGGCACTGTCGGCTGCCGCCCTCATCATCGGGGCGGTGTGCGTACCCGGTGGTCCGTTGGCCCTTTGTCTGTCAACGCGCCCGTTGGTCTGGATCGGAACAGTCTCCTATGGGGCCTACCTGTGGCACTACCCCGTGTTCATCGAGCTCGACCCGGTCCGTACCGGCACGACCGGGCTCGAGCTGTTCGCCATCCGCTTCGCTTCGACGTTGGCCCTGGCCGCCGTGAGTTACTACGTGGTCGAACGCCCGGTGATGGAGGGCGTCTTCTGGCGCTCGCTGAAAGCACTCGTTCCCGCTGTCGCCCTCCTGCTGGGCACGGTGGTGGTGGTGGTTGCAGCGACCGCCCTACCGGCCACCGCCGCGGTCGGTGTCCACAGATTCCGGACCACATCCCCGGTGATGAAGCCTCCCGTAGTCGTGGTGCTCGGCGACAGCACAGCGCTCAGCCTCGGCTTCGCGCTGGCCGCCACCGCGCCCCCCGGGACCCGCGTCGAAAACAACGGGCTCTTCGGATGCGGGTTCGCCGTCGGTTCGTGGGTGTCCAACGACCCACCCACGCCCCAACTGGCAATGTTCCCGGCCTGCAACGAAGCCACGCCAGCTGACCAGCAGTGGCCCCAACGCGACGTCGTCAGCGTGTCAGGCACCACCCATGGCGACCTGGTCCTCTTCGTGGCGGGCGTGTGGGAGGTCCAGGACTTGTTGCGTGACGGTCGATGGGTCAACATCACGGAGCCGTCGTTCCAGCGCTACGAACTCTCCCAGATGCGCTTGGCCGTGCGGATCGGCACCGCCCACGGGGCGCACTTCGACTTCACCACGATGCCAGCCACGGCGGCAGGCGCCAGTTTCGGCGAGCCGCCGTTCCCTCAGGATCAACCGCGCCGGCGCCTCATCTACGATCGGCTGATCAAGACGGTCGCCGCCGAGTTCCCTCGATCGGTGAGCATCGTCGACCTCGGCGGTGTGCTGTCCCCTGGTGGGGTCTTCCACGAATACTTGGATCATGTGCAGATCCGGACGGCCGACGGGATCCACACTCCCTCCTACGCTCCGGGAAACCCGTTCGCCGGCAATTCGACCGAGCCTGTCGCCAACGCCTTTTACGACTGGTTGTCACCCCGGATATGGCCCCTGATCATCGGGCAGAGATGAGTCCCGCAATGGCGACCGAACGCTACGATCGGTTGGGCTGCACAAGGGGAACGGCGTCAGTGGAGACGTGCCCCTGAGTGGATGGCACTGACTGGGTGACGGGGGGACATGGACATGGCGACATTCGTCCTGGTGCACGGCGGCGGGCACGGCGGGTGGTGCTATCAGCGGGTCTCCCCGCTGCTCAGGGTAGCCGGCCACGAGGTGCATGCGCCGACCATGACCGGGGTCGGCGAGCGATCCCACCTGCTGAGCAGGGATGTCGACCTCGAGACGCACATCAGGGACATCGCAGCCGTGTTGCATTTCGAGGACCTTCGGGACGTGATCCTGGTCGGTCACAGCTACGGGGGAATGGTCATCACCGGTGTTGCGGATCGGGTCTCCGACCGGGTCGGCCGCCTGGTGTACCTGGATGCGGCGACCCCGGTCGACGGCCAGTCGCTCGTCGACGTGGCAGGGCCGATCATCCAAGCGGTCCGGCCCGACGGGCGGGTGGTCGACGGCGTCGAGTTGGTTCTCCTGCCATCTCCGGACGCGGGCATGCTCTACGGGGTGCACGATCCCGACGACCTCCGGTGGATGGCGGAACGCCTGACCGGTCACCCGTGGAGCTGCTTTGCGCAACGGCTCGAGCTCACGAACGAGTCGGCGCTGTGGGCGATCCCGCAGTACCACGTCGTCTGTACGACCACGCTCGCCACCCGCGACCCCGAGCAGATGGCGAACGCGCGCGCCCAGGGCCGTCTTTGGGACATCGACACCGGACACGATCTGATGATCACCGAACCTCGCAAGGTGGCGGACGCACTGCTCGAGGTTGCCGCCGCCTGATGTGATCGCTGGACCTGTGTGCCCGGCCCCGCTCGATCACGTACGGCAGAGCCTGCGGTCGGCCGCACCGAAGATCGATCCGACCTACCATCCGCAGAGATGGTCTAACTGCTCCGGACAGGAGGCGGTCCATTGAGTACTGAACTCGGCGACGCGTGGCGCATGATCGTACCCAGGAAGGACGACCCGCACGGCCCGCTACCGCCATTGCTGGTCAGCCTCACGGTCGTCACGGGACTCGTTGACGCGTTCAGCTACCTCACGCTCGGTCACGTCTTCGTGGCCAATATGACCGGCAATGTCGTGTTCCTCGCGTTCGCCCTCTCCGGAGCCACAGGATTCTCAGCAACTGCCTCCGCGCTTGCCCTCGGATCCTTCGCTGTCGGCTCGCTCATCGGTGGCAGATTGCATACCGTCGTTGCCGCCCACCGGGGTCGCCTGTTGGCGATCGCCACTGCACTCCAGGTGGTGCTCGTGATCGCCGCATTGGCCGTGAGGCTCGGCATCGGGTCACACGGATCGACGGCTGCACACGACTCGTTGATCTTCTTGCTCGCCACCACCATGGGTCTGCAGAACGCAACGGTCCGCAAACTGGCGGTTCCCGATCTCACGACAACGGTCCTGACCATGACCACCACCGCCATCTTTTCGGACGCCCGTCTGGTCGGCGGACCGGGGTCCAAAGCGGGGCGACGGGTGGTGAGCATTCTGGCCATGTTCGTCGGGGCACTCATCGGAGCCGAGCTGGTGCTGCGCGCATCGAGCGCGCTCACCCTGCTCGTCGCCCTCCTGCTTCTGGGCGGCGTCGCTCTGGCGGCCGGACTGCTCTCGCGGCATCGAGCGAGCTGGGCGGTCAGCGAAAGCCCTTGATCGGAAGTCTCGTTCCGCTCACGGCTATCGGCCGGAGCCCGGCTCCACCCGCGCCAGTCGGTCCACGAGATCGCTCAGCACCCGGTCCTGTGCGAGAAGGTGCTCTTGGAGCTTCACGGCTTCGTGGAGGACTGCGTCGGCATCGCTGTAGGTGGCTTCGGACCGCTTGTCCGCGGCGGCCGCCAGGACGTTCTGACCGACGATGATCACTGACAGCAGGACCAACTGGAGGAACGTCTGCGATACCCACGACACCAGGGTGACGGCGTTGTGACTTTCGATCGCCTGAGGGAGGCTGATGAAGGCGAGGGCGGCGAACGCGTAGGCGCACCACATGGTGCCCACCCCGTTGGTCACCTTGACGGCGAACCACGCATTGAACCGGGCCATCGTGTTGCCGTGCGGGAGTTGACCCGCGACCGTGACCGGCTTTTCGAGGCTCCCATCCAGCTTTTCCCTGGTCCGACGGTGGGGGACGTAGTTGTAGATGGCGACATCGGACATCGGGCGACTCCTTGGTTCGGTGCAATCCCGGTCACTCGTGGATGGCAGGACCACATCATGACCCGATCTCCACAGATGCCTCTAGAGCACGCCGGTCCCGATAGCCACCCCGACCAGGACGAGGATGGCACCACCGACGACCTCACTCCTTTTCCCGAGCCGAGCCCCGAGCTGTCCACCGAGCTCCAGCCCGAACAGCGAGAGCGCAACACTGACCACGGCAATGGTGACCGCCGCGACGACGATGTTCACGTGGTAGGTCCCGAGAGCAAACCCGATGATGAGATTGTCGATGCTGAGCGCGGCCGCGATCGGTACGAGTTGCCGGAAATCCAGCGTCGGGTCAGTCGCAACCTCACCGTCGTGGCGGAGTCCGGTGACGATCGTGTAGGCACCAACGACGCCCAGCAGTGCACCGGCAACCGGGGTGACAGCGCTGCCGAACACGTTGGCCAGTGAGTGGCCGAGCAGGAGGCCAACGACGGGCATGGCGCCCTCGAACAGCCCAAAGATCAGAGCGACCCGGAAGCGGAGTGCGCTGTCGACGCCGGAGACACCCATGGCGGTGCAGGCAGCGAAATTGTCCAGTCCGACCGACACGGCGACCAGGAGCAGAGCGACCACAAGTGAACCGTAGGGCCTGAGTACGAAGCCGAGGCTCATCCGAATCCCACGGTGCCGGACACGGCCTCCAGCGTCTGTTCAGACTTTATTCAGAGCGGCGCCCGATTATGAAGAACCTGTTAAGGGCTGGAGGCGGATACTCGATCCCATGGCTGATTTCCTCGCAGTTCTCGGCATCATCGGGTTCGCCCTGGTGATGCTCGGCCTCATCTGGGCACTGGACCGGGTATGACCTGGACCCAGGGCGTCCTCCTCGGCGTCGCCATCGTGATGTTCATTTACTTGGGCTTCGCTATGTTCAAGCCCGAGAAATTCTGAGATGGGGTTCACCTGGACCATCGTCACCCTTGTCATTGCCTTGGCGCTCACGTGGCGGTACCTGGGCTCTTACATGGCCGCTGTCTTCGACGGCCGGGTGCACTTTCTCGGGTGGGCCGAGCGGCCGGTCTACCGGGCCCTCGGTACCGGTCCCGAGCAGGAGCAGAACTGGAAGCGCTACGCCGCATCGATGGTCATCTTCTCGGCGGTGGCGATGGGGGTCACCTACCTGCTCATCCGGATCCAGGGGTCGTTGCCGCTCAACCCGCAGCACTTCGATGCGCCTGGACAGGCCCTCAGCTTCAACACCGCCGCCTCGTTCATGACCAACACCAACTGGCAGAACTACGGCGGCGAAACGACCATGTCGTACTTCTCGCAGATCGGCGCCCTGACCTTCGAGCAGTTCGTGAGCCCAGCCATTGGCATCGCCGTCGCCATCGGCATGGTCCGGGGATTCTCCCGGCGCAACTCCCCGACGATCGGGAACTTCTGGGTCGACATCACCCGTTCCCTCCTCTACATCTTCTTCCCGATCGCCTTCGTCTTCGGGATCATCATCGTCGGCCAAGGTGCAGTACAGACGCTCGCCGGCACCATCAGCATCCACGACGCGATCAACGGAGTGACTCAGACGATCGCCCGCGGCCCGATCGGCTCTATGCAGTCGATCATGCAGCTGGGCAACAACGGCGGTGGGTTCCTCAACGCCAACCAGGCCACGCCTTTCGAGAGCCCGACCGGCTTCACCAGCTGGATGGACATGTATCTGCTGCTGGCCGTTCCGTTTGCCCTCACCTACACCTTCGGGAAGATGGTGGGGAGCATCCGCCACGGCTTCGCCCTGGTGGCTGCCATGGCGATCATCTTCGCTGTGTGGGTGGGCTACACGAGCTACGCCGAGCACGGCCAGAATCCCGCAGTGGCGGCTGCCGGAGTGCACTCGACGGTCGGGAACACCGAGGGCAAGGAGGTGCGTTTCGGCGATACCACCAGTGCCTTGTTCGGCGTGTCATCGACCAGTACCTCGACCGGTTCGGCCTCTTCCTCCTACGACCAGTTCACCCCCATCGGCGGTCTGGGGCTGATGAGCGGCATGATGCTCGGGGAGGTGACGCCCGGGGGCACGGGCAGCGGTCTCTATACCATCCTCATCTACGCCATCATCGCCGTGTTCATCGGCGGGCTGATGATCGGGCGAACGCCGGAGTACCTGGGCAAGAAGATCCAGGCCAGGGAGATCAAACTCGCTGGGCTCGGCGCCCTGGTGATGCCGATCATCGTGCTCGTCATCACCGCGATCGCCGTCTCCATCCACGCCGGGCGCGCAGGCCCCCTCAACTCGGGTCCACACGGGTTCTCGGAGATCCTCTACGGCCTGACCTCACAGGGGAACAACAACGGCTCGGCGTTCGACGGCCTGACCGGCAACACCACGTTCTACAACGTGATCGGCGCCGTCGACATGCTGATCGGCAGGGTGGGCATCATGATCCCGGCCCTTGCCCTCGGGGGATCGTTGGCCGCCAAGAACGTGGTACCTGAATCACTCGGGACCTTCCGCACCGACAACGGCATGTTCGTCGGCCTCACTATCGGAGTCATCGTGATCATCGGTGGTCTTACGTTCTTCCCCGCCCTCGCCCTCGGCCCGATCGTCGAGCAGCTCAGCCACGGGATGTTCTTCTGATGACGATGACCGCTACGCAACCAGACCCGGCCACGCCGGGCGCACAGGCTCATGGAGTGGCTGAGGCCCGAGGGCTCTTCGATGGTCCGATCCTGCGTCAGGCGTTGGTCGACTCGTTCAAGAAGCTGAACCCGGCAGAGCAGATCCGCAATCCGGTCATGTTCGTGGTGTTGGTGGGCACGGTCATCACCTTCATCGAAGCCATCGCCCATCCCAGCACGTTCACCTGGTCGATCACCGTCTGGTTGTTTCTGACGGTCATCTTCGCCAATTTCGCCGAGGCCATGGCCGAGGGACGGGGCAAGGCTCAGGCCGACACGCTGCGACGGATGCGGTCGGAGACCGAGGCGCGGCGCCTGCGCCCCGACGGCACCGAGGAGTTGGTGCCCGCCGCGTCCTTGGGCAAGGGGGACATGGTGGTCTGTGAGGCAGGCGACCTCATCCCGTCTGACGGTGAGATAACCGAGGGCATCGCCTCAGTCGATGAGTCCGCCATCACCGGCGAGTCGGCCCCGGTCATCCGGGAGTCGGGGGGCGACCGGTCGGCCGTCACGGGCGGGACGAAAGTCCTTTCCGACCGGATCGTGGTGCGCATCACTGCCGAGCGCGGCCAGACCTTCCTCGACCGGATGATCACTCTGGTGGAAGGGGCCAACCGCCAGAAGACGCCGAACGAGATCGCGCTCACCATCCTTCTGGCCGTGCTCACCATCGTCTTCATACCGGTTGTGGTCTCGCTCCAGGCCTTCGGCCACTACTCCGGAGCTTCGGTCTCGGTCGTCATCCTGATCTCGCTCCTGGTCTGCCTGATCCCGACGACCATCGGTGCCTTGCTCTCTGCCATCGGGATTGCCGGTATGGACCGCCTGGTGCAGCGCAACGTGCTGGCAATGAGCGGGAGGGCTGTCGAGGCCGCCGGCGACGTGCAGACCCTCTTGCTCGACAAGACCGGAACGATCACTCTCGGCAACCGGATGGCGTCAGATTTCTATCCCGTCGAGGGCCACCACGAGCAGGACGTTGCCGACGTTGCCCAGCTCGCCTCACTGGCCGACGAGACGCCGGAAGGGCGCTCCATCGTGGTGCTGGCCAAGGAGCGGTTCAACATCCGGGAGCGCGAGCTCGAAGGCGGGCACACCTTCGTGCCCTTCACCGCACAGACTCGCATGTCCGGACTCGACCTGGACCAGCGTCAGATCCGCAAGGGGGCCGCTGACTCGGTCAAGCGTTGGGTGACGGAGCAGGGGGGAAGCATCCCTACCGACCTCGACTCCATCGTCGAGCGCGTCTCGCGTGCCGGGTCGACACCGCTGGTGGTGACGGACGGTCGGGACATCATCGGGGTCATCGAGCTCAAGGACGTGGTCAAGCAGGGCATCCGGGAGAAGTTCGACGAGATGCGCCAGATGGGGATCCGGACGGTGATGATCACCGGTGACAATCCCTTGACGGCGGCGGCTATCGCCCAGGAGGCCGGCGTCGACGACTTCCTGGCGGAGGCCACACCCGAGGCGAAGATGGCACTGATCAAGTCCGAGCAGGAGGGCGGAAAGTTGATCGCCATGACCGGCGACGGGACCAACGATGCACCCGCCCTGGCCCAGGCGGACGTCGGCGTGGCCATGAACACCGGCACCACGGCAGCAAAGGAGGCCGGCAACATGGTCGACCTCGACTCCAATCCGACCAAGCTCATCGATGTGGTCGAGATCGGCAAGCAGCTCCTCATCACCCGGGGATCGCTCACCACGTTTTCCATCGCCAACGACGTGGCCAAGTACTTCGCGATCATCCCGGCTCTGTTCATCGCCACCTACCCACAGCTCGAGCCGCTCAACATCATGAAGCTGCACAGCCCCCAGAGCGCAGTGCTCTCGGCGGTCATCTTCAATGCGCTGGTGATCGTGGCTCTGATCCCGCTCGCTCTTCGTGGAGTCAAATTCCGCGCAGCCGGCTCTGCTGCCATCCTGCGCCGGAATGTCTTCATCTACGGCGTGGGCGGGATCATCGCTCCCTTCATTTTCATCAAGCTCATCGATCTCATCCTCGTCGCACTTCACGCCTACTGATGGAGTCCGTCTGATGCTCGTCCAAGTTCGCCGATCGGTCGTCCTCGCCGTGGTCGTCCTGATTCTGACCTTCGCCTATACCTATCTCGCCACCGGAGTCGATCAGGTGCTGTTCAAGCACCAGGCCGACGGGTCGATCACCCCGAACGGGTCGACGGCGATCGGGCAGAATTGGTCCATCACGAAATGCCCCGGTCACCCACTCGGGAGCTGCGTGTTCCAGGGTCGCCCTGATGCTCTCGGCCCGTACGCCAGCACGAAGTTCAATCCGAACCTGCACCCCGGGGACGACCCTCTGTACAGCAACGGCCTGACGCAGAGCACCACGGTGGCCTGTTCTTTTCCCACAGCCTCTTCAAAGCCGATCGATGACATCCCTGGCGAATCGGGTGGGACGAGCCTCGGCCCACGCTCCAAAGAGCTGCTGACCTATACCCAGTGCCTCGTGGGCTACTGGCACGCCCGGGGCGTGAACCCCACCCCTGATCTGGTGACCACCTCGGGGAGCGGCTATGACCCTGACATCAGTGCCGCCGACGCTCTGGCCCAGATCCCCATGGTCTCCAAGGCCACCGGGATCGCGCCCTCGGCACTGCGTGCGCTCATCAACCGCGAGAACAACAGTGCCCAGTTCGGATTCCTGGGCAGCAGCTACATCAACGTGCTGCAGCTGAACGAGGCACTCGTCAAGCTCCGATGAGCGAGAGGCGGGTGCTGAGTCCGCCTGGCGCCTGACCAGACCAGCCGAGTGGATCCACCTAGGCGGTCGGGACTCTTCTGGGCGATGACCTGGACCGGGTGGGGTACCAACCGGTCCCCAACCCCAGTGGGCTCCCCCGTGCTTGACACCCAGGCCGTGGTGATTGAGGCTGCGGGGGCAGTCGGGTCGTGCTGCGCCAGTGACGAAAGGCGGGGGTCATCATGACCAGGATCCGAATTTCTCGCCTGTGGGCCGCGTTTGCCGTCGTAGGGCTCAGCCTCGTCGCGGCAACAGGGCTGTCGGTGGACGCGGCGTCTGCGGCCGGCACGATCTCCCAGTCCTCGCCAACCGGCGGCTCGGTCACCGCCGGCTCCGCCCTCAGCGACCAGTTGGTCGTGACGGGGAACAACGGGGCCGTGACCTTCAGCCAGACCACGGGAGACCCGGACGTCACGGTGTCGGGCTCCGGCGCGGTGTCTGCTCCGGATGACCTCGCGGTGGGCACCTACACCGCCACCGGCACCGACACCGATCCGCTGGGGGACACCGGCACGTGGAGCTACCAGCTGACGGTGCTCGCCGGCACGATCTCCCAGTCCTCGCCAACCGGCGGCTCGGTCACCGCCGGCTCCGCCCTCGGCGACCAGTTGGTCGTGACGGGGAACAACGGGGCCGTGACCTTCAGCCAGGTCACAGGAGACCCGGACGTCACGGTGTCGGGCTCCGGCGCGGTGTCTGCTCCGGATGACCTCGCGGTGGGCACCTACACCGCCACCGGCACCGACACCGATCCGCTGGGGGACACCGGCACGTGGAGCTACCAGCTGACGGTGCTCGCCGGCACGATCTCCCAGTCCTCGCCAACCGGCGGCTCGGTCACCGCCGGCTCCGCCCTCGGCGACCAGTTGGTCGTGACGGGGAACAACGGGGCCGTGACCTTCAGCCAGGTCACAGGAGACCCGGACGTCACGGTGTCGGGCTCCGGCGTGGTGTCTGCTCCGGATGACCTCGCGGTGGGCACCTACACCGCCACCGGCACCGACACCGATCCGCTGGGGGACACCGGATCGTGGAGCTACCAGCTGACGGTGCTCGCCGGCACGATCTCCCAGTCGTCACCCACCGGCGGCTCGGTCACCGCGGGCTCCGCCCTCAGCGACCAGTTGGTCGTGACGGGGAACAACGGGGCCGTGACCTTCAGCCAGGCCACAGGAGACCCGGACGTCACGGTGTCGGGCTCCGGTGCCGTCTCGGCACCGGGCACCCTGCCCGTCGGGACTTACAGGGCGGCTGGCACCGACACCGATCCGCTGGGGGACACCGGCACGTGGAGCTACCAGCTGACGGTGCTCGCCGGCACGATCTCCCAGTCGTCACCCACCGGCGGCTCGGTCACCGCGGGCTCCGCCCTCAGCGACCAGTTGGTCGTGACGGGGAACAACGGGGCCGTGACCTTCAGCCAGGCCACAGGAGACCCGGACGTCACGGTGTCGGGCTCCGGCGCGGTGTCCGCCGCGGGTGAGCTCGCGGTGGGCACCTATACCGCCACCGGCACGGACACCGATCCGCTGGGGGACACCGGATCGTGGAGCTACCAGCTCACGGTGCTCGCCGGCACGATCTCCCAGTCGTCACCCACCGGCGGCTCGGTCACCGCGGGCTCCGCCCTCAGCGACCAGTTGGTCGTGACGGGGAACAACGGGGCCGTCAGTTTCACCCAGACCACGGGGACTCCCCAGGTCACGGTCTCGGGATCCGGTGCCGTCTCGGCACCGGGCACCCTGCCCGTCGGGACTTACAGGGCGGCTGGAACCGACACCGACCTGCTGGGAGACACCGGATCGTGGAGCTACCAGCTGACGGTCCTCGCCGGCACGATCTCCCAGTCGTCACCCACCGGCGGCTCGGTCACCGCGGGCTCCGCACTCAGCGACCAGTTGGTCGTGACGGGGAACAACGGGGCCGTCAGTTTCACCCAGACCACGGGGACTCCCCACGTCACGGTCTCGGGCTCCGGCGCGGTGTCTGCTCCGGGCTCACTCCCCGTCGGGACCTACAGGGCGGCTGGAACCGACACGGACGCACTCGGTGACACCGGATCGTGGAGTTTCGTACTCGCCGTTACCCGGAACACCTTGCTCCAGGGTGCACCCCTGTCGGCGACGGTCTCCCACGGCGCGGGATATTCGGGGCAGCTGACGGTAGGGAATCCGGTCGCAAACGGTGGCCTCATCACCTGGGTCACCACTGTCAGGTCGAGTGACGTCAGCGCTTCGACCGCAGGGCACATCAGTGTCGCCACGACCGTGCCCAAGGGCACCTACCGCATCTCCGGAACGGAGTCGGATGCCCTCGGAGACACAGGAACCTGGTCATTCAGCGTGACCGTCCTCGGCCTCCAGATCACGACCGCATCGCTTCCCGCTGCCTACAGGGGGACGACATATCCGGCCACGACACTTGTCGCGACCGGTGGGATCACGCCGTACCGCTGGTCGATCATCAGCGGCTCACTACCCACGGGAGTCACACTCAATGCGACCACCGGCAAGATCTCGGGCACGGTGCGGTCGTCGGATGCTGTGAAGACATACGACGTGACGATCGAGGTGACCGACCACTTCCCCTCCACAGCGACGAAGGCGTTTCAGCTGCGGATACTCGCGTGACCTGGCCGGCCAGGAATCCACTCCACCACAGGTTTTCCGGAGGTCGACCAAGAGGTGGATCGGGCGCGGTATAACTGGGCTGTGGATCCTCAACGGGCTGCTGCCATTGCGTCAGTCGAGCGAACCATGCGGGCTTCTGCCGAACTGAGGGCCGCCCTGCGCGACGGGGAGACCATCGGTCGAAGGATGATCAAGAAGCTGCAGAACGGTGTGCCCATCTCCAACGCGGTCGAGGAGGTCGGTGCCAACGCATCAGAGCTTCGACGGAGCGCCGCCGAGCACCTCTCCTCCTACGAGCATCGCCGCCACGAGATGAGACTCACCTTCGTGGGAGCCGCGTTGGACGAGGGCTTGAGCATCGGCGAGGTGGCCAGAAAGCTCGGCGTCTCGCGACAACTGATGGCTCGGTTCGCCAAGGAAGCCCGAGACGGCGATCGGGGTTCCGATCGCGCGCACAGCCTGAACGGTGCGGCTCGGGTACGCGACAAGGGCTGACGACTCGGGGCTTGGCGGGTGTCAAGGAGCCCATGCGCGACGGGCTGAGAAGGGTCAACCCTGCGACGGTCGAAACACCACCTTGACGGCCTCGCTCGCACCTTTGTCCAGTCCGGTTCGAACCGCTTCCCGGTAGCCGGCGAGCGGGAATTCGTGGGTGACGATGAGGTCTGCCGGGAAACCCAGGCGGGCCAGGATGTCGAGGGCGACATCGATGGAATGGTCCCGCCCGGGTTGCGCGAGGCCGATCGACGCGGCGGGGTCCCGGCCGTGGTCCACCGAGCCGATGATCACCGCCTCCTTGTACCACAGTGGGGTCATGTCGACGGTTCCCGTGCCCATGGCGCCGAGCAGGAGCACCGTTCCCCGGTTGTCGACTGCCCGAAGGGCATCGGTCATGGCGCCTGCGCTCCCGGCGGCCTCGACGACGTAGGGGAAGCCCCCGACGAGCATCCGGTCCTGTCCCGAGCCGGCGGTCCGGACGCCTTGGACGGCGGCCAATTGCTCGAATGCCTCGGCTCCGGATCCCTGGACCACGTGGGTCGCCCCACAGGCATGGGCTGCGGTCGCCTGATGGGCGTGACGCACGAGGACGGTGACGGGGTTGGAAGGAAAGAGCGCTCTGAGCGCCACGAGGGCGGCCAGCCCGATGATGCCCCCGCCGACCACGAGGATGGGGACGCTGCCTTCGGGTGGCTGCCTGCTGAGTCCGTGGAGTGCGATCGAGATGGGCTCGTGCAGAGCGGCGATCTGGTCCGGAACGTCGTCGGGCACCTGGTGGAGCATGGAGGAATGTCCGACGACCTGCTCGGCCCACCCTCCGCCCAGCCCCTCCGTGTAGCCGATCGATCGTCCGGGCGTCAGGACCCGGCTGTCGAGTGCGAGGCAGCTCGAGGGCCACCCGCGGAGGCAGTTGGCACAGGGTGGGTCGACACCACGTACCAGGCACGGGAGTATCGGATCCACCGCGACCCGGGTGCCGACGGACCAGGGACAGTCCAGCCCGACCTCGATAACGGTTCCGGCGATCTCGTGACCGAGCACGAACGGGAGGGTGCCGAGCGACACGAGTGTCGGCGACCCGCCACCGGCCGGCGAGAAGAGGTGGAGATCGCTGCCGCAGATCCCTCCGGTGGCGACTGCGACCCGCGCCCACTCCCCGTTGGGGAGCTCCGGCTCGGGAACTTGGGTGAGGGACGCCGGGAACTCGGGGTCAGCCAGGTCGAATTGCACGGCTTGCACAGCCGTAGTCTGCAGCAATTCGGCCGAAGGCGGCCAGGCAGGCGAACGCAGCCGCGGGTCTCTGTGGACGGCGAGTCATGGCAGCGTCTCCGTATGGTTAAGTTAAGTGTGCCCATGGAATACCGCTCTCTCGGATCAACCGGCGTCAAGGTCAGCGAGCTGTGCCTCGGAGCGATGATGTTCGGTGCCTGGGGCAATCCGGATCATGAGGAGTCGATCCGCATCATCCATCGCGCGGTGGATGCCGGCATCAACTTCGTCGACACGGCGGACATGTACTCGTTCGGCGAGTCCGAAACCATCGTGGGCAAGGCACTCAAATCGCTCGAGCGAGAGAATATTGTGCTCGCCACCAAGGTGCACGGGCCCATGGCGAGCGATCCCAATGCCCAGGGCAATTCGAGACGGTGGGTCATCGCTGAGTGTGAGAACAGCCTGCGGCGACTCGAGACCGACTACATCGACCTCTACCAGATCCACCGGCCCTCCCCCGAGTGCGACATCGACGACACGCTCGGCGCCCTCAGCGATCTCGTCCGGGACGGCAAGATCCGCTACGCCGGGAGCTCCACGTTCCCAGCGCATCAGGTGGTCGAGGCACAGTGGGTGGCAGAACGCCGGGTCCGCGAGCGATTCCGGACGGAGCAACCCCAGTACTCGATCCTGTCACGGGGCATCGAGGCGGATCTCCTACCGGTCTGCCAGCAATTCGGCATGGGCGTGCTCTCCTGGAGCCCCCTTGCCGGTGGATGGCTGAGCGGGGCATTCGGCGAGGGCAAGGAGAACACCTCCAGGCGATCGGCCATGCTGCCCGACCGCTACGACCTCGCCCTTCCCGCGAACCAGCAGAAGCTCGATGTCGTCATCCGGCTGCAGAAGCTGGCCGAGGAGATCGGGCACTCGCTCATCGAGGTCAGCCTCGCGTTCGTGCTGGCCCATCCGGCTGTGACCTGCCCGATCATCGGGCCGCGAACGATGGAGCAGCTGGAATCCCAGCTTGCAGCGACAGAGATCTCACTCGCTGAGGACGTCCTGGACCGGATCGACGAGATCGCTCCTCCTGGTCAGAATGTCGGAGGCACCGATGCCGGATGGACCCCGCCGTCAATCGCGGACAAGGGTCTTCGCCGTCGATAGGCCGGATCGCGCCCCGGACCACCTGCCCGTCCGGGCCACGCCGTCGAAGTTCAGCGCCTGGCCGGTGTGTTCACCTTGTCGGCGGCGATGCGCAGGATGATCCGGCCTTGGGGACCGATCGGGTTCTGGAAGTCCGTGCCGACGTAACGATTCGATAGCTCGTCGAGATGAGCTCGCGCGACCGTGCCGGTGACCGTCTCGACCACGTGACCGCGCACCTCGGCCCAGTCCCAGGGGTTTTCGGCAGAGTGGATCAGGACGGTGATGCGCGGGTCCCGGGCCACATTTCGTACCCGCTGACGTTGGGGCTCGGTGTTGACGAGCAGCACGTCGCCATCAGTGTCGATCCAGGTCAGGAGCGCCTGTGGCTGCCCGTTCGGCATGAGGGTCACCACCGTCGCCAAGTTGGGGCCTTTGGCCAAGCGGACCACGTCCTCGTCGAGTGCCATGACCTCCCTGCCCTTTCGCTCCGGGTCGCGTGACCAGCGACGCCAACGTCCACCTCACCCGTGACTCAGGATTACTCGACCCGGGCCGCGAGATCGCCGCCTACGAACGAGAGCGCGGCAGCAGCGGCCCCGAGCCCTTCGGCCACGCCGATCGAGGGGATGCTGAGGAGACTGGTGACGGTGTCGAGGGAATCGCTGACGAGGCCTGCCATGATCCAGCTCGTGGCGGCGTCTCGATCACCCGAGCGTGCCGCTCGGACTGTCCCCATACCGATGACCAGGTCTCGGATTCCGATGGTCCGAAGGAGCAGTCGGGACGCCCCCGTCTCCACCTCCCGCGAGGAGAACCGAAGGACCGGCCCCGGCGCCGCAATGATCGCGACTCCGACTCCGATCCGAAGCCAGCCCACGAGCTCTCCACGGGTCGTCTTCATCTGGTCAGTCTATGACCGCGGACCGGACCGGACCCGGGTGCCTTCCCGATGCGCATCACCCGGCGAATTGCTTCCAATAGGGGCGATCGTCGAAGCGCTTCTCCATGAGGATGAACACCGTCCCCCAGGGATCGCGAAACCACGACGTGCGCAGCGAGGCCACGTCCGCAATTCCGGCGGTCAGGAAGATCACCCCCCTCGCTTCGAGCTCCCGGCGGGCGTCGTCGATGTCGTCACACACCAGTCCCACATGGGTAAGGCCGATCTCGGTGATCACCGGTCGACCCTCTGGACGCGCTCGAGCAGGAGCGCGTGGGTATTCGATCAGCTCGAGGACGTGGTCGTCGGTACCGAGACCGACGATGGCGGCCTTCACCACCACCGGGCTCGGTAGCAGCTCTCCCATGTCCCGTTCGATGGCGTCGCCGGCCATCTCGTACGGCGGCGAGAGTATTCGGAGCCCGAGCACCTCCGAGTACCACTGGGCGGCTGCTTCGACGTCGGGGACGCAGACGGCGGCGTGGGCGAATCCCGTCAACATGCACGTGAGCGTAGACCCGAGGCACCGGACGTAAGCTCCACGTCGCGAGCGAAACGAGGTCATGACGGTGAAGGGCTATGTGCTTTCGGTAGAGCGAGTGATATCTGCACCGCCCGAGGCGATCTTCGAAGTGCTCTCCAATGCTGGACGGCACTCGTCGATCGACGGGTCAGGCATGCTCCAGGGGAACTCGTCGGAGGCGGACGAATATCTGGCGCTCGGTTCGACGTTCGGGATGGGCATGAAGATGGGCGGTGTCCGGTACCGGACCGAGAGCCGCGTCGTCGAGTTCGAGGCAAACCGGCGCCTTGCGTGGCAGACGGGACCCAGCGGGACGTGGGGTCGGTATGTGGCAGGAAGGATCTGGCGTTACGACTTGGAGCCGACCGAGGGCGGGACGCTGGTTCGCGAGAGCTGGGACATCACATCGGATCACCAGCGGGTACTTCTGAAGCTGGGTGGGATCTACTCCGGCAAGACGCGGCGGGACATGGAGCGAACGCTCGCCCGCTTGGACTCGGTCGTCACCGGATCCGCCGAGACCTGACCCCGCTGCGTGTCATCTCCGTAACGCTTCGCGTCCCCGCGACGTTGAATTGGGGGTCATCAGCGTCTCAGCGCCCGGTGGCTCAGAGCCGGCGAAGCCCGTGGCTCCGGGCCGGCGAAGGAGGACAGCATGATCCGACGGTTGGCGTACAAGATCGGATTGGTCGGCGTCGTGTCCCTGTCGGCGCTCGGCGCATCCGCTGCCGTCGGCTCACCGTCAGCCGTTGCCACCTCGGGTCCACCCGCGGTCATCATCCTCACCAGCTCGAGCAACGGTAGAACCGTGGTGGCTACCAGAGGCGACCTGGTTCAGGTCAGGCTGACCTCGGTCAACGGGGTGCGCTGGACGGAGGCCTCCGTCGTGCCCAGTGCGACCGTCTCCCCCCTGGTCAAGGAGTCCGGGCACGTCACCTCCACGGGTTCATCGGTCACGACGTTCGAAGTGGTCGGGTACGGCTCAGCGGGGCTCGAAGCAACCGGCACGCCGAAGTGCACGACGGTCTGCCCGACCTATGTGCTTCTCTGGCGGGCCACCGTGGTGGTGCCCGTCCAGGACCCTCCGCCGGCCTCCTGACGATCCGGCCGGCCTGCACATGAACTGGTCACAGGAAACTGGGGAGCCCCGCGTTCTCGTCGAAGCGAGGTCTGCGTCGGTGGGTTGACCACGGCTTCCAGAGGCAAAGCGTCACGCACAGCCCGATCAGACCGACAACGACCAGGATCACTCCAAGAGGCCTGAACCCGCTGTTCTCCAGCAGGAGGATCGGACTACCGGACAGGTGAGGCCCGATCGTGATGTTTCGAGGGAAGAACCGGGGAATCGACAGTGGGCGCCGGAAGGCCGTCGAGGCAATCGACGATCCCTGACGACCGACAGCGATCACCAGCCCCGCGATCACGGTGACGAGCGACCCGAGGGCGCTCACGGCCACGGCCGATCCCGCAGCGGGGAGATTCGGGTGGACCAGACCCCGGGCCGTCGCCCACGAAGCGGCGAAGGCCGTGGCATCGAACACGCCGTTACCGAGCACCTCCTCCGGCGAAACCCCCTCGGCTTCGGCTTCGGCCAGATCAGCGCTGAGGTCGGCTGCCATCTCGTTGGACACGTGCTCGGGTACACCCAGCCGCCTCCATTCCGTGCGGCACTCGTCCACGAAACCGCTCATGAGCTCACCTCCGCGTCGACGGGTCCCAGAACTGCGTCGACAGCATCCCGGGTCGCCTGCCACTCGGAGACGCCGTCGCTCAGCGCGCGCTCTCCCCGGCGGGAAAGGCTGTAGTACTTCCGGGGCGGACCCCCGTTGCTCGTGGCCCGATGGGTGTCGACCAGGCCGTCTCTCTCGAGCCTGCCCAACAACGGGTAGATGGATCCCTCGCCCACGATCGAGAGCCCGCGGGCCCCGAGGCGCTTGGTCATCTCGTAGCCGTAGGCAGGGCCCTCGTCCATCACCGCCAGGAGGCACAGGTCGAGTACCCCCCGGAGGAGCTGTGTTCTCCGACCCCCACTCACTACCATGCGAGACATGATACTCGCCCACTCCCTTGCGGTGCAAGTGAGTGCCGGTCGCCGTCACTGCGAATCGGTCGGAAGTCCCAGCTCAGAGCCCTGGATGCGGTTTGTGGCGCCCACACCCCGAGGACGTATCATCGTCGCAATGGCCAGCGAGACCCCAGAACCACCGCTACGGGGAACGCTCAGCCGGATCGAGAAGCTCAACGAGCATCTCGACAACGTCTGGAGCCTTCGCGACGGCGATCCGGAGAAAGTGGCCGGGCTCATCCTCGCCTGCCGGTTGCAGAACGACTTCATCCAGGACATCCTCAAGCTCCTGCTGGACGAGCCACGCACGTGACGGAGGAAGACACCGAGACCGACGTTCCGCCGCCGAGCGGCTTTGCTGGCGACCTGCTCGCCGGTCAGGTGGCGCTCGTGACCGGCGGAGCGACCGGCATCGGCCGGGAGATCTGCCGTGTGCTGGGGGTCCACGGGGCGGCCGTCGCCCTCGCCAGCCGCTCCGAGGAGCGGCTCGTTGCGACCGTCGGCGAGCTGCGATCCGCAGGGATCGACGCCGCTTCCTCTGTCTGTGACGTCCGCGACGCCGGCGCGGTCTGGACTGTCATGGAGGAGGTCGCCTCCCGATGGGGCCGCCTGGATATCGTTGTCAACAATGCCGCCGGAAACTTTCCGGCGCCCATGTCCGCGATCTCCCCCAATGGATTCAAGGCCATCGTCGACATCGACCTGCTCGGCACCTACAACGTCACGCGGGCCGCCTTCGACCTCTGGCTGCGCGACCACGGTGGCTCCATCGTCAACATCACGGCACCGTTCGAACAGCGGGGGGTTCCCTTGCAGGCACACGTCGCTGCGGCCAAATCCGGGGTCGACTCGCTGACGCGGACCTGTGCCGTCGAGTGGGGACCCTATGGCGTGCGGGCCAACGCAATTGCTCCCGGTTCGATCGCCGAGACGGAGGGGTTGCGTCGCTTTTCCGATGCCGTACCGCAAATGCCGGACCGACCCACCAACCCACTCGGCCGACACGGCTATGGAATCGACATCGCGCACCTCGCACTCTTCCTGTGCAGTCCCGCAGCACGGTTCATCTCGGGTCAGGTGATCGCGGTCGACGGTGCCGGGTCGGTCGACATGCTCCGCCTGCAGCTCGGGCAGATCTGACGATCGAGTGCGGTCGCGATTCATGAAGCCTGGAACGCCGAGATGACCGCTGACAGTCATGGCGATTGGGGGCAGACCCTCTCCGAGCTGGAACAGAGGAAGAGCCGCTCCCGGGCCATGGGTGGCGAAGAACGGCTCAGGAGGCACCGGGACGCCGGAAAGCTCGATGCGCGGGCCCGAATCGAGCAGCTGGTCGACCGTGGCACGTTCCGGGAGATCGGCACGTTGGTCGGCGGGGAGGTGCCGGCCGACGGCATCATTGCGGGGACGGGCCTGATCGGCGACCGGCCGGTGATGGTCGGCGCCGAGGACTTCACCACGTTGGCCGGCACGATAGGGCCGGGCAGCAATGCAAAGCGCCACCGGCTCGCCGAGCTGGCCCTACGGACCAAGGCTCCCCTCGTGATGCTGCTCGAGGGTGCCGGCTACAGGCCGGAGGAACGATCCCACGGGCGTTCCCCGACCGACCTGATGATGCAGGCACGATGCTCCGGTCACGTACCCCTCGTCGTGGGCGTGTTCGGACCATCCGCCGGCCACGGGGCGCTCATCGCACCGATCTCCGACTTCACCGTCATGACCGCACTCGGCGCCATCTTCACGGCCGGCCCGCCCGTGGTCAAAGAGTCCACTGGAGAGGATATTTCGAAAGAGGAGCTCGGCGGCCCGGGTGTGGCGATCGCCAGCGGCCTGATTCACAACGAAGCCTCGAACGATGTCGATGCACTGGACCAGATCCGGAGGTACCTCTCTTACTTCCCGTCGAGTGCCTGGGGCTATCCCCCGCGATCCGAGCCGGACGATGCGGCCGCCCCGCTGTCCGAACGACGAGCTGCTCGACCTCGTGCCGAGGGACAGCCGCAGGATCTACGACATGAGGCGCGTGCTCGACGTCGATCTTCGATCGTCCCGACTGGTTCGAAGTGCAGTCTGGATACGGTCAGGCGATGATCTGCGCGCTCGCGCACCTGGGTGGGGAACCCGTCGCCGTGGTTGCCAACCAGCCGGACACGCTGGCCGGCTCCATCGACGCGGCAGCCGCCGACAAGGCCGCCCATTTCATAGCGGTGGCGGACGCATTCCACCTCCCCCTCGTCTTCCTGGCGGACAATCCCGGCATGTTGCCAGGTGGCAGTTCCGAACGGCAAGGCGTGCTGCGCAGTGGCGCCCGCATGTTTGCGGCACAGACCCTGGCAACGACTCCGAAGATCCACCTCACCCTCCGCAAGGCCTACGGGTTCGGCTCGATGGTGATGTCGATGGTCGGCTTCGATCAACAGGTGGCCACGTTCGCATTCCCCGGCGCAACGCTCGGAGCCATGGGAGCGGGGGCGTCCAGCCGGGCGATGAAGGCGGATCGGGATCGCACCGCCGACCTGCGGGAGGCCGAGTTGCACGCGTCGTACCGGTCTGCCGAGGGACTCGGGTTCGATGAACTGCTGGACCCACGGGATACCCGCGTCGCAGTGCTCGGCGCGCTCAGCCTGGCGGTGCACTCACGCCAGGAGCCGGCGGCGCCGGTCAGCCGCAGCGCGATCACCCCCTGACGGAGTCAGCCCTCGGACGCGACTGTCAACTGTTGAGGTCGAGGAAGCACCGTGTGTAGTGCAGGAGTTCGGTTCGGAGCGTTGCGTCGTCGAGGTCCGCCACGAGTGGATGGATGACCGCCCCGCCGATGGCAGATGCGATCATGGCGGCTCGCACCCGCCCGCGGGCATGGGTGTCCTCATCGACCAGGACGCGGCACAGACGTTCGATGAACAGCTGGAACGGTTCATGGTGTTCGAAGAGCTGGACGACGACCGGATCGTACTGGAGCGTCCTGACCATGTTTCGGCGGCTCACGGCCAGGTCGATCACCTGGGTCAGCAGGATGTCGAGTGCAGCCCGTCCGGGTCCTCCGGCCTCGGCCGCGTCGAGTGCCGCTTCAAGTCTCTCCAGTTCGAGCTCGACCGCTGCAACGACGATCGCTTCTTTGGTCGGGAACTGGTGGTACACGGCTGCCTTTGTCACACCGATGGCATCGGCGATCATCTGCAGGGACGATCCGTTCACGCCATGCTCCGCGAACAGGTCGAGAGCGGCGGCGACGATCCGCATCTGAACGGCGGTGTAACGGTCGGTTTCCTGACGGCTGACCGCGACGCCACTTGAACTCATGCCCCGAGGTTAGTGGATCACGGTGCTGCGGCCGGCCGATCCGGTCGTGCCCGCCGGGTACTGATCGGTCACACAGAAGCGGGCGTCGAGCACCGGCGCAACCCCTGATGTCATGGCTGGCAGCAGTCCCCGACGCCTGTTTCAAGATCCGACCCGTTGCGGTCGATAGTGGGATACGGCCGAGAGCGCGGGGGCCGACGAGTACAGGCAGTTCAGCGGCGTGTACGGGCGGATGGTCGTGCAGTTCCTGGCGGAATACCAGGGGAACGACGTCCTCCGGAGCATTCTCGACCGTGCCGGCGAGACGCGCTCGCTCGACAGGCTCCTCGATCACTCCGCGTGGGCGTCGTATGTGCAGATTCGGAGCTTGTTCGAGCCCACTGCGTCAGTGCTCGGAAGCTCGGAATCGCTGATCGACGCGGCGGCCTCCACACAGTCGAGGGATATTCAGAGCGGGTCGAGGCCCAATTGCACGGGGTCCGCCTGCCCCTCGCGGCGATGGAGCTCCTCGGGCCGGAGCTCACCTACCTCGATGCAGACGATGTAGCCGCCCTTTCCGGGGTCTACGGATTTCCGGCCGATGAGATCCCGGTGGCCACCGTCTCGGTTCCCATGGTGGCCAAAGGGCGGCCGCTCGGTTCGCTCGCGGTCTCGGTGGTTCATGGCCCCGAACGCATGCAGGAGACCGATCGGCTGGGCGACGCGATGCGCGGAATCGCTGCACAAGGTGCGATTGCGCTCGAGAACGCGCTCCTGGTCGGCAGGATCAGGCACCAGGCGCTGCACGACGGGCTGACCGGACTGGGGAACCGGAGACTCATGATCGAGCGCCTCGACCAGGCGCTGGCTCGGGCCCGGCGGGAGAACCTGGCGGTCGCCGCCATGTTCATCGACCTGGATGGCTTCAAAGCGATCAACGACACGCTGGGCCACTCGGCAGGCGACGAGTTGCTCTCCCAGTTGGGCGCCAGGTTGCAGAGCGTCCTCGAGCCGGTGACAGCGTGGGCCGGATCGGGGCGACGAGTTCGTCGCGGTGCTCGAGGGCCAGGGCTTCGAGGGCGACCCCGACGAGGTCGCCGAACGGTTCATGAAGGAGGTGCGTCGCCCCTTCGAGCTCGGGTGCGTTCCCGGACGCGAGCTCTCGGTCACTGCCAGCATCGGGATCGCGGTCGGGGTCCGTCAGTCCGCAGACGAGATGCTCCGCGACGCCGACCTTGCTCTTTACCGGGCCAAGGCGAACGGCAAGGACTGCCATGTCATCTACTCACAGGATGTGGTCACCGCCGTTCGCCCCTCGGTCACACCGGCGCCGGTCCGACCCGACCGGATGGATGCACAGCGGAGGCGGTCGACTGGTCCGGCACGCACCTGCCCGACGTGATTCACTGATGGTCCAGAATCTGTCGAGGCAAGGGGTCGCCAATGGCGCCGGCACGTGAATTCGGCGGGAGGATCGGAGACGATTGGCGGGATTCTGAGCCCTGGTGGCCTCCGGCACCGTCTCCCCCCGCCGGTGCCCCGAACGTCGTCCTCGTCGTTCTCGATGACGTCGGATTCGCCCAGCTCGGGTGCTACGGATCGGACATCGATACGCCGGTTCTCGACGGTCTCGCGGCCGAGGGGATACGCCTGACCAATTTTCACACGACCGCCCTGTGTTCTCCCACCCGAGCCTGCCTGCTGACCGGGCGCAACCACCACCGGAACGGCATGGGCCGGGTGGCCGACCTGGCCATCGGTTTTCCCGGCTATTGGGGGAAGCCGCCCATCGAAAACGGCTTTCTGTCGGAGATCCTCCAGGCGACCGGCTATGCCAGCTACGCGGTGGGCAAGTGGCACCTCAGCCCCGATGACGAGACCAACATGGCCGGTTCGCGCAGTTCGTGGCCGCTCGGACGAGGGTTCGACCGGTGGTACGGCTTCCATGGCGGCGAGACCCACCAATTCATGCCGGCTCTCTACCACGACAACCACGCGGTGACCCCTCCCCGTTCTGCGGAGGAGGGATACCACCTCAGCGCGGACCTCGCCGACCGGGGCATCGAGTTTCTGGGCGATCTGCGCGCGGTCGACGCTGACAAGCCGTTCTTCCTCTACTTCTGTACAGGGGCCTGCCATTCTCCGCACCACGCACCCCGGGACTGGATCGAGCGCTACCGGGGCCGCTTCGCTCAGGGTTGGGACCGTTGGCGCGAGGAGACCTACGCGCGCCAGCTCGCCCTCGGGGTCATTCCCGAAGATGCCGTGCTGTCGCCCCGTCCGGCATGGGTCCCATCGTGGGAGAGTCTCGGTGAGCAGGAGCGGGTCCTGGCCGAGCGGTTCATGGAATGCTTCGCCGCCTACCTGTCCTACACCGACCAGGAGATCGGTCGCCTCCTTTCGTTCATCGAGGACCTGGGGGACGCCGACAACACCGTCGTCATGGTGGTGTCGGACAATGGCGCAAGCTCAGAGGGTGGACAACAAGGGACGATCAACGAGGGCCGACTCTCGAATTTCGACGCCTCCGGAGTCGGAGAGATGTATCGACGGATCGACGAGATCGGAGGGCCGCTGAGTCACAACAACTATCCATGGGGTTGGACGATGGCGGGAAACACCCCGTTCAGGCGCTGGAAGCGGGAAGTCCACGAAGGAGGGATCGCCGACCCGTGCATCGTTCGCCTTCCGTCCGGCGCTCGCGCGGACACCGCCGGTACCATACGCCGACAGTTCACCCATGCGATCGATGTCCTGCCGACGGTGCTCGAGTTGACCGGGGTCGGGGCACCGGAGTCGATCGGGGGTATCGTCCAGTCGCATCTCGACGGTACGAGCTTCGCCTATCTGTTGACCGAGGACGGAGCAGCTGCACCCGGTCGGCACATCACCCAGCACTTCGAGATGCTCGGCTCCCGAGCCATCTATCACGATGGATGGAAGGCTGTGGCGTTTCACCCGGTCGGTCCCCTGTACGACGACGGACTCAGCATCAATGCACCGTTCGACGAGGACGTCTGGGAGCTCTACCATGTCGAGGAGGACCCGTCCGAGACGAACGATCTTGCGGCGGCGCATCCGGACAAGTTGCGCGACCTCGTCGAGTTGTGGTGGGTCGAGGCGCGCAAGAACGACGTGTTGCCCCTCGACAACAGGGTCATGGAAGCGATCGCCCACCCGCGACCCGATACCCGCCGTCCTCGAGAGACCTTCCGGTACTTCCAGGGCGGCGCCCCGGTACCGGAGACAGTCGCAGTCAAACTCTGCAACCGGCCCCACACGATCTCCGTGACGGTGGACGTCACCGACGGTGTTGTTCCGAACGGGGTACTTATCGCGCTGGGTTGCGCGCTCGGGGGGTGGTCCCTCCATGTCCTGGACGGCCGGCTGCGCTACGTCCACAACCTGTACGGAAGGAAGCGCCACGTCCTCCAGTCAGAAGCGCTGATCGAGCCGGGACGCCACAGCCTGCAGTTCCGCTTCGACCCCGACGGAAGCGGAGGTGGCTCGGCCAGCCTTCAGATCGACGGGAAGATGGTGGCGGAGGGAATGATCGATCGGTTCACACCTGCCGTCTTCAATGAAGTGGGAATCGGCGTCACCTGCGGGTACGAGTGGGGCCCGGCCGTGGGCGAAGGGTACGCCGCCCCGTTCGTATTCAATGGGGACATCGTGACCGCCGAGGTGACCACTACGGGACCCGCGGTGCTCAATCCGGCGTTGGAGATCGCGGCCATACTGTCACAGCAGTGACGACGTCAGGCCTGCCGTCGGTCGATCTCAAGGCTATCTGGCTGTTCTCGAACTGCAGTGAGGCAGAGCTGAAGAAGATCCGGCGATCGCTGTCCCAGGCTGAAGTCGGCGAGGGGCAGGTGCTGGTCGGAGAAGGCGAGCTGGGAACCTACTTCTTCGTGATTGCCAGCGGCAGGGCCGATGTGAGGCGCAAGGGGAGGACGGTCGCCGAACTGGGGAAGGGGGACTACTTCGGCGAACTGTCCCTACTCGATCGGAAACCACACTCAGCATCGGTCGTGTGTACGGCGGACATGGACATTCTCGTCCTCTCTCGGCGCCACTTCGATCGCTTGCTGGAGTCCGTTCCGGCCATCGCCAGAAAGGTGATGAAATCCATGGCCGCCCGCCTCCGTGAATCTGACAGCCTGACCTACGGCTGACGGTTCAACCGACGCTTACCGTGCCCACGGTTAGAGGGCGATCTCGGGTTCGAGCATCGAGACCGTGGCCTGTTCATCGGCCGTGAGCACGCGGCCGATCGTGCGGTCCCGGAAGATGACCACAGAAAAGACCGTGGCAAACGCGATGCACCCGGCGGCGATCAGGTAGGCAAGGTGATAGCCCGAGGCCAGTGCCGCGCGTGAGGGCACGCCGGCGGCCACGAGGCCGCGTGTACGGGTTTCGGAGACGCTGGCGAGCAGGGCCACCCCGAGTGCGGCTCCCAGCTGGATCGACGTGTTGGCCAGACCCGAGGCCAACCCGGTGTCGGCCGGGGCGGCATCGTGCATGGCGAGAGCCACCGAGGGGGAGAAGGCGAGGCCCGCCCCGGCTCCGAAGAGCACCATTCCGGGGAGCACGTCGGCCAGATAGGTCGCGTGAACGGGGAGAAAGACGAAGACCATCAGGGCGCAGAAGATCAGGAGCAGCCCCGGAATCAACGTGTTGCGGGCCCCGATGCGGTTCATCGTCCGGGCCGTGATGAACAGCGAGAACAGGGCGATCAAGAGGTTCATCGGCAGGAAGGCGAGGCCGGTCTCCACCGGACCGTACCCGAGAATGTGCTGGAAGTAGAGGGCGCCGATGAAGAAGTTTCCGAACATCCCGATCGGGAACAGCAGCCGGACGACCGTACCCCCGGTGGTATTGCGGGAACGGAACATCCGCAGGGGCATCATCGGGTTGTCGAGACGCGACTCGAGCCAGACGAAGAGACCCATGAGTACGAGGGCGATCGCCCCGACCCCGATGGTGTGCACGGTCAGCCAGCCGAACACGCTGGCCTCGACGATGGCATAGACGAGCAACATGGCCGAGGCGGTCACCAGGATCGCCCCGATCACGTCCACCCCGTTGCGAATGCCCCGCCCCGGGCGCTCGTGGATCAGGAGCGAACCGAGGAGGAGGGTGGCGATCCCGATGGGGACGTTGATGAAGAAGATCCAGTGCCAGCTGAGCGCCTGGGTCAGTGCACCTCCCACCAGCAGACCGATGGCGCCTCCGGCCGAGGCCACGAAGGCGTAGACGCCCATGGCCAGCGCCTTCTCCCTGGGCTCGGTGAAGATGGTGACCAAGATGCCGAGGATGGTCGCAGCGACGACCGCTGCCCCAGCCCCCTGCACGAATCGGGCAGAGACGAGTTCGACCTGGGTGCCGGCCAGACCGCAGAAGATCGATGCCACGGTGAACAGGCCCACCCCGGTCACGAACACCTTCTTCGGCCCAACGAGGTCACCCACCCGGCCGGCCAACAGGAGGAGTCCGCCGAAGGTGATGAGGTAGGCGTTGATGACCCAGGCCAGCGACGATGTGGTGAAATGGAGGTCTCTCTGGATCGACGGCAGTGCGACATTCACCACCGTCGCGTCGAGCACGATCATGAGTTGACCGACGCACAGCACGACGAGAGCGATCCACCGCCGGCGGTTGCCGTCGCCGGTCCCCCGGCGTGTCTCGTGGCTCTGGGCGCGCACCCCGACCTCTCTTCGTGCGCTCACCCCCACGGGCAACGCAGTATGCCCGGCACCGTTCCCGGGTCGTGGATGCTGGTGCAGGTACCGGTCGTCAGCGTACGGGGATCATCGAGGCGAGCGCGATCGTCATCTGCTCGGTGTATCGCACCGAGCCAAGGGGTCCGGCCTGCTGGGTCAGGTCGGCCGTCTCCTGTTCGCGGAGGATGAGTCCATTGAGGGTCGACACCCAGAAGTCGCCGGGATTGGAGCCCGTCTCGGCACCGGAGAAGGCCAGGGTGATGTGCGTATGGAGTGCCGGTACGTGGTGGGTACCGATCGTGACGGAAGAGATGGCGAGTACCTTTCCGTCAAAGACGATCTTCTCACCCGGCGAGTGGCAGGTCGTCTGCCACTGCTCGCCGATGGAGGGGTGGGGCGGAACGAAGTACGTGCCCGCGGGACAGTTGATGACGGTGGAGTTCTGCGTCCCGGCAATCTGCTCGTAGGACGGGCTCGAGGTGATGCCCAACCCTCCACCTCGCTGTGGACACTCCACCCACCCTTCCGTGTGTTGCGTGATCGGCTCCCAATTCAACGTGGCGCACTGGGCGGCTTGGGTCACGATGAGATTCGTGGAGGTGGGGAACGAGCGGCTGATGCCCGCGAAGCTCAGCTGCTCGCCACCGGTCGTGCGGTAGCGGTAGACCCCGGTCGGAGGAAGGTTTCTGCTGCTGTTGACCTGCCCGCGCTTCTGTTCCTGCCGGTAGAAGTGGAGTGCCTGGCCGAGATCGACCTGGGTGGCTGGGCTACGCAGCAGGAAATACCACACCGCGACCGCGACGAGCACGATCAGGGTCGTGGCTCCCATGGCCAACGCCAGGAGACGGTGGTGAGCGACCCAGGCCAGTGGTCCCATATCTGCCCTTTCTTATCAAGCCGGAAGCGAGCTGTCCCAATCCGACGTCGGTGGGACCGGTGGAACCGGGGATCCGGCCCGCCTCACCGGGCCTCAGCCCCGGGGCGGTCCAGCCCCTTCGGAGTAGAACTGACGGAACCACCGGCGGTACTGCGTCACCGGGCCGTCGGCCTTCGTGATGATCGGGTGCTCGCGGTAGATCTTGTGCTCCCAGATCGGGACGTCCTGAGTGAACTGGAGATTGGTGATCTGGTCGTTGAGCTCGGAGATCGACCCGGTCGCCTCGGCGTCCGGAAGCCGCTTCATCGAAAAAGAGGAGGCTCACCTCCGTGAACTCCTCGTCGATCGGCGTCTGGGTGATGTAGGTGAGCATCTCGACCGGGTCCTGATCGGCTTCGACCGCCACGATCCCCGGTCCGCAGGTTGTCGTTCTCGTCCGAACCTCGAAGCCCGCTTCTGAAACTGCGGTCACCCTCAGACTCTGTTCGACGACCATGGATGGGCCCGAGAAGGTCACATCGATCACCGCCCGTTGCAGGGCATCGTACGGCAGAGTTGGACAACTGTCCAGGAGAGTGTCCGACTTGGCGATCGCCCGGGTCAGGTCCGCGTCGACGCGGGCATGCCCTGCGGGCCTTCCCTACACGCCCGTCTCGGCGGCCAGACGCCCGGACCGAACTGCCCGGACGAGTGCCTCGTAGTCCCGCTCGTTCTGATCGGCGTAGGCCGCGGAGAACCCGGCGATTGCCCGATCGAAGACGTCGCCCTTGCCCAGGTACGACGCGATGGCGACGCGATCGCCCCACCGCGCGTGTGCCCGGGCCAACGTCGCTCCGCAGATACGGGAATAGATGGTGGCTCCCGGGACGAGCATCTCTTCGACCTCCGGGGCCCCTTTCCAATCGTGGAGTTGGCGCACGTAATAGTCGCGTTCGCCCCCGTCGAGGCCCTTGATGCGCTGCCAGCCGAGGAATGCGTCACTGGCCCCCTGCATGAGCCGTTGCCCAGCCACGACACGCTGACCGTGGTGGGCGTACTCGCTCGCTCCGGCGAACCGCTCGAGGACAGACGCCTGGGCTTCCTTCACCTGGAGAACCAGAGGGTCGGTTTCGTCGCGCCCGACCAGCAAGAGGATGTAGCAGCGGGTGCCGACGCTCCCCACGCCGACGATCTTGCGAGCCGCGTGGACATAGCGAAATTCCTCCAGTGGGTGGTGCTCGATGCCCAGGGTCTCGCGATAGGAGGCCAACAGCTTCTTGATCAGGACGTCGGACTGAGCCCATTCGGAGCCTGGCTCCAGGAGGTCCTCCACCGGCACGGTCACGGGTGGGTCTGCCACGATCCGCAGTTGGTCGCCGACCTTGCCGACCCGGCGGGTGAACACCCGCATGCTGTCCCGAGTGCGCGCTTTGGCCACGCCCTTCTCGACCACCCGGTGTTCCCTCTCGCTGAGCCGGCCGCGGTGAACCTCGGCGCGCATCTCGTCGAGGAGACGGCCTGCCTCGAGGTGGTCGTACCAGACCTGAAGCGTCCCCGACGCAGCGGCTTCGCGCATCCGCTCGCGATAGGCCCGCACGCCCTCCATGACGACGGCTTGGCGATCCGAGCGCGAGAACCCCCGGTGGCGACCCAGGATCTCGAAACTGGCGGCCAGCCGCTTGACATCCCACTCCCAGGGACCCGGCAGCGTCTCGTCGAAGTCGTTGATGTCGAAGAGCAGCCGACGTTCTGGGGTGCCGAAGAGACCGAAGTTCGAGAGGTGCGCGTCGCCGCACAGCTGCACGGTGACGCCGGAGGTCGGGGTGGCAGACAGATCAGTCGCCTGGATGAGGGCCGCACCCCGGTAGAACGTGAAGGGCGAGGCGAGCATGCGCCCGTAGCGGATCGGAAGCAGCTCCTGCACCCGGCTCACGCCCTGTTCTTCCAACAAGGTCACCGGGTCGGGGCGGTCAGGTGCCGGCTCGAATCGCCCGTGAGCCGAACGGGGGGCATCCGAACGGGCATCTCGGCCCCGGGCCACGCGCTCCGTGACGGTGAGGCGCTTCCGCCGCCAGGAGGCGGAGAACGAGCGGCTCGGATCGCCCCCTGTAGACGGCCGATGCTCCGGTGCGGTGCTCGTCGGCGTCGATCTCTCGGTCTCCATCGGGTCCTCCCTCTTGAGACTACCGCTGGGTTTCGGGTTGGCTTCGGTCGGACCACAGTGCGGCGCGCCCCCGAAGACGACGAACGGATACGACGGGACCGGGCTGAGTACCGGCAGTTGATCGGCTAGTCGGTCCTGCAGGGCGCCGACTGTCGTGACAGACTTTCGGCAGTGGGCATCATTCTCCTTGCGACCGACGGTTCCGAACTGGCCGAGCGGTCTGTCTTGGCGGGGGTGGGGGTTCTGCGTCCATCGGATGTCCACATCGTGGTGACCGCCGTCGACGGACTCGATCCGTCTCTGACGCAGGATGGTTCGGGTCATGCCGGACCTTCGATGAGCCCCGATGAGTACGCGAGCGCGCGAGATGAGAAGCTTGCCGAAGCGAGGGCGGTGGTGGATCACACCGCGGGCCTGCTCAATTTGGAGGTGGTGCAGACCCGGGTGATCGAAGGCAGTCCCGGCTCGGCGCTGTGCGCACTCGCTGAAGAACTATCAGCCGACGCGATCGTGTTGGGCACTCGTGGCCGAGGTGGACTCCGGCGTGCATTGCTCGGTTCCGTGTCCGACTACGTCGTCCGCAATGCCCCGTGCGCTGTGGTCATCGCCCGCGCCGACCCGTAGCCGGTCAGTCTCCCCGTCGCTCAGCCCGGCGCTCCTTGCGGCGTCGATGGCGACGCATCACGCCGAGCCCGACCCAGATCAACGCCCCGAACGCAGCGGTAAACAGGGTGTAGAACCACAACGGCCACGAGAAGTTCCAGACGAGAAAGTGGAGCCGGATCCTCTCCGTGTTCTGGATGATGAAGATGAGCAGAAGCCCGCCTCCTACGAGAGAGGTGATCGCCCCGGCTCCGAGTCGCTTCCGGTTCCTGACCGGTCCGCTCTCGTCCGACTCAGCCATGGTGACCCACTCCCGTCGGAGGTCTCGCCGCACATCTCGTGGCACCGACAGGACCATTCTGGCAAGCTTGACGCCACGATGCGTTCCAGAGGGTTCTGAGTCGACCGCACGCTGTTGGCCGATGGTGGCTGGCGGGCTCGATCATGCGGCCGAATGAGGGGTTGAACACATGGCTTCCTTCAGGTCTCGGGCCGTTTGCCTCGCGAGCGCCGTGTGCGTTGTCGTGACGCTCGTGATCCTGAGCACAAGTGCGGTCTTCAACGAGGGGTCGCCCTCGGCGGATAGCGGCTCGCATCGATCCGTACCTGGCAGATCGTCGATCGGTGGACCAGTTCCGCTCATCCGAGTCGAACCGCACGCCCTGGACTCGGACGCGACACCGCCAGGACCGGGACTGTGCGGCTGCTACGAGCCGGCGCAACTCCAGGCTGCCTACGATCTCGCGCCCCTCTACGCGAGCAAGGACACAGGTGCAGGCGAGACGATCGTTGTCGTCGACGCGTTCGGCTCGCACACCATTCAGAGTGACCTCAGGACGTTCGACGCGGGGTTCAAGCTGCCCCCTCCTCCGAGCTTCAAGATCATCGCACCGGAGGGGGCGATCACGACATCCGACGGCAGCTGGGCTGTCGAGACCACTCTCGACGTCGAGTATGCGCATGCGATCGCACCGGGAGCGAACATCCTCCTTGTCGAGACACCGGTGGCCGAGACCGAGGGGGCAGTCGGTTTCACGCAGATCGTCGCTGCCGAGAACTACGTCATCAACAACAAGAAGTCCCTCGGTATCGCAGCTGGCGCCGTCATCTCCCAGAGCTTCGGAGCGACCGAGCAGACGTTCGGGCCGACCTTCGCAAGCAAGATCGCACCGTTCCGGACGGCATTCATCGCGGCAAAGTGGGCGGGGGTGACCGTCCTGGGTGCTTCTGGCGACTCCGGAGCCACCAACTGCTCCGACGCGGCCAGTCCATGTGCGCTCTATGCCCACCGGGTCAATTCGTGGCCCTCGAGTGATCCGCTCGTCACGAGCGTCGGGGGACTGCAGTTCTCGATCAGCTCGGTCGCCCCCTACCACCAGACGAAGGCTCCGGTGGTCTGGAACGACGGATTGGGCGCAAGCGGCGGCGGCGATTCTGCCGCCTTCGCCGTTCGCCCGTTCCAGAGCTCGGTCTCCAGCATCGTGGGGAAGTGGCGCGGCACGCCTGACGTGTCGATGAGCGCTTCGGTTCTCGACGGCGCCGAAATCTACGATTCGGGCGCCGGGGGTTGGCTGCCGGTTGGTGGCACCAGTGAGGCGACGCCCGAGTTTGCAGGCATCGTTGCGATTGCAGACCAGGTGGCCGGCAACGGTCTCGGGGACCTCGACAGAGCCCTCTATGCAATGGAGACAGCAGGAGCCCGTGGCATCGTCGATGTCACCTCAGGGAACAACTCGTTCAACGGGGTAACCGGCTATCGGGCGGTAACCGGCTATGACATGGCATCCGGAATCGGGACGGTCGATGGGGCCACCTTCGTCCCCGAGCTCGTGGCAGAGGTGGCCAAGGTCGGGTAGGAACGAATCTCCGCACCGTGTTGCCCGGTCCTGGAGCGCAGATCGAACCGATGCGCCACAATTGGCGTGTCAAGGGAGCGCATATGTCGATTGATTGCCGGACCCGACTGCTGAAGGACGTCAGAGCACTCGAGCGCGATGAGATGGTCGATGCACTGCTGCCCGACGCCATCGCCGTACATGGCGACCTTGCCGGGCGTGGCGTGACCTACAAAGAGCTCCCTCCGCTCGGTCTCGAGGTCGATGACCGGAAGGTCACCCTCCTTCGATCGGGGGAGACCCTCGGAATCCGTTCGGGAACCGACGACGCGGACGTGGTCGCCATGCTGCCTGCAGACGCGCTCTCCGACTTCCTCCAGGACGTCCAGTCGGCGATGGGCCTCGCCATGACCTCACGAGTCCGTGTCACCGCTGGGAGCATCAACGACTGGATCGCGTGGGAGCCGCCGATGCGCGCCCTCCTGGATGGCCGCAAGGTCCACGAGACCGGCGATGTCACCTTTGGGGGTATCGACGGCGGTCCTCTCGACCTCGATCGCATCTTCACGCCGAACGACGACAGGGAGGAGATGACCCACTTCCTCGAGCAGGCCGGTTTCCTCCACCTCCGCAGCGTGTTCGAGCAGGAGGTGATGGATGCGATCGGCGCCGATATCGACGAGTGGATCAGCCGTGCCACGCCCGATGACGGTGAGTCCTGGTGGGCGGAGACAGAGGACGGGGAATCGCAGGCCGTGCGCGTCCTCTTCTTCCACGAGAAGTCAGTCGCCCTCCGCGAGGCGGTCGCCAGCGAGCGGTACCAATGGATCGCCGACCTCACGGGCGACGGGCACCGGCACACCGGCGGGGGAGAGGGCCTCGTGAAGCCGCTCGGGATCGTACGCGGCCTCTCCGATCTTCCCTGGCACAAGGACTGCGGCCAGGGCAAGCATTCCTATGTCTGCTGCGGACTGACTTGCGGCATCTCGATCACCGGGGCGGATCGCAACAGCGGTGCCCTCGGTGTGATCCCCGGCAGTCACCGTGCCAACACCATGGCTGCCGGCCGTGACCCCACTCTCGATCTGCGTCCCCGGATGCTCGAGACGCGGACCGGCGATGTGACGGTGCACTGCAGCGACACGCTCCATCGTGCCCATCCACCCATCGATCGTCCCCGGAAGGTCGTCTATTCGAGTTTCGGTCTGCCTCCCCTTCCCGGCGACGAGGTCAAGCCCGACCCCCGCTACAGCCGCCAGGCCAGGGCCGAGCTCTCCGACGTCCAGGACCGGATCGCGGCAGCCGACAACCCCGACGCCGAGCGGCGATATCGCGCCGGACACGGCAGGTGATCACGGAGTCCCAGGTGACGTTCCCGGGAAGCCGTGGGGTAACACTGAAGAAGGTACTTGACTGTCGTGCGGGCTGGCTACATACTCAAGTACATGCTTGACCAAACGATCGACCTCGATCGGACCTTTCAGGCGCTGGCCGACAAGAGCAGGCGCACCATGGTGGAACGGCTCACGGTGGGGCCGGCCTCTGTCAGCGAGCTTGCAGAACCCCTGACCATGTCCCTTGCCGCGGTCGTCCAGCACGTGCAGGTCCTCGAGGCGTGCGGGGTCGTGAAGACCGAGAAGGTCGGGAGGACACGCATGTGCCGGATCGAGCGGCCGGCGATGACCGCCGCCGAAGGGTGGATAGCCGACCGGCGCCGTGGATGGGAAGCCCGCCTGGACCGGCTGGGCGACCTCCTGAGCGAAACTGCCACTACCGAGGAGAACCCGTGACCCAGTCCAGCGTTGCCCACGACACGTTCGTCGTCGACCGGACCTTCGACGTACCGGTCGCTCGGGTCTTCCGGGCATGGGCGGATCGCTCCCTCAAAGCCCGCTGGTTCGCCGGCTCGGCCGATGCGCTCGGAGCAGACTACGAGCTCGATTTCCGGGTAGGGGGCCGCGAGATCAATCGGGGTGGGCCTCCGGGCGGGCCCGTCTTCACGTACGAGTCGCAGTTCCACGACATCGTTCCCGAGCAGCGGATCGTCTACACGTACGAGATGTCTGCCGATGCGAATCGGATCTCGGTGTCCGTCGCGACCGTCGAGTTCCACAACCGGGATGCGGCGACACGGCTCGTCCTCACAGAGCAGGGCGTGTTCCTCGACGGTCACGACACGGTGACCCAGAGGGAGGAGGGAACACGGTCCCTTCTGGACTCGCTGGCAGCCACCCTGCAGGGAGGCGCATCGTGAGCAGGACCGTGGCGTCGTTCATCGTCACGAGTCTCGACGGCTTCTACGAGGGCCCGAACGGCGAGTTCGACTGCTGGTGCCCGACGAGGAGTTCAACGACTTCGCCGCCCGCCAGCTCGACGGGGCGGACACGCTCGGGTTCGGTCGGGCAACCTACGAGCACATGGCCGCCTATTGGCCGACCGACCAGGCCCGGGTGAACGATCCGGCCATCACCTCGCGGATGAACACCAAGCCCAAGCTCGTCTTCTCGACCACGCTCGCACACGCAGGCTGGTCCAACACCACCGTCATCTCCGGCGATGCCGTCGAGCAGATCGAAACGGTGAAGGCCGCTCGAGGGGGCGAACTGCTCGTGCTCGGCAGTACCCACCTCACCGCCCACTTCGTTGCCGCGGGCGTCCTGGACGAGTTGCGGATCATGGTCTGCCCGATCGCCATCGGTCAGGGCCGGTCCCTCTTCGAGGACCTGAACGGCCGGCTCGCCCTCGGTTTGGCCCACGTAAGGCAATTCGACTCCGGCAACGTCCTGCTCACCTACGGACAGTCACGCTAGGCGCTGTCGCTCTGGGCTGGCGAGCCGTCTCTGACTTGCTGGGCGCCCTGACCGTCAGCCGCTGCTCTTCTCTCCTCGAAGGCCTCGTTGTCGCGGAGCACCGCCTCGGCCGCAGCGAACGAAACGCTCTCGGGGCGGGGTCCGTCCCAATCGAGATACCAGTGGCGCGACAAGCTGGTCAGCCATGAATCGCCCGTCGGGACGAGGCCGAACCGGGAGATCGTCCGTTGGCGGCCGATCTGATCCGTGTAGAGCAGCTCGACGGTGATTGGTTCGCCGGCGTCGATCGCTTCCGCGATCTGTGCACGCAACGAATCGTCCGGATTTCGCAACGCTCCTTGCCACATGCCGATATCGCTGGACGGCACGTACAGATCGCGCGACTGAAGCCGGAGGTCTTCCACCGGTGCGTGAGTGGGATAGGTGGTCGTTGCACTCGGGCCGGGTCTGATCGCCCAGCCCTGACAGACGGCAATGCCGCTGCCCACATTTCTCAGGCTCATCGCCAGGTAGACGATGCCGTCGATGTGCTCCACCGTCGCGCGGCCCCCGGCAACACTCACCCAATGCCCTCCGAGAAACATGATCTTCTGCGTCGGATCTTCCAAGCGGGAGGGGGCAAGGACCGGTCGACGTTGTTCCTGCAGTGCGGCCTCGGCAATGCGAGCTGAACGATTGGACGATCGGACCGCAGCGAATGTGGCGACACCGAGGACCAATGTGCCCGCAGCAGTTGCCAACGAAGAGATCGTGGTCCAATCAACAGTCATGGGGTCCATCAGTCACCAGTGTGGCACGGAGCAATCAGTCGAGCTCGGGTGTGGCTCTCCCGGAGGAACGAAGCCACGAGGGGGAGGGCCTTCAGAACCAGTCGGGAATGGTCGACAACAGAAGGGAGGAGTCCGATGACCAATCCAGAGCCAGAGGCCGAACCCGTCATCCCGCCAACGGTCCCTGACCGTGACCTCGACGATACCGATGGCAGCGACGACAGGGAGAACGCGCGTCGATCAGGGTGAGCGGCGCGACGCGAGGAGGACCGGGATGATGCGCGTGGTGTTCTCCTGGTATTCGGCATAGGGCGGGTAGTCGGCGACTGCTCTCGCCCACCACTCGCTGCGCTCGTCGCCTTCGAGCTCGCGGACCTCGGCATCGAAGGGATCAGGACCGTCCTGGACCGTCACTTCCGTGGGGCTGGCCTTCAGATTGTTGTACCAGACCGGATTGGTCGGGCGCGCCACCCATGGAGGCGACCAGCGCGTATCGGCCGTCGTGCTCGACGCGCATGAGGGCCATCTTGCGCACCTTCCCCGACTTGTTGCCGCGGGTCGTCACGATGATGACCGGCATCCCGGTGTCCAGCAGGGTGTTCGCCGCGACCCACCCGACCGTTCGTACTCCTCGACCTGGTCGCGGACCCAGTCCCAGCTGCTCGGCTCGTACTTCCCAGTGATAGGCATGTCCCGAATCCTTAGGCACCAGGTGACGTCGAGTCAACCGTGAGCGGTGGCCGACTCCCATCGGGAACACCGCGCCGCTGAGCAGTTGATGGCTGAATCCGCAGCGTATCGTTCGGATAGTGTCCGAATCGATGGCTTCGAGACGCGTTGACAAGCGATGGCTGCCGACCAACTCGCAGACGGGCGGTCACGGTTGCCTCTGACGAACGGGAGCCCATCCGACGTCACGGCGGTGTTCGTGCGGGACGGAGACTGCTACGTTCCGACTGACGCAGCGCTGGGTCCGTGGAGCCCGGAGGCCCTGCACGGCGCCGCCGTGGCCGCACTGCTTGCCGGGGTCTTTGAATCCGAGGGCGAGGTCGTGGTCCGGGTCTTCGTCGAACTTCTCGGGCCGGTGCCCCGTGAGCCCCTCCGGATCGACCTCGGCAAGAGCAGTGGCGGGCGCCGCGTTCAACGACAGAGTGCAGCCCTCTACTCAGGGGACAGGCCGGTCGCGGCAGCCTCGGCGACCCGGGTTCGCCACGCAGAGCTGGCGCTTCCCGTCGAGGCCACCGCGCATCCGATTGCATTCGATCCGGCTCAGATGCCGGATCTCGACCGGCCCAACCGGCACGCGGCCCGCATCGTCGGGTGGCCGAATTTCGACAGCCTCGCGATGGCATCGGTCCGGGAACGCGGCTCTGGACCCAGGGCCCTCAGGTTGTGGCTCCGGCTCGTGATGCCGATCGTGGCCGGCGAGACGATCACCGGTACCCAGCGCGCGGTGGCCGCCGCCGACTACGCATCAGGCGGAACGTCGGAACGGCTCGCGTTCGACCACTGGTCGTACATGAACGCAGATCTCACCGTCGGCTTGTCACGGCCCGTGCGAGGCGACTGGATCGGCATGTCCTGTGAGGGGATCGTGCAACCCACCGGTACCGGACTGTCGATCGGAGCGATACACGACAGCGACGGTCGGCTCGGCCAATCGGCCCAATCGCTCGTCGTCGAAGCCAGGTCTTCACCGCGTCGGCCATAGGATCCTGCCGGGCTCGACCTGCATCTGGCACTCCGATTCTCGATCCCGCTGACCCAGCCGGGGGCGCCGGATCGGACGCCGTCGGACGGGACGCCTCGACCCCCTCGCCCGATCGTCAGCAGAAGAGCTGTCGCTAGACTTCGGCGGGTGAACGAGGCCCCGGCTGCAGGCAATCCGACGCTGGACAGCGAATTCTCCTCGGAATTGCCCGCGGCCGCGGCTCCGACGCTGAGTGATGCGGCCCTCGCCGAGCTGGCGGCGTTCGGCGAAGAGACGCCAGTCGACGTTGGTGACGTGCTGTTCAAGGCGGGTGACGAGTCGTACGACTTCGTGGTCCTGCTGGAGGGTGCGGTGGACATCGTCCGTCCCGATCTGGACGGGGACACCCTGATCACCACCCACCGGGCCGGCAGATTCCTCGGCGAGCTGAACATGGTCACGGGTCAGCGCTCCTATCTCACCGCCCGTGTGAGCGAAGCCGGTCGAGTACTGCGGATCCCTCCCGACGAGTTCCACCAGATCATGAACCGCAGGCCGGAGCTGGCCGACACGATCTTTTCGGCCTTCGTCGCTCGTCGGGAGGTCTTGCGATCCGGTGAAGGTGCGCGGGCGGTCAGGATCATCGGGTCCCGCTACTCGGCCGATGCCATGGCGCTGCGAGCGTTCGCTGCCAGGTCCCGGTTCCCGCACACCTGGATCGATATCGAGGATGAGGACGGGGTGGACGTCCTGCTCGCCCGTATGGGCTTCACCTCCCGGGATACGCCGGTGGTCATCACCCCCATGGGAGTGCTGCGCCATCCGTCACCAGGTGAATTCGCCGAGCACCTCGGACTCACCTTTCGTCAGCTCCCGGGGTACATGTTCGATCTGGTCGTCGTGGGTACCGGCCCGGCCGGCCTGGCCGCAGCAGTGTACGGAGCGTCAGAGGGCTTCAACACGGTGTCACTCGACGCTGTCTCGACAGGTGGGCAGGCGGGCAGCAGCTCGCGCATCGAAAACTATGTCGGGTTTCCGAACGGTATCTCCGGCGAGGAACTGGCCTCACGTGCTGCGATCCAGGCGCAACGGCTCGGGGCCCGCCTGAACGCGCCCTGTGAGGTCGCGGGACTGCGAGCGGAAGTCGGGTTCCAAGTCATCGCACTGAGCGACGGCAGTGAGATCCCGACCCGGACCGTGATCATCGCATCCGGAGCGCGCTACCAACGGCTGGCGGTAGAAGGGCTCGAGCGGTTCGAGGGAGTGGGGGTGTACTACGCCGCGACCGACCTCGAAGCTCGAACCTGTAGTCGGCTCCCGGTGATCGTGGTCGGTGGGGGCAATTCGGCCGGCCAGGCCGCGATCTACCTCGCGCAACAAGGATGCCAGGTGTCGGTCGTCATTCGGAGCAAGGATCTCGCCCACAGCATGTCCCACTATCTCATCGAACGGATCGAGGCTGAGGACCGCATCGAGGTGTTCACCAACACGGAGATCCGTGGGCTGTCAGGTACCGACCATCTCGAACAGGTGACCTTGGAGCACACGACAACCGGGCAGGTTCGCACTGTTGCGTGCTCGGGTCTCTTCTGCTTCATCGGCGCAACGCCTGCGACCGCCTGGTTGGGCAGTGTCTTGGCACTGGACGCAAAGGACTTCATCCTCACCGATCACACCCTGCCGGAATCGATCGCCCGTGGATCGCAGTTCGCAGCACGCGGCCCCTTACCGTTCGAAACCTCGGTGCCCGGGATCTTCGCAGTCGGTGATGTCCGCAGTGGTTCTCTGAAGCGGGTCGCCGCGGCAGTCGGAGAGGGTTCGAGCGCAGTGCGCTCGGTTTTTGAGCACCTGGCCACGATGGCCCACTGAGCGGTCGGCAACGACGAGGGTACGACATGTCCGAGGTCGCACTTGGAGACGTCACACTGGTGTACGAGGTCCTCGGTGAGGGGGACCCGTGCCTGCTCATTGCCGGCTGCGGTCAGCCCGCGCAGGCCTTCCAGATCGGCCTGGCCCCGATGCTCGCCGCTGCCGGCTACCAGGTCATCCTCTTCGACAATCGCGGTGTTCCCCCGAGCTCTTCCCGCCGGCCCCGTACTCGGTCACCCAGATGGCCGGAGACGCGCTGGACCTCATCGACCACCTGGGCATCGTCGACCCGATCCGGATCGCCGGGCACTCGCTCGGCGGATGGATCGCCGAAACCCTCGTCATCGAGCATCCCGAACGGATACGCGCCGCCGCCCTGATGGGAAGCGCCAACCGTCCCACGTCGTGGGAGAAGGCGATCACAACCCTCGAGCGGGATCTGGCCGCGTCATCGGTTGCACTGCCGCGCCTGTACTACGCACTCGAGACCATCCGGTACCTGCCCTACCAGGACCTCCAGGACGACGACGTCATCGACGGTTGGCTGTCGCTCATCGCCGACATCGAGGTGTGGCCGAATCCGGGACGCCTCGGCCAATACGAAGCAGCGCTCGCGTGGTCCACCGACCCGATACGAACCGTTGCCTGGCCGACGATCACCGTGCCGTGCCTCGTCATGGGCTTCGAATACGACATCGACTCGCCGCCGGCCAAGGCTCGGGAAGCGGCCGGACTGATCCCCGGTGCCGAATACGCGGAGATTGCCGGAGCCAGCCACCTCGGCTTCTTCACGCATGCCCGTCCGGTTGCCGAGGTGCTCATCGACTACTTCGCTCGACACTGAGCGACGCGCAACCGGTGGTTCGTGGACCGAGCACGATCGGAGAAGCATGCAACGGGGCGGTACTCCTACAATCGCTGGACATCCCGGTTGACGGCCGAGGACCAGAAACAGAGGCGAACCGCATGAAAACGATGACCTGTAAACAATTGGGTGGACCGTGTGAGGTCGCGCACCACGGCAAGACCGCAGACGAGGTGATCAAGGCGCAGGACCAGCATCTCAAGGACGTGGTGGCCTCGGGTGACGAGGCGCACGGACCGACCCTGAAGGAGATGAAGGGAAGGTGGAAGCATCCGCTGGCAGGAATGGGGTGGTACAGACAGGCCAAGCGGGATTTCGCCGCTCTTCCCGAGGACTGACCGGTAGAGAGGGTCGTTCGTCGGGCGAGATCCCCCCACCACACCGAGGTGACCACACGTGACACATGCCGTCCTGATCGAGGTCGAGCTCAGCCCGGACTCGGACATCGAGCACCGACACTCGGTCCTCAACGACATCGTTGTTCCCGAGGCAAAGGCACTGCCGGGCTTCCAGAAGGCGATGTGGATGAACGACGGGGCCGGAACCGGAACCTGCGTCATCGTCTTCGATACCGAAGACGATGCCCGGTCGGCGATCGCACCGCTGACACCGGCCGGAGGCCCGACTGTGATCAGGTGCGGGATCACCGAGGTCGAGATCGAGGCCTGAACGAGAGACTCCTCGCTGCCCACCTACTCGAACGGGTGCAGCGAACTCCCGACGGCCCAGGTGCTGAAGTACTGGTTGTTGGCGCCGTAGGCCATGCCGATGGCCACCTTGGCCCCGTCGACCTGGTGCTCGCCGGCCGCACCCCGCACCTGGTTGGCCGCCTCGGCGAACCGCAGCAGACCCGAGGCCCCGATGGGATTGCTGGACAGGACGCCACCGGAGGCATTGACGGGCAGCGAGCCCCCGAGCTCGGTGGTGCCGTCGTCGACCAGCTTCCAACCCTCGCCCTCCTCGGCCAGGCCGAAGGCCTCGAGCCAGATGGGCTCGAGCCAGGAGAACGGGACGTACAGCTCGGCGGTGTCGATCTGGCGACGGGGATCGGTGATGCCGGCGTCGGCGTAGACGTCGGCGGCGCACTGGAGGGCGGCGGCGGGCCGCACCGGGTCGCGGCCGGGGAAGCTGGGCGGCTCGGAGCGGGACGAGGACGCCAGGATCCACGCCGGCGGCCGACCGTCGGCCGCCGCAGCGTTGCCGCCCGCCTCGTCGGTGATGACCACGGCGCAGGCCCCGTCCGACGACGGGCAGGACTCGAGGAACCGGGTCGGGCTCCCACATCATCGGCGAGGCCTTGACCTTCTCGATGGAGATGTCCTCGATCTTGAGGTGGGCGTAGGGGTTCTTCAGGGCGTTGAGCCGGTCCTTGACCGCCACCTTCCACCCGATGTGCTCGGGGGCGCCGCTGCGTTGGATGTACGCCCGGATGAACGGGGCGAAGGCGCCCCCGGCCCCGAGCGAGGCGCCCTTCCCGCTGCCCAGGGCGAACTGGGCGTTGCCCTCGGACTGCTTCTCGAAGGCGACGGCCAGCACCGTCCGGTGCTTGCCCGCCTGGACGTGCGAGGCGGCCACGATGGCGGTGGTGCCGCCCACCGATCCGGCCGTGTGGACCCGGAACATGGGCTTGCCCACCGCGCCGAGGGCGTCGGAGAGGTAGAGCTCGGGCTTCATCACGCCCTCGAAGAGGTCGGGAGCCTTGCCCAGCACCACGGCGTCGATGTCGGCCAGCGTCATCTGGGCGTCGTCGAGGGCCCGGAAGACGGCCTCCCGCACCAGACCGCCGAAGGACACGTCGAGCCGCCGGGACTTGTGGTGGGTCTGGCCGACCCCGACGACGGCGCACCGGAGGTGTGCTCATGACCGTCCCTCCAGGATGCAGACGAGGTTCTGTTGCAGGCACGGCCCGGAGGTCGCATGGGCCAGGGCCCGGCGGCCGCCCCCGAAGATGTGGTCGGCGGCGTAGCCCACCCGGCACAGTCCGGTGGCCATGATCGGGATTGGCCCGCAGCGCCCCCCCGGAGGGGTTCACCGCCACGTCGTCCCCGAGGCCGAGGACACTTGCGCAGGAGCAGCTCCTCGTGGGTGAAGGCGGCCTGGAGCTCGGCCACCTCGACCGGGGCGTCGCCCAGCCCGGCGGCCTCGGCGGCGATCCGGGTGGACGGTGAGTCGTCCAGGGCCCGGAACGACGGATTGTGGCACTCGGTCCGGTGGTCGAACCCGGTGATGTAGGCCGGCCGTTCCACCAGCTGACGGGCCCGATCGCCGGTGGCCAGCACCATGGCGGCGGCCCCGTCGGTGATCGGGGGTACGTCGTGGCGGCGGAGCGGCTGGCGGACGAAGTCCTCGGCCAGCAGGGACTCGACGTCGCCCTTGCCCCGGGCCCGCACGGCCACCTCGGCCATCGAGCGCTCGTCGGCGATGCCGGCGGCGATGACCGCCCGGGCCTGCAGGGCGGCGAAGGTCAGCGGATCGGCCCCGAGGGGGGCGAGGAAGTACGGGTCCATCTCCATGGGGTAGATCAGGGCCGGATCGCCGGTCGAGGAGCGACCGGAGCCGGTGACCACGGCGATCTCGATGTCGCCCTCCTGCAGCCGGAGCCACGCCTCGTAGAGGGCCCAGGCGCCGTCCATCTCCACGTGGGAGTCCCGCTTCGGGGGCCAGGCGCCGATGGCGTCGAGGTTGGACACGAAGGAGAAGGCCTGGCCGGTGATGTAGTCGCAGCTGCCCAGGCACGTGAAGTCGATGTCGGCCCGGGTCAGGCCGAGCGGCGACGATGGCGTCGGTGATGGCCTCCATCAGCAGCTGGGTCTCCGACTTGTCGGTGTGGCGGACCATGGGGGTCTGGGCCCAGCCGATGACGGCGATGTCGTGTCGGAGGGTGCGCTCATGTCAGAAGATCCGGTTCACGAGGTCGGGATCGTCGAGGTCCGGCTCGCCGTTGGGGATCCAGCCGAGCAGCGAGCCCCAGCTCCCACCCATGCCGCCACCCTCCTCGATCTCCTCGGCCGGCGACGCCCAGACGGCGTCGACCCGCTGGCCGACCCGCACCTGGTCGGCGGGCAGCTCGATCACCGGCGAGTAGGGGATGATCACGTCGGTGCCGTCGAGCAGGACGAAGGCCCGGACGAACGGCTCGGTCTCGGTCTGGCCCGGGTACTGGCACCGGGGTGACGATGGCGAAGTTGGTGATGGTGCCGGTGTGGGGCAGATCCACCTCGCACTCGGGCCCGAGCTCGATGGCGTCGATCGGGGCAGTAGCCCGCGCCCGCCGGCGTAGACCCGTCCACAGGTCGGACAGCGCAGACCCAGCAGCCGGTGCTCCCGGGATGCCTCGGTGGCCCGGTCGGCGGCCTCGGGGACCGGGTTCCGGTAGGTGATCGAGGCCAGGTAGTCCATCCGGGTCACCGGCTCGGCGGCTGCACCGGTGTCCTCGCCCTCGGTCTCGGTCACCTCGCCGGGGACGAAGCAGATGATGTCGTCGATCCGCCCCTCCCGGCTGCCCCGCCAACGGGGGGCCACCCGCATCCCCTCGGACATGGCCGCTGGCGTCCCGGCGTCGACCGCATGCAGCAGGGGAGTCGTGGCACCGTCCAGACGGACGAAGGCGAAGGCGAAGGGATGGTCGAGCGGATGCTGCTCCGACGGCGACGGCCACCCATGTCCACGACTCGACCGTGCCCGCCGGCCCCACCTCGACGAACTCGTGGGGCAGCTCGGCCCCGGTCGCCGGGTCCCACTCCATGGGAGGCACCAGCACCGCGTCCTGGCAGCGGATGCCCGAGGATCCGCTTCTCGGTGAGGGCGGTCATGAACGCCCCGACACGGGTCCGAGGGACCGCTTGTACGGGAACGTGATGGTGCTTTCGACGAATCGGGTCATCGATTCCCTTCGAGCCTCACCTGTCGATCGTGCAGAATCAGAGCACGTTAGCGCGGGCGGAATCGGCCGTCCGTCGGCCTCGACGTCCACGGGGGACCAGGGCTTCCCGGCGCCTCACGCTTCACATGATCCAGACGTGGCGACAGATCCGCCCACGTCCACCGCGGTGAATGTCCCGATACCCGAGACGGTCAGAGGGGTTCCCGCAGGTGCAGTCTGCGGAGCCGGGGCGTCTCCCGGTCCTGTGACTGTGAGTGTGCCGGCACTGGCTACGAAGGTGAGTGTTGACGGGCTGCTCGATGCCCTTCCGCACACGGCGGTTGTCGTCGTGGTGACGAGGGTGTCGTGGATGTGGGCGGTGACGTAGTCGGCCAACGGGACAGGACACTGCCACGTCCCGGCCGCATCGTCCTGGAATCCCAGCGTGTGGACCACGAGGCAGGACGCCACGGCGTCCGTAGGCGACCACGAGGAGCCCGATGCCGCCGCGGCCACCTGGTCGAGGAGTGCAGGGAGGGCATCGGCCTCTGTCTCGGCATTGGCCACTTCATGGGCGACGAGGGCCAGGTTCGGCTGCCCGGAAAAAACGGTCCGGATCGTTCCCGACGCCCAGGAGGTACAACCAGTCGCTGCGCCGAGCCCGGCGATGGTTCCGCATCGTGCCGAGGTGTCTCCCCAGCTCCAGCTCCAGCTCGGGCCCGGCTCGATTCCCGCTGTCTCCACCTGTTCGATCAGTGATGCAATCGTCGGGAGAGGCGGCGGAGTGGCAACGGGAGATGTGGGAACCTGACGGGCGACGGCGTCGATCCGCACCGGTGCCGTCGGGGCGTTCCCGGCGCTCCTGGCCGGTGGTGTGGACGTCCGGCGAGGCGCCGGGGTCACGTGACCGGAGTGAGGCCCGGGCCGTTCGGGTCCGGAGGCGGCCGTCGGACCGAACTGCGCGGAAGACGCCAGGCAGAGGGCGATGACCGCCACGCCACCCGCGGCCAATGCTGCCCCGACAGAGCGGCCGAGAACCCGCCGCATCTCAACCATGTGTTGAAGCCTATGTCCTCAACACATGGTTGTCAACACATGGTTGATATCTGGAATCCTTTCGCGTACCCTGGAGCGATGACACCTGATGTCGAGTCGCAAGCCGACCACCTCATCCAACGTGGCCTGGAGGACGTCCTCGAGGAGGTCCCTGCAGGCCGGGAAGCGGCACTTGCCGAGCTGCGGTTCGCCGACTCCCTCCGACGTTCCGCAGAGCGACTCGGCCAACGTTCCGCCGACGCCGCTCGGACGCACGGCGCCAGCTGGCGCGAGATAGGGCAGGCGGTCGGAGGGATCACCCCCCAGGGTGCAGAGCACCGTTTCAGCGCAGCGGCCAAGGAGCGACGCTCGAAGGCGTCGAAAGCGGAGTGGGCCGTGAAGGAGCGTCGGCGCACCCCGCGGACCGGACCGTCCGAGGACCGCTCCTACGAGGCTGAACGCGCCTGATCGATTCCGACGGATCGGACAGAGGTCGAGTCCCGGCGCGGGTCATCCCCGTGCCGCCCTGCGCGATTGTCAGGTCGACGGCTGCAGTGGTGGGTTGGCGGTGGGTGCGGGGATGACCGCGGTGAGGGATGTGTACGCCACGATGTTGGAGAGGTAGCTCCCCGTCTGGTGATCGAACACCCCACCGCAGGTGACCAGCTGGAGTGCGCTCGCTCCGTGGGATCCGTAGACGCGTTGGGCCGGGAACTGCTGTTTCGAGTACATGACCACTGCGTTGACGGTGAACCGGACGGTGACTCCGTCGCTCAATCCGACGTCCACCTGGTCTCCGGCGGCAAGGGTCCGAAGCTGGAAGAACACCCCCGGGCCCAGATAGCTGTCGACGTGGCCGAGGATGACGGCTGAGCCGATCTCACCGGGCGTGGGGCCCAGCCGGAACCATCCCGTCGCCTGAGAGCTCGTCGGCACCTGTACCGTGCCGTCGGCATCGAGTCCGAGCGTGCCCACGGGGACCGACAGACCGATGGCCGGGACAGTCAATGTCAGAGGGACCGAGCGGGCGGTATGGAGGGCTGCCATCGCCCGGGGGGAGGTGACCGCCGCATTGCGGGCGGCGACAGACGGAGCCGGGGGTGGAAGTGCGTGGTCGTTCCCGCGCACCCCCATCACCAGCGATCCCGTGCCGGCCAAGATCAAGACGGTTGCTGCCACCCACCAAGCCCGTCTTCGGAAGAAGACTCGTACGGGAGTGGCCCAGTTCAAGGGGTCACGTCGGGCGACGCATTCTGCGTGAGGCGGCGACGTCGGACGGCCACGGTGAATGCCCCCATCGCACCCACAAGCGTCACGATCCCCATGACGATCAGTCCGTTGTCACGGGAGTGGGCCGCACCACCGAAGCCGGTGTGCGGGAAGCCCGATGGAACGACCGCCGCAGCGCCACCCGTACCCGCAGCTGCGCCGCTACCGGTGGCCGCTTCCCCGGATGTGGTGCTTCCGGACGTGACGATCGAGCCCGTTCCGGCCGGCGTGGTGGCAGTGGTGGCTGGTGCGGTGGTTGTGGTGGTCGCCGTCGAAACCGTGCACGCCGACGGTGTGGTGATCGTGTTGGCGTCGAGGGTGACGGCCCCGTTGCGGGCGAGGACCCGGCCCTGCACGGTTGCTCCGGTGTCCAGCGTGGCGGACGTCAGGGCCATGATGGTGCCAACGAACGTGCTGGCGGAGTTGAGCGTCGCAGAGCTGCCCACCTGCCAGAAGACGTTGCATGCCTGGGCCCCGTTCTCGAGCTGGACCACGCTGTTCGAGGCGGTCACCAAGTCGGACGAGGCCTGGAAGACGAAGACGGCGTTGGTGTCACCCTCGCCGTTGAGGACGAGCGGGCTGGCGGCCGTGATGTTGGCTGTGGCGGCGTGGCCGAAGGCGTAGACCCCAGGGGTGAGGGTCTGGCCACCGAGTTGGTTGTCGCCGGCGACGAACGTGGTGGTCGGAGGCTGACCCGCTGCGGCCACATAGGCCGTTGTCAGATCGTTCTTCGCCGTGGTCAGGAGGGCCGGGTCGTTGACGGTGCCCGCAGGACCGGTGCCGTCGGTGGAGTAGATGGTTCCGGTCACCTCGGCTTGGGTGAGTCCGGCGTAGTTGGTGCCGGCAGCGGGACTGAGTCCGACGTCGCCGGTGATGGAGGAGGTCGGGACGTCGGTCACTGCAGTTCCCGCCAGGACGGCGAACGGAGTGGCGGTGCCGAGTTGGACGGTCTGGGCCGCTGAGGCCGATGGAACGAAGGCCATTTCGACCAGCAGCAATGCCATCACAGGAACGGCGGCGATGCCTCCTGCTGCCCACCGATGATCGCGTCGCGACGGTCGTCGCCCGGACTGCTGGTTGGCATTGTCGGGTTGCAGGGCGCGGAAGTGACGGAACATCGAATACCAGGCTGAACGCATGGGGATCCCTTCGTGTACGCCCGAAATAGATAACCGTCGGCGACGGACGTTCGGCGTACAGAGCAAATCTACTCTAGTATCCAGAAACTAGCAATAGAGTTCCTAAATCAGGTACAGTTCTGTATGACCCGATGGACGTTTCTGAGCAACCACGGGCGAGCGCTGCTGTGTATCGCCGGTGATCCCGAGGTCCGCCTGCGCGAGATTGCCGCCGAGATCGGCGTCACCGAACGCAGCGCCTATGCAATCGTCAGCGATCTGGCTGACGGCGGCTACATCGTGAAAGAGCGAGATGGACGCCGCAATCGGTATGAGGTCCGTCCCCACCTTCCTCTTCCCGAAGCCCCCGACCGGGACGTGGCCATTGGCGAGGTGTTGCGGGTACTGGGCGGGACCACGTCCCCGTCCCGGTCCCGTGCCGGTCGTCGGGGACGAGTCTCTCAAGCCTGAACGCGAATCTGCCGAAACCAGAAGTGAGAGAGCTCTGCTTCTTTGGCCCGGTTCATGCGTCCCAACGGAGAGCGAGGAGATTCCTCAGGTGTTCTGAGAGGCGACCATGGGACTACGACAGGCCATCGCTAGCGCAAGCGATCCGGCGAGCGTCATGGACCGAGTACTCGCAGAGGCGCTGATCCTTGTCCCCTCTGCGGAGGGTGCCGCAGTCCTGGTGTGCACAGAGCCGAAATACCTCGACTACACCGCTTCCACCGGGAACCTCGCAGGAGCAACCGGCACGAGAGTGGCGATCGCGCACAGTCTCACCGGTCTTGCCCTCAGCACCGGCGTCACCCAGCGGTCCGACAATGTGGCCATCGACCCCCGGACGGCTCAGAACCTCGTGATCAACCCCGGGATCCTGTCCACGATCTGCGTGCCATTGTCGTGGGCAGCGGAGAAGGTCGGCGTACTCCTGATCACCTCGAGCGAGGCGGGTGCATTCGGGCCGGCAGATGAGGCAAGCCTGTCGGGCCTGGCCCCCTTCGTCTCGACGGTCATCGGCGCCGCCGTCGACTTGGCCTCTTGTACAACCGCACTGCTGGGAATTTCATCCGGTGCACGAGAATGCGACCGCCGGGCATGGCCACCTCGACGGTCAGAGCCAGACCTCCCTCGCCCGGTCGGCGTTCGTCGCGAACGTCGTCTGCCCCGGAACCGCCTTCGAATCTGCCGCACTGGATCGAATCCAGCGGGTGCTCTCCGATGGCGGTCCCAGTATGGCCTTCCAGCCGATCGTCGCACTCAGGAGCGGAACAGTGGTCGAAGTCGAGGCACTGGCACGGTTTGCAGGTCCACCGGCGCGTGGGCCGAACGCCTGGTTCGCCGAGGCAGCGTCGGTTGGACTCGGTCGCGTACTCGAGCTCCGCGCGATCGAACGCGCCATTGCGTACCTGCCGGTACTGCCCGATCCCATTCGCATGGCAGTCAATGCTGGACCCGACACGTTCTGTTCGTCCGAACTGATTGATCTGCTCGAGACGGGCACGCCGAACCGGGTGGTGGTCGAGCTCACCGAGCACGTCGATATAGCGGACTACCCCTCGCTGCACCGGGCATGCAAGAGACTGCGGGCGATCGGCGCCGAGGTGGCAATCGATGACACCGGCACAGGATTCGCGAGCCTCTCACTGGTGCTGGAGGTGGCTCCTGAGATCATCAAATTGGACCGGGAGCTCACCGCCAACATCGACCTCGATCCGGTGCGGCGCGCCCTCGCGAGCGCCCTGGTGACCTTCGGTCGGGAGATCGGGTCCAAAGTCGTCGCCGAGGGGGTCGAAACCGCCGCTGAGCTGGAGGTCCTCACCGATCTCGGCATCGGCTACGGACAGGGCTTCTACCTGGGCCGCCCTGGCAGTCTCGACGACCTGAGCGGGCTCATCCGTGCCAGGAGCCGACGCGAACCGATCTCGGTGTGACCCGCCAGGACAAGAGGTCGCAACCCAGCTGACCCGGTAGTTTGTCACTCACATGGTTTGGCTTTTGCCGGCGCCGACGACGTTGCCAGCCAGGGGCACGATCCGATGAGCGACACCACGACCCCCATCGGGACGGTTCGATCCGCCTGGCGGACGCGTGGTGTTGCTCGAGTCAAGGCAAGGGATCCCGAGCTCCTGGTCGTCAAACGTTCGATCCGGGCGGCGGTCGTGATGCCCACGGTATTCGCGCTGACCCATCTGGTCTCCACAAATCCACAGGTCGGCCTGTTCGGAGCGTTCGGCTCGTTCGCCCTCCTGCTCCTGGTGGATTTCCCGGGACGCCCGATAACTCGACTCTCTTCCTACCTCACGCTCTTCCTCGTCGGAACCGTCTTCATCACCGTGGGAACGGTTGTCTCGGAGCACAAGGTGCTGGCCGTGATCGCGATGGCAATCGTCGGATTCGCCGTACTGTTCGTCGGGATCATCTCGCCTCAGGCAGTCACTGCGTCGACGGCAGTGTTGTTGATGTTCGTGCTGCCGGTTGCGGTCGCCGAGCCCGCGGACGGCATCGGCCCTCGCCTCGTGGGTTGGGTCTTCGCCGGTGCCATCTGCATTCCGGCGTGCATGCTGGTCTGGCCCACTCCTTGGCACGACACCCTCCGTCGACGTCTCGCGTCGACGATCTCGGCTGTGGGCCGGTCAGCGGCGAGGCAGGCCGAGGGACGGACCGATCCCGAGGCTCTGGCAGCGGTCGCGTCGGAGATCTCCTCGTTGCACCGTGACTTTGCCGCGACGCCCTACCCGCCAACCGGCGCCGCAGCGGGGGCGGTTGCACTGGCCAAACTCGTCGGTCGAGTCGAGTGGGTCGTCGGGAGCGCCGAGCTCGCGCGAGGGGGCGACGGTGCCTCGCCGAACACCCCTCGGGTTCGGGCGGTGATGGAGGCTGTGGCGGACACCTTGCGCACGAGTGCCACCCTGATCTGCGACGACGCCGGCCACCCCGTCGACGATCCCGCTGCTGTTGCCGGCGTGCAACGCGCTGTCGAGCGCCTGGAGGGAGCGGTCGCCGAGGTCCTCGAGGCGGAGGTGGCGACGTTGATCGATCCGGGCGCCGATGAGTCGGGAACCGCCGGGGACGGGGGAGACCAGCCGAGCGAGATCGATCCGGGCATCGGCATCGCCTCGTCTTTGGATCCCAGTTTCCACGCGCGGTCCATGGGAATCGCCACGAGCATGGTGGCGGATGCAGCGCTCGAGTCCGCCGGGGGCCGGCCCGTTCTCGATCCCACACTCGGCCCACTCGACGAGGACCCCTCCCCGGGCACCTGGAGACGACTGGCTGCCTACTTCTCGATGCGCTCGGTGTGGTTCCGCAACGCAGTGCGTGGGGCGGTGGGCCTGGCACTGGCGGTCGCCATCGTCGAGGTCACCGACGTCGAGCACGGCTTCTGGGTGGTGTTGGGCACGCTGTCCGTGCTGCGGAGCAATGCCCTGGGCACCGGCTCCACGGCCCTCCGTGCCGTCGGTGGAACCGCCGTCGGCGTTGTGTTGGGCTCGGCCATCATGATCGGGATCGGAGGTCACTCCGTGCTCTTGTGGGTCATCCTCCCCGTCGCCGTCCTGGTCTCCGGCATAGCGCCGGCGATGATCTCGTTCGCGGCGGGTCAGGCCGGCTTCAGTGTGGTCGTCATCATTCTCTTCAACATCATCGATCCCACGGGCTGGCGGGTGGGGCTGACACGGGTCGAAGACGTCGCCATCGGCTGTGCTGTGAGTCTCGTCGTGGGGTTGCTCTTCTGGCCGCGCGGAGCGACTGCGGCGCTCGGCCGTGCCCTCTCGGATGCCTTTGCAAGGAATTCGGGCTATCTCGCCGACGCGGTGGACCGCCTGACCACCACGACCGGAGCCATCGACATCCGTCCGGCCCAGCGCGAGGCGCACCGGGCGTATCTCCGTCTCGATGACGCCTTCCGTCAGTTCCTGGCCGAACGCGGAGCCAAGGTCGTTCCGGTCGAAACCGTCGCCGACCTCTTCACTGGCGCAAACCGGATCCGTCTGGCGGCCTACACCTTGGCCACCTTGGATGTGCTCCCACCGGATCCGGGTCAACCCGAGCTGGAGTCGGTCTCGATCGCAGGAGCCGTGCTCCGTGATTCGTATGCCTCGAGCCATCACTGGTACGGGGAGTTTGCCGAGTTGCTGGCCGACCATCGCGATGCGCTCGACCCGCCCCCCGTCCACGACGACACGCTTCATGGTGTTCTGCGTGAGGCGTTTGACGACGCACGCGCAAGAAGGCGTGGCGACCGCCTCCGTGCGATCCTGCGGATGCTGTGGGCCGACCAGCTACTCGAGAACCAGCACCAGGTCCAGGTCGATCTCGCCCGCTCCGCCGACCGTTTCGTCCGCCGACATCAAGGTCTGTTGGTCTGACGACGGCCGAACGAAGGGAGCCCCGGTGCTCACACCCGGGCTCTCCCGAGGAACATCTTGACCACGGAGAACGGAATGGCCTTCACCTGCGAAGGCTGTGGCACCACGATCGTGACCGGCGATCCATATCCGGCGAAGTCGACAGATGCGGTGAGCCCGTGGGTGCCCCTCGTACCGGTAGCGGTCACGGCCACCGTTGCCTGAACAAGACGATCCGACGCGTCCGCCCAGACGCTCGCCGTGAGGGTGCGGGTCGACCGAGTCGCAACGATCCTGCTGCCCGAGGCGTGGACGCCGTCGACCACGGCATTCCCGAGCGCCCTCACCGTGGCGTGATGGGCATCCGCGAACCGGACAATGGCATTCACATCGCCGAGCGCAGTTGCGATCTTGGTGAACAGGGCAGGAACAGCGGAGGAGGTCTTGGAGGGCAACGCGACCGAAATCCACGGTGCGCCGATCCTGGAGCCCAGACTCGGGATCTCGAGGTAGACCGTGCCTCCCGACAGGACGGCGTTGACGACCTCTGGAGAATCTGACCCTCCGGGAATGCGCTTGGCGACGACCGCCGGCACGTTGACGGTGAGCGACAGCGCGTGCGTCGTGAGATCGGCCTTACCGCTGCCGGTGACGCTCACGGGCGACGTCGTCAGACCGCTCAGTGACGCACTGAACGTGAAGCCTGCCGTGGTCACGGGGCCGTCCACAGCACGACTGACGGAACCACCCGTACCGCTCGTAGCGCCGGCGCCGTTGACGAGACCGATGGTGGTCCCGACTCCGGCGACAGCCACGAGTCCGATCGTCGCCAGCCATTTCCTGCTCGATCGCATCAACATTCCAACTCCCATGGGCTCTTTGGGCGCCCCGGCCGCTGCCAGGGCGCCCAAAGACTACGACAGTCGGAGGCTCGTTTTCGGTCGGAGATCCTCGCGCGCGGCTGCGTCCTCGTGCTCGTCCTCCTGTTCGGCGGTATGGGGTGGCAAACTACGGCAGACAGGGGTTGGCCGGGGATGAGTATGTTGTGGCCCCTCCGATCGATCAAGGAAAGTGGGGATCCCATGCGCATCAGACTGGCAATCACGGCGGTGACTGCAACGCTCCTGGTCTGCGCCGGTTGCTCGTCGTCGCCGTCCGTCCCATCGGGGTCCCCCTCCGCCTCCAAGGCGCCCTACACGATCGCGATGATCACCTCGCTCACCGGTCCGGGGGCCTCCGAGTTCTCCCAGGCCGCGGCCGGGTTCAATGCCCGGATCGCCATGCAGAACGCGGAGGGCGGAGTCAGCGGCCACAAGCTCGTGGGCATCGTCCTCGACGACCAGACCAGCCCGTCATATGTCGTCACAGCGGCCCAGGACGCGCTCTCGAAAGGCGTCATCGGCATCGTTTCGACCAGCCCGCTGTTCTTCGAGGCGGCCCAGTACCCCAACCAGCAGGGCGTACCCGTGACCGGCGGCTTCTTCGACGGCCCCGAATGGGGCGAGCAGCCCTACACCAACATGTTCGCCTCCGACGTCGGGAGCGTTGACACGAAGTACCCGGTGAACACGGGCATCGGTGCGTTCATGAAGAGCCACGGTGGCACTGTCGTCTGCAGCTACGGCTACAGCATCTCGCCCTCATCGGCGCGGTCAGCGTATGGGACCGCGTTGTCCTTCGAGCACGTCGGCGGCAAGGAGGGTGTGCTCGACACGTCGGTGCCCTTCGGCAGCGTCGACATGACGACGGAGGCGCTCGTGGCCAAGCAGAAGGGGTGCAATGCGTTCTACGCCGGGCTCGACGACAACTCGAACTACGCCCTGGCGACGGCCCTCGGCCAGGATGGTGTGAAGGCCAAAGTGCTCGTCTTTCCGACCGGCTATGAGCCGAGCGTCATCAACTCGACGGCCTGGTCCGCAGTCCAGGGCGACTATTTCGACACGACCTTCCGGCCCTTCCAGCTGCCCGACGCCGCCACCCAGCAGATGAAGTCGGCCCTCGACACCTATGAGCACTTCACGGGCAGCGAGTTCCCGAACTTCAGCCAGTACGAGTCCTGGCTCGGCGCCGATCTCATGATCAAGGGCATCCAGCTGGCCGGAACGAACCCCACCCATGCCAGCATCATCACGGCGCTCCGCAACATCAAGAGCTACAACGGCAACGGGCTGCTGCCCAGCACCATCAATTACTCGACCGTCTTCGGTCACGATCCAGCGGAATCGTGCGGGTGGTACCTGCGGGCCGAACAGAGTGGGTTCGTCCCGGTCTCGAGCCAGCCGGTCTGTGGCACGGACCTGCCCGGAACGACCACGGTGCAGTCGTCGTAGGGAGAACCCGATTCGGCGGTCGTCGTCGCTCCCAGGCGGCGCTTCGCCGGCGGACCGCTCAGCCAGAGCGGGACCCCAGCCGCACCTTCATGTGACGATCGGGGCCAGGGCGTCGACCTCCGCAGCGTCCTCTGCGGTGAGGCGCCACCCCGCGGTGGCCGCGTTTGCACGGACCTGATCGGGCTTGGTGGCGCCGGCGATGACCGACGGGATGACCGGCTTCTCGATCAGCCACGCGAAGGCCAGATCCAACAGGCTGTGATCATGCGATGCCGCCCATGCGCTGAGTGCGTCGACGACCTCGAAGTTCTGATCGGAGAGCAGCCCGCTCGCCCGCTCGCCCCAGCGCTGTATGCGCGTTCCGGCGCCGGGCGCCTCACCTCTCGTGTACTTGCCCGTCAGCATGCCGCTCGCCAGGGGAAAGTACGGGAGGTACGCGAGCCCCAGACGCTGGCACTCGGGGAGGACCTCGCGCTCCTCTCCCCGGTTCAGCAGGTTGTAGTGGTTCTGCACGCTGATGAAGTGCGCTCCTTGTGGGGCGACGTCCTCATCTGCCTCGCGCAGCAGTTCGGCCGAGAAGTTCGAGCAGCCGATCTCGCGGACCTTGCCCTCACGGACCAGTTCGTCGAGCACAGCGAGCGTGTCGGAGATGGGGGTGTGCGGATCGGGCCGGTGAAGCTGATAGAGATCGATCCGATCGGTCGCGAGCTGGCGCAGACTGCGTTCGACGGCCTCGCGCACGTACGCAGGTGCCGCGCCACCGGTGCCGCCTTTGCCCACAGGACTACCGAACTTCGTGGCGATGACCACCTCGTCACGATGGCGGCCGAGCGCCTTGCCCAGTCTCTCCTCGCTGTCACCGTATGAATCCGCCGTGTCGAAGAAGGTGATGCCCGCCTCGAGGGCAGCGTTGACGACCGGGGGTACCTCGTCCTCGTGCATCCCCATCCCGAAGTTGTTGGTTCCGAGGCCGACAACCGAGACGTCGAGTGATCCGATCCGTCGCTTCTCCATGATCCCCGTTCTAGCATTCCCCTCTCTTGGCGACGACCGTCGACTCCTGCCCGGGTTGCCAATGCCGGTAGAGTCGCCCCATGCGGCCCGCAACGCTGCTCCTGCAGACCGAGGGCGAATGCGACATCGATCCGGGACGACTGCTCGACGTGTTCGAGGAGCAACGGCAGCGTTTCGTGACGATCCTCTGTGGATTCGGTCCCGAAGACTGGATGGCTCGCACCAGGTGCACCGACTGGTCCGCTCACGACGTCGTCCGTCACCTCTGCGACGCCAACGAGCTCATCCTCCGCGGTAGTGCGGACGACGACTCGCTCGACGGGGCGGCCGGGTTCGACCCGAGGGTCACGCCCGGAGAGTGGCTCAGGGCATCGGCTGGCGAGTCACCTGACACCTCCCTCGAGCGCTTCGCGGCCACGACCGAACAGCTGCTCGCACTCGCCCGGTCTCGGCTGTCCGAGTGCCACAGGTTCGACGTGCGCCTACCGTACGGGCAGATGGACTGGACCGTTGTCGTGCTCCATGCCTTCTGGGATTCCTGGATGCACGAGCGCGACGTGCTGATCGCCCGAGGCGATGCGCACCTGAGCGGCGACGATGCAACCCTCTACGCGACCTCGTACGGGTTGTTCATCGCCGCCGCGGTGGCGTTGCTGTTCGGGGATCCGGTGGAGGAGACCCTCGAGCTGGGCGACGGCGTCTTCACCCTGACCAGTCGGGGTGCTCTCACGCTCACGGTCAACCGGGTCACCACGGTCGGGCATCCTGCAGCTCATGTCGCAGATGCGCTGGCTGGCCGGACGCGGGTCGACGATGCGCTTGATGCCGTTCCGACCCGGTCGCGCGCCGCGCTGTTGCGGATGGCCGACTTCATGAACGCGCCTGTCGTTTAGGGCCCGACCTGCGGAACCCCGTCGTGCAGTAGGCCGCCGGTGGGCACGTGCACCGAGACGACGTGGGAGATGTCGACGGACGATCTCCCGATGTGCAGCTCGTGCCTCCCCGGATCCATGATCCATCCGCTCTCGTCGACCCGCTCCGGGCGGGGCGCCCAGAGGGCGACACGTGCCTGCTGCGCCGCTAGTCCGCTCAGCGCAGGATCGAGGGCTGCCCAGCGGGCAAATGCACGGTCACCGAGCTCGATCTCCAGGACGGTCGACTCGCCAGGGGAGAGGGATGCCTTGGCGAACCCCTTGAGCTCCTTCGGTGGCCGGAATGCGCCGGGCTCCTTCGGTGCCACGTAGAGCTGCACGATCTCCGTACCCGGTCGACTACCGGTGTTGGTCACCGGGACCCGCACACTGATGCTCCCGCCCGGTTCGATCGTGGCTGTCGACAGCTCGGGCATTCCGATCTCGAAGCTCGTATACGACAGCCCGTGTCCGAAGGGGAACGACACACCGATGTCCCGTGACTCGTACCACCGGTAGCCGACGAGGACGCCCTCGACGTAGCGGAGCCGGCCGCCTTCGGGCACCGAGTTCCCCCACGTCGGGGTGTCCTCGAGTCTCATCGGGATCGTGGTCGGGAGCCGACCACCAGGGTCGGACTCGCCAAAGAGGACGTCTACGAGGCCGGCGGCCATTTCCTGTCCACCGAACCAGCACTGGACCACGGCGCCCGCATCCGCGGCCCATGGGGTGGCGACCGGAGCTCCGACGTTCAAGACGACGATCGCCAGCGGCGCGACCTCGAGGACCCGCTGGACGAGCTCGTCTTGCGCACCGGGGAGGTGCATCGACTCCCGGTCGGCGCCCTCGGTCTCCCAGTTCTCGTCCGTACCGACCACCAGGATCACCGCGTCGGCCTGCGCAGCGGCCGAGACGGCCCGCTCGATGCCGTCAATGGCCGGTGCGGGCCGGATGCCGATCTTGGCCCCGATCACGATGGCCGGAGCCCGAACGACGGACTGCACCTCGATCCGGACGGGCTTCTCCGGTGCCAGGTCCAGCGCAACGGTCATCTCCTGCCTGGCCAGACCGAAGAAGTCATGACCCGGACCGGGCGGATCGGCGAATCCGTCGAGCACGACCCGCTCGTCGACGAGAAGCCGAGCCGGATCCGTCTGGACGAGGGAGAGCGTCCATCGACCTGCTACCCCCACGGTGAGGTCGGCGTAGGCCCTCCACGAGAAGGTGGTACCGACGTTGCCAGGGCCGGCGCCGAACCAGAGGACCGCACCGGTGTCCTTGGTTGCCGTGTGGATCACTTTGCCGCCGAGGTCGTCGGGCCGGTGGAACTCGACGGCCATGCCCGGCGCACCGTCCACGTTCAGCCACGCGTTCGGAATCTCGGGACTTGTCCGGGCGATGTCGACGGCCGGTTCATGATCGATTTCGACCCCGGGTCCGAGCCGGTCCCGGAGTGCGTCGAGTGGGGAGCGGAGGTAGGGCGCGGGCACGCTCGCCGATCCGCCCCCCATGATGACGGCGCGCCCGGCGTTCGGCCCGATCACCGCCACGCGACGCAGCTCGGTGAGGTCCAGCGGGAGGATCCCGGTGTTCTTGAGCAACACCGTCGCAGCGACCGCGGCTTCGCGTGCGAGCACCCGGTCCTTTGGTCGGTCCTCGGACCTGGGCTGCTCATCCGGATCGTCGTCCAGGGCCCCCACGCTGTCCATGACCGAGAGGAGTCGCAGGAGTGCTGCATCGACCAGCTGTTCATCGACGGTACCGGTTCGGACCGCCTCGGCCAACCGGGGTCCGTACGAACGGCCCGGGCCCGGCATCTCGAGGTCGAGTCCTGCGGCAATCGCATGCTCCGTATCGGCGAAGGCGTACCAGTCGGTGACGACGAAGCCCTCGAATCCCCATTCGTCGCGCAGCAGGTCCTGGAGGAGCCAACGGTTGTCAGGTCCATACAGGCCGTTCACCCTGTTGTAGCCGGTCATGACGCCGAGGGCGCCTCCCTCTTTGACCGCGAGTTCGAACGGCAGGAGATGCAGCTCGCGCAGAGCCCGGTCGTCAATGATCGAGTTGGCGACCAGCCTGTCCTTCTCGTACTCGTTTCCGGCGAAGTGCTTGACCGTGCAGGCCACGCCGGCGGACTGGGCACCTCGTATATACGCCGCGCCCATCCGGCCGGCCAACAGCGGGTCTTCGGAGTAGGACTCGAAGTTGCGACCACCCAGCGGTGAGCGGTGGAGGTTGACCGTGGGCGCGAGCAACACCCGGCACACCTTGGTGCGGGCCTGCCGTCCGACCAGGGCGCCGACTCGCTCGACGAGCCCTGTGTCCCAGGTCGCACCCAGCGCCGCTCCGCATGGCACGCAGGTCGAGCTCAGCGGCTCCTTTCCGTCCGGCGCACCGGGGAGCACCGGTCCGCGCGCGCCGTTGGGGCCGTCGGTGACCCGGACGGGAGGGATCCCGTGCCGTTCCAAGGGGGCCATCGAGAAGATGTCGGCCCCTGCGAGGAGGGTGACCTTCTCATCGAGGTCGAGGTGGTCCACCAGTGCGGGTAGGTCACGGGACATGGGTGTTCGCTCCGGATCGTCCTGCCGGGAAAGCCCCCAGCGATGGTCGCTATCGGTCAGGTGAGGATGACATGTGTACAGCCATACTGTTGACCCATTTCCGGGACTCGGTGGAGCCCTTGGCCCACCCGTATAATCGGGCGTCGTTCAGGCGGGCCAATCGGTGGAGGTGTCTCATGAGAGGTGCAATGAGGCGGTTTGCGATCTGTGGCGCGTTGGTCACCGCGCTCGTGGTCCTCAATGGGGCCGCTTCGGGAGCGTCAGCGTCGACGACCGTACGCGGCGCGGTGCAGGAGGCCGGCGTGGGCGCGGTGCCCGCTGGCTGCGATCACCCGCAACCGCCTGGGCATGTCCAGTGCTACCTGTCCTCCGAGCCGGTGGTCTCATCCGATGGCATCCCGGCGCCGTCGACGACGTGCACGGTCGACGAGGCGGCGGGGTACACCCCGTGCAATATCCAGAACGCCTACGGCCTGACCGCAGCGGTTGCCAAGGACGGCGCCGGGTCGGTGGTCGCCGTGGTCGATCCCAACGACGACCCGAAGGCTGCATCGGATCTTGCGGTGTTCCGATCGCACTTCAAACTTCCTGCGTGCACGACGGCGACCAAATGCTTTACCAAGTACAACCAGACCGGACAGACCAAGGACTACCCGACGCCGAATGCCAGCTTCGCCGGCGAGACGTCGCTCGATCTCGACATGGTGTCCACCGCGTGTCCGCTCTGCCATATCTGGCTGGTCGAGGCGAACAGCAACGGGTTGGGAGACCTCCTGACCGCCATCCACGAGTCCACCGTCCTCGGCGCGAAGGTGGTGAGCGACAGCTGGGGTAGCGGCGAGCAGAACCTCGAGGCGTCCCAGGACACGACTCTCGACGTGCCGGGTGTCGCCATCACGTTCAGCTCGGGCGACGGCGCGTACCAGGGCGGTGTGCAGTACCCCGCGTCCTCCAACTACGTGACGTCGGTGGGCGGGACGGAGCTCACGCCCAACTCACATGTCACGCGGGGCTGGAACGAGTCGACCTGGGTCAACACGAGTTCCTCCCCACCGACGCAGGGGTCGGGCAGCGGCTGCTCCGCCTATGAGGGCAAGCCCGCCTGGCAGAAGGACACGGGATGCTCCAGGCGCACGACTGCCGATGTGAGCATGGTGGCAGCCAACGTCCTGGGGTACGACACGTACATGGCGAGCGGCTGGTACTACGAGTTCGGGACGAGCGTGTCCTCGCCACTCATCGCGGGGATCTACGGACTGGCGAAGAACCCAGCCTCGATCGCAGTCCCGGTGTCTGCGGCCTACGCGGCCCCTGCTGCCGATCTCCACGACATCACGAAGGGCTCGACCGGGACGTGCACCCCCGCCTACCTCTGCACCGCCCGCGTCGGGTATGACGGACCAACCGGACTCGGATCACCGAACGGCATCGGGGCGTTCAAGGTGGCGGCGGGGCCAGCACCGACTGTCAGCTCCGTCACCCTCGGGGGGACGCCATCCGATCCCACCCTCACCGTGGACGGGCCCAACCTGGGTTCCGTTGCACCTCCGGGATCACCCGAATGGGATTGCAGCGCGGCATACAGCGGCGATGTCTTCGGGGGCGTCGGACTCAACTTCGGCGACACGACCGCGGCATGGACGGCCGGTTCAGGCGGAGACTGCCTCGGGTTGATCGTGAGCTCTTGGAGCTCGACCAAAGCCACCCTGTCGCTCGGGAGCTTCTACCCGGACGTGACGGCGATGCAGGCCGGCGACGGCTACACCTTCGAGCTCCAGGGGCATCTCTTCAGCGGAACCCTGGGATAGCCGACGCACTCCTTCTCCACCTGGGACCCGAAGGTGGCCGTGATCCGGCGGGAGACATCCGTTCGGGCCGTGACTGCCCGCCCGAACCACGTCGAGGCAGTCGCGACCCGCTGCGCGTGTCCTGGTGCCGCCCCGTCGAGCAGTTCGTTCCAGAAGATCCCCCAGCCGCCGGCCAACCAGTTCCCGAGTACCGGGGCAGTGAGCAGGCGCCCCACCGCGGCGACGGCGCGCGGGTGACCGACCAGCGCGGCGTGGCCGGCAGCGGCTATCCGCTGGTACGGGAGATGGGCTCTCGCCAGGTCGTCGCGGTAGCGGGCCGCTGCATGGCCCGGCGAGGCGAGGACCGCCTCGGCGGCTGATCGCCCGCTCGTCATCGCCTGCGCGATTCCCTCACCCTGCAGGGGATTGACCAGGCCGGCAGCATCGCCCACCAGCAGCACACGGCCGGCTGCAGGTGTGGTCCCGACCATGCCCATCTTGAGCCATCCCCCCAATCGCCGCGGCAGCGTCGTGAGTGGCATCCGGTCGAGGAGTCCGAGGGCAACCAGGTGTTCGAGATAGGCGGGGAGGACCCGCACCGCCCCGGCTCCGGCCTGTCGATCCGCCAGCGCACCGATGCCGACTCCGATATTGGCGACGCCTCCTGGGCTCGGGAAGATCCAGCCGTAGCCGGGGAATGCATTCCACCGGGTCCGTTCCCAGAACGTGATGACCGGGAGATCGACGTGCTGGCCGATGTAGCAGCGCACCGCGAATCCCCAGAGCACCCTCGATTCCTCGACCAGGCCGGCGCTCTGTGCCACGTGGCTGGTGGCACCGTCAGCGCCGATGACGAAATCGGCTCGCAGCTCTTCGCGGTCGCCGACGGTGAAGCCTTCGAGAGCACCGTCCCTCCCGAGTGGACGATCGGCCCGCCCGGTGCAGGGAACGGCGCCGGCCTCGAGTGCGGCGGTCCGCAGCGCGTCGTCGAACACCGTCCGCGTGGTCGCCCGGGCGCGACCCGGGTAGGTCACCCCGTCGAAGCACGGGAGGACGACCCGGCGTCCAGTGGGTCCAACGACCAGCATGCTGCCGATATCGGACCCGGGCGGGACCGGTATCCGGAGATCGGTGAGGACTTGGAGGCCCCGCGGCCCGATCAAGTCGCCACACGCTTTGTCCCTCGGAAAGTGTGCTTTGTCGAGCAGTGCGACGCTGGCCCCGGCGCGTGCCAGTACCAGAGCGGCAGTGCTTCCCGCCGGACCGGCTCCGACGACGAGCACGTCAAAACGCCTGGGAATCACATGACTCCTTCCGGGCATCGACCGCCTACAGTGAGATCTTCGCACCCGAGGAGGGGTAGTGGACATTCCGGAGCAGGGGGACGCCAACCGGTTCGCCCAGAAGCTCTTTGCGCCACTGCCCGGACGGTACGATCACCTGGCGGAACTGTTGTCGATGGGACAGAACGGGCGCTGGCGGCGGGCCATGGTCGACCACATCGTCCCTGACGAACCCACGGTGATCCTCGACGTCGCCTCCGGGCCGGCGGGCGTGGCGCTCCAGCTCGCCGACCGCACCGGGGCCCGGGTGGTGGGGGTCGACCTGACGCTCGACATGCTGCGCCAAGGCCAGCGCAACGTGGCCGAGCGGGCCATGGCTGACCAGGTCCAGCTGGTGGTCGGACGGGCCGAGCAGACGCCCTTCGCCGACGGCACCTTCGATGCACTCACGTTCACCTACCTCCTGCGCTATGTCGATGATCCCCAAGCCACCCTGAACGAGCTGGCCCGGCTGGTGAAGCCCGGATCGGTCGTTGCCAGTCTCGAGTTCCTCCTGCCGCAGAGCCGGTTCTGGAGGTTCTGGTGGTGGGGCTACACGCGGCTCCTGCTTCCAGTCGGAGGCTGGCTCACCGGCGGAAGGTCGTGGTTCGAGGTAGGCAGGTTTCTCGGTCCCAACATCTCGGCGCACTACCGGCGATATCCGGTGGACTGGACGATCGAGGCGTGGCGGCGAGCGGGTTTCACCGACGTCGGGGTACGGCGGATGAGCCTCGGTGGCGGGTTGATCATGTGGGGTCGACGCGCCGGTGGATGAGACGCCGGCGGATCCGCCACCGGAACAACGCACCGCCTACTACGCGGCCCGCCCGGGCAGCTGGCGTGACTGGTGGACGCTACTCCACCCGCCCTACACCGCGTGGCACCTGGCCTATGTCGTCATCGGCGCGTGCCTGGCGCCTGTGGTCAACACCACGCGGCTGTTCGCGACCCTCTTGGCGTTCTTCCTCGCGGTCGGTCTCGCGGCCCACGCGCTCGACGAGTTGCATGGGCGACCGCTGCGCACCCAGATCCCGTCGACCGTCCTCGCCGTCGCCGCGGGCATCGGGCTCGCCGGCGCGGTCGGGCTCGGGATCGTCGGGATCGTTCAGGTCGGCTGGGCGCTGCTCCCCTTCCTCGTCATCGGTCCGGTCCTCGTGGTCGCCTACAACTTCGAGCTCTTTGGCGGAGTCATCCACAACACCTGCGGGTTTGCCGCCAGCTGGGGAGCCTTTCCGGTGCTCACCGCCTATGTGGCCCAGACCGGCGGTTTGGCCGCTGCGCCGCTCATCGCCGCCGTCGGTGCCGCTCTCCTTTCGGCGGCGCAACGCGCACTGAGCACTCCGGCCCGGCTGTTGCGCCGGCGGTCTGGCGACGTCGTGGGGACCATCACGCTGATTGACGGGGGGGAGATCCCCGTCAGTCGGACGGTACTGCTGGCGCCGCTCGAGCAGGCGCTGCGGGCGATGTCATGGGCCGTCGTCTTCCTCGCCGCCGCTCTTGCGGTCGACCGATTGCACTAGGAGCGTTCGATGCGCCGACGGAATCCGGCGACCGTCATCTCAACGACACGGTCATGTCCCCACTGCAGCAGCGGATGGCCGATCCGGCTGGCAAACCGCATGGCGGGCTGGAGCATCTCGACCGTCCACGCCACCTGAGCCGTGGTTCCGTCTCCCTCACGATGAAGGCGGAGCCGAGCGTCCCCGATGAGGTCCCCGCTGATCGTCGCGTCGATCGCGTGCGGCCGCCTGCAGTCGACGAGTTCGACCCGGAGTCGCATCCGGTACGGAAGCGGAGGGGTGACGACGCCAGAGAGGACCGAACCCGCCGACAGGCCCACTCCCTCGACTCGGAGTTCGGTGAGCCAGGGCCACCAGTGTTCGAACTGGTCGAACTCCTCGATCCGATCCCAGAGCCGATCGGGAGCCAGGTCGAACCGGTAGCTACGCCGGTAGGTGATGACGGGCGCAGCCACGGCTCTCAGCGTATGGCTGGAGAAGGCCAAATCGCTCGGTCGACGCCCGAGACTTCGCCGAGGCGGTCGAAGACCACGAATGTTGGTCTTCGGAGAGGGACAAGGTCTGGTGGTGGACCTCAATGACTTTCAGCCTCTTGGCGATCCCTTTCCTTCGACCGGATATCTCGCTCTGCGACCAGATGGCAACGAGCTGGCGACCGTGTCCAATGGTTCGGTCCTGCTGTCGAACCTCGAGCCGACAAACTGGGAATCTGCAGCCTGCCAGGCAGCCGGGCGCAACCTTATTCAGAAGGAGTGGCACCAGTACTTGCCGGATGCCGGACCGTACCTGCGCACGTGCCCTCAGTGGTCTTGAGCCAGCTTGCTCCGAATTCTCACTGGTTCGGGTCAGGGTGAGTTCCAGCGGCGTCCGTGATGAGGATCGACGTCCTTTGGAATTCAAGCCGGAGCGCACATCCGACGATACCGAACCGTGCGCATCTACCTCCCGACCGGGGAAACTGGTCCGGCCATCAGTCATTTGGATCGGAACTCCGAACACAGATTCGCGATCCGCTGGTACTGGTCGGGCTGCCGGTCGCAGCCGTGCTCTGTCTGCTCCGATATTTCGGATTGATCGCGCCGATCCCGTATTGGGTCCTCGTCCTGGTCATCTTCGTTGCTCAGCTGACGAGTATCTCGTCCGCCGCCGCGTGGCTCCATCATCCAGAGGGTTGGCGGCTCACCGCATACATCGGCGCCAACCTGGGTGTCATCGGGCTGGTGGCGTACAGCACGGGGTGGGGCCCCATCCTCTCCCTGGGATTCATCTTCGGAGCGGCGTCAGCCTTCGAAGTTCTCGGATCCAAGATCACGAAGACCGCCCTGTTGTGGACCGCCATCTATATGGGCATCGGACAGCTGGCGATCTGGCGGGACGTGGCACCGAGCCTCATCAAGCAGCCCCGCGTTGACGGGCTTGCCGCCTTGTGTCTGGTCGGTGTGCTGCTGACCATCGTATTGCTGGGTCGCTCGACCGCGGCTCGTGAAGAGGTCGTATCGGATCTGCGACACGCGGCCAGAAGGTTCGAAGCACTTGTACAGCACGCGTCCGACATCATCATCGTGGTCGACGAGGGTGGTCAACTCCAATACGTCAGTCCGGCGTTCGAGCGCGTCCTTGGCAAGTCGCGCGAGGAGTTTGGAACGCGTCAAGCCGTTGAACTGATGCACCCTGACGATGTGGCCAGCATGCGGTCATCGCCGGGCGGTTTGGACGCCGACACCGGCAAGAGAACCGAACTGCGTCTACAGCGCGTGGACGGGTCATGGAAATGGTTTGAAGCGACGGTAACCGATCGCCGCGCCGACCCCGATGTGCGGGGGATGCTGTCGAATCTGCACGATATCACCGAACGCAAATTGGCCGACGAGGCGCTGAGACAGGCCTACGAGCGATTCCACTCTGCATTCGAGCACGCTGCCATTGGAATGGTCATGGTCGATGTCAAGGGTGTCATCATGCGAGCGAATCCTGCCCTTGGCCCTACGATGTGGCCATGCGAGCGCTCATGTACGGGGTGGAGCCGGAGGTGCAGCCCATCGACGAGACGGACAACCGCCTGTTGAGGATGCTCGCCCGGACGCCGACGCGGCTCATCGACATCGACGAGCCAGCGTTCATCCGCCCAGATTGGGTGGTGACCAGGCCGAGACTGGTTGGGATCTGCGGGTCGGAGTCCAAGGCGGTGTTCCTCGACTACGCGAGCCTGATCGACCCGGCCAACGCGGCGGGCCAGAATCCGATGAAGGGTTTCGTTTCGATACCCCACGTGATGGGCCACGAGGTGATCGCCGAGGTGGTCGCGGTCGGTCCCGAGGCGAAGGGCCTCGAGCCGGGCGACCGTGTCGCCCTCAACCCGTGGCTCACGTGTGTCACCCGAGGGGTGTCACCCGTCTGCCCGGCATGCGAGGCTGGTGACCTGAGCCAGTGCCACTCGTTCGGGAAGGGCTCATTCGCGCCAGGGATCCACATCGGCATGTGCACCGACGTCAGCGGGGGGTTCGCCGACCTCATGCCGGCCCACGACTCGATGCTCTTCAAGGTGCCGGACACCTTGAGTGATGAACAGGTCGTCTTGGCTGACCCGTTCGCGGTGTCGCTCCATGCTGTCACTCGCCATCCGCCGCAGCCCGGCACCAAGGTGCTGGTATACGGTGCCGGGGCACTCGGCCAGTGCGCCGTCGCCATCCTCCGAGCGTTGCATCCGACAGTCGACGTGATGGTGGTGGCCCGGTTCGACGCGCAACGCCTGCTGGCCGAGACCTTCGGCGCATCGACCGTGCCCCACGAGCCGCGACTGGAGCTCATTGGGCGGGTTGCGGACTGGTCGGGCGGCATACTGCAACCGGCTGACGGGCTCCCCATGGCATTTCCGGGCGGTATCGACGTGGTCTACGACACGATTGGGGCTGCCGAGACCTTGGAAGTCGGTTGCCGCGTGCTGCGTGCCCGAGGAACCCTCGTGAAGCTGGGTATGCACGGCGCCGCCAAGTGGGACGACACGCCGGTGTACTCCAAGGAGATCACCTATACGGGTTCCAACGCGTTCGGGATCGAGGAGGTCGACGGCGTACGCCAACACGGCATCGCCCACTTCCTGGACATGGTCGGATCCGGCCGGATCGACCTGAGATCGATGCTCACCCACACGTTCCGCCTTGACGAGTGGCGCGAGGCATTCACGGTGCTGGCCGACCAGGAGACGTCAGGGGCCATCAAGGTCGCGATCGACAGCCGTTAGGGTCCCAAGGCTTTGGCCCGGGAACGCTCCGGGTTGACCGTCGGCTCAACCGTGAGGTTGGCAAACCAGGTTCATCGCGTCTCGGCGCTCGTGTCGAGCCCGGCCTGGAGGGCCTCTCGGTACCCTTCGAGGGTCACTCGTCTGTGACCACCATCTCGAGAGCGCCCGCCGGCGTGGCCGGTGAAGCAGCTCCGGGCCGCCGCGAGACGCGGTTCGGCCGGCACATGGGCATCGAAGCAACGCAATAGTCAGGACCCTGCGCGACACTTTGAGCGTGCAACGCTTCCACGACAAGATCGCGATCGTGACGGGCGCAGGCTCGGGAATCGGACGTGCGACCGCCCGCCGCCTCGCGGCCGAAGGTGCTGCAGTGACCATCGCCGATATCGACGAGGCGGCCGCCGGCACGACCGTCGAGTTGATCCGCACCGATGGTGGAACCGCCCGCGTCCAAGCCACCGACGTCGCCGAGCCGGACGCAGTTGCGCGCATGGTCGCCGATACCCTCACCGCATTCGGCGGTCTAGATCTACTTCACAACAACGCTGCCGCAATCAATCTCAGCCTCACCGACCAAGATGTCGTCACCATGCAGCTCGAAACCTGGTACAGGTCGATGCGCGTCAACCTCGACGGCGTCATGCTCGGCTGCCGCTTCGGCATTCCCGCCATGCTGGAACGCGGAGGCGGGGCGATTGTCAACACAGCATCCGTCGCTGCAACTTACGGGAGCCGCTCTCTCGCTGCCTACGGAACCAGCAAGGCCGGCGTCGTTGCACTTACGCGCTACGTGGCAACCGCCTACGCCGATCGCAACATTCGCGTAAACGCTGTCGCGCCTGGTGTCGTCGTCGACCGCGATCTCCAGGAATCGCTCGGCGGCCCACTTGGCGAGACTCTTGCGTCGATCACTGAGGGTCACCTCGTCGGCCGGCTCGGGTACCCAGAAGAGATCGCAACGGCCGTCGCATACCTCCTGTCCGACGATGCGGCGTTCGTCACCGGCCAGACGTTCACCATCGACGGCGGATATACAGCGCACCGCTGAACGCGATTGGTCACAGGGACGAGAACGCAAATAGGCAACTTGTTACAGCTACACGCAGACTTGCTGTCAGTTCCTCTGGATCGGCAAGGTCAGCCGCTTCCACCCTTCGATCGTCGCCTCCGCTTCCTTCGCCATCACCGTTGGCACCAGGCGGATGGCCACGCGATGGACTTGACCTCGAGCTACTGCTCGAAGCCGGCGATACCGTTCTGGCGGCGACGCAGCTCTCTTGTAGCCGAACGGGACGTCGGCAAAAACTGACGATCGCTGGGCGTCACCTGCTAGGGCTTCCTGGGTGGGTCCCCCCGCTACCAGGGCATTCTGTCCGGGCGTGCGTTCCTTCGCACCAGGCATACTCGAGTTGGGGGAACACGCCGAGTCGCTGCAGGACGGGGACAGGAGACCATGACCGATCTCACCAACAACGCCGACGGCCACTCTGCCGACCCAGCAAACGAGGGGTCGTCACGAGGGCCCGTCCCGCCGAAGCGGCGCCGGCTGTCAGGCGCCATGGGAACGCCGCGGGCCTTGATCGTGGCTATCAGCGTTGTGCTTGTAGCCGGCACACTCGGCGCGGTGGCGTTGGCGACCACCTCGGGGTCGGCCAAGGCGAACCCGAGGTCGCAAACACCTGTCTCCACCGTGTCGGTGGCGTCACCGAGGTACAAGCCCGAGGCGGCCGTGGGAGCGACCGACGACTACCACTGCAGCTTGGTCAACCCGCACATCACCCGGAACTCATACGTGATCTCGAGCCAGTTCAAACCGGGCAGTCCCGAGGTCCACCATGCCGTGCTTGCCTTGGTGCCCCCGACCATGACGGCTCAAGCCCTCGCCGCCAATGCAGCCACCGGCGGTAGGGGATGGACGTGCTTCGGCGCGCCAGCGCTGCCAGGTGCGTCGCTCGCCGCTTTCATGAGCACCCCCTTCCTGAGCGTGTGGGCGCCTGGGCATGGCGAAGACGTGCTACCCAAAGGCACGGGGATCTCCCTGCCCATGGGGAGCCTGGTGATCGAGCAAGTGCACTACAACCTGCTGGTGGGCGACAAGCCGGTCACGAACGGGCTGATGCTCCACACGGTTCCGGTGTCCACGCCACTTTTGCCGATGCAATCCCAATACCTGATTGCCCCGCCGAACATTCCATGTCCGGCCGGTGTGACTGGGTCACTGTGCAACTATCAGGCATCCCTCAGCTACCTGAATCAGCGCTTCGGCTCCGGCGGCGTTGAGATGGCCATGGGCATCGACCAGGTATGTGGTGAAAACCCGGCCGATCCGCCTGTCGGTGACACGGCCACATGCACGTGGCAGGTCGGATCGAACGGCTACATCGACAGGATCCAACCACACATGCACCTGTTGGGGGTCAAGTTCACGATGGTGCTCAATCCGGGGACGCCGCAGGCCAAGACGATCCTGAACGTCCCGAACTACAACTTCGACTACCAAAAGGCGTACAACGTGGCGCCCATCCCGGTGACTCGCGGCGAGCAGATACAGATCAACTGCAGCTACAACCCCGAGCTGGGGCAGGAGTTACCAATCCTCCGCAAGGCGCCGCCACATTTCGTCACGTTCGGCGACGGATCATCCGACGAGATGTGCGTGGGGGTCACGTGGCAGACGTCGTCGCTGCCCAACTCCAACGAATCGCTCTGAGCGACGGACGCTGTCGCTGGAGTTCGCGCGAGTGCGTCAGTAACGTCGACGCTCATGAGCTGAGTGAGTGGTTGAGTTTGAGTGAGTGAGTGAGTGAGTGAGTGGGCTGCCGACAAAACCCCAGGCGCCTGCATGAACGGTGGCCCGGGGATCGCCATTTCCCACGCTATTGGCCCGGGTCTCCCACAGTGTTGCCAGTGCTAACGATTCTGGGGAGCTCCTGACCAGCTGCGGGTCGGGGAGCTGCCGCTCCCTGCGAGAACGTCGTGCGACCAAGAGTGACAGCGGTTGCCGGTACAGCCACTCGGTGCTATGCCTTCGCACAGGCGGGTGTGCGGACGGCACCCCAGAGCGGAGGGTGCTGGTCTGATGAAAACGGGACAGAAATACGTCGGGGCGCTTCTGGCCGGGCTGCTGGTGTTCGGTGGTGCGTTCGTCGGGGTCCTGGTCGGAGGAGCGACACCCGCGTCGGCGACTTCGGCGACGCTCTACGTCACCACCACCGGGACCGGCGACTGCACGAGTCCGGCCAATGCCTGCAGTGCCATCTCTGGAGCCATCAGCCAGGCGACCAGCGGCGCCTACGCGGGCGACGACGTCATCATCGATGTGGCAGCTGGGACCTACTTCGAGAACGACAGTCTCAGCGTCTCGTCACTCTCCTCGCTCACCATCGCCGGAGCCGGCGCGTCGTCGACCGTCGTCAACGGCGGCAGCCTCAGCTCGGTGATCACCATCAACTCCGGCACGGTGATCATCTCGGGATTGACGGTCGAGAACGGGTATGTGGACTCCGCCGGGGGCGGGATCGACAATTTCGGCACCACCACGGTCACCAACAGCGTCATCACCGGCAACACGGCCACCGGTAACTTCGCTACCGGTGCCGGCCTCTCCAACGACGGTTCGCTCTCCGTGTCCGACAGCACCGTGTCCGACAACACCGGGGGAGAAGGTGCCGGGATCTACAACTTCTCCGGGCAGCTGTCCGTGTCCGACTCCACGATCGCGGGCAACACCACGTCCCTGAACGGGGGCGGCGTGTCCAACGATTCGCCCGGGGCGACCGCCACGATCACCGACAGCACCTTCTCGGGCAACAGCGCTGCCAGCGGCGGCGCACTCGACGTGGGTCGTGAGCCCGTGACGCTTGCGGCCAGCACGATCGTCGGCAACAGCGCGAATGCGGGCGACGGGGGTGGCATCGCCAACTTCTCGACCCTCGACACGGCAGGCGACATCGTGGCCGACAACGGGCAGGGCCTCGACTGTGGGTCGATCGGCTCGGCGGTGACCGACCTCGGGTACAACATCGACGACGACGGGTCCTGTGGGTTCTCCGCGACCGGGAGTATCAGCAACTCGTCCTCGCTGGACGCCTCCCTCGCTCCCCTCGCAGACAATGGCGGACCGACCCAGACGATCCTCCCCACGGCGGCCAGTCCGGTAGCCGGGGCGATCCCGAATCCGACCACGGTCGATGCGATACAGCTCTGCCCGACCACCGACCAGCGTGGGACCGCCAGCGCGCCGAGCGCAGCCTGCAACATGGGTGCGGTGCAGGGCGTCGTGGGCCTACCCACCATCACCGGGTTCACCCCGTCGTCGGGCTCAACCGGCACGGTGGTGACCATCACCGGGGCCAACCTCCTCGGGGCAACTGAGGTGAGCTTCAACGGCAAAGCGGGCACCGTCACCACCGTCGGACAGACAGAGATCACGGCGCAGGTGCCCCCGGGTGCCACGACCGGCCACGTCAGAGTCACCACTCCAAGCGGAAGTGTGACCAGCGCCAGCCAATTCACCTACACAGGACCCACCATCACCGGGTTCACTCCGTCGTCGGGCCCACCCGGCACGATAGTGACCATCACCGGGACCAGCCTCGCCCTCACCGCTGCAAATGAGGTGTCCTTCAACGGCGAAGCTGCTACCGAGATCATAAGCGATGCGCCTACGGAGATCAGGGTGAGGGTGCCTGCGGGTGCCACGACCGGCGACATCGAAGTCACCGCTCCTAGCGGGAGCGTGACCAGCGCCAGCAAGTTCACCTACACAGGACCCACCATCACCGGGTTCACCCCGTCGTCGGGCAAACCCGGCACGGTGGTGACCATCACCGGGACCAACCTCTCCCACACAACGGCGGTGGGCTTCAACGGCATAAAGGGCCTCATCACCAGCGACACGTCCACGCAGATCACGGTGAAGGTACCCGCGGGTGCCACGACCGGCTACATCGAAGTCGTCACACTAGACGATGGCTCTGCGACCAGCGCCGCCACGTTCACCGATGCAGGACCCACGATCACCGGGTTCGCCCCCTCGTTTGGCCTACCCGGCACGGTAGTGACTATCACCGGGACCAACCTCTCCGGTGCAACTGAGGTGGGGTTCACCACCTCCGGGCCTCATCCATTAAAGGGCACCGTCACCAGCGACACGTCTACGCAGATCAAGGTGAAGGTACCCACGGGTGCCACGAGCGGCGACATCGGTGTCACTACTTCCCTTGGAACTGTGACCAGCACCAGCCAATTCGCCGTATCATCGGGCCCACCCACCATCACCGGGTTCACCCCGTCGTCGGGCCCACCCGCCACGATAGTGACCATCACCGGGACCAACCTCTCCGGTGCAACTGAGGTGTCCTTCAACGGCGAAGCTGCTACCGAGATCATAAGCGGTGGGCCTACGGAGATCAGGGTGAGGGTGCCCGCGGGTGCCACGACCGGCGACATCGAAGTCACCACTCCTAGCGGGAGCGTGACCAGCGCCAGCAAATTCACGTACACAGGACCCACCATCACCGGGTTCACCCCGTCGTCGGGCAAACCCGGCACGGTGGTGACTATCACCGGGACCAACCTCTCCCACACAACGGCGGTGGACTTCAACGGCATAAAGAGCACCATCAGCGAGGACACGTCCACGCAGATCACGGTGAAGGTACCCGCGGGTGCCACGACCGGCTACATCGAAGTCGTCACACTAGACGATGGCTCTGCGACCAGCGCCGCCACGTTCACCGATGCAGGACCCACGATCACCGGGTTCGCCCCCTCGTTTGGCCTACCCGGCACGGTAGTGACTATCACCGGGACCAACCTCTCCGGTGCAACTGAGGTGGGGTTCACCACCTCCGGGCCTCATCCAGTAAAGGGCACCGTCACCAGCGACACGTCCACGCAGATCACGGTGAAGGTACCCACGGGTGCCACGACCGGCGACATCGATGTCACTACTTCCCTTGGAACTGTGACCAGCACCAGCAAATTCGCTGTTGAGTGAGCAATCATGCCGCAGATGCAGTGGGGATGAAGCGGGCTTCGTAGTCGATAGGGCTGAGCATCTGGCAATAGCTGTGTCGGCGCTTCGGGTTGTACCAGGCCTCGATCCAGTCGAACATGGCGAGGGCCAGTTGCTCCGTGTCTCCCAGCGGTGCTCGTGGAGCAACTCGATCTGCAGGGTCCCGAACAAGCTCTCCACGGCGCTGTTGTCGAAGTAGTCCCCGATGGTGCCCATGGAACCGAGCAGTCCTGCTGCCCGGATCCTGCGACCGAAGGCCCAAGACGTGTATTGACTAGGTTCAATCGATCGTCGGTCGGAATGTGCCACTGTCCGACCCGCTGGTGGCTGTCGTCGCCAGATGGCCATCTGCACGGCGTCGACCACGAGCTCGGAGCGGATGTGATCGGCGATGGACCAGCCCACCACCCTGCGGCTCCAGGCGTCGAGGACGACGGCCAAGTAGACCTTGCCCTCTCCGGTCGGGTGTTCGGTCACGTCTATCACCCAGAGACGGTCCGGCTCGGTCGGGTTGAAGTTCCGACCCAGCAGATCCTCGGCGAGGGTGGCATCTGGGTCACGCCGAGTGCAGCCCCGGAACTTCCGCCGGTGGATACCTACGATGCCGGCCTGGCGCAGTCGCTCGACCCGCTTGCGGGAGCAGCGGATGCCTCACCGAGCACCAGTTCGGCGTGGACCCGGGGCGAGCCATAGCTGCGCCGACTCATGGCGTGAATGTCAAACATGGTGTCGGTGAGGAGCGCGTCGGCAAGATCTCGCTCGCTCAACAGGTTGGTCCGCCAGGCATAGAACGACGAGGTCGACACCCCCATGGCCCGACAGCACGCTGCGACCGGCAGGTCCTCGCAGCGCTGGGCGATGAAGGTGTAGATCGTTTTGGGCGGCGCAGGCTGTCCTTCGCGAAGTACGCAGCTGCCCGCCTGAGGATCTGGACTTCCATCTCGGCGACCCGGAGCTTGCGGCGCAACTCCACGAGCTCGGCCCGTTCCGAGGTCGAAAGGCCCTCTCGGCGACCGGTGTCGATGTGGTCCTGGCGCATCTAGTTGCGCAGGCAGCTGTCGGCAATGCCGAGGTCCTGCGCCAGCTTGGCGATCGGGATGGTTCCTTCACGGGCCATCTCGACGGCTCGTTGGCGGAACTCCGGCGGGTGGGGACGTGGCACACGGACTCCTTTCCCAAGGTGTTACCACCTCAGCGCAGGTGTCCGGTTCAGCGGGGGATGCTCACACCGTGTCAACGCCGAAGTCAGCCGGGCACCATTAGGTCGAGAGTTTTGTCTGCGCGAGCCGCATAGTTTTGTCGAGACCCCTCGGGTGGGCTACCGACAAAACCGGCTCTCCTGACTGATCCGTGGGTCAATTCTGGGTTTCGTCGTGCAGCGTGAGGATGGCGGCTCGCCTTCGGCGAAGATGGTGCGGTGGAACCGCAGAGCTGGGAGCCGGAGCACGAAGATGACTATGAGGCAGCGAACGCGGAGCTGAAGAGGCGGTTCGCTGCATGGGCGGACGGCAGGGGACTCGAGGTCGAGCGTGACGGACCCGAGGGCCTGCTCCACTACAAGTGGGCCTATGTGGATCGCCACCTCACCCGCTGGAGACGCCGTGACCTCTATGAGATCTACCTGGAGCTCTACCCGGCCAAGGTGATGGCCGAGGCTGACGAACTCGACGAGATCCTCGCCGAGACGAAGACCTTCATCACGTTCCTTTCCGAGACCGAGCTGCTCGATGAGGAAAGTGAGTCCCCCGAGGTGCTGTGCGACTTCCTGGACGAGATCGCACCCGAGTTCCGGGCGAACATGGCCGACACGTCCCGATACAGCTTCGGCAAGCGGCTCTGGACCGAAGCAGCCAGCGAAGGTGTGTCGCCGGACGACCCGGCGGCGGTCGAGGCGTTCATGAACCGGTTCAACTCCCGACCCCGGGCCGAGCGGGACACCATCTTGGGCCGGGGTGTCATGCCCGCCGGGCGCCGGGTCTCTTCTGGTCGGTTCACGCCTCCAGGGACACCGTCCCGGCCGTCAGGCAAGCGCCGCAAGCGTAGATAGAGAACGCCCCGGCAGCGGCGGGCAGTAGCCACCGCGGTCGAGCAGGGCGAGGGCGATCAGGTGCTCGGGCTTGGCGAACCCGAAGGCCATGCGGTGCAGGACCCGGATCTTGGTGTTGGTCGATTCGATGAGTGCGTTCGACAGGTCGTTGAGCATGGCCGCCTCGATGCCGGCGATGTTCTTTCTGACCTTGCGGCCGAGCTCGACGAAGGCCGGGATCCGGCAACGCTGGGCCCAGTCCAGCCAGCCGTCCAACATGGCAAGGGCCAGCACGCCCTTCTTCCTGATGGCCAGGCGCAACTGCTCTTTCATCAGGTAGGCCCGGTAGAGCTTGGTGTTCACCTTGGCGATCCAGGCGAGCTTGCCGGCCTGGCGGGGGGTCAGGTCCTCGGGGTTCCGCCACAGGGCATAGCGACAGCCCTTCAGCTCGTTGGCATGTCCGGACATGCCGCCCTTCCTCGCCTCGTTCCACACTTGGCGGCGCACCTCATCCAGCGCCTCGGTGGCCCACTGCACCACGTGAAAGGCGTCGATGCAGAGGGTGGCATTGGGTGCCCGCTCGGCCACCACCGTGGCGATCCATCCGGCTCCATCGGCGCTGACCAGGGAGATCTGTTCGGACCGCTCCTCACCCAGCAGGTCGAAGAAGCCGTTGAGCGTCTTCTTGTCCCGTCCGACGGCCGCCCACACCAGCCTCCCGCTGTCGTGGTCGACGACGATGGTCAGGTAGCGGTGCCCCTTCTTGTAGCTGATCTCGTCGATGCCGATGCGAACGAGACCGGAGAAGGGGTCATGGGCGGCACGGCCGTCGGCCACCACCCGGTCGATGATCGAACCGACGGTCCGCCAGGCGATCCGCATCAGCTCACAGACCGTCGACTTGGCGGTGTGGGTGACCAGCCAGGCCACCTGGTCGTCGAAGAACCGGGTATGCCCGGCTCCATGGCGGGCCCAGGGCACCTGGGCAACGGTCGGGCCGTGGTCGGGACAGTTCACTCTTGGAGAGTCGGCCTGGAGGAAGCACTGCATGGTCCCGAGATCGAGCGCCCGCCAGTTGCGCCTGCCCTCGCCCTGGTCATAGCCGGGAGCACGCACCCCGCAGCGTCCACACCGGCGCTTGGTCGCACGCCGCGGCCGCACGTGGACCACCACGGTTTCGGACTCCTCATCGAAGTCGATTTCCTCGATCACCGTCGCCCGGTCGACACCGAGCACGCGACGCCATACGTTGGCACCGAGCACGCCATCCTCCTTGCCCTGTCTTCGAACCTTCGAACAGTCCGAAAACGTAGGCGGGGGCTGGCGTTGCTCGCGTCAGGGGGTGCTCAAGTGACCCACGGATCAGTCAGTAGAGCCACAAAACCCAGCTATCCAGGGGTGATAGGCGCGTGTTCGAGTCCATTTTCCACGCTATGGGTCCGGATTTCCCACATTGTTGCCTTTGCTAACGATTATGCGAGGATCCTGGTTGGGTCCCAAGTTGGCCTGTAATCCGTCACATGACATCGAGTTTTGTCGACTGATGAGGCACCGTTTTGTCGGGACCCCTTGGTGGACTACCGACAAAACCCAGTCGTTTGAACGGTGACCCGGGGATCACCATTTCCCACGCTATTGACGGTCATCCTGTCCAGTCATTCCATGTCTGAGATCGAACGCATCTGTACCCAGGATCGTCGGTTGCAGGTCGACGCGGTCACCATCGAGCGGAGAGTGGGCCTAGGGGGTCGGGACGCAGTGACCGGCAGGTTGGAGAACCGGGAGACTCTGGCCCCAGGTCCAGCTGAACCCCTTGGCGCTCCCGTCACAGGCCCAGGCTCCGTGTTTGTCGATGTGGATCGTCGCCGAGAAGGTCCCTTCCCCTTGCAGGGCGATCGAGCCGGTGCCGTCAACGGTGAAGACCGTCGCGGAGAAGGAGCCCGTCAACTGGCCGGTGAGAGTGACCGGTCCCACCTTCAGCGGTATCCCGCCGCCGGGACCGAGGGTCAATGTGAGGGTTGTCACCCCGTTGTCGTTGAGACTGGCGGACGCGCTGCCGAGCGGGGCGCCGAAGACGGTGAGCGCGCCGCTGAAGGTGTATGACGGTACGAGGGGAGGCGGCGGCTCGTCGTGGGTGAACTTGCCGTCGAGGGAGGCCAGCTGCCCGGCGGAGGTCAGCGGTCCGAGGCCGATCGTGACGTGTGCCTCTTTCAGATGGGTCGGTGGTGGCGTCCACTCGAGTTCCCCACCTACCTGGTTGATGAACAGCCCGGGAAGAGGGATCGGCACATTACCGACCAGACCAATTCCGCCAGCGCTGACCAGGCCGTTGATCGACTCCCAAGCCACCTGGAGCCCGTAGATCGGCGCCACCTCAGCTTCGAGCCGCAGGTCGATGGATCCGGTCCAGAGCTGTTGGCCGCTTGTCTGGGCGTAGGTCAAGGTGGCCTTCTTGAGGGTGAGCCACCCGCCGCCAAACTTGAGTTTGGTCAGGGTAAGCGACCCGCTCTGCACCACCCCGTTGACCACGGTGATTGTGCCGACCACCGATCCCTTCTCGCCAACCGGGAGGGTGCCCGACGCGGTCCAGACCCCGCCGCTGTAGTCGAGGCGGAACACCTGGACCGCTATGGCCCCCTCCACTTCCACCGGGCTGGACCTGGAGTCCAGCTCCAAGCTCGCCTTGGTGACCTTACCGCTGGCGTCAACGGTGGCGGCGAAGGTCATCGACGCCCCACCGTCGTTCGGGGACAGCGTCGCGTTGGCGGACCACCCCGTCTTGCTGCCGTACACGAAGCTGAGCTCCGATGCGGTGAACAACCCGAACACCGACACACTGCCGGGGATCGTCACCCTGGCCGCTTGGAGCGTGTTGTCGACGTAGGTGACCGAACCGTTGACCGGGCCACTGTCGGTCGCTCCGCCTCCGATGCTGGCCGTGCCGTTGAGCTGCCAGCCGCTCTGGGAGGACCAACTCATGGTTACTCCGGACAGGTTGACCAGATCGGCAAGATTCGCCTGACCGAACGTCAGTCTGAGATTGGACAACCCTCCGGTGGCCGAGGTGGTGAAGGTCATGGTGGCGCTGAGCGATCCGAGCCACGGCGGCAGGGTGACCGAGCCGCTCCCGGTTGCCTGGCCTATGGGCCCCGGGGTGAGGGTCACCGGCCCGGTCAGCGCCATGCCCTCGACCTGCGTCCCTCCGGGTGGGATGAAGGTGACAGCCCCGTTCAACTGCTGGTCGATCATGCCTTTGAAGATGGGCACGAGCTGGCCGGCGAGGTCGAGGGAGACTGTCGAGTTCCCGGTCGAGGTGACCGCGTCTCCACCCAAGCCACCGTCGGAGTAGTCGACCTTGTCAAACGGTGATGCCGAAACCTCCAGCCCGTCCAGCTGGGAGCGCTGGTCCGTGACAGCATCCGTGCTGTCGACCTGGTTGACGCACCCCGAATAGCTCCATGCGCCGTCGGTCTGGTTGGCGACCTGATTGCACCCCACCTGGACCTGGTCGGCGACACCGAGTGGGCTCGACACCGCGTGGGCGTCGGTGACCACCGTGTCGGCGGCGAACGGCGCCGTCCCCGACGGGTCGATCGAGGAGAGGTTCGGCACGACCAGGGTGATGCTGGTGTCCGACACGACTTTGCTCGACGAGGCCTGGATGCACCCCGAGTTGCAGAGCTTCACTGTGTCCGCCGACCCGGCCGGGCCGAAGAAGACTCCTTGGAGGATCATGGGGCCGCCCCCAGTGAGTGGGACGACGTCGGGGATGACCTTGAGCACGGTGGGTCCAGTGAAGATCCGGCCCACCCCCGCCGACCCGGGCGGGTTGTAGGCATAACTTGGATTCGCGATGGCAAGGAGCAAGTCGAGCTCACCGCCGGACGACTCCGGTCCGGACAGCACTGTGACTGGGACAGTTTGGCTGGTGGAGCCCGGCGAGAAAGTCAGGGTGCCATTGGTTGCTGTGTAGTCGGTTCCGGCGACAGCTCCGTCATCGGTCGTTGCGTAGTCGAGATACACCGGTGAAGTGCTGGCGAACGAGAGAGCCACCGTGAAGGTGAGGATGGCAGTGCCGGTCGCGGGACGCTCCACCCCATCTGTCGTCGTCGAGACCGACACCGTTGGAAGGGTCAGATTGGCGTTGGTAATGGTGAAGCTGGACCCGGAACCGATCGACGAGGTCTGATCCTGCAGTGTCTCGCCGAAGACCGAGTTCTGCTGGGCGAAGTTCGTGGACGGGATGCTGGTCAGATAGCTGCCCAGCGCCGACCCGTTGACGAGGGTGGAGCCAAAGGTGACTGGGGTGTAGGGCGGTACCCCCCCCGACGAAGACTCGGAGTAGTCGAGGACACCGACGAATGCGCCGGCGAAGGTGCCGGTGACCGTCCACGACTGCGAGAAGTGCGAGACCGGGTCCTCAATCGATGCCACCAAGGTTCCGGCGCTGGCCGTCTCGGACAGCTGGATCTGGCGGCCGGGGACCGTGGCCATATAGCCGGTCGACTGGTAGGGGATCCCAGACAGCGACACGTTGAGGATGCTGTACTGCTGGTACGAGCCGGGCGAACCGCCGGCGGCGCAGTAGGACTGCACCATCACATACTGGCCACCAATCTCGAGCGAGAGCTGCAGGCCAGGTTGGGCGTTCCGTTCAGAGAGCGGCACGGCCGAACACTGCAGCGTGGGGACGGTGACCGTGGTGGTGAGCGAGATGTTGCCAGTCGTGTCGAATCCGTAACCGGCCTGACCGGCCAGTTGCTGGACCCTGCCCGGCGTTGCCGTTTCCTGCGTTGGCGCGTCGCGGCCGGCGGCTGTTCCCGAACCGCCGGCGAGCGCCCGATCACCTGGCGGTACAGCCGAGACGGGCAGTTGAGCGGAACCACGCATTGTGGCGCGATGCGCGGCCGGATGGGCAGGCCCGGCGAAACCGGACGTCCCAGGCAGGCCGATGAGCGCGGCAGTGAATGCGGCAGGGACGATGGCCCATTGCCTGAGCCGGGACTGTCGAGGCATGTTCGCCACCCTTCTCCGCCCACGCCCGGCGTCGCTCGCGCGAGCCCGACCGGCAGCAACGGAAAGCCCCACACAACGCGCCAGCAGGGACCTTCGGCATCGAAGCATGTGAGGGTACGGCCGTCAATCGTTGTCGGCGCCTGTGCTCAGCTTGCCACGCTGCGTGACCATACCCATCACCAACGGCGACTGGTGCCGACCACGGCCGTCACGGACTTCGAATCCGACGCCACCAGCCAACCCGAACCCCCTCTGACCGCGTGACGATCGCAGGTTCCTGCTGTGGTCACACCAGCGGCTGAAGCGCGCCCAGAGCGTTGATATCCGGCGGCCACCGCCGGTCATTCTGAGGTGACACCACACTGAAATGGCTGCGAAGCACCGCTTCGAACGACCCCCCGTCGGCGCCAATTCGGGCACAATGGGAATTGGTTTTGTCGGAGCGTCCCTCCGGTTCTGTCGACGTCCCTTGGTTGGGTGCTGGTTGGGTGCTGGTTGGTTGCTGGTTGGTTCAGTCAGTCAGTCGGTGAGTTGAGTGAGTCGGTCGGTCGTTGGTCTGAGTGGGCTACCGACAAAACCCCGCTCACCTGCGTGAACGACGACCGTAGGATCGCCATTTCCCACGCTGTCGGTCCGGATTTCCCACATTGTTGCTTTTGCTAAGGATTCCGGGGAGCTCCTGGCCAGCGAAACGATCCCTTATCCGGCTCCTCGGCTCTCAGAGGGTCCGGATCCGCCCGTGCTCGCGAATCCCCGTTGAACCCGCTTCGGTCCAACGGGTGCGGTCACTTTCTCAGGAAAATCCTTGTCCTCACGGAATCTGAACTGGGGGCCAGCCTCCAGGAGGCCCAACACCAAACGCACACGGTCGGGCTGGCTGACTTGACCCCTCTTGACTGCCATCCGCTCATCGGCTCGTACGCTCATGACCATCCCCCTTCAACATCGCCTACCGACATGGTGGGCCTGCAGCTGTCGGTTCGCTAGGGCCAAGAGTCACATCCTGCCCAAGAGGACCCGTCGAGATCCGGGGCTCCTCGCCCCCCGTTTTCGGGGTCGAACTCGGTTCGCTCACTGCCTCTCGTACTCTTGGATGAGTGCCGCTGGCCAAGGCTGGTGCATAGTTCAGGAATGAGTGACATCGGCCATGCCACCCCGTCAGGGGTCGGTTCGACCCGTGACCCTGACTTCCTTCGCTCTCTCCGACCGATTCTCGAACTGTACGCGGCGTATTTTCGGTCGGAAGTGAGAGGGTTCGATCGGCTACCAGACACCGGGCCTTTCCTCGTGGTCGGCAACCATTCGGGAGGTCAGATGCCGCCTGACATCCCTGTTCTCTTGACCGCATGGTGGCGCGAACGAGGTGAAGACGAACCCATCTACGCACTCTTCCACCAGTTCTTGCTTGGGATTCCCGGCGTCGGTGCGCTGTTGAAACGCGCTGGCGCAATCGAAGCCGGGCCCAGTGATGCGGAGGAGATCCTCCGCGGCGACGGGATCCTCATCGACTACCCGGGTGGTGACTATGAAGTGTTCCGACCTTGGTGGGAGCGCAACCGCATCGAGTTCGGAGACCGGCGCGGCTTCGTCCGACTCGCCCTCCGCACACAGGTTCCGGTCGTTCCCGCTGTGTCCGTAGGCTCCCATGAGACGCTCATCGTTCTCAGTCGCGGACAGCACGTCGCCAAACACCTCGGGCTCGATCGTCTGTTCCGCATCAAAGTCATGCCACTCGTATTCGGGCCACCGTTCGGGATCGTTCCAGGGGGGATCCCGACGTGGCCGCTTCCTGCGAAGATCACCGTGGAGCTGTGTCAACCGATTCACTGGCCCATGTACGGTCCTGATGCCGCTGAGGACGACACCATCGTCCGTCAGTGCTACGAAGAGGTAACCCGGACCATGCAGGAGACCCTCGATCGCCTCGCGGCTCAACGCCGCTTTCCGATCCTTGGATAGCTGTGCATCGATGCCCCGCGTGATCCGCGGGCTCGGCCAGGCCATTTCTGGCCGCACCTCAGTCCGCCCGTATGCCGTCCGCGCCGGCCGACGCAGCAACCGATTGCGCCCAGGGATAGTCCGGCTTGCCGCTCGGTGACCGCACGATCTCGTCGACGACGACAATCGCCTTTGGCGCTTTGTATCCCGTCAGCCGGTCGCGACCGTATTGTCGCAACGCTCCGGTGTCGATCCGGCATCCGGGCCTGGGCTGTACCAAAGCTACGACTTGCTCGCCGTAGCGTTTGTCGGGAACGCCCACCACGACTACGTCCCGGACATCCACATGCCCCTTCAACGCTGCCTCCACTTCGTCAGGAAAGACCTTCTCACCTCCCGTGTTGATGCACAGCGACCCTCTCCCGAGCACGGTGATGGTCCCATCGCTCAGCACTGACGCCAAGTCTCCTGGCAGCGCCCAGCGCTGCCACCGCGCTTCGACGAACGTCGCTGCCGACTTGGACGGGTCACCGAGGTAGCCGATGGGGACGTGTCCCCCCCTTGCCAGGCGCCCGATCGCACCGGAGCCAGGCTGGATCGGGTTGAGATCGCCATCGAACACATCCGTCCGGTCGTCGACGTGCAGTTGGGGCGGCCCGAAGGGGTCCGCTGGCGGCGCCTCGCCGCCGACCTGGCCGGTCTCCGAAGAGCCGAAGCGATCGGCCACGACGCGCCCGGGCAGAAGCCGGCTCAGCTCGGCCTTCGTAGACGGCGACAGCAGCGCACCGCCCGAGCCCACTGCGATAAGGGACGAGAGGTCGTAACGGTCGGGTTCGGCCGCGATCACGTCGAGCAGCGGGCGGGCCATAGCGTCACCGACCACCGCGATCACGTTGACTGATTCGACTTCTACGAGCCGCCACGCTTCCGATGGATCGAAGATGCCGTTCTCGAGGGTGACGATCTTTCCTCCGCCGAACATGGTGGAGAACGCCAACCAGTGCCCGGCCGCATGGATGAACGGCGGGATGGCAAGCGCGATCATGCCAGGACAGAGGACCCGTTCAGCAAGCTCACGCGGATCTGCAATGTGATTTCCCAAAGACAACGGGTCACCACCACCCATGGCGGCGAAGAAGATATCGTCGTGGCGCCACAGAACCCCCTTGGGCATCCCCGTCGTTCCACCTGTGTAGACGCAGTAGAGGTCGTCGGACCGCCGCGAAGGAAACTCCCGTGTGGCCGGAGCCGACTGCAGTGCCGTCTCATAGTCGAACGCGATGCCCGAGGGGGCGCTGCCGTCGGGAACCTCGAGAATTCCACGTGTCTCTGACATGGCACCGAGTGCGCCGGTCACAGCGTCGGCGAATCGACTGTGGAAGACCAGACCCACAAGTGCCGCATCCCGGTAGAGGTACTCCAGGTCCCCCGACCCGTAGCGATAATTGACGTTGATTGGAACGGCACGGATCTTGAAGCAGGCCAGCATGACCTCGATGTACTCGGTTCCATTGGCCAGCTGGACGCCGATGCGATCTCCGGGACCGATGTTGACGCCCTCGAAATAGTGGGCGAGACGATTGGCGCGTCGATCCAAGTCGAGATAGGCGAGCCGTCGAGCGCCGGACACTATGGCGGTTTCCGCCTCCACCCGATCGACCACGCTCTCGAAGAGATCGGCAAGGTTGAACTCCACGGCCTCCCCATTTCTCGATTGACCATCCCAGACGGCCTGCGACGTGAGTACGAGAGGTAGTATCCCAGGTGGCGAACCCGCCGGAGCGTGTGCGCCAACGTGAGGAAGGACGCCATGGGGGAGGCCGAGCTTGACGCTGAGGCTGGTGACCGGAACGGTGACACGAGCGAGGGAGCGATAGACGCGACGGTCAAGAGTGCTTGTCCGTCGGCCGTCGATCGCTTGACCGTTCCGATCCGCGCCGCGGCCGGCTTTCTCCATCGTCGGGCCTTGATCCGAGCCAGCCGGGCGATACCGCGCACCTTCCTGTTCGTCGGCTCTGCCCTGTGGCGCGGCGAGGTCGCCGACTCGCTCCCCGCGCCGCACCTGTCCGTTGGCCTCGCCGCGCAGGTGGCAATGGACGAGGCTCTCCTGGCTGTCGCCATGACGCCTCGGCGGTTACCGCTCCCCGGGGACTACGCAAGGGTGGCGGCCGAACTCGCCGACGCCGACGACCTGTACACCCGGAGCGGCTGGATCGAGGACCCTCGCTCGTACCATCGGAGGCCGCCAGCACTTTCCGATGGTGACATAGGGAGCCGGAGGGGCTGGGCGACGGGCCTCGGCTACGACCGGTTGAATTGGGACAGCGGTTTCGAACCCCACCCAGACGAGCCCGGCAGCGATCGGTGGATGGCCTTCGGGCCCAACCAGACCGCCTCGGCCGTCGTCCTCCGTCACCCCGGTGGACCTCGGCCCTGGGTGATCGCAGTTCACGGGTTCTGCATGGGATTTCCGTTCATGGACTTCCAGGGCCTCCAGATCGCCCGGATCTATCACGAGCTCGGAATGAACGTGGCGCTACCGGTGCTGCCGTTGCACGGACCACGCCGTGTCACCCTGATTAGCGGGGAGCCGTTTCTCTCCTTCGAGTTGATGAATGCTGTCCACGGCCTCACCCAAACAGTCTGGGACATCCGGCGACTGCTTCGCTGGGTCCGCGATCAGGAGGCAACCTCGATCAGCCTCTACGGGGTCTCGCTGGGTGCCTACGCCGTTTCCATGTTGGCCGGGATAGAAGAGGGCGTCGACGCGGTGGTGGCCGGCATCCCCGTGTCGGACTTCCCAGGGCTCTTCCACCATCACAGCCCCCGCCACATCCGGGCCCGGTCGATCGAGCACAAGATCATGGGAGGTGCGGCCGAGAACGTCTTCCGAGTCGTGTCCCCTCTGAGTTTCGACGTGCAAATCCCAGTGTGTCGCCGTTTCATCTTTGCGGGCTACGGCGACCGGGTGGCCCGTCCCGACCAGGCACAGCGCCTCTGGGAGCATTGGGACAAACCTCGCATCTCGTGGTACGCAGGCAACCACGTCGGATACCTCTGGTCCAAGCAAGTTTCCGATTTCCTGGCGGATTCCCTGTGCGAGGGTTCGATGACCCGTACTCAAGCAGCGTGAGAACCTGAATCGTGGAAACGATGGCAGCACTCGACGCCAAGTTCCTGTACTCCGAGACGCCTACTACTCACATGCACACGATCAAGGTGGCAGTGTCGGACGTATCGGCTGACCATATCGGGTTCTCCTACGACAACTTTACCGAAGTCTTCCGGCACCTTCTCGTTCGGCTCCCAGCTTTTCGCCGACGGATCGTCCCTGTGCCCGGGGGCTTGGACCATCCCGTCTGGGTGGAGGACCCGGACTTCGAGCTGGGGCGCCACCTCACCCGGATGGTGCTTGCGGATCCCGGTAGCGATCAGCAGCTCGCCAATGCGGTGGCCGCGTTCGCAAGCAAGCCGCTGCTTCGGGATAGGCCTCTCTGGGAGCTCCTTGTCCTCGAGGGCTTGGCCCGTGAACGCGTCGCGGTCGTGGTGAAAATCCACCATGCAGTTGCCGATGGCACTGCAGCGGTCGCAATGCTTCGGAATGCCGTACAAGGCGTCGGCGGCTCGTTGTCCGTCGAGCCCATCGACGATCCATGGCAGCCCGAGCCACTGCCCAAGAGGCGACAGTTGCTATCGATGGCCGCACACGACCACGTCAGCCGCTGGAAAGGCCTGCCCCGCCTGGTGCGGCGGTCGATCACACAGACCCGTGCCTCTGAGCACCGCCGCCGAACCTTCGCGCCCAGGCCACCGCTCCCGCTCCATCACATCCCCAAGACATCCTTCAATATCTCCATCACGTCAGAGCGGACTTTTGCCATGACCAACTTGCCGTTCGGGGACCTGAAGGCCATCCGGCAGGCAGCCGGAACCACGTTGAACGACGTTTACCTCGCCATCTGCGGGGGTGCTCTACGGCGCTACCTGTTCGACCGTGGCGAGCTACCCGACCGTCCGCTGGTAGCCAGCGTCCCGGTATCCACCGATCCTGACAGTGCCCGCCTGTCGGGGAACCGAGTCGACAATCTGTACGTCTTCATTGGCACTGACATTGCCGACCCGCTGCAACGCCTCAAGCAAATCCATGACGGGATGGCAGCGTCCAAAGAGGTCCGGGGACTGCTCGGTCACGACGGCCTCGCGCAACGGGCCGATATCGTGCCACCTCAGATCTACCATTCAATCGTCAGGATCTGGGGCCGCTCACACATCGCCGACCGAGTGAATCCGCCGCTCAACGTGGTTCTTTCCAATGTGGCCGGACCACGAGACAGGATCTACTTCGGTCCCACCAAGCTGGAGGCGCTCTACTCGGTGGGACCAATCCTCGAAGGGATCGGGCTTAACATCACTGCGTGGAGCTATGGGGACTCTCTCGGTGTTTCTGTGCTCGGCTGCCCAAAGAGCGTTCCCGATCCATGGCGGATCATCGGTGCTCTTAGCGACTCGATGGATGAGCTTCGAATCGCGATCAGACAAGATGGCTAGGTTCGATGAAGGCGACGGCTGCCAACAGCGACAGTTGTGGTTAACGAACTCGCGTCCTCGATGACGGATCGGCAACGCGACGGTGGCCACCAAACCCAGGATTACCAGTTGCGCGCCCACACGATCACAATGGAGCCGGGTTCTGTCGACGCGACGGTCCCAGTTGTGTCGACTGCGTTTGGTGGGCGTGTGGATAACCGCCTCAGCGTGCCCAAAGTCCACTCGCTGAGCGTCTTCCGCTAGAGGCCGGGCAGCCCCGAGGGGTCAGTCATCGGTCACGTTCTCTTCCCGTTGGGTGGCGACCACCCAGGGCGGTGTGGCCACCGCCGCTCGAGGGCCGCGACCGGCGAACAGCCCCACCACGACAAGGGTAATCAGCACAACCACCACAGCCACCAGCGTGGTTGGGTTGCCCCAGACCACCAGGAGCAGAAGGCCGAGGGCCAGGACCGACCACTGCAGGACCTTGCGGTGGAGCGCCACGAAGTCGTGAACCGGGCCCCCGTCACCCAGCCGGGCTTCCTCGTGTCGCCTACCTTGCGCCGTACCCACGCGTTGCCGGCGACCACCGTGCCGATGGCGACCAGGGCCGACACGAAGAGGATGATCCGGATCGCGTCGCTCAGATTCGCCGTGACGGTGTCGACGACCCCCGATGCAGCCGCGGGCGACTGGGGCGGCTTGAGCCCGGCGATGTACTGGTTGCGGCCCACAGCCATCAACACCAGGATCAGCGCCGTCGACAGGGCTAGGCCCGTGGCTGCCCTCACCAAACCCTTCCGCCGGTTGCGGGTCAGCGCGACGGCTCCGGCAAAGAGCAGCAGGGTGATGATCGGCAGCACGACGGCCAGGTTGTTGAGGAAGTTGAGGAGCCGCTGGATCCGCACCAGGTTCTTCGACTGGAACAAGACGTAGTTGAGCGCGTAGTGTCGCCGATCGCTCACTTCACCTGGGACGCTGTCAGGGCGTCGACCACGGCGGCTACCGTCATCCCGATGCGACGACGCCGGACCAGAGGTCAGCTGCGGGCCTTCGTCTACCTCGGCTTGCGTCAGTTGCTCGAGTTGGTCCTCCTGCTCTTTCGCCGCGGGAGCTCCAAGGAGGCCGAACACCTCGCCCTGCCGCGGCTCCTCGCGCGCACGCTGCCGCGCTATGACCTGGGCACGCCCGACCGGGTCTGGCGCCACTTCCTCGACAACACCGGGACCGTCACCGTGGCCGAGGACCACGTCCGAGTAGACCTGGCGCTGCGGACCTACACGCCAGTGCTCATCGACGCCAGCTTCACTGAGCTCGACATCCCTATCCCGTGGTGGGGCGGGCGGAGCTTGCGGTTCGACTTCCCGCCACGCTGAGCTCAATGGGCCGAAACCTCAGGAGATTTATCTTCCCGAGGATCAAGGCTAACCGCTAGTCGAGGTAGAGCGCGGCCACTTGCTCATAGAGGTGGGGGTCGACCTGCTTAGGATTTCCGACGGCGTCGCTCAATGGGATCCGGACGATCGCCCCAGCGCGCAGCGCCACCATGCATCCGAAGTCGTGGTCTTGCACTGCAGCGAGGGCGGCAGCCCCGAATCGGGTGGCGAGAACACGATCACAAGCCGTAGGGGACCCACCACGCTGGATATGCCCGAGCACAGTGGACCTGGACTCGTATCCCGTTCGTCGCTCGATCTCCTTTGCCAGGAAGTCCCCGATCCCGCCGAGGCGGACGTGGCCGAACTGGTCAGCGGCTCCCGATCCCTGCGAGTTCCAGGATGACGTAGCCGACCCCTCGTCCCTGGGATGTGCTCCCTCGGCCACCACCACGGTGGAGAAGTACTGACCGCCACCGTGGCGCTGCAGCAGTCGCTCGCACACCTCATCAAGTGAGAATGGGACCTCTGGGATCAGGATCTCGGCCGCTCCTCCAGCGATCCCAGCATGGACGGCGATCCAGCCCACATTCCGCCCCATCACCTCGCACACGATGACCCGGTGGTGGGATTCGGCTGTGGTTTGCAGGCGGTCGATCGCATCGGTGGCAATCTGGACCGCCGTGTCGAACCCGACGGTCACTTCCGTTCCCGACAAGTCGTTGTCGATGGTCTTGGGCACACCGACGACAGGGAGGCCCCGCTGGTGCAGTCGTTCCGCTGCGCCCAATGTGTCATCTCCGCCGATGGCCACAACCGCATCAAGCGTGAGCGCCTCCATGGTGGCCTGGACACGGTCGGCACCATCGTCAGTGGCGAACGGATTGGTGCGGGACGATCCTAGGATCGTCCCTCCCTTCGTCAAGATGGACCGGCATTGATCAGGTTCGAGCGAGACAGTTCTATTTTCAACGAGGCCGCGCCAGCCGTCGAGGACGCCAACGAACTCGTCACCATGATGGTCGACACCACCGAGCACCACGGCCCGGATGACCGCGTTCAGCCCAGGACAGTCGCCACCACCGGTGAGCACGCCGATTCGCATCCACCCATGATAGGGAGCATGTGAGTTAGCCGATGACCTTCAACCTGAGTAACTCGTACTGTCCGAAAACTCGAACCTCGCCTCATGCCGCCAGTTCGTACTCATGGATGAGTCCGCCAAGCCGGTCGTGTCGGCGTATCCTTCTTGGATGGCGACGGTGATGCTGGTGCCGACTGCCAGAAGTTCGTACCACCTGTAGCGGAATAACTCTCTCCGGCGCCGAGATCTCCTGACCGATTCCCCGGTGCGGCCGACGTCCATTGTAGTGGCGTGCGTAGCTGCGCAGAATGCGCTCGAGGTGGGCTTCGTTCACGACCCGCAGCTGGTCGAGGCACTCCGATCTCACGGTGCGCACGAACCGCTCGGCGAAGGCGCTCGCGTTCGGGGTCCGGAAGGGTGTCTTGAGGATCTCGGCGCCCTCGGCCTTGAACACGTTGTCGAAGCTCGTCACGTACTTGGTGTCCTGGTCGCGGAGCAGAAACCTGGCGGTGATGTCGACGTCGGCGAGATCACCGGTGACATTCCTGGCCTGCTGGGTGGCCCGCAAGGAATTGGGGTGATCGGTCACCTGTGGGCGCCGAGAATCCCTTCCGGCCAGGTCAAGCCACAAGTCGGTACTCATGGATCAGACCGAAGACGGTGTCGCGCCGTTGTAGCTGAGCGGGTTCGGGATCACTGGCCGGCAGCGGTGGGAGCACCGTGAGTGGAGCCATCTGACCGAGGGCGGTGAGGCCGGTGCTCGCTGTAGTGGGTCACGTATTCGGCGAGGACTCCTTCGAGATGTCGACAACCGAAGATCAGCATCCGATCAAGGCACTCACGACGGACAGTACCGACGAAGCGCTCGGCGAAGGCGTTTGCTCGAGGTGCCCGGATCGGCGTGAGGATCGTCTGGACACCCTCAGCCATGAAGACCTGGTCGAAACCGCGGCGAACCCGGTGTCCCGGTCACGGATCAGGAATCGGACGGGATGGAGCCGATCCTCCAATGCAATGGTCAAGTTCCTCGCCTGCTGGACCAACCAGGACCCAATGGGATGTGCGGTGACCCCGGTCACGTACACACGTCGGGTGCCGAGTTTGATGAAGAAGAGCACGTAGAGGCGCTTCAGCAGCACCGTATCGACCGTGAAGAAGTCGCAGGCCAGCATGGAGGACGCCTGGCTTCGAAGGAACTCCTTCCAGGTGGGTCCCGTCCGCATCGGTGAAGGATCGATCTTGTGCCTGTGCAGGATGACCCAGATGCTCGAGGGAGCCAAGGCGACGCCCAGCCTGGCGAGCTCGCCATGGATCCTTCGGAAGCCCCAAGTGGGACTCTCTTTGGCCAGTCGGGGGATGATGGCTACGGTGCCGACGGGGATACTCGGGCGCCCAGGTCGATGGGGCTGGGTCCAGTGACGGCGAACCAGATCCCGGTGCCACCTCGGTAGGGTCTCGGGCTGAACGAAGAACCTCCCACGGCGACTGCGATCAAGTAGTCGACTCAGTCCGGCAAAGAGTGCACGGTCGGCGGGTTGCAGTGCCGGCGGTCCACGTGGCGACGCAGGACGGCGACCTCGTGGCGGAGCAGGACGACCTCAATGGCAAGCTCACTGTTGTCGTGCCGGCTGAGGCGCAGCAACTGGACGATTCTGGTGAAGGCGAGGTAGAGAAACGACAGGGCCGTGGCCCAGTTTCGTGCTTCAGGGCTGATTCGAGAAAGTCCTGGTCAACGTTACCCAGATCAGATTCTCGGCACCCACAGGGTGACCTGGCCACCCGTGCGGTGCTGACCGCCGTGAGGGACGCGTTCGTCACGCCTATCAGTCCCGTGGACATCTACGAAATCTCCGAGCGGCTCGATGCGGTGCTCAACGCAGCCAAGAACCTGGTCCGCGAATCAGAGCTCGTCGACATGGATCCAGATCCTCCAATGGCCGAGATGGCCGAGTTGGTTGGCCTCGGATTGCGAGATCTGGTTCGTGCATTCCCGTGCCTGTCGTCCGATCCAGATCGGGCGACCCAATGCGCCGACGCTGCTGTTAAGTAGCAGCGGGCTCTCGAGCACGTCTACCGTCGCGCCATGTCAGCGCTACTCCAGATCGACGATCTTCGCGAGGTAGGCGGACGACGCGAACTCTACCGTCGCTGCGCCCGAATGGGCGATGGTATTGAGGGAGTGGCTCACCGAATCTGGTATGCACTGATGAAGGAAGCGTAAGAGCTTTTGTCTTTTCCGTAAGAAAGCGACATTCCGTAAATTGGGAATCCGCTACAACACGGGGGGATCGGGAAGTTCAACGGAGGGTCCTTCGCCAGCAATCCGAAATCGGCGTCCCATGATGTTGGTCGCTTCGAGCCGGACGAGGTGGTGGTGATCCTTGACGCCTAACCCCGACTTGATCCAGACCGATCTCGTCTGGCTTTGATCCCACTCGCCGGACACCGCCGAAGCAATCCCTTGTAGGAGAACGCTCCAGTGGTTCCCATCGAGCAGCTCTTGAGCGTCGGCTTGAAAGGCGACTACTGCGCCAATCGTGGCGGCATCCAGCTTGGTGCCCGGTACGGTGCGAAAGAGCACAGACTCTCCGAACAGCGCAAAATGGACCGGGAAGATGACCGGAAGCGCATCGATACTCGCACCGATCCGACCGACCGATTCCTGGCTCAAGAGCTCGAGGCACTCCGATCGGCCCAGGTCCGTGACATCGGAGTCCGGGTTGCTCCACATGCCGACACACTGGCGGACTGAAACGTGTACAGCTAGGGCCGAAAGTCCCGAAGCCACCACCAGGTCGGGCCCTGACCCCGTCTATCCTGCTAGTACCTCTGGAGTGCCGATGAGGGGGGTCGGGGTGAGGCCGCTTCTGGAGCATTCACTGGGTTGAGAGGTACCTGCCAGATGAGAATCGTGCCACCCTCCACTGGGCTTTCCGTCATGAACTGCCCATGCAACTTCTCAGCTCGGCGGCGTAAGTTGCCCAGGCCGAGTCCACCGCCAGCTGGCTTCGATGTGACCATCCCGACTCCGTCGTCGACCACTCGAAGCCGACAGTGCCCGTCACTGACACTGATGTCGACTGTGGCCCTGGTCGCCTGCGCGTGACGCCCAATATTGGTCACCGCTTCTCGGACGACGGCCAGAAGGTGCTCGGTCACGTTGTCGGGCACGGCGGCATCGACGGGACCTTCAAACGAAGTGCGAACCTTGAAGCCGACCACCGGCCGCAGGTCTTGTATGAGGGTCAGGACATTGTCGCGGAGTCCACGGCCGATTCCGCCCGATGCGAGCTCGAAAATGCTGGTGCGAACCTGTCGGATGGTGTCGTCGATGTCCTCAATCGTCTGTGTTAAGCGGCCCTCGTTTCGGGATGTCGAAGGGTTGGTCGTCATGCTCTGGAGGGAAAGCCCAATTGCGAACAAGCGCTGGATGACCGTGTCGTGCAGGTCCCGGGCCAGACGGTCGCGCTCCTCGTAGATGGCCACCTCCTGCACCCGCTGGTGAAGTCGGGCGTTCTCGATGGCAATCCCGGCGGCGACAGCGAGTGCTCCGATCAGCGCCTCATCGTCGCTGGTGAACTCGGACCAGCCGATCTTGTCGGTGAGGTAGAGGTTCCCGTAAACCTCGTCCCTTACCTTGATGGGCACACCCAGGAACGAGGTCATCGGAGGGTGATTCGGGGGAAAGCCGTAGCTCTCCGGGTGGGAGCCCAGCCGAGTCAGCCGCAGCGGCTTCGGATCGGAGATCAAGAGTCCCAAGACCCCCCGTCCTACGGGACGGGCGCCGATGGCCTGCTCCTCGGCCGGCTCAAGACCGACGGTGATGAATTCCGCAAGTGCGGTGCCGTCCTCGTCCAGCACTCCCAGCGCGCCGTAGCGGGCATTGGTCATCGAGCGAGCCTCGTCGATGATGTGTCGGAGCAGGCTGGAGAGGTCGAGGTCGGCCTCGAGGAGCAGTGCTGCCTCGAGCACCCGGCGAAGCTTGGCTGGGTCCTCCATGGAGTGATACGGCACGGAGCCCTCCGGCGACCGGAGCAGCTGAGGGCTTCTCAGTACTCCTCGGTGGCAATGCTAGCCCGTCGGTCGGATCGGGCTACTCCAGGGCTAGAGTGTCGAAGTCAATCGCTCGGCGTTCATCGGCAATCAGATCCTGATGCGGGCCCGGTACGGAGAATCAAATCGTTCCATGACCATCAGAGTCTTCCTTCTCGACGATCATGAAATCGTTCGGACTGGGCTCCGGTCGTTGTTTGAGGCTGCCGACGACTTCGTCGTGGTCGGCGAGGCGGCGACCGCTAAGGAGGCTCTGGATCGGATTCCTCCCACACGTCCCGATGTAGCGATTCTCGACGTGCGGCTCCCCGACGGCAGCGGAATCGAGGTGTGCCGGGAAATCCGGTCGACTTGGCCTGATATCGCCTGTGTGATGCTCACCTCCTATGCCGACGACGAGGCTCTCTTTGCCGCGATTCTGGCGGGTGCCACCGGCTATGTGCTGAAGCAAGTGGGCGGCGAACAGTCTGGTGGATGACGTCCGCCGGGTGGCCGAAGGGAAATCCTTGCTCGATCCCACGCTCACCGAGCGGGCCCTCGAGAAGCTCCACCAGGCGACGGAGGAAGATCCGCTCCTGGCCAGCCTCACTTCCCAGGAACGGCGGATCCTTGACCTTGTGGCCGAGGGCCAGACCAACCGCCAGATCGCCAACACCCTCTATCTGGCGGAGAAGACGGTCAAGAACTACGTTTCCAACCTCCTGGCCAAGCTCGGGATGGAGCGTCGGACCCAGGCAGCAAGCTTCGCCACACGCATCGCCGAGCGGTCAGCCCAAGCGCGTCGTACCGACGCCACGGGTACGTAGGCCCTCGCCTCCACTTTTGAGCTGGACCAGAGGAAGCACCCGAGACGAGAAAATCCGCTCGAGTGGCTGGCGCTCGTCCTCCGGCCAGCCGAAGCGGTCAGGGTCGCAGTCGATCTCGAGACTTTGTGCGCATCGGACAAGAGCGACGTCGTAGGCCACCTGGTCTGCTATCGCCTCTGTCGACCAACCCGGACCCTGACGGGGCTGGTCGTTGTTCACCATTTGGCGTCGGCACCGCTCCAGCTCAGCCGATGCCTCCCCGATGGACGGCACGCCATCCGACTGGTTCCGCGTTCTGATCGCAGCGCTCAGGAGATCAATGTGCAGAGACCTGGGATGCATCGGCTCAAGGGGAGTCATGATCAGGCCAGCTTCGAGGACAGTCAGGCTGAACTGACGTCCGTTCGCGTCTTTGCCCGATCGCCGCCTCGGCCGTGCCGTGGGCGTCGTCAAGGTTTCGCATCAGTTGTTGGAGTCGCAGGACAAGGGAGTTCAGATTGGCATTCGAGTGACCGGTTACTTCAGTGAGGTGGGATCGAGCAGCCAGGTAGACAGTTCGCGTAGCGTCGAGACGCTCGTGGGCCTCGTCTCGGATTTCGCGGTTGGCCAGAGTTGGATCGTCAGTTCGTCGATCCTCGTTCGCCACTCATCGAGCGATCGCTCCACTTGCTGGACGTAGGTGCGGAGGATGACGCTCAAGATCGACCACAGCCAACAATGCGTCAGTAAGACGAGTGCGGGTAGGGCCAAACGTCCCGAGGAGGGCCCCGCCGCGTCCCGAAACCCTGAGCGCACTGCCTGGCTGAGCCCTCGAGGCGCTTGACACGTGACCGATTGGGGGACCTTTGGCCCTAGCCCTTTGGCCCAGCGTGGCATCCAATAGAAGGACAGCAGACATCCAACAAAAGAGATAGCAGACCGTGTCCCGAAAGCACGGGAGGAAGCCGTGTCCTATTCCGAGAGCCACCGCCGTCAGAGTTCGGGGAGCCGTCGCTCAAGCAGTTTGATGCCCCCATCCCTACTTCGTTGAGGCCGTGAGGCCTCAGGCCTGGCAAGTTGGTGCGGGCGTGCACATCGACGGCGTGGTCGTCATTCCGCTAGTTGGTGATCGATGAAGAGGAGAACCGTGCCAGAAGATGACGAGAATCGGGACCGAGGCGAGGAGCAGACCATCGTGGTGGGCGTCGATGGCTCGGAGCACTCCCGACGGGCCCTCAAATGGGCCGCCGACGAGGCGAAACGACGAGGGTCGCTGCTCAGCATCGTGTACGCGCAGACCAGTGGCCCTAAAGATGTTCCCGCCTGGTATGAGCCTGGCTCGACCGATCTCTCGCCGGCAGAGGCGATCATCGAGGACGCCGTCGGGCTGGTGGCGACCCGGCATCCCTCGGTACTTGCCCGAGGACGGGTTGACGAATGGCCGGCATCTCTTGTGCTCACAATCGCAAGCAGGTCAGCCGACCTTGTTGTCGTCGGAGCGCGCGGGCTGGGCGGATTCAAGGAATTGCTTCTCGGTTCGGTGAGCGATCAATGCGTCGAGTACGCCCACTGCCCGGTGGCTGTTGTCCGCGCGGACGTAGACGAGCTTCCCCTACGGGTCCCCGAAGGCCGGATGGTGGTCGGCATCGACGGCTCGCTCGGATCCACGAGGGCACTTCGGTGGACGCTGGAAGAGGCCCGAATTCGATCAGCGACCGTCGAAGCCGTCTATGCCTGGCAGTATCCTCCGGTGGGCGCTTTCGTGCTGGGACCCACAGAGGGTTTCGAAGTTGTTGCAAACGAGACGGTTGATGCCGCCACCGAATACGCCGAAAAGGTGGCACCTGAAGTCCGGTTCACCGCGCATACGTGCGTCAGCGCAGAAGTACCGGCCCTCCTTGAAGCAGCCAAAGGTGCCGATCTCCTTGTTGTCGGATCTAAGGGCCACGGACGCTTCCACGACGCTCTCCTGGGGTCGGTCGCTCACCAATGCATCCGCCACGCCAAGTGTCCGGTGATCGTGGCACGACCGCACCTCCCGGAAGAGCACTCCGAAGGAACGCCACTCCGTCGTGGATCGGTACGAGCAATCGAGGACAACAGCCCTGCCACATCCGACCAATCCGCACTGGCCAAGGTGGCGAAGTGAACGGTCACGGCGATCGACGGAGCAAGGACGTGGCGTGAGAAATGAGGGATCGATGAGCATGGCTGGAGATCTGGGACGGCGGGTGACGGAGCGCCGTCTCGAACTGGGATTGAACCCAGAGGAAGTGGCCACTCGGGCCGGAATGAGTACGGCCTATCTGCGCGCCCTCGAGGCAAGTCCCTCGCCTGAGCTTCGTCGAGCGGCCCTGTGGCGGTTGGCGGCAGCGCTCGAGACATCGGTGAATTTCCTTACGGGGAGTGGGATGGACGAACCTCCTGGTCGGGCCGAGCCACCCGACCGGCCCCTTCTCGAGTCCCTGAGCGTCGATGAATGCCGTGCGCTTGTCGCGCCCGGCGGTGTGGGCCGAGTGGTGTTCTCCAATGAGCGTGCTCCTGTGGCGCTCCCTGTCAACTTCGGAATGCTCGCAGACAATGTGGTCTTTCGCACCGAGTCCGATTCTGGTCTGCTGTCGACTCTGGCGAACGGGGAGATCTCGTTCGAGATCGATCACATCGATGAGGCACTCACCGAGGGGTGGAGCGTCTTGCTCAGCGGTGATGGTCGAGCGGTTGTTGAGCCATCCGAATACGAGCAGGTTGAATCGCTTGGGATCGCCCCGTGGGCGGGCGGAAGGCGGGACACCTACGTGGTTCTCGCCCCCATCCAGGTGACCGGACGCCGGATCAGACGGAGATCAGGTGATGGCTAGCCCACAGCTCCGCCCGCCCAGGAGTATCGCGGACCAGTTTCCAGCCGAGTGGGTGTGCGATGTCCAGACACTAGATGGGGCGATCGTCCACATGCGACCGATCCGGCCCGCGGACGGCACAGGTCTGATCAAGTTCCATGAGGGGTTGTCATCTCAATCGGTGTACCGCCGTTTCTTTTATTTGCATCAGCGCCTCTCCTCGGCTGAGATCGAACGGTTCACCCATGTTGACTACGTGAACCGCCTGGCTCTGGTGGTAGTGGATGGTGAGCGACTGGTTGCGGTAGGCCGTTATGAGCGGATCCCGGAGACTACTGAGGCCGAAGTGGCCTTCGTTGTCGCCGATGAGTTCCAGCATCACGGGATCGGAACTCTGTTGCTCGAGCACCTTGCCGATGCGGCCGTCACGAGAGGGATCACCACGTTTGTCGCCCAGACCCTGACGGAAAATCATGACATGCTCGACGTCTTTATGAAATCGGGGTTCGCGGTGACGACCAGGTCCGACTATGGAACCGTCAGCCTGCGATTTTCCATTGAGCCCGATGAGACCTCTCGGTTGAGCAGCGCCACCCGCCCCCACCACTGCATGCACCATCGCCTTGACACCCTCACCCTCCCACCATGCTGATCGTGAGTGGTCCGACCGGTGGTTCCGAACACGACGGGAACGACCATCCCGAACGGCCAGCTCGGATCGCAGCCGTGATGGCCGGCATCGATCGCTTGCACCTGGGCAATGATCTTCACACGGTCGCACCACGCGCGGCCACCATGGCCCAGTTGGCCCGAGTTCACGGATCCGGCTATCTCGGCGAACTGGCTGCTTTCTGTGAGGCTGGTGGTGGCAATCTCGACCCCGACACCTTTGCCGGGAACGACTCCTGGTCGGCCGCTTGCACGGCCGCCGGAGCCGGTCTGATGGCCGTGGATGCGTTGCGTCAGCAAAACAAGGGCGTGGCCTTCGTCGCCGCCCGGCCACCGGGACATCATGCGCTGCGAGATCGGGCCATGGGATTCTGCCTACTCAATAACATTGCGATTTCGGCGGCGGCGCTGATCGCCGAGGGCGAACGTGTGCTCATCGTCGACTGGGATGTCCACCATGGCAATGGCACCCAGTCGATCTTTTGGGACGAACCGAACGTCCTGTACGTTTCCACACATCAATGGCCCCTCTTTCCCGGAAGCGGAGCCGCACACGAGGTCGGTGGACCGCAGGCTTTGGGCCGGACGGTCAACATCCCGCTACCTCCGAGGGCCACCGGCGATGTCGTCCGCCAAGCCATCGAAGAGGTGGCGCTGCCTGTCATTGAGGACTTCGAGCCGACCTGGGTGCTTGTCTCCGCCGGGTTCGACGCTCATCGAGCGGATCCGCTCGCCGACCTGGCGCTCTCGAGCGGGGACTTTGCCGACCTGGGCAGAATGGTGGCCGGATTCGCCCCTCAACCAGGACGACTGGTGCTCTTTCTCGAGGGCGGTTACGACCTGGGAGCGTTGGAGATGTCCGTGGCCACGACGGTCGGAGCGCTCGTCGGTGATCTCTGCCAGCTCGAGGAACCGACATGTGGTGGCCCCGGAGCCGACAGGGTGCAACAGGCCCGAACCGAACGGTTCGAGGCACTCAACCGATCCCTGGATATCGTCTCGGCCGAGGGGCACCTCCGATGACCCCGCTTCTGACAATCGCCGTCGGCTTCGACGGATCGCTCGACGCCGAGGCCGCAGCACGCTGGGCCTTCGACCTGGCCCAAAGAGTCGGTGCAGAGGTGGTCGTCGTCCATGCGGTTGGCCTTCTCGAGCACGCTGCCCACCGGGAGGTCACAGCAGAGTTCGAAGCGACCGTGCGAGATCTCATCGGTGAGGCCGGACTCGACCCCAACCGGGTGCGCTGGCACAGCTCTGATGGCGATCCGTGCTCAGTGCTGCTTCGAGCAACGGATGCGCCCGTCGTAGCGGACCTGGTGGTGGTGGGTTCGCGCGGACAGGGATCGCACGCAGGGCATCTCCTCGGGAGTACAAGCCACGAGCTCGCCGAGCACACCGTCATCCCACTGGTGATCGTGCCACGGGGAAGTAAGAGTTCCGTCAGCTGAACCGGCATAACGACGTCGAGAGTGCCCGAAAGAAAGTGTCTAGAAGGGAACAGCGATTCCCTCGGAGTCGCACCATGTCGGCGGCCGGTCTCCGACCCGAACCAGAAGGGGCGGATCGGAGGTGACAGTTACCTGGTCGTGCTCGGCTCGAATGCCGACGCGCTTACCGGCGAAGCGGAACTTGAGGGCGAGGGCGCTGCCAGGCCTCGGGAAGGCAGGGGTCGAACGGCGAGCGTGCCCCCGGCTGCGCTCACCCCCAGGAAACCGAAGGCGAGGGCCTGCCACACCCCTCCCATGGTGGCCAGGTGCACTCCTTCGGCGGTCGTTCCCGTCAGATCGTCGAGGTCGAGGCGGGCGGCCAGGCGAAACAGCTCCAATGCCCGTTCCGGCTCACCCGCCGCGAGCCAGCAAGGACGCGTGGATGGCTGGTGAGAGCGAACTGCCGTGGGCCGTCCGGGGCTCATAGAAAGCCACGCACGACTCCAGTGATCCGGCCACCACCTCCTCCGGCACCAGGTGGTGGAGCATGAGCACATCGGCCTGCTTGATGAGCTGGGAACCGGCCACCCTCTCGGCACCCAGCAGCTGGTCGACGGCCACCGGGGGAGGGCCGACCTCGGACATGAGGAGTGGCTCCAGCTCGAAGTAGCCAACGAACTGTTCGTAGAGCCGGCGTTGGGGATCCCATCCGTCGACCAACCTGTCGGCCAGTGCCGTCCAGGTGGTTGCCGTGTCGACGTCTCCGGCCGTCAGGAGCAGTTCTGCGCCCTGCACGAAGGTTCCAGCGGGCCATGACGTTGGTGTAGGCGTTGTCGTCGACGGCCTCGTGGTACTCGTCGGGCCCGATCACCCCATAGAGATGGCCTATGCCGTCGGCGCCGGACTGAATCCGGCTGGCCCAGTAGCGGGCCGTTTCCAAGACGAGCTCGCCGCCTACCCCGGCCAGGAAGGCGGAGTCTCCCGTCCACGCCGCGTAGTGCGTTGCCGCCCAGGCCACGTCGGCCACGATGTGCTCTTCGTGGGACCCGGTGGCGATCGGGACCAGCTCGTCGTCCTTCCCCCGAACGAATCGAGGAGTGACGTCGCTGCCGTCAGCCGGCTGACTCCCAGGGAAAACGGGCGCCGTCGAATCCTCTGGCCTTGGCTCAGGCCTGCGCCGCAGGGAGGCGGCGGACACGGTACTCGAGCATGGCTCGGGCTGCGGCAGGCCGGATGGCGGCCAGAGCGGGCAGGACGAAGACGTCGGCGTCCCAAAAGACGTGACCGGCATAGGCGTCACCGGTGAGCCCACGGGCCCCCACCGCCGTCTCGTCACCGTCGCCTGCGGCACTGAGCAGGTGGAACACCGCGAAGCGGGCTGCCAACTCCGACTCGGGGTCTCCTTCGATCGTCACTTCGGCATCGCTCCAACGTTGCGCCCACGACTCTCGATGTTCAGCGAGCAACCTGTCGAACCCCAGGGCTTCCACCGCTCCGAGCAGGTGGTGGGCGTCTCCCAGTTTGGTCTGGCTGACCGGGCTGGCCACCCATGTGGCCAGCCGTTCGACCATTCGACGCCCTTGCGATTCCACCACCTGGTCCTGGGCGGCCATGGCAATCTCGGCACCGGGTCCTCCCGTGATGGCGCCGACCGTGTCGCCGCGCCTATCACCCGTGAAGTCGACGGTCTCCCGAGGTGGCCGGAGCGGGTTCCCGGCTCGGAGATGGGCCTCGGGACCCTCGGCTCGCAGCCCCATGACGTGGGGTGAGGCCACCGACACGAATCGCAGAGACCGTCCTTCGATGCCTTCCGTCATCGAATCGGGCCAGAGTGCCCCCTCGCAGGTCCAGTACCGCGTCGTTCGTGGCGACCAGAGTGCACACCGGGACGCTCGAGGCCCGTCCAGTTCGGACCAGGGAGCAGCCCCTCACCGGTGTAGACACCGTTCACCAGGGACAGGGGCGCCGATCTTTCGCCGCCCTCGTCCCTGGAGCCTCGGACACCTATGAAGCCATTACCAAGTGATCCCAGAGATTCAGAGACCCGCTCCTTGGTCTCGACGGTTGGTAGTGGTACCACCCAGGCAGCGTCGAGATCGATATTCGGCACGCGGCGGGATGCCCGCCGTGACAACTGCTCGTCGAGTAGATCGATGAATCCCTTCGGTCCATTCCCGAGGTGGAGAACCCCTTCGGGGACGCCACCCGGTTCCACCCCGACCGAGACGACGACGGCGCGGGCGAAGGCCCTCACCATCATGAGGGAGTCGCTGCCGACCACGCCGCCGACCGGGCCGAACTCGTCGCCGCCGATCAGCACCAGTCCGCCGGTGATGCCTCGCTGGGCGAGCCAGTCCGCGGTCCAGCGTGCCGAGTCGGATTTGTCGGTCAGTCCGATCTCGACGTGTTTCACGTCGCTGGTGATGCGCGGATCGGCAAGGCCGATCGTCTTCGGAGGCGTTGGTGGCCAACGTCACGACCTCGGCCAGATTGGCGATTCCCGCCGAAGCGAGCCGGGCCGTGACTGCATCGAACAGGCGGTCGATGTCAGCCTTCTTGGGATCGGCCCATTCCGGGGTGGGGATGAGATCGATCTTGCGGCGATTGATTCGCTCGGATACGACCCTCGCTTCGATACCACGTGCGTGGAGTTCCTCGACGGTCCGCTCGGCCGCTCGATCCAGCGCACGGTCCTCGTCGGGAGTGGCCGTCTTCCGGAAAAGGAGCTCAGGTCCGTTGTCGGTACCCGCGAAGACTTCGGAACCTCGGTTGCAACAAAGGAACAGTCCGCCCGGCCCCTGCGGCCTGGCCCGGAGTTGCCCGTCGACGTTTCCGACGTGGGTGCCGGTCACGATGATCGAGTGCACACCGGCGGCACTCAGCGCCTCGACGCGGTCGCGCACCACCGATGCGTCTGATTGCCGATCGGGCACCGCGGTGCCGTCCCAGTCGAATACGATCGCTTCGAAGGTCTCCTCGACTGCCTCTTCTGTTCCCCCGCCTGGAAGCGGTGAGCGTCGATCCGGGTCAGTCACGGTCAGCTGCGCTCGGGCTGAAGACGATCGATGGGTCCGATGACTTCTTCAGCGTACTCGGCGTTAGTGGTGGTGCGGGCGGCGCCGTGCCGATGAACGGCGTGGTTGAGCGGTGATCCGAACCGTTTCGCACGAGCCTGGTCGGGGTCGCCGGAACGGTGAGCCACCGGCAGAATCCCGGCACCGTCTACTCCGGGGTCGGCGTGGAACCGCCCCAGCGCCAGTCGGGCGATCTCCGGAGGGTCTTCGCCGTGCTCGCACCCGTAGCGGCGGGCTTCGATCCGAGCGTCGACCATCTGCTGACGCAGCATCGCATTTTGGGGCCCGAGTCCGGGAACTCGATCGAGCACGTCGATGACCAGGTGATATCTGTCGAGATCGTTGAGCATCACCATGTCGAAGGGGGTGGTCGTGGTTCCTTCCTCCTTGTATCCCCGGACATGGAAGTTGTCATGATTGGTTCGTCTGTAGGTCAGACGATGGATGAGTAGCGGGTAGCCGTGGTAGGCGAAGATCACCGGCCGGTCGGGCGTGAACAGCGTGTCGAACTCGCGATCCGGGAGGCCATGAGGGTGCTCGGTATCCGGTTCGAGACGCATCAGGTCGACGACGTTGACAACGCGGACTTTCAGGTCTGGGAGGTGCTGATGCAAAAGATCCACCGCGGCCAGGGTTTCGAGGGTGGGAATATCGCCGCAACAGGCCATGACGACGTCGGGCACCGAGTCATCGTCGTTCGATGCGAAGGACCAGATCCCGAGTCCTCGTGTGCAGTGGTCCAACGCCTCGTCCATCGTCAGCCAGTCGTGTTGGGGCTGTTTGCCGGCGACGACGACATTGACATAGTTGTGGCTGCGAAGGCAGTGGTCTGCGACCGACAGGAGGCAGTTGGTGTCCGGCGGGAAGTACACCCGGACGATCGAGGCCTTCTTGTTGACCACGTGATCGATGAACCCTGGGTCTTGGTGAGAGAACCCGTTGTTGTCCTGTCGCCACACATGGCTGGAGAGGAGGTAGTTCAGCGAGGAGATGGGCCGGCGCCACGGGACCTCCGCACTGACCTTCAACCATTTGGCATGCTGGTTGAACATCGAGTCAATGATGTGGATGAACCCCTCGTAGCAGTTGAAGAGGCCATGGCGACCGGTCAGGAGATACCCCTCGAGCCATCCCTCGCACTGATGCTCCGACAGCACCTCCATGACCCGCCCGTCGGGAGCCAGGTGGTCGTCGCCGGGTCGCAGCTCGGCGTCCCAGGCCCGGTCGGTGACCTCGAAGACATTCTGCAACCGGTTGGAAGCGGTTTCGTCTGGTCCGAAGAGACGGAAGGTGTCCGGGTTGGTTCGTATCACGTCTCGGAGAAAGGAACCGAGCACCCGGGTTGCCTCCCGCGTGACGGTGCCCGGGCTCGGTACCTCGACGGCGAAGTCGGAGAAGTCGGGGAGCTCGAGCTCGGCTCGAAGGAGCCCCCCATTGGCATGCGGGTTGTCGCTCATTCGACGCTCACCGGACGGGGGGAACCGGCAAATGGCCTCGATCGGTGTCTCCGTCCTCGCAGAAGAGCTCATCGGGCCGATAGCTGCGAAGCCACGTCTCCAGCTGGGCGAGATGCTCGGGGTTGGTGCGCACCTCGGTCAGGGGGAGCTGGTGGGCGCGGAAGGTCCCCTCGATCGGCACTCCATCGACGACCTTCGGGCCGGTCCAGCCTTTGGGCGTCCGCAGGATCAGCATTGGCCATCTCGGCCGGGCGCCATTGCCGCTGTGTGAGCGGGCGGCGTCCTGAATGTCCCGGATCTCGGCAAAGATGGTGTCGAGCTCGACAGCCATACGCCGGTGCACGGCCATGGGACTCTCGCCGTCGAATCCACCTTCGACCAGCACCGGGCGGTACCCGTAGCCGGAGAAGAGCTCCAGCAGCTCAGCGGTGGGAATTCGAGCCAGCACCGTTGGTGCGGCGATCTTGTACCCGTTCAGATGCAGGATGGGCAGCACGGCGCCGTCCCGTCGGGGGTCGAGGAACTTGTTCGAGTGCCATCCGGTGGCCGCCGGCCCGGTCTCGGCCTCACCGTCGCCCACCACACATGCGACCACCAGGTCGGGGTTGTCGAATGCCGCCCCGAAGGCATGGCTCAGCGAGTAGCCGAGCTCACCGCCCTCGTGGATGGACCCCGGGGTCTCCGGGCTGCAGTGACTGGGGATGCCGCCGGGGAAGGAGAACTGGCGGAACAGCCGTCCTATGCCGTCACTGTTGCGCCCGATGTGGGGATATCGCTCGCTGTAGGTGCCCTCGAGCCAGGTGTTGGCGACGACGGCCGGCCCCCCGTGACCTGGACCGCACACGAATATGGCGCTGAGCTCCAGCGCCTTGATGCACCGGCTCAGGTGGGCGTAGACGAAGTTGAGCCCAGGGCTCGTCCCCCAATGACCCAGTAGCCGTGGCTTGATGTCTTCGGGGACGAGGGCCCGTTGCAACAACGGGTTGTCCATGAGGTAGATCTGACCGGCAGTGAGGTAGTTGGCAGCCCGGAAGTAGGCGTCGAGAGGATCCAACTCATCGGCCTCCGGCCGAGCGAGGGATGGCGATCCGTTGACGGCATTCATCGGTACTCCTCCACTGCATTACGGGGACTTGCCTTGGTCATGCTGACGGCCGGTCGCTTCCATCTGGCAAGGTGAACGGGTGCAGGTCCTCGTCGTCAACGCCGGCTCTAGCTCGCTGAAGCTTCGCCTGCTGGATGGGGAAGACGGCGTGGTGGCAGCTGCGGACCTTTCCTGCCCTGCTCCGACGGACATGGCCGCTGTCCTCGGTTCCTTCGTCGAGAAGAACCCGCACTTCGATGCGGCTGGGCACCGAGTGGTCCACGGCGGCTCGGTGTTCCGTCAGCCCATCATCCTCGATGATGGCGTCGACGCCAGGCTCGACGCCCTGGCCGATCTGGCGCCCATGCACAACCCGCCCAGCTTGAGCGCGATCCACAGTTTGCGATCGTTGCGGCCAGTTCTGCCCCAGGTAGCCTGCTTCGACACGAGCTTTCACGCTGACATGCCGGCCAAGGCGAGCACCTACGCCATACCTCGTCCCTGGCGGGAGCAGTGGGGCATTCGACGCTTCGGCTTCCATGGCCTCAGCCACGCCTGGGCCAGTCGACGGACGGGCGAGATTCTCGGCCGTCCCCATCAAGATCTCCGCCTGGTCACCGCCCACCTCGGCGCTGGCGCCTCCCTGGCTGCGGTGGCTTTCGGCCGCTCGGTCGACACCTCCATGGGGTTCACCCCGATGGAGGGCCTGGTGATGGCCACACGCTCGGGAAGCGTCGATCCTGGTTTGGTCCTGTGGGTGGAGCGAAATCACGGCCTGTCGGCCGCCGACGTCGAAGAGGCTCTCGAACATGAGTCGGGGTTGGCCGGCCTGGCGGGCGGCTCCGGGGATCTGCGGGATGTGTTGGCAGCCATGGACGCTGGAGATCAAGACGCTCGGCTCGCCTATGAGGTCTATGTGTACCGGATCCAGACCGGAATCGCCGCTATGTGTGCAGCCATGGATGGGATGGACGGCTTGGTGTTCACTGGAGGAGCGGGCGAAGCAACACCCCGGCTGCAAGCCGACGCATGTGCGGGCCTCGGGTTCCTCGGGGTGCGGCTGGACGTCTCGGCCAGTCAATTCGGCGAAGGAGACAGGCTGATATCCCCCGAGGAGGCAATCCCCGTGCTTGTCGTCCACGCTCGTGAGGATCTCGAGATCGCCCGTCACGTCCGGGAACTGCTCGAGTAGGAGGTCCGGCTGCAGCGTTGGCGGCTGCCTGCGTCTCTCCAACTGCGCTGTCCTGGGCTCGGGCACGACAGGGGAGGGCACAGTGGCGTCGTCGAACTGATAGCCGGCTCTAGGCCTCGTGGCGAAGCTCGAAGCGTCGACCGGTGATCACATCCGGGCGAAGAGTGAGCACCATGTCTCCCGGCTCGGGCACCAACGGGTGCCCCGCCGCCTCGAGTTCGGATTGGCTCGGCGCTTCGACCAGTGTCGCCAGCCCACGAACAAGGACGCTCCAGGCCGTTCCCGTATCGGAATCGATGTGATCGACTTCAAACGCCACCAGGTGCCCGCCTGTCGACTGGGACAAGAACCCTGTGCCCACCCGAACCAGAACCAGACTGTCCCGGAGCGTAAAGTTGACCGGGATGATCACCGGCGCCTGGTCGGTGGCTATCCCGACCCTTCCGATCCCACCCTCCTTCGCCCCCACGGCCAACAAACGCATGCATTCAGGGGAGGGGAGAACGGTCGAACCCTTGGCGTCGATCCACATGTGACCACCATGCCATCTCTGTGTGCCCGCCACTAGGGACTTTCGGCCTTCGTTCCTGACCCTATTCGAGCGATCCGCGGGGACCGATGGCTCCAGATCCCTTTGCCGAGTTGATTCGCATGGACGAGGGATGGGACTTTCGGCACTGGCTCTCCTCCGCACTCGGTCGCACAATCAAGTGGGGGAGTTGCCAATGATCGATGAACGAGTACGTGTCGCCGACACGATGAGTGGTTCCGATGCCTTGCTGTGGACCGTCGGCCGAGATCCGGTACTGCGGCCGACGGTCGTCGCCGTGATGGCACTGGACACGGCCCCACGTTGGGCAGACGTCCGAGATCGGGTGGCAGCGCTGGTTGACATCGTCCCGAGGCTCCGGTCTCGAGCCAGGTCCCGACCGTTGGGCCGCGGGAGGCCGCAATTCGTGACGGACGACCGTTTCGATCTCGACCTCCATCTTCGGCGCATGCTCTTGCCGCCCCACGCAACCTTCAGGGACGTGCTCGACCTGGCCCAGGCGATGGCCACTATCGGATTCGATACGGAGCTTCCGCCCTGGGAGGCAGTGGTCGTCGAGGGAGTGGATGGCGAAGGTGCCGCGCTCGTCATCAAGTTGCACCATGCGCTCGTGGACGGCGTCGGTGGCGTCGCCGTGCTGATGCATCTTTTGGACACTGTTCGCCATCCGACATCCGAACCCTCCCCGGCGCCCGAGGTGACGGCGAGCCGGGCGCCTCTGGGACTACTTGGACGTCTGCCCGCTCCGCGGCGCGTCATCGAAACCGTTCTGCACGCCTCGGCGCACCCGTTCGAGGAGGCGGAGCGGGTGGTGGCCACGGCGACGTCCGCGGCGCGCCTCCTTGCCCCAGCCGGCACACCGCTCTCTCCGCTCATGACCGAGCGCGGCTTCAGGCGAGCGTTCGAGGTGCTCGATCTGACACCTCAGGCGCTGCGCCAGGCGGCAACGGCAATGAACGGCACGCTCAACGACGTCTTCGTCGCTGCGGTCGTACGCGGGATCTCGCTCTACCACGAGTTCCACGGCGTGCCGGTGGACGGCCTGAGGGTGCTGATGCCGGTCAACGTGCGTGCCGCCGACGACCCGGAGGGAGGGAATCACTTCGTACCGGCCCGCTTCATCGTTCCAACACCGGCGGACACAGAGGAGTGCGTACGGGAGGTACAACGGATCACCGGGTCGTGGAAGCACGCGCCGGGGCTGGCACTCAGCGAGATGTTGGCTACCGGCCTCGACAAAGTGCCCGATCCCGTGGTCACGGCGATGTGGGGCTCAATGCTCAAGGGTGTCGATTTCTGTATCACCAATGTCCCCGGCCCGACCTTCGAGACCTACCTGGCGGGCGCTCGGGTTGACCGCATGTACGCCTTTGCTCCCCCCTCGGGGGCGGCGGTGAATGTCTCGCTCGTCACATCGGCCGATCGGGTGTGTATTGGCATCGTCGTCGACAGCGCGGCCGTCCCCGATAGTCCGCAACTGGCCACCTGCCTCGCCGATGGCTTCGAAGAGGTATTTCGTCTCGGTTGCATGCATGATGGGCAGCGACCGTGAAGTCCGCTTGCGCAGGTCCTGTCTCCACTTGATGCCGGGTTCTTGTACTCCGAGTCGGAACGAACACCAATGCACATGGGTTCGATCGGGATTTTCGAGGGCGCGCCTCTACGCGACGAGCATGGAGCGCTTCGCACGGATGCGCTGCGGGCAGAGATCGAGAGTCGTCTGCATCTGGTGCCCAAGCTGCGGCGGCGGGTGCGTTTCACATCCCTCGGTATGGCAGCCCCCGTATGGGTGGACGATCCGGCCTTCGACATCGCCAATCACGTTCGAAGAGCCGCTCTCCCATCGCCCGGGACCGAAGCATCGTTGAGGGACCTGTGCGCTGAGCTCATGGCCCGTCCGCTGCAGCGCGACCGACCGCTGTGGGAGATCTGGCTCATCGATGGGCTCGAGGGCGGGCGGGTGGCAATGATGGAGAAGCTCCATCATTCGATGGCAGACGGCCTCGCCGGTGTCGAACTGGTGACCGTGTTATTCGATCTGGACCGGCATCCGGCGAGAGCCGAATCCTCCCCTCACCCATGGAACCCGACTCCTCCTCCACGTCAGAGATCGGTCATCGCCCATGACCTCGGCCGTCGTGCCATTGCCCCACTGCATCTTGTAGCGAACGGAATCGGCTTCTTGCGCCACCCGGTGGGTGTTGGTCGTGATGTTGCCCACTACGCCGCTGCCCTCAGCAGTGTCGTCACGTGGCAGAGCGTCGCCCCCTCCCTGTCGCTCAATGTCCCGGTTGGCGAGGGTCGGCAGGTGGCATTTGTTCGCCAGCCCCTTGACGACTTGCACAAACTTGCCGGGCACTTCGGGGTCACGATCAACGATCTCCTCCTCACTGCGGTGGCCGGCGGTGTCCGCTGCCTCCTGTCCGCACGTGGTGAAAGGATCGAAGGGCGAACGGTCCAGGTCCTGGTGCCGGTCGGGGCGGATCATCATGGCGACCACCAGCTTGGAAACCGGGTCTCGGCCATGCTCGTTCGCCTCCCGATCGGGTCCTCGGATCCGGTCGATCGATTGCGGTCGGTGTCGCGGGCGCAGGCTTCCTGCAAGCACCGCCACCAAGCCCTGGCCGCGGCACTTCTCCTCGAGCTGCTCGAGCCGTTGCCGCAGCCAGCTCTGGCGACGGTAGCCCGGCTGGTCCACCGTCAACCCTTCTTCAACCTGGTGGTTACCAACGTCCCCGGCCCAGGTGTCCCTCTGTATGTCCTGGGCGCTCGCATGCTCGAGGCTTTCCCGATCGTTCCAATCGCCGGGAACCTGAGTGTTGGTGTGGCTGCTCTTTCCTATGGAGAGCAGTTGACCATTGGCCTACTTGCCGACCCTGGCGCGTGCGCCGACCTCGACGTGTTCGCCGATGGCATCGACCGCTCGTTTGCTGAGCTGGTCGCCGTGGCCGGCAGGCAGCGCAGCCAACAGTTCCGCAGACCACTGTGAGAAGCCAACTCAGAGTCAATGGAGGTTCAATGTCATGAGAGAACTCGTGTATCCCAGGCTCTTGCTGCCCCGTGTCGAGCAGCTACCCGACAAGGTGGCGGTCATCGATGTGACGACCGAGGGCATCCGCTACCGAGGCACATTTGCCGGTCACCTCGATCGCCTGTTGCGACTGGTGAATTCCATGCGAGCGGTGCTCGGTGTGGAGCCGGGCGACCGGTTCGGAGTTCTGGCCATGAACGGCCATGAATATCTTGAGCTCTACCACGCCGCCATGTTCGGAGCCGGCATCATCAACCCGCTCAACATTCGGTTGACTCCGTCCGAGTTGGCCTACGTGCTCAACGACTCCGGCGCCAGGGTGGTCTTCACCGATCCGGTGTTTGCCTCCCTCCTCGACCGTGCCCGGGCCATGGGGGCAAAGGTCGACAAGGTGGTCATCATCGGTGGGGAGCCGGGCGACGGCGCGACGGGATGTGCCGGCGGCACCGTGGGCTACGAGGACCTGCTGGCGGTGGGCAAGCCGGTCATGCCGCCCGAGCCGGAGGAGGACGACGCCGCAATCCTCATGTACACCGGAGGAACCACCGGCTTTCCCAAGGGAGCCCTGCTCGAGCAGCGGGCCGAGGTGCTCAACGTCTACCACGTGCTCTCCGAGATAGGGCTTCGCGAGGAGCGGCGTTTCTTATTCCAGTCGCCGATGTTCCACGCCGCCCTCGTCGCCGGTGTGCTCGGCATCCCCGCCACCGGAGCAACCTCGGTGACCATCCCCCTGTTCGACCCCGGGTTGGTGCTGAGAACCATCGAGGAGCAGAGGATCGACACGACGATGGTTATCCCGATCATGTTGTCGATGCTCGAGCGAGCCGAGGGCTTTTCACCGGAGCGCCTGAGGTCGCTTCGCCAACTGGTCTACGGAGCATCACCGATCTCGCAGGACCTCATCGCCCGATGGCTGAAGATGCTTCCCGATACCGACTTCATCCAGGGATATGGCATGACCGAGGCGGCCTCGGCGCTCACCTTTCTCGGCCCCGAGGATCACCGCCGGGGCGGTGATGCGCTTACGGCCTCGGGCAGGCCTTTGTTCGGTGTCGAGCTCTGCATCACCGATTCGCTCGGCAACGCACTCCCTCGAGGAGAGACGGGGGAGGTGTGTGCCCGAGGTGGCAACCTCATGCGCGAATACTGGCAGAAGCCGGCGGAGACCGAAGCGGTAATGCGCGACGGCTGGTATCGCACCGGCGATATGGGCTTCATCGACGAACACAGCCTCTTGCACCTGACCGATCGGATGAAGGACATGATCGTCACCGGGGGGGAGAACGTGTACTCCATCGAGGTGGAGAACGCCATCGCCTCTCATCCCGGCCGTGGCCGAGGTCGCGGTCATCGGGATCCCAAGCGACAAGTGGGGCGAGGCTGTGCATGCAATCGTCGTTCTTCGGCAGGGCATGATGGCGACGGCTGAAGAGCTGATCGAACACACCCGCCAGTTCCTGGCCGGGTTCAAGGTCCCGAAATCAGTCGAATTCCAGGACGGTCCGCTTCCGCTGTCTGGTGCCTTCAAGCCTCTGAAGCGCGAACTGCGGCGCTGCTACTGGGAGAACCAAGAACGCCAGGTGAGCTGAATCAGCCCGTTGTAGGTCGGGCCGGGCTCCGAGCGTTGCCACATACCCCTCGTTGATCGATTTGGGAGGTGGCTCCATGTCGGGCGTCCTCATGGTCAACGAAGAGGGCTGCACGTGGAAGGATCTTGGGATTGACCAAGGCTGAACCAGCAGTAGAGGAGTATTCCGTCCGAGAGATCGAGGTGGCCGTTCGCTCCCTCTCGCGTCTCGAACCGCTCATTGGCGCGGAGCGCTATGGGGAGCTTCGCCGGGCGGCGGCTCAGACCAGTCAGCTGTTCGAGGGAAAGACGGTTTGGAATGTGAGCTCGACGGCTGCGGGTGGCGGAGTGGCAGAGATGCTCCAGGTGCTGGTCGGCTACACGCTGGACGCCGATATCGACATCCGCTGGCTCGTGATGAGTGCCGACCCCGAGTTCTTCTCCATCACCAAGCGGATCCACAATCGTCTCCACGGAGCGGCCGGGGACGCCGGTGAGCTCGGGCCGAACGAGACTGCCCACTACGCAGAGATCACTGCTGCGAACTCCAAAGGCGTGATGAGTCGAGTCCGGCCGGGCGACGTGGTTCTCCTCCATGACCCGCAAACAGCCGGCATGGCTCCCGCGCTTGCCGAAGCCGGAGCCCGGGTGGTCTGGCGATGCCACATCGGACGGGCAGGCAGCAACCAGTGGACCGAAGAGGCATGGTCGTTTCTCCGGCCTCATCTCGCCCACTGCGAGGCCTACATCTTCTCCCTGCCCGAGTACGTTCCCTCGTGGATCGAAGCGTCCAAAGTCCGGGTCATCCCTCCCTCCATCGATCCCTTCTCGCCCAAGAACCAGGACATGTCACCGAGCAACGTGATTCTCACGCTCGGCCGCATCGGTCTTCTCCAAGGGGTGCCCAACGGACCCTCCGGGAACGTTCACCCGCGGCGACGGTGCGGCTGGGCACGTCGAACGCCAAGCAACGATCGTCTCGGCGAACGGTGCTCCCTTGGGATCTGATGCCCCCTTGGTCGTCCAAGTATCGCGATGGGACCGACTGAAGGACATGGAAGGAGTCATGGAGGGGTTTGTCGGGGCGTTGCCGGCGCTGGTTGATGCTCACCTGGCGTTGGTGGGTCCTGCGGTGGTCGGGGTTACCGACGACCCGGAAGGAGCCGAGGTGTACGCCGAGTGCCTGGCGGCCTGGGAGGATCTACCGGCCGACGCCCGCCGACGCGTCACACTGGTCACCCTGCCGATGGCGGATGTCGACGAGAACGCGGCGATGGTGAACGCCATCCAACGGCATGCCACCGTGATTGTGCAAAAGAGCCTGGAGGAAGGCTTTGGGCTGACGGTCGCCGAAGGCATGTGGAAGGCGAAGGCCGTGGTGGCCTCAAACGTCGGAGGCATCACCGAGCAGATCGTCCCCGGAACGGGCATCCTTCTCAGCGACCCGGCGGATCTGACCGCTTTCGGAATAGCGCTCACCGAACTCCTTGCACACCCTCGGAAGCTCGTCGAGCTCGGCTCACGTGCTCGGGAGCATGTCCTCGAGAGTTTCGTGGGAGACAAGCACTTGCTTCTCTTCGCCCAGCTGATGGCCGAGCTATCCGGATAGACGAGTGCGCAGGATCCGCTTGGAAGCAACCGGCGGAAACGCGACGCCAATGCGATCGTGCCAATCGTGCCAGATGCGGCTCAGAGACTCAGCACGGGTCTTGCTCACGGCCTGGCGAGGTCAGGCCCCGGTAGGCATCCAGTGGCTGAATCTCGCCATTGACGATTCTGTTGATCATTGTGCAAATCGGCAGCTCGAGACGGTGACGCTCCGCCAGTTCGAGCGCCACGTTCGCGGTATGCACACCCTCGGCGACCATATGCATCTCTCCCAGGATGTCCTCGAGTCGTCGCCCTTTGCCAAGCTGTTCGCCCACGGCGCGATTGCGGCTGTGGGGACTCATGCAGGTGGCTATCAGATCTCCCATACCCGCCAGCCCTGCGAAGGTGGCCGGTTGAGCACCCATGGCCACACCGAGCCGGGTGAGCTCGGCCAATCCTCGCGATATGACGGCGGCACGCGTGTTGTCACCGACACCGAGCCCTTCCCCAATTCCTGCTGCTATGGCGATGATGTTCTTGAGTGCGCCACCCATCTCGCAGCCGATGACGTCGTCGTTCAGATAGACCCGGAAGACGCCTCGAGTGAACACCGCCTGGATGGCACTGGCCACTTCGAGATCATCGGTTGCGATGACCGCCGCTGCGGCCTTTCCCGTCATGATCTCCAGTGCGATGTTCGGACCGGTCAGCGCGGCCACTGGGTGCCCGGGGACCACCTGCCTGATCACTTCGGTCATTCGCAGGAGAGAACCGCGCTCGAGACCCTTGGACAGGCTGATCACCGGAATCCAATGACGGATGCACCCGGCGGACTTTTCGAGCACGCACCGGAAGCCGGAGGTCGGCACGCCGACGACAAGAAGGTCAGCATCGCAAACGGCCTCCTCGAGGTCGTCGGTGGCCGCCAGTGCGGGAGGCAATTCGAAACCGGGCAGGTATGCCGGATTGACGTGCTCGGTGCTGATGGACCTGGCCACGTCGGGATTGCGTGCCCAAAGCACGGTGTCATGCCTTGGGGCCACCAGGGACGCCACGGTCGTCCCCCAAGAGCCAGCTCCGAGTACAGCGATCCTCATCGAAGACCGGCCATGTCCATGTCGGACATGTCGGCCCCGATATGGATATGTCGAGCTGTTCGATCGGATGGCGGATGACAACCCCAATCGGTCATCCGTGGAATCAGACAGTCGGGGTCAACCTGCTTTCGGAGAGGGACGTCCAATTCCGGTTCCGCAATTGGGAAGCGATCGAGCCTCCACTGCTCCAACCGAATGGGTGCGGTAGGCCATCTCAGCGGGACAGCACGACTTTCAGCGCGCCGGTGTCAGCTGCTCGTGCGAACACGTCATAGGCCTCATCCATCTGTTGAAGACTGAATCGGTGGCTCACGAACTGTGCTGGCGTCGATCTGACGAGCAGTCACCAGCCTCAAGAGAGTGGGCGTGGAATAGGTGTCTACCAGGCCAGTGGTGATGGTCACGTCGCGGATCCACAATGACTCAAGATGGAGCGTTGCCGGTTGTCCGTGGACTCCGATATTGGCTACGTGCCCACCGGGCCGCACCAGCTCGGTGCACAGCTCGAACGATTCGGGGACGCCAACCGCCTCGATGGCCACATCGGCGCCGAGGCCGTCGGTGAGCGCTTGAACGATGGCGACCGCGTCCTCGTGCCCGTTGTTGATCGTCACATCGGCGCCGAACCGCTTGGCGGCATCGAGGCGGGCATCGGCGAGGTCGATAGCCACCACGTGGCCCGGTGAGAAGAGCTTGGCGCCGAGGATGGCCGACAAACCGATGGGGCCGGCTCCCACGACGGCCACCGTGTCGCCCGGTTGCACCTTGCCGTTGAGTACCCCAACCTCGTAGGAGGTGGGGAGGATATCCGCGAGCATCAGGATCTCCTCGTCGCTTGCTTCTGCGGGCACCGGATAGGTGGAGGTATCGGCGAAGGGAACCCGAACGAGCTCCGCCTGAGTGCCATCGATCAGGTGCCCGAGGATCCATCCGCCTCCCCCCAGGCACTGGCCATAGCGGCCTTCCCGGCAGAAGCGGCAACGCCCGCACGACGAGATGCAAGAAACCAGGACTCGCTCACCGCGGGCGAGGCTCTTGACCCCGGCGCCGATCTCAACGACGGTCCCGACCGCCTCGTGGCCCAGGATGCGCCCGGCGGTGACCTCGGGGACGTCGCCCTTCAAGATGTGCAGGTCGGTGCCACAGATGGTGGTGGCATCGACTCGGACGATCGCGTCGGTGTCGTCCTGGAGCGTCGGGTCGGGAACCTCCTTCCACGACTTCGAGCCCGGTCCTTCGAAGACGAGTGCCTTCATGGTGGTCTCCTTGTGAAAGCCTTAGACCTCTAGCATGGAGTCCAATATCGTCATTGGCTAGGGCCAAAGGTCACACCGATGCGGGCCACAATAATTGGGTCGTGGGAATCCAGGCGGACCGGCGCCTGCCAGTCAGAGAAAGGTCAGTTCGTGTGGAGGTTCTTCGTGGATTCCGATCTCAGGCCGGTGGGCACCGAGCTTCGCTATGCCCATCTGACCATCGACAAGGTCGTACTCAAGCCTTGCCCCGTGGCAGATTGTCGCGACATCGGCTCCCCAAGGTTCGGATTTCCGTGCCACCACTCGGTCTGACCCCGTGCGAATCGTCTCGCTCGAGGAGGTCGCCAACCATCTAGGCACATTGTCGGGCGAAGAACCACGGGTTGTCGTATCGGGAAACTTCGCTACGCCAATGGGCCTCGTGCACGCCCTCGAGGCCTCCCGGGAGCGATTTCGGCTGTTCGCCATCAATGCCCAGGCAGGATTGGCCCCAGCGCTCCGGTCTCATCAACGAGACCCCGTTCGTCGGGCCAGGCATGCGCCACGATCCTCTTGCTCGATTACCTGCCGATGCGCCTGTCACTCGTTCCCCGCCTGTTCGACACCTCACGGCCGGTCGACGCTGTTCTCATCCACACCACTGTTCCTCGTGGCGGCAAGGTCTCGCTCGGGATCGAGGTCAACATCCTTCCCGCGGCTATTGAGCGGACGCGTGTCCATGGTGGACTGGTCATTGCTCAGTTGAATCCGAACATGCCATACACATTTGGCGACGGTGAACTCTCGGTCGACTGGATCGACTTGGCTGTCGAGGTAGATGAACCTCTCCCATCGGCCCCGTCTCGACGAATTGACGAGACGGACAGGAGAATCGGCGAGCAGGTCGCTCGCTTTGCCGATGACGGGGCCACGCTGCAGCTCGGCATCGGGAAGATCCCCGATGTCGCCGCAAGTGAGCTCGTCGCTCGTCGTCATCTGGGCATCTGGTCCGAAATGATCAGTGACGGCGTTCTGACCCTCGAGCAGGCCGGTTCTCTCGATCTGGGCCGACTCATTCAGACGTCGTTTCTGTTTGGCTCGCCTGAGCTCTATGAGTGGGCCGACGCCAACCCCCGGCTGCAGATGAGACGGACAGAGGTCATCAACGACCCTGCACGCATAGCCGGCAATCCGGCCATGGTCTCCGTCAACATGGCTATGCAGATCGATCTCTTCGCTCAGGCCAATGCCAGTTTCGTTGGCGGGGTGGTCCACTCAGGGTTCGGTGGTCAAGCCGATTTTGTCAGCGGTGCCCTTCATTCCACCGGCGGGCACGCTGTGGTCGCCGTGCACTCGTGGCACGAAAAGACAGACGCCTCATCCGTGCTACCGATCCTGACGAATCCGGTCACGTCGTTTCAGCACTCGGCGATCGTCAGTGACCAAGGTTGTGCCGAGATCTTCGGTCGATCACAGCAAGCGCAGGCCCGACTGATCATAGAAAGAGTGGCCGACCCCCGGGCCCGCGACGAGCTTCTGGCAGTGGCGGCTACCCTCGGCCTTCTTCGGTCATGAGGCCCGGCCTGCAGTGGACATCTCCCTCCAAGTGATGCTCGGATTCCCCGTGGGCAAGCAAGCACGTGGGGGAAAACGCGCTTGCTTACTATGCCCCCGTTTCGCTGGCCGTCGATCGCGGTGAACTCGCAGAACCGACAACGGCCGCCAGGTCTACGAGTCGACTTGCATAGCCCGACTCGTTGTCGTACCAACCGAGAACTTTGACGAGGTGCCCGTGGGCCATTGTGAGGTCCGAGTCGAAGACGCACGAGTAGGGAGACCCGACGATGTCCGAAGACACAAGGGGTTCGTCTGAGAACTCGAGCAACCCGGACAATCGACCGGAGTCGGCAGCCGCCTGGTAGGCGTCTTTGATCTCGGTGACAGTGGGTGTCGCCCGTACGTTGGCAACCAGATCGGTGATCGACGCGTCAGGTACCGGTACACGGAGCGCCAGACCGTCGAGCGTTCCGGCCACGCTGGGAAGGACCAAGCCGGTGGCGCGGGCAGCACCAGTCGTAGTCGGCACAATGTTGATGGCAGCGCCCCGTGACCGCCGGGGGTCCTTATGGAGGGCATCGACCAGACTTTGATCTCCGGTATAGGCGTGCACGGTTGTCATGAACCCATCCTCGATCCCGAATGTGTCGTCGAGAACCTTTGCAAGGACAGCGAGGCAGTTCGTCGTGCAGGACGCATTCGAGATGATGAAGTGCCGCTCCGGGTCGAACTGCTCTTCGTTTACGCCGACGACCAGCGTTGCGTCCGCGTCTGCTGAAGGAGCCGAGATCACGACCCGGGTTGCGCCCGCGTCGAGGTGGGCCGATGCCTTGAAACGACTGGTGTACCTGCCGGTCGACTCGATGACCACATCAATTCCGAGTTCACTCCAAGGGAGAGCCTTCGGCTCGGATTCGCCGAGTATCGAGATCCGGTGCGTGCCGACGATCATGGAGCCACCGTCAACCCGCACCACCTCGGGAAAGCGTCCGTGCACCGAATCACGGGCGAATAGTCGAGCAAGCGCCCCTGGCGGGCCGAGATCGTTGATCGCAACGATCTCGATCTCATGCGGTGAGGCGAGTGCAGAACGCAGGAATGAGCGTCCCGTCCGTCCAAAACCGTTGATTGCCAATCGCACCGTCACTGAAAGTCCTCCGTGGGTTGCTATCGGTCCTTGTTGCTCAAGGGTGCCGGACCTACTTCAAGCCGGGTAGGGCCGAAGGTCACTCGTCTCGATTGCATCGTCGGGAGCGATGCCTTGTAGAGCTGGAAACTATTGGGTCCCACCGGGCGGCATTTTGGGCGCGAATGAAGAATCAACAGGCGTTCGTCAACTGCCAAGAATATGGGAATGGCACCTCGAGGGGCCCCCTTGCCCGGGACTTTCGGCTCTATGCGGAAGGAGGCATGAGTCCTACCGTGTCCGACAGGAACCCCCGATAGTCGGGGGGCAGCGAACAGGAGCCGACCGAGCATGAAGCGCAAGACCTTTGACGGTATCCTCACCGTAGTTGGAGCCGGACTGGCGATCTTCTTCGTCGTGGCCGGGAGTTTGGGGCTTTGGGCATACAGTTTCGCCAACTCGAACGTGCACAACCAGTTGGCCCAGCAGCAGATCGTCTTCCCGCCGCAGGCGGCATTCGCCCACGCTGTGGTCGGCACCGAAATCACCCCGAGCATGATCCCGGTGATTTCGCAGTACGCCGGACAGCAGCTGTTGACCGGTAAACAGGCAGAGGCCTACGCCGACCACTTCATCGCCGTGCACCTCCAGGAGATCGGCGGGGGCAAGACCTACGCGCAGCTGTCTACGGCAGCCTTGGCGCTGCCCAAGGGATCGGCGGCGTACACCGCGGCCGAAGCCAAGGTCCAGACGGTATTCCAGGGGACCACGCTGCGTGGCCTCCTGCTCGAGGCTTACGCCTTCTGGCAGATGGGACAGATTGCTCTGTATGCATCGATCGCCTGTTTCGCCTTGGCGGTGGTCATGCTGATCTTCACCATTTTCGGTTTCGTCCACATGCGCCGGACCACGGAGGACGTGGAAATCTAGGCGGCACGCCTGCCGGTGCCGCACGATGTCCCTGGAGCGGTTGGTGGTGGTTCACCACCCGTTCCAGGGACGCGTCAATACCACCGTTGCATCTGAGATCGACGGAGCGGACGACGTTTATCACGAGGGATGGAGGGCCTTGACCATTGGGCGATGCGTCCATGTGACGGACCCGGTCGAGTTCGACCAGGTCCAGGGTCGTAGGCTGTCGTCTTGGGAGGGCCGGGGACGGAACCTCTTGGGTCAGAATGTCCATCAATGAGTTCAGCGGCCGACGAATTGGGCACCACACACCCTGACTGGCAAAAGTGAAGCTATGGGACGGTAGAGGGACGGCGAAGCCTCCGACCTGACACCTGTGAGTGCGTGATGGAGATGTAGTGATCGTGGGATCCCATAACCCAGGGATGGCCTACGGAGTCGCGGGCTCTCTCCGCCCATGGGTTGGCAGCGTCTGTGATGTCCTCGGCAAATCCACGCACTTCGACGACCCAACCTTCACGAGTATCGCGGTCGATATCCTCGACCTCGAATGCCACATGGGTGAGTGAGGCATAGGTCAATTTCACTCCCGGCTGGGTCCCGATGGCAATGATGTGGTCGGAGATGGCGTAGTTGACCGGGAAGATCTCTGGTCGGCCATCGCGGACGATGGCGAGTCGGCCCAAATCTTGAGTCCGAAGTAGATCGAAGCATTCTTCTTCGCCGATATCGTCGAGTTGTCGCTGTCGATCCGAGGGGTCCGCAACCGGTTCGGTGTCTCCGGGTTCCGAGGCGCTGGGATCGTTTCTTACCATTGACACCATCATGCCACTTGGCCAGGGGTTGCATATTCTCGATATGTCCACACCCTTGCCGCACTGCCACTGGAGTTGACCCGCTCTCGTGGACACTTTGCCCGGTTGACCCGAGCACGGTTCACTTCCAGGCCTTGCTGGTGATCATCTTCTTTGTGATCACCATCGCCCGCGCGTGGCAGATGCTCGGAGCTCGGGGCACCCGCGTACTGGCGATGTTGGCAGAACTTTTGCGGGAACGAAGCACCACGGCCGTCGCTACCGGCGCCGGCGAAGACCCTGAAGGCGTTATGGCCGCCACGGGGGATCCCGAGGGGCGGCGGTTGCTCGCTTCGGCGCCTGCCCGTACCTTCCTTGGGGCTCAGCAGACGGTCCGATTCGGATATCTGCTGAAGGGTCCGCCGCCCCAGTCGTAGTCAACATCCGTCAAAGCTGCCCTCTCGCCATAGCGGGACCTAAGCTAACCTCGATCATTCGTCCGACTCCCGCCGGACTGCGGATGGCGCTCGTCGCCGAGGAGGTGGGTATGACCGCTGCGGTCGTCCGGACTGCATCGTGGACGTGAAGGCGCGTGTGGTGTTGTGCATTTAGGTTCGAGAGTGTCACGCCCTGCAGGTCTGGGCCTTTCGGGTCGGGCGTATTGACCCGTCTCGTCACGGGATGGCGGCCCGCAGCCTGGCGAAGGCTTCGCAGAGATCGGTGGCCCATGGCCAGGTCTCGTCCAGCCGCAGGGTGAGCCCGAGACTTGTCGGGCGAGGTCATGCGGCCACGTGCAGGACCCGGTAGCGCATGGTCGTGCGGTCTCGGCCTTGGCCGATGCGCCGTCGAAGCAGAGCATCTGGCTCCAGGCCAGCAGGGCGCCGGCGTAGGAGGTGGGCCACCTCGTTGCGGCAACCGAGGCGACGTCGGCCCGAAGCGCCGCAGCGTTGGCCGAGACCGCACGTCCTTCCAGTTCCGGATCCGGTCCTCGTCCCGGGCGTGTCCCCGGTGACGGGGCCTCGAGGGCGGCAATGTCGCTCCTTCCGTGTTGGTGATGAAGCAGGGTGGCGGAATCCCTCGATCGTGCAAAGAAGGTGGCTGGGCCCCGGGGTGGGGCGCTCCCGACGCATGATGAGCGACCGGGTCTGGCCTCCGGCCGCCGAAGCGGATCAGGTCGGTCAGTCTCGACTACCCCGGCGCCGTCGCGAAACGAACCATCGGTCTCGATCGCCGGGATCCAGGCCTCTTCTGAAGCAGGGCCATGGCCGTCACGAACTCCCTGGTCGTGGGGAATCCCGTCATGGAGAAGTCCGCACGTTGGCAGCGATGCATGGCGTCCACGACACCGGTGCGTGGCACCGGCCGTCGGCCCGCACCAGGATGGGGTGCCCGACGAGAGCGGGATGGTCCGCGAAGCCGCTGGTACTCCTCGGGCGAGGCTGCCGACCAGTGCCCGGTCGAGGACGTTCGATGTGGTCGTCGGCGTCGTTGGCTCCGGTGTTCCGCCGCCGCGGAGCAGGGTCGGCCCGGAGCTCATTGCTCGTGTCGCACGCGGATCCCGACGGGAGGACCCGAACCCCGTGGGTCTCGTAGGTGGAGGCGCGTCCTCGTCTCCGAGTGGAGTGAACGGGTGCCGCCGAACCAGCTCACCAGCGAGCCCCAGGGGCGGACAGCAGTGCCCCACACCTTGCGCCCAGCGGCCGCGCATGGCCTGGGGGAGGCCCGCGCTCAGGAAGCGTCGAGGCCGTCGACGGCGCCGACAGGCGTGGCGATCGAGCACCGTTGCCGTCGCTCGCACCGTTCCCGCAGGGCAGGCCATCGGCCGATCGCAGTCGGCACCGTCGGCCATGGCGCCAGCAGGTGGAGTGAGGGTCACTGCCAGGCCATCGTGGCGTGTGCCCAGGTGATTCCACAGGCCGCACGTGGTCGTCGACATCGATCCGGCAGGCCCAGCTGCGATCGGCCACGTTGCCGGACAGCAGTGCAGTGCCGGCGTGGGCCAACCGAGATGGTCGTCCTCGTCGAACGGTCACCCTCACGCCTGGCGAGGCGTGGCACTATCGGCACCGTCAAGGAGCCCTTCTGGTTCTGCGGATGTGTTGTGTGAGAGACCACATTCTCCCGATCCAGGACAGGCGTGCACGGAACACGGCCCGACACCAGCAGGAGTCGGGTGGAATCTCGAGGCTAAGTACGCCCCCTCGAACAGTCGATCTGACCCTCCGGGGTATCGGCGCGCCCGTAATCTGGTCAGAGGTGAAGGGCACTCCCCAGGGCGTTCATAATTCGGGCTCGGACGAGCATCACGCCCGGCCTTCACGCTCAAGATGGCGAATCCCGCGTGTTGGACAACGGTTTTGTCGACTGACGAGGCACAGTTGTGTCGACACCCCTCGGTGGGCTACCGACATAACCTTGCTGAGCTGGTCGGACCACACCCGGTTCCGAACCACTTTCCACGCTATTGCTCTCGATTCTCCACATTGTTAGAGCGTCTAAGTAACTTAGAATGTCCTGGCGGCCAGACCGGGTAGGTTCTTGGCACCCACAGGGGGCATTCGCAGTTGTCAGATTTCCTTCCGTTCATCGTCATAGGCATCACCACCGGAGCGGTCTACGGCCTGGCCGGCGTGGGCCTGGTGCTGACCTACAAGACGTCGGGGATCTTCAACTTCGCCTACGGCGCCGTCGCCGCCCTAGCGGTGTTCGTCTTCTACTGGTTGCACACCGAGCACGGCATGCCCTGGCCCTATGCGGCGGCCCTCTGCCTCTTCGTGCTCTCGCCGCTCGAGGGCCTGGTCCTGGAGTTGGTCGCCCGCACGCTCGAGAACGCCACGGCCACCTTGAAGGTGGTCTCCACCGTCGGGATCCTGCTCTTCATGGTCGGCCTGGGCGAGATCTGGTACGGCAACGCCAACACCTCCTTCCCATCGTTCCTCGACACCAACACCGTCCGGTTCCTCGGCGTCAATATCGGGTTCGACCAGATCACCGTGACGATCATCGCCGTCGCTGCGACGGCCATCTTGTATTACTTCTTCCGCTTCGTGCGCCTGGGGGTGGCCATGCGCGGCGTGGTCGACAATCCCGAGCTCGTCTCGATGACGGGCACCAACCCCGTGGTCGTGCGCCGCTGGGCCTGGATCATCGGCACGATCTTCGCCTCCATGGCCGGCCTCCTCATCGCCCCATCGCTGAGCCTCGACGCCTACACCATCGCCCTGTTGGTCGTCTCGGCCTTCGGCGCGGCGGCCATCGGCTACTTCTCCAACCTTCCCGCTCGTCTTCGTCGGCGGCCTGTTCATCGGTGTGGTGGACGCCCTGGCCACCAAGTACGCCGCCGCCATCTCGTGGTTGGGCGGGCTCTCGGCCGGGCTGCCCTTCATCATCTTGTTCATCGTCCTGATCGTCATGCCCCGGGCCAGGCTGGCCGAGCGTCGCGTGGTGACCTCCGTGCCGCTGCGCCAGTCGTGGTATGCGCCGACGCGGATGCGGCTGGTGGCGGCCGCCATCGCCCTGGCCTTCTTCGCCTTCGTGCCCGCCTTCGTCGGCACGCAGCTGGTCACCTGGTCGAGCGGTCTGGTCTACGTCATGCTCTTCTTGTCGCTCGGCCTGCTGATCAAGACCTCGGGTCAGATCTCGCTGTGCCACCTGGCCTTCGCCGCCGTCGGAGCGGCGGCGTTCGGGCACTTCGCCGTCGACTGGCACGTCCCGTGGCTGGGGGCGCTGCTCCTGGCCGGGCTGGTGGCCATGCCGGTGGGCGCCATCGTCGCCATCCCGGCCATCCGCCTCTCGGGGGTCTTCTTGGCCCTGGCCACCTACGGGTTCGGGATCCTGTTCGAGCAGATGTTCTACCAAACCGGCCTCATGTTCGGGCCGACCACCTCGGGCATCCCGGCCCCCCGGCCGGACGTGACCATCTTCGGTTGGCAGCTCTTCAGCGACAAGGGGTTCTACTACGTACTGCTCGTCTTCGTGGTGCTGACGGTCGTCGCCGTGCAGTCCATCTTGCGCGGCCGCATGGGACGCCTGTTGAAGGGTCTCTCCGATTCGGCCGGTGGCCCTCGAGACCCACGGGGCGACGACCAACGTCATGAAGGTGCTGGTGTTCTGCATCACGGCCGGACTGGCCGCCATCGCCGGCGCCCTGCTGGCCTCCCTGTACAACTACGGCCTGGGCACCAACTACAGCTCGTTCTCCTCGTTGACCATGGTGGCCATCGTTGTCCTCATCGTGATGGGCGATCCGTGGTACGCCATCGTGGCCGGGATCACCTTCGAGGTCATTCCCGGCTACATCAACCTCGGCAACATCTACTACTACGAGTCGATGCTCTTCGGGCTCTCGGCCGCCACGTTCGCGGTGCAGGTGAACCGTGTCCCTTCGGTGCCCCTGGGTCTGCGCAGGGTCATCGACCGCTGGGGCGGCCGAGCACCCGAGACCGTCCTGGCGGAGGGCGAGCTCGAAGAGCTGGTGTCGGACGCGGTGGCGGAGGAGAAGCAGAGCGCCCGGGCCGATCGCGAGATGGCCCGACGCGTGGCGGCGGGCGTCCCGGACAAGGCCGGTCTCGCGGTGCGCGAGCTATCGGTCCACTTCGGCGGGGTGCGGGCCGTCGACAACGTCAGCCTCGACGCGCCGATGGCGCGGATCACCGGGTTGGTCGGGCCGAACGGGGCCGGCAAGACGACGACCTTCAACGCCTGCTCGGGTCTGCTCAAGCCGACCGCAGGGAAGGTTCTCCTGCACAATCGCGACGTGACGGGGATGGGTCCGGCGGGGCGGTCGCGCTTCGGGCTCGGGCGGACGTTCCAGAAGGCCGAGCTTTTCAACTCGCTCTCCGTGCGCCAGAACGTCGTGCTGGGGCGCGAGGCGGCCATGGCCGGGGCCAACCCCATCACCCAGTTGATAGCGAGCCGTCGCGATCGCGGCGTGGTGCAGCGAGCGGTCGACGAGGCGATGGAGCTGACCGGGATCGGCCGGCTCTCCGACGTCCAGGCCGGGCTGCTCCCCACCGGCCAGCGCCGCCTGGTCGAGCTGGCCCGTGTCCTGGCGGGGCCCTTCGACCTGCTTCTCTTGGACGAGCCCTCCGCCGGGCTCGATGCCACCGAGACGGTCCAGTTCGGCAACGTGCTGACCGGCGTGGTGGCCGAGCGCGGCACCGGCATCCTGCTGGTCGAGCACGACATGGCCCTGGTGCGACAGGTCTGTGCCCACATCTACATGCTCGACTTCGGCCGCCTGGTCTTCGAGGGCAGCCCGGACGAGATGTTGACCAGCGACGTCGTCCGCGCGGCCTATCTCGGCTCCGAGAGGGTCGCGGCCGCGGCCGGCAGCCCCGCCCAGGAGGTCGCGGTCAGCGAAGGCGGTCGTCGAGCCGGCATGAGCACCCGGGCGGCGCGGGCGAGAGGGGAACCTGAGTGTTAGAGCTGGAGCACATCACGGCCGGCTACGGCGACACGGTGGTGCTGCGCGACGTGACCCTGTCCGTTCCCGACTCCACGGTCGTGGCCCTCCTCGGGCCCAACGGGGCCGGCAAGACGACGCTGTTGCGAGTGGCTTCGGGCGTCATCAAGCCCATGAGCGGGCGGATCATCCTCAACGGGGAGGACGTCACCGGGAAGCGGCCGTACTACATGTCTCGCCGGGGCATGTGCAGCCTCCCCGAGGGACGGGGGATCTTCCCCTCGCTGACGGTGAAGGACAACCTCATCCTCCAGTCGCCGAAGGGCAAGGAGTCCGCCACCATCGAGCAGGCCGTGACGTCCTTTCCGGCGCTCGCCACCCGCTTGAAGCAGATGGCAGGGAGCCTCAGTGGGGGGGAGCAGCAGATGCTGTCCTTGGTGCGGACGTTCGCCTCCGAGCCCAAGATCGTGGTCGTCGACGAGGCCTCCCTCGGGCTCGCCCCCATCATCGTGGACCGCATCTTCGAGACCTTGGCGGAGATCGCCGCCACCGGGGTGTCGGTGCTCCTGGTCGAGCAGTACGTCACCCGCGCCCTCGCCCTGGCCGACTCGGCCTGCCTGCTCAACCGCGGCGAGGTGGTGTTCACGGGATCGGCCGATGAGCTCGAGGGCGACGAGATCTTCGAGCGCTACTTCGGGATAGAGTCAAGCGCCATTCAGTGATCGAGTTTCAAGGGGGAGACGGCATGGTTCGTAAGGTCTCGCTCTTGGTCTCGATGCTGAGCGTTTTCGTGGTCAGTTTCCTGCTTTCTGGCTGCGGACCGGCCCCTGTCTCCGCTGTATCGACCATAAACGTGGGGTTGATTTGCAGCTGCACGGGACCATATGCCTCGAGCTTGGTCGGCGACGAAGCGACATACAAGGCTTGGGCGAGTGCCACCAACGCGGCAGGCGGAATCAACGGGCACAAGGTCGATGTGTTCTTTTCCGATGACCTTACCAACCCGGCAACGTCACGCAGCGAAGTTGAGACGATGATCACGGCGGATCACGTGGTCGCCATCACGGACGATAGTGGTGTTGACACTGCGTGGGAGGCCTTTGCCAATCAGCACAACGTTCCCGTCGTGGGCGGAGGTCTAGGGGGGGCGATATTCAATACCGACCCCGATTGGTTCCCTGAGGGTCAGACTGTCAATGCGTTGGAAGCTTCAGTCGTCGTAGCGGCAAAGAAGGCAGGCGCCAAGAGCACCGCCTTCTTCTATTGTGCCGAAACGCCGGGCTGCGCCGAAAGCGTACCCTACATAAGAACCTTGGCGACGACCCTCAAGACGCCCTTGGTCTACACCACACAGATCGCCTATGCAGCACCGAACTACGTAGCGCAGTGCCTTGCGGCCAAGCAAAGTGGGGCACAAGCCCTCATTGTGGTCGAGGCTGCTCTGGTCGTTCAAAGCGCGGTGGCGGACTGTGCAAAGCAGGGCTACACCCCGATCGACGTGGTGGACGGGAGTGCCGTCGCTCTCAGCGATACCTCGACGCCGGGTCTGAGAGACAACCTGCTCGCCATCCAGTCGGACATTCCATTCTCGGTTACGGCGAACCCAGGAATGAAGGCAATGAGAGTCGCTCTGCACAAGTACGCCCCGTCGGTACTCACCTCTCCTTCGTTTGGCGAGACGATCGTGTTCCAGTGGGTATCGGGGCAACTTCTCGCTGCGGCTGTCAAGGCCGCTCACGTAAAGTCCGGTGAAGCCGTGACGTCTGCTGAAATCAAAACCGGTCTGTATTCACTCCACGGAGACACTCTTGGCGGCATGGCTCCGCCGTTGACCTTTAAGAAAGGCGCGGCGCATCCCGTCGACTGTTGGTTCTGGATGAGGCTCAAGGGCGGCGTGTTCACGACGCCCTATGGGCTGACGACGACGTGTTACAGATAGCCGCCGCCACGTCCGCTCATCTGTTGTGGTCATCGAATATCTCCTTCTTGTCGTAGGTGTGAATGCCGGTTGTCGCCGTTGTCGGTTCACTGACGAGGTGGGTGGCCAGTGAGACGATCCACAGCGCGGCGGTGAGTACCGTTCCCTGCCGCCAGGCCGAGCCGTCCTCGGCCCGCCAGATCCTGACGGTGGCTCCCCGGACCGCCCCCATGCCCGCACCGGCCAGCAGGGAGAGAACCAGTTGGTCAGATTCGACATGTCAACTCCTCTCATCCGGCCTGACGGACCAGGAGACGTGGATTGTCGGCGCCGCCCCGGTCGGCAGGCCGGCTGCCCGGGAGCATGGCACGGCTCCTTCTCAACCGGAGCACGCCGATGTGTGCAGGACCTCGCGGGAAGCCATGAGCGGCAAGGCGAACTGCCAGATCGTACCCACCGGAGATGTCCGTGGCGGAGTTCCCGAGAAGAGTCAGACCGCTTCAGCTCCGGAGTGGGTGACCCAGCTGAGCGAAGGCAAGTCTCGCGCCATCACGAGCACCCAGAGGACGGCGGTCAGGACGCCGGTGCGAGGGCGGACCAGCTGCCAGCCGCGGGTCGCCAGACGATCGTGCCCGATGCCCGCACGAGACGTTCCGAGGGCATGGCCGGCGGCAACCAGCACCGCGAGCAACGTGATGCCTGGCCTGGCCCCGAATTGAAGTTGGTCACCAGAATCCGGGCCGCCGCGTCTCGCGTCACATGGGCTGTCGCTGCGGCAGCAAGATTGATGCCGCCAAGGACGTTGACGACGATACCGCAGAAGGCACCGATGCCCCCAAGCAGGACCGCAATGGTCGCTGCCGTCGACCCACGCTTTCGGATCAACATGGCGATCGCTCCATAGGAGACCACCACAGCCGCGAGCGCCAGCTCGGTGATCGAGCTCGAAATATAGAGCTGCGTGTGATGCATGGCTGCAATCGGCAACACTTTGAGCGCTACCGCCATCGTCGTGATGAGCTGATCGGTGCCCTTTGGATTGATGCCCTCGGCCCCGATGTAGAGCGCTACGGTGAGCGGAAGGGCGACGGCGAACATTCGTTGGCGTGTTCGTAAGGCGTTGTTCATTGACTTCCCCAGTCGATTGAGATGGTTGGTTCTGGTGCAGGTCGATCGGTGTGCTTGTAGTTCAGGCGTCGCGGTGGGACATCCGGATCGAAGCCCCCGCCAATGCGATTGCGGCATAGATCCCGAGGACCACAGACGGCAGTGCCTGGCCTCAGGAGTCCCGCTGAGTGGTTCACCGTGACGGCGGCCTGGAGCGCGGTCCCGGGCACGTACTGGCGAAGACCTGCCGGAAGCAGTTGGCCGAGCGTGACGCCTCCCACGATGACCAGCACCAATGCAGTGGTCGCTGCTGCGGTGTGTCGGATAAGGCCGCCGAGTACCGACTCCCGATGACGGCGATGAGGCTCACTGCCAGGGCACCGAACACGACCGCTTGGAGGACGCCGGGATGAGCGAAGGACACCTCAAGATGCTTGCCGGTGAAGATCCGCTGGCCAACTTCGAAGCTGACCACTGAAGTCAGCAGTGCCACCGGGAACACGAACGCCGCAATGATCCCGGCCTTGGCAGCCAGTACCCGCCGCCTCGTGGGCGTGGCGGCAAAGGTGGACCGAATCATCCCTGTCACGTACTCGGAAGTCATGGCCCGTACTCCAAGTGCCGCAAGCAGCACGGCACCGACGAACACGATACCGAAGAGGGAACAGGCGGTTGGGTCGAACATCTGGCGCTGCCCCGCTGTCATCTTCGTCCACTGTTGGACTTGGGAGACACAAAGGATGGCCCCCAGGGCAACCGAGATGACGATGGCCATGACCACCGTCCGCCAGGTGGAAGGCAGGGTGCGCAGCTTGGTCCACTCCGCCTTGGTAATCCTGCGGATCTTGGGAGTCCGCGCCGTCGGAGCGGGGGGTGTGAAGTGAATCGAATCGATGGGGTGGGTCGCGATGCTCATGTCAGATTCCTTTGCGTCGAGCCGGCCAGCTGGCCGGCGTGGTAGTCGGTTTCATCCTTGGTCAAGTCGAAATACGCCTCCTCGAGCGACGACCCAAGTGGGGCCAGCTCGATCAGGGTGATGTCGTGGGCACGAAGCGGCTCCTCCGATGGCGGCGGAGTCCATTCCGGTCACGACCATGGCGCCGTCGGATCCGCACTCGATCAGAGCGCCGCGTTGGGTGAGGGCCTCAGCCCAGGTCGGTCTGCTCCACGGCCCGGACCCGGACGCTCGGGGCCGTGTGTCGGTTGATGAACTCATCGGTGCCGGCATCGGCGATGATGCGGCCCCTGCCGATCACGATCAGGTGATCAGCGGTCTGGGCCATCTCGCTCATGAGATGGCTGGAGAGGAACACCGTGCGACCTTCCGATGCCAGCGACTTCATCAGATTGCGGATCCAGAGGATGCCCTCGGGGTCGAGGCCGTTGATCGGCTCGTCGAACATCACCGTCTCGGGGTCGCCGAGCAGTGCGCCAGCGATGCCGAGCCGCTGGTTCATGCCGAGCGAGAATGTCCCGACCCTCTTTCCGGCCACGTCGCTGAGTCCGACGATGTCGAGCACTTCGGCCACCCGTCGTCGGGGGATGCCGTTGCTGTCGGCCAGCCACATGAGGTGGTTGGCGGCACTGCGGCCGCCGACAATGGCTTTGGCGTCCAAGAGCGCCCCGACCGACCGGAGTGGGTCGGCCAGCTGGCGGTAGGGCTTGCCGTCCACCCGGACTTCGCCTGAAGTCGGGGTGTCGAGGCCCAGGATCATGCGCATGGTGGTCGACTTGCCGGCCCCATTGGGGCCGAGGAAGCCGGTCACCTGTCCGGGCCGGACTGCAAAGGAGACCTCATTGACGGCCACGGTCTTGCCGTAGCGCTTGGTGAGGTGCGTGTGCCTCGATCATGTGCTCGTCCTTTCCTTGATGGGCTATGTGGGTGTGATGCGTGACTACTGGGCAACGATGGGTGACTCGTCTGGGCCAGTCCGGTCCAGGGCCGCGACCGAGATCAGCGTCAGGCCGAGGTCGCGGATCTTGTGGAGCAAGCCGTGCAAGGCGGCCTGATCGACCGCCCGAGCGCGGATGGTGGTGGTGCCATCGCCTTCATTGGTGAGGCTCAAGACCTCGAGCCGGGTCGCCCAGCGCGGAGCGAGATGACCCCGCAGGCGGATCTCGTAGAACCCGACCTCTTGCTGGCTGCCAGCCCCCGAGGGTGTCTGGCTCATGGCGTTCCTCCCTTGTTCTGGTCGGTTGCGAATCTCTCGCTCGCTGATGGCAAGGTATGAGCGAATGTGGTGACCAGTCCTCACCACATGAGGTGATTCACCTGGTGAAACACGGTGGATTGGTCGTTGGGGGGTGCCGACGGGCGACGGAGGCCCTCTTATGACGGGGGTGGCTCTGTTGCGCCAGGAGGGCCGAGTTGCCAGGTGGGAGGGCTGCCCGGCCTCGTCAAGAGGCGTGTCTGACAGGATTGGTTGCCCGGATCATCCACCGGCCGACTCGAGAGAGGAGACGCCCGTGGAAAGCGCGCTGGTTGCGACCAAGTTGCACGTGCCCGCACCGCGGTCGGGACTCATCGGGCGGGCGAGGCTGATTGATCGCCTGGAGCGTGGGTTGGCGTCGAGACTGGTCCTTGTCTCGGCGCCGGCCGGGTTCGGCAAGACATCCCTGCTCACCCAGTGGCTCGCGGCGGTTGCAGGCCACGGCCACACCGTCGCTTGGCTGGCCCTCGACCAGAGCGACAACAGAGCCCCTACCTTCTGGCCTCATCTCGTTGCCGCCGTCGAGACCGCCGTGCCTGGTTTCGGCGCCGGCCTCCTCCCGCTCCTCGAAGCAAGCGGGTCCACGACCGAGGGGGTGCTCGCCGCCCTGGTCAATGAGCTTGACGCGCTGTCAGGCGAGTTGTATCTGGTGCTCGACGATTACCACCTCATCGATGACCAGGGCATCCAAGAGGGCGTAACCTTTCTGCTGGAGCACCTCCCGGCCCACGCCCACCTGCTCATCACCACCCGCGCCGACCCGCCGCTGCCGCTGGCGCTGCTTCGCGCACGGGGAGATCTGATGGAGATCCGCGCCGCTGATTTGCGCTTCACTCCCGAGGAGGCCTCGACGTACCTCAACGAAGTCATGGGTCTCGACCTACGGCCCGAGGCCGTTGATGCACTCGAAACCCGTACGGAGGGCTGGATCGCCGCCCTGCAGCTCGCAGCGCTTTCGATGCAGGGACGCGACGACGTTGCCGGCTTCATCGCCGGTTTCACCGGCAACGACCGCTACATCGTCGATTACCTGGTGGAGGAGGTACTCGCCCGACAGCCCGACGAGATCCGAAGCTTTCTCCTGCGCACGAGCATCCTTGACCAGCTCAGCGGGCCGCTCTGCGACGCCGTCACCGGATGCGCTGGTGGCAAGGCCATGTTGGAGCGGCTCGAGCGAGCCAACCTCTTGGTCATCCCGCTCGACGACCGGCGCCAGTGGTACCGCTACCACCACCTCTTCGCCGACGTCCTTCGCGCCCACCTCGAAGAGGAGCAGACGGAGCAGATCCCAGACCTGCACCGTCGGGCGAGCGAGTGGTATGAGCAGCAGGGGGAACGCTCCGAGGCCATCCGCCACGCACTCGCTGGTGGAGACGTCGAGCGAACCGCGGAGCTGGTCGAATCTGCGCTCCCTGAGATGCGCAAGGCGAGGCACGAGATGCAGCTGCGGGCGTGGGTGGATCCGCTCCCCGACGAGGTGGTCCGTCGTCGTCCGGTCCTCGCCGTAACCTTCGCCGGGGCGTTACTGCTGAGCGGAGAGTTTGCTGGAGTTGAGGGCCGCCTGGACGACGCCGAGCGACGGATCGACGCGTCGCCCGGATCCGGAGTCGGCGATGAGGGTGAACTGCGTCGGCTCCGGGGGGACATCGAGGTGCACCGGGCGGCGCTGGCACAGGTTCGAGGGGATGTGCCCGCCACGGTCGAGCACGCACAGCGGGCTATGGAGCTGGCTCTCGAAGACGACCACGTGGTGCGGGCGGGGGCTGCCGGCTTTCTCGGCATCGCCTTCTGGACCGGCGGCGACCTCGAAGCCGCCCATCGGGCATGGAGCGAGTGCGTGGCGCGGCTCGAGCAGGCGGGGCACGTTTCCGACGCACTTGGGGCCACCCAAGCCTTGGGTGACATCTGCATAGTGCAGGGGCGCCTCCAGGATGCGCTGGGCACGTACCAGGAGTCCTTGGAGCTTGTACCTGAGCAGAGCCGGTCCCTGGTGCGAGGAACGGCCGACATGCACGTGGGGATGAGCGAGGTCTTCCTCGAACGCCTCGACCTGGCGGCGGCCAACGAGCACCTCCAGGAGGCGCAGGAGCTCGGTGAGTACGCCGGGATGACGCAGTTCCCCTACCGCTGGCGGGTCGCCACCGCCCGAGTACGGGCAGCGGAAGGGGATCTGGACGGGGCCCTGGTGCTCATCAACGAGGCCGAACGCCTCTACGTCAGCGACTTCTTCCCCAATGTTCGACCAGTCGCGGCACTCAGAGCACGCCTGTGGATCGCCAACTCACAGCTACGAGAGGCTCTCGGGTGGGCCCGCCAGGCGGGCGTGTCGGGCGACGATGAGCTGAACTACCTGCGCGAGTTCGAGCACATCACGCTGGCAAGGCTGCTTCTGGCGCGGGCGAAGTCGGAGCGCACGGAAGCCCTGATCGGCGATGCGCTCGCCCTGCTCGGGCGTCTCGGCGAGGCGGCCACCGCCGGGGCCAGGGCCGGCAGCATGATCGAGATCCTGGTACTCGAGGCGCTCGCCCTCCAGGCCCAGGGGGACACCGCCGCCGCGCTCGACGCGCTGGAGCGCGCCCTGACGGGCTCGGAGCCCGAAGGCTACGTGCAGGTCTTCGTGGAGGAGGGCCAGCCGATGGCCTCCCTGCTCAGGGAGGCCGCCAGACGCGGCATCGCTCCTGGCTACATCGCGGAACTCCTGGCCGCTGCTGCCACCAGGGCGTCCTTCGCCGAAGAAGCAGGGGCTGATCGAGCCGCTCAGCGAGAGGGAACTGGACGTGCTTCGGCTCCTTGGGTCCGACCTGAGCGGCCCCGACATCGCTCGCGAGCTCATGGTGTCCCTCAACACCCTGCGGACCCACACGAAGAACATCTACATGAAGCTTGGCGTGAACAACCGTCGGGCGGCCCTTCGCCGGGCCCAGGAACTGGACCTGTCGTCGAGGACCCACACGCCTGACGTAGAACCGGCTCGGGCCTGAAGTACCCCCTGACCAGGTCCGATGTGAAATCACCACCTCGGTCACATCACCTGGTGATGTCGCGTCACCACGTCTCTTCGTACCGTCCACACAGCGTCGGAACCCTCCCCGCTCAGGACGAAGGAGCCCAGACATGACCATCACGACCACCCGCCTCACCCGGGCCGCCGGCATCTGCGCCGCGGTGGCCGGACTGATCTTCATCGCCGTCCAGATCCAGCACCCGCCCATGAACGTCGCCTCGGTCACCACCAACGACTGGTTGGTGCGCAGCATCGCCAAGATGGTCATGGCAGCGCTGGCGCTGGCGGGCATCACCGGCCTGTACCTGCGTCAGGTCCGCCAGACACGCGTGCTGGGGCTGGTCGGCTACCTGGTGTTCGCCGCCGGGTACCTCCTCATGCTCAGCACCGAGGTCATCGCCGCGTTCGTCCTCCCCGGACTGGCGCACTCTTCGCCCGGCTACGTGAACAACGTGGTTGTCGCTGCCTTCGGTGGCACGCCTGCCCACAGCATCGGCGGAATGCAGACCCTCTTCGTCATCTCTGGCCTCGCGTACCTGGTCGGCGGTCTCCTCTTCGGCATCGCACTGTTCCGAGCCCGCATCGTGGCCCGGTGGGCCGCTGCACTTCTTGCAGTGGGCACTGTCGCCACCGTGGCGCTCAAGGTACTGCCACAGTCGTTCAACCGGCCGATGGCTGTTCCCACGGGTGTTGCCCTGATCGGCCTCGGCATCTCCCTGTGGCGTGACCAGCGCACCACCGCCCCCGAGATTGCACCCTCGATCAGCCGCTTGGAGCATGCAGCGGCCTCGTGAGGCCGGATTCGCATCCAACTTTCATTCTCGCATTCACCAATCCCAGACTGGAGAAGTCAATGAAAAACGCAGTCCAAAACCACCCGACCAAGCGCTACGACAAGACCGTGGCAGTCGACCAACCAGTACCGCTGGCCCAAAGACCACGGGTATTCACCTAGGCACGAATCGCTGCCCTGCTGATGACCATCGTCCTATTGACGGGACTTACCTATCTGCGAGTCTCGTCCAGCCCGTTCACGTCCACAGGCGTGGTGTACGGGTTTGACCCGCTGAGGTTCGCTCTGAGCCGCTGAAGCGGGGAGTCCGGGGTGTGGGCCCCGACGACGAACAGGAGTTTCGCGAGATCCCCCACTCGCGACGACCACCGCATCAATCTTCAAGTTCCGTCCAAAGAACACGAAGGAGAAGATGCGGTGGAAGTCCCCAACACGATGGATGCTCTGGCCTGGCTGCGCAAGCACCTCGACGAAGCCGACCCAGACCTGCTGCGCTCGATGGTCAAGGCCTTTGCCGATCAGCTGATGTCGGCCGAGGCCAGTGCCCTCTGCAACGCCGGCTATGGCGAGATCACCCCAGAACGGCTGAACTCGAGAAACGGCTATCGGAGTAGGGACTTCGATACCCGAGCGGGCACGATCGAGCTGGCCATCCCCAAGCTCAGATCCGGCAGCTACTTCCCCGACTGGCTGGTCGAGCCCCGGCGGAGAGCTGAGCGGGCCCTGGTCGCGGTGGTGGCCCAGTGCTACGTCGAAGGGGTCTCGACCCGTCGGGTCGACGACGTGGTCCGCTCCATGGGCATCGACGGGATCTCAAAGTCCCAGGTCTCAGAGCTGGCCAAGTCCCTCGACGAGATGGTGAGCGCCTTTCGCAACCGGCCCCTCGACGCCGGCCCCTACTCCTACATCTGGGTCGACGCCCTAACGCAGAAGGTCAGGGAGGGTGGCCGCATCGTCAACGTGGCTGTCGTCGTGGCCACCGGGGTCAACGCGGACGGACACCGCGAGATCCTCGGCCTCGACCTCATCACCACCGAGGACGGGGCGGGCTGGACGGCCTTTTTGCGGGGCTTGGTCGCCCGAGGACTCTCCGGCGTCGCCCTGGTCGTCTCCGACGCTCATCAAGGCCTGGTCGACGCCATTGCCTCGGTGCTGCCTGGAGCGGCCTGGCAGCGCTGTCGGGTCCATTTCGTGCGCAACGTGCTGACCAGGGTGCCCAAGGCCACCCAATCCATGGTGGCCACCCTCATCCGCTCCATCTTCGAGCAGCCCGATCACGAACAGGTCCTGGCCCAACATGGTCGAGTCGTCGAACAGCTCACCGAGCGCTTCGTCGATGCCGCCGACATGTTGGTGGGGGCACAGGCCGACATCTTGGCCTTCTCCACCTTCCCCAAGGAGCACTGGCGCCAGATCTGGTCCAACAACCCCCAGGAGCGGCTCAACAAGGAGATCCGCCGGCGCACCGATGTCGTGGGCATCTTCCCCAACCGTTCCGCCGTCATCCGCCTGGTCGGTGCCGTGCTCGCCGAACAGCACGACGAGTGGGCCGTCGCCCGTCGTTACATGGGAGTCGACTCGCTGGCCAAGGCCCGCCTTCGAGTCATCGACAGCAGCAGCGAGGAGGTGAATCTGGCAGAGCTCGCCGACGTCAGTTAGAACAACAGCAACAGATTGGTGTGGTGGTCGTCGTTACACCACGCGTCTGGACGTGGCCTCCAGCCCGGGAACGGTCTCGGTCCCGCAGGGGGCGCACGCCGGCCAACTGACCATGCACGCGTGCACTTACGCGACCGAGCAGGGTGCGATGCCCGCGGACTGCGGCACGTTGGTCGTGCCGGAGAACCGAGCCAGCTCGAAGTCGCGGCTGATCGCGCTGCCGGTGACCCGGATCCTGGCTCGCTCATCCCACCCCTTGGCGCCGATCTTCCACCTCAGCGGCGGCCCGGGCATAACCAACATGACGTTCCCCCAAGCGAGCCGCCTGACCGCCCAGCACGATGTCGTCATGGTCGGCTACCGCGGCGTCGACGGCTCTTCGGTGCTGAACTGTCCCGAGGTGACGGCGGCGCTGGAGAACTCCGCTGATTACCTCGGCAAAGCGTCGCTGAGCGCGTACTCCCAGGCCTTCGCCTCGTGTGCGAAGCGGCTTGAGCGAAGCGGCGTTGACCTCGCCGGCTACACGCTGGCGGAGCAGGCCGACGACATCGAAGCCGCTCGCGTCGCGCTCGGCTACAAGCACATCGACCTGCTCAGCGAGAGCGCCGGGACCCGTCTGGCGATGATCTACCAGTGGCGGTACCCGAACAGTGTCGACCGCTCGGTGATGATCGGGGTGAACCCGCCCGGAAACTACATTTACAGCGGAGCCGAGATCGATCACGGGATCGAGCGTTACTCGGCGCTGTGCGCGCAGCAGCCTGCCTGCCGCGCCCGCACCGGCAACCTCGCAGCGAGCATGAAGCACACGGCGGCAGACATGCCGAGCAGTTGGCTCTCCCTGCCGATCAAGCCGGGCAACGCCCTGATCGGGACGTTCCTCGGGCTCACGGAGGCGAACTCGAACGGCGGTTCGATACTGTCCGGGCCGATGACCCTCGACTCGTGGATCTCCGCCGCGCATGGCGATCCGAGCGGCCTGTGGTTGCTCTCGTGGCTGTCCGGTGTCGTCCTCCCCCAGTCGTTCACCTGGGGCGAATTGGCAAGCATCGGGATGGCCGACGCGCAGCCCGTCGATCGCTACTTCAGCTCCGGCGCGGACCGGGGCTCGATCATCGGCAATCCCCTCGGGGAGTTCTTGTGGGGGGCCGGAGGCATGGCTCACGCCTGGCCGGCCAACCCGGGCGAGAACCAGTACACCAGCGTGCAGAACTCGAACGTCCCGACGCTGCTCATCGGCGGGACGCTCGACTTCGAAACGCCGGCCCAGAACGCCACGAAGGAGCTGCTGCCGCACCTTTCCAACGGGCATCAGGTCATCCTGTCCGGGCTCGGGCACGTGGACGACTTCGACGCCTACGAGCCGAAAGCCAGCACGCAGCTGCTGACCACGTTCTACGCCACCGGCCAGGTCGACACGTCCGGCTACACCCCGAACGTTGTCAGCTTCGCCACACCGCAATCGCAGGCAGCGATTGCCAAGGACATCCTTGGGTTTATGATCGGCTTCGCCTTGTTGGCAGTGATCTGGCTCGTGGTGTTGGCCATCCGGATCCGCCGCCGAGGCGGTACCGGCCGCAAGACGGGCGCATGGATCCGTTCGGCCGGTCCGATCGTGTTCGGACTCGGCGGATGGTTCCTCGGCGAACTGTTGGTACTGCGGTTCTGGCCGAGCCGGGCGCTCCCCGACCAGCTGCTGTCAGTGGTTTCGGTCGCGGTGCCGATCTGGCTCGGGGTCTACGCGGGCTGGGTCCGCATCGACACGCCGAAGGCGATGCGGACCAAGGGCATCGGTATCGCGGGTGTCGGTGCGGTGGTCGGAGCCGCACTCGGTTTCCACGTGACCAGCGGGCTCATGGCGTTGATCACGACGACCATCGGTGCGGCGGTCGTGTCGAACCTGAGCCTGCTCGTACTCGACATCTGGACCGAGCGGGCCGCCCCCGGGGAACGGCCGCTCCGGCGGTGGATCTGCCGGAGACGGAGCACCTGGAGCCGGAGCACCTGGAGCCGGCCCTGCACTGATCGCCCGAACCGTGTCGGGGAATCCTCCAAGGATTCCCCGACACGTGCGCGTGTGATGGCGAGTGACGCACGAGCAAACAAACATGTGTTCGTGGCAGGCAATGCCACCATTCTTCACGCTGATCTCGATGCGTGCTACGCGTCGGTCGAGTCAGCGAGACGATCCGCTCGAGCGCTCGCGAGGAGTACAACCACGCCGGCGCCCCCCCACGCCCGGCCCACGTGCATGCCCTTAGCGCGGGTGCTCCTCAGCGCGGCCTTACCCGTCGCGATTGCGGGCGGCTACGACGAAATCAAACGCGACGCCCGCGCCTTGACAGTAAACGGCCAAGTGTGCCCCGGAGCAACTGCGCTCTGGGGCACACTTGTGCAATGAACGATCGTGACGTCTGCTCCCGCCTCAAGCGGCGAGACTGAACGGCGGGTACCGATCGGTGAGGAAGCCGACATAAGCCTCCACGCGGAGCCCGTAGCGATAGGCGCTGACGAGGAAGCCCCGGATCGCTTCGGGGTACTCCCCGGTGACGAGCACGGCGAACAAGCCGACGACGATGCCTGCGCACGCGGCCACGAATAGGCCGGCCAGGACGAAGTACTGAGGAATGGCGAGGAACCATTTGTACAGCGGCCTCCACCGCTCGAGGTGCTCGGGATAGGTCAGACGTAGTGACGTGTGGGGTTCCATCTTGTCGTCGTCCGAGGAGAGGTCGAAGTCGAACGGGGGGTAATCCTCGTGCGTGAAGAAGGCGTAGCTCATGGCTCGCCACTCGTAGCGATAGGTCATGACGATGGCGTCGAAGAGCGGGCGTGGGATCTGCGTTGTGAACAGCACCGTGAAGAAGCTGATCAGGGTCAGCACCTGGCGCAGCGTGCGCAGCGCATAGGCGATCAGCAGGTGGGGGATGGCCAGCAGCCACTGCACGAGCGGCCGCCACCGGGTGATCTGGCGGTCGGCGTGAAGCTCGAGCTGCAAGGGATACGGGGCAGATGTGGACATGGGGACTCCTTGGATTAGGTGTAAGGGGGACGGGACAACGGCATTAGGAAATCTTGGGAAGGCGGGAGGATGGAGCTGGCATCTCGGACTGAGCGGCTTCGGTCAGTCCTCGATCTGGTGAAGAGCGAATCCCTTGGTGAAGAGCCAGATCGGGAGGACCAACTCGAAAAGGCCACCGGGGACCAGCGCGAGCATCCCTGCGCCGTCTGTAATGTCGATCAGGTTGAACATGGCCAAGATGCTTCCCACCAAGAAGACCGGATAGCCGATGAGGCCTAGCATGGAGAGGTCCCTCGGCACGATCCGCGATGTCAGCAAGGCAGACGAGAGGACGAGCCCCGCTGCGCCAGATACGGCGTAGACCGCAAGCACGTACGCATTCCACTGCGCGTGGTTTGTCAAGAAGTACACGCCCAGTGCCAGGAGTGTGAGGCACTCCGTCATCCTCAGGACGAAGTAGGCCCGCGAGCGCATCGGTGCATACGGCGTGAGAATGCGGCGCATCGTCGTACCATTTGCTGCGACCGCGAAGCCGCAGCAGCTCAAAAGGAATACGCCGGCAGTGAGGGCGTTGTGCGCGGTCGAGTTCGAGAAGTACGAGCGGATGAGCGCGTTACCGATCGCGAAAGTGAAGGTGGCGGTCAGGAAGCACAGTCCGACAAGACCTGAGTTCTTGCTGACGGATCTCGTGGTCGGCGTCAGAGCGACCTTGACAGCCTGAGACGTGGCGGGCGTTTGCTCCATCGGTCGGTCGAGCGTTGCTGTCTTCATGGTTCCCTCCGTGCGTTGGCTTACGTTGTAAGTAGAGTATACTTACGATGTAAGGTTGTCAAGGGCTAGGCAAAGGAGGACTGGCGTGGCTCTTGACGGCCGCTGTCTGCCTGACCACGGGCAAGACGCGCCCACAGAAGGGGACGGGTGCAGAGCGTTCAGGTCGAGTCGCGGGTTCTCTCGAGACCGTCGAGGATCAGATCCAGCCCGAATCCGAACTCATTTCCATAGTCGTAGCCGGGCCGGAGAACGTGCTCGACGGTGAACTCTGTGAGGTGGGGGTACTCATCCGCGGGGACCTGCGCCATCATCATCTGAGCCACTTCTACCGTCTCCTCCTCGGTATCGCCGAGGGGCAAGGTCGCCTCTTGTAGCGCGAACCCGTAGATGTAGCTGTCGAGGGCGGAGAACGCGTGGGCGGCCATCGGAATTGAAAAGCCTCCCGCACGGAGGCTCCCGATGACGGCGTCGTGGTGGCGCAGTGTGGCCGGACCGGGTGAGGTCCGGGTCGACATCAATGCGATCGCCCAGGGATGGCGCCGAAGCGCCAAACGGGCGGATTCGGCCCGCTCGCGCATCGCTGTCTTCCAGTCAGCTCCATCCGGGGGCAGGTCGATCTCGCCGAAGACCAGGTCGACCATGCCGTCGAGGAGCTGGTCCTTGTTGGCCACATGGTTGTACAGCGACATGGCCTCGACCCCGAGGGCGTCGCCGAGCTTGCGCATACTGAGCGCCGCGATCCCGCTCTCGTCGGCGACGTCGACGGCAGCACGCAGCACCCGCTCCCTGCTCAGAGGGGTTCGGGGCTTTGTGGCCGACTTGGTCTTCGGAGCCATCTGGTTCCCTCCACCTCGATGCCCTTGACTTCCTTACGACGTAAGCATAGTATCAACTTACAACGTAAGCCCCCGACCATCGGAGAGATCATGACGAGAGCAACGCTCACTCGGACCACGGATCAGAGAACCGCCTCCCTGGCCGCCGGCACGACGTCGGTGGCGGGACACGACCTCGGGTCTTCGCCCGACATGGTCCTCCGAGAAGGCGAGATCACCAGGCTCCCCGAGACGAGCCAGTCGATTCGCAAGGCCAGCACCGCCGCGGGAGTCGGACTTCTGGCCATGTCGGTCCTCTCGGCCTTTGGATACCTCGTCGCCGTCAAGGGGCTCGTGGCTCCGGGGAATACCGCACGGACAGCCAGGAACCTCGCAGGCCACGAGGGCATGTTCCGGTTCGGCATCCTGAGCCTGTACCTGGTGGCCGTCCTCGATGTGGTCGTCGCATGGGCGCTGTACCGCGTGTTCAAGTCCGTGAGTGACACTCTGTCGAAGCTGGCGGCATGGCTCCGAATCGCGTACGCCGCGGGGTTCACGGTCGCCATCAGCCAGCTCCTCGGAGCGCTCCGCCTGCACACTCAGGCACTCGGGCACGTCAACTCGTTCACCAACTACTGGGACGCCGCGCTCGTCCTCTTTGGCCTGAGTCTGGTTGACCTGGCCTACCTCGCCTACAGGTCTGGCTATGTCCCGAAGCTGTTTGGGATACTGCTCGCCATCGCCGGATTCGGCTATGTGTTCGACACTGTCGTGCGCGTGCTCGTCCGAGGCTCCACGTCAGATGTGTCGGCGATTACTGGCACGGGTGAGTTCGTGTTCGCGCTCTGGCTCGTCATCCGGGGACGCCGCATCAACGTGAGCGGCTCTGAATCCCACGACGACTCGATTGGGGCAGCCCGATGACGGCGGACAACGAAGCCATGAAGACCATGCGTCTGTTACCCGGCGGGTTCTTTCGGTGACCCCTATCATCGGCCGGGCAGGGGATATCCAACCCATCAAAGTTCTGAGCGCCCCCGATCCACGAGTCTGTGTGCAGGGGCGCCTCGTCCCCTCCTATGGATCGACCAGCGACTGCTACGACAACGCGGCCATGGGACCAGCCAACACCTGCCTCGTGAGTGTCCCACTATGACGCTCGCGACTGTTAACGCCGTCCCGCTGTCTCAGCGGATATCGCGACCCTCAGCCGGCGTTCGGGGACACGTAGTACGGCCTCGTACCGGGATCGAATGGCGGCCGGTGTCGGCCCGACTAGGTGATGGCCACCGCGTCTGGTCCACTACCGACCCCCACGTTCTTCACCACCGTGTTGGTGGCAGTGCTGATGACACTCACGGTGTTGGAGCCGGTGTTGGGCACGTAGGCGTTGCTCCCGTTGGGGGTGATGGCGACACCGTCTGGGAATCTTCCGACCGGCACCGTCTTCACCACTGTGTTGGTGGCCGTCTTGATGACGCTCACGGTGCCCGGGTCGGAGTTGTTGTTGACCACGTAGGCGTTGCTCCCGTTGGGGGTGATGGCGACCGAGTATGGCCCGCTACCGACCGGCACCGTCTTCACCACCGTGTTGGTGGAGGTCTTGATGACGCTCACAGTGCCGGACGTGTTGTTGACCACGTAGGCGTCGCTCCCGTTGGGGGTGATGGCGACCCCGGTTGGCGAGTTGCCGACCGCCACCGTCTTCACCACCGTGTTGGTGGAGGTCTTGATGACCTCGACGGTGCCGGAGCCGGAGTTGGCCACGTAGGCGTCGCTCCCGTTGGGGGTGATGGCGACCGAGTATGGAGAGCTACCGACCGTCACCGTCTTCACCACCGTGTTGGTGGAGGTCTTGATGACCTCTACGGTGCCGGAGCCGGAGTTGGCCACGTAGGCGAAGCTCCCGTTGGGGGTGATGGCGACCCCTGTCGGAAAGCCCCCGACCCCCACCGTCTTCACCACTGTGTTGGTGGAGGTCTTGATGACGCTCACAGTGCCGGACAGGTTGTTGACCACGTAGGCGTCGCTCCCGTTGGGGGTGATGGCGACCGAGTATGGAGAGCTACCGACCGTCACTCTCTTCACTACCGCCCTTGTGGCGGTGTTGATGACGCTCACGGTGTTGGAGTTCTCGTTGGCCACGTAGGCGTAAGGGACGGTCGAGGCAGCCGCTCGTGGCGCTCCCACCGGCATCAACGCGACGGCGGCAAATCCAGCAGCACCGACGGCAGTCCCCACCCGCATCATCAACCGAGACAACCGAGACCCAACGACCTCCGCCATGTCAATACCGCCTTTGTTGATCACCTGTGCCGAGCCGACGAGGATGTAGGACGGCGGACCACGAAAATTAGCCGATGGAGCGCTTCGGTGCCCGTGGCAACCAGGCCTAGCCCGAAAGAGTGCCGATCATGGGCAGTGAGCTACCAGCAAGCACGCGCCTGTTGATAATGCGCCTCGAGCCGGCGTTCTGGGGGTGCGTCCAGCAGCTTGGACGCCATGACAACAAGGAGGTACATGTTGTGATGACGTAACCAAGCGATCAGCTGAGGACAGCCAGCCGGTGCGAGTCCGGTCCGGGGAGACGCCAAGGTCCCCGGTAGTGAAGCCCCCGTGCGTGGTCGAGAGGCCGGGTTCGAAGCGGGGTGGAGCAAATGACCAGTCCGTAACATCACGTGAAGCCTGCAGCGTCGTTACACCGGTCCGTCGTCATGGCGGAACAGGAGGAGTCGAGCCTTTCCCCAAAGGGCGAAGACCATGGACGACACCAGGGATCTTGGAGCGGGTGTCCAGGAACCTCCCGGCGCAGGGGGCTCGGAATGGCCAGACGGTTGTCCTCGGAACTGGAGAGATCCGTCTCGACGCCGGCAAGCACAAGGCCGCAGGTCGCCAGCCTTCGGTGCCCGGCAGCCACGACGTCGATAACCAGCGGCCCTGGGAAACGGCGAAGTGTCGAGCGGAAGTCGGAGGAGGCAGTAGTAGTGATGACGACCGGGACAACATAACCCGGTTCGAGCGAAGGGCCTCTAGCCAGGTGTGCGAAGCGACCAGTGACGACCGTGGGATTGCTCAAGGGCTATCCACCCACTCGCCCCTCGGGGCAGGTCAACGGACCGGGAGTGACGCTCGGGTCGCCCGCCAACGCCCGTGGCACGGCGGAATGCGCACGATCGACTGCCTGGGGGAAAGCCGTGTGCGGGAGAACCGCATGCACGGTTTGGGAAGGGGGGACTGGGGAGGTCGACGCCCAGGCGAGATGGAACACGCACCCGAAGGGAAACTGACGGGACTGAGCCCATCCGCCGTACCGACCACACCGAACCAGTTCCCTACTTCACCGGTCGGCTAGACCCTTACTGTCACCGAAAGATCATCAGCTCTCTGGCCTGATCGAGCTGCATCGGTGGAAGGTCCAAGACGATTTCGACATCAGCCGCCGAGTCGTAACTGCCGATGTGCTCCCTCATAGTGACGATTCTTTCGGCCGTTGCGGTGTCAACCCCAGGAAGTGACGCCAAGACCGACGCAGGCACGTGATTTACGTCGATCAGACCGCCGTCGTCGAACCGTCGGGAAGATCGGGCCGACCGATTGCCAGCTCAGACGCAAGCCTGGGGTTCTTCTCAAGCAGCCGTAGAGAACGCTCTCGGGCACGAATGCGAGATTTGGCGTCCTCGATCGTCTCCTCGCCCATCGGCACGCAGTGGGCATACCAGCCAACCCAAATCGAAAAGAAGAGCCCTGCGGTCCCCAGGACTCCACCGATCGGCTGGACGTGATTGCCAGGGCTTGGAGCAAGCGCAGCAGCCAGCAAGGCGATAGAGATCCCGGCCCCAGCCAGCGAAATCACCCACAGGTAGCTCTTGCGCCACAAGGGATGCAGCGAGGGACCTGGATTCGGGCCGATCCGTCGCCAAAGCTCCTGTGCTTGCATGGAGCGAAACAATACCGACGACGGACCTGCATCGTGCTTCTGGCGAATAGCAATACGTATCCACGAGTTCGCTCAGCCACAGTCGATAGCGCCCCGCTCCCGGGGGTCGGGGGTCGGCGGCACCAGCCCTGGCAAGAGTTGGAAAGCTCGCGGATCGCACTCGCCCATTCGAGTGCGACGCGAGCATCTTCCGCCCGATGGCACTAGGATTTCTCTAACCGACAGGGCCATAAGGGCCGTCGTCGGCGGGCACCGGGGGGACTATGCGCAACCGTTCGATTCGACTCTTGGTCTGTGCCGTACTGGCCGGGTCTGCGCCGCTCGCGGCGCTCGTCATCCCGGCCGGCGTCGCATCGGCCGTCACTCCGCAGACGGTATCTTGTACCACCGTGCTTGCAACTACCACGGGTCTGGCGAGTCTGTCCTTCTCCGGTTGTACTGGTACGGGCGCTAACGCCATCAATGCCGGTAAGGCTCCGTCCAAGGGCACCTATACGTTCAGCACCGATACCCTGAAGTGGAGCAACGCGAGGACTTCCGTATTTGCTCACCTCTTCTCAAAGAGCGCGACGAGCACGTGCGGGGTCATTGCCGCTGACCTGTTCATTGAGGAAGTCAGCTTTACCGACAGGGTAACCGCCGGAACGGCTAAGCCTGGATCCACCGACCGACGACTTGGCAGTGCTGCGAATCGCGGTGATCGGCATGGTGAGGAGCCAACCGGGTTCGGGCTGACTTCTTCAGCGGCCTTCGGGGCGTGTGAGGCCAAGAGATTGTGATTCTTGCTGGTTGTCAGTGCCGTCCTGCCCGTCGTCTGCGGTGCACCGGCCGCGAGGGACTGACTACACGGGGACCGGCGGAAGGGCCCGAAGGAGATCAAGTGCTCGTTCAAAGGCTTTGGCCCACGGCCATTCGAGTGGAGCACGCAGAGTCGGTCTGCCGCCGGGGCTGACGAGTCGACCGGGGACAGACAAGAACCTGGTGCGAACGGTGCGGGCCACGACGAGGTGTTCATCGGGGGTGATCTCACCCAATATGGCGGTCCAGCGGATGAGGTTGTGAGCCAGGGCCGCGCACACGAGCCATGCGGCGTTGGCGTTGAAGTGGCCCGAAGGAACGTGCTCCATGCCGGCACCCTCCTTCAGGTCTTTGATGGCCAGTTCGACGGTGGCATGCGCCCGGTGGAAGGCGTCGACGTCGACCGGGTCGCCTTCGAGGTCGGTCAGGAAGGCGAAGTGGCGCCACTCTGGCCACAGGGTCGCCTGCCGACCGACCAAGCGGGTCCGGCGCACGATGAGCCGGCGTCCCTTATAGAGGCATTCGGCCACCTCGGCGACGCCGTCGCACGTGTAGTCAATGGGTGTCCAGGACTCCTCGTCGATGGCCGAAACCACCGTGACCACGGACTTCACCATCCGGACCCCCATGGTGTAGCCGACGTCCAGCCGACCGAGGGTGGCGATGGTGGCGTTCGACCAGAAGCCGGAGTCGAACCGCATGATCAGCTCGCCGGTTGCTCCCGCACGCCGGAGCCGGGCGACAAGCTCTTCGACGAACCGCTTGGTTCCCCGCTGGGTGTTGGCTGACCCCTTGCGCATCCGGACGTGGAGGAGCTCGCCGGTCCCGGCCCGGGTGGCGAGGAGGGGGTGGTAGCCGAGCTTCTTCGTGTAGCCGTAGCCGGCGCCGTGCTTGGCCTTGCCGCACACTGGGCAGATTGTCGAGTCGAGGTCGACCACCAACCGATCGTCGCCTGGACCGGCACCCATCGACCAGGCCCGGCGCAGAGCCTCAGCCAGTACCCGATCGAGTTGGCGGATGTGCCCGAACGTGAATGAACGCAAGAACGTTCCCAACGTGGACGGTGCCATCACCCGGTGAGGAAGGACCGACTGGGTGGCACCGGATCGGAGCACGTCGGCATGATCGATGTGGCTGCCTCCCGCCACCATGGCGTGGACCAGGGTCAGCACCTTCCGGCCGGGAAGCGCTCCGCCCACACGGCCGGACAGGTCGACCATGTCGTTGATCAGGCGTTCGAGACGGAGCCGGAGCACCAAAGTGGCCACCAGCAACAGCCCGGCGTTGGCCACCAGGTGCGGGTCATCGAAGGTCACCTCGATGCGATCGATTCCGCGCGATACTGCAGTCACAGAAAGTGCCTCCTTTGTGTTGGTGAAAATGCGACTTCGAACATCGTCATTTTCCCAGCTGGGGAGGCTCTTTCCGCGGATGCGCGGCCTTCAGATCAAGTCATTGATCGGTGCTTCCAGGCTAAGCAGATGATTGGCGGTGCGGCCAGCGGGAAACTGTGCGTCTACAGGACGCCCGCACGGCAGACGTTCGTTAAGAACCTCGGTGCCTTCAAGGTTTGAGCAGTTCCAACAAGAGCTGTATCTCACAGGCTGCAACGATTGAGGCGATGCCTTATGTTCTGCGTCCCGGGACCTCTTGCCTCGCCGCGCCACGGCCCGAGTGCCGTCAGCAGCACGTGACTACT
>CAVRXS010000003.1:0-491414 GCA_963725275.1 uncultured Acidimicrobiaceae bacterium | reverse complement strand
CCACCGACCGACGACTTGGCAGTGCTGCGAATCGCGGTGATCGGCGATGGTGAGGAGCCAACCGGGTTCGGGCTGACTTCTTCAGCGGCCTTCGGGGCGTGTGAGGCCAAGAGATTGTGATTCTTGCTGGTTGTCAGTGCCGTCCTGCCCGTCGTCTGCGGTGCACCGGCCGCGAGGGACTGACTACACGGGGACCGGCGGAAGGGCCCGAAGGAGATCAAGTGCTCGTTCAAAGGCTTTGGCCCACGGCCATTCGAGTGGAGCACGCAGAGTCGGTCTGCCGCCGGGGCTGACGAGTCGACCGGGGACAGACAAGAACCTGGTGCGAACGGTGCGGGCCACGACGAGGTGTTCATCGGGGGTGATCTCACCCAATATGGCGGTCCAGCGGATGAGGTTGTGAGCCAGGGCCGCGCACACGAGCCATGCGGCGTTGGCGTTGAAGTGGCCCGAAGGAACGTGCTCCATGCCGGCACCCTCCTTCAGGTCTTTGATGGCCAGTTCGACGGTGGCATGCGCCCGGTGGAAGGCGTCGACGTCGACCGGGTCGCCTTCGAGGTCGGTCAGGAAGGCGAAGTGGCGCCACTCTCGGCCACAGGGTCGCCTGCCGACCGACCAAGCGGGTCCGGCGCACGATGAGCCGGCGTCCCTTATAGAGGCATTCGGCCACCTCGGCGACGCCGTCGCACGTGTAGTCAATGGGTGTCCAGGACTCCTCGTCGATGGCCGAAACCACCGTGACCACGGACTTCACCATCCGGACCCCCATGGTGTAGCCGACGTCCAGCCGACCGAGGGTGGCGATGGTGGCGTTCGACCAGAAGCCGGAGTCGAACCGCATGATCAGCTCGCCGGTTGCTCCCGCACGCCGGAGCCGGGCGACAAGCTCTTCGACGAACCGCTTGGTTCCCCGCTGGGTGTTGGCTGACCCCTTGCGCATCCGGACGTGGAGGAGCTCGCCGGTCCCGGCCCGGGTGGCGAGGAGGGGGTGGTAGCCGAGCTTCTTCGTGTAGCCGTAGCCGGCGCCGTGCTTGGCCTTGCCGCACACTGGGCAGATTGTCGAGTCGAGGTCGACCACCAACCGATCGTCGCCTGGACCGGCACCCATCGACCAGGCCCGGCGCAGAGCCTCAGCCAGTACCCGATCGAGTTGGCGGATGTGCCCGAACGTGAATGAACGCAAGAACGTTCCCAACGTGGACGGTGCCATCACCCGGTGAGGAAGGACCGACTGGGTGGCACCGGATCGGAGCACGTCGGCATGATCGATGTGGCTGCCTCCCGCCACCATGGCGTGGACCAGGGTCAGCACCTTCCGGCCGGGAAGCGCTCCGCCCACACGGCCGGACAGGTCGACCATGTCGTTGATCAGGCGTTCGAGACGGAGCCGGAGCACCAAAGTGGCCACCAGCAACAGCCCGGCGTTGGCCACCAGGTGCGGGTCATCGAAGGTCACCTCGATGCGATCAATTCCGCCGCGATACTGCAGTCACAGAAAGTGCCTCCTTTGTGTTGGTGAAAATGCGACTTCGAACATCGTCATTTTCCCAGCTGGGGAGGCTCTTTTCCACGGATGCGCGGCCTTCAGATCAAGTCATTGATCGGTGCTTCCAGGCTAAGCAGATGATTGGCGGTGCGGCCAGCGGGAAACTGTGCGTCTACAGGACGCCCGCACGGCAGACGTTCGTTAAGAACCTCGGTGCCTTCAAGGTTTGAGCAGTTCCAACAAGAGCTGTATCTCACAGGCTGCAACGATTGAGGCGATGCCTTATGTTCTGCGTCCCGGGACCTCTTGCCTCGCCGGGCCATGCCCGAGTGCCGTCAGCAGCACGTGACTACTGCCCTTCTCCCGGCATGAAGAGTGTGAGAGTGCCTTGCAGCCAGACCATCCACCGAGCGCTGTGGGCCCAACACTACGGTCAGCAGCACCTGGGGCTCGGTCTGACTCGGCACGCATGCTTGCGCATCTACCGTGCCCATCGCAGTTCGTCGACTGATGTCCAGGCTCGTCCGGCACGACCGGTCGGGCGGTGTGATCGGTCGTCCTGTTCAAGCAGGTCGACACGCCACGTTCCCGCCGTTCCGGCAGTGCGTGCCACCCCTTGGCCTAATGCGAAGAAGGAGTGGCAGTGACAACCATCGTAGAGAGCGAACGTGCCCACGTGGGCGGAGTCGACACCCATGCCGATGTCCATGTGGCGGCGGTCATCGACCCCCAAGGCGGGTTGTTGGGGGTGGAGTCGTTTCGTGCGAGCCCCGACGGCTACAAAGAGCTGAGCAGGTGGATGCGCAACTTCGGCACCATCGGCATGGTCGGCGTCGAAGGCACAGGATCGTATGGGGCGGGCCTGTCGCGCCATCTCCGGAGCGTGGGCCTCCTCGTCGTCGAAGTCGACCGGCAGAACCGCCAGGCTCGCCGGCGGCAGGGCAAGTCCGATCCCTTGGACGCGGTCGAGGCCGCACGCGCCGCCCAGTCCGGACGCGCCTTTGGCACAGCCAAGACTCGCGACGGCTCGGTGGAGGCCATTCGGGCCCTGATGGTCGCCCGTCGGAGCGCCCGGGAGTCCCGCACCAAGGCCATGAACCAGATCCGCCAACTCATCTACACCGCCCCCGATGAGCTGCGGGAACGCTTCGTCGGCACCCCCCCGTGGCGACTCGCCGAAGGTGTGGCCGTCCTCCGCGTGCACGCCGATGCCGACCAGGTGCGAATGGCAACCAAGACGGCACTGGCCACCCTCGGACGCCGAGCGGTCGCCCTCGATGAGGAGGGCAGCCGACTGGACGCCCTCATTGCTCGTCTCGTCGACAAGGTGGCACCCGAGCTCGTGCAGCTCGTCGGGGTTGGCTACGACACGGCCGCCCTGCTTCTCATCGCTGCCGGCGACAATCCATCGAGACTCCGCAGCGAGGCCACCTGGGCCAAGCTCTGCGGGGTGTCGCCGCTCGAGGCCTCCTCGGGCAAGGTGACCCGTCATCGGTTGAACCGAGGGGGCGACCGTCAGGCCAATCACGCGCTCTGGCGCATCGTGCTGAGCCGCATGTCGTGCCACCCACCGACCAAGACCTACGTTGCCCGTCGCACCGTCGAGGGCAAGTCCAAAAAAGAGATCATGCGCATCCTCAAGCGCTACGTTGCCCGGGAGGTCTACCACTACCTCCCCCGGGAATAGCTGTTCGGAGTGGCGGGCCTGGCCCACACATACCGGCTGCCGCGTCTCGACGCTGGCCTGCTAACGACTTGCCGGTCCGCCACTCCGAGCTTCATCGACTTCGTCGTCGTGACAGCCCGATGGCCTAATAAGAGCTTGCCCTCGTCATTGTGAGTGGCCCTTTCATGTCCTGCCTCGTTGCTTCACCTCGACGCCAAAACCGCCCCTTGACATCCATAGGAGATTCGATATGGGAGTGCGTCCAGCAGCTTGGACGCCATGACAACAAGGAGGTTGTTATGACGTAACCAAGTGGTCAGCTGAGGACTGAACCGGCCTGAGTTTTCCGGAGACTCGTTGGTTTGGTTGTCTCATGCCGCATCGGGCTGAGACTTGTGACGGTACTCGGCCTCGACCTCGGTCGGTGTCCTGTCGTCGAGCTCTGAGTGCAACCGCTCCTCGTTGAACCATGACACCCACGCACAGGTGGCGATCTCGAGGTCGTCGAGGCCCTTCCAGGGCCCGCCGTTGGCGGCCAGGGCGGCGGGGTTGCGGTGCAGCTCGGTCTTGAACAGGCCCATGACCGATTCGGCCATGGCATTGTCGAAGCTGTCCCCGACGGTGCCGATGGACGGCGCGGCCCCAACGTCGTCAAGACGCTCGGTATACAAAATGGATGTGTATTGCTCAGGTTCAAGAGGTCGTAGCAACACTGCCTTATCCAGCTGATTGTAGAAGCTGATCGAGTGCTTCGGCGGGAGTCTTCCAACCGAGGGTCTTGCGGGGTCTGCCGTTGAGTGCATCGGCGACCGCGACCAAGTCATCGGGATGGTGTTTGGAGAGATCGGTGCCCTTGGGGAAGTACTGGCGGAGCAGACCGTTGGTGTTCTCGTTGGTTCCTCGCTGCCAAGGACTGTGAGGGTTGGCGAAGTAGATGGCCAGTCCGGTGTCGACGCGCAACTGCGCGTGCTGGGCCATCTCGGAACCCTGATCCCATGTGAGCGATCGACGTAGTTGTTCGGGCAGAGTCCCGAATGTGGCAGCGATGGCATCACGAACAGCTTCGGCGCCGTGGCCGGCCAGCGGCGGCCCGTTCTTGACGGGCTCGATGGTTCCGTGGCCCTCCATGGGCGGCAGGTGCAGCAGCATGGTGAAACGAGTGGTCCGCTCGACCAGCGTGCCGATCGCCGACTTGTTCAAACCGATGATCAGATCGCCTTCCCAATGCCCGGGCACCGCCCGGTCTTCAGCTTCTGCGGGCCGCTCGCTGATCATCACCTCGGGAGTGACGAACTTCTTGCCCCGCCCCTGCGTCCGGGCCCTTGGAACTCGCAAAGCCCGGCCGGTGCGCAGGCAGGCGGTCAGCTCCCGGCGCAAGGCCCCCCGACCCTGGATGAACAGCGCCTGGTAGATCGCCTCGTGAGAGATCCGCATGGTCTCATCATTGGGGAAATCGACCTGCAGACGCTTGGAGATCTGCTCCGGGCTCCACGCTTTCGCCCACCGGCGGTCCTGGCGGCGTCCGTGCCGCCGACCGACGAAACGGACCGTCGGGCCGGGGACCTCTGTTCCGTCCGGCCGGGTGATCAATCCGGACAGGCGATCTTGGACATAGTTCCGGAGCTTCTCGTTGGCGACCAGCTTGGCCACCTTGGGCCTCCTCGCTCGCCGGTCCGCGTGAAACTGTGCAGCGATGGCCCGATATCCGGACGACCCCGCCCGGGTGGCCGCATTTCGGCGCAGCTCCCGGCTGATCGTCGATGGAGAACGGTTCGTCTGTCGGGCGATCTCCCTCACCCCACAGCCTTTTGCCTTGAGGATGGCGATCTCCTCACGCTCGGCGAAGGACAAATAACGGTCTGACAATGGGGCCAGGCTGACGGGTCGCATCCCACCAGCCTCACGGAACCACCTACTCCCAACGGGGGATGACACTCCCACCGACAATGCCGCGTTCTCACTCGACAGCCCCTTGGCGATCCCGACCCAGAACCGCTGAACCTGATCCCGCTGCCAGACCGGCGGACGCCCCGGCGAGTAGATCTTGCCTCGCATCGCCCAGGTTGCCCTCTGCTGCTTGCCGATTCCCATCCCGGAACACCTCCATCATCGAGGTGTTGCGACCACCACTCGAATCCGCCTTGCGACCCCGCGTCGGTATGACAGATCAGTCCGTCCAGGCTGGTGTGTCGCCTGGTCCAGGCGGCCATGTTGAGGGCGTCGAGGACCAGGGCAGTGGTCATGGAGCGTGCGGCCTTCCAGCCGACCAGTCGTCGGGAGAAGACGTCGATGATGAAGCGCGACGTAGACGACGCCCGACCACGTCGAGCAGTAGGTGTAGGGGTCGGACCGGGGCGCCCTGCTCGACTCTCATCGAGTGGGTTTCCCCGGCCCGCCCTCCGAACCGGACGTGCAGCTCCCACTGCATCCGGCTCTCCACGTGTTCATGCCGCTGGTGCGTGTGGTCCTGGTCGTCTCGCTCGTCCATGGGGTCGGGATCTTGGTGCCCCGGTAGCGGTATCGCTCGATGGCGACCGCTCGTGGTCGGAACATCTCGATCCCGCCGTCACTGATCTCCCAACCGGGGAGATAGCGACGAACCAAGGTGTGCATGTTCAGCCCGAGATGACGCTTCTTCAGCCAGCCGACGATCCGCCAGAAGGCGAAGTGGTCGACGTAGCCGAAGGTGCGTTTGCACACCCCGTGACGGAAGTAGTTGCACCATCCCCGCAGCACCGGGTTCAACCGGCGGAGCAGGTCTGCAAGCGTTCGGTGCTTCGCCCTGCGAGTCAGCGTCCGCACCTTGTCCTTGATCGAAGCCATCGACTTCTTCGAGGGGTAGGTGTAGATCGCCATCTTGCCGGTCCGGCCCCGCTGGGGTCGACGCTGGATGCGCCACCCGAGGAAGTCGAACCCCTCATCGATGTGGCAGACCCTCGTCTTCTCTTCCGACAGGCGCAAGCCCATCGGAGCGAGCACCGCTGCCACCTCATCCCAGAGCGCCTCGGCGTCGTCGCGGCTGCCGGAGACCATGACCACGAAGTCGTCCGCATAGCGGACGAGCTTCATGACCGGGCCACCGGCGCGACGATGCTTGGCGCGTGTCCATTCCGGGCCGAGTGCTTCCCACTTGTCGGAGAAGTGCTCGTCCAGAACGGACAGGGCGATATTGGCCAGCAACGGTGAGAGGATCCCACCTTGGGGTGTGCCGGTGATCGTCTCGCGGTTGAGGCCCTCTTCAGTGAGGATCCCGGCCCGCAAGAACGCCTTCACCCAGCCCAGGATGCGCTTGTCCCCGATCCGATCTCGCACCCGCCCCATGAGGGCGAGTGTGGTCGATCTCGTCGAAGCACGCCTTGATGTCACCCTCGAACACCCACCCGTAGTTCCGGCTGGGTGATGCGAGGTAGTGAATCTCGGCGATGGCGTCTTGGGCTCGGCGCCTCGGGCGGAAGCCATAGGAACATGGCTTGAAGTCCGCCTCGAAGATCGGCTCGAGCACCAACTTCAACGAGGCCTGCACGACCCGGTCTGTGGTCGTCGGGATCCCGAGCGAACGGATCTTCCCGTTCGCTTTCGGGATCGTCTTCTCCCGCACCCGCTGTGGAACGAACCGGCCAGCCTTGAGGTCATCTCGCAGCTGGTCCAGCAGTGCCGCAGCACCGAAGACGATGGAGCGAGGTGCCACTCCATCGACGCCGGCGGTTCGTGCACCCTTGTTGCCCCGCACCCGAGCCCATGCCACGACGAGGAACGCCGGGTCATAGACGAGGTTGGCGAGGTCATCGAAGCGACGGCCAGGATCAGCCTTCGCCCATTGGTGCAGCTTCGTCTGCATCACAAGTACCCGGTGCTCGGCCTCGATGAGGTCGGGCCACGGATCGCCGGTATTCACCGGCGGGCTCCTCGATCAGCATGGAGGCTGCGAACACGCTGGACCCCTTCGCCATGTGACCGGCTTTCCCGGCCTCGGACTACTACGGGTCCTCCGTCCCATCCCGGCGGCATCAGCCGACGACGTGCCTTCCCGCCGGCCAGCTGGATGCTGGTCGGGGAGGGGGCCACCGGGATGGTTCCCACGTTCACTCCTGATCCCATTCGACGGGGTCGGCGCCCAGCTATGCCCCTGCAACATCGCCACGACTACGCCGCAGTCCTTCATCGTGGCCTCCTGGTCGGCGACTTCACCCGACCAAGGAGTTCCCCGCACAACCTTGTGCGGGTGCGCGCTCGCTCTGCGGCCCAGATCCACCAGGTTCGAGCCGCTGGGTCTCTTGAGGGGCGTTCAGCCGCTGGTTCCTCACGTACGCCTTTCTGTCTCGCTTGCCGGACCCGGACCATCTGGCAGTGCTGGCCCGTCCCGTCGTTGTCAGGGCTGCTGTCCACCCTCACCCCCGTCTCGGGGATCAGGCTGCCCTCAGCTTCAGCGGCTCGCTGCGACGAGCCGCAGGCGGTGTCCTTTCACCACCGCAGGGTTCGAGAGCGCCTCGTGGCGCTCGAAATCGGCCACCCACAGGGCATCGGGGCGGCCGGCGGTGAAGTTGCGGTTCACGAGGTCAGGGGCCCGGACAGCGGCCGGGTCAGCCGTGGTGGTGAAGCGTTTCTTCGCGCGGGAGGCCCCCCTGATGCCGTGTAAGGCCATGAGACGGGCCACCTGGTCCCGACCACCGGCGATTCCGGCCCTCTGGGCGGCCTTCCAGAGCTTGCGACGTCCGTAGACGGAGTAGTTCTTCTCCCACAGGGTCCGAAGCTCCGGGCCGGTGGTCGCGTCACGGACGGCTCTTGCCGAGGGAGGTCTCGTCTTCGTGTCGTAGTAGGTGGAGGGGGCGATCTTCAGCTCTGCGCAGATCGGCTCGACCCCCCATCGACGCCCATCGGTCGTGTGGTCCCGATGGGCGTCGATGTAGGTGACTATCTCTTTCCTCGGCGGTCGAGCTCCGCCCCGAAGAAAGTTGCTGCCGACTGCAGGATGTCATTCGAGCGCCGGAGCTCGAAGTTCTCCTTGCGCAGCCGCTTCAGCTCGGCCTGCTCGTCGGTCGTGAGTCCCGGACGCTTGCCAGCATCCACCTCGGCCTGCTTCACCCAGGCGCGGAGAGATTCGTCCCCCACCCCCAGCTGGCGGGCTACCCGGGAGATCACCGTCTTGTCGTGGGGATCCTGTGCGCGGAGCTCCTGGACCATCTTCACGGCCCGATCCTTCAACTCAGGCGGGTACCTCTTTGATGTAGGGCGCTTCTGTTCCATGACTCCATTCCAAGGTATGGAGTCTCCGGGGATCCCAGGCCGGTTCAGGAGTACCGATTCGCCCACCTTGAGATCCGTGCCTGTGTTTCATGCCCGGTTTTGTCGACTGAGATGGCACCGTTTTGTCGATACCCCAGAGTGAGTGGGCTACCGACAAAACCCAGTTACCCAGGGGTGATCGGCGCGTCTCTGGATCCGTTTCACACGCTATTGCTCTAGATTTCACACATTTCACGGAAGCTCCTGGTCAGCGACACGGACGGCCCCTCTTCCGGCTTCGGATTTCGTCGGGGTCAGAGGGGGCTTGAGATCGGGTGTTCGGGATGCTGCACCCACTCGCGCCTACAACGGAATTCCGAGCCGAGAACAGATCTGCGTCACTTCGTCAAAAATCGAACCGGGCACCATGAACGGCTCGGTGGCCGCCACCTCGGTCAGATTGGCCTCGATCGCCTCGGCCGTCGGTGGAGTGCCGCGGGGAGCGACCCAGCCTTCGCCGAGGCCGACGAAGACCCGGGCAAAGCGCCCTGCACACGCGGAGTAGTTCTGATGTGTGAAGGTGCACCCCCGGCTTGCCAGGAAGACGACCATGGGAACCACGAGCTCCGGTTCGATGGCACGAAGGAACGGCACTTCGTCCCCGAGTTCTTCTCGATCGCCAACCGTCTCGGTGACCATCCGCGAGTAGCCAAAGGGCAGAACCGTGTTTGCCAGGATGCCGTGAGGAGCGCCGTCGATGGCGATGACGTTTGCCAACCCGACGATCCCTGCTTTGGCAGCGGCGTAATGCGCCGAATTGGGCTGACCGAAGAGTCCGGCGGAAGACGCAATAAAGACAAACCGGCCTCCACCTTGGACCTTCATGGCCCTGTAGGCGGGCTGACTCAGGTAGAAGCTGCCGTCCAGGTGGACGTTGAGCATCCGGCGCCAGTTGTCGGCCAGTAGCTCGTCGAAGGGCAGGGTCTCGAAAATGCCGGCGTTGCTTACGACCGCGTCGAGCCTTCCAAAGTGCTCCATCGCCTTGTCCACGATGGCCTCCCCGCCCTCCGCCGTGGCGACAGAGTCGTGCGAAGCAACCGCGATTCCGCCCTGGCCCTCGATCTCCTTGGTGACGTGATCGGCGACACCCGAATCAGAGCCGTCTCCCTGCATCGTGACGCCGACGTCGTTGACGACGACCGATGCACCTCGCCGTGCCAAATCCAATGCGTACAGGCGGCCGAGACCCCGGCCGGCTCCGGTCACGATGACCGCCTGCCCGGTGAAGTCAATCAAAGTGGGCCGCCTCTCTGTCCATCACCGTTGGAACTAGTCGGTCGGCCAGGCCACCGACTTGAGCTCGAGGTACTGTTCGAAGCCTGCGACGCCGTTCTGGCGACCGATGCCGCTCTCCTTGTAGCCGCCGAACGGCACGTCTGCGAAGTAGCCGGCACCACCGTTCAGTCCGATGAAGCCCGCCCGAAGCTTCCGTGCAATGGCAATTGACCGCTCGAGTGATCCCGACATCACGTTGCCTGCCAGCCCATAGGGGCTGTCGTTGGCGATGCGCAGGGCGTCCTCGTCATCGTCGTAGGGAATCACGGTGAGGACAGGCCCGAAGATCTCCTCTCGGGCGATCGTCATCGAGTTGTCAACGTCGACGAACAGCGTGGGGCGCGCGTAGAAGCCCTTGTCAAGCCCTTCCGGCGCACCGGTGCCGCCGACCAGGAGCGTGGCGCCCTCGTCGATGCCCTTCTGGATGTAGCCCTGCACCCTGTCGAGCTGCTTGGCCGAGATGAGCGGACCGCACAGCACGTCGGCTGCCTGGGGGTCACCTGGCTGGACAGACTCGTAGATCCCCTTGAGCATTTCCACGCCCTCGTCATAACGAGACCGGGGAAGGAGCATGCGGGTCGGGGTCGCGCAGCCCTGGCCGGCGTGGAAGCAGGGTGCGATGCCGATCATGCACGCGAGCGCCAGATCGGCGTCGTCGAGCACGATGGTGGCGGACTTGCCGCCGAGCTCGAGGAACAGGCGCTTCATCGTCACTGCGCCCTTCTCCATGATGCGTTTGCCGACCGCTGTTGATCCGGTGAACGAGATCAGGTCGACCTTGGGCGAGATGGTGAGCTCCTCGCCGATCAGGTGGTCGGAAGAGGGGACGACGTTGACCACCCCGGCGGGGATGTCGGTACGCTCGGCTACGAGGCGCCCGATGCGAGTGGCGCTGAAGGGGGTGTCGGGTGCGGGCTTGAGTACGACGGTGTTGCCGGTCGCGAGTGCCTGACCGAGCTTGTGGATCGAAACTTCGAACGGATAGTTCCATGGCACGATGGCGCCGACGACGCCGACCGGTTCGCGCCAGATGCGTTTCGCTGTCAGCTGGCCGGTGAGGGCGGACACCTCCTCGCCGAGGTCGACCTCCCATGGATACTCGTCGATCAGTTTGGCTGGATGGGTGAGCCCGCCGGCCAGCGGCGCGTCGAGTTGGGGTCCATGCGTCACCATCCGCGGACACCCCACCTCGAGGATCAGCTCCTCGCGCAGCTCCTCCTGTTCGGCCTCGAGTGCCTCCTGAAGTTGCTCCAAGCAGCGCTTTCTGAAGGCCCGGTCCGTCGACCACTGGCTCTCGTCGAACGCACGTCGTGCTGCATCGATGGCGCAATGCATATCCGCCGCCGTGGCGTCGGTGACCTCGCCGATCTCCTCCTCCGTCGCCGGATTGACGTTGGCGAAGGTCTTGCCCGACGCTGTTTCCACGAGCTTGCCGTCGATGAGCATCCTTCGTTCGAAGCTGATGTCAGATGGTGCGACCACGACCTGCTCCATCCTGGACGGAGATGTGGGTGATTCTCTGTTTCGTAGTCAAGGCGTCCTCTCTCGGGACGTGCCGCTCAGGGCGTCCGTCACCACCTGGAACCATAACCCGACGGGCGTTGTGGACCAAGAGTTAGGTTCGATAAGGTCGATGATGTGGGCGTCTCGAGCGAGCAGGTAGCCGGGCCAGAGCATGACGCGCCGCCTGCTGGTGCTGGTGGCCGTGGCCTTCCTGTCGAGTTCGGCTCATCTGTAGACGGTGCCCAGGGGAGGAATGCGGTCAAGTCCTCTCTCGGCGCTGCTGCGGAAGCGCTCCGGTTGCAACGGCGACGAGCGCACCGGGAGCGTTCGCCGGGGACCAGATGGCGGCGGAAATGGACCTCGCTTTCGGCCGGGCTCTGCGTTACGCGATCAGGTTCGTGTCCGGCGCCTACCCTGCCGCCTGCGGGTTGTGGAGGACGTCGGCGTCGGGCGAGAACGTCTTGGGGGTTCCGCCCGTGGTTACGATCGTGACGATGTCGACCGACGGTACGAGAAGGACCGAGATCCTCGAGACGGCAGCCAGGCTCTTCGCGACCGCGGGGATGCGGGTGTCACTGAAGGAGATCGCGGACGCCTGCGGAATCCTGCCCGGGAGTCTGTACCACCACTTCGACTCGAAGGAAGCCATCATCATCGAGCTCGTCCGGCGGTACCGGGACGACCTCGACCGGCTGGCAGGCGAGGCGATCGAGGACCTTCAACAACCGGCGTTCAGGCTTGTCGAAGCGCGCATCATCGAGTTCGGGCAGGCCATCGCAGACTGCGGAGTGCGACATCGCGCGGCGTTGCTCCTCAGTCTTTACGAGCCGCCGGCTGTCCTGGGTGACGAGTTGGCCCATCTGGCGAGTCAAGCTCCCACGGCCATCGAGGCCACCATGCTCGAAATGCTCCGCGAGGGACGGGCCTCTGGCTCCATCCGTCCGGGGATCGACCTCACGCTGCTCAGCGACCGCCTCTGCCAGAGCATGCTCCACGTCGGCGTAGGCGTGTCTCACATGACCCCGGGCGAGGAGCAGGTGCCTGAGGTACGCCTGCGCATACTGCTCGACGGGATCGCGACGCGGGCACCCTCGAACTCGGCTCTGGACGGCTCGCATGCCATCCAGGCCGTGGAGAAGGTCATCGTGGGCTGGGACGAGGAGCCGGATCATGAGGATGGTCGGGTACAGCACCTGCGAGCCGTTGCCCGCACGGAGTTTGGGCGGCGGGGATACGAGGCCACGACCATGCGGGATATCGCTGCGGCCGCCGGCCTCAGCACCGGCACGGTCTATCGGTCCTTCAAGTCCAAGGACGAGCTCCTGCTGTCCATCATGCGCTCCTACACCGAGCGGGTGAAGACGGCGTGGGAGGCGGTGCTCGGCACCAGTTCCTCACCGCTCGAAAAGCTCGACGGGCTGATGTGGGCCAACGTCCATGTGATGGATCGGTTCAGCGAAGAGTTCCGGATCCAGCTTGCATGGCTTCGGCAGTCACCGCCGAACACGCCCAACCTCGGCCTGTCCTTTGCCTGGCACCTTCGTCAGATCAAAGCGCTGCTGTCGGATGGGGAACGGACGGAGAGTCTCCGAGTCGAGGGCCGCAATGCCGAGATCCGGGCGCGATGCGTGCAGGAGGCGATCGTGTTCCCGCCGAGCATCGTGCGTGCAGCCGGGCCCCGGGCGGCGCAAGCCCTAGCCAGGGACACCGTGCTCCGTGGCGCAGTGCCCCATCGACGAGCCAGGGTGTAACTGAGCACCATGCGGAGATGGTTGCACGAAAACCAGCGCCGACAGGCGCTGGCGATCTTTGCGGCGACAGGCCCCACACTGGCACCGAACGTTTCCGCGGAGGGTGTTGCCGCCGGACTGGGCCGCTATCGGCTTCTCGCATCCGCCATCGCCGGGCGCACGGTCGAGGTGACCTCCGGAGCAGCGCACGAGCTTGCGTGGACCGACGGCTCGTCCATCTTCGTCGATCCTGGCGCAAGGCCCGGCAACGTGCTGGTCAGCGTCGCCGTGCAAGCGGCCCTGCTCGGCGCCGGCAGCCTGGACCGCAAGGTCACTGCGGCACTCCTTCGCCGTCCGAGGCTGGTTGGCCGCTACCTCGCCGTTGAGGGCCACCGCGCCCTGCAAGTACACGAGGCGCTGTTGCCCCCACCGGTACGGCGCGTTGCCAACTGGGACGTCGCGAGGGGCACGGACTCTCCGGCGGCATCGCTGGCTCTTGCGAGCGGCCGTGATCAGATTGACGACCCTCCGACCGCCTTCGGGACGATCCTGCCTCGCCGCATGACAGCGCCCATCGACGGTTCTCAGCAGGGGGGCAACGTCGGACAGCACACACCACGGCGCAATGACGAGTCGGCGCTCCGCGAGCTCGACGACGCGGACGACGACGTCGGCCCTGTGATCGACCTGCTCTCGAGCCCGGTCGGCGGCGGCGGAGGCCTCGGCCGGCTGCTCAAGAAGCTGTTCGGGGACGCCCGTTCCGGAGCAAGCGGACCACCGGGCGCGGACGCCCCTACGCATGGGAGTCGGCGCTCCACGCGGAGGGCCGCCACGCTGACGCTCTCCACTTCGGCGGCACGCGTGTCCGACCTCGCGACGACGGGGCAGCACCGGTTGGCAACGTATCCCGAGTGGGACCAGAACAGGCGGTGCTACAAGCCCGATTGGTGCACGGTCGAGGAAGTCGAGCCTGCGCCGGGCGAACTTACCGCCTTTTGGCCGCCGGACACTCACGCACTGCGGCGTCCGCTGGGGCGGCTGGGCATGGAGTTCGAGCGGCGACACCGTCAGCTGCAAGGAGACGACATCGACATCGACGCCGCCGTCGAGGCGCTCATCGAGCTGAAGGCAGGATCGGCCTCGGACGGAGCTGTCTACCTCGACTCCGTGCGCGGACGGCGTGACCTCTCCGTGCTCGTGCTCCTGGACATCTCGGGATCCGCCGGGGAGCCCGGTGCCGTCGGCGTGCCCGTGCACGTCCATCAGCGCGACGCGGCCGGCAGCCTGAGCGTGGCGTTGCATGAGCTCGGCGACCGCATAGCACTCTACGGCTTCCGATCGCAGGGGCGTTCGGCTGTGCACATCGTGCCCGTCAAGCGCTTCGACGAGGAGCTCGACACGACGGTGTTGCAGCGCCTGGGTGGGCTCGAGCCGGGCGCGTACACGCGATTGGGTGCTGCGATGCGCCATGGCACAGCCGTCCTCACGAAGGAGGCTGGCACGGCGCGGCGGCTGCTGGTCGTACTCTCCGATGGGCTCGCCTACGACCACGGCTACGAGCGCGCCTACGGCGAGGCGGATGCTCGGCGGGCGCTGGCTGAGGCGCGCTGGCAGGGGATCGGCTGCGTCTGTCTCAGTATCGGAACTGATGCCGACAGCGGGGCGCTGAGCCGCGTATTCGGGACGGCAGCCTACGCGGCCATCCCACGAGCGGAGCTTCTCCCGACGGTGGTGGGACCCTTGTTCAGATCGGCGCTCCGCTCTGCCGAGCAGCAGCGGAGGGTGTTCCAGCGTCGAGCGCGCCTGAGAGGACACCTCGAGATTGAGAGGGGAACGGCGTGACACGAAGCGAACGGCCGTACTACGTACCGATCGGGAACGAGGAGCAGGTGTTCAAGGCCGCCTTCCGTCAGGACCTCTCCGTCCTGCTCAAGGGGCCGACGGGGTGCGGCAAGACCCGCTTCGTCGAGGCCATGGCCTTCGACCTCGAGCGCCCGCTCGTCACCGTCGCCTGCCACGACGACCTGACCACCGCCGATCTGGTCGGCCGGTTCCATCTCCAGAGTGACGCCACGACCTGGGTGGACGGGCCCCTCACGAAGGCCGTACGCGAAGGCGCCATCTGCTACCTCGACGAGATCGTCGAGGCGCGCCAGGACACCACGGTCGTGATCCACCCGCTGGCTGACTACCGACGACAGCTACCCATCGACCGGCTGGGAGTCACCGTGCAGGCGGCGGAGGGATTCTGCCTGGTCGTCTCCTACAACCCGGGCTATCAGAGCGTGCTCAAGGACCTGAAGGATTCGACCCGGCAGCGGATGGTCGCCATCGAGCTCGACTTCCCTCCGCCCGATGTCGAGGAGAAGATCGTGTCCGAGGAAGCGGGGGTGGACCCGCACACGGCGTCGCGGCTCGTGCAGCTCGGACAGGCCATCCGGCGGCTCGAAACGGTCGGCCTACGCGAGGTGGCCTCGACTCGCGTGCTGGTCGCGGCCGGCCGACTCGCTGTTGAGGGCCTGAGCCTGCGAGACGCCAGCCGTGCCGCGGTCGCCGGACCGCTCACCGACGACCCGGTCGTGACCGCCGGGCTCTTCGAGATGATCGATGCGTATCTGGGCGAGGAGCCCGCTGCATCGAACTGATTGACGGCGCGCCGGCCGATCGCTAGGTTGTGGAACAAATATCAGGTTATAGGCGGGACGGGTCCCCTCCCGTGGCCGCCCCAAGGGGGAGTTCGTGTCGTACGAGAGCACGGCCGAGCCGATCAAGCTCGGGTATTTGTTCGACTTCAAACTCCCCGACGGCTATCCGGAGGAGTCCCGCTTGGACCTCGTCCGGCCATTCGAGCTCGTGTTCAAACAGGGGCTCGAGCGGGGGATGATCGACCGTCCCGTCCAGATCGTCTTTCGCGAGGTGGAAGGGCTCCCCAAGGGGACTGTCAAGGCAGTCATCGACGCCTATGGCGAGCTGGTGGACGAGGGCTGCTTGGCCGTGTTCGGTCCGGCCATCACGGACAATTGCGTGCCGACCCGCGAGGCCATCGAGCACCGATTCCACGTGCCGGCCATCAGCGTCACCGGATCGGAGGAATGGCTCGGAGAGTGGACCTTCTCACTCTCGATGGGATCGATGACCGATGAGCCGATCTTTTGGGCCGAACTGCTGGCCCACGGCGGCCACACCGAGGTCGGCGCCCTCATCGAAGCATCGCTCGTCGGCGAGTCCTATATCCGGAACTTCCGAACGGCTGCTGCCGCGAACGGCATCCACGTCGCCATCGAGGAGCGGATTCCACAAACCGCCCAGGACATCACCGACCAGGTTCGTGCGTTGCAGCAGGCCAAGGTGAGCGCGTTCGTGCACTGTGGATTCGGATTCGGGCTGCTCAACGTGAACCGGGTACTGAGAGAGCTCGACTGGGACCCGCCGCGTTTCCTCGGCACGGCCTTCCAGAATGCCTGGATCCACCAGATCATGTGGGATGCCATCCTGGGGTGGACGGGACTCGACCAGTACGACGACGTCCAATTCCGTCGGCCAGCGGTTCCTCGACGAGTACGAGGAGGCCTATGGGCGTCGTCCCGAGTACTGCGTGCCGGTCGTCAACCGCGACCTGGCCACCGTGCTCCTCCACGCGTTCGCCGACGCCCAGCCGCTGTCACCCCGTGGGGTCAAGGAGGCACTCGAGCGGGTGAAGATGTTGCCGGCTGCGTCAGGGGCCAGCGGTACCCGCCTGTCATTCGGCAATTGGATGCGCCGGGGGTGGGTGGGGGCCGGTTACCTGGTGGCGCGCCAGCTCGAGCCGGAGTTCGGCAACGCGCGTCTCGTCGGGCGCTTCGGGGAGCTCTGAGCCGTGAGCGTGCAGGTGGCCAGCCGTGAGACCACGGTCGCACCCGCACCGACTCGTCCCCCTCGTTGGTCGAAGGGTGAGCGAACCGCCGTCGGCTGGGCTCTCGTCGGGTGCGCCGTCGTCCTTGCTCTCATCTTCATCGCGCACAACGCACGTACCGGCGTGGGAGCGACCCGAATCGCGAACCCGGCCGTGCGGGGTATCCCGCGCCCCGTGACGCCGCTCTTCGGATGGACGCACTGGCTATTGGCGGAGCAGATCGGAACGATCGTCGCCATGGTGCTGATCGTGGTGGTGTTCGCCCTCCTGTGGCGACGGTACCCAAAGCATCCGATCCTGCTCATGGCCATCTGCTGTACAACCCTCGTGTGGCAGGACCCCATCATGAACTGGGCGCCGTATGCCGTGTACAACCCGCAGCTCTGGCACTGGCCGGAAACGTGGCCCCTGGTGTCGCTGTCGCCGACGGTCGAACCGTTCGTCGTGATCGGGTACGTGATGTTCTACCTGGCGCCCTTCTTCCCGGCGATATGGATCCTCAGGCGTCTCCAACGCTCGCGGCGAGGTCACTTCGTTTGTCTGGAAGCATCCGCTCGTCAGCCTGGGCCTGCTCATCTACGTCATCGGCTTCATCTACGACGCCGCCCAGGAGATCCTCCTCGTGCGGACGGGGATGTACGTCTACTCGCAGGTCATCCCCTTCGGCTCCATCTTCACCGGCCACGCCTACCAGTTCCCACTGATCTGGGAGTCTTCACTCGTCACGGCCGTCATGATCCCCGTCGGTGTGCTGCTGTACAGGGACGACACGGGACGCACCGTCGCCGAGAAGTTGGCCCTCAGGATCCGGCTTCGTGCGTTCCGGGGACGTCCGGCGCTCGCCACCTTCGTGGTGATGTTCCTCATCGTCAACGCCGCCTATCTCTTCCTCTACGGCGGTGGTTTCGCCGTCATCCGGGCGAGCGGGGCGGCCACCTCGGTGGCGTGTCCGTTTCCGTATCCCGAGGCGAAGGTCTACGACCCGCAGGGCTTCTACGAGAAGGCGGGTCAACCCGGTCCATACTCGGCGGGCATCTGGGACGGCTGGGAGACGGGTCAGTCGGGCCGTCCTGTCGTGCACCCTCCCGCGCACCGAGGACACTGCAGCCCGTAGTTACATTCTGCTGACAGAACTCAGGGATTGAGCTGTTGCGTCGGTCGCACGACGAGTTCGTTGATGCAGAAGCCCTCAGGCCGGCCGATCATGAACGCGATCGCGTCGGCCAGATCGGCTGCAGATCCGGGGCCACCGTCACCGGCAAACCACGGGATGTCCGAAGGTGGGATCTCTCCGTCGAACATCATGCCCTCGATGGTGAGGCCCTCGGTGTCGAACATGCCGGGCATCACACAACTCACATTGATGGCGGCCGGGGCCAGCTCCAGCCGAAGCGCGTCGAAGGCGGCACGAAGTCCGCGCTTCGTGGCGGCATACATGCCGACGCCCGCCATGGGGGTGATCGCACCCGTGGAGGTGACGATCACCACGTCGCGGCGACCCTCTCCGGGGAAGTGGTCCACCGCACGACGGATCGTCGCGAGCGGACCCAGCAGATTGAGGTTGATGAGCTCCTGCCACCGTTCAGGAGTGCCGGTCATGATAGACCCGACCATTGACTTGCCTGCCACCGTGATCACACCGTCGAAGCCATCGAGCGCCAGGGCCGCCTGGTCGATCGCCAGTGGCAGCCCTGCGAGGTCGGTGACATCGCAGGGGACGGGGACGGCCCGCTCACCGAGTTCCTCACGTAGCTCTTCGAGCCGCTCCTTTCGGCGTGCAAGCATGGCCACGGATCCGCCGCAGGCGACGATCGACCGGCAGGTGGCGGCACCGATCCCGCTCGACGCCCCGGTTACGAGGACACGCCGTCCGCCGAGTTCGGTGCTCAGACTCATCGCTGTTCCTCCTTCGGCCCGGTAGCGAGGCGTCAGCCTAACATTTGGTCACTTGATTCCACGCTGCCAGGGCGCCGGGTGACGGGAAGCGAGAGGTGACGCCGAACGAGTGCGCGACACCTTGGAAGACCTGGTCGGTGTCGCCCGGGGGAGGGCTCGTGCGGCGATTGACTTCGCCCTGATCCCACCCTAGCTTGTGGTTGAACGAATATTTGGTTTTCCCACAAAGGGGGACATGTGGAGTCAGGTGATGGTGCGGGAGGGGCAGCCGTCGATCGCCATGAGGGCGACACAGACGGCCAGGAGTTCGGCCTCTTCGACGATGCCGTGGCCGGCGACACGCGTGACCCGTACCCCGAGCTCGCCCAGACGCGGCGTGATCACCCCGTGCAACGGCTCGACACATCGCTCATGCCTCACGAGGAATCGGCTCCCGTCTTCTTCGTCTATCGCTACGACGACGTGTCCCGAGTGCTGCGCGACTCCGAAACGTTCTGCTCTGGGCACATCATCGACCTCATCATGGGTCCGGTCATGGGCGAGCACATCATGCTGGGGATGGATGGCCCGAAGCATCGCCGGTATCGGGCCCTCGTATCGACGGCGTTCCGCCCGAAGGCCATGGAACGGTGGGAGTCCGAGCTCGCCGACGGCATCATCACTGCCCTCATCGACAAGTTCGCAGAACGGGGTCGCGCCGAGCTGGTGCGCGAGTTCACCTTCCCTTATCCGACCCAGATCATCGCCGGCATCCTCGGCTTGCCCCAAGAGGATTACAAACAGTTCCAGCGCTGGTCCATCGACATCCTCAGCTTCCTGAGCAGGCAGGAGGAGGCCATCGCCGCGTCGCAGCAGGTGAAGGAGTACGTCGCCACGATCCTCGACGACCGACGCCGCCAGCCCCGCGATGACCTCATCTCCGACCTCGCCCAAGCCGAGATCGACGGTGAGCACCTCTGCGACGAGGAGATCTTCTCATTCGTGCGGTTGCTCCTCCCCGCCGGCGTCGAGACCACCTATCGGTCGACGGGCAATCTGCTCCTGACGCTGCTGTCGGACGAGGACCAGCTCGAGGCCGTGCGCTCCGACCGCAGTCTCATCCCCGAGGCGATCGAGGAGGCGCTGCGCTACGAGACCCCGCTCCTCAACATCACCAGGCTCGCGACCAAGGACACGGAGATCGACGGTGTGCCCGTTCCCGCAGGCTCGACGATCATGCTCATGCTGGCTGCTGCCAACCGTGAGGAGACCCGCTATCCCGACCCCGACCGGTTCCAGCTCGGCCGCGAGGACCCCAAACCCCATATCTCCTTCGGTAACGGGCCCCATCTGTGCCTCGGCATGCATCTGGCCCGCATGGAGATCCGGGTGGCGTTGAACCTCCTCTTCGACCGTCTGCCCGACCTGCGACTCGACCCCGACGGCGACGACCCCCACATCCGGGGCCAGGTCTTCCGATCGCCGACGGCGATCCCGGTGCTCTTCGGCTAGCGCCGGCGTACCGATAAGCCCGAGTGCACGTGAGGAGAACACCATGAATATCGACGATCTGATTCTCGTGTCTGTCGACGACCACGTCGTGGAGCCGCCGGACATGTTCGCGGGACACATCCCGGACAAGTACAGAGACCAGGCGCCGAAGGTGATCACCAAACCGGATGGCACCGACGCATGGGTATTCGAGGGCCAGGAGGCGACGAATGTCGGCCTGAATGCAGTAGCGGGCCGTCCTCCTGACGAATACGGCGTCGAACCGACAAGCTTCAGCGAGATGCGGCCCGGATGCTTCGACATCCACGAACGGATCCGAGACATGAACGCGAACGGTGTGCTCGCGTCGATGAACTTCCCGTCCTACCCGCAGTTCTGCGGCCAGTACTTCGCCCGCGCCGATGACAAGGATCTCGCCCTTGCGGTGTTGCAGGCATACAACGACTGGCATGTCGACGAGTGGTGCGGCACGTATCCGGGGCGAATGATCCCCCTTGCACTACCCCCGATTTGGGATGTCGGCCAGATGGCCGCCGAGGTACGACGCGTGTCCCGGAAAGGGGGCCACGCGGTCACGTTCTCGGAGAACCCCGAGAAGCTCGGTTACCCGTCGATTCACAACGAGCACTGGGATCCATTCTGGAAGGCCTGCAGCGACGAGAACATGATCGTTTGCCTCCACATTGGCTCGTCCTCACAGGTGGTCGTGACTTCGATCGAGGCACCTGTGGATACCCTCATCACGTTGCAGCCGATCAATATCGTGCAGGCCGCCGCCGACCTTGTGTGGTCCCCTCTCCTCCGCAAGTTTCCTGACCTCACCTTTGCCCTGAGCGAAGGTGGCATCGGATGGATCCCCTACTTCCTCGAGCGAATCGACTCCGTCTACAAGAACCACCGGGCGTGGACGCACCAGGACTTCGGCGACAAGCTCCCCAGCGAGCTGTTCCTCGAACGCATCGTCACCTGCTTCATCGACGATGCGTTCGGGATCGCCTCACGCGATCGGCTGAATGTCGACATGATCACGTGGGAGTGTGACTACCCGCATTCCGACTCCACATGGCCGAGAGGCCCGGAGACGCTGGCCGGCTACCTCGGAGGCGTTTCCGCAAACGACATCGCCAAGATCACGCACGAAAACGCGCTGCGCCTCTTCTCGTTCGACGCCTTCGTGCACGTGCCCAAACAGGAGGCGACAGTCAGCGCTCTCCGTGCCCAGGCCACCGACGTAGACCTCGGGTACCGCTCATCGGCCCGACTCAAGAAGGAAGGAACGGAGACCGTGAGTGTGCTGACACTGGTCACCGGACTTCCGTCCGCGAGTTAGCAGAATGCTCGGTACCCATAGGAGGAAGGAGATCATGCGCTGTCGCGGCTTGAAGACATTGTTGGTCGTTGCCGCACTGATCGTGGTTCTGAGCACTGCTTCTTGTTCGGCGTCGTCCCAGGCCTCATCTCAGAACTCGCCAGCAGGGTCACCTCTCACGATTGCCTATGTCAACTCGCTCACTGGGGTAGCAGCGCCGGAGTTCGCCGGCGCACAGGCCGGATTCTTGGCGAGGCTCGATCTTCAGAATTTCGAGGGGAGGCGTCAACGGACACAAGCTTGTTCCGCTGGTGCTCGATGACCAGAGCAGTCCGAGCACAATCGTGACCGCAGTTCAGCTAGCGCTCTCAAAGGGAGTGATCGGCATCGTCTCGGGTAGCGCGCTCTTCTTTCTCGCGGCGAAGTACCCGAACCAGGCAGGTGTTCCGGTCACCGGCACATTTGCAGACGGCCCAGAGTGGGGTGAACAGCCCTATACGAACATGTTCTCATCCGATCACGGGAGTGTCGATCCAAAGTATCCCGTCAATACACTGATCGGTACCTTTCTGAAGCAGCATGGTGGCAAGGTCATCGGAACATACGGTTACAGCGTCTCACCCATCTCCGTATCAGCCACGATTGGCACCGCCCGTTCGTTCCAACTGGCCGGAGGCAGGGTCGGCGTCGTGGACACGACGGTCCCATTCGGTGGGACTGACTTCACGTCGGCGGCGCTCGTCGCCAAACAACAGGGAGTGGATACGATCTTTCCCAGCTTGCAGAACAGCTCGAACTACGCTCTCATCACGGCTCTCGAGCAAGCCGGTGTGAAGCTGAAGGCCGCGGTTTTTGTTACCGGCTATCAGCCTGACGTCATCAATTCACCTAGCTGGCCTGCACTGCAGGGGGCGTATTTCTTCAGCGTCTTCCGTCCGTTCTCGCTCCCAAACGCTGGCACGGAGCAGATGGCAGCAGCAATGCAGAAGTACGCCAACTTCAGCAAGACCCAATTTCCGACCTTCGGGGAGTACGAGGCGTGGGTTGGCGCAGATCTCATGATTGACGGACTTCTGAAGGCCGGACCCAACCCTACTCACGTGTCGGTTGTGAAGAGCTTGCGTAGCATAACGGCCTACAACGCAAACGGGCTACTGTCCACGACGATCAATTACTCGACGATATTCGGTCATGATGCGCCGGATTGCGCGTGGCCCTTGCAAGTACACCCCTCGGGTTTCGTCCCTATTTCGTCTCAGCCGGTCTGTGGTCATGACGTCCCGGGAACGAGCACCTGACGATGGGTTGCATTCGACCCATGGTTCATGGGGAGATCCAGGGGTCAGTCAGCCAGTATCCGGGTGCATAGCCTGTTGACCAGACCTAGGAACGATGTTTGATTGTGCCGTCTCAGAAAGGGGATCTCATGACAGATCGGCTTGAGGGAAAGGTGGCATTCATTACGGGTGCCGCCCGCGGTCAGGGTCGGGCGCACGCCGTACGCATGGCCGAAGAGGGAGCCGACATCATCGTGGTGGACATCTGCCACGACATCGACTCGAACCGATACCCGCTGGCGACGTCCGAGGACCTCACGGAGACAGAACGCCTGGTCAAGGCGCGCGGCCGCAGGATCCTCGCCCAGCAGGCCGACGTGCGCGAACGGGTCGAGCTACGTGATGTGCTTCAGGCCGGTCTCGCCGATTTGGGACGCCTCGACATCGTCGTGGCCAATGCCGGCATCATGCCGATGACGCCCGCTCCGGCGGATGCCCAGGACTTTGTCGATGCGACCGACGTCGATCTCATTGGCGTGATGAACACCGTCGCTGTGTCACACAGCGACCTGGCGGACCACGGCTCCATCATCCTCACCGGATCCACGGCTGGCATGATCACCGGCGCCACGACACATCCTTCGTTCGGCCCGGGTGGCGCCGGCTACCAGTGGTCGAAGCAGGTGATGCAGCAGTACACCGAGCAGATGGCACTCCACTTGGCCCCTCGCTTCATCCGGGTGAACTGTATCCACCCCACCAACTGCAACACCCATCTCCTCCACAACAAGGAGTTGTACAGGGTGTTCCGCCCCGACCTGGCGGATCCGACGCGAGAGGACGCCGAGTTGACCTTTCCTCTCTTCCAGGCCATGCCGGTCCCATGGGTGGAGCCGGAAGACATCGCCAACCTCGCGGTGTTCCTGGCGTCTGAGGAGTCGAGGTACATCACCGGCCAGCAGATCCGAGTCGACGCGGGTTCGCTCCTCAAGTGGGCGGGCGGGATGCCCTCGTAGGCGACCCTCCGGCTTGGGGCAGCGGGGACGTAGGTCAGTTGGCTCGCCGGTTCCTCAGCCCTGCCGATGCAGAAAGCCGTGGAGGATGGCCTGGATGAGCTCCTCGACGATCGCGTCCCTCGACGGCTGCTTGGTTCCGAAGTAAGTCGAACGCAACGCAGCCATGCCGGCGATCATCGCCACGGTCGAGTAGGCCGCCAGGTCCGGGTGGCTCGACCGCATCCCCCGGATGTCCATACCCTCGGCGCTGATCTCGCCGAGCCCCGCGAGTGCCCGCCGGACGTCGGCAATGCCGGCGTCCGCTATCTCCTCCTCGCTCAGAGCCTCCGATGCCAAGAGCGTTACAAGGAGGCCCCGGTGTTCGACGAGCACGTCGTAGAGCTGCCCGACGAAATGTCTGGCCAGCTCCTCCTCGTCGGTCTCCTCAGGGACGACCGCCCGCCACGTCCGGCCGAATTCGTCGACGAAGCTGGTGAAGGGAAGGACGAGAGCTTCGCGGAACAGGGCCGCCTTCGATCCGAAGTGACGGAAGAGCAGGTGTTCGGTTACACCAGCAGCCTCGGCGATTTCACGCGTGGTGGTGCTGCGGTAGTCCTGGCGGGCGAAGAGGTCTCGGGCGGCGTCGAGCAGGAGTCTCCGCGGCGCGCCATGGGGCCGGCGCGTTGCCTGAGCCGGCGTCTCTGTCGGCGTCTCGTTCTTGGTCGAAGGTCGCTGGGGCACAGGCGTTCGCTCCTTGAAACTCGCTCGGCGATCGACAGATTAGGATAGTGTCCACTATCTAAGCATCTGGAGCTCGCATCGAAGGGGGTCGCGGACGTGGGCGCAGTCATCATGCTGGGCACGCTGTTCGGACTGATCGTCCTCATCTTCGTCGTGGTGCTTCGGTTCGACCCGGAAGCACGTCGTGCTCCGAGCCAAGAGCGCCAGCGATGAGCCATGAGTTGACGCCGTTGCTGAAGGCGTCCATCGGCTTCGCCTGGGTCGGGGGGTTCGCGTTCGTCGCCATCGGCGTATTCCTCACGTATCGCCGCCGCCGCCTTCACCCACTCCTGCTCGTCTGCATTGCGGCGATCTCGATCTCCTGGATCGAGGCGCCCTACGACTGGGCCGTCTTCGCGCAGTTCGCTCCAGCCATCCCCCGCATGCCGTCATGGTGGCCGTTGGACATGACATGGCGTGGGCTGCCGGCGTCGGTTCCCGTCGGCTACATCTCCTACTTCGTGACGCCTGCCTTGGTCGGCGCCGCTCTCGGGCGTTGGCTGAGCTCGAAGTTCCACTGGCGCAGGCCGACCACCCTTCTCACCGTCGGGCTCGTCGTCGGCTTCCTCTGGGCCTTTCTCTTCAACGGGATCCTGGGTGCCCGGCTCGGCGTCTTCTACTACGGCCGGGTGATCCCCGGGCTTGCGCTATGGCAGGGGACCAAGCACCAGTACCCGCTCTACGACGCCCTCGCGATGGGCGTGATGATGATGGTCTTCACCTACATCCTCGGACGAACGGATCCCGAAGGACGCACCGTCATCGAAGCGTTGGCCGACACGAGGTCGACGAGCCGTCTTCGATCAACCGCCCTGTCCATCATCGGTGTCGTCGTCATCGCAAATCTGCTTTACGGCGCGGTCTTCGCGCCCCATCTCACTGCGAAGTTGGAGGGTTGGGAGACTGCTGGACCCACGGCTCCCTTGTTCCGGGGCGTACCGAACCAGCCCCTGTATGGCACCCATCACCCGGGTCGCTGACGGATCGATCAAAGGACACGCATGACCTCGACGACGCCCGCTGGAGATGTCCTGTACGACCCCTACGACGTGGACATCGACTGCGATCCGTACCCGACCTGGCGGCGGCTCCGGGACGAATCTCCGCTGTTCCGGAACGAGGCGCTCGACTTCTACGCGCTGAGCAGGTGGGACGACGTCAAGCCGGCGCTTCTCGACTGGGACACATATCGTTCGGGTCGCGGCACGGTCCTGGAGATCATCAGCGCCGGCGTCGAGATCCCACCAGGGATCGTCCTCTTCGAGGATCCGCCAATCCACGACGCGCACCGAGCCCTTCTTGCACGTGTGTTCACGCCGAGACACATGCTCGATCTCGAACCCCTCGTCCGCAGCTACTGCGTTAGCGCGCTCGACGCGTTGGTCGGACGGGACGAGTTCGACGTCATCGGTGAGTTCGGTGTGGAGGTTCCGCTTCGGACCATCGGGGTGCTGTTCGGGATCCCCGAGGCCGATCAGCTCGCCTACCGCAAGCGAACCGACGAGGCACTCAGCACAGATGGCTCGCCGATCACCTTCGACCAGTCCTCGTTCGACGGCGTCCTGTCCGTGCTCGCCGACTACGTTGACTGGCGCTCGCGGAACCCATCCGACGATCTCATGACCGAGCTGCTGAACGCCGAGGTCGACGAACCCGACGGCTCGCGGCGTCCCGTCGCGCGCGACGAAGTGGTCACATACGCCAGCATGGTTGCCGGCGCCGGCAACGAGACCGCAACACGCCTCATCGGCTTCACGATGCAACTCCTCGCTCACCACCCGAAGCAGCGCCGTCTGCTCGTCGAGAACCCTTCGCTTATCCCGAACGCTATCGAGGAGATCCTCCGCATTGAGTCACCCTCCCCGGTCCAGGCGCGGTATGTACAGCACGACGTCGAAGTGCGGGGGACGGTCGTGCCGGAGGGGTCGACGATGCTGCTCCTCAACGGCGCCGCGAACCGGGACGAGCGTCACTTCACGAGACCCGACGAGTTCGACGTCCACCGCGATGAGGGACCCCATCTGTCGTTCGGCTTCGGGCTCCACTTCTGCCTCGGAGCTGCCCTGGCCCGGTTGGAGGGGAGGGTGGCCCTTGAGGAGATTCTCCGAAGGTGGCCGGCGTGGGAGGTTGACGTCGACCAGGGGAAGATGGCCCACACTGCCAGCGTGCGAGGGTGGGGGTACCTCCCGGTCCGACCCGACGTGACGAGCCAGTATGGCTGAGGGGACGTCCGGAGAACTCAAGCGTGCGCCGTGCGACCTGGAGAGGCCGTTGATCCTCTCCTGGCACGCCCTGGGCGCCTGAGCACCCTTATGGACGAGAAACGATCGCGAAGCGTCGTCATCACGGGGACATCCCGAGGGCTTGGGCTCGCGACCGCGATCCACCTCCATCGACAAGGGTGGACCGTGCTCGCCGCCATGCGGACCCCCGATGCCGGTCTCCAGCGTCTGAAGGAGAACCTCGGTCTAACTCACGACCCCAGCAGGCTGATCGGGATCCGTCTCGATCTGGAGGATCCCGACTCGATCGAGTCCGCAATCGCCCGAATCCTCGACACGGTGGGCGTGCCCGACGGACTCGTGCACAACGCAGGGCTCGCCGGCGCCGGTGCGGTCGAGGAGATGCCGGTTCAGGTGGTGCAGCAGATGTTCGCCGCCAACCTCTTCGGACCGATCCGCCTCACCAAGGGCCTGCTACCCGGCATGCGGGCGGCAGGCCAGGGCCGGATCGTCGTCGTCTCCAGCCAAGCCGCGCTTCGGGGCATTCCGGCGACCAGTGCCTACTCGGCCAGCAAGGGCGCGCTTGAGCGGTGGGCCGAGTCGCTGGCGATTGAGGTCGCTCCGTTCGGCATCGGGATCACCGTTCTCGTCACCGGTACCTTCAAGACCGACATCCTCGAGCTCACCCCGAGTTGGAAGGACGCGGAAGGCCCCTATGTTCCCCTCCACCAGGCCCTCGAAGCAGCGGGCGAGACCATGCGCCGGTTCGCCCGCCCTCCAGACCGTTTCGCCCCGGCCGTCGAGCGAGCGCTACTCGACCGAAAGCCCTTCTGCCGCCATCCGGTCGGCATAGACGCAGCGCTGCTGCTCTACGGGAGTCGGCTGCTGCCGAACAAAGCCATGCAGGTCCTGATTACGAAGGCCCTCAGGCTCCCAACCCCCGTGAACGCTTCGCGGCGCGCCGCCGTGGCTCAGCGATCGACGGAGGACTGACCGTGTTCACCCTCCGGTTCGACATGCGGGCGCTAGCGTTCGGAGCGCCCATCGGCGAACTCTATGGCGTTGCGTTCGAGATGTGCACCTGGGCCGAAGACCGAGGTGCACTCGTCGCTGTGCTGTCCGAGCACCACAGCACCGAAGATTGCCATCTTCCGTCCCCGATCGTCCTCGCATCGGCGATAGCGGCCCGTCTTCCGCATCAACCCAGTGGTGACAGGCTCCCGGCCCGTCGTCGCGCAATTGATTGGAGCCGAACTTGCGTTTGACAGTAAGTGGAATCCTGGCCGCAACGGTCGCTACCTTGGCTGCAGTGACCTGTACATCTTGCTCAGGGTCGACACCGACCGCAGCATCGGCCGGAGGCACACCGCTGGATATCACCTACGTCTCCTCGCTGACGGGCCCGGCCGCATCCGAATACGGCAACTCCCAGCAGGGATGTGTGGCGCGGGTGGACCTGCAGAACGCCGAAGGCGGAGTGAACGGGCGGAAGATCGACCTGTCGGTCGTCGATGACCAGACGAATCCGACCCTGACCGCGACTGCGGTCCAGCGCGCCGTCTCCGACGATGCTCTGGGGATCGTAGCCAATTCACCCTTCTTCTTCGAGGGGGCGAAGTATGCCCAGCAAGCTGGTGTTCCGGTCACCGGCAACTCTTCTGACGGGCCAGAATGGGGTCAGCAGCCCTATACGAACATGTTCGACGCGTTCCGGGGAAGCGAGGATCCCACGGAACCCGTCAACGGCATCTTCGGCACCTTTCTGAAGGAGCACGGTGGGACGATCATCGGCAGCTACGGCTACGGAGTCTCCCCGCTGTCGGCCGACGAGGCGAAAGGCGCCGCTGAATCCTTCCAGCGAGCTGGAGGCAAGGTCGGTGTGCTGGATACCAGCGTGCCCTTTGGCAGCGTGTCATTCACTCCCGAAGCGCTGGTAGCCCAGCAGAAGCACGTGGATGCTCTCCTACCCACGATGGACGACGACTCGAATTTTGCGCTCCTGACAGCGCTCGAGCAGGCGGGTGTGAAGCTCAAGGCAGCGCTGTTCTCGGTCGGCTACGAACCCTCAGTCGTGCACTCGCCCGAATGGTCGAGTCTCCAGGGAACGTACTTCCTGTCGCTGGCACGTCCCTTCTCCTTGCCCGATCTAGGCACTGAGCAAATGGCGGCCGCACTTACGAAATACGCCGGCTTCACAAAGAGCGAGTTCCCCAGTTTTGGCCAGAACCTTTCGTGGCTCGGCTGCGACCTCATAATCAAGGGGATTCAAGGTGCCGGGCAGAACCCGACCCGTGCGGGGGTCGTCAAGGCGTTGCGGAGCACCAAGTCCTACAACGGCAACGGACTGCTCCCGATCAACATCGACTACTCGACAGTGTTCGGTCACGACCTCCCCCAGTGTGCCTGGGTCCTGAAAGCCGAGAAATCAGGTTTCGTGCCGATCTCGTCCAAGCCGATCTGTGGCACTGACTACGCCGGCACAAGCACGCTGGAGGGTTCGTAGGGGCAGGGACTCGTATGTCCGCGGTCACCCCAGATCCGCATCTGCTGTCGATTTAGGCACGAACCGGGATGGGGACTTCGACATACCACCTCGGTCATGTAGGGGCCGATACTTGGAGCGTCAAGCGGAGTGGATCACGCAGTGGCTCAGGCAAGGCTCGCTCGAAGACAGAGTGGTAATCCCAACACCACAAACCGGTTCTCCTGCAGAGGGAGCGGTGAACCTGCCAGATGGGCGAACGGCTCCACGCTCCCGGTAGTCCCATTCGGTGAGATCGACACGCTCGGTGAATCGGTGAAATCGCTAGCCGAGGCGCCTCAGCTCTCCGACCCGGTACTTGTCGGCGTGGGTGCCCCGTTTCTCGGCACCCACAACCCCGCACCCTGCTCGGTATTGGCTGTCGCCTCAGCACTTATCGTGCGGTCGACTTACCCTCCGGTTCCGGTCGTTCAGATACCCGACCGCGATTACCGATCCACGCCCAACGCCAACGCGAGGGCGGCGAGCTGGGTTTGGCGAAATCTGTTCACCACGGGCGACTTGGATACGAAGTCGAAGCCATGAAATGCCCCATCAACCACTTCGAGGGAACACCCGACGCCGGCAGCCCGAAGCCCACCCGCATAGGCTAGGCACTCGTCGTGGAAGAGGTCGAGGGTTCCTACGCCGATCCACGCGGGCGGGAGCCCCGTGAAGTCCAGACAGCGGCCTGGTGCTGCCAGCGGGGTGACCTCAGGTGAGCCCGCCGGAAGCCCAGTGTAGGACTCCCACCCCAACCGATTGGCCGCGTTGTTCCACAAGCGCATGTAAGTCTCATCGACGTCGGTACGAGTGGCGGTGCTGTCATCGAGCATGGGATAGGTCAGGAGCTGGAAGGCGACGGAGATGGCTCCGTCCATGCGGGCGCGCAGAGCGAGGGCCGCTGCCAATCCACCGCCCGCGCTGTCCCCACCGACACTCACCTTGGTCGGATCGATGTCAGGCTGCGAAGCGAGCCACCCCAGCGCCTGGTGGCAGTCGTCGAGCGGCGCGGGAAAGGGGTGCTCAGGTGCGAGCCGGTAGTCGGGGGCTGCGACGACGATCCCCAGCTCGTGGGCGAAGGCCCGGCACACATGGTCGTCTTGCGCTGCACATCCGATCATGTACCCACCTCCGTGAACCCACAACAGTCCCGGGCGGCGCCCACGGCCAGTCGGCCGGCCGTGCACGCGGACTGAGGTGCCACCGACCTGGACGATCTGCACGTCGGGTGCCCTGCGCAGGGCAAGGCCCTTGGTCGCCGCTCGCACCAACTTCACCGTGCGAGGGCCAAAGGGGGCGCGAGGGAGAAAGCGCGCCGTGCGACGCAGATCGGGATGGAACGGGGACACATCGGCGGTCGCCACGCCGAACCGTAACAAATGGACAGGGCCCTTTCTCCACACCCGCAGTAACGGTCGGAGGCACCCTCGGTGCCCCACCTACCCCGCGCTGTGGGACACCCAAGAAGCCGGTCCGGATCGCAGCACATTGCGGGCGGCGGCTATCTCAACGGGAGCGCCCGCTTGGCGATGCTTTCCACATGCAACCCCTTGTGGCAGCTCCACATCATGAAGCGCCCAGCGGCGGTCACCCGGTCTCCTACTCGCCACTGCATTGTCGGAACGCAAGCCGGAACATGGCGGGCATGAGCCGGGACGGAAGGAGCCGTTGCACGGTCTAGAGCGCCCAGGCATCAGCTCCGACGGGCCGCAGGATCGGTGGGTTCTTGGCTTCGAGGGTGTCGGCAGGCACGGTTGCGAACTGCTCTGGCGACTTGGCGGTCGAAATCATGCGCTCGCGGTAAGGTTCGAGTCGGTCGTAGACGCGGCGGTAGGGGCTGTCGGGGTCCTGGGGTGGCTCCGGTCCGTTCACCATGGAAGTGTCGAACATCCCGGTCTCGAGCGCGTGGGCTGAGATGCCGAAGGATGTGAGCTCGACGGCGAGCGTCTCGATCCAGCGCTCGAGGCCAGCCTTCGACGCGCCGTAGACCGACGCGAACGGGATGCCGATCCGGGCGGTGTAGCTGGAGACGGCCACGATGCGCCCGAAGCCCCGGGCGCGCATCGATGGGAGCAGCAAGGCGGTGAGTCGCATGGGACCGAGGAGGTTGACCTGGAAGATCGCTTGCCACGTGTCGACCGGGGTGTCCTCGAAGGTGGCGAACGCGCCGACACCGGCGTTGTGCACGATGGCGTCGAGCGGGATAGCGGCGAGTTTCGCGGCGGCGTCGTCGATCGAGGAATCATCGAGGATGTCGAGCAGTAACGGCTGGACGCCACCGGGGTGGTGTGCGGTCGCGTCTCGTAGCGGGGCGAACTCGTCGTCGATTGAGCGGACCGCGGCGATGACGTTCTAGCCGCGACGGGTGAGCTCGATGGTCGATGCGGTGCCCAGGCCACCGGATGCGCCGGTGAGCAGGACGATGCGGCTCAACCGGGCACGCGGCTCGAAGACGAGCGGGAGGTGCTCGACCTGGCGGAGCAGCGGGGTGTACTCAAGCTCGACACCGTCGGGGATGCAGTACTCAGGGATGCGCCGGTGCCACTCGCCAATGGCGACGCGGAGCTCGAGGCGGGCGAGGTGCGATCCGAGGCAGCGGTGAATCCCCCGGCCGAAGCCGAAGTGGCGGTTGACCTCACGGTCGAACTCCACGACGTCGGCTCGTTCGTGGATTCGGTCGTCCGTGTTCGCAGAGCCGATCAAGCACACCACCTGGTTACCCGCCTTGAGGGGGCATCCACTCAGTTCGAGGTCCTCGGTGACGATGCGGGGAACGAAGGGGACCGGGGATTCGAAGCGCAGGAGCTCCTCGATCGCCGCGGGAATGATTGCGGGATCATCCACGATGGGCCGCCGGTGCTCCGCGCTTCTGGCGAACCAAGCGAAGAAGCACGTGAGGCTGTCGGTCACGGTGTCGAGCCCGGCCACGATCATGAGCTGGCAGACGCCAAGCAGTTCCTCCTCGGTCAAGGGCTGCCCATTGATCTGGGCGTTGACGAGGTGGGTGAGGAGGTCGTCGCGGGGATCGCGCCGCCGTTCCGCGATGAGGCGGCGGAACCGCTCGTTGCCCCGTTCCTTGGCCTGAAGCAGGAACTCGTTGCTGATCTCCTGACCGTGGAGGAAGTCGTGCTTCAAATCGAGGAAGAAGTCGAGGTCGTCCGACGGCAGGCCCATGAGGTCGAGGAAGACGCCAGAAGGCAGCGGGACCGCGAACTCCTTTGCGAAGTCGCATTCGCCTCGCTCGATGAACCCGTCGATTAGTCGGTTGGCCCGCCGGGTGATGTCGGGCTCGAGTCGCTTCACGGATTTGGGGCTGAACAGCGGATCGAGCAGCCGGCGGTACTTCCTGTGCTCCGGCGGGTCGATGTTCTCCGGGATCATCGGGAACGGCGCCACCTCCGGTGGCAGGAAGTCCGAGGAGAACAGCGCGGGGTTGTTGAGCACGTACTCGATGTCGCTGTGCTTGGCGACGAAGACGTTGCTCTGCTCGGACCCATACATGTCCGGCAACCTCATCACCGGGTTCGTGTCACGCATCTGCTGGTAGTACGGCTGTGGCGCCCTGGCGAACTCGGGCTGGAGGAGGGAGTCGAACTCGAAGACCGGCTGCTCCATCAGCCGGTGGGGACGAGGCCGCTGTAGTCCTCGCCCGAGAGCATCTTCCCGATCAGGCCGGTGTCGAAGTAATCGGTCCAGCGCGTGACTTCGTGTCGCGCACGACGAAGGTGCCCATCACCGGCACGCCGTGGACGCTGCCGTCGAACCCATTGATCATGTCGACCCGCTCGGTCAGCACAACCTCGCCGTCGCTGGCGACGTTCACCATCCGGTACTCGTAGGTGTCCGGGAACATCGCGAACTGGCCTGCCAAGTCGGCCAAGACGTCCTCGACGCCTTCCTTCGCCGGCATCCCAGTGTTTTGGTATGCGACGCCGTCGGCCAGGAACTCCCGGAGCGCCTCTGCGTCGCGCTTGCTCATCGCGGCGCAGAACGCTGTGCACCACATCGATCGGATCTGCCACCGCAACCTCCTGAACTCGGGCCCGCACCGGCATACTGACTGTAGGTCGACCATACTGGTTGCATGACAGCCGGTCAACGAGACGGCGAGACGAGGCGCAAGCCACCCTCGGCCGCCGTCGCCGATCGCGCCGAAGCCACCCGCAGCGCGCTCATCGTCGCCGCCCGCCATCTCTTCGTCGAGCGGGGCTACCACGACACCAGCACAGAGGAGATCGTCGCCCTCGCCGCCGTCGGCACCCGTGGGGCGCTCTACCACCACTTCGCCGATAAGCGCGCCCTCTTTGTCGCCGTGTTTGAAGCAGTAGAGGAGGACCTCGTCGTCGCCGCCGGCTCTCAGCTCGTCGAGGCACCACCGCTCGAGATGCTCCGCAACGGGCTCCTCGGGTTCCTCGACGCATCAGTGACCCCCGAGGTCCAGCGCATCCTCCTCATCGACGGCCCAGCCGTCCTCGGCTGGCAGGAGTGGCGCGCCGTCGAAGCGCGCTACGGCCTAGGCGGAATCCAAGCCATGCTGGAGCTCGCCGTTGCTGACGGCTCGCTCGCCGCAGCAACCGCTCGAAGTCATGGCCCACCTCCTGCTCGCGACCGCCGACGAAGCAGCCCTCTACATCGCCAACGCGGAAGATTCCCGAGCGGCCCGCGACCAAGCCGTCGCCGCGATCGACCGGCTGCTGGCCGGACTCCGACGCATTTAGTGGCAGCGCGCAATCAGACGGACTCTTGGCTCCCCACTCGGCCCGAAGGATTCTCGGGCGCTGACACGGCAAGGACGCTGCGGAGTGGTCTCGGCGCGAACGCGGATTGTCCGTTCTGCGGCTCCGCACCCCATTCTGTATTGTCGGCCATACCGCTCGGGTATGGGGGCCGGTCGTGACCGCCGCGGTGGCCGACCACCAGCCCAAGATCTGTTCCCAGCAGAGCGTCACGGTGCCGCCCGAAGCCGGGGCCAAATTTGCACAGCCGCTCCTGTATGGGAGCCCGGAGTGGCGGGCCGCGTATGCCACCCTGCGCAGCACCAACGTGGGGATGAACGGATTCCTGAAGGACGGGGCCAGAGAAGCCCTCGGTGACCCCCAACGCCGGAGGATCCGGGGGGTCGCCGCCCAGAGTGTCTTCGTGGCCCTGCTGCTATGGGCTGCCAACTTGCGCAAGATCGACGGGTTCCTCAAGGAGGAAGCCGTCGCAATCGCGGGAACAGCCCGTCGCCGGCCCAGGCGGTGCCGGACCCGGGCTCTCGACCAGTGGCTCCCCTCACACCTCCCTCCGGAGCCACCGCACTCCGGCGGTCCGGGGCCGGACCCCGACCGCCGCCTGAGAGAGGCGATCTTCCCGCAGCAGCGGTGACCACGCTGGCTTCGGCGCGCGCTCGAAGGGATAGGTCTGCGCGTGCCGCAAGTCCCGACGAGCGATACGAGTCCGGGTAACCGGCCCACGGAGGTCGGGAAGCGGGCCCCTAACATCCATTGGAACGTTTTCCACGCGACCCGATACTGCTAGTTATGTCGACGCGACTCGCCCAGTTCTGTCGAGACCCCTCAGTGGGCGAGGGGGGACTTGAACCCCCACATCCTTTCGGACACAGGAACCTGAATCCTGCGCCTCTGCCAATTCCGCCACTCGCCCGAGTGACCGCGAGAGGCTACCTGATGTTCGAAAGCCCCTGATCACCAGCGCATCACGACGGATCGCGCCCTGCGTGAGTGCGAAATCCGGCCTTCCGACCAGCATTGATCGATGCCCGGGGTAATGGTGTCGGTACCGGCCGGCCGGGCTTGTCCCTGCCCGGACCAGGCGCCTGGTCGAGGGGCCCTACTGAACGGCTAGCAGGGCCGCCGCCGTACCACTACCAGGGGGTTGACACCGATAGGCTGACGCCAACATGGGACTCCAGAAGTTCGAAGGGCGCCTCGAGCGCATGGTCGACGGGACCCTGTCCAAAGCGTTTCGGGGTGAACTCCACCCCGTGGAGATCGGTCGTCGGGTCACCCGGGAGATGGACCTCCAGCGGCGGCTGGGCATCCAGGGCCGTCTCATCGCGCCCAATGCGTTCGTCATCCATCTCTCACCGACAGACTTCGATCGGTTCGAGAGCTTCCTCGACGCCCTGGTCCGGGAGTTGGAGGAGGCCGCTCGGGAGCACGCCCGGAGCGAGGACTATGTCTTCGTGGGCCCGGTCACGGTCTCGGTGGTGGAGGACCCCCGGCAGCGCAGGGGGCGCTTTGCCGTGATCTCGGACGTCCACGAAGGTCCGGCGGGCGTCCCGGCCGCCTCCATCGTGCTGGCGGACGGGGAGCGGGTCGTCCTTGGGTCCGATCCGATCACCATCGGCCGACTCCCCGAGAGCGGGGTGGTCATCTCGGACCCCAACGCCAGCCGCCGCCACGCCGAAGTCCGCTGGACCGGCAGTGAGGTGGTGCTCGTCGACCTCAACTCGACCAATGGGACCCGGGTCAACGGCGCCCCGGTGCACGAGCGGGTCCTGACCGATGGCGACCAGATCGTCATCGGAACCACCGTGCTCCGTTTCGAGACATCGTGAGCCTCGGCACCTGAGCCTTGATCCACCTCCTTGCGTTCACACTTCCGGGACCCACGAACAACACCCCGGTCCTCCAGGCCCTCGAGATCGGGGTCATCCTTCTCGTCTGGCTCTTCTTCATGTGGGTGGTCCGCGCCGTGTGGGTAGAGGTGCGGCCCCTCAAGCGCACTCGCCGTCGGCGCAAGGACCTCGACCCTGTGGTCGACGGGAAGCGCCGCCGCCGCCAGCTCCGCCTGCACGTGATCCGGCCCGAGGATCAGGCCGGCAGAGTCTTTGAGATCGGCGACGAGGTCACCGTCGGTCGAGCTGCCGGTTGTGGGGTCCCCATCGACTACGACTCCTACTCTTCGAACCTCCATGCCCGGCTCTTCCGGCTCGACGGCGACCTCTGGGCAGAGGACCTGGGCTCGACCAACGGGACATGGGTCAACACCATCCGCATCGAGGATCGCACCAAGCTCGAAAAGGGGGATCTGCTCCAGGTCGGCGGGACCGTGTTCGAGGTCGGGAGGTGACATGACCCTGCTCCGATCGGGATCGGCGACCGACACCGGCCTGGTCCGCTCGGTCAATCAGGACCTGGCCGTCGAATCCCCGACGCTGTTCGCAGTGGCCGATGGGATGGGCGGGCATGCCGGCGGTGAGGTGGCTGCCCGTCTGGCGGTGGACACCCTGTCCGTCTCCTTCGGCCGCCAACCAACCGGGGCCGGCCTCAGTGAGGCGGTCTCCCAGGCCAACACCGTGGTGTGGGAGCGCAGCCTCGAGAACCCCGAGCTTCGCGGGATGGGCACCACGATGACGGCCGCCGCCCTGGTCAACGAGGCCGGGCGGGATGTCCTGGCCCTGGTCAACGTCGGGGACTCCCGCTCCTACCGCTTCCACGAGGGGGAGCTGACCCAGATCACCACCGATCACAGCCTGGCCGAGGAGATGGTCCGGACCGGTGAGCTGACCGTTGCCGAGGCCTCGGTCCATCCCCACCGGCACATCCTGACCAGGGCTCTGGGCGTCTCCGCCGATGTGGCGGTTGATCTCTGGCGCATCCAGCCGGTCAGGGGGGATCGCTTCCTGCTCTGCAGCGACGGCCTCACCAACGAGCTCGAGCCTGAACAGATCAGCGAGGTCCTTGCCACGGTCCCCGACCCCCAGACCGCGGCCGACCTGCTGGTTCGAGCTGCCCGCACCCACGGCGGGAGCGACAACATCACCGTCGTCGTCATCGACGTCGTGGTGGGCGAGGACGACGCCGACAACGAATCTGCCGTGGCTGCCGTGACACCGGACTTCCAGAGCGAGCTGGTACCGGCGAGCACGGACGACGGAGCGCCCGAGGAACCGGTCGAGAGCCTCTCCGGTCCCGAACCGCTCAAGCCCAAGTGGCGCGACCGCCGGAGGGCCAAGCGGCGCGCCCGCCGTGCAGCGCGCGGCCGACGGGTGGTCACCCTGCGGACGATCCTGTTCTTCGTCGTCCTGGGAGCGATCGTGGCAGGGGGACTGTTCGCGCTCAAGTGGTATGACACCAACTCGTACTTCGTCCAGGCCAAGGGGAACGAGTTGGTGATCTATCAGGGGCGCATCGGCGGATTCCTCTGGTACCACCCGGTGAAGGACGCAGCGACCGGCGTCACAACCGCCGACATCCCGGCGTACTACGTCCCTGCGGTCCAGGCCGGGGTCGAGAAGTCGTCGGTGGCCGATGCCCAGACCTACGTGAACAACCTCGTGCAGACTCAGTGTCAGCAGAACCCGACCGTCAACCCGCTGGGCTGCGCCGCGGCTGGCACGGCCGCGTCCACGACCACGACGGCGCCGGCCAAGGCCGGCTCCGCACCGGCCACGACGAAGGCACCTTGATGGAACGACGCATCCGCCGGCTGGGCATCGCGATGATCGTCTGTTTTGCGGCCCTGTTCGTGCAGCTCAACCACATCCAGATCCTCGATGCCAACTCGCTGGCCAACAACCCGGAGAACCCTCACGTGATCGCGGTCGCCCGCAGCCAGCCCCGCGGCGACATCCTGTCCGCTGACGGCGTCGTGCTGGCCAGTTCCGTTCCCTCGACCGGCACGTACAAGTACCAGCGGGTCTACAACCCCGCGACCGCGACCCTCTTCTCACAGATCGTCGGGTACGACACCATCTTCGGCACCCGCACCGGCGTCGAAGCCGAGTACAACCAGTACCTCGAGTCCCACACCCGGCCGGCAAAGACCCTGCGAGACCTGCTGGTCAACCGGACCACCACCGACAATGTGACCCTGACCATCAACTCGTCACTTCAGCTGCAGGTGGCCGGCATCGTTGATGGCATCAATCGAAACGGAAGCGCGCCCCAGGTCGGCGCGGTGGTCATCAACGTGAAGACCGGTGCCATCGAGGCCATGTACGGCAATCCGACGTTCAACCCGACTCCCCTCGCCTCGCAGAACCCTGCAACCGTGGATTACGCGTATGCGCTGGCCAATCAGGGCGGCCCTCAGAGCTCCCTGGTGTCTCGCACGTTCCAGGCCGGCTTCCTGCCTGGATCGACCTTCAAGACCGTGACCTCCGCTGCCGTCTACGACCACCAGCCTGCTCTGGCCAAGCTCGACATTCCCAAGGCAACGTGCATCCCTCTCCCGCAGTCGGACAAGAAGCTCTGCAACTACGGCCTCAATACGCCACAGGGCCCGGAGTCGTGCGGCGGGACCATCACCGTCACGCTTCCTGCGTCCTGCGACACCGCGTTCGCCCAGCTCGGGATGGACCTCGGTGGCGCGAGCCTGACCGCCGAGGCGCAAGCCTTCGGCTTCAACCAGGTCCCCCCGATCGATCTCACCGGTGCAAACGTGTCGGCATTCCCGTCGGGGACCCTGTTCGATCTCAACAAGCCGTCCCAGGCGTACTCCGCCTTCGGTCAGCAGAACGTCGTCGCCACCCCGTTGCAGATGGCCCTCGTCGCGGCCGGCTTCGCCAACGACGGGATCATCATGACTCCCCACGTCATGCAACAGATCCGAGACTCGCAGGGCAACCTGGTCACGACCTACCAGCCCAAGCCCTGGTTGACAGCGACCAGCCCTCTCACCGCTGCCGCGGTGACCCAGTTGATGAAAGCAGTGACAGAGCCGGGTGGGACGGCTGCAGGAGTGTTCCCGCCGTCCTGGAACGTGGCGGCCAAGACCGGCACCGCCGAGACCTCGGGTGCCTTCGGTCAGCCTCTGACCAACGACTGGATGATCGCCTTCGCACCCGCCAACGACCCGCGGGTGGCCGTGGCGGTGGCTGTGCCGAACCAGATCCCCAGCTCGACCGGCGCCGAAATCTCCGGCCCTCCCACCAAGGCCATTCTCGGCGACGCCCTGGCGGCGACGCCATGACGCAGTACCGACGTACCCGATTGACGACCGATCAGAACCCCGGCACCGAGCGAATGCAGGCATAGGCTTTGACCCACATGGACCCCACCCAGGCGCCACGCGTCTTCTCCGAGCGCTACGAACTCAGCCATCTCATCGCGCGCGGAGGCATGGCGGAGGTCTACCGTGCCCACGACCGGTTGCTCGACCGACCGGTTGCGCTCAAGGTGCTCTTCCCCGAGCTGTCGGTCGACCGCTCCTTCGTGGACCGGTTCAAGCGGGAGGCACGGGCCGCGGCCAACCTCTCCCATCCCAACATCGTCCCGGTCTTCGACTGGGGTGAGGACGGCGGGACCTATTTCATCGTCATGGAGTTCATCGACGGCCGCCCGCTCTCGTCCATCCTGAGGTCGGCCGGCCCCCTCTCGGCGGAGCGGACCGCAGACATCGGCGCACACGTGGCGGCCGCGCTCGGGTACGCGCACAAGCACCTGGTCGTCCACCGCGACGTCAAACCAGGAAACGTACTGATCACAGACGACGGCCACGTCAAGGTGACCGACTTCGGGATAGCGAGGGCAATCAACACCGAGGAGAGCCTTACCCAGACCGGCGCGGTGATGGGCACGGCCACCTACTTCTCACCCGAACAGGCCGAGGGCATCGGGGTCGACGCCCGCAGTGACATCTACTCCCTCGGTGTGGTCCTCTTCGAGATGGTGACCGGTCGTCCCCCCTATCTCGGCGAGTCGCCGGTGGCGGTGGCCTCGAAGCACGTGCGCGACAGTCCCCCGGCCCCCCGCGAGCTCAACCCGACCATCCCGGCGACCTTCGAGGCCATCATCCTCAAGTCGATGGCAAAGGATCCGGCCCACCGCTACCAGACGGCCGAGGACCTCCGCGCCGACCTGCTCCGTTTCACCGAGGGGCGCAGCGTGCTCGCCGGAGACGACACCACCTCGCTCATGGCCGCTGCCGCGGGCACCGCCACCGTCGCCTCCTATCTGGCGGCCGACGACACGCGGGCGGTCTCGACGGTCGGGGGCGATCAGGCCGAACCCCCCGATGAAGGATCGAGCAACCGGACCCGAAACTATGCGATCGCCCTCGCCGTCCTCCTGGTGCTCCTCGCCGGCGCCGGGGTCCTCCTCGCCCGCAACCTCGGCTACCTCGGAGGCAGCGCGTCGTTCAACCTCCCGTCGGTGGTCGGCCAGCAACAGGCGGTGGCGACCGCCACCCTCACGGGCGACGGGCTGCAGGTGGTCAATACCAAGCAGGTCTCGAGCGATGCCCCGGGCACGGTCATCTCGACCAATCCCGCGGGAGGTGCCCTGGTCAAGAAGGGGGACACCGTGACCCTGAAGATCGCCAAGGTCGCCCCACCCCAGCAGGTCACCGTGCCGGACGGGTTGACCAACACCACCCAGACCAACGCAGAGGCCATCCTGCAGAGCGCGGGGCTGCAATACACGGTGGTCACCCGGACCAGCACGGCTCAGCAGGGCATCGTCCTCAGCACCAACCCGAGTTCCGGCACCACGGTCAACGCCGGCGGGACGGTCACCCTCACTGTGTCGTCGGGTCCTGCGAACGTGACCGTGCCGTCGCTCATCGGCCTCTCGCAGACGGTGGCCGGGCAGACCCTCGGCAGTTACGGCCTTCGGGTGGGCAACGTCTCCTCGCAGGCCTCCCAGTACCCGCCCGGTGTGGTCGTCGCCTCGAACCCCGGAGCCGGAGCGTCGGTCCCACCGGACAGCCCGGTCGATATTGCGGTCTCCTCGGGCCCGGCGCCCTCCACGACGACGACACCGTCCAGCACCACCACGACCACCGCCCCGACCTCGACCTCGACCACCGCGAATCCGGGCGGCACCGGCAACGGCAACGGGCACAACGGCTGACGGTAACTGCGTGTCGCGTCGTTCCGGTGGCGGTCAGCCCTTCAGCGTGCAGCCCACGCGAGGAAGTTCGCGAGTAGGGACGGGCCGCTCGGGGTGAGGAACGACTCGGGGTGGAACTGGACGCCCTCCACGTCGAGGGTGCGGTGACGCAGTCCCATGATCACGCCGTCCGAGGTCTCGGCGGTGACCTCCAAGACGTCGGGGAGGGTGGAGCGCTCGACGATCAGTGAGTGGTAGCGGGTGGCCACGAACGGATCGGGCAGCCCGGTGAAGACCCCCACCCCTCGATGGTGGATGCCCGACGTCTTGCCGTGCATGAGCGTTGGGGCTGCCACGACCTCGCCTCCGAAGACCTGACCGAGCGCCTGATGACCGAGGCAGACCCCGAGGATCGGGCACTCCCCGGCGAGCTCGCGGATCACGTCCATGCTGATGCCGGCGCTCTCGGGGCGTCCGGGCCCCGGCGAGATGAGGATGGCGTCGGGGGCGGCCGCCCGGATGCCGGCCACGTCGATGGCGTCGTTGCGGTGCACGATCGGATCGGCACCCAGCTCGCCGAGCTCCTGGACGAGGTTGTAGACGAAGGAGTCGTAATTGTCGATCACCAGCACGCGGGTCGCCATGGCTCCCGAATGGTACCGGTCGGTCCGGCACGCCCCGGCGTCGCAACCGCACCTCCGGGGTGGCTATCCTTCGCCTATGGCAACGAAGGCCACGCAGGGTCCGGGCAGGGCCCAGAAGAAGGGCGGTCGGACCACCCCTTCCGCCAAGGCAGGGTCGAAGTCGGCGGCCTCGACCGGGTCGGTCCAGAGCCAGCGCTACACCCCTCCGGTCCCCAAGGGCGTGAAGAGCAGCCCGAGATGGATGGGCATCGCGATCATCGGGCTGTTCCTGCTCGGCGTCCTGGTGGTCATCCTCAACTACGGCGGGGCGCTCCCCGGCGGGGTCAACAATCTCTGGCTCATCGCCGCAATCGGCTCCATCTTCGCCGGGCTGATGATGGCCACCAGATACCACTAGGGAGCTGTTGTCTGGCGGGCGGTGCCCGCCGGCTGTCAGCCCAGGCGCTCGATGATGGTGGCGTTGGCCATGCCGCCGCCCTCGCACATGGTCACCAGGCCGTAGCGGCCGTTCGTGCGCTCGAGCTCGTTCACCAGCGTGGCCATGAGCTTGGCACCCGATGCGCCGAGCGGGTGGCCGAGCGCGATCGCGCCGCCGTTCACGTTGACCTTGTGCATGTCGACGTCGAGCTCCTTGGCCCAGGCCAGGGGCACCGAGGCGAAGGCCTCGTTGATCTCGATGACATCCATGTCGTCGAGGGTCAGCTTGGCCTTCTCGAGCACGGCCCGTGTGGCCGGAATCGGTCCGGTGAGCATGAGGATCGGATCGCTGCCGACGACTGCGAAGGTGTGGAAACGGGCACGCGGGGTGAGGCCGAGGGCAGCCGCCTTCTCCTCGCTCATGATGAGGACGCCTGACGCACCGTCGCTGATCTGCGACGAGTTTCCGGCGGTGATCCGGCCGCCCTCGGCACGGAACGCCGGCTTGAGGTTGGCGAGGACCTCCACCGATGAATCCGGACGGATGCCCTCGTCGGTCGTGATCATCTCGTCGGTGTCGGCGCGATCGTCGTCCTTTATGGCGACAGGGATGATCTCGTGCTCGAAGCGGCCCTCCGCAGTGGCCTGCGCTGCGAGGTGGTGGGAACGCACCGAGAATTCGTCGAGCTGGTCGCGACTGAGGTCCCACTGCTCGGCGATCAACTCGGCGCCTTCGCCCTGTCCGACGAGACCACCCCGCTCGGCATAGCGCTGCATCATGCGAGGTCCGAAGGGGAACCCGAGCTCGCGGATGACCGACGAGCCCATCGGGGTGCGTGTCATGACCTCGACACCGCCGCCGACGACCACGTCATAGGCGCCGGCCATGACACCCTGGGCAGCGAAGTGAATGGCCTGCTGTGACGAGCCGCACTGGCGGTCGATCGTGGTCCCGGGGACCGACTCCGGGTACCCGGCGGCCAGGGCTGCATTGCGCCCGACGTTGAGCGCCTGCTCGCCGACCTGCATCACGCACCCCATGATCACGTCGTCCACCAGGGCCGGATCGAGATCGTTGCGCTCCACGAGCGCCTTGAGCGGCTCGGAGCCGAGGTCGGCGGCGTGCCAGTTGCGGAGTTTGCCGTTGCGCTTGCCCCCTGCGGTGCGGACTGCGTCGATGATCACGGCGTTGGTCATGGTGCATCTCCTTGTGAGGTCCGGCGGAGCTCATCCTGCCGGCCGTACTCTGATCGGTGGTGCTGTGAGTGGGGCGTCGGGCGCACGAGCAGGGACTGCACTGCTCGATGGAGGAGTCTAGCGACCGCTCCGTCCCGGGTCCCCGGCCGTCGGTGCGGGCCATTCCGACGTTCCCACCAGGCACTTCTCGGCTCTCGAGCTGCGACAGCGCGTTCCCGTCCCATCCCCGCACTACCGTCGGGATGCGTGACAGGCCGGATCAAGGACATGGATCGCTGGCTGGGCGACGGAGGGATGCCGCTCATCGGGACGGTGGGTGCGTCCTTCGATGGCTATGGGGTCGACGGCGAGGACCTCGGCTGGGTGGACGGGTCGTTCACACCGGCCGCGGTGGCCGGCAACCTCCGTGGGATCGTGCAGGCGGGCGTGCACGGGCTCCTGCTCGACGCCGCCATGAACTTCGCGATCAACGCGGCCCTCCCCGGCAAGGCGCGCACCCGTGCGACCTTGGAGATGAAGGTCGAGACCATGCGACCGGCCAAGGTGGGCGACTCGTACCGCCTGCGGGGCGAGGTCGTGCGTCTCGCCCGTCAGGTGGCCTATGCGGAGGCGACCGTCACCGACCCTGCCTCCGAGCTGATCAGCCGCTCGACGGGCACCTTCCTCCTCGAGCGCCCGGACGACCCGACCCCGGGCGACTAGCACCACTCGCGGCCCCCTTGTGCCGCCGATGCGACCGAGGCCACATGCCGCGACCTGCGGGAGTGCCGTGCCACAGCCCAACGCCGCCGGCGACAAGACCTGCACCGTCTGTGGACGGTCGGATTCCGGAACGACCGAGGTGTGCTTCTGCTGCCGGGTCCTCGCAGGGCAGCTGGGGCTCCCCCTGGTCCGGCTCACGGTGGTGGTCACCTACCGGCTGGGCGACCGGACTCACCGGTTGCTCCGTGGCTACAAGGACGACCCTGCGGGCGAGTCCCGCGCCGCGTACCGGGGCGAGCTCGCCGACCTGCTCGGCGCCTGGCTCGCGTCGTCCGGCGCGGCCGTCGTGGCCGGGGGAGCAGGGCCGTGGACGGTGGTCACCGGGGTACCCTCGACCTGCAGGCCCGGGACGGCGCCGGTCGAGCACCTCATCGAGGCGGTCCCCGACCTTGCCGCCGCCCACCGGCGACTGCTCGGCCGTGGGACCGGCAGGCTCGACCACCTCGTGGCCGACCGGGCGGGTTTCGCCGTCGCTACGGGGGTCGAGCGCGCCTGGCTCGCCCGCCAGCGGGTGCTCGTCGTCGACGACAGCACCGTGACCGGGGCCCGGGCCCAGAGCGCGGCCGCCGCGTTGCGCCTGGCGGGTGCCCGGGTGGTCGGGGTGTTGGCCGTCGGCAGGGCGCTCCCCGCGTCGGGACCGGAAGCGTCGTGCGGCGGCGACGGCCGCCGTGTCGGACTAGACCGTGCACATGGACCTCCGCATCTTCACCGAGCCCCAATTCGGCGCCTCCTATGACGACCTGCTGGCCGTGGCCCAGGCGGCCGAGCGCTACGGATTCGACGCCTTCTTCCGCAGCGACCACTTCCTCACGATGGGGGGTTCCGGTCTGCCCGGCCCGACCGACTCCTGGGTCACCCTGGCGGGCATCGCACGGGAGACCGAGCGGATCAGGCTCGGGACCCTGGTGACCTCGGCCACCTTCCGCCTACCCGGCCCGCTCGCCGTCTCTGTGGCCCAGGTCGACGCCATGAGTGGTGGCCGCGTCGAGCTCGGGATCGGAAGCGGTTGGTTCGACGACGAACACACGGCCTACGGGATCCCATTCCCAGACCTCGGCGAGCGGTTCGAACGCCTCGGCGAGCAGCTCGCCATCCTGACCGGCCTGTGGGCGACACCGGTGGGCGAACGCTTCGGCTTCGAGGGGGCCCACTACACGCTGGTGGACTGCCCGGCCCTGCCCAAGCCGGTCCAACGACCGGGGCCCCCGATCATCGTGGGTGGTGGAGGGCAGACCCGGACGCCGCGGCTGGCGGCGACCTACGCTGCCGAGTTCAACATCCCGTTCTCCTCGCTGGAGGTGACCGGCGCGCAGTTCGACCGGGTCCGTGAGGCGTGTCGGGTGGCCGGGCGCGATGCCGACTCGCTCGTCTACTCATCCGCCCAGACCGTCTGCTGCGGCGCCGACGATGCCGAGATCGCCCGACGGGCAACCGCCATCGGCCGGCAGGTCGACGAGCTCCGGGCCAACGCGCTGTGCGGCACGCCGGACGACCTGGTGGAGAGGCTGGGCGAGTTTGCGGCCCGCGGCGCCTCCCGCATGTACCTGCAGACCCTCGACCTCTCCGATCTCGAACACCTGGCCCTCATCGCCGAGGAGGTCCTGCCGCGGGTCAGCGGGATCTGACGCGGTCGCCGGCCTGCCGGCTCACCCCTTGGCGGTCACCAGGTCCTCGATGCGTTCGAGGCTCTTCTCCATGTTGTGGCGGGTCTTCTCCGGCAGGCTGCCCAACCGGAGGAGGGCTCGCTGGCGGTCCTGGCTGATGTCCCAGGTCTCTCGCACCAGCGTGCCACCCTCGGCAGGCTCGAGTTCGTAGCGCCAGACGCGCCCGGCCACGAACCGTCCCACGGGGCCGCCGGGCCGTGTCTGCCAACTGATGCGTCGGTTCTCCTCGTACTCGATGACGGTGTTGGCCATTGAGTACTTGATGCCGACCTGCATCGACATGCCGAAGGTCGACCCTAGCCCGAGGCGGGTGGGCGCCCCCGGCTTCACCCGCTTGACCGAACCGGAGCCGTCGAACTCCGGGTGGCGCGAAGCGTCGGCCAGCAGATCGAAGATGGCCTCCGGCGGCGCCGGGACGACCCGCTCCACCGAGATGACGTTGCCTTCCATGACACGCTCCCGTTCATCGCCCGCTCGTCAGCTGACCCGACGCGGCCACCATAGATGGCTCCCGCAACCCGGGGTCGACCTCCGCCTCGGACGAGTGGTCCGGTCGATCTGGCATCATCGTCGGCATGGCCACCCCGACCCTGCGCGACGCGGTGGCCGTGCTCGGTGCAGGCGATCCCGTGTTGGCCGGCCTCATCGAGCGGCACGGGATGCCGCCGCCGCGCCGCCGGGTCCCCTCGACAGAGCGCTTCGGCCACCTCGCCGAGATCATCGTCTACCAGCAGCTCGCCGGCCGGGCTGCCGCTGCCATCCACGGGCGGCTGGTCGAGGCGCTCGACGGAGAGGTGACCGCCGAACGCGTGTGGGTCACCCCGCCCGAGACGTTGCGGTCGTGCGGCCTGAGCGGCTCGAAGGTCGCCTCGCTCCGCGACCTGGCGGAGAAGGTCCGCTCAGGCGAGGTCGAGCTGTCCAGGATCGGGCGTCTCTCGGATGCCGACGTGGTCCGCCACCTGACCGTGGTCCGCGGTCTGGGTCCGTGGTCGGCCCAGATGTTCCTCATCGGGACCTTGAGCCGGCTCGATGTCTGGCCGGTCGGCGACTTCGGGGTACGGGCCGGCTATGCGCGGGCCTGGGCCCTGGCCGAGATGCCCTCGCCCAAGGAGCTGGAGCTGCTCGGGGAGCCGTTCCGTCCGTACCGGAGTCTGGTTGCCTGGTACTGCTGGCGGGCGGTCGAGGAGGAGCGCTGAGCTCGCCCGCAGCGGATTCCCGCTGGGTCCTGACCCGAGGGACGAGGGTTCAGTGCGGCCCGGTCGAGGGGAGCCGGTCGGCGATGAGCCGGGACACCTCCTGGATGGTGGAGGAGTCCATCACGACCTGCGACTTGATCCGGGTACCGAGCAGCTTGGGCCAACCCACCCAGACCTCCCCGACCTCGATGGCCGAGGCGAAGCCCCACTCCGCATGCGTGAGACAGAGCATGGGATGGATCGGCACCTCTGCGCCCCACGCCGTCTTGGCCAGCGCCTCGCCCACGACCGTACGACCGGCGATGACCCGCTCGAGTGAGCGCGTGCAGTTGCGCCGGCCCACGTAGAGCTCGTACGGGCCGAGGTCGCTCATCGGGCCGGGGCGCTTGGTGTGCACGAGGCCCTTGTAGCTCTTGGTGTCGATGATGAACACGCCGCCCGGCGACACCGCGATGCAGGCGATGGAGTCCCGGGTGCCCGGGATGCGCCGGTCGTCGAGGAGCACGACTCCTTCGCTCTCGTCGAGGTGGAGGCGGACCCGGGCCCGCCGGTCGCGGTCTGCGCGTCGGATCCAGGGCCGCGAGGGCCTGGCTGCGCCGGCGTCGGGCGACTCCTCCACGCCACCGTCGGACGCTTCGTCGCTGTGTCGCTGCTCCCCGATTCCGGACATTGGCGAAAGCGTAGAAAACCCGGCTGGGTAATCGGGGGATTCACTGTCCGGGGGAGCCTGGAGGTGCTCCCGACCGCCGTGTCGCAATTCCGCCAGAAGGTGCGGACGATCTGGGGCAGGCTTATGGCGTGCTCGAGGATCCGGACCGCTGCTATCTGGCCGTGCAGTCCCGCGACCCGCGTTTCGACGGCTGGTTCTTCACCGCGGTCACGTCGACCGGCATCTACTGCCGGCCGAGCTGCCCGGCCCGCACGCCGCACCGCGACCACGTGCGCTTCTTCGCAACCGCCGCCGCCGCCCAGCGGGCCGGGTTCCGTGCCTGCAAGCGGTGCCGACCCGGTGCCACACCGGGATCCCCCGAGTGGGACCTCCGCGCCGACGTGGTTGCCCGGGCAATGCGACTCATCGCCGACGGGCTGGTCGACCGGGCCGGCGTGCCGGGACTCGCCGCGGAGCTCGGCTACGGCGTGCGCCAGCTCGAGCGCCTGTTGCTGGCCGAGGTCGGTGCCGGACCGATCGCCCTGGCACGGGCCCAGCGCGCCCAGACGGCCAGGGTGCTCATCGAGACCACCGTGCTCCCGATGGCCGAGGTTGCATTTGCCGCCGGGTTCTCAAGCGTCCGCCAGTTCAACGCGACGGTCCAGGCTGTGTTCGCGCTCTCGCCGACCGCACTCCGGGCGCGCGGGACGGGCGCGACCCGACCGGCGGGCGAGGGAGGGGGGACGCTGGTCTTGCGTCTCCCCTTCCGCCGCCCGCTCTGTCCGGACAACCTCTTCGGCCACCTCGCGGCCACCGCGGTGCCCGGGGTCGAGGAAGTGGTCGGCACCACCTACCGGCGCACGTTGCGGCTCGGCCACGGTCCGGGGATCGTCGAGCTCAGTCCGACGCCCGAGCACATCGTGTGCCACGCGGTGCTCTCCGACCTCCGTGACCTGACCGCCACCATCGCCCGCTGCCGGTGGCTGCTCGATCTCGACGCCGACCCTGAGGCGGTCGACCGTCACCTCGATCTGGACCCGGCGCTGGCGGCGCTGGTGACCAAGGCGCCAGGTAGACGGGTGCCCCGCACCGTCGACGGCGCCGAGCTCGCGGTGCGGGCCGTGCTCGGCCAGCAGGTCGCGGTTGCGGGGGCTCGCGCGACAGCCGGCACGCTTGTGCGTGGCCACGGCGAGCCGGTCGCCGACCCGTCGGGCGGTCTGACCCACCTGTTCCCGACACCGGCAGCGCTCCGGGAGGCCCACCCGGCCCTGCCCGCCGGACGTGGCCAGACCCTGACCGCCCTGGTCGGAGCGCTCGACGACCAGCGGCTCGACCTCGGCCCGGGGTGCGACCGGGAGACCGCGCGGGTGGTGCTCGCCGGGTTGCCCGGCGTGGGCGACTGGACCGTCGAGATGGTCGCCATGCGGGCCCTCGGCGACCCGGACGCCTTTCCTTCGGGCGACCTCGGGGTGCGGCGGGCGGCCGTCGCGGCCGGCCTCGGGTCGAGCCCGGCGGACCTCATCGTACGCGCCGAGCGATGGCGCCCCTGGCGCGCCTATGCGGTTCAGCACCTCTGGGCGACCTCGGACCACCCGGTCAACCGGTGGCCACCCGTACCGCAGGCCGGCCGACCCGCATCTGCTGCATCCCCAAGGACCTCCACACGATCTCGATCCAGAAACGGAGCACCACCAGCATGACCATCATGAAGATCCCCACCACCGCCCCCACCCAGACGTTCGTCACCACCGTCGAGAGCCCGGTCGGGCAGCTCACACTCGAGGCGCGCCACGGGTGCCTGGTCGGCCTGCACCTCGAGGAGCAGCGTCACCCGTTCGTCCCACCGACCGCGTCCCGAGTGGACGATGCGGACTTCGACGACGTCCGCGCGCAACTCGACGAGTACTTCGCCGGGGAGCGCACGACCTTCGACGTGCCGTTGCGGCTCGAGGGCACCGAGTTCCAGCAGCGCGTCTGGGACGCACTCTGTGCGATCCCGTACGGCGAGACGATCAGCTACGGCGAGCTGGCCCGGCGGGTGGGCAACCCGAAGGCCTCGCGAGCGGTCGGATCGGCCAACGGCCGCAACCCGGTGGCGATCATCGTCCCCTGCCATCGGGTCATCGCCGCAGACGGCACCCTCGGCGGCTACGGGGGTGGTCTCGGCCGAAAGACCGTGCTCCTCGACCTGGAGGCCGCCCACCGGCCGTAGTCTGCACGCGATGGACGCGATCCCACCCGACGACGGCGCCGGTGCGGCGCCGTCGGGTCCCGCCGACCCGGACGCCCGAACCGTCGGGGTCGTCGTCGTGGACCACGGGTCGCGACGCGCCGAGGCCAACCGTGCCCACGAGCGGTTCGTGGCAGACTCCCGGTCACGGCTGCGGCACCCGGTCGTGGAGCCGGCGCACATGGAGCTGTCCGAACCGTCGATCGCGACCGCGTTCGACCGGTGCGTGGCCGCCGGTGCCGGCACGGTGGTCGTTGCTCCCTACTTCCTCTGGCCGGGTGACCACTGGCACCGCGACCTTCCCGCGCTGACCGGCGAGGCCGCGTCCCGACATCCGGGTGTGCACTGGATGGTCGCCGCTCCGCTCGGTCCCGACAGCGTCCTCATGGACCTGGTCGATCGACGGGTCGCCCACTGCCTGGCCCATGCCGCGGGCACTGCTCCCGAGTGCCCGACCTGTGAGGGGACCGGCAGCTGCGTCCTGCGCTGAGATCGCGGGCGTCGAACGGCGGCCTGGAGTTCCCGAGCGGGCCGGATGCGCGCCGAGGTCAGCTGCAGCGGTCGCCCAGCCAGGGCTGCTGGCCGTCGAGGGCGTAGAGCGCGACAGCCACGGTGTCCTGCTCGGCCTTGGTCGCCAGATTGGGCGGCACACCCACCAGAGAGCCGAGACCGGCGGCCGCGGCGGCGGAGTTCCAGGTCGCCTGGCTGAACTGGAACGCGCCCATGTAGAGCCCGTTGGGCGAGACCGCCCCGTAGTTGCCGCCCGACTCCGCCTGCACGACACACTGGAGGAAGGGGTTGAGTGCCGGGTCGGGCAGGTTCGGGTCGCCGGCCGGTACCGGGGCAGCTGTGGGCGCGATCGGTGCCGACGCGGTGCTCGCCACTGTCGTCGGCGCCGGGATGGTGGGCACCGTCGACGTGGACGGCGTCGGGCGCGGCGCGGTCCGCTGCGCGCGTGCCACGGCCGCTGCGGCCGCCGCTGCCTCGACCGCCTGTTGTTGGGCGACTGCTGTGGCCAGCTGTCCGGACACGAGCGCCTGCTCCGATTGGAGTTGGCCCGCGACCGCGGCAGCATTGTCGACGTCCGCGGCTTCACCCGTCTGGTCTGCCCGGTCCTGGGCCTGACGCTGCTCGAGCACCGCCTGATGGGCCTCGAGGGTCTGCTGCGCGGTGTGCAACTGGTCGAGGGCAGTGGTGATGTCGCCGACCGCGAGGGCCGTGTACTCGCTCGCCGCCTGGGCCTTGGCGCTGCCACCGGAGAAGAGCGCCGCGTCGGTGCCCGACGTGCCGGATCCCGAGTTGATGTAGGAGAGGATCGCCTGACGGCGCACGAGTTGGAGCCGCTCGGCGATGGCGTGCTGGTCCGCGACGACCTGCTGGTCGAGCGCGGCGATGGCCGCGGTGTCGGCGGTCACCCTGGCCCCGGCCACCGAGGACTGCTGCCGGAAGGCGTCGAGCTGGAGCTGCTCGAGGACGAGCTTCTGGGAGATGGCGGCCGCCTGGGTCTGGAGCGACGAGATCGTGTCGGCTCCGGCGGCACGGTGGCCGGCGGGCACGACAAGACAGCTCAGGGCGACGAGAGTCGAGAGGAGCACCGCGCCGACGAGGGGCCGGCGGTGTCCTGCTGTGTCGAGCTCCGCCATCGGTGTTACCCGGGCGAGAAACACAAGGCCCAGAACCCTAGCCGTGCGTGACCCGGATCACAAGGGTGCCGCCACGGACGGTGGCGCCGATGGGCGCGACCGTCCCCGTTCGGGCAGCATGGGGCCATGATTTCGACCAGAGGCGACGGAACGCTCGGGCTGGCCCCTGCCTCGGTGCGCGACTACCGAGAGCTGGCCCGCCGGCGCCTGCCCCGACAGCTCTTCGACTATGTCGACGGCGGCGCCTACGAGGAGACGACGCTGGCCGCCAACCGCCGTGACCTCCAGCAGGTCCTGCTCCGCCAGCGCGTGCTGCGCGATGTCTCAGGGCGTTCTCTCGCCACCAGTGTGCTCGGCGAGGACCTCTCGCTCCCAGTCGTGCTCGCCCCGGTGGGCCTTGCCGGCATGCTCGCCACGCGCGCCGAGGTCCAGGCGGCCAGGGCTGCGGCCGCGTTCGGCGTGCAATTCTGCGAGTCGACCGTCTCGATCTGCGGGATCGAGGAGGTCGCCGCCGCCATAGCGCGGCCTCCGTGGTTCCAGCTCTATGTGATGCGCGACCGCAGTTACGCCGAGGACCTGATGGCCCGCGCCACGGAGTGCGGGTGCTCCGTCCTGGTGCTCACCGTCGACCTCCCCGTCGTAGGCACCCGCTATCGCGACGTACGCAACGGGATGTCGGGGACCCTGCCGCGGGCGAAGCAGCTCCGGCGTGGTCTCGACCTCGGACTCCATCCCCGGTGGCTGCGTGACGTCGCGCTCGGGGGCAGGCCGCTCACCTTCGGAAACCTGGAGAAGGCGGTGCCGGGGGGTGCGACCCCGATGGACTACAAGCAGTGGGTCGACGGCCAATTCGACCCATCGGTGACCTGGGAGGACCTGGCCTGGGTGCGCGAGCACTGGCTCGGCAAGCTGGTGCTCAAGGGCATTCTGGATGCCGATGATGCCCGGGAGGCGGTGGCACAGGGAGCCGACGCCGTGATCGTCTCCAACCACGGTGGTAGGCAGCTCGACGGCGTGCCGTCGACCATCCGGGCGTTGCCCGCCGTGGTCGACACCGTCGGCGACGCGGCCGAGGTGCTCGTCGACGGCGGCATCCGCAGCGGGCTCGACGTGGCAAAGGCGCTCTCCCTTGGCGCGCGGGCCTGCCTGGTGGGCCGGGCCTGGGCCTGGGCGGTGGCCGCGCGCGGTGGCGCCGGGGTCACCCACATGCTCGAGATCCTGCGGGGAGAGCTCGACGTAGCCATGGGGCTGACCGGCGTGACCGACGCGCGTCGGTTCGGTCGCGACGCGTTGCTCGAGAACGTCGTGCGCGAGCAAGTCGACCCAACGAGGTGAGCGACTGCCCGGGCGTCGGCCGCCAGGGCGCTACGTGCGCACCCGCTCAGCTGGCGGGCCGGGCCACGACCCAGCGGAGGGCCGAACCCAGGGCCCGGGCAGCCGGGCGCACGGCGAGCTGGTCGACCCCGGGCAGGGTCGGAAGGCCGAGCTCCCGCCTGGCCCACGGTGGCAGCACGCCCTGGGCTGCGGCCACCAGGAGTCCGTGTGTCGTGACCTCGTGCGGCCACCTCCCGACCCCGCGCAGGATGAAGTTGCGGGCGGTGCGCGCCTCGGCCGTGAGGCTGAGCTCGGGGCGCACCGCCTCGAAGTAGGCCTCGAGCCCGTCGACCCTCCGGGGAACGACTTCCGCACCGAGGTCGACGGCCACCCGGGACATCTCGTCGACGTAGGTGTCCTCCTCGGCCGGCGAGAGAACGTGAGGGGCATAGGCGCGGGTGGCTGCCAGGAAGCTGGCCACTTCGGTGGCGTGCACCCAGGTGAGCAGGTCGGGGTCGGTGGCCGAGTACGGCCGGCCGTCAGTGGCGGTGCCGACCACCCGCGCATGCACGCCGCGTACCCGGGCGAGGGCCACATGCGCCTCGGCGCGGGATCCGAACGTCGTCGTACCGAGGAAGTCAGCGGTCCGCTCCAGCCGCCCGAGCGGATCGGACTGGTAGTGCGAGTGCTGGGCCACCGCGGCCATGGCCAGCGGATGGAGCATCTGGAACAGCAGCGTCGAGAGACCGCCGATGAGCATCGCCGGCAGGTCGCCGTGGACCTGGCGGGTGACCGAGCCGGGGGGAAAGTAGGCCTCGGCCGGGTCGTCGCAGGGAGGCGGTGGGACGCGGCGCATCCCCATCGAGCGTCGGAGCTGGCTGCGCACTTGGCCCCGGACCAGCTCGACGCCTTCCAGGGTGACCGCGCGCCCGAGGTCCCGTGCCTCGACGACCTGTGCCAGCGGATCCACGAGCCGTGACCATAACGGGACGGACGGGTCGGACGGTCGCGCGCGGCAGAAGAGCCTCGGGTGTCCCAATTCTCAGAATCCGTATACGCCGTACGCACGTGTACGACATATACGGATTCTGAGAAACATATTGTCCGCCGGCTCACCGACCCCTGCTCTACCCGACGGCCGACGGTGTGCTCGGGCAGCCTCACCGAGAGCGACCGACTGGGGAAGGATCGTTCCGGCCTCGGGGCAAGGGTCAGTCCATCGCGGCGAGCACCGCCCCGATCCGCTCGGAGAGCTCGGCCACGTCCGTGGCTCGTCCGCGGTCGCCGATGTCTCCCGAGCACCCGAGGAAGAGATGGCGTGCCAGGGGTTCCTCGCCGGCCCCGATCAGGAACACCGTCTCGGCCAGGAGACCGATCCGGTCGAGGATCGAGCGGAACTGCCACATGCCGAAGGCGGCGTCGGCCATGCTGCGACGGGCCCCGTCGAAGGCCTCGTCGAGACCTTTGGTGACCGAGGCGGCAAGGTCGTGGTCGTGGGCGCCGTCGAGCTGGTCGTGGAGACGGTCGGCGATCACCTCGAGAACCGGGAGGCGACGGAGGTCGTTGAGCACCTGGGCCACCAGGACGTTGTGGGAGCCCTCCCACGACTCGTAGACCATCGCGTCGCGGTAGAGGCGCGGCAGCACACTGAACTCCTCGATGGCCCCGTTCCCACCGAGCACTTCGACCGCGCTGTGCACGACCGAGGTGGTCTGGTTCGAGACCAGATACTTGGTGAGGTTGACCAGGAAGCGGTGGAAGAGGACGTCGTCGTCCGAGGCGTCGCCGGCGTCGATCCGGTCCTCCAGTCCGGTGAGGGCGAAGACGAGATGCAGGGCACCCACCGAGGTGGCCCCTATCTCTGCGAGGGTGCGTTGGATGGCGGGGAAGTCGCCGATCGGCCGGCCGAATGCCTCACGAACCCGCGCATAGGAAGACGCCTCCAGGTAGGCGCGGCGCATCATGCCGGCACCGCCCACCGCCGTCATCCACCGGCTGGTGTTGAGCACGATGCCGACCGCGGTCCGGAACCCGTGTTCGACCGGGCCGATCGGCCAGGCCAGTGCGCTGTCGAAATCGATCTCACCCGAGGCGAGGCCGCGGGTGCCCAACTTGTCCTTGAGTCGCCGGAGCGCGAACCCGTTGGGTCGGCCGTCGATCAGGCGCGGAACGAGGAAGCTGCCGAGACCCCGGGTTCCATCCGCTCCGCCCGGCACCCGGGCGGTGAGAAAGAACTGGCCGGCATCGGCCACCGAACAGAACCACTTCTCACCGCTGATGCGGTAGGTCCGGCCGTCCGCCTCGGGTACCGCCACGCAGGTGTTGGCGCCGACATCGCTCCCGCCCTGCACCTCGGTGAGGAATTGCGAGCCGCGGGCGGCCCTGCCGTAGTCCGGGTCGACCAGTGCCGGCAGGAACCGGTCGCGCACCAAAGGCTCGGCAGCACGACGCAGGGCGCGGGCCAGCCCGATGGTGCAGGTAGCCGGGCAGGCATGGCCGGCCTCCCCCTCGAGCGAGAGCAGGTAGAGGAGGGTGGCCTGCTCGTAGGCAGTGCCCGGTGTCGCCGAGAGCGCCACCAGGCCGCTGGCCCAGACCGCGGCACCCGCGGCACCGTAGGCGGGGTCGAAGCTGACCGACTCGGTGCGGTTTCCGATCGGGTCGTAGCGTGCGAGCTCGGGGAGGTGGTTGCGTTGCTCGTAGCGCGCAGCCGCCGGTCCGATCACACCGGTCACCTCGTGGGCGAAGGCGGACGCGCTGCCCTCGAGGGCGAGCAGTCGATCGGGCGGCAGTGCACGCCGAAGAATGCCCCGGAGGTGGTGGTCGGTCGCGTAGGGATCCGACGGGAAGGACTCCCGCCAGGCGGCCAGCGCCGCCCGCGCCGATTCGGTTCCCATGTGGCCAGTCTCGCGCTACGGACCGCGACGGTCTGCTCCCCCGGGGTTAGCCTGCGGTTCCGATGCGCGGCACCCGGAAGGAGCAGCAATGGCCACCTGCACGATCGGCGGCACCACCATCGCCTACGAGCTCATCGGGGACGGGCGACCGTTCGTCCTGACCCCGGGCGGCCGGTTCAGCAAGGACGTCCCGGGGATCCGCGAGTTCGCGCTCGAGCTCGCCGGACGGGGGAACCAGGTGCTCATCTGGGACCGGCCCAACACCGGGGCGTCCGACGTCAGTTTCCGGGGACGGTCGGAGTCGGAGATGCAGGCCGACGCGCTCGCCGGTCTGCTCCGCGAGCTCGACCTCGCACCGGCGGTCATCGTCGGCGGATCGGGCGGTGCCCGGGTGTCGCTCCTGACCGCGGCGCGTCACCCCGACGTGGCCGCGGAGCTGGCCATGGTCTGGATCAGCGGAGGGGTCTACGGCCTGCTGCTCCTCGCGGTGCACTACTGCGGGGAGTCGGTGCGGGCCGCGTGGAGCGGCGGCATGGAGGCGGTCGTCGCCCTGCCCGAATGGAGCGAGGTCATCGAGCGCAACCCGGCGAACCGGCAGCGATTCCTCGCACTCGATCCCCGCGAGTTCATCGCGACCCTCGAGCAGTGGATGATCGCCTACTGCCCCGAACCGGGGACGACGGTCCCCGGGCTTCCCGACGCGCTCTGCGCCGAGCTCGAGGTTCCCACCCTGGTCTTCCGGAGCGGCACGACCGACGCCCACCACACCCGCGAGACCTCCGAGCGGGTTGCCGCCCTCATCCCCGGGGCGAGGCTCGTCGAGCCGCCCTGGGGCGACGACGAGTGGAACGAGCAGAGCGCTGCGACCGCCGGCGGGACGGGCCACCTGTTCGACCGCTGGCCGCTCCTCGTCCCCCAGCTGCTCGAATTCGTCGAGGGCGGGTAGCGGCCGGTCCGGGCCGGCTCAGGGCACCCGCCAATCGTCGCGGTCGGGCAGACGGTGGCCGAACAGCGCCGCAGCGTTCCCCCCGGCCACCTTGCGCAGGTCGGCATCGGGCAGTGCGCCGAAGACGTCCATCATGACGGTCTGGGTGTCCGGCCACGTGGAGTCGGCGTGGGGGTAGTCGCTCTCGACCATCACGTGATCGAGCCCGATCCGGTCGAGCACCGGGACCGCCGAAGGGTCGTCGATGGTGCAGAACCAGAAGTTGCGCCCCAACACCTCGCTCGGGCGGAGATCGGAGGTCCAGGTCGCGCTCTCGTTGCCCGAGGCCGAGTGGTCGAGCACGTAGTCCGCGCGGTCCATGAGCATCGTGACCCATCCGATCCCACCCTCGGACAGGGCCACCCGCAGACCCGGGAAGCGCACGGCGACCCCGGACCAGAGCCACTCGGACGCGGCCAGCAGCGCGTTGACCGGGAACACGGTCGGGAGCAGCTCGAACGGAGGGTCCGGCGATGGGAGCGGAGCCCAGGACGAGGCGCCCGTGTGGAGGCAGATGACGGTGCCGGTCTCCTCGCACGCGGCAAAGAACGGGTCCCAGTGGGTGGTGAAGATCGAGGGAAAGCCGAGCTGTGCGGGGAACTCGGCGAAGCTCACCGCCTTGAACCCGAGGGACGCGTTGGCCCGCACATCGGCGGCAGCGATGGCCACGTCGGCGAGCCAGGGGATCTGGAGCGGGACGATCCGCTCCGGATGGGTACCGGCCCAGACCTCGAGATGCCAGCGGTTCCACGCCCGGGTGCAGGCGAGCCCGAGCTCGGGGTCCTCGGCGCGGGAGAAGACCGACCCGCAGAACCCCGCCACAAGCGACGGGAAGCAGAGGGAAGCCCAGATGCCGCCGATGTCCATGTCGGTGATCCGGGCCTCGATGTCGTAGCAGCCCGGACGCATCTCGTCGAAGCGGGCCGGCTCCATGCTCCACTGCTCGCGCGGCCGTCCGACCACCGCGTTGAGGCCGACGTTCGGGTAGTCGCGGTCCTCGAACCGCCAGTACTGGTCGCCGTTCGGCCGCTCCTCGATCCGCGGTGCCCGCGCGGCCAGGCCGGCCGGCATCCGGCCCTCGAAGAGGTCCGGTGGCTCGATGAGATGGTCGTCGACGGAGATGACCGGGGCTGCGACCGGACGCGGCGAGGGGTCCGGCAGCAGTGTGCTCTCCATGGCAGAGGAGAGTAGCGTCGGAGTGCGCCCGGGGCGCAGGACAGGGGAGGGACGCATGTCCACGACGCAGACGGAGGCGACGACGACGACCGTCCCACTGGTCATCGTGGGTGTCCGGGCCGCCGGCGCGGACGGGACCTACCCGGTCGTGGACCCGGCCCGGCCCGACGAGATCGTGCTGCTCGCCCCGAGCGCCTCGGCCGATCAGCTCGACCGGGCTGTCGGGGCCGCCCGCGACAGCCAGCCGGAGTGGGCCGCCCTCGAGCTCGACGCCCGGGCGGCGCTGGTCACCGCCGCGTGTGACCGCGCCATGGCCTCCCTCGACCTCGACGCGGCGGCCGCCCTCCTGACCCGGGAGCACGGCAAGATCCTGGTCGAGTCCATCTTCGACCTCTCGGCCGCGGTGGCCATGGCCGGAGCCTTCGCTCCGCTGGTGGCCGAAGCCCTCGCTCCGGTGCAGGCCGGCAATGCGGTCATCGAACGGGTGCCGCACGGGGTCGTGGCGGCGGTGCTGCCGTTCAACTGGCCGGCGGCCGTGATGGGCAACAAGGTCCTGCCCGCGTTGCTGGCAGGCAACACGGTGGTCGTCAAGACGCCCCCGACCTGCCCGGGCGCGGTGCTGCTGGCGACAGTGGCGCTGGCCGCGGAGCTCCCGCCGGGGGTGCTCAGCGCGGTCAACGGACCCTCGCCGGCGCTCGGCGCGGCGTTGGTCGCCCATGAGGGCGTGGACATGGTCTCGTTCACCGGTGGGGTGGTCGCGGGGCGGGCGGTGCTCAGCGCCTGCGGGCCCCTCCTGCGGCCGGCCGTGCTCGAGCTCGGCGGCAACGATCCTGCGATCCTCGCCCCCGACCTCGAGCCGACCGAGGACCTCGCCACCCGACTCCTCGAGGCCGCCTTCACGACCTCGGGACAGGTCTGCATGGCGATCAAGCGCCTCTACGTGCCCGCCGACCGGCTCGGCGCCTGGCGGGACGCCCTCGTCTCCGTCCTCGCCCGTACCGTGGTCGGTCACGGTCTGGACCCGGAGGTCACCATGGGCCCGGTCCACACCCACGCGTCCTGACGAACGCGTCGAGGCCATGATCGCCTCGGCGGGTGGTGGAACGAGCGAGGTGGTCCGGCCGGCGGAGTTCTGTGGCGGGGAGTCGGGGTGGTTCGTCTCCCCGGCTCTCGTCGTCGATCCCGACCCGTCGGCCGACATCGTTCGGGAGGAGCAGTTCGCCCCGGCTCTGCCGATCCTCCCCTACGACGATCTCGACGCGGCGGTGGACGCCGCCAACGACACGAGCTTCGGACTGTGCGCTTCGGTGTGGAGCGGCGATCCGGAGCTGGCCGACACCCTGGCCGACCGCCTGGCAGCCGGGACGGTCTGGACCAACGCCCACGGGATGGCGGCTATGGACCACCTCGCACCGATGGGCGGGTGGGGCGACTCCGGGCTCGGGCTCGAGCTCGGCATCGATGGGATGGCCGCCTTCACCCGGCCGCGGACCCGGAGAAAGGGGACGGCATGATCGATCTGCTCATCCGCGACGGCTTGGTGGTCGACGGGTCGGGAGCGCCCGGCCGCAGGGCGGACGTCGCGGTCGACCAGGGACGGGTGGTGTCCGTCGGCAGGGTCACGGACAGTGCCACCCGGGTCATCGACGCGGCCGGGTGCGTGGTGGCCCCCGGGTTCGTGGACCTCCACACCCACTACGACGCCCAGCTGTTCTGGGACCCGTCTGCGAGCCCGTCCCCCCTCCACGGGGTCACCACGGTGTTCGGCGGGAACTGCGGGTTCTCGTTGGCTCCCGCCGGCCCCGACCATGCCGACTACCTGTCGCGGATGATGGCGCGGGTCGAAGGGATGCCGCTTTCCGCCTTGCAGGCCGGGCTCGACTGGAAGTGGTCCTCGTTCGGCGAGTGGCTGAGCCGGCTCGACGGCGCGATCGGGGTCAACGCCGGCTTCCTGGTCGGGCACTCGACGTTGCGCCGCGCGATCATGGGCGAGGACGCGGTCGGGCAGGAAGCCACGCCGGAGCAGCTGGACCGGCTCGTGGCCGCCCTGCACCAGGCCCTGTCCGAGGGCGGCCTCGGGTTCTCGACCTCCCAGGCTCCCACCCACAACGACGGGGACGGCCAGCCGGTGCCGTCACGGTCGGCCAACCGCGAAGAGCTCGAGCGACTCGCCGCGGCGGTGGCCGACCATCCGGGCACGACGGTCGAGATGATCGTGCCCGGCTGCCTCAACGGGTTCTCCGAGGACGAGGTCGACCTCATGACCAGGATGTCGCTCCTCTCCGGTCGGGCGGTCAACTGGAACGTGCTGGTCCCGACGGCCGGAAACCCGGACGGCACCTCCCGACAGCTCGGTGCCTCGACGACGGTCGCCGGTGCCGGAGGCCGGCTGGTGGCCCTGACCCTTCCGCACACGATGGCGCTCCGCCTCTCCTTCGAGCACGGCGCCATCCTGGACGGACTGCCCGGGTGGCGCGAGTTCTTCGCCACCACGATCGACCAGCGGATGGCTGTGCTGTCCGATCCGGCGGGCCGGAGGGCTCTGGACGAGCGCGCCCAGTCCGACGAGGCCGGCGTCCTGCGGTTCCTGGCCAACTGGGAGCGCCTCGTGGTGGCCGAGACGTTCTCGCCCGAGAACGCGGGCTTCGAGGGCAGGCCGGTCTCGTCGGTCGCCGCCGAGCGCGGGCTGAGCGGGTGGGACGCCCTCTGCGAGATCGTGGTGGCCGACCGGCTGCGCACCGGGTTCTCGGTCCCGATCCCGGTGACCGACGCCGACTGGGTGGCGCGGGCCGAGGTCTGGCGCGACCCGAGGGCGGTGGTCGGCGGCTCGGACGCCGGCGCCCATCTCGACACGATGTGCGGCGCGGTGTACTCGACCACGCTGCTCGGCGAGGGGGTGCGCGAACGCGAGCTGCTCCCGATGGAGGAGGCGGTCCGCCTGATCACCGGGGCGCCGGCCGACCTCTACGGACTGGTCGACCGCGGCCGGGTCGTCGAGGGCGCGTGGGCGGACCTGACCGTCTTCGACCCCGAGCGGATCGGCCCCGGCCCCATGCGCACCCGCGACGACCTGCCCGGGGGGGCCAGCCGCCTCTACGCGGGCGCAACCGGGATCGAGCACGTGCTGGTCAACGGCACAGAGGTGGTCACCTCCGACACCCTCACCGGGGCCGTGCCCGGCACCGTGCTCCGCTCGGGGACGGACACCGTGACCGTCCCGGTGCCCGGGACCGGCGCGGCCTGATCCGGCTCAGACCGACCGGTCCGGACCGAGCAGGCCCGGGTCCAACCGCAGCTCGCGGCGGGCCATGGCCTCGAAGAAGCCGTGGAACCCCTCTCCGTCGGAGGCGCGGAAGAACGACCGGGCCGGCTCCGGCAGCTCGCGGCCGGTCCCGATCGCCTCGACCTGCCAGGCGCGCCGGCAGCGGTGCTCGAGGGCGACCGCCCGCTGGTGGGCGGCACGGATGGTGCCCGCAGTGACCAGCACCCCGTGGTTGGCGAGCAACGCCATGTCGGCGGTGCCCATGGCCGCGGCGGCCCGCGCCGCGCTGTCCGGGCTGTCGACCGGCCCGTCGTACTCGTCGACAAGGACCAGCTCGCCGCCGCCGAGGGCCGAGCTCTGGTCGTAGCAGCCCGGGAGACGACCGAGGTCGGCCCAGACCGTGCCGAATCGCGGATGGCTGTGCACGGTCACCCCGATGTCGTCACGCAGCCGGTGGAGCGCGACGTGCAGCGGGATCCCGAGCGGTACCGGCCAGTTCCCCTCGATCAGGGTGCCGTCGGGATCGATGACCAGGACGTCCTCGGGCCGGATCTCCTCCCAGAGCAGGAGCCACGGGTTGCAGAGCAGGGTGCCGTCGGGCTGGCGGTAGGTGATGTGGCCCGCCAGGTGGTCGTCGTACCCCTCGCGCCAGAGGGTGCGCGCCAAGAGCACGAGCTCTTCGCGGGGAGTGAGCTTGGGCAGCAGCGCCGCCCGGGTCGGTGCGAACCCACGATCCAGCTGGGAATCAGTCACGGGAGGCGCCACTGTCAGGGGAGGACCGTGTCGGGCAGGGGCCAGCGGTAGAGGGCGGCGGCGTTCTCGTGGGTCAGCTTGCGGAGGTCGGAGACCGGCAGGTGGCCCCAGAGCCGTTCGACCACGTCCTGGGTGTCGGGCCAGGTCGAGTCGCCGTGGGGGTAGTCGACCTCGAGCATCACGTGGTCGATGCCGATCCGGTGGCGGGTGTCGATGGTCGAGGGGTCGTCGATGGTGCAGAACCAGAAGTTGCGTTGGAGCACTTCGGCGGGGCGGAGGCCACTGGCGTCGTATCCGTCCCCGTAGCCCGAGCGGTCCACGATGTTGTCGAGTCGGTCGAGCAGCATGGCCACCCACCCGATGCCCCCCTCGCTCATGGCGATCTTGATGTCCGGATACCGGACGGGCACTCCCGACCAGACCCACTCGGCGCACGCGGTGAGCGACATCTGGCCGAACAGGGTCGCCCCGAGGGCGACCGCCGGGGACTCCGCCGGCAGGTCCGGCATCCCCGAGGAGCCGACGTGGAGGGAGAGGACGGTGTCGGTCTCTTCGCAGGCGGCGATGATCGGGTCCCAGTAGCCCGAGAAGATGCTGGGCAGGTCGATCCGGTGCGGGCGTTCGGGGAGGGTGACCGAGCGGAAGCCGCGTGCGGCGTTGCGCCGGATCTCGGCCGCCCCGAGCTCGGGATCGGTCAGGTAGGTGATCCCGCACGGGATGATCCGGTCCGGATAGGGCTGCCACCAGGCCTCGTAGAGCCAGTCGTTCCACGCCCGGGTGACGGCCAGACCGAGCTCGGGGTCGCTGGCGCCGGAGAAGACACGGCCGGAGAAGCCGGTGATCATCGACGGGAAGTTGAGGGAGGCCCACACCCCGTTGATGTCCATGTCGGCGATGCGGGCGTCGATCTCCCAGCAGCCCCGCCGCATGTCCTCGAAGCGGGTCGGCTCGAGGGTCACACTCTCCGGCCGCCGTCCGGCGACCGCGTTCATGCCGACCTGGAAGTAGCGCTGGCCGTCGAACTCCCAGACCTGATGGCCGCGGCGGGTCTCGACGATCTTCGGAGCCTGATCGGCGAACTTGGCGGGCACGCGCCCCTCGAACATGTCCGGAGGCTCGACCAGGTGGTCGTCGACCGAGATGATCGTGGCCCGGACCGCACGAGGCTCGGGATCCGGGAGCAGGGTGTCCTCTCGAGTGGTGATGGTCACGCTGTCGCCTCCACCGCGAGTATGCCAGGTGGCAGGGCTGGTCGGCTCAGCGCCGGGAGGTGCGTTTCCGAGCCGTGCGCGCACTCTTGCGCTGGGTCTTCTTGGCCTGGCTCTTCGAGGGTGCCCGCCGCTGCGCGGCTGCTGGCTGGGCCGGCTCGGCGGGGGCCGGGGTGGGATCGGGCCTCGCTGCCACGGCCAGCAGCGCAGTGACCCCGACCACCTGGAGGGCCCACCAGGTGAACTCCGAGAGCTGCCACTGGCCGACGATCGTCGCGAGGACGGCGATGGTGGTGCCTGCCGCGAAGCGCACCAGGTTGGCGCGTGCCGCCACGATGACCCCGACCGCCAATGCGGGCCACACGTAGTAGGGCGTCATGACCGATTCGGTGTAGGTGCGCAGCGCGAGCGCGAGGGCCGCCGCCCAGACGATCATCTCTGGCCGGTCCCGCCATCGCAGGGCCCACCACCCGAGGACCGCGGCCAGCACGAGTGCGATGATCCGGGTCGGTCCCCCCCCGACCGTGGCGTCCTGCCCCGTCCCCCCGAGTTTAGGGGCGAGGAACAACCAGGGAGTGTGGTGGTTGTCCCCCACGTTGGGAAAGGTCGGCTGGTCGACCAGCGCATGGAGGGTGTCGTGCGCGTCCGCGGCGAGCGGCGGGATGGTGAGGACGACTGCCGGAAGGGCGCCCTTGATCACGAGCCCGAGCGCGCGCGACCGACCGCCGAGCGCGAGCAGCAGCGGGAAGAGGACGATGACCAGTGGCTGGACGGCCACCGCCGCACCGAACAGCCAGCCCGCGCCGGTGAATCGCCGGTCGAAGGCGAAGATGAGGGCGTAGACGGCGAGCGCGAGGGCCACGGCGTCTTCGGGATGCCCCGCGAAGACCGTCACGGGCCAGAGCAGCACGCCTTGCACCACACAGAGCACCGCCCGGCGCTCCCGGGTGACCCCGAGCCGCTCGGCCAGTGCGTCGAGGGCGAACAGGGCGACACAGGAGAGGAGCAACATCACTGGCAGCAGCACCACGCTCGCCTCGCGGTGGATGTCGTAGAGCTTCGAACCCGACCGGGCGACGTCGGTCAGAAAGTACGGGGTACCGGGCAGGAGGAGGTAGTGCACACCAGCGGTCGGCAGGCCGTTCTGGGTGACCTGGATCGCAGTGGTGGTGAAGGAGTTGATGAGCGCCCCGAGAGGCGCGAGGACGGCGAGGATGCCGGGGAACGCGAGGAAGCCCGGGCCGTAGACGGAGCTGAAGTGGCCGTGGGCGGCCGCTGCGGACGCCCGGTAGGTGGTCCAGATGTCCCCGGGGGTGATCCAGAGGTCCGGCTTGTGGCGAACCACCGGCCCCCAGCGGAAGCAGTAGAGCAGACCGAGAGCGACGAAGACCGCCGAGACGAGGATCGGCAGCGCCTTGTCCACCAGCCGCTCGACCATCCTGTCCTCGAGCGTCGGTTTCCGGGTCTGGCTCGTGGGCATCGCCGAGAGCCTGCCACGCGATGGGGCTTCGTACCACGAACAGGGTTCGACACCGTCGGCTTCGACAGGTGTCCCCGCCGGCGGGCCGGCACGAGACGGTTCCGATCCCCGGCTACCGGACGGCTGACCGTTCCCCGTCGACCGGGCGGTACTCCCGCAGCAGCGCGTCGAAGGTGGCGCCGAAGGCAACCTGGATCGCCTCGCGCTGTGAGCGGCTCAGGACGGCTGAGTCCCCGGTGCGCCCGGTGGGTGGCCCAGCACGCTCGGGGTCATCCCGGACGTTGAACCTGGGCCAGTCCGGGACCGCGGTCAAGGGTATTCCGAGGGCGTCGGCACAGGCCCTGAGGACGGGCCCGACCGCGTCGTTGTGGTCGTAGCCGAGCACACGGAGCGCCGGGTCCCCGAACACACCGGAGAATCCCCCGATCAGGCGCGAGTAGTCCGAGCGCGATGCCCCCGGGAGAGAACAGACCGCGCTGTTCGAGCGCCTCGGTGACGAAGGTGTCGAATTCTCCCGCCCGACCCTGGTGCACGAGCTCGTAGTACAGCGACTCGAGGTACTCGGACGGCTCGCGCAGGGTGATGACCACCCGGGCCGAGTACCCGAGATCCCCGAGCAGGTCCCGCAGCATGAGCAGCCGGTCCGGCTTGTCGTGGAGGTACTCGAGGTCCTCGCTCGAGATGAGCACCGCGGACGGCTGGTGCTCCCGGAGCTCGTCGGAGAGATCGGCGAGCGAGCCGGCCTCGGGGTCGAACCGCTCGTCCCCGTTGAGCTCCCAGGCCAGGTTGTGCTGGCCGTCACCGACACCGACCTGTCCGGCCTCGGGGTAGTACAGCCCCTCCGCGGTGAAGTGCTCCCGGTTGCGGGCGATCATCGTCTGCACCGACGTGGTGCCCGTCTTGTGCATCCCGACGTGCAGCACGACCGGCCGCGAGCGCATGGTCGGAACCTAGCAGCGAGGCAGGGCTCGCGGCACGCCGGTCCTCTGCCGTGAGCTCCGCGTCCTTCACGGGATGGACGATGGCCCAGTGCCTTCCGACCGGGCAGTGCTGATACCTCGTGGCGGGGCCCAGCCTGACCGCTTTGAGGCTCCCGCCCCCGATCCAAGTGGTCGTGAACGGGTGCCCCTTGCTGCAGCGCACGACTGTCTTGCCCGGGATCGAGTAGCCGCGCCGCCCCATGGCCAGGTTCAGCACGACAATCACGGCGACGACCACCAGCACGACCGGTCCGAGGATCAACCCCACCATCGACGCCTCCCACGGTCGGGTCTCGTCGTCCAGTCGGGTCTCGTCGTCGCGCCGGCCGTCACGAGCCGATGTTGTCGAGCCCGGCCAGATCGTCGTCGGAGAGGGTCAACGCTGCGCCGGCGACGTTCTCGCGCAGGTGCACGATGGACGATGTTCCGGGGATGAGCAGGATGTTCGGCGACCGCTGGAGGAGCCACGCCAGGGCGACGGCCATCGGCGGGGCACCGAGGCGGGAGGCGACTGTCTCCAGCACGTGGGACTGGAGCGGGCTGAAGCCACCGAGCGGAAAATATGGGACGTAGGCGATCCCCTGAGCGTTGAGGGAATCGATGAGGTCGTCGTCGACCCGGTGGGCGACGTTGTAGAAGTTCTGCACGCAGACGACCGGAGCGATGGTCTGCGCTTCGACGATCTGCTCGGCGTTCACCGTGCTGAGGCCGAGGTGCTTGACCAGCCCTTCCTGTTGGAGCTGCGCGAGCATCTCGAACGGCCCGGTGACCGAGCCGGGCTCGGCGCCGTGGAACCCACCGACGCGCAGATTCACGACATCGAGCGCGTCCAGACCGAGGTGGTCGAGGTTGTCGTACACGGCCTGTCGCACCTCCTCGGGTGAACGGGCGTGCGGCCAGCCACCCTCGGAGTCGCGCCGTGCACCGACCTTGGTCACGATGTGCAACGAATCGGGGTAGGGGTGAAGAGCCTCCTGGATGATCTGGTTCGTGACGTAGGGGCCGTAGAAGTCGCTGGTATCGATGTGGGTGATGCCCAACGCCACCGCCTCGCGGAGGACGGCCACGGCTGCGTCCCGATCGGCGGGCGGGCCGAACACCCCCGGTCCGGCCAGTTGCATCGCTCCGTACCCCATACGGGCCACCGTCAGATCCGCGACCATGGTGAACGTTCCGCCGGGAGGTGTGTTCGATGCGGACCCGTTCACGGGACACCTCGGATGCCGACGTTCCCGCTTGTCCGGAATCCGTTGTGGCGGGCGAATGCGAACATTGGAACAGCCCATCGTAGATCTCGGGCGTCCAGGTTGCCAGGTGCGGCGTCTCTCCCCGGAGTCACGCGTCCTGTCGACCAGGAACGGTCTCCACCCGGTCTCCACCCGGAAATCAACCCGCCGGTTGACGACGGCGCGACCGGAAGAGCAGATGCTTGCCCTATGACCATCACTGACTACCTCATCGACATCGCCCTGATCGCAATCGTGCTGCTGCAGGTCCGGGGCCGGAGACTCACCGTCAAGTCCATGCTCCTGCCGGTCGTCCTGGTGGCAGTCGTGGCCCGCGGCTACCTGCACGGCATCCCGACCGCGGGAAACGACCTGGTCCTCGTGGTCGGAGCAACCGTCATCGGGATGACCCTCGGGGCGCTCTGCGGGCTCTTCACGTCGATCCTTCCGGGACCAGACGGGCCGGTTGCCAAGGCGGGGCTGCTGGCAGCGGCCCTCTGGATTCTGGGATGCGGAACCCGCTTCGCCTTCCAGCTGTACGCCACCCACGGGGGCGGAGCAGAGATCGGACGGCTGAGCCACACCTACTCGATCACGAGCGGCGAGGCCTGGGTTGCAGCCCTGATCCTCATGGCGCTGGGCGAGGCACTGGCACGGACGGCGGTCCTCGGATTCCGGGGCCTCGTGCTCCCGGCTCGCGTTGCATCGCCGGCGAACCTCGATCCGGGGGTCAAGATTGTGGACGGTGAGTACGTCTGAGGAACGCTTCACCGGTCCGAACGTCGGACCGGTGGCAGTCGTCGGGAACGTCGTCGGTCTCGGGCTGGTGGCCTGGGGCGTGGTGGGTGAATCCATCCCCGGTACGGGCGGATCAGGACCCGCTTCCCTGGCGCTTCTCGGTGCAGCGGCCATCCTGTGGACGGGCTGGATCGTTGCCCGCGCCGCAGGAATGCGGGCGCTCGAGCTTCCGTGCCTGTTCGGACTGGCTCTCACCGGTGGGGCGCTCGCAGCGTTCGCCCCGGCCGCGCTGGCGTTCGTGGGCGTCGCGGCACTCGGTGCCGCCATCGCACGGCGACTGGCTGTCGCCGCAGGGGTAGCCGTTTCCGGACTCATCGCATTCCTGATTGCGTCGGGTGAGACGAACTCGAGCTCTGCTGCATTTGCAGGTGCAGTGGCGGCGGCTACGAGCGGGCTCATCCTCGGCGTGTCCCGGCGTGAGAGTGTCCAACGGGCGACCCAGGCCGCACATCTCGAGCTCTCGGAGGCGCGGGCCGAGACGGAACGGGCGAGGGCAGAGCTTCTGGACGGCCGGAACCACATGGCCCGGGAGTTGCATGACGTCCTCGCCCACACCCTTTCCGCGTTGTCGGTGCAGCTTGAGGCGCTGGACAGCCTCGTCGACGAGGACCGGGGGGTCGGACCGGAGGTGCGGTCGCAGATAGCAGGGATCAAGCGGCTGGTGCGGGAGGGTCTGGACGAAGCCCGGGGTGCGGTGAAGGCGCTGCGCGAGGACCTGCCACCCATCGAGGACCAGTTGTCCCGCCTGACAGCGGAGCAGGGTTTCGTGCTCGAAGTGGTCGGTACTCCCCGGGAGCTGCCCGCCGAGGCGAACTTCGCGCTCTACCGCGTGGCACAAGAGTCCCTGACGAACGCGATCAAGCATGCTCCTGGTTCGCCGGCGACGGTCCGGCTCGTCTTCGCGCCGGAGCAGGTGATGCTCACCATCTCGAATCCGCCGGGCACCGGACCGCCATCGGGGCTCTCGGACTCCGGCGGCGGGTACGGTCTCCAAGGGATCGCCGAGCGGGTGCTGCTCGTCGGCGGTCAGGTCGAAGCTGGACGATCGGGGGCCGGATGGCGGGTCGAGGCGAGGGTTCCTGCGTGAAGGTGCTCGTCGTCGATGATCAGCGAGTGGTCCGGGAAGGGCTGGCCACGGTCATCGACCATCTGGCCGGTGTCGAGGTGGTCGGGTTGGCGGCAGACGGAGAAGAGGCGCTGACGCTGGTGGATGCGCAGCATCCCGATGTGGTCCTGATGGATCTTCGGATGCCGAAGATGGGTGGGGCAGAAGCCACAGGACTCATCCGCCGGTCCCATCCCGGTACCCACGTGGTGATCCTGACAACCTTCGCCGACGACGAGTCGATCATCGAGGCATTGTCCGCCGGCGCCATCGGGTTCCTGACCAAGGATGCGACCCGTGAGGACATCCATCGGGCCCTCGATGCCGCGGCGGCCGGCCAATCCATGCTCGATCCGGACGTGCAGGCCAAACTGGTCCTGGCTGCCTCCCAGGGGGCAGACCGGTCCGGTCCGAAGCGCGCAGAGCCACTGCCGGACGGCCTGACCGAGCGCGAGGCCGAGGTGCTCCTCCTCATCGCCAGGGGCGAGTCCAATTCGGAGATCGCCGGCGAGCTGTTCGTGGCGGAGGCCACCATCAAGACCCATGTGAATCACATCTTCGCCAAGACCGGGAGCCGGGACAGGGCTCAGGCGGCGGCGTACGCACACCGGCACGGTCTCGCCGGATAGGTCTCGGCGACAGGGGCGGCTCAGAGCCGGAGCGGTAGGCGCGGGGAGTCGAAGACGACCGCGGGGTCGGTCCAGTCCTTGCCGGGCAGGTCGACATAGAGTTCGACCTCGTTGCCGTCGGGGTCCTGTACGTAGAGCGAGTGGGCGAATCCCTCGTCGACGGCGCCGACCACTCGTGCGAGATCCGGTCGTGCCTCGAGGCGTGCGAGGAGGGCCCGAAGGTCGTCGTCGCTGTCGCCGACCTTCACGCCGAAGTGGTAGAGGCCGAGGCGGCGTCCTTCGGGTATCGGCGTGGCATCGGAACCGACCTCGATCAGGAGCAGGTCGTGGTGGGTGTCGCCGGCGCGGAACCCGGCGACCGGGTAGCGATCCGGTGGCCGGATGACCGGCCATCCGAGAATGTCCCGGTAGAACTCGAGGGAACGGTCGAGATCGGCGACGTAGAGGACGATGTGGCCGAGCTCGCGCACACGGCCCGGCATCATCTCCGCCTCGGTTGCAGCTGTCTGGGTCACGGGAAGCTCCAATCCGCGTTGGACGGTCCACCGTCCGCTTGCTTGCTCTATAAGCTACCGATCCGAGTCATCCTCTCGGGTCGGAGATGCCCGTGACGCACGTTCCGGATGAGGGATCTGGTGGAGCACCCCAAATGAGAGCCCTTCTGCCAGAGCCACGTTCGAGCGTCGACCTCGCCGTTGCCTACGCGACCCCGGCCCTCGCCGGTGCAGACCGGCCCTTTGTCCGCTGCAACATGATCTCCAGCCTCGACGGCGCCATCTCCGTCAACGGTCGCTCCGGCATGCTGGGCGGACCCGCCGACAGCAGGCTCTTCTCGGTCCTGAGATCCCTGGCCGACGTCATCCTCGTCGGTGCCGGTACCGCTCGCTCCGAGGGATACGGCCCGGTCCACCTGACCGAGGAGGTCCGCAAGCAACGACGTCAACGGGGCCAGTCGGCGGTGCCGCCCATTGCGATCGTGACCCGGTCGGCCAATCTCGATTGGTCCGCGCCGCTCTTCACCGAGGCCGAGGCGCGTACGATCATCGTCACCACGACCGATTGCGACAAGGACGAGCAGAGCCGTGGCGAAGCGGTGGCCGACTTCGTCGTGGCCGGTGATGGCCGTGTCGATCCGCACCGCGCCCTCGACCACTTCCACCGGGCGGGTTACCGGTCGGTCCTCCTCGAGGGTGGTCCCGGGCTCAATGCCGACGTCCTTCGCGCCGGGTTGCTCGACGAGCTCTGCCTGACCCTCTCGCCGCGCCTCGTGGCCGGCGACGGGTCCCGAATCCTTGCCGGACCGGAGCTACCCGATCCGCTCGAGCTCGGGATCGTCCACCTCCTCGAAGAGGACGGATTGCTCTTCTATCGTTTGAGCATCCCTAGTGGACGGCGACCTCGATGACCTTCACGACGACGAGGACGAGGGCGATCACGAGATAGCCGCGCAGTGCCCCCAAGCCGATCTTGCGCTGCAACGACATGGTCGGCCGGGAGAGCGTCGCCAGCGGTGGCATCCTCCATGTGTTCCGGTCTCCGGATTCGGCGAAGGCGTCGTCGACCGTGACGAGATCTCGCCGCCGGTGTGCCTGGAGGAGCAAGAAGGCCCCGGCCAATAGGCCGATGACCATGCCGCCGACGGCGACGCCGATGATCTGGGTGCCCGAGATCGTCGGGAAGAGCACGCTTGCGGTGAGCACGACCGACAGGATGACCAGCACCCAGATGATCACTCCGGTGGTCCCGTTGAGCCGCTTGCTGTTGACCCAGGGCCCGAGCACCGCCTTGTCGTTGCAGAGGAGGAGCAGGAAGACACACGCGCTGGGCAGGAGGACTCCTGCGAGCACCTGTACGGCCAGGGTGAGCAACCCGAGCGGCGCGTGGGGGATGAGGACCAACAGGGCCGCGAGCCCGATGAGCCCGGCATAGCACGCATAGAACCCTTTGGCCTGCCTCACGGGACGGTGCAACGAGTGCTTGAGGTTCATGACGTCACTGGTGGCATAGGCGGTCGCGAGCCCGACTGCTGCGGCGCCGATGATGGCTGCGTCGATCAGGGCGATCGCGAACAGGTCGCCCATGGTGCGAGACGCATAGGTGGCGAGGCCGTCGGCGACCCCGGCAGCGTCTGTGAAGTTCCCGAAGCCCGGGGTGTGGGTGAACGTGGCCGCCACGAAGCTCATGATCGCTCCTCCGCCGATGACCACCAGGGTGATACCGATCACCAGATCGACCCGCTCGTACTTGATCCAACGGGGCGTGATCCGCTTGTCGATGATGTAGGACTGCTGGAAGAACAACTGCCAGGGAGCGACGGTGGTGCCGACGATGCCGATGATCAGCAGCATCACCGTGGAGAGGGGTGCGCCGCCGGGGATCCGGGGTATCACGAAGTCGTGTGCGACCTGGCCGATCGGCGGATGTACGACGAGCGCGATCGGGACGAGGAGGAGGGAGCCCGCGACCAGCACGAGGCAGAGCCGCTCGAAGCGCCGGAAGCTCCCGGTGCTCACGGCGGCGATGATGGCCACGGCGGAAACCGCGACAGCGGGGATCTTGGGGAGGCCGAGGTAGGAGATGGCCAGTGAGATGCCGATGAACTCTGTGACGATGGTGAGGGCGTTGAGCAGGAACAGGTCGATGACGCTGAAGGCACCCCAGAACTTGCCGAAGCGCTCCAGGATGAGTCGTGCGTGCCCGACCCCGGTCACCGCGCCGAGACGCAGGACCATCTCCTGGCAGACATAGAGGACCGGGACGAGCAGTGCCAGGGTCCAGAGCAGGTGGGTGCCGAAGTCCTGGCCGGCCTGGCCATAGGTCGAGAAGGCGCCGGCGTCGTTGTCTCCGACCATCACGATGAGCCCGGGACCGACGATGGCCAGGAGGGTCTTGAGCTTGGGCGAGAGGCCGGGACGCGCGGCGACGTCCCCGTGGACGATGGTGCCCAGGGCGCCGCGGATGTGGCCGATGTGGGCTTCGTCGAGGGCAGCGGCTTCCGCCGCCGACTCGTCCGTGCCGGGTGGTGCGAGGTGCAGGTTGTGGTTCATGACGGGTGACTCCTTGGATCTGTTCGGACCAGGTCGCCCGAGTGGTGTCAGAGCGTCAGGGCAGGTCGCCGGCGCGAGGCAAGACGCGTCAGCCGCGCTGCTCAGCTGTGGATTGACCCGTTCGATCGGGTCGCGACGTCCCTGCTCGAGCGGACGCTCTGGTCCGAGTCGGGGAGGATGTGTCAGACGCCCCGGCGCATGCTGCGACTCGCCGATCCGGAGGTCACAAACGTGACGTGTCGCGGAACCTCAGAGCGGGCGGAGGGGAACGCCGGGGCACGGCTGTGGAGGTTGGGAACTGGGCGGTTCTGCCTGCATGTGCCCCACCTCCTTGTGTCGTGTCGACTCGAACGATCCAGCCCACAGGCTAACTCGCGTGCCCTGAGCGGGCAAGTTCGCGCGCGTGGCCCTGGGCCGGTTGGTGTTGTCGCGGAGCCGCTTCACGGCAGCGGGTTCGGCTGGGGGGCGGTCGGTGCTGCTCCAGGGGCGCACGTGCGCGGGTCCCACTGCTGCAGATTGGACGTCGTCGGGGTGGGCGCGGCGATGGCGCCCGAATTGGCCGGTGGCGAGGTCGCCGGTGGCGCGGTCGACGATGTGGCGACGGTGGAGCCGGGTGCGCTCGGCGCCGGGGCGTTGACCGTGAACTGTGTACCCGTGACGACGGTCACCTGCGCACCGTCGATGACCTGGGTGGGGTCGTAGGCCATGATCACCGAGCCCGAGAGCGAGCGCACGACGGCCTCGGCGGCCGCCTCGGTACTGGGGGAGCGGGACCCGTAGTAGACGTAGGTCTCGGCGACATCGCCGGCTGCTTGCGAGTCTGCGACCCCGACGCTGTGAAAGCCGAGCTGGGCGAGCGCCGTCGCGGTGTCGGCCGCTTGGTTGTAAGCCCCGGTCGCGTTGGACACCGACACCGTCACCGACGAGGCGACAGGGAGGGGCAGGCCTGTCATCGAGTCAGTGGTCGGACCGACACCGAGGACCTGGTCGATTGCGGCTTGATCTTGGGACTGGGCTGGAAACTCGACATCGCCGTAGCCGTACCCGTGATATAGGAGTGCGCCCCCCGGACCATCAGGATCGTCGACCACTGCGACCGGCAGGGTCAGCTGCGGGACGGAGTTTATGTCGATCGAGTGGAAGTCGAGCACGAGGTTGGCCATGTCCTCGACCGACCAGGACTGATCGAAGGTGAGGTCGCTCTTCACCGAGTTGATCAGATTGATGTCAGTGATGGGATTTCCGAGGCCCTGCTTCGCAACGGTGCTCCCCAACACGCGCAGGAACTCGTGATCCCGCCGAATTCGCGCAAGGTCGCTCTGGGCTTCCGGCTGCCACGAGTACGGATCGTCCGGATTCGACGACGGTGTCTCATACCGGAGGTGCCGGGCACGAACGATCTCGAGGGCCTGCGTCCCGTTGAGGTGAACGCATGCCGCAGCCCGCTGGTTGAGGCCTGAGCTCACCGGCTGGTCGCCGCTGACGCCTCCCCCGGTGGGCGCCCAGTCGAACACGGACACCGGGAAGGCCATGTTGATGCCGCCGAGCGCATCGACGATGTTGGCGAACTGGTCGAAATTGAGCGACACCGCGTGCTGGATCGGGATGCCGAAGTCCTCCTCGATGGCGGCGGTGAGCTGGGTGAGTCCTTGAAAGAGGCCGGCGTCGATCTTGTTCGGGCCTTGGATCCGGGCATTGGGGATGAACAGGTCGCGAGGGATCGAGAGCAGGGCAAGACGATGATGGGTGGGATCGGCATGGAGGATCATGATCACGTCGCTGTTGACGCCGGTTACGCCTTGAGAGCAGATTCCGTAGGCAGGATTCTGGACTGTAAGGGAGCAGCGGTCGGTCGAACCGACCATCAGGATGTTCTCGGTTCCTGCCTCTTGACCGGTGGTGAACACGCCACTCAGACCGCGGACCTGGACCCGGTTGAGGTCATGGGTCAGGTAGTAGGCGTAGCCGGCGGCGGATCCGACGATCACCAGCAGGACGACAAGGGACACGATGACGATGCGCCTGCCCCGGTGGCGACCGCCCTTCTTCGCCTTGCGCCGTTCGCGTCGTGACGTCGTGTGCAGGCCCTCCTCACCGGGGGCTGCACCCTCCTCCTGTTGGGCCACCCGGGTCGTGCGGCGGCTGGCGGAGATCTCATTGCCCAGGGCGCGCAACCGTTCTTCGCTGGTCGATCCCGTTGGTGTGCTGTCCCTCACTCTGGCGGAGCCTCCGGGGCGTCGATCGCGATGATGTCCCGTCCGGTCGACTGTGGCCGGGCCGGGAGGGCCATGGGCAAGAGGAAGATCGTACCTGGAAGGTCGGATCGACCAACGTCACCATTCGACTAGGCGAAGTGGTCTTGACCGGTCCCGAGTTTCCACCTCGGAGCCGGGTTCATCTACAAGGAGTCATGGGAGTTCGGCATCGTGGTCGAGATCCACGAGAGCCCGAGGCACATCACGTCGGTGGAACCGTCACCCCAGGTCACGATATGCGGTCCTGCTTGCGCAGGCTGGGACATGCTCTCGTCGATTCACACAGCCTTCCGTTGCGTGGATTCCCAGTACCGATGAATGGCGATCACCGTCCAGATCGCCTCCACCACACCGAACGGCCAGGCTCCGGAGAGGAATCCGTAGATGCTCGACAGACCGCAGCCCAGGGCGAACGCGAGGATGAATCCACGACCGCGCCTCTCCAGTGCGTACATTGCCATCATGAACGTGAGGACGACGATTCCGAAGACGGTGAGGGTCATGGCTCCACGCTATGCCGCTCCGGGATGGGACAGACCGTGCAATGGCTCGAGACGTCGGGCCGTCAGACGCCGCCGACCTGTCCCAGATATTCGGCGAGCGGTTGCTCGAGATCAGAGGCTCCTATGACCCCGACAACCTGTTCCGCGTTCATCACGGAGTGGGCGATGCAGCTGCGAATGATCGATCGGTGGAACGGGCGCAACAGTGACGCGTCGACACATGGCCAGCAGTGTGCGATCGGACCCGGCCGCTCTGGGCGATACATCGTTAGTATTGGCAGATGCTTGCCGAAGGCGGTGACGGCGAGGAGCACGCCGATCCCCGAGTGCGTGGGATTCGGAGTTCCTGGGAGATTCAAGAAATCGTGGCGGCAGGAGTCCTGGTCGGCCTGCGGCGCACTGCTGATCAGACGCTCAGAGTGACCAACGAAGTACTTGACGCGTCATGACCGACCCCCCCACGACCCGATATGCCCGGACCATCGACGGGGTGCGCATCGCATACCAGGTCTGGGGCGACGGTCCACGGGACCTCGTCGTGATCCGGGACGCTTCCAACCCGATCGATTGCCTCTGGGAAGAGCCGCGAATAGCTCAGATGCTGGAGCGTCTCGGTAGCTTCAGCCGCAACATCTGGTTCGATGCCCGGGGGTGGGGAAGCTCAGACGCCCTGACCCTGGCTGGTCTTCCCGGACTCGACGCGTGGCTCGACGATATCTCGGCTGTGATGGGAGCAGCAGGGTCGGACAGAGCAGTGATCGGCGGCATCAACGACGGTGGCTCTCCCGTGATGCTGTTCGCCGCCACGTACCCCCAACGGGTCTCAGCCCTGGTGCTCGTCAATACCTATGCGCGGTTCGTGCAGGGCCCCGACTACGACCTGGGCCTGCCGGCCGAGCTGTTGGACTCCTATCTGGATGCCATGGTTGCATCCTGGGGAACGCTCGACAATCTGGCTGCGGGTATGGCGCCAAGCATGGTCAACGATCGGCAATGGAGCCAGTGGATGCTTCGCTCTCAGCGTCTGAGCACTAGCCCCACCAGCGTCGATGCCTTCATGCGAGTCGTGTCCGAGACCAACGTCCACCATGTCCTGCCCTCTATTCAAGCACCCACCCTGGTCATTCACCGTCAAGGGGACCGACACGTTCGTGCCGAGCACGGCCGCTATCTCGCCCAACACATTCCAGGGGCGGTCTACAAGGAGCTCGAGGGAGAGGATCACTCGTTCTTTGCGGGAGATACCGATGGCCTCGTCGACGAGATGGAGGAGTTCCTCACAGGGGTACGGCCTCCCCGTGACACCGAACGCGTTCTGGCCACGGTCCTGTTCACGGACATCGTCGGCTCGACGCAACGCGCTACAGAGATGGGCGATCGAGCCTGGCGTGCGCTCCTTGACGCTCACGATGCAATGGTGCGATCCCAGCTCCTTCGTCACCGGGGCCGAGAGATCAAGACGATGGGGGATGGATTCCTCGCCGTCTTTGACGGTCCGGCCCGGGCGATCCACTGTGCCTGCGCCGTTCGTGAGCTGCTGAGCGGATTGGGACTCGAGGTCCGGTCCGGTCTGCATACGGGGGAGATCGAGCTTCGCGGCGACGACATCGCCGGCATCGCTGTCGCCATCGGACAGCGTGTATCCAGCCTCGCCAATGGCGGTGAGGTCCTGGTCTCGTCGACCGTGAAGGATCTCGTTGCGGGGTCCGGCCTCCAGTTCGAAGAACGGGGCGAGCACGAGCTCAAGGGGGTCCTCGGCGCGTGGCGATTGTTTTCCGTCCGCAGCTGAGGACGCCGATCAGGTCCCCCGGTAGTAGGTGCCGTCGCAGCGGAATCCATGGGTGCTGCCGGTAACTGGCGGGTCGTCGAGTCGCTGGAACGTGCCGTTGGTGATTCTCCCCAGGATGTAGCAGATAACCGGCACTTTGCCGGCCGGGTTGCTCACCGGGACGAGGTTCCCGCTCTCGAATGCGGTGACCTTCCGCAGTGCCTGCAGGAGAGACCCCCGACTCGGGTCCGTGCCGGCGTTGCGCAGCGCGTCGACGAACAGCTCGCCGCACAACCACCCGGTGAGCGTGAAGAAGTCGGTCATGAATCCCGGTGAGACCTTCTGGACCCAGGTGTTGAATGTGGTGATCGTCGGGATCCGGGCTGCGTCCTCGCCGAGGTAGAGCGACGCTCCCTGCTCGAGGTAGGCCCCGTCGACCGCGTTGGGTCCGCCGGCGTTCGGAATGAGCTGCTTGCTGTAGGCGGCGGCGCCCAAGACCACCACAGGGTGGAAGTTCTGCTGGGTGAGATCTCGGAAGATGGCCGACGCGTAGTTCTGGGGTTCTTGCTCGAGGAAGAGGATCTGCACGCCGGCCGCTCTTCATGGCCACCACCTGTGCCGTGAAGTCCGTCGTCGTCGCAGGAAGCGCCGGGTCATAGAGCACCGTGTAGCCCAGATGCTGCATGGCTTGCTTCTCGTTGTCCCAGGTCAGCTCCGTCGACGGCAGGGCGGCGATGATCGTGGCCGTGTGGGCGATCTCGGTCGGGTACTTCTGCTTGAAGTAGAGGAGTGGACCCGTCGGCCACCCGTTCGAGGCAGGGAGCGGGGTGAAGTTGTTCGGGAGCTTCTCTGTCGCCGGGTCGAGCGACGGCGTGATGTCGGGGAATCCTGGATTGGCTTCGATCAGGGGCTCGCTGAAGCTGTCTTCGAGAGAAAGTCCGCCCACATTGGCAAAGTCGGACTGGAAGATGCTCTGGACCTCCTGCTTGTTGAGGGCACCCTGGAACCGGTCGTCGGAGCTGGACACCACGATCTTGCGGCCGTTGACCCCACCCTCCGAGTTCACATAGGCGGCGTAGGCCTCGGTTCCCACGACCGCGCCCGTGAACAGGCCGGCCGACTGGGTCGAGACATTGCCGATTGTCACCGATGTGGGCGTTACCCCGGTGTGGTCCTGGAAGGCGGCCGCCGGGATCGGTGGTGTCGAGGAACTGCTTGCGGCACTGCTCGTCGAGTTGGTCGAGGAACACGCGGTCAGCAGCCCGGCCATGAGCGCCAGGCAGATGGCCAAGCCTGAGAGCGGGGTCTGCCGTATCCGGAGGAGCATATGACCATGTCCGACTGTGGTGCCATCGATTTCCATCTGTCTCCCCGCCCGACCAGTATCCATGCCGTTAGCATCTGAAAACTTGTGTCGATTCTGGAGACCACATGACAGACATATCGGGCCCGGGACTGTCCGTTCCGAGCCGGCTCGGGGTGACGGCGCGGTTCGAGGACGGTTCCCTCACCATCGAACTGAGGCCCCAGGAGGAGACGCTCCATCACGGCGTCGTGCGGGCGAGTGCCCTCTCGTTCGTCATCGACGTGGTGGCGGGAATCCCCCTGGATCAGGACGCCGGCGTGTGGACACTCACCTCGGACATGTCGGTCCGGATGCGCCCGATAGCAGCACCCGAACGGATTGACGCGACGAGCACGATCCTGCGCCAGGGGCGGCGATCTGCCACCTGTCTGGTCGAGCTCACGACCGACCAAGGAGCCCCGGTCGCGGTCGGCGCCATCGGGTTCGTGAACGTCTCTCGCAGGGCGACCGATCCACCTAAACCGAATGTGCCGGTCGGGCAGATCCCTCTGATCTTCCGCGATCCAGGCACGCTGACCCGACCGCTGCGCGAGGAAGCCGGAATCGAAGTGATCGATGCGGCCGAAGGGGTTGTGCAGGTCGACGTCGCTGCAGGCCTCCGCAACCCTGCGGGGACGCTGCAGGGCGCGATGGTCGCGCTGCTGGCCGAGGCTGCTGCCGAGGATCTGCTGGCGACACGTTTCGAATCGCCCGTGGTGGTGACCGACCTCGACCTCAGGTATCTCCGGATGGCGCAGGTGGGCCCGGTCCGTACCCGGAGCAGACTCTTGGGCACCGGACCGGATGCGCCGGTCCAGGTCGAGCTCGTCGACATGTCCACCGATCAGGTGACGACGCTGGTCTACGCGAGAGCGGTCTCCGCCCACTGACGCGTGGTCGACCCGTCCACGCGTCGGATCACATCGGTGAGGCGGCGATCAGGGGAGGGTGTCGACGTCGAGGGTCACGCTCGGGAGGGGAGAGTCGCCCTGGTTCAGGTCAATCGTGACCGACGAGATTCCCGGGCTTCCGGAGGTCACCCGAATCGGCGTCGTCGAGCGGCCGTCGACCACACGCAAGGTTCCTGAGCTGGGCGAGATGGTCACCCCGGCGGCCCCTGCCGAGGGGACCACGTGCCACGCGACCGTTCGAGCCGACCCGGAGCTTCCCGGGCCTGCACCTTCCTGCACGCCGAGCTGCATGGTTGTAGCGCCGCCGGCGGGCACTGTGACCGTTCCGCCTGGGATCGTGAACGGAACCGCTGGGGCGGCACCTCGTGAGAACGAGGGAGGTGCGGCCGATGCGCTCGATCCCCATGTGTCGTTGGGCGACGGACCCAGGTCGACGGCCAGAGCGGCTCCTTCCGAGAGGGCAGAGGCGGGGAGCCACGGCTTGTCCCAGGTCGAAGATCCATCAGACCCGATCGCGAGCTGTGCTTGTTGGATGTACGGATCGGGGGCGTGCGTGCCGGTGATGGTGAGGGTGTGGCCGTTCCCCTCGGTGATGGCCACCCGGGGGAAGAGGGGACTAGTCATGACCAGGCTGGCCACCCCCGGAGTCTCGGGATAGAGACCCAGGGCGGCCCAGACGTACCACGAGGAGAGGGCCCCGAGGTCGTCCTCGCCCGGCTCGGCGGCCGGGGCGAGCAGGTAGAGCTGGGTCATGATGCGTCGCACGACCGATTGGGTCGCCCAGGGCTCTCCGGCGTAGTCGTACTCGAAGGGGATCCACTCGCCCGGTTCGTTGCCGGCCCAGTCGTATGGCGCGAACCGGGTCGCGTTGAGCTGGGTGAAGAACGTGTCGAGCTTGGCCACTGCCGCCGGGTCCCCGCCCATGAGCCCGATGAGTCCGGCCAGGTTCTGGGGAACCGCCCAGGTGTACTGGATGGCGTTGCCTTCCTCGAAACCCTGCTGGGCCACCCCTTGGGCCTGGAGCGAGGGGCTCGCCGGTTGGAAGGCCGGTCCGGCCGGGAAGCTTCCGTCGGCCTGGCGGGCAGAGAGGTAGCCAGTGCCGGGGTCGAACAGGTTCTGCCAGTTCTGGCCACGCTTGGCGAAGACCGCCGCCTCGGCCCGGTCACCCGAGGCGGAGGCGAGCTGCGAGATCGAGAAGTCGTCGATCGAGTACTCGAGGGTCTCCGAACCCCCGTCGGTGTAGGGGTACGAGGTCAGGTCATAGGTCAGCTCCGGCACCCAACCCTGGGCCTCGTACTTGGCCAAATTCTGCCGCTCGATCACGAGGCCGCCGCTTTCGGAAACGGTGGCCCCGTGGATCATCGCCCTGAGCGCATCCGTGAGGCTGAACTGGCGCGCCCCGAACGCGTAGGCGTCGGCGATGATCGGGTCGGCCGAGTCCCCGTCCCACTGGCTCGCGTCGTTGTCGGCGATCGCCCACCTGGGCAGGAACCCTCCCTTTGTCTGGGCGGCGTCGTTCAGCAGGGACTGGACCATCTGGGAGGTCGGTCCGGGCAACAGCAGGGCCAGGAGGGGAACCTCGGATCGGTAGATGTCAGCCTCCGAGATGTTGGCGTACTGCACCTCACCCTTGGCCAACGTGTGGACCCGGTGGTCGAACCCGATGTACCTGCCGTCATCGTCGCTGAACACGGAGGGGAACAACAAGGAGTGGTAGAGAGCCGTGTAGAAGGTGCGCTGAGCAGTCTCTGTGCCTCCCTGGACGGCCACGCGGTCCAAGAGTCCGTTCCACTCAGCGGTTGCCGCCTCGGAGACCGTTGCAAAGTTCCAGCCCGGATCCTCGGTTGCCAGGTTCGACGCGGCCCCCTCCGGAGAGACGAAGGAGATGCCCACCTTGGCCAGAACCGTCCGACGTCCCGATCGGCCCGGACGACCGAAGTTCAGCCAGGCACCGCAGGCCACAGCGGCGGTACCCGTGCAGGACCGCTTCGAGCTCACGGTGCCGTTCAGCCAGGTCCCACTGGACACAAACGCTCTGGAGAAGCGCGCCGCGAAGTAGAGGGTGTAGTTGCCCGGGATGCCACAGAAGTCCCCGCTGGTCACCGATCCAGTGAGCTCATCGGTCCCGACGACCTGCACCCGCGCGGCGCTCGACCCGTTGGCGGAGTCGCTCACCTTGAACAGGAGGTGGTCACCGTCGGTGGGGTCGACTGCGTCTGCGGGTGCCGGCGATGCGGGAAAGGTGAACGCCCCCAGCGCGCTCCGGGTGGTGGCGCTGAGTTGGACGCCGATGCCCTGGTGTCCCGAACCGACGCTTACCGCGTAGTTGCCCGCCGAGGCCCGTTCGTTCGCATGTGAAAAAGGCTGGACCGCGTCCTCGGGGTTGGCAGGCATCGGCCCGCTGGTCGGAAGGATCGGGATGTCTCCGTAGATTGCGCAGCCCGGTCCCGAGAGGTGGGTCAGGCTGAAGCCGGAGATGTCGGAGTCGGCGTAGTCGTAGCCGGACCCGGTCGTGACCTGGCGATCCGGCGAGGTGTCGGGGCTGAACTGGACCATTCCCAGTGGCACCGAGGCACCCGGGTACTCGCTCACGTTCGCCGGTTCCGCCGACCCGATTCCCGTCCCTGCCATCGGATCCACAAGATCTGCCGGTCCACCCGAGGGCGGACCCGAGGGGACCGTGATGGGCGACCCGGCTGGGCTCTCGGCACCCGCCTCGACACTCGCCGGCCCGGACGAGCCCTCCTGGAGGACGACCACCACTGCCCCCACCGTGAGCGCGACAACCGCGACCGTGACGAGCACAACCCAACGCCTGGCCGCCGTCGACATGGGGCAAACACTAGGCGCAGCATGCGTGGGCACACGGGTGCCCGCTGATCACTTGTGCGGGGTCGCAGGCGTAGGCGATGACGAATCACCGGACCGGACCGGTACCGTCGGGTCCATGGCAGAACCGGACACCGCGGCCCGGGCTTCATCGTTCGGATCCGTGGCCGAGATGTACGACCGTTTCAGACCAGGACCACCGATGACGGCCGTCGATTGGGTGCTGCAATCGACGGGTGGGATCGTCGCTGACATCGGTGCTGGGACTGGCGTGCTCACCCGACACCTCAGCACGCGGGGACATGAGGTCATCGCTGTTGAGCCCGACATGCGGATGCTCCACGTTCTGAAGAGCCGATCACCGGAGATATCGGCGATCAAAGGGCGAGCCGAAGGACTGCCGATCCGATCCGGGTCACTCGATGCGGTGACCATCTCGGCTGCCTGGCATTGGATGAATACCGATCTGACCATCGGCGAGATCGGTCGAGTGCTGAGATCCGGAGGTGTGCTCGGTGTAATTGGGAACAGCGCCGACCGGTCAGTCGAATGGGTCGCCGAGCTGTTAGGACCGAGAGACCGATCTCCCGGAGACAGGGAACGGCGTCATCGCGTCGAGCTACCTCCTCGATCACCGTTCACCGGGACGGAGGGGAACATTGTCAAGTGGTCGATGCCGATGACGCAGGAGCAGCTGGTTGGTCTGGCCGGGACCTACAGCTCCATGATCACGATGTCGCCGGACGTCAGAAAGCGGGAGCTGAGCCGTATGCGGGCCGTCGCATCGTCCATAGCCGCCGACGGTGAGGTCGAGATGCCCATGAGTTGCCGTTGCTGGCGAGCAGTGCGCACGTAGCTCGGCGATGAAACCCGGTCGTGGTCGGCGGTCGGGACCGTCTCTTTACCGGAGGGCGACGCGGCTAGGAGGACGATCAGGCGCGTTCCATCGACTGGACGTCGAAATAGATAGGAAGCAGGTACTTCACATAGAAGGCGTGCACGGTGAGGTTCGGATACACCAGATCCTCGTACTCCTGGATCTGTACACGATCGTCCTTCTCCTGGTACCGCTTACACGCCTCGAGCAGGCTATCGACCTCGGCCCTCGAGTCCTGGAGCAGACCGAGGTGATCGAAACCCGGCGAGCTCATCGGCCTGCCGCTTTCGGCCAGCAGGATGAACTGATCGGCGTCCGGAAGCAGGAGGTGGCATCGCTGACCGACGACGTCGGCATCGGTTGCCGACCAACCGAACACGGAGTTGTAGAAGCCGTCGACCTCCTCGCGGAACTGATCGGTCAGGGTGCCGCGGGCGAATGTGAGTTCCATGTGGTTGAACCGCACGGCCCCAATTGTAGGCCGGGTCCGGGTCCTGTGCACGCCCCGTTGCCGCTCCCGCCAATGAGCGCGAAACTCGGGCGTCTGCGACCAAAGGAGGGAACTCGATGCCGAAATACCTTGTCCAGGCGTCTTATATCGGAGATGGGGTCCAGGGGCTCCGCAAGGAGGGTGGCTCAGCTCGTCGAACCGCCGTCGAAAAGGCGTGTGCCAGCGTTGGCGGAAAGCTCGACGCGTTCTACTACGCGTTCGGTGAAGCGGATGTGGTGACGATCATTGACCTGCCGGACAACGCGACTGCGGCCGGGGTCGCTCTGCTCATTGGGGCGAGCGGCAAGATAGACATAAAGACCACCATCCTCTTGACTCCGGAGGAAATCGACGCTGCCGTGAAGGTGGGTGGCGATTACCGACCACCTGGGGGTTGAGCGCCTGAGTCCCTGCGTTCCAACATCCATCGGGTAATTGCCTGGTGGAAGTTGATCGGAGTCGGTTTCGTTTCGTGCGTGAAGAGATAGTGGAAGCCGGCACGCTGCAAGGCCCGGTTCGGCACAGTATTGAAGGCGTTCGGCTCGCAGTACAAGCGCTCGAGCTGGAGCACTCGGAAGTAGTGGCGAGCTGATTCCTTCACGAATTCAGATCCGAAGCCCCGGTGGCGCAACTCGGGGCTCACAATGTGGAGGTGCATGAAGGCCTCCTCCCCGAAGACGATCCGGTCCGCAGAACTGAAGCCGATCACACGGCCATCGAGTTCCCAGAGCAGGGCGTACCCTTCTCGGTCCTCGATCGGACGTGCAACGTCCTCCATGTAGGCCTCCCGCCAACCTTCTCTTGACGGCAGCGATGCCCTGTCGACTCCCACCTTCAGGAGATGCTCATCCGACGAATCGTGGAAGTAGTCGATGCGAATCCCTACCTCGCTAGGTTGCATCTCCCTCACGACGAAACGAGGCAGTGGCGGCATCGGCGTTCACGCTATCGCTGAGAGGTCTGGCGATTCCGACCGAATCGCACTCTGGCCACCCACGCCGATGTCAGCTCGGGCAGCTGGTGACCTGGACTCCTGGTAACCCCACTGGCGCGTACGGGTCCGGGTTGGTGCCCCCTGCGAAGCGATCGCGGATCCAGTGCACCATGTCGTTGAACGAGGGCCCGATCACTCCTGCGTGGCTCTGGCCCGGGTAGATCCAACGCTCGAGATCCTGGCCCAACCCGCACAGATGCGACGCCAAGAGTTGGGTGGAAGCTACTGGGATCTGCTCGTCGTCTCCCCCTTGGATGATGAGCAGCGGCACACTACTGGCCGAGGAAAAGCTCTCCGGATCGTTTTCGCTGAGCAGCACTTTCCACGCGGGAACCGTGAACGGGTCGGTCTTCTCGAACTGCGCAGTTGAGTATTTGTCGACCACGCTCGCGAGATAGTCGGCGCACCCCTTGGTGAGATCGGGAAGCAGACTGATGCCCAGGGGGGTCAGGACCTGAGACAGCGGTGCTGCCGTGTTGCCATAGGCGGACTGGTACGCGCCGGCAACCATGAACAGGTAATAGCGGAACGGACTCGTCTTCAGGAAGTCGTACACCAGGTTGAACTGGGACGGAGGCGCACCGGCGACCACTCCGTCCAAGTGGAGTTCCGGCGCGTACGAGGCGCCGATGTTCAGGGCGAACATCGCCGTCTGCCCACCCTCGGAATGACCCCACACCACATACTTGGTGCTGGCATGGGCCGCCGCGAGGTGACGGGCGGCCCGGACGATGTCGATGGTGTTACGCGCCGCGCTCACGCCCACGATGTAGGGCAGAAGCCCAGGTGTCCCTTCTCCCTGATAGTCGCTGGCGGTTACCTCCCACCCTTGGTCCAACAGACCGTTGGTCAATGGCACGGCCTGTGTGGGATCCAACGACGGGGCGCATTGGTCCGCCATCCCGTTCGTGCCGTGGCCCCAACTCACCACCGGGTATCCCCCGGGGGGCGCACGGCGGACAGGGACGATCACGAGGCCTGTCACGACCACCGGTTTGTTCTGCACCGACTCCGACATGTACATGACCCGGTAGACGGTGCCGTGCAGTCCGCCGACCGCCACTTTCTGTGATTTTATGAGCGTGCCCGGCGGACCTGACGGAAGTGGTTGCGGAACCGAGTAGAAGGCGGGCAGGCCGGCGGGCGCCGGCAAGGATGACGGGCTCGACGAGCCGCACGCAGCTCCGACGATGCACAGCATCATCAGGGCGACAACGATTGGTAGGGCCCGTGGGTGCCATCGAGTCGACCCCCGCGTCCGTTCGAGTGCACGGCCCTGCTGCTTCTTTCCCACGATCCCCCGATCAGGCACGGCCGACCTTGGTAAGACGAGGCAGGTGCCTCAGCAAGAAGTCCGGGCCGTCTGTTGTCTACCAGAGGGTCGGTCAGTCAGTGATGCTTCCGGAAGCATGGAGCTTGGTGAGACCGAACAGTGTCGGCGATGGCTCGGCCGAGGCGCGCATCGCCGCATAAGCCGCAGTGACCGTGGTCATGTAGACGTGCTCGAGGAGGCCCGCGTTCTCCTCGGTCGGGCGGAGGCGCCATTGGAGGAGCACAGGGTCGAGCGCTCCGAGCAGCACGGCCGTGAGCGACATGGCCACCCGGCGGTCCAGGCCGAACTGGCGAGCCGACAGGGCACCGAACGCCCGTACCGTGTCGTGGTCCCGGGAACGCTGTTCCTCCCGGAGTTCGCGGCTCCAGGCACCGGCGGCCCGGAGCGCGGTGAAGACCTGGCCCCGCTCGGCGGCAGCCCGGAGCGATCCCCGGACGAGGGCTCGGAACATCTCCTCGACCGAGCCGGCGTTGGTCACCTCGGCCGCCAGCTCGTCGTGCAGTCGTACCGCCTCGCGCCGGTAGACGGCCGCCAGCAGCTCGTGGCGGTTGGCGAAGTGCTTGTAGACGAGTGGCCGGCTGACCCCTGCCGCGCTCGGCCACCGCCTCCATCGACACATCGTGCACGTCGCCCGCGCTCACCAGTGCCGCCGCAGCGTCGATCAGTGCATCGCGGCGCCGGAATGCGCTCAGCCGGAGGGGCTTTGCAGGCCCGGCCTGCTCACCACCCGAAGCCGTTGCAGGCGATATATCCACTGTGGCATTATCACACGGAGAGGTGACACAATGTCACCTGGACCGCCCAAGGGGGCGACATGACGTATGTTGGCGACCGCAAGGTCCTCGACGCCGACAGCCACGTGATGGAGCTCGCCGGCTTCCTCGACGAGTTTCTCGAGCCTGAATACAGGGGCCGGCTGCGGCCGGGGGCGGCCGAGGCGTTCGCCCCGGTGGTCGACGACGCCGTCGCGCGAGCAGCGGCTCGCAGGGCCTCCCCTGAGGAGGCGGTCCGGGCCCAGGAGCGTCTCCTCCAAGACAAGGGCTGGCACGCGCTCGGTGCCTTCGATCCTGAGGAGCGGCGTTGCGTCCTCGACCTCCTGGGGGTCGACGGTCAGCTGGTCTTCGCCACGTTCGCTGCATCGCAGTTCGCCGGGCGCGATGTGGGACTCCTCTATGCCGGGGCCGCTGCCCAGAACCGGGCGATGAGTCTCTTCTGCTCAGCCGACGAACGTCTCCTGTCAGTGGCGCTCGTCCCCCTGGCGGACCCGGGACGGGCGCTGGCCCTCGCTGGTGAGGCGATCGCCGAGGGCTGCGCCGCGGTGATGGTCCCGTCGACTCCGGCAGGCGACCGCGCCCCAACCCACCCCGACCTCGATCCGTTCTGGGGACTGCTGGCCGCAGCGGGCGTGCCCTTCGTCCTCCACGTGGGCGGGGGCGGCCGGCTCCTCGACCCGGCCTTCCACAACAACGCGATGCCGGTCACCGACCACTTGGGCGGCGGGGAGAACATCCGCTCCAAGGACTTCCTGGCAGTGCCGCACTCGCCCGAGCTCTTTCTCGGTTCCCTGATCTACGACGGACTCTTCGACCGGTTCCCGACCTTGCGGGGCGGATGCATCGAGCAAGGGGCGGGATGGGTGGTGTCGTGGCTGCGGCACCTCGACTACGGGGCGCGTGCCTTCCGCCGGACAGAGGAGCCGCTGCGCCGGCTGGCGCGCACCCCCTCGGAGTACGCGCGCCGGCATTTGAAGTTCACCCCGTTCCCCGGCGAGCCGGTCGGCTGGATGATCGAACAGGCCGGGGCCGAGCTCTTCATGTTCTCGACCGACTTCCCGCACCCCGAAGGGAGCCGGGACCCGTTGGCCAAGTTCGAAGCCGCCCTGGCGGAGACCGACCCAGCGGACCAGGAGCGCTTCTTCTACCACAACATGTTCGAGCTCCTCCATGGGAGCACGATCGACGGGTGAGCGCGCGCCGCGGCGCGGCGGCCACGAAAGGAGGGGGCAATGTCCAGGACCGAGCGGTCGAACGGCCAGGTAGGCGCCGGGCAGCCGGGCACCAACCATCCCGGCTCGGGTGCGTCCGGGAGGAGGTCGCCGTTCCGCTGGCTCTGGTTCCGGTCGCTCGACCACTATCCGGACACCGGGCCCCGCATGCTCTACCTCGGGATCGTCGTCCTCGCGACGATCATCCTCTACTACCAGCTCTACGTGGCCGGCTCGGTATCGCCGTCGATCATCGAGCACTACGGCATGACCTTCCGCTACTACGTCTACGCCGTCGGCGTGGTTGCAGCCGTGGTGGGCGCCTTCGCGTCCATCCTGGCCGGGATGGCCGACCGGTGGGGCCGGGCCAACATGGTCACCTACGGCCTCGCCCTGGTCGCGCTGCTCACAATCTTCGGGGTGCCAAACGCCCCGAACAAGACGCTGTTCGTGGTCTTCATCTCCCTGGTCGGCTTCGTCGAGGGAGTCGTCCTCGTCGCCACCCCGGCCCTGGTACGGGACTTCTCGCCCCAGCTCGGGCGGGGGACGGCGATGGGCTTCTGGACGCTCGGACCGGTCGTCGGGAGCCTCGTCGTTGCGATCGTGGCCACCCACACGCTGCCGCACCTCCCTGCGTGGCAGGACCAATTCCGCATCGCCGGGATCAGCGGACTGGTCGTCTTCGCCATCGCCCTCGTGGGACTCCGGGAGCTCTCGCCGGGACTTCGGGACCAGGTGATGATCAGCATCCGGGACCGGACAATCGTTGAGAGCCGGGCTCGGGGGATCGACGTCCAGGCGGCGCTCGAGCACCCGTGGCGCCAGATGCTCACGATCGACATCGTCGCTCCGGCCCTCGCGAGCGCCCTCCTGCTCCTCGTCTACTACGCCCTCGTCGGGTTCCTGGTCATCTACTTCGCCACGATCTTCCACTACGCCGAGTCGCGAGCGAACTCCCTCGCCAACTGGTTCTGGGCCTTCAATGCCGGGGCGCTGGTCGTCGTGGGGCTGGTGTCGGACCGGCTCCGGGTGCGAAAGCCGTTCATGGTGCTCGGCGCCTGCGGCGCCATCGTGACCACGATCCTCTTCCTGGAACAGACCGGCCGACTCTCGACCAGCTACGACACCTTCGTCGTGATCATGAGCCTGATGGCCGTGTCGCTGGGCATCGCCTACGCCCCGTGGTTCGCCGCCTTCACCGAGACGATCGAGCGGCGCAACCCCGCGCTCTCGGCGCACGGGCTGGCCGTCGGGGGCTGGGTCGGCCGGATCGTGGTCGCCATTTCGGCCCTCGTGCTCCCGCTCGTGGTGAGCTCCATGAACACGCTCGTGACCTACGGGCCGGGGGTGGCGTCGGCAGCGGTCACCTACGCGCCCGAACTGCAGACCGCCGCCGCCCTTCGACCGGCGACCCTGAAGGCCCTCTCCGCCAATCCGCACAACGCGGTGGCCGGCGCCGCGGCGGTAGCCCAGCTCACCACGACGCTGCACGTCACCCCGACGGCGGCTCTCGGTCGGCTGGTCGCCCTGGGCAAGGCGGCGAGCGAGCCGGGCTTCCAGTACCTGCAGGTCCATGGGATTGCAGTGACCCAGGCCGTCAAGAACGCCCCGTCGCAGTGGAAGACCTGGTGGTGGGTGTGCGTGGGCGGCCAGGTCGTCTTCATCCCGCTCATCTTCTTGATGGCGGGGCCGTGGAGCCCGTCCCGGGCCCGGCGCGACGCCGAGGAGCACCAGAGGAAGCTCGACGATGAGATGCGCAAGCTGGCGCCGGGGGCCGCGCCGCCGGTGCCTGCCGGGGCTGGGACCTGAACCGGCCGCACGGACGCCCGCCGAGTTGCTCCCTGCGTGCCGGAGTCACAACACGCGGTTTGCCAGATGTTCGTCGTGCCGGATCGATCCGCCAGCCGCAGCCGCTGGCTCTCGTTCAGACAGTTGGCGCGACCGTCACCGTCACGGACACCGGGAGCTGCGGCGGGATCGTGCAGGGCGTCGCGTCGCTCGGTGCGCACGCCTGGTCGAAGTACCCAACGACTTGTGTGGTCCCTGGTCCTGCTGCCACGAATCGAGCATTGAGAACCGGGCCCGAGGCCTTGACTGATTCCTGGGTGAGCACTGCCGAATCGGACGTTGTGAGCGTTGTCGACCAACGTCCATAGTGGTGCACACCCGGCAACGCAAACGCCACCATGAGGACGCTGCCGGCATTCAGACAAACCGGACCCGTCTCGGTTGCGGTGTTGAACGACACGGTCCCAGAGTGGCAGTTCGCCGAACTCGGCAGGCTCGTGGATGGCGACTGACCTCCGGACAGACCGCTGGACACGACCAGCGACACCGAGGAGCCGGGGGCGACGGATGTGTCCGATGGGGGGCTCTGGGAGATGACGATACCCGGGGGATACTGCGCGCTCGGGTCGGTGGAGACGTAACCGACGTTGAGGCCGATTGCGCCGAGCGTCGAACCAGCCTCCACCTGGGTCAGGCCGACGAGGGCGGGCACCGTTACCGTGGATCGACCATTCGGGACCGAGGTGGTCGTGGAACTCGTCGCTGCCTGGTGGGACGGAGGTGTCGACAGATGTGCGACACCGACTCCGATCAAAACGGCAATTACGATCACCGCCCCGACCAGCAGAGTGATCACTTTCGTGTCCCGCCATGGTCCGTTCCCCCTGTCACCGCTCTGGGAGGCCTCCCCATTCCGAGGTCCAAGGGGATTGGCGAGCGGGGTCGAGTTCGTCAGTTCTTCGAGCGCATTCCGCAACTGGAGTTCGACGTCGTCGGGCATCACGGAGCAACCTCTCTCTCGAGGCGAGCCAGTCCACGTGAGGCCAGGGTCTTCACGGTTCCGGGTCGGCAACCGAGGGCACCGGCGATTTCGGCCTCGGACCAGTCCCCCCAATAGCGGAGCACCAGGACAGCTCGCTGGCGATATGGAAGCCGGATAAGCACATCGATCATCTCGGATGCTCCGAGAGACAGTGCGGGACGTGAGGGCATCTGAGCGACGAGACGCTGCTCGCGCTTGGCTCGTCGTGCCTTGTCCCTACAGATGTTGACGACGGTCGTCCGCAGGTAGCCGCCCGCGTTCTCAATCGTGCCGAGCCGGCCATGGACCCGGGCGAACGCCTCTTGGACGGCATCCTCGGCCGTGTCGGACCTGCCGGTGAGCACGTGGGCCAAACGGACCATTCCGGGATACTGGGCCCGGTAGAGGTCAATGAACATATCGGGACCCCAACCCTCCGCCTCAGACTCCTGATCCAACACGTGGTCCACAGTTACACCAACGACCGCCGACGTGCTCTGGTTGCAGTCAATCTGCTCGGTGAAGGTAGCCAGGCACTCTACGGGTCAACCCGACGAGCGAGTAGCTGCCCTTCTGGGACGACACCAGACGCTGGTCTGGAACAATAGAAGTGGAGGTGAGTTGCGATAGACGCGTCATCGGTGTCCGAGGCCCTCTCGATCTCGGTCCAAGCGGGCGTTCCGGTTCTGCTCTGGGGAAGTCCAGGCACCGGCAAGACCTCCGTGGTGCGCGCCCTCGGTGAGGCGCTCGGCTGGCCGACCGAAGTCGTGATCGGCTCCATTCGCGAGCCGGCAGACTTTGCCGGTTTGCCGGTGGTGATCGACGGGGCTGTCCAGATGGCGCCGCCGCTGTGGGCGAGACGGCTCGCGGCGGCCGGTCACGGACTGCTGTTCTTGGACGAGCTGACGACCGCTCCTCCGGCTGTGCAGGCGGCGATGCTTCGGGTAGTGCTCGAGCGGGTGGTCGGCGATCTCACCCTGCCGGAGAGCGTCCGGGTGGTAGCTGCCGCCAATCCACCCGAGGAAGCGGCCGACGGGTGGCAGCTGTCGGCACCGTTGGCCAACCGGCTGGTTCATCTGGACTGGCCGGTCGACGCCAAGACGGTGGCCGAGGGCATCGCGATGGGCTTCGGTGCCCCACCGGTGTTCGACGGGAGCCTTCCCTCCGAAGCACAGAACCTCGCGGTCAGGGCTGCCGTGGGTGCCTTCTTGGAGGTCCGACCGGCACTTGTGCTCCAGGTGCCCCAGATCGCCGATCAGGCGGGGCGGGGATGGCCGAGCCCTCGTAGCTGGGACTCGGTCGCCGCGGCTCCTCGCTGCGTGCGATGCCATCGGAGCTACCGACAGCGCACGGATGCAGTTGGTCATCGGCGCCGTGGGCGAAGGTGCGGGCATCGAGTTCCTTTCGTGGCTGGCCAATATGGACCTCCCCGACCCCGAAGCGGTTCTGGCCGATCCGGACGGCTTCGAGCTGCCGGAGCGGAGTGACCGGGCGTTCGCGGTGCTGACGGCAGTCGCGTCCGTGGCCATCGCCCACGGAGACGCCGCCTCCTGGGGTGCCGCATGGCGGGTGGTGGCCCGGGTAGCGGCCAGCGCGCCAGACGTGGCCACGCTGGCGGCACGTGCGCTCGCCGGGGCCCGCCCGGATGGTGCGCAGTTGCCGAGCGGCCTGCTCCAGATCGCACCTGTCCTGCGGGCAGCCGGCCTTCTGAGCGGGGAGGGTCAGCCATGAGGCAGGGCCCGCTCGACGTCTTGGGGCCCGACGACCGGCGGACGTGGGCTGCGGCTCGCGTATGGGCTGCGCATCAGGTTCCGTATATGGCCAGCGCCCTCCTGTCCCTGGATCCGATCGTCATCGACCAGTCGGAGGAGCCACCGCAACAGCGGTTCGATCTCGACGCGCTCCCGGTCGATCCGGCGTGGCACGTCTACCTCGATCCCGACGTACTCCGGCAGCTCGATGTGCCCACCGTGGGATTCTGGCTGATCCACCAGGTCGGCCACCTCCTCCGGCACCATGGGGACCGTTACCCAGGAGGGTCTTCGTCGGCAGCCGTGACCCCGCTTGACGGCCGTGATCCCGACCAACGGCGCTGGAACACGGCCACCGACGCCGAGATCAACGACGACCTGGTGGCCGGAACCGCGCAGAGGCCCGACGGCGCCGTCATTCCCAAGGCCCTGGGTCTGCCCGACGGTTGGACCGCCGAGCAGTACTGGGACTCCCTCGGATCGAGCGAAGTGCCCGGCGCGCCCGACCCAGAACCCGACGTGTCGCCTGCTGACTGCGGGAGTGGCTGTGACGGAGTAGGACCGACCATGGGATAGCCAGGGGTCAGGACTGGGCGATGCCGCACAGAAGCTCCTCGAGCGACAGGTCGCGCAACAGATACGGGAGCACCAGCGTCAATGGGGGGACGCGCCGGCTGGCTGGCAGCGCTGGGCCCAGGAGATCCTCGAGCCGACGGTGCGCTGGCAACAGGTGCTGGCCGCCGCCGTTCGGCGCGGTGTCGCCGACGTCGCCGGCCGGGTCGACTTCAGCTACCGCAAGCCGTCACGACGGTCCTCGGTGGCCGGGGACGTGGTCCTTCCCAGCCTCACGCAACCCCTGCCCAAGGTGGCGATGGTCCTGGACACCTCGGGGAGCATGAACGACGGGATGCTGGCCCAGTCACTGGCCGAAGTCGGTGGAGTACTCCGGAGCCTGGGGGTAGCTGGTCGACAGCTCGACATCATCTGCTGTGATGCTGAAGCCTTCGGGGCACAGAAGGTGATGCGAGCTCACGACGTGAAGCTCCTCGGCGGAGGTGGAACCGACATGGGGGCCGGGCTCGCCAAGGCGGCCCAACTCAGACCCAAGCCCGACCTGATCGTCGTGCTGACCGATGGGCACACGCCCTGGCCTCCGGCCCCACCACGTGGGATCCGGGTCATCGTGGGTCTGATGGATCAACGGGGAACGGTACCCGAGTGGGCCCGGGCCATCGACATCGGTCCGGCGAGCGCGGCATAACGGGATCATCGCCGTGACGCGAACCAAAGTAGATGCGTCCGAGCCTGACGATGGTGAGCCCGAACAGCTGGCAGCCTGGATCGCGGCCGGTTTCGATCCAAGGGATGCCGAAGTGTGGCGTAGCTGGCGGTTCACCATCGCCCGCGCGGAGGCATGGGTGCAGCAGGGGGTGACCGAGGGCCTCCAGGCCGCCCAGTGGATGGCGGCTGGTGCCAACCCCTCCACGGTCAGCTCGTGGCTCGATGCCGACATCGACTCCACCGAGGCGGCGTTGTGGCACGAGATGGGCTTCGACATCGACGGTGCGAAGGCCGCGAAGGCGAGGGGCCTGGGACCGGTCGACGCGTTCACCCAGGCACAGGCGCAGTCGGAGGTCAGACGCGTTGCCTCCCGGAGCACCGTCGGGTACACGACGTTTTCGCGGGTCGGCATCGCACCGTTCGGTCCAGGTGGTGGTGACCCGCGGGTCATGCACGGCTACCACCAACGACAATGGGTTGACGAGGAAGCCATGAAGTGGGCGTCACAGGGAATCGAGGCTGCCGACGCCTACACCTGGCATGCTCTCGGGCTCACCCCAGCCGAAGCTGGTCGCTTGGCCATCCAGGGCCGCGGGCCCGGGGATGTCATCCGAGAGTGGTGGAGCACCGGAATCCCCTTCGACGAGGTCGCCGATTGGATCGGTGCGGGGCTGTCTTCGAAGGAGGCCCTGGATCAGCGTTCCCAAGGCATCACCTCGGAGCAGGCCGCGGCGCTTCGGGCCCTTCGACAGCAGGAGCCCGCCCCCAAGCAGGACCCCTCAGTCCTGGGACCGCTGATCACTCCGCTAGGCCCCCCCACTTCAGCGATTCCGGGACCCGCACCTCAGAACGAGGGCGCCGCCCGGATCGCCATCGAAGAAGCGTTCTCTCGCATGCTCGACGTCGATGAGACGGACGGATCGATCCCTGCCATTGACGGTGGCTCGAACCTCGGAGAGGTTCTTCGGGCCGCGGGCCAACGCCACGGCATCGATCAGGACCCCGCCCTGAATGCCGTCACGGTCGACGGACTGCGGTTCGTCAATGACAAGGAAGCCCGGGTCATCTACTCGTTGACCATCAACGGCCCGTTCAGTGGCACGCCCATGATCAGAGGCCGACAAGGCCGCGCCGTCCTGATCGACGGCGTGTGGAAAGTGGCTCGAGACACCTTTGTGGAGCTCATACTGTTGGCCGGACTCGAGTGTCCCCCCCGGGAGTGAACTCGCTTCCTCAGGCGCTGATGACGTCCATACAGATCCTGGGCAGATTCAAGCGATGTGTGAAACACTTCCCGCGGTCGGCGGGTAGGCCCTGCTGAGAGCAACAGAGGCGGGGAATGAGCGACGCATCACAAGGACCGGGCTGGTGGCAGGCTTCCGACGGCAAGTGGTACGCACCGGAGCAGCACCCTGACTACAAGCCGCCGCCCCCACCGCCATCCACCGGGCAAGCACCTTACGCCGCTGGGCCGGCTCCGTCGGCGCAGTCATATCTTCAAGCACCTTTGGGACAGCCTCAAGCGGTGCAGCCCTATCAGCAGGTGACCGGAGCGGTGGGCACAGTACGAAAGCCGATAATTGTGATTCTCCTGTCACTCGTCACGCTTGGGATCTACTTCATCTACTGGCAGTACGTGATGTTCAAAGAAATGAAAGAGTACTCAGGTCAAGGCGTCGGCGAAGTCGTCGGTCTGATCTTTGCGATCTTCGTGAGTATCGTGAACGCCTTCTTGCTGCCCTCGGAGGTCGGACAGCTGTATCTACGTGAGGGTCGACAGGAGCCCATCAGAGGCCTTACAGGTTTTTGGGTTTTGCTGCCGTTCGCTGGCTGGTTCGTGTGGCTTGTGAAGGTTCAACGGCGAACCAACGAGTTGTGGATCGCTCACGGAGCCGCTCCGGCGGCCTAATTCGATTCCCCCGGAATGCCGTCGGTAGGCACAGTCACAGGGTGCTCACCACTACAGGCAGGCGGGTTACCACGATGTCTGGCGACACCACAACGTGTGAGTTCTTGCAAAACGTGAGCTCTGACCTGTAGGTGATAGCCGGAGTCGGCTGCTCCACCCCCACCTCCTGGAGTCAGCCTTCGGTCTCAGTGGAGCGGGCCACCACGAGACATCATTCTGGGCGGAGATCGCCGACCGGGTGCCCGTCTCGGAAAAGGTCCCCCGGCCGGCGATCCAAGTGATCGTCAGATCTGGGTCGTCGTGATCAGCCGGTCGAATTCGCGATCTGCGGCGTCAGTCCGTCCACGTGCATCTCCTAGTACAGTGGCCGACGAAGTTCGTGGCGAACTGCATCTCCCATCCCTGGCGCGTGCGGGTCAACTCCGGCAAGGCCATGACCCCCGGCGTTGTTCACCAGGATGTGCAACGGCCCTTCCCATCCCTCAACGAAGTCTGTTACCGATGTCTGGTCAGCCAGGTCGAGCCGCCGCACAGTGACAGCCTTGTTTCTCGTCGACTCGGTGATCCCTGCGGCCACCCGTTCGGCCGCCTCGGTTCGGCGCACCGCCAGCACCACCGCGGCCCCAACGGAAGCCAGCGCCCTTGTAGTCTCGACCCCGATACCCGAAGCCGCGCCAGTGACAACCGCCCGTTTGCCGGACAGGTCGACGTCGGCCAGCACCTCGTCAGCAGTCGACGCGAACCCGAACGGCGTCATCAGCCTCTCGTCAGTCATCGGCAGCGTTCTACCACGCCCCTGGCTGAGGGAGCCCGAGCACCCATTCACGCCCAGAGCTTGCGACCAATCGAAGCGGTGATGGGTGCCACCGAACACCGGCAGAGTGGCGGCTATCAACCGTGGCCCGCAAACTCCAGACCGCCGCGACACAGGGTGCTCGTCGAGGAACGCATTTCGTTGACTCCAAACTGCCCGGTCGCTAATGTTACTCCGGCGTGGACCCATCCGGTGGTCCGTGATCTCCGGGGGTTGCGCCCATGCGTCCAGGAAGCCCGCTGCACCGTACGATTCGGACCGGAATGGACGGTCGACCCAACCCCCAGCGGATCCGAAAGCTGGTCGCCGGTGCAGCCATCATCGTTTCCGCGGCCGGTATCGTGGTGGCGTCACCCCTGCCCGCCGTGGCGGCGCAGACGACCACGACGTACTCGACTGCCGGAGAGCACGCCTACGCGATCCCCGCCGGGACGACTGCGGTTACGGTCAGCGTGGTCGGCGCCAGCGGCGCGCCGGCGAACCCCGGGGCGTTCATCGGTCCCCCGGGGACGGGCGCGGTAGTCACCGCCCTGATCCCGGTGCCTACGGGCACCAAGACCCTCTACGCCGAGGTCGGGAACGCCACCGGGACCGGTGGCGGCGGGACGTCGGCGTTCGCAGGTGCCGGCGGCGGTTCCTCGGACCTGCGGACGTGTTCGGCGACCGCCGCAGGGTGCACGCTCACCGCCGACGCAGCCAGTGACCCGCGGCTCGTCGTCGCCGGTGGAGGGGGTGGGGGCGGAGAGAACGAGAACGGCCCGACCTATACCGGCGGCATCGGCGGCAATTCCGGTGCAACGGGCAGCGGCGCCGGAGCCGGCGGCAGCGGCGTGAATGCGGGCGCCGGACCCGCCGGGTCGAACGGCGGCCTCGGCGGTGGACCGGGTACCGGCGGTGCCAACGCGCTGGACTGCGCCGGCGACGGGGGTGCGAGCACCTCGGGATCCCCTGGTCAGGGAGGGACGGGAGCCAATTCTGACGGCAACAACTCCAACAACGGCGGGGGCGGCGGCGGCGGCTGGAACGGTGGCGGGGGTGGTGGCGCCAGCAATTGCAACAACAACGGTGTGGGGGCGTCCGGCGCCGGTGGGGGTGGTGGCTCGAGCTTCACCGAGGCCAGTGCCAGCGCGGTCAGGATCACGGCGAACACCGGGGGCATGCCCGCCGAGGTGGCCATCACCCCGGTCGTGCCCGGCTACGACCTGGTCGGCACCGACGGCGGGGTCTTCGTTTTTCCCCAGAGCCAGCCCCAGGGCTTCTTCGGCTCGCTTCCTGGGATCGGGGTCCGCGTGAACAACATCGTGGGCATCGTCCCCACCAGCACCGACAAGGGTTACTTCCTGGTGGGCTCCGATGGCGGGGTCTTCAGCTTCGGGAACGCCCCCTTCGAGAACTCGCTTCCTGGGATCGGGGTCCGCGTGAACAACATCGTGGGCATCGTCCCCACCAGCACCGACAAGGGCTACTTCCTGGTGGGCTCCGATGGCGGGGTCTTCAGCTTCGGGAACGCCCCCTTCGAGAACTCGCTGCCCGGCCTCGGCATCCACGTGAGCAACATCGTGGGCATCGTGCCCACCGTGGACAACGCCGGCTACTGGTTGGTGTCGGCGACCGGCGCGGTCTACAGCCTCGGCGACGCCGTTTACCACGGCGGAGTGAACGGCTCGTCGGCCTCGCCGATCGTGGCTATCGCGGGAACCCCCACCGGTGGGGGCTACTGGCTGGTGGCAAGGAACGGTACCGTCTACCCCTTCGGCGATGCCCGGAACTTCGGTGACCTGCCCAAGCTCGGTGTCACGGTCGACGACATCGTGTCGTTGGTCCCCGTCCCGGGAGGCGGAGGCTATTGGCTGATCGGCTCGGACGGTGGGCTGTTCGCCTTCCCCAATGCCCCCTTCGAGAACTCGCTGCCCGGTATCGGGGTCCGAGTTAACAACATCGTGGGAGCGGTGCCGACCGCCACGTAGAAGACCGAGGCCCCTCGGCGCCGGCGCGACCGGCAGGCGCCGAGGGGAGCCGTGTTCCACACGCCCGGGAGTGCGGGTCGGCGGCAGGCGATGAGCGCTGCTGACGTGCCGATCAGGGACATGGGTCCTCTCGGTATCGGCTCGCATCGCCCGGGTCGCTTCGATAAATGAACATGCCGGTATCGCCCCGATGACGAGCAGGGCAACCAGGCCCCCTCGTCTGGGCTGTCGATCGCCACACCGTGAAGAAACCCCTGATCTCGCCTACTCTTTCGTCTACTTGCGGCGAAAGGGGTTCGGTGGCCACCACCGAGAACATCACGGTTCTCTTCACCGATCTGGTGGGTTCGACTGAGCTCGCCTCTTCGCTGACCCCTGAGGCAGGCGACGAGGTGCGCCACAAGCACTTCTCGGCTCTCCGGCAGGCCATCGCCACCTCGGGGGGCACCGAGGTGAAGAACCTGGGCGACGGCCTCATGGTGGTCTTCCCAGCCGCATCGGCGGCTCTGAGTTGCGCGGTGGCCATGCAGCAGGTCGTCCACCGGGACAACACCGGTGCGGACAGGCCACTGGGCATTCGGGTGGGGTTGAGCTCGGGCGAGGCGACCAGGGAGGCCGACGACTACTTCGGCGACCCGGTCATCGAGGCGGCCCGGCTCTGCGCGCGAGCCGAGGGTGGCCAGATCCTCGCCTCCGACCTGGTGCGGGCCAATGCCGGTCGACGAAGCGCACACACCTTCACCTCGCTCGGAGCACTGGAGCTGAAGGGCCTGCCCGAACCCATCGAAACACTCCAGGTCTCCTGGGAGCCGCCCGAAGCCGGCGCACCTGGATCCGGAACGGTGCCGCTCCCCACCCGGCTGACCCATCCTCCCGCCGTCGGGGTCATCGGTCGCGAGACCGAGTTCGCCCTCCTGGACACCGCCGCCAAGCGTGTCGCCAGCGGCGAGGGACGGGAGCTGATCCTCTTGGCCGGGGAACCGGGCCAGGGAAAGACCACCTTGGCGTCCGAGCTCGCCCGACACGCCCACGGCGGGGGCACGACGGTGCTCCTCGGTCGCTGCGACGAGGAGGTCGGGGCACCGTATCGTCCGTTCCAAGAGGCCCTCTCGCACTTGGTGGCTCACGCCGACGAAGAGCTGCTCCGGACCCATGTGGTGAGACACGGCGGGGAGTTGGCCCGCATGGTGCCGGCCCTCGGTCAGCGTCTGCGCGAGTTGCCGCCGCCCCAGACCACTGATCCAGACACCGAGCGTTACCTCCTCTAAGCCGCCGTGGTGGGATTGCTGGAGGAGGCGAGCCGGAAGGGGCCGGTCGTCCTCTTGCTCGACGACCTGCACTGGGCCGACAAGCCGAGCCTGCATCTGCTCCGCCACGTCGTCGCCAACACCTCGGCCACACCTCTGTTGATCCTCGGCACCTATCGCGACGGGGAGCTCTCTGCCGCCCACCCCTTGACCGAAGCCCTGGCCGCGCTGCACCGGGAGCCGACCGGGGTCTCGACCATCGACCTGAAAGGCCTAGAGGACACCGCGGTGATCGCCATCATGGAGTCGGCAGCCGGGCACGAGCTCGACGATGTCGGGGTGGGACTGGCCCATCAGCTCTACCGGGAGACCGACGGCAACCCCTTCTTCGTGGCCGAGATCTTGCGAAACCTGTCGGAGTCAGGTGAGATCTTCCAGGACGCCAGCACCGGGCGCTGGACGGCCAAAGACACCGAGGGACCGCTCTCCCTTCCCCACAGCGTGCGGACGGTGATCGGCACCCGTGTCTCACGCCTCGGGGAAGGTGCGACCAAGGTCTTGTCCACGGCAGCGGTGATCGGACGCGACTTCGAGCTCGATCTCTTGGCAGAGACGACCAAGGTCGACGAGGACGAGCTCATCGACCTGCTCGAAGAGGCCCAGCGTGCTGCTGTCGTGCACGAACTATCCGGCTCACCCGGGCGCTACACCTTCTCCCACGCACTGGTCCAGCACACCCTCTACGAGGATCTCGGCGGGACGAGGCGCACCCGATTGCACAAGGCCGTTGGCGAGGCCATCGAGCGCCTCTGCGGTGAGCACAGCGAGGACGTTGTCGGGGAACTGGCCAGGCACTTCCTCCTTGCCACAAGGCCCACCGACTCGGATAAGGCCATTTCGTATGCCAAGCGGGCGGGCGACGCCGCCCTCGATGCGCTCGCGCCCGACGATGCGGTCCGTTATTTCTCTCAGGCGCTCGATCTCGCCGCCCTCACTGCAAGTGTCGACCCACGGACCCGCATCGACCTATTGATCGGCCTCGGCACAGCCCAGCGCCAGGCCGGCATCGCCTCGTTCCGCGAGAGCCTGCTGGAAGCGGCTCGCGGGGCGCAGGAGCTCGGTGACGCCGACCGCCTGGTGGTGGCGGCACTGGCCAACAACCGAGGTTGGTTCAGCGCGTTGGGGCAGTTCGACGCCGAGAAGGCCGACGTGATCGAAGCGGCGCTCGACGCCCTTCCCGATGCCGACAGCCCTGAGCGGGCGCGTCTGCTCGCCACGTTGTGCAGCGAGATCATCTACCACAGCCCACTCGAACGTCGCCTCGCCCTGGCCGACGAGGCCAAAGCCGTCGCCCGTCGCCTGGGGGATAGGGCCACCTTCAACGATGTTGTGAGCAGGTGCGGCAGTGCCCTTAACGCCCCTTCGACACTCGCCACAGAGTTGGCAGACCACGCGGAGGTATTGGCCGCGGCCAGCGACCTCGACGACCCCGTGGCTCTGCTCTCTGCCACCAACATCGGCTCCGCGCTAGCCGTGCGCGCCGGCCACTTCGAGCTTGCTAGAAAGCGTCTGGCGATTATGCGCGCGATGGCGGAGATGCTCGGACAGCCTTTGTTCCGGTGGGTAGACAGCTTCAGCGCCGCCTCGTTCGCCTTGCTGGACGGCGATACCGAAGAGGCCGAGCAGCTCGCCGCCGCGGCCCTCGAGGTGGGCACGGCAGGCGGACAGCCCGACGCCTTTACCTTCTACGGCACTCAGCTCTCGAAGACTCGAGACGAGCAGGGCCGGATGGCGGAGCTGGTGTCGCTCCTTGCCGATATTGCTGAGCAGAATCCATCGATGCCCGTCTACAGGGCTGCTCTGGCAGCGGCACACCTCGATGGGGGCAACGAGGAGACGGCCCGGAAGATGGTGGACGAAGCTGCGGCAGATTCGTTCTGCTTGCCTGACGACAACGCGTGGTTCGACGGGATGGCGAACTATGCGAGGGTCGTGATCGAGCTGCAGCTCCGTGCCTATTGCGAACCGTTGATCAAACGGCTTGTTCCCTTCAGGGACCAGGTGCCGCACAACGGCCTCCTCCCCCAGCCACCGGTTGCGACGTTCCTCGGCGGGCTCGCCGCCGTGGTCGACCGCTTCGTAGAGGCCGAGTCCTACTTCGAGCAGGCAGCCGACCTCAACACCCGTGGCGGGATGAAGTTCGCGGAGGCGTATACCAACCTGCTGTGGGGTCGGATGCTCCGTACGCGCAGCGGGCCGGGTGACTCCGACCGAGCCCGGCAGCTCGTTGAGCAGGCACGGGAGAGCGCCGCCGCCCGCGGCTACGCCACGGTAGAGCGTCTGGCGAACGCCGAGTTGTCGAAACTGTCTTAACGTCCGCCTTGATCCGATCATCGAATGGTGCGCCATTGACCGAGCACTCGATGGTCCCAGCCGACGGCCGGTCGAGTCGAGCGGAGTGGATGAGGCACGAGTCCGTTGCACGCTCGCAATAGCCACCGCTGTTTGCGGGCACCCGTACGGGTGCAGCCCGGCATATCCGCTAGCTGACGTGACCGCAATCCAATTATTCCGCATCGTTCTCTCCCAGATGCCTAGTAATGATCCTCCCCACTGCCGATTTCGAGGTCGCATGGCCGGTAACCGCCTGAACGAACAGCTCCCCATCGAGCGTGTAGAGCGAGGCGTCAGTCGCTGCGGTCACCGTTGCCTGTCGAGGAACGTCACGGATCAGGGCTATCTCACCGAACCCGTCACCTCGCGACACCATTTGTAGGAGCTGGCCATCGCGCGAAATCGCGAGCTCGCCTTCAGCAACGGTGTAGTAAGAGTGGCCGCGTTCGCCCTCTTTGATCACGACGGTTCCTTGCGACACCGTGAGCGGCTCCAGGTCCCGTGCTATGCCCTCAAGCGAAGGGGCTGGAAGAGCGGCAAAGATGGACATTCGGCGCAACAGTTGGATCTCGACCTGCGGCACTGTCGCAGAAGAGTCGATCTTCAGGATCCGGCGCCACAGCCACGCGATGAGCAAGAGGGCGACGACGGCCGGGGCGAAAAGTGCTGCCTTCAGGCCACCGATTGCGATCGCGACACGGACCAGGACGGCACCCAGTGCGAGGCCGGAGTCCATGAGGGCTTCCAGGATCGAGAACGTCCCAGCTATCGCGTCGGAGGGAGCCGACCGTTGCAGGAGAGTCCGACCGGTGACGTCGAAGACAGCACCCGCCAGACCTACGGTGCCGATCAGAAGGATGGCGGGTGCCACCCTGGGGATCGCACCGATCAACGCGAGTGCCAATACGGCAATCGAGAGGGTGACGGTGAGCGTTCTCGCCAGATGGCGGCGACCGACGAGGAAGGCAGTGACGAACCCGGCGAGTAGCGCTCCTCCGCCGAGTGCGGCGTTCAGGTATCCCGGGCCGCCCGGCCCCATGTGCAGATAGTCCACGGCAAGGATGACGCAGAGCAGGTCGAGGGCACCGATGAGCACGAAATAGAAAGTGTGCAACGCAAGGAGAACCCTGATCTGCGGGTTGCGCACGGTCACCAGCAGGTTTGAGCCTGCGCCCGTTCTGATGGAGGCCAAGGCTCGCCCGACCCGTGCTATCAGATTTGCGGTACGAGTGTCCTTTTCGCCGCCGCTTTCCTCGCCGTCTGGGACGACATCGGACGAAATGGCAGCAGCGGGTCCCACCACGCGCACCACCAGAAACGTAGAGATGACCGTCATGCCCGCCATTGCCGCTACCGCCAGCCCTGGCCCTCGCCACGCAAGGAGGATGCCAACCATTGCAGGGCCGACCAGGGCCCCGGCTGCATCTGTCCAGCCGGTCATCACGTTGGCCGCGGTCAGCTCGTTGGGCGTTCGAACGATAGTGGGCAGGAGCGCGGCTTGTGGCGGTCGTGTCACCGTGAAGCTCAGCGACGTAAGCGGTGCTAAGACAAACACCACGACCGCTGGCGCACCGAGACTGATGGCGACGGCCACGGCTCCCATCGAAAGCGCCTGCAGCCCGTAGCCGACGCACAACACACGGCTCGGACGCCGGCGATCGGCGAGAGCGCCAAGGAACGGGCCGAGGGCAATGCACGGGATGAGCTGAACCAGAACCATCAGCATGCTCGCGCTCGGCCCACCATGACCGTAGGCAAAGACCAACAGTGTTATCCAGATGCCGAACTCAGCTGTCCCGAACAGTGCGTAGGCGAAACCGACTCTGCGCAGTACAGGGTTTTCGAATGCAGCCCGGAACACCGATAAGACTGCGCCAAACCGTAGGAACATCGAGCACTCCTGGCTTCAGAATCCAGTCCGGCCGAGTGCGTCTCCCGACGACACTACGGTTCCCAGGCGAAGAGTAGCCAAGAAATAGGGCTCTCCTGACTGATCCGTGGGTCAATTCTGCGTTTCGTCGTGCAGCGTGAGGATGGCGGCTCGCCTTCGGCGAAGATGGTGCGGTGGAACCGCAGAGCTGGGAGCCGGAGCACGAAGATGACTATGAGGCAGCGAACGCGGAGCTGAAGAGGCGGTTCGCTGCATGGGCGGACGGCAGGGGACTCGAGGTCGAGCGTGACGGACCCGAGGGCCTGCTCCACTACAAGTGGGCCTATGTGGATCGCCACCTCACCCGCTGGAGACGCCGTGACCTCTATGAGATCTACCTGGAGCTCCACCCGGCCAAGGTGATGGCCGAGGCTGACGAGCTCGACGAGATCCTCGCCGAGACGAAGACCTTCATCACGTTCCTTTCCGAGACCGAGTTGCTCGATGAGGAAAGTGAGTCCCCCGAGGTGCTGTGCGACTTCCTGGACGAGATCGCACCCGAGTTCCGGGCGAACATGGCCGACACGTCCCGATACAGCTTCGGCAAGCGGCTCTGGACCGAAGCAGCCAGCGAAGGTGTGTCGCCGGACGACCCGGCGGCGGTCGAGGCGTTCATGAACCGGTTCAACTCCCGACCCCGGGCCGAGCGGGACACCATCTTGGGCCGGGGTGTCATGCCCGCCGGGCGCCGGGTCTCTTCTGGTCGGTTCACGCCTCCAGGGACACCGTCCCGGCCGTCAGGCAAGCGCCGCAAGCGTAGATAGAGAACGCCCCGGCAGCGGCGGGCAGTAGCCACCGCGGTCGAGCAGGGCGAGGGCGATCAGGTGCTCGGGCTTGGCGAACCCGAAGGCCATGCGGTGCAGGACCCGGATCTTGGTGTTGGTCGATTCGATGAGTGCGTTCGACAGGTCGTTGAGCATGGCCGCCTCGATGCCGGCGATGTTCTTTCTGACCTTGCGGCCGAGCTCGACGAAGGCCGGGATCCGGCAACGCTGGGCCCAGTCCAGCCAGCCGTCCAACATGGCAAGGGCCAGCACGCCCTTCTTCCTGATGGCCAGGCGCAACTGCTCTTTCATCAGGTAGGCCCGGTAGAGCGTGGTGTTCACCTTGGCGATCCAGGCGAGCTTGCCGGCCTGGCGGGGGGTCAGGTCCTCGGGGTTCCGCCACAGGGCATAGCGACAGCCCTTCAGCTCGTTGGCATGGCCGGACATGCCGCCCTTCCTCGCCTCGTTCCACACTTGGCGGCGCACCTCATCCAGCGCCTCGGTGGCCCAGGCGACCACATGGAAAGCATCGATGCAGAGGGTGGCATTGGGTGCCCGCTCGGCCACCACCGTGGCGATCCATCCGGCTCCATCGGCGCTGACCAGGGAGATCTGTTCGGACCGCTCCTCACCCAGCAGGTCGAAGAAGCCGTTGAGCGTCTTCTTGTCCCGTCCGACGGCCGCCCACACCAGCCTCCCGCTGTCGTGGTCGACGACGATGGTCAGGTAGCGGTGCCCCTTCTTGTAGCTGATCTCGTCGATGCCGATGCGAACGAGACCGGAGAAGGGGTCATGGGCGGCACGGCCGTCGGCCACCACCCGGTCGATGATCGAACCGACGGTCCGCCAGGCGATCCGCATCAGCTCACAGACCGTCGACTTGGCGGTGTGGGTGACCAGCCAGGCCACCTGGTCGTCGAAGAACCGGGTATGCCCGGCTCCATGGCGGGCCCAGGGCACCTGGGCAACGGTCGGGCCGTGGTCGGGACAGTTCACTCTTGGAGAGTCGGCCTGGAGGAAGCACTGCATGGTCCCGAGATCGAGCGCCCGCCAGTTGCGCCTGCCCTCGCCCTGGTCATAGCCGGGAGCACGCACCCCGCAGCGTCCACACCGGCGCTTGGTCGCACGCCGCGGCCGCACGTGGACCACCACGGTTTCGGACTCCTCATCGAAGTCGATTTCCTCGATCACCGTCGCCCGGTCGACACCGAGCACGCGACGCCATACGTTGGCACCGAGCACGCCATCCTCCTTGCCCTGTCTTCGAACCTTCGAACAGTCCGAAAACGTAGGCGGGGGCTGGCGTTGCTCGCGTCAGGGGGTGCTCAAGTGACCCACGGATCAGTCAGTAGAGCCTCTTTTGTGCACCTTCTGGTTGGCCCAGGCCCTGGCCCAGGCGGGCCAGCCGGTTCGGGCCCGGGCCGTTTTCGAGCGTGCCGCCGCCTTCGTCAATGAGGTCGGCCTGCTGGCCGAGGAGGTCGATCCAGTCAGCGGGGAGCTCCTTGGCAACTTCCCGCAGGCGTTCAGCCATATCGGGCTCGTCAACGCGGCTTGGGCAATCTCTGAGAGCGAGCGCCAGGCGCAACCGACTTGAACATCTGCTGGACTCCCGTGGGATCTTTGGATCAGACCCTTTCGAGTTTGGAGGCCACATGCGCAGCGACATCCGTGAAGGCAAGACGTTTCCCGACTACGAGCTCTCCGATCAATCCGGCCAGCGGCGGGCCCTGTCGGAGCTCCAGGGGGGCAACCCGATGGTGCTCCATCTGTCCCGTGGCGGCTTCGATCCCAAAGAGCATCAGTTCGTAGGGCAATTGGTCGACATCTATCCCGAGTTCAGGAATGCCTACACGCGATTGGCCCTCATCTCGACCGACAATCAGCTGAACATCAATGAGTTCCGGGACGCGCTGGGCGCCACGTGGCCGTTCCTGTCGGACCCCGGTCGGGTCGTCCAGAAGGATCTGGACATCAAAGAGTTCACCGATGAGCCGCACGATCCGATGATCCCCCACACGTTCGTCCTCGAGCCCGGTCTCAAGATCTTCAAGATCTACAACGGATACTGGTACTGGGGTCGGCCCACGATGGCAGAGCTCCACGTAGATCTGAGGGGCGTGTTCAAGAAGATTCGGCCCGACTTCGACTTGGCGGCTCCAGGGTTGAGGGAGGCGTGGGAACGAGGAGACCGGGATCAATTCCTCGTCGACACCTTGGAGGAGCCGATCCGGTACACCGAAGGTAAGAGCATCGGTATCAAACGCTGACCCCGGCGAGTCGGGACGTTCCTCCTCCGCCCAGGTTCTCGACCATAGGAACTCGAGCTGGTCGCGGGCCGGGCAGAATGGTTGAGACCTCCACCCGTGCATCGCCATTCGACCCCGTACGCTGAAACGACGTCGAACCCCGAGTGCGAGGGATTTTTCAGGTGCAAGGCCGTCGCCTGGGTGCGACAATCGTTTCGGGACCAGACAGAGGAGAGCCGGATGAGCACCCTCGATGGACAGAGCGCACCCGGCGGATCGCCGAGCAGCGAACCGGCAGATCTCAAGCTGGAGGCAGTTGTCATCCCCGTGGCCGACGCCGATCGCTCCAAGGCGTACTATGCCGGGCTCGGCTGGAGGCTCGACGTCGACTTCTCCTCCGACAACGGCTTCCGGGTCGTGCAATTCACGCCACCGGGATCGCAGTGTTCTGTGCAGTTCGGCGCCCACATCACGGGGGCGCCACCCGGATCTGCCCATGGCCTGTACCTGATCGTGTCTGACCTCGAAGCCGGGCGCGACGAACTTGTCAGCCGGGGAGCCACGGTCAGTGGGGTGTTCCACTCCGGAGCGCCCGGAGCGCAACTCGACCCTGAGGGGTCGGCTGATCGGGTCAACGGACCGGATCCGGATCACAAGAGCTACAACTCCTTTGCCACGTTCGAAGACCCCGACGGCAACAGCTGGCTGCTCCAAGAGGTGACCGATCGCCTCCCGGGCCGCCTCGATCCGACCACCACCTCGTTCAACTCCGCCGCCGACCTGGCTGCGGCATTGCGCCGCGCAGAGTCGGCCCACGCTGGGCACGAGAAGCGCATCGGCCGGGCCGACTCGGACTGGCCCGACTGGTACGCCCAGTACATGGTGCGCGAACAGAGCGGCCAGGAACTTCCTGTATGAGCGATTTCGACGTGATCGTGCTGGGCGGCGGTGCGCCCGGCGAACACTGCGCCGGGGCCATCGCGGCGCGAGGGCTTCGGGTCGCCGTCGTCGAGCGGGAGCTGGTCGGCGGCGAGTGCTCCTACTGGGCGTGCATCCCGTCCAAGTCCCTCTTGCGTCCGGGGGAGGCGGTCCAGGGCGCCCGCGATGTCGGCGCCAGCGCCGAAGTGAACGTGCAGGCGGCGCTGGACTGGCGGGACTACATGGTGTCCGGCTATTCGGATGCGGGACAGCAGAAATGGCTGACGGATCGGGGCATCACGCTGGTCCGGGGCGTGGGCCGGCTCGCCGGGTCCGGCGTGGTCGACGTTGACGGCACTCGCTACACGACGGAGCATGTCGTCCTAGCGACGGGTGCGGATCCGTTCGTACCGCCCATTCCGGGGCTCGAGGGCCTGGTCGGCGTGTGGGGCACGCGCGAAGCGACGGCCATGAAGACGGTTCCCAGCCGTCTCATCGTGCTCGGCGGTGGCTCGGCCGGCGTCGAGATCGCACAGGTGGTACGGCGGCTCGGTGGTCAGGCCATCCTCGTCGAGGGCGCCGACCGGCTGATCCCACGAGAGCCGGCCCCCCTTGGCGTGGCTCTGACCGAGGTACTGCGGCGGGACGGGATCGAGTTGCACCTCGGAGTCCAGGCCGCGGAGGCCTCGCTCGACGGCGGCGACTACGTCCTGAGGCTCTCGGACGGGACCTCGGTGCAGGGAGAGCGACTGCTCGTGGCGACCGGCCGCCGTCCCCGTGTCGAAGGGATCGGGCTCGAGACGGTCGGTATCGAGGTAAACCCGCGCGGCATCGTGGTGGACGAGTATCTGCGTGCGGGCGACAACATTTGGGCCATTGGGGATGTCAACGGGATCTGGCCCCTGACACACGTCGGTGAGTACGAGGGGGACGTTGCGGCGGCGAACATCGCCGGAGAGAGCCACCCGACGAACTACGAAGCCGTGCCGCGCGTCACGTACACCGATCCGCAGGCGGCGGCCGTTGGTTCCGCGGAGGCACCCTACAGCAGCACAACGCTCTTGACCGACGTGTCCAAGACCGCGACGTACAGCCACCAGTACGCCCGGTCGAACGGATTCTTGACCCTGCTCAGCGACGGCGCCCGGTTGACCGGCGCCTACGCCCTCGGACCCGAGGCCGGCGAATGGCTCCAGCAGGCGACGCTCGCCATATGCGCCCGCGTTCCATTGGAGGTGTTGAGCGACGTGATCCAGCCGTTCCCGAGCTTCTCGACCATCTTCGATTCGGGTTTCAAAACCCTTCGAATGCAGATCGCCAAAATGCCTCCGCCTTTGCAGCCCATGCAGGCGCAGATGGCACGGCTATGACCGTCGAAGATCACAGGGAGGTAGCAGATGGCCGAGGTCCCACCGGTTCAAGACGAATCCTGCTCACACACTTCATCGTGTCGGACGACGTCGAGCGCTCTCGGCGCTTCTACACCGAAGTCCTTGGCGGACGGGTCGCCTTCTCGAGCCCCGGAGGGCCGACCAACGTCGCACTGTCCAATAGTTGGATCGTCATCAATGCCGGCGGAGGCCCGACCGACGACAAGCCGGAGGTCACCCTGGAGACACCCGGCGATCCAACCCGGGTGAGCAGCTTCGTCAACATTCGGGTCAAGGACATGGAGGCGGTGTACTCCGAATGGAGCGCGCGGGGTGCTCAGTTCCTGACGCCTCCGAAGCAGCACCAGTACGAGATCCGTTGCTACATCCGTGATCCCGATGGTCACCTGATCGAAGTGGGGCAGACCACCGACCCCCAGGGGGACTGGGTGCCCGATCACTGGCCATCGAATGCGGCCGCCGACGAGCTCCCAACGCCCCCAGAGGCGATCGTGCTGGCCCACTTCATCGTGTCGGACGACGTCGAGCACTCTCGCCGCTTCTACACCGATGTGCTCGGAGGCAGGGATGCGTTCTCCGGACCCGGAGGGCTCACGTATGTCCAACTGTCGAACAGTTGGATCATCATCAACGTCGGCGGAGAACCGACCGACGACAAGCCGGAGATCACCCTTGAGACGCCCGCCGATCTCAACCGGGTCAGCAGTTTCCTCAATATACGAGTGACGGACATTTACGCTGTGTACGCCGAATGGAACGCGCGGGGTGCGGAATTCCTGACGCCACCGAAGCAACACCAGTACGAAATCCGTTGTTATATCCGCGATCCCGATGGTCATCTGATCGAGGTCGGACAAACGACGGACCCAGGGGGAGATTGGTTTCCCGATCAATGGCCATCGGCCAAGTCAGAGTGAGCTTCCTGACGGGGCGGAGGTCTCGATCATGACTACAGCGATCATCGGCACCGGAGGCATCGGATCGGCCATCGCGCGTCAGCTTGCTGGCGGCGGCGAGGCCCTCCAGCTCTCGAGCGTTGACGAGCAGTCGGCCCAGGGCCTGGCCTCGGCGATCGGGGGAACCGCGGGCGTCGCTCTCAACAACCGAAGCGCTTTGCAGGGTGTCGATGCTGTCATCCTTGCGTTGCGGTTTTCCGTGCTGAAGGACGTCATTGACGAGATCGCCGACGCGCTGGGTGACAAATCCCTCGTCGTTCCGAGCAACCCGGTCGGCCTCGACGCACAAGGAAAGGTCATGCGGCTCCTGCCGGAGCGGCAATCATCCGGCGAGACCATTGCCGGGTGGTTGCCGACAGGGGCACGCTTGACCATGGCGTTCGGTACGATGTCAGCCGACCTATTCGAGTCTTCGAGCAACCGTTCACCCGAGCCAGCGGTTCTGTTCTACGTGACCGCCGACGACCGTGGTGATGACGAAGTCGAGCGGTTGATTCAAGCCGCTGGCTTCGAGCCGATGAAGATCGGCGGGATCAACCAGTCGAGCCGGCTCGAAGTGGGTGGCGACCTTCACGATCTCATAGTCGGCCCAGCAGAGGCGCGCTCTCTGATCGTTGGAGCCTGATCGCATTGCCAGCTCGGCCGAACCACGTCCCGGGTTGGGTCATCGCCCACAAGTTGCTCACAACGCGACCATCGCCATGTCGACTGGCACCCAAACACGCGAACCGTTGCTCGATGTTTGCAGCGACCAAGAGTTCACTCAGAGTGAAGCCGTGACCAGTCGACTTGCCGAGCCGCGCCTGAACCTGGTCTACCGCTTGGAAGCAAGTGTCGGCGATCTCCAGGATGTCTGCGGGATCTCCACTGGTCACCGGCGCATCGTTCCGTTGACCAGTGGGACGTTCAGTGGACCTGAGCTGCGCAGGACACTGCTTCCGGGAGCGAGCGCCGATTGGCAGATTATTCTTCCGGATGGCACAGCACTTGGCGACGTCCGCTACACGCTTGAAGCCGAACGCGGAGATGTACTATACGTTCAATCTCAAAGTGTGCGGCACGGAAGCACGGCGGTCCTCGAGCGGCTCGGACGTGGGGGAGATGTCGACGCGGGTGAATGCACTTTCCGCACTTCAGTCAAAATTGAGACCGGGGCCGACAGCCTCGACTGGTTGAACAAAGGCCTAGTCGTCGGTGTCGGAGGCCGGCAGCGCGGAGGCGTGATCTACGAGGTCTATCTCGTCGGATGATCGGTCCATCCGACTCGGGAGAGCCGTCGACGAGACCTCGTGTCGGCGTATCCGATGCTTCGCGCAAAGTCGTCATCGTCACCGGAGCCTCCCAAGGCATCGGCGCAGGCCTTGTAGAAGGCTTCCGCAATGCCGGATATGCGGCCGTTGGTTCGTCGCGCTCGATCGACCCTTCCGCCGCTCCCGATTTCATGACGGTGAGGGGTGATATCGCACAAGTCGAGACCGCTCAGCTGATCGTGGAACAGGCGGTCGATCGTTTTGGGCGCGTCGACAGTCTGATCAACAACGCGGGGATTTTCATCAGCAAGGCATTCACCGACTACACACTGGATGACTACCTCGCGATTACAGCCGTGAACCTGACCGGGTTCTTTCATATAACCCAGGCCACCATCCGCCAGATGCTGACTCAGGGCACTGGTGGTCACATAGTCAACATCACTACGAGTCTGGTCGACCACGCCGAGAGCGAAAACCCGTCCGCTCTTGTATCGCTTACGAAGGGTGGACTGGCAGCTGTGACGCGCTCATTGGCCATCGAGTACGCGTCTCGCGGTATTCGCTTCAACGCGGTTGCCCTCGGAGTCATAGAGAGCCCTCTCTACGACCCGGCGTCGTATGAGGGCCTGGCACAACTCCATCCGCTCGGCCGAGTCGGCCACATTAGCGACGTTGTAGAAGGGATCCTCTATCTCGAATTGGCCTCATTCGTCACGGGAGTCGTCCTTCACATCGACGGAGGTCAGTCCGCGGGAAATTGATTCGCCAACTGATCTAGCCCTCCAACTAACAGGGACATCTGGAAGTCGCGACCATCTGTCGGCATGCCTGACCGCCTGTGGTCGACGATGTCCGAGGGCCTCCGCAACGCATAGCCGAGAAGTGCTTTCGCAGCCTCAAGATTTTCACTCTGCAACTGATGATCGGCGCCAGTTCTGCGCTGCCGACCGAGTCGGGCGCGATGGCCCTAGTCGCGAGAACCTCGTGCGGTCGCTACGTCCTGATCGGTTGGAACCGGAGTGATATGAGATCGGTCATCATTTGTCGCTCTGCGGCTGCCACCAGCCGAGTCGATGTTGCTCGAAGGGTCAGCGGAATACAATCGATCCGATCACGCGATGAGGAACTTGAGCCAGGCCCTTAGTGGCAATCCCGACTCGATGGCCAAACGGCTGCTGGGTTGTTATCTAAACCGAAGACTTGGGAACAAGAAAATCGTCTGCAAAATAGTTGAGACTGAAGCCTACGACCAGTTGGATCCTGCTAGCCATAGCTACAGAGGAATGACGCCGAGGAACAGCGTCATGTTCGGTGAAGCTGGTTACCTATATGTCTACTTCAGCTACGGAATCCACTATTGCATGAACATCGTAACCGGGGAAGAAGGTCATGCTTCGGCTGTCTTGATAAGGGCGGTTGAACCCATCAGTGGACTGGACACAATTCGATCCAACCGTCCGAAGATTTCAAAAGAGAGGATGCTGACGAACGGACCCGGCAAAGTTTGCCAGGCACTGGCGATTGATTTGGATCTCAACGGACACGACTTAACCAAACGACCGCTAACACTGACACTACATAGTCGGCTGGCATCGTCACAGATATCGATTGGTACGCGTGTCGGCATCACCAAAGCCGCCGATCTTCAGTGGCGGTGTTTTGTAAAAGACAATCCCTACGTGTCGGTTCAGAGACGTGGTTGATCTCGCCACAGGCATGCCTCGATTATGGCTGCGTCTACTTCCGTAGACGGTCAGCGTTGATCGGAGCGCCGCATGAGCCCAGACGTCCCGGATGAGGCATGTAACTGCTCAAGTCCCGCCGCCCATGACGTCGGCGTTGAGTGCGGCTCGCTGAATCCATGGATCTCCGCTATCACGTCCTCGGCGGCCATCCCACCCATTCCCCAGTCGTTTCAAGGAATGCTCATTTCCCCAGAGTCGGCCTTCGAACACCGGCCAGGTGGGACACGAGCCGTTCGGGTCTGCCGACAACTGCTTGCTGGCGCGAACAGCGTCATTTGCTCGCACGCACCCAACAAGCAGGGGTTCGAACATCGTCATTTGCCTTGGTTGGCAATTGCTAATGCAATACCGCCTCTGACCAGGGAAAACATTGTGATTCCGACAACGACGTGGAGATGACGGGACTCGAACCCGTGACCCCCTGCTTGCAAAGCAGGTGCTCTAGCCAACTGAGCTACATCCCCGGAATAGACGCGGGCTGACCCGCGATCACGAGAATAGTTGTTCATCGATTCGAGCGGGAATCTTGCCCGCAGACGTCAGGGCCGGATCCGTGGGCCTGCCGAAGAGCCTCCGGCACTGCGAAGTCGAGCATCGCTTGGGATCGAGATGGTCAGGAACGCCGTCCGACCCGGATTCTTGCTCCTGGGCAACGAGGCTCCTCTCCATTGCATTTCGCCTTCGATGGCGCGCGTTCTATAGGTTTGGGTGGGCATGGATTCAGGCCAAGGGGGGAGCGGGGGAATTCGGGCGAAAACCGGCCTGGGGCTGCGCGCCCGAGACGCGCCCGCTCCGAGTTGCGGGAGATGCTCATCTCGGCGGGCAAGACCGTGCTCCTGGAGGAGGGGCTGACCCTCGGAGTCGAGCGGGTCACCTTCAAGCGCGTGTTCGACGAAGTGGAACGCAGCACGGGCGCCAGGGTGACCAACGCCGCGGTCATCGACCGCATCTGGCGGAATCAGGAGGAGTTCCAGGTCGACGTGCTCCTGGCCGTGCTCGCCGAGGAGGGCACCCAGGAGTTCGAGATCACCGAGGAGGCCTTCAATGCGGCGCTCGCGCTTGCCGACTTCTCGACCCCTGAGTCCAGGCGGGCGAGCCTGGCCGAACTGATCCGCATCTCGACCGCCGCCTTTGTCGAAGCGGCACAGCGCTCGGCTGTCAGTATCCAGTTCGCCCTCGGGACCTACCTTGCCGCGGGCAGGGCGGCGGTTCCCGACGAACGCCTCATCGACGCGTTCCGTCGGACCAACGACGAGCTCACCGAACGCTACGCCGAGATCTACCAGGCGGGACTGGATCTGGTTGGATGGCGGATGAAGCCCGGCCTCTCGATGCACGATGCGGCCGTTGCCTTCTCGGCCTACGCCGAGGGGATCGTCATGCGCCAGCTGGTCGATCGCGACCACTTTGCGCCGATCAAGCAGATCCGGCCGGCAGACGGAGCCTTGGTCGACTGGACGCTCCTCGGCATCGGCATCAACTCGATGGTGGAGTTCTTCGCCGAGTCCGATCCGGCATGGGTGCCGCCCCCAGGGTGAGCCGGGTCGCCTGACCGGGAGGCGAGGTCGGCCACGCTCGTCCGCTTGCGTGGTCCGTCACACCCCCGGCCTACGGTGCATTCGTCGGACCGTCCGGACCACGCCACGGACCGGATCGGCATGTCGTGCTGCGCTCATCGACGGACAGCGCGGCTTCTCGCTCCCCGACGGAGCCCTCCCCTCCCGGGGGACCGGCCCCCGACGACCCAGGAGCAGATCCATGGGCTCTCCCGACCGAACCGCGCTGCTCGACACGTTGACCGAGGGCATCGCGTCACTGACCAACTCCGAACGGTGGCGTCGCCATCTCGACGTCCAGGCCCGCTTCCATCGCTACAGCTTCGGCAACGCCCTCCTCATCGCCGCCCAGCTTCCTGACGCAACCCGGGTCGCCGGCTTTGCCAGCTGGAAGAAGCTCGGACGGTCGGTCAGCAAGGGGGAGTCGGCCATCTGGATCCTCGCCCCGGTCGTCGGCCGGAAGGTCCGGGTCGAGGAGGACGAGGAACACCGACCGATCCGCGGATTCCGGACCGTGCCGGTGTTCGACGTGAGCCAGACCTCCGGTGACCCACTCCCCGAGGTCTGCCACAAGTTGGACGGCGGTGATCCGTCCCACTGTCTCGAGCGGCTCGTGGACCGGGCCGAACGCGTCGGCTACACGGTCGTGTTCTGCGACCTCCCTGGCTCCGTCAACGGCGACTGCTCTTTCGCCGTACGCCGGATCCGGGTCGAGGCCCGCAACGCTCCCGACCAGCAGGTCAAGACGCTCGCCCACGAGCTCGCGCACGCCCTCCTGCACGAGGGGGTCGACGACCGGTCCTTAGCGGAGCTCGAGGCCGAGTCGACCGCCTACGTGGTCTGCCGATCGCTCGGACTCGACTCGGGCACGTACTCCTTCGGCTACGTCGCCACCTGGGCCGGAGGTGGCGACGAGGCAGTCGCCGGCATCAGAGCGTCCGGCGGACGCATTCAGCAGGCGGCGGCGGTCATCCTCGACGCGTCCGACATCGGGGAATCGACCGGTCAAGCAGCGTGAGCCGGTGGATTCAGCAGGACGACCTCTCAGCCGGCAGTCGTCGCGCGTCGACGGGATCGCTCGATCTCCTCCCATGCGGCCTCGACTCCCTCGAACCCGCCGACTTTGGTCAGCTTGTCGGGCTCGAGGTCCTTGTAGACCTCGAAGAAGTGCGCGATCTCGAAGGTGAGATGGGGAGGCAGCCCCTCGAGGTCCTGAACGCCTTCCCACATCGGGTCCCCGCAGGCGACCGAGATGATCTTGGCGTCGGGGCCCTTCTCATCGGTCATCCAGAACACCCCGACCGGCCGGCTCTCGACAAGGCAGCCCGGGAACGTCGGCTCGTCGAGGAGGACCAGCGCGTCGAGCGGGTCGCCGTCTTCGGCCAGGGTGTCGGGAACGAACCCGTAGTCGGCCGGGTAGAAGGTCGCTGAGAAGAGGCGTCGATCGAGGCGGATCACATGGCGCTCGTGGTCGTACTCGTACTTGTTGCGGCTTCCCCGGGGGATCTCGACGACTACCTCGATCGTTCGGTCCGTGTCCATCACCCGTGCCTTTCTTCGTCGGCCTCCTCATTGTGGCCCACCCCTCCGGTGCGCCCGGTGCGGCCCGCGTCGGGACCGGATCCGGTCCGGGAACAGCCAGGACCCCTTGCTAACGTCTGTTCCGTGAGCATCGAGGCCCTCCGCGGAACCGCCGGTGGACCAGGGCGCGGTGGTGAGTCGCGGTATTTCGCGCGACAGCTCTCTGACCTGGACTTCAACGATCGGCTGCTCGATCTGGTCGCCGACGACAACGTCCCGCTCCTCGAGCGGGTGAAATTCCTCATCCTGTTCAGCGAGCGGATCGATGAGTTCTTCCAGGTCCAGGTCGCCGGGCTGCGCCGTCAGGTGGTGGCCGGCATCAAGAGCCTCGCCCTCAACGGCAGCACCCCCGAGCAGCTCCTCCGCGACGTCCGGGCCTCCCTCGAGCGGATGGTCCGCCGCCAGGAGTCACTCCTCCTCCAGATGATCGATCCTGCCCTCGGCGTCGAAGGGATCGAGCTGTGCGATTGGACGAGCCTCGACGAGGCCGATCGCACCTATCTCCACGAGGTCTTCGATCGTCTCATCCTCCCGGTGGTCACCCCGCTCACGGTCGACCCCAGCCACCCCTTCCCGTACATCTCCAACCTCTCCCTCAACATCGGGGTGGAGGTGAGGAGCAGGCAGGACGACAACGCTCGGTTCGCCCGGGTCAAGGTCCCGCCCAATGTCGACCGCCTCCTGCCACTGCCGGGCGAGGGGGATCGATTCGTCCCACTCGAACAGATCATGGTCGCCTTTTTGGACGAGCTGTTTCCCGGAATGGACGTCGGGGAGCCTTGTGTCTTCCGGGTCACACGCGATGCCGACCTTGCGCTCGATGACGACGCAGCGGACGATTTGCTCCTCGCCCTCCAGGAGGAGCTCCGCCGGCGCCGCTTCCTGCCGGTCGTCCGGCTCGAAATCGATTCGCGCACCTCGGAGGCACCGGTCGAGCGTCTGACCGAGGAGCTGGGTCTCGGCCCGGACGACGTCTACCGGTTCGCAGGCGAGCTCGGCCTCGACTGCCTCTGGGCCATCCACGCTCTCGACCGACCCGAGCTCCATGACGAGCCCTGGAACCCCCTCGTCCCTCCGGCATTCACCTCGGTCGAGCGCGAGGAGGACGCGAGCATCTTCACCGTCCTCGACCGCCAGGACGTGCTCGTCCATCACCCCTACGACTCCTTCTCCGCCTCGGTCGAGGAGATGATGAACGAAGCCGCCGACGATCCCTCGGTGCTCGCAATCAAGCAGTGCCTCTACCGCACCTCCGGCGACAGCCCGGTCGTTGCCGCCCTGGTCCGGGCCGCAGAGCGCGGCAAGCAGGTGGCCGTGCTGGTCGAGGTCACCGCCCGCTTCGACGAGGAGGCCAACATCGGCTGGGCCCGGGCGCTGGAAGAGGCGGGGGCCCATGTGATCTACGGCCTGATGGGGCTCAAGACCCACGCCAAGACGACTCTGGTCGTGCGTCAGGACGGCGACGCCGTGCAGCTCTACTGCCATGTCGGCACCGGCAACTACAATCCCAAGACGGCCCGCATGTACGAGGACCTCGGGGTGCTCTCCTCCCGTCCCGCCCTCGGGGCGGACGTCACCCGGTTCTTCAACTACATCACCGGCTTCAGCCAGCCCCCCCACTACCAGGAGCTGGTCACCTCCCCCGGGGGAATCCGGGAGCGGGTGGTCGAGCTCATCGACGCCGAGGCGGCAGCCGGACCCGATGGTCGGATCGCCATCAAGGTCAACGGCCTCGACGACGTGGCCGTTGTCGACGCGCTCTACCGCGCATCGCAGGCCGGCGTCCCGATCGACCTCATCATCCGCGGCATCTGCTGCCTGCGCCCCGGTGTCCCGGGTCTGTCCGAGACGATCCGGGTCCGTTCTATCGTCGGCCGGTTCCTCGAGCACTCGCGCATCCTGCGCTTCGGCGGTGTCGCCGGCCGGCCCGCCATCTACTACATCGGTTCCGCCGACCTGCGCCGCAGAAACCTCGATCGCCGGGTGGAGGCCATGATCCCGGTGGCTGATCCCGATGCTGTGCTGCAGCTCGAGGAGATACTCGCGCTCAACCTGGCCGACGACGTCCAATCGTGGTCCCTGGCGGCCGACGGGTCGTGGCACCGGATCCCCACGGTGGTTGGCATCGCCACCCAGAAGGCGCTCGAGGAGGTTGCCCTCAAGCGCGGCGACTTGCTCGACGAGTCGCGCAGCCACCGCCGCTGAGCCGACCACCGGGGCTCGTCCGCCGGTCAGCCGCCGGCTGTCGGCATCCGGTGCCGGTGGCTCGTTACGCTGAGCGGGTGAGCTCGGACAGTCACCCCGGGGGCGTCCCGGACCACGAGCGCGAGATCGAGACCATCCGGCAGGAAGCCCGGCGAATGGCGTGGTTGTACGCGGCCGCTGCCGTCTGCCTCGTGCCGTGGATCGTCTTCCTGGCCGTCACCCTTCCCGGCCGGGACGTCGATCGTCACTACAACCTGGCGTGGGTGGGATTCGACGTGCTGCTCGTGTTCGCGATCATCCGCACCGCCTGGTACGGCTTCCGCATCGACCCGCGGGTGCAGATCCCGGCGGCGGCCACGGCCACCCTTCTCATCGTGGACGCCTGGTTCGACATGACGACGTCCGGGGACCGCAACCAGTTCCTCGAGGCCGCCGTGATGGCCGTATGCATCGAGATCCCGGCGGCCCTCTTCTCGCTGTACCTGGTGCGACGGGTCAACCGGCACCTGAGCGACCTTGCCGATTTCGAGCACCTCATCCGCGCGGAGCGCCTTCCTCAGCCGGGCGATACGCCCGGGGTCGGCTCAGACGGCGATCGCGGCGATGCGGGACATGATCTCGTCTGACAGCCGGGGCAGCACGTCGAGGGCGCCCAGGTTCTCGTGGACCTGTTCCACCCGGCTGGCTCCGGTGATCACCGAGGACACGTGCGGGTTCTTGGCGCACCAGGCGATGGACAACTGGGCGAGGGTGCAGTCGAGCTCCTTGGCCACGGTCGCCAGCTCACGGACCTTGTCGTTGCGCTCCTTGTCGGTGAGCATTTTGCCCAGCCACTCGTAGCCGGGGAGTGTTGCCCGCGATCCCTCCGGCACTCCGTCGAGGTATTTGCCGGAGAGGAGGCCTGAGGCAAGGGGACTCCAGGTGGTCAGGCCGAGGCCGATGCCGTCGTAGAGCTGGGCGTACTCCGTTTCGACACGGTCCCGCCACAGCAGGTTGTACTGGGGCTGCTCGACGATCGGCTTGTGCAGGTGGTGCCGGTCGGCGATGTCCCACGCCTGGCGGATCTGCTCGGCCGACCACTCGGAGGTCCCCCAGTAGAGGGCCTTGCCCGCCGCGATGAGGTCCGAGAGCGCCCACACGGTCTCCTCGATCGGGGTCTCCGGGTCGGGCCGGTGGCAGTAGACGAGGTCCACGAAGTCGAGACCGAAGCGCTCGAGCGACCCGTCGAGGGCCTGCATCAGGTACTTGCGGTTGAGGGTGTTCCGCATGTTGACGTTCGAGTGGATCCCCCAGAAGACCTTCGTCGAGAGCACATAGGTGTGGCGCGGCCAGCCGAGTGCGGCAATGGCCTCGCCCATGATCCGTTCGGACTCGCCTGCCGAGTAGGCCTCGGCGTTGTCGAAGAAGTTGACGCCCGCCTCGTACGCTGCGCCGAGGCAGTCCTCGGCCAGCTTCCCGGCCAGCTGGGGCCCGAAGGTCACCCAGGACCCGAAGGACAGGACGCTGACCTTGAGCCCGGACCCGCCCAGACGGCGATACTCCATCTCCATCGTGCCTCCTTCGGTGTAGCTGTCGGGGGGGATCCTATGGGGTGCGGGGAACTGCGCGGGCCGGTCCAGCCGCGCGATGCTCGGTCCCTTGACCCGTCCACCCACCCAGACCGCTCCCCTCCCGCCCCTGCCCCCACAGGCGACCGGCGTGCCCTGGCCGACCGAGGACTGGCCCACCGGACCCCTGCCAGAGGGCGTCGACCTCGACGCCCTGATGGACACCGCGTTCGATCCCACCGGGCCGCTGCAGGACACCTACGCGGTGGTCGTGATCCAGGGCGGCAAGCTCATCTACGAGCGGTACGGTGGGGCCCTCCCACAGTGGGAGGGCCCCGGCAAGCCGGTGCAACCGGAGACCCCCCTCCTCTCGTGGTCGATGGCGAAGAGCATGCTGCACGCCGTGGTCGGCCTGCTCGTCGGTGAGGGCCGGCTCGATCTCGACGCGCCGGTCCGGGTGCCGCAGTGGGGGAGCGCAGGGGACCCGCGAGGATCGGTCACCCTCCAGCAACTCCTCGAGATGCGCGACGGCCTCGCCTTCGTCGAGGAGTACGAAGACCCCGACACCTCGGACGTCCTGCAGATGCTCTACGGCAGGGGCGAGGCCGACATGGCCGCCTTCGCGGCGGACCGTCCGCTTGCCGCCGCGCCGGGATCCCTGTTCCACTACTCGACCGGCACCAGTGTCATCGTCTCGGGCATCGTCGCCCGGGAGATCGGCCCGGGCGAGCCGTACCGGCGGTTCCTTTGCGAGCGGTTGTTCGATCCGATCGGCATGCGGTCGGCCACCCCGGGCTTCGACGCAGCGGGCACCTGGGTGGCCGGCTCCTACGTGCACGCCACGGCCCGGGACTACGCACGCTTCGGCCTCCTCTACCTCCGGGACGGCGTCTGGCAGGACCGGCGCCTCCTGCCCGAGGGCTGGGTCGACCACGGGCGCGGACCCCGGTCGGTGGACCCGGACGACGGCCACCTCTACGGGTGCCACTGGTGGACCCGGGGCGAACCCCTCGGCACCTTCTGGGCCGCCGGCCACGAGGGTCAGTACCTCGACATCTCCCCCGCGCTCGACCTCGTGCTCGTCCGCTTGGGGCGGACCGATGCGGAGCACGGCCTGGAACTGCGGGCCTGGCGTGACGAGGTCATCGACGCCTTTCGGGACTCCCCCCGGAGCTGACCGGCCGCAGCGAGCGGCAACGGTCCAGGCCGGGTCAATCGACGGCGACCCTCCCGGCCCGGGCCCGGGTGGCCTGCTCCTCCCACTTGCGCTCGATATCGCCGAAGTGCCAGATGGCGAGCGCCACGATCCAGGTGGCCACGAAGATGGCGACGATGACGAACCCGGCCCGGTTGAGGTTGAACGTGGCGAGGAACCCCCAGAAGCCGCCGGAGAGGTCTCCTTCCTGGGCGAGCAGACCGAGGATCTCGACGGTCCCGATGAACAGTGCGATGAAGACCGAGAGCCCGGTGATGGTGAGGTTGTAGTAGATCTTCCGGATCGGTCTGGCGAAGGCCCAGTCGTAGGCGAAGTTCATGAAGCACCCGTCGATGCTGTCGAAGAGGCACATTCCCGCCGCGAAGAGGACGGGAAGTGACAGCACGGCGTAGAAGGGGAGCCCGCTCACCACGGCGGTGCCCGCCAGCACCAGGAGGGCGACCTCGGTGGCCGTGTCGAATCCGAGCCCGAACAGCATCCCGACCGGGAACATCTTCCACGGCTGGTCGATCCGTTTGGCGTAGCCGCCGAGGAGCCGGTTCATCAGGCCGCGGTTCTGGAGTTGGCGCTCGAGCTCGGTGTCGTCGTACCGGCCGTCGCGCATCTCGCGGGTGACCCGGATGATCGACACGAGCACGACCAGGTTCATGAGGCCGATGACCCACAGAAAGGTGCCCGAGACCGACGTGCCGATGATGCCGGTCCACCGGTGGAGCGAGGAGGCGCTGTTCCTGACCGCTCCGTTGAGGGCCCGGATACCGAGGTTGAGCAACACCGCCAGGATGAACACGATCGAGGAGTGGCCGAGCGAGAACCAGAAGCCGGTGGTGAGGGGTCGTTTCCCTTCCTGGATGAGCTTGCGGGTGGTGTTGTCGATGGCCGCGATGTGATCGGCGTCGAAGGCGTGGCGCATTCCCAGCGAGTAGGCCAGCACGCCGGTCCCGAACCCGAAGATCTCCACCTTGGTGACGTGGTAGCGACCGCTGGCGGCTGCGAGCAACGACCAACCGACGACATTGAGCACGATGGTCACGACGAGCATCCCGGCGACCTTGGCCCATTCCTCGGGTGTCAGGCGGTCGCGGATCGTGGCGATGCGGCCCATCTGGTCTGCCATCGAGGAGGTTCCTCCGCGGGGGACGTGGGGGTCGGGAGCAGTGCTGCCGCCACCGTAGAGTAAATGAGACTCACTTGCAAGAAGGGGCTGGTCGCTCTAAGATGCTGTTCCTGTGAGCCGATCGCAGTCCGCCCACGAGCACCTCCACGAGGTCCACACCGTGGAAGACGTGCTGGCCCTCGTGCGCGAGCACGGCGGACGGGTGACCAGCCCGAGGCGGCTTCTCCTCGAGGCCCTGTTCGACCGGTCGGGACATCAGACGGCCGAGGATCTGGCCGAGGCGGTCCAGGACCGGGCGCCCGACGTGGCCCTCTCGACGATCTACCGGAACCTGGACGAGCTCGAGCGGCTCGGCGTCATCGTCCACTCCCATCTCGGACACGGACCGGCCACCTACCACCTTGCGGCCACTGCGCACTGCCACTTCGTGTGCCAGAGCTGTGGAGCGGCGGTCGCCGCGCCCGACGAGCTGTTCGCCGGCCTGGCGGCGTCCGCACTGGACCGGTTCGGGTTCGAGATCGACACCCATCACTTCGCCATCCTCGGACGCTGCGCGGCCTGCAGGAGGGGATCAGCCGGCCACTGAGCCCGGCGTGCCGCACTCTTGCGACGACCACGGCCATGGACGAGAGTCTCGTCCGTGTCCACCCCCGCCACCTACCGGGCCACGGTCGGCTCCCAGCAGGTCGACCTCCCGTTGGTGCCCGTCGGCGACGGTCTCCAGATCGCCCTCCTCATCACCGTCGACCTCGGGCTGTCGTTCGCCGATCAGGCGGGACGTGAGCTCGCAGCCGAGCTCGCTCCGCTCTCCCCCGAGGTCGTGGTGTCGGTTGCCACCATGGGGATCCCGCTGGCAATCGAGGTCAGCCACGCGCTCGGACTGGACGATTACGTCATCCTCCACAAGACCCCGAAGATCCACCTGGGAGAGTCCCTGTCCGAACCGGTGCGCTCGATCACGACGGGGAGCCGCCAGACCCTCCGGATGGACCCGGCCAGGGTCCCGTCGGTGAGCGGCCGCCGTGTCGTCGTGGTCGACGACATCGTGTCGACCGGCGCCTCGATGTCGGCTGCGCTCGCGCTCATCCGCAGGGCTGGCGGGACCCCGGTTGCCATCGGGACACTCATGACCGAGGGGTCCGCGTGGCGGGAGGCTCTCGGACAGGATGCCGCGCTGGTCCGGTCGCTTGGCTCGCTGCCCGTCTTCCGCCCGGATCCGTCGGGTGGTGGTGTGCAGCCGGACTGGTCGTAGGCCGCCTCAGCGGTCGCCGGCGGTCGGTCCTCCGGCGACCTGGTCCTCGATCTCCTTGAGGTCGAAGTAGTCGCGCCAGCGGGTCACCAGCCCGTCCTCGTCGACGTCGACGACGGTGCTCCCGTGGATGGTGACCGGGATGGTGCCCCCGAGGGTTCCCCTGCCCGATCCACTCGAACGCACCGCCCGCGTCATCGCCGTGGACCCAGAGGATCTCCTGTCGCCAGTCGGGGAACGACGCGTTGGTCATCTCCTCGATCGCCGCGAGGTCGGCGGTCGGTTCGTTGACCGGATCGCTGAACAGCGCGCCGGGCGCGAAGAACGAAGGGAAGTCACCGTCCGGTCCGAGTGCCGCCTCGAGCCGCTTCGACCATGCCGTCCAATCCACCGGATCACGGTAGCCCGCTAATCCCGTCCCGTGACGATCGAACGGATCGGGTGGCCGCGGGTGACCCGGGGCGGCCAGAGGCGGCCGGCAGTAGTGTGCGCCCAGGGAGGGCGTGCCAAGTGGTGCAGCGGGAGGTGTGAGTCGGGTGGCCGGTGAGGGTCTCGAGGGGTTGCGGACGGGGAAGCCCTACGTCGTGGTCTCGGCGGACGCCCACGCCGCGCCCGACACCCTCGACGAGTTCCTCTCCTACGTCGATCCGGCCCACCGCGAAGCGGTTGCGGCGTTCGGCGACCTCTCCTCGGTGGCCATCCCCATGTTCGGCGGTCTCGACCCCGGGGTGATCGACGATCCCGACGCCGTGCGGGCGGTGGCCACCCGACGTCTGGCAGGGATGGGGGTCGATACGGACCGGGCGCGCAGCTGGCTGGCGAGGTACGGCACCGATTGGGTGTTCCCCTCCGACGCGGGCGGTCGGAGGCTCGCCTACCTCGAGGACCAGGGGATCCACGCCGAGGTGGTCTTCCCGGGGCCGGTGCTCGCCGGCGGTCTGTCCCCGGCGATGTACCTCGGCGGGCAGACCAGCAAGGGGCTCGAACCGGTCTGGCCGGCCCTCCACGCGTACAACCGGTGGTTGGCGGAGTTCTGCGCCGCCGCCCCGGGTCGGCGCACCGGATGCCTCCCGATCGATCTCCACGACATGGAGCGGGCGGTCGAGGAGATCGCCTGGGCGCGAACCAACGGCATCTTCGGCGGGGTGATGCTCCCCGCCATGTCCCTCAAGTCGGGACTCCCGGGATACGCCGACGACTACTACGAACCCCTTTGGAGCGCGTGCGAGGACAATGACGTCGTGGTCAACCTGCACACGGGGGCGTCGGGTACCGCCACCGACGCCAAGCAGCTCTACGACGCCAAGCACGGCGGCTTCCTCGGACTCTACGAGGTGTTCGTCTTCACCAGGCGTCCGCTCTGGTTCCTGCTCTTCGGCGGGGTGTTCGACCGCCATCCGAGGCTCAAGGTGGTCGTCACCGAGAACGGCGCCCAGTGGCTGCCGTCACTGATCCGGGACATGGAGGCGTTCTTCGACACCCATGGCAGCGCGCCGGTGCGCTCCTATCTCAAGATGCGTCCTGCGGAGTACTTCGACCGGCACGTGTTCATCGGCGGATCGCTCATGAAGCGATCAGAGGCCGAGATGCGGCACGAGATCGGCATCGACCGGCTCATGTGGGGCGCCGACTACCCCCATCTCGAGGGGGCCGCACCGGTCCACCGCCCCATCCTGCGCTGGGTGTTCGGGGGGATGCCCGAAGAGGACATCCGCCGGATCCTCGGGCTCAACGCCATCCGGGTGTTCGGGTTCGACGGCGCGCAGCTGCAGGCGGTGGCCGACCGGGTCGGTCCGACGGTCGAGGAGCTGTCGACGACCGTCGCACTCGACGAGTTCCCGGAGACCTTCAGCTGGAGCCTGGCCCGACCGGTGCCGCTGTCGTCCACGACGGCCGCCGCATCCTGAGCTCTGCCACGCAGATGGTCCTCGACCTGTGGGTCAACTCGATCTCCAGCAAGGCAGCCGAACGCTTCCTCGCCCAGAAGGGCTTCGGGGGGATCGAGGGGTTCTTCGGGAGCGGAATCCAGGGAGGGATGACCAATCTCGACCTGATCGACGAGATGGACCGGCTCGGCGTCGACCGGGCGGTGCTCACGAGCACGCTCAAATCGGTCGACCCGGAGACCCTCGCCTTCGTCGCCGAACACCGGGACCGCCTCCTGCTCGCAGCGACCTCGGACGACCCCGAGCGGCCGCGTGCGCAGAGCGCAGCGGTGCGGTCCCGGGTCGGCGACGGCACGCTCGATCTCGTGCGGGTGTCACCACTCCTGCACCAGTACCCCCTCAACCACGCGCTCTACTACCCGCTCTACGCCACCTGCGAAGAGCTCGGGGTCCCGGTGTCGATCAACATCGGCATCCCCGGCCCGAGGGTGCGCTCCCGCTGCCAGGACCCGGTGCTCCTCGAGGACGTGCTCATCGACTTCCCCGACCTGGTGGTCATCGGCGCCCACATGGGACACCCCTATGAGGAGCTGCTCATCGAGTACCTTCTCAAGTGGCCCAACCTCTATCTCTCGAACTCCGCCTATCTGGCGAAGTACATGCACCCGGCGCTGGTGACCTTCATGGGCTCGCGCCGGGGGCTGGGCAGGGTGCTGTTCGCCTCCGACCACCCCTTCCTCCCGTTGGAGCGCGCGCTCGACCGCGGCACGCGCCCTCCCGTTGGAGAAAGATGCAATGGAGGCATTCCTCGGTGGGGCCGCCGAGCGGCTCTTCCAACGGTCTGCAGATGGCTGACCGCCTGACCGATCAGCTCCGTCTGATGGCCTCGGCCCATCCGGACGAGACGGCGTACCGCAATCTCGGGAACGGGTCGTCGGTCACCTTCGCAGCATGGGAACGCGAGTCGAACCGGCTGGCCCGGGGGCTGCGGGACCGGGGAGTCGGAAAGGGTGACCTGGTCGCGATCTACCTCGAGCCCTCCCAGATCCTCGACTGGATCGTGAGCTACAGCGCCGTGCACAAGCTGGGCGCGGTCGCGGTGCCGACCAACAACCGGCTCTCGGCGTCCGAGGTGCAGGTCATCTTCGAGCATGCGGAGGTGCGTGCCGTCGTCTGCAGTGGTGCCTACGGGGAAGCCGTCGCGCCGCTCCTCGAGTCCCGTCCGGACCTTCTGGTGGTCACCGTTTCGCCGTCGGCCCTCGACGGATCGACGGATTTCGAGGAGGTCAAGAGCGCGGACTCCAGTGCCGTCCAGGTGCCGCTCGACGACGACGACCTCGCCGACGTGATGTACACCTCGGGAACGACGGGGAGACCGAAGGGAGTCACCGTCAGGCACGGGCAGATCGCCATGCTGCCCAACGGCCGTCCGGAGTGGCAGGGAACCGGGTGGCTCACCGCATCGCCGGTCTTCACCTTCGCCGGCCTCGGGTTCATCTACAACCCGATGAAGGCCGGGATGACCGTGCTCTTCCTTCCCTCGTTCGACGCCGGCCGCTGGCTCGACATCGTCGAGCGGGAGCGTCCGGTGATCGCGTTCGTGGTGCCGGCGATGGCGCAGTTGCTCATCCACCATCCGGCGTTCGAGTCCGCCGATCTGTCCGGTCTCCGCAGGCTCATCCTCGGGAGTGCACCCCTGGCTCCGGACACGCTGGTTCGTCTGCAGCAGCGGTTGCCGCAGGCGGCGGTCCTCAACAGCTACGGCATGACCGAGGGAGGACACGCCACGTTCACCATGGACCCGGAGGGTGCCCGCACCCGGCCCGGGGCGGTGGGGCGTCCGACCCCCCCGGTGGAGGTCCGCATCGTGGACGAACAGGGCGTTCCGTGCCCGGTCGGCAGCATCGGCGAGGTGCTCACCCGTAACCCGAAGGGGCACCGCGAGTACTACAAGGACCCCGAGGCCACGGCGCGCATGTGGGAGGGGGGGTGGTTGCACACCGGCGATCTCGGCTACCTCGACCCGGAGGGGTACCTGTTCATCGTCGGCCGGAAGAAGGAGGTCATCATCCGGGGCGGGATGAACGTCTACGCCGACGACGTCGCGGCGGTCCTCCAGTCCCATCCCGCGGTGGTCGAGGCGGCGATCGTCGGGGTGCCCCACGACGTACTCGGCGAGGATGTGGCTGCGTTCGTGGTGCTCGAGTTCGACCAGCGCCTGTCGGCGGAGGATCTCCTCGAGTTCTCGAGGGGGCGTCTCGCCGACTACACCGTCCCACGTTCGGTGACCTTCCTCCCAGCGCTGCCCAGGAACGCGAGCGGCAAGGTCGTCAAGTCGCGGCTCGTCCCGGCTCCGTCCGGCGTGCCGGCGGCGGCGTCCCCGGGACCGGCCACCGCCTGACACGGGCACCGTACGCAACAGGATCCGACAGCCACCAGCAGGAGAGGAAACGCCGTGCAAGATCATCGGTTCGATTTCGTCGTCGACGGCACACCCGGGGAGGTCTGGGACGTCTACTGGAAGGGGATGCGGGCCGGTGTGAACACCGACGCGGTCACCATCACGATCCTCCACCAGGGGGACGAGGCCGGCAACGGCCTGGTCCGCCACTGCCGGTTCCCGGTCCCGAAGTACCTGCTCTCGCGGGGGAGGGCCCAGTCCTGGGAGTGGATCACAGAGTCCGAACGGCCCATCTCGTGGCGCTACGACGCCATCGGCAAGCCCCTGTGGTCCAAGGCGTCGGGATGGACGAGCTTGGAGGACCTCGGGGACGGGCGGACCAGGGTGCACTTCCGCGAGACGTACGCGGCGTTCAACCCGGTGATGCGGGCGCTCCTCGAGCGGCGGGTCCACCAGTTCATCTCGAAGGACAACGACACGCTCATCGAGGCGGCGCTCGTGCGGTCGCTCAAGCGGTCCCGAGAACGGGACAAGGACTCGCGCTGAGCATGGCTCGGCCGGTGCCCCTGGCCCGGCCTGCCCCTCGCGTCCGGTGTCCCCAGCGCGTAAGGTAGCGCGGCAGCACCGGCCTCCCGAGTGGGGACGGCCGGATGCGACCGTGGCGCTCGGACCAGGAGGGATCAAGATGAAGACCGAGGCAGCAATCCTCAGGGAGATGCACGGCGATTGGAAGGTCGAGACGATCAATCTCGATCCGCCGAAGACCGGCGAGGTGCTGGTCAGGATCGCGGCGTCCGGGATGTGCCACAGCGACGAGCACCTCCGCACGGGCGACCTCGGTGGCCTCTACCCGATCATCGGCGGCCACGAGGGGGCCGGGGTGGTCGAGGAGGTCGGACCCGAGGTTGCCGGTCTCGAGCCGGGCGACCATGTGGTCTTCGGGTTCGTGCCGGCCTGTGGCAAGTGCCCCTCGTGCGCGAGGGGCCATTCGAGCCTCTGCGACGTCGGGGCGGAACTGATGATGGGGACCCAGGCCGACGGCACCTACCGCCACCACTCGTCCGCCGGGGAGGACCTGCACACCATGGTGTGCCTGGGCACCTTCGCCCGCCACACGGTGGTCAACCAGGCGTCGTGCGTGAAGATCCTCGATCACTACCCGCTGGACAAGGCCTGCCTCATCGGATGTGGGGTCACCACCGGATGGGGCTCGGCGGTCTACGCGGCCGAAGTCCGGCCCGGTGACGACGTGGTGGTGATCGGCATCGGGGGAATCGGCGCCTCTGCGATCCAGGGGGCACGCCTGGCCGGCGCCGAGCGCATCTTCGCCATCGACCCGGTTCCCTTCAAGCGCGAGATGGCCACCAAGTTCGGGGCCACCCACACGGCCGCGAGCATCGAGGAGGCGACACCGCTCATCAACGAGGTGACCTGGGGCACCAACGCTGACAAGGTCATCTGCACCATGGGTGTCGGTGACGGCCGGTTGATGGAGAGCATCATGCAGCTGACCGCCAAGCGCGGGCGGGTGGTGGTGACCAACATCCACCCGATGGCCGAGCTCGACGTGACCCTGTCGCTGACCTGGCTGACCCTGCTGGAGAAGCAGATCGTCGGGACGATCTTCGGCTCGGCCAACATCCGCTATGACATCCCGCACCTGCTGCGCCTCTATGACCAGGGACAACTCGACCTCGACACCATGGTGACCCGTACCTACCCGCTCCAGGACGTCAACCAGGGATATGTCGACATGCTCGAGGGACGGAACATCAGGGGCGTCCTGGTCTACGAGTAACCGACTCATCGGGTCACCGGCGATGGCCGAGCACGGAAGCGACATCGACCGCGGCGACGAGTGGGCGGCCCTCAAGGCGGCCCACCTGCGCCCGCCGGGCGAGCGTGTCTGCCTCGAGCGCTCGGGGCCTCCACCACTTCGCCCTGCTCTCGAGCGACGTCGAGCGGACCATCGCCTTCTACCAGGATCTCCTCGAATTCCCGCTCGCCGAGCTGTTCGAGAACCGGGACTACCGCGGGTCCACCCACTTCTTCTTCGACGTCGGCAACGGCAACTACCTGGCCTACTTCGACTTCCCGGGCCTCGACCTCGGTGCGTACCGCGAAGTCCTCGGGGGACTGCACCACATCGCGATCTCGGTCACGCCCGAGCAGTTCGAGCGGCTGGTGGGCAAAGTCGAGGCGGCCGGCATCGCGACCCACATCGTCGACGGCACCTCGGCCTACTTCCCCGGTCCGGACGGCGAGCGGCTCGAGCTGCTCAGCTACCCGCTCGACGACATGTACGGGACGATCGTCCGCTGACCGGAGTGGCGGCAGCGCGCCCGTGGCACGGCCCCGACGCTCCCCTCGAGACACGATCCGCCGACGTGCACCCGGTGGCCCACGGGCGGTCGTTTCCGATTGACGCGTTAGTCATTGCTAACGTATATTGCCGTGCGTGACCTCGTGGCCGTCATCGCCGAGCCGAACCGCCGTCGCCTGCTCGAACTCCTCGGGGACGGCGAGCAGACGGTCAACGACCTCGCCGCGCACTTCGACAGCACCCGGTCGGCCGTCTCCCAGCATCTCGGGGTCCTGGCCGGCGCCGGTCTCATCGAGGCGCGGAAGGTTGGGCGGTTCCGGTACTACCGGCTGCATCCGGGGGGCATGGCTGAGCTCCGCGCCTCGCTCGACCAGTTCTGGACCCGGGAACTCGCGGACCTGGCAACCGCCCGCCCCCCTGGACGAGGAGGCACCGCGATGCCGGTAGAGAAGTCGGTCCTCGTGCCGCTCGGAGCCGATGAGACCTTCGCACTGCTCACGGAGCCCGACCGGCTCCGGCGGTGGCAGACCGTGAGCGCGCGCATCGACCTGCGTGCGGGGGGTGACTACCGGTGGACGGTGGTCCCCGGGCATACCGCCGCCGGCACGGTCGTGGAAGTCGAGCCCGGACGGCGCCTGGTCCTGAGCTGGGGCTGGGAGGATGCCGCGGACCTCCCCCCGGGGGCATCGACAATCACCATCACCCTCGAACCCGCCGACGGGGGGACCCTCGTCCGCCTGGTCCATGAGGGGCTCACCGATGCCCAAGCCGCCGGCCACGGCGAGGGATGGGATCACTTCCTCGAACGTCTTTCGATCGCCGGCCGCACCGGAGATGCCGGAGCTGACGACTGGGCGGCCTCGCCGGATCCGATGGACGAGCTGTCGGCGGCGGAGGCAGCGCTCGCCCTCTGCCAGCTGGTGCTCCGCGAGATGAGCGAGTCGGACGCCGGCTCATCCACGCCCTGCACCAAGTTCACCGTCGCGGATCTCGTCGACCACCTGCTCGGGTCGATCTCCCACCTGGGTTCGATGGCCGGCGCGGACGTCTCGGTCCCATCGGCGGGCTCCATGGAGTCCCGGGTGGCGGACGCCGCCCAGCAGACCCTCGAGGCCTGGCGCCACCGCGGGATCGAGGGAGAGGTCCTCTTCGGATCGAGGCCGATGCCCGCACCTCGCGCGGCGAGCATCCTCCCGATCGAGCTCCTGGTCCATGCCTGGGACTTCTCCGTCGCCACGTCGAAGACACTGGCGCCGAGCGACGCACTGAGTGACTACGTCCTCGGTCTCGCCCGTGAGCTCATCGCACCGCCCATGCGGGACGGAGACCGCTTCAGCGCCGAGGTCGAGGTCGGTCCGGATGTCGGCGCCATGGAGCGGCTCGCGGCATTCACCGGAAGGGCCGGCTGAACGTCGTGCAGTGCAATCGGATACATCAACCAAGGAGAGAGCAATGAGCAAGTACGTACTCGCCTACAGGGGCGGAGCGATGGGCGCCTCGCCCGATGAACAGCAGAAGGCGATGGATGCATGGATGGGCTGGTTCGGATCGCTCGGTGCGGCGGTGCTCGACGCGGGCAACCCGTTCGGGCCCGGCTCGACAGTTGCTTCCGACGGGTCGGTCAGCGAGGGCGGCACCAGCGAGCTGACCGGGTACTCGATCATCGACGCCGACAGTCTCTCGGCCGCGGCCAACAAGGCGAAGGGATGTCCGGTCCTCTCGAGCGGTGGCTCGATCGAGGTCTACGAGGCGATGCCGATCGGCTGAACGGGCGGAGCGGAAGACGAGCCGGAGCACCCCGGCGGGAGTCGGCGCTCGGGCGGTCCCGCCGATCTACGAGGCCGGGCTCGCCGCGGTGACTGCCTGCTCGAGGTACCGCCAGGCGGTGTCAGGGGGCAGGCCGCCGACCAACGGCTGGAGCCCGAGGGGCGAGCCACCGGCGATCTGGGCTCGAGCCTCTTCGGGGGTCAGGATCTGGTAGGCGCCTCGTTCGGTTCGGAGCTCCTCGACGGTCGTCGCGAACGAGATCGAGGCGGTGGCAGGCCGATCGACGTTCCATTTGCCGTAGGTCACGGCATCGCGGAGCAGGTACTCCCCGATCTCGTTCCATGCGCGTTCTGGATCGTCGGAGACGAAGACGGTCAGGGGAACGCCCGCAGCGGGAAAGATGCAGCCGACCGGGGCAACTCCCACGCGGGTGGCCTCATCCAGGTACTCGGACTCGAGTGTCTCGTCGTGGGTCTCCGCGAGGAAGATCAGTCCGAGCCTGGCCGCGCGCCGGGCGGCGGCTGCGGTGCCCCCGCCGTAGGCGAGGGTGGGCCCGCCGGGAGTGAACGGCGGTGGGGTGATGTGAGCCATCCGGCCTCCCCGGTGCACCTCTTCGCCGGCGAGCAGCGCCCGGACGACGCCGATCCGTTCCTCGACAAGGCGGGCACGCTGCCGGCGGTCGATGTCGAAGAGGTCGAACTCCTCCTGCCGGTAGCCGATCCCGATGACGTAGGAGACCCGACCACGGCTGATGAGGTCGATCACGGCCACGTCCTCGGCGAGCTTGACCGGTTCGTAGAACGCGAGGAGCAGCGCGGCGACGGTGATGGGCAGGCTGGTCGTCCGGGCAGCCAGCGCGGCCGCAACGGGCAGCGGCGACGGAAGGTACCCGTTGTCGACGTCGTGGTGCTGGCTCACTGCGACGGTCAGGGCCCCGCGTCCCTCGGACCACGCCGCCATCTCGAGTGCCGCTGCGTAGCCGGCAGCCCGCTGTCCCGGGTCGGTGCCCGCAGCGGTCATGGTGAAGCGCATGAGGAACATCGGCTCAACCTAACAAGGTGGCCCAACAAGGCGACTGGGACCCGGCGGGCACACGCGTGGGCTCAGCCGCTGATCGGTAGTTCTCGAGTCGGGCGGCCCCGGATTTGAACCGGAGACCTCTGCGCCCCGAACGTGGATCGGGCGAAATTCCACGGCCACGCCGTAGCGCCAAATCGGCTTGAGTTCGCCGCCCATTTCGCCACTACGCTGGCGCTCTTCGCCAGCAGGGGAGGGAAACCATGGATGTCGGAGCTGTTGTGACCGCCTACGGCTCGGCCTGGAACGAGCCTGACGAGGCCGCCCGGCGCCAGTTGCTGGAGTCGGCCTGGGCCGACCATGGCACATACTGCGACCCCACGGCCAACGTCGAAGGCAGAGAGGCGCTCATCGCGCACATCGGTGCCTTGCAGGTTGCCATGCCCGGGCACACGATCGACGTGGTCACGGCTGCCGACGAGCACGACGGTCACCTGCGTTTCGGATGGGTCATGCACGGCCCCGACGGTTCGGCGGTACTCGAAGGCATGGACTACGGACACCTGGCAGGCGATGGCCGGCTTCAGCAGATAGTCGGCTTCTTCGGACCCTTCCCGACCCTGGACCCATCGTGACGACGGAACAGCCGGTCGTCACGATCATCGGATCCGGCATCGCCGGTAGTGCGCTTGCAGCCGCGCTGGCGAACGCCGGGGTCCCGGTCCTCGTCCTCGAGCGGACAGAGCAGTTCGTCGACCACGTGCGGGGCGAGTACATGCACCCCTGGGGGGTCGCTGAAGCCATAAAGCTCGGACTGTACGGCGACCTCATCGAGTCCGGGGGCAACGTCATCTCACGTTTCGTCGGCTACGACGAGGCCTACTCAGCGGCAGAGGCTGAGGCCGGCGCCCTGCCTCTCGCAGACCTCGTGCCCGGTGTCCCAGGTGCCCTGGGCATCGGACACCCCGTGGCCTGCCAAGCCCTCTTCGACGCCGCCGTGCGGGCGGGCGCGCAGGCACTCCGCGGCGTCGAGCAGGTCAAGGTGACGCCTGGCGAGAGTCCCGAGGTCCGGTACGTGCACGGCGGCAGCGAGCACGAGGTCCGACCTCGGCTCGTCGTCGCCGCCGATGGACGCGAATCCTCGACACGGCGCCAGCTCGGCATCGAGCTCGCAGAAGACTGACCCCCGCATCTTCCTCGCGGGCATGCTCGTCGACGGTATCCGCGACTGGCCGAGCACCGACTCGGTCATCGGCACGTCCGGCGACACGATCCTCTACGCATTCCCACAAGGTGAGGACAGGGCGCGGCTCTACATCGGGTACTCGATCGAAGACAAGACCCGCTTGGCAGGCGCTGACAAGGCGAAGACATTTCTGGAGGCGTTCCGCGTGGACACGATCCCTGACTGCGAGCGTTTCGTCGATGCCAAGCCGGCCGGACCGTGCGCTGCCTATCCCATGTTCGATTCCTGGTCCGATGCCGTCGTCGCCGATGGCGTCGTGTTCGCCGGTGACGCCGCCGGCTTCAGCGACCCCACCATTGGAGAGGGCTTGTCGGTCGCCCTTCGCGACGCACGCATGATTCGCGACGTCCTCCTCGGTGGTGAAGACTGGTCGAAGGAGGCCTTCGCGCCGTACGTGGAGGAGCGGGCAGAGCGGATGCGGCGGCTGCGTTTCGCCGTGCAGGTCTTCACCGACGCCCACATCCCGCTCGGGCTGGACGGAGTGTCCGAACGGCGGCGTCGCTCGAACCTGATGACGCAAGACCCGGATCTCTTCATGCTTATCGCTGCCATGACCTGCGGGCCGGAACTGGCGCCTGAGTCCTGCTTTGCGAACGAGACCAGGGAGAAGCTGCTCAACCCCGTTTAGCCTTCCGGCGGGCGACCACCCGAGTCTTCCCGGGTCATCAGAAGCGCCTTACCGCGACCGCCGAGTCGCACGGAATTCTTCGGGCCGTTGGTTCCCCTGGGACGGAACCCCCAGCCACCTGCACTTCTCGAGTCGGGCTGCCCGGATTTGAACCGGGGACCTCTGCGTCCCGAACGCAGCGCGCTAACCAAGCTGCGCCACAGCCCGTCGTAGGTACCGGTTTGCCGCCGGCCCCAGGACGGTGGAGATGCTACCCGACCGTGGTGCGGTCGTTCCCCCGCTCTCCGGTGTCGGTCCCGCCATCGCGGGCAGGAGGAGGTGCGGTGCGCTTTGCCACCACCTTGGCGATCCGGCGCTTGTCCATCTCCGAGACCTTCAGCTGCCACCCTCCGACCTCGACCGCTTCCCCTTCCTCGGGAATGTGCCCGAAGGCGTCGAACAGGTAGCCGCCCAGGGTCACGTACTCTCCTTCCGGCAGGTCGATCCCGAGATCGTCGTGCAGGTCGTCGAGGCTCATCTTGCCGTCCACGAGCCACCGCGTACCGTCCACCCGTACCGCGTCGGGCTCGTCGTCGGGGTCGAATTCGTCGGGTAGGTCCCCGACCAGCGCACCGAGCAGGTCCTTGACCGTGATGACGCCCTCGACGCCGCCGTGCTCGTCGACCACCACCGCAAAGGCCCGCCGTTGCCGCCGCATCTCTGCCAGAACATCCAGCACCAGTCGCGACTCCGGCACCAGGAACGGCTGGCGGAGTCGCCTCGAGATGTCGATCGGGCTCGGGGACCTGCCTTCGTCGTCCTCGGCACCCACCTTCCATCCTGCTCGGAACAGGTCGTTGACGAACAGCACGCCGATCAGGTCGTCGAGGTCCTCCCCGTACACAGGGAAACAGCTGTGACCCGACTCGCGCACCGCCTTGGACACCGCGTCCACCGTCAACGGGATCGAGAGCGCGACGACGTCGACCCGTGGGGTCATCACCTCGCGCACCGCGGTGTCCCGCACGTCGTCCAGGGCATCGATGATGAACTGCTCCTGCGCGTCCGCCCCGCGGTCGGCGGAACGGACGGACGCTCCGTGGCCGGTACGGCTCCGCCCCTTGGTGGTCTGATCGGAACGGTGACGGAACACGGACACGGCGGCGACCGGTCAGCTCAGGGCTGGGTGTTCAGGCGCCGGCGACGAGCGGTGCGGACACGATGGACAGGGGTTGGTAGGACTCGTCGTAGTAGGTGCCCCCGTCGAGCAGCGCGGCCACCGCCCGCCGCAGCCGGATCGGGTCGAGCGGTTTGACCAGCCAGCCCTCGGCCCCCGAGCGGCGGGCCAGGAACACGTCCGGGCGCCGGTCGAGCAGCATCAGAACAGGGATGTGTCCGATCTTGTCGTAGGAAGCCTCGAGGCGGAGCTCGAGGCAGGTGGCCATGCCTCCCATGTTGCCCATCTGGAGGTCGACGACGACCAGGTCGGGCTCCTCGTCTGCCACGAGCGCCATGACCTCGGGTCCCGAACGCGCCCTCGACGATGGTGATGTCGGGCGACCCGGCCGTCGCGGCGACCTCGGCCCGCACCGATGGGGCGTCGCTCGCCACGATGATGGTCGCCACATCCGAGAGGTTAGCGCCCGCCGGGGCCTCCCCCGAAGGCCCGCCCACTCAGGGCCCTGACGCGCCGAAGAGCAAGTCGGCGACGGTCTCGAGACCGCTGAGGTCGTGCACGTCCGTGTTGAGGAGCGGTACCCGGTAGACGGGGGCCGGGTCGATCCTGGCCACGAGGTCCGCGTAGGCCTGCTCCTCGCGGTCGGAGGCGAGGGTGTAGCCGCGCAGGTTCTCGACGAGGTCGCCGAGGACGCCGTCGCCATCGCGATCGCCGGCGGTCTCGATGGCGGTGAGGGCGTCCAGCTGGGCATCGGTCGCGAACCTCGGCTGGACCCGATTGAGCACCAGCGCACTCGTGGACATGTGCGACTCGGCCAGCTTGTCGGCGAAGTGCAACGCCTCGTCGACCGAGTCGGGTCTCGGCGAGGCCACCAGCACGAAGGCGGTGCCGGGTTGGACGAGGAGCTCCCGCACCCGCGCCGCCCGGTCCCGGAAGCCCTCCTCCATCCCCTCGAAGGCCTGGAAGAACGCCACGGCATCGCTCACGATGTCCGCTCCGGCCACCTTGGAGATGGTCCGGAGCAGTGCCTGGGCGGCCACCCCCACGACCCGGAGCCCGGCCCGGGTCGGCTTCATGAGGGCCTGGAAGATCCGGTTCTCGAGGAAGTGGGTCAGCCGCCGGGGCGCGTCGAGGAAGTCGAGGGCGTTGCGCGACGGGGGGGTGTCGACCACCACCACGTCGAACCCGCCTTCCTCGACCAGCTCGTGGAGCTTCTCCATGGCCATGTACTCCTGGGTGCCCGACAGGGTCCCGGTCAGGTTGCGGTAGATGCGGTTGACCCGGATGTCCTCGGCCTGCTCGTCGGAGTCGGAGTAGCGCGAAATGAGGTCGTCGAAAGTCCCTTTCGGGTCGAGCATGAGGGCGTGCAGTTCACCCGGCCAGTCGCCCCTGATCCGGGTCGGCCGGTTGGAGAGCTCGTCCACCCCGAGTGCGTTGGCCAAACGCCGGGCCGGGTCGATGGTGACGACGCACGCGTTGCGGCCGAGCCGGGCGGCCTGGAGGGCGAGCGCGGCGGACGTGGTCGTCTTGCCCACACCTCCCGAGCCGCAGCAGATCAGGATCGACCGGTCACGGGCGAGCTCGTCCATCGTGGCGGGCCGGGTTCCGTTGCCCGACCGGTCGGACTCCGCAGGCCCGGACCTCATACCGACACGTCTGCGGGGTCGGGGAGGGCCTCGATGCCGGCCCCGAGGGATCGGCTCAACTCGTCGAGCTCGACCGGGCCGATGCCATCGGCGAAGAGGAAGGGGACGCGGATCTGGGGCAGGGGCAGCTCGGCGGCCAGACGTCCGATCTGCTCCTCCTGGAGCTGCTGGCGGCGCGAGCGGAACTCCCGGGCCGCCTCGAGCGCGCTCGACCAGCGAGTGGTCGAGTCCGACCCCGGCCTGCTCGGCGGCGGTGGAGGCCGGCACTCCCAGCCCGGCCAGCGGTGGGTAGCAGGCGTTGACGATGATCGGGCCGAGCGCGATCCCGACCTTGTCCTCGAGGGCGTAGGCGGCTTCGATGACCTCGTTGACCGGCATCTCCTCGGGCAGCGTGACCAGGGCGACCTGGCATCTGGCCGGGTCGGAGAGCAGGGCCACCACGTCGGCGGCCTGGGCCCGGATGGGTCCGCCACGTGCGGCGTCGAGGAGCCCCCCGGCCGAGGACAGGAAGGTCATCGTGTGACCGGTGGCCGGCGCATCCACCAGGACGAGGTCGGCCGTCCCACTGCGCTCGATCTGCTTGATCTTGCCGAGTACGAGGATGTCCCGGATCCCGGGAATGGCCCCGGCCACGATGTCGACGATCCCCGAGGAGAGGAGGCGCTTGGAGACCCGCCGCAATCCGTGGTCGGCGAGGTACTCGAGGAGGGCGTCGTCCGGGGTGATTGTGCGGGCCCGGACGGTGCCCCGGGGGATGGCGACCCCGGCGTCGTCTTCGCCCTCCTCGCCGAGGACCGCCCCGGCGGCGTGGAGGACCTGACCGGCGTAGTCGAGGTCCTCGTCGCTGCCGAAGGCGGCGGAGACCCCACTACGCCCTTCGAGCTCCACGACCAGGACCGACATCCCCGATCCCGCGGCCAGATGGGCCAGAGCGGCGACGATGGTGGTCTTGCCGACCCCACCCTTGCCCGCCACGATCAGGACCCGGCTCTGGCTGCAGAAGCGGCGGACGTCCATGACCCACCGAGCGTAGTGTCCGGCCCTGCCGGCACCGCCGACGGTCTCCGGTGGCGCCCGGCCCCGGCGTGGTGCGCTCGGCCCACCACGCTCGGCGCGAACCGGCCAGATTTTGCCGCGAATCAGGCTCGGACCTCTTGTGTCCTCCCATGCCTGGCGAGTACGTTCCCTTTTCTGGAGGTAGGTCCGAAGGGGGAGTCGGTTCGTGGAGCAGGCGGCAGACAGTTGGCAGCTCAAGGCCTCGTGCCGTGGGCCACAGGCGGAGATCTTCTTCCCGCCTGCCCACGCCGAGCGCAAGGAAGAGAAGCTGCAGCGCGAGGACCGGGCCAAGGCCATCTGCCGAACCTGTGTGGTCCGCACCGAATGTCTCGACTACGCCATCCGCATCCACGAGCCCCACGGCATCTGGGGCGGCCTCAACGAGATGGAGCGTAAGCAGCTGGTCGAGCGACGGGTCGGCTGACCTGTCCGGCTGGCCCGCCCGGTCAGCCGAGGCCCAGTGCCTGGTCGGCGCTGCGCACCGCCTTTGAATTGCAGACCGCGACGGGCTGCCCGCCGGTGGCGAGGCAGATGCCCGCGCTGAGCTGGTTTGCCGCGGCGATGATCGCCTGACCGGTGGGTGGCGCAGGGGTCGTCGACTGCGGGGTGGCGGCGAGGGGCTGGGCCGCCTCGCCTGCGATCTGGGCCTGCGACTGGCTGACCAGGAGCGCGGGGCTGAAGCCAGACGTGGCGGTCACCATCCGGTTGTCGATGTCCACGAAGGGCCAGGTGCCGGGCGCGCCCGCGCCGGCGGTCAGCGGCGCGTACCGCGCCACGAGTGCGGCCTCGCCCGGGTCGAGGCGGCTGATCCGGGTGAAGGTCCCGTCGGGGCCGGTCTGGTCGGAGTAGAGCTCGACCCCGGTCAGGGTCACGTACCTGCTCGAGTAGGTGGTGCCCACGAAGCTGAACGACTGGATGCCCGAGAAGACGGAGAGGGGCGCCGACTGGGAGTTGTGGAGGGTCCCGAACCTGCCGAACCGGTCCAGGGCCACGATGAGCGGCCACCGCTCGGCGGCGCAGAACGGGCAGTACTCCGAGCCCACGAAGAGCACCTCCGGTCGCCCGCCCCGGGAGAGTGGCGTCTGCCCGTTGAGGACGACGGGAGCGGTCAGGGTGGTCCCCGGCACGGTGACGCCGACCGAGTCGAAGGTCGAGGGGGTCACTCCGGCCAGGGTCGCAACGACGTCGGCCGAGGTCACCGACGGCCGTGCCACGCTCGCCGGCGTCGTGGAGCGGGTGAGGGCGTAGGTCACGAGCGCCACGAACCCGAGCAGCAGCACGACGACCGCGCCCCAGGCGAACCGGGCGGTCCTGGTCGGACCGAACGCTCCGTTCGGGGGCGCGTCCAGGCTGTCCTCGCCCGCCGCGTCCCCGCTTGCCGAGGGAGTACCCGCCCCGGTCATCCGTCGCCCGCGGTTCGGATGCGACTACGCCGGGTCGGGGGCCAGGAGCTCGTCATCCTCGAACACCTGGTCGTTCCCGCCGTAGCCGGGGGCGAGGACGATCGGGGCCGAGGTCACGATGATCACGAAGAGGATGAAGGTGGTCAGGTGGACGCCGGAGCACCAGAGGCAGATGGCCTTGATCAGGAAGAGCTCGGCGATGATCAGGTACACGATCATCCCGACTCCGGTGATCGAGAGTGCCAGCCGGGCCAGATGGATGCGTCGGTCGGCGGAACGCCAGGCTGCAGGCAGGCAGAGGAGCAGCATGGGCACGAAGAAGGCCAGCCCGAGCATGGCGACCGGGATGCCGAAGATCACCGACTGCGGGCTGGTGGTGACCTTCTCGCAATTGATGGCGCCCCCGGTGTTGCAGACCAGGGCGGCCTTGTTGAAGTGGGTGATCGTGAGATAGGTGGCGATCCCGAGCCCGAGCGTGCTCAGGAGCAGAGTGGTCAGCGGTTGCCAGCGCAGGGTGGGCACGGTGGTCGGCAGGTGTCGTGGGCGGGCGGCGACTCAGCTGGCGCTGATGCCGAGCGCCTTGGCCGCGGCCTTGACGCCCGAACTCGTGCACACATCCCCGGGCTGGCCCTTGGTGCTCGCGCAGATGGCTGCGCTCATGTAGTTGGCGGTGGCCACGATCGCCTGCGTCGCCGGGTTGTTCGGGTTGGAGAGGCCGCCGGAGATGTCGGTCCACGTGAGCCCGGCGAGGACGCCCGGGTCGTAGCTTGCACCTGAGAACAGGGCCAGGTTATTGATGTCCACGAACGGGAACGAGATCCCCCCGGTCGTGCTGGCGTTGGGCAGGTACTGCGACGAGCTGTACTTCTGGAGGACGACCGCCTCGGCGTGGGTCGGGTTCTGGAGGTTGGTGTAGGTCCCCGAGGCCGTGGGCACGTTCGTGTACTGCTCGACCCCCTTGAAGGTGATGTAGGGACTGGTCAGGGTTGCCCCGTAGTAGCTGAAGGTGTGGGTCATGGGATCGACGTCGGTGTGCGAGGACGCGGTGATCTTGAGGCCGGACCAGGTCCCGAACCTCGAGAGCGCGGCCGTCATCGCCCATCGTTCCGCCGCGCAGTAGGGGCAGTATTCGGCGCCGTAGTAGAGCATCGCCGGGCTCTTGCCGTCGAGGGTGAGGGGCGGCTGGTTGTGGAGGATGGTCGGCGGGGAGACCGCGACCGACGACGAGGTCACTCCCACCGTGTTGTAGACCGACAGCGGGATGGTGGTGACGTCCTGGACGACCGATGCCGGAGCCGGCTGCACCGGGGTGTAGGAGAGATTGGGCGTGCTGTTGCCGCCGGCAACCTTGACGATGATCAGGACGGCGACGATCACGACGACCAGGCCGACTGCTCCCCAGGTCAAGAGGGCGGTCCGGTTGGCCCTCGGGGCTGCCGCTGTCGCGGGTCCGGCCTTGCCCCCCGGCCGCGGGGTGTTCCCGCCCTTGCCCGACGGAGCTTTTGCGGTGACCGGTCGGCTCTGCGCTCTGCTCCTGTCCTTGGCGCTCTGGCCGTTGGCTGCCGGCTTGGGCGTGTGCCGCCCTTGGGCGTGTTGCCGCCCTTGGGCGTGTTGCCGCCGGTGCCGGGCTTCTTCGTGGTGTCGGCCATCGTTCCGCAGTCCTCGATCCGTGGAGTTCTCCCGGCCCGAAGCGTAACTGGTCCGCCTGGGGCGTTGCGATCGGGCACTGCAGGATGCGGCCCGTAGCGCCGGGGCGGGCCTAGAGTGATCGGCCATGTCGGTACATGCATCGTCCCCGGACGGCCCACTGCCGAACGGGACGGGCACCCCTGGTCCGCAGTCGACCTCCCCCTCGTGGCGGTGGGTCGCCGTCGACGGCCACCGGGTCCGCTACGTGGTCGTCGGATCTGGCCCGCCCGCACTCTTCCTGCACGGCTGGGGCCTGCGGCCCAACGCCTATCTCCGGCCGATCGAGGCGATGGCCGCAGCGGGCTGCCGGGTCTACGCCCCCGCCCTGCCCGGGTTCGGCGGCACCCGTGAGCTCGAGGCGGAGCAGCGGACCTTCGACGGGTACGGGGCCTGGGGGGGGCGGTTCCTCGACGGGGTGGATGTGGACCGGGTCGCGTTGGTGGCCGGCCACTCCTTCGGCGGTGGGGTGGCGACCGCCTTCGTGCACCACCGGCCGGATCGGGTCTCCTCGCTGCTTCTTGCCAACCCGATCGGCAGTCCGACCTGGGCCCTGTTCCCCAACGAGGTCCGGACGATGATGCAGCGCCCGTTCTGGGACTGGACCCGCCACTTCGGCGGCGACATCCTGGCCTCGCCTCGGCTGCTCCGTCTCCTCCCCACCCTGCTCGAGGACTTCGTCCCCAACCTGGTGCGCAATCCGCTCGGGATGCTCCGCACCGGAGAGTTCATCCGCCGCGCCGACCTGGTCCAGGAGGTCCGGACCATCGCGGCGCTCGGGATCCCGGTGTCGGTCGCCTGGTCCGACCGCGACGGCCTGGTTCCCCGGTCGGCATTCGACGAGCTGCGTCACGCAGCGGGAGTGGAGGGTGTGGTGATGGAAGGCCCCCACGCCTGGCTCATCGCCGATCCGGCTGCCTTCGGGGAGCTCGCGATCAGCGCCCTCGTCGACGCGTGGCCCGCATCGGTGTGGCCGAACGCCTCTGCCTGATCCTCCCCGGCCCTCGGCGGCCCGCGAACCGGACGGTAGCCTGAGCTGGTGACCGTGACCCTGCGCGACGCCGCCACGGTGATGCTCGTTCGCGATGCGCTGGACGAGGCGGGGGGACCGGCAGTCGAGGTCTGCATGCTCCGCCGCAACCTGGCCTCCGAGTTCGTCGCCGGCGCCTACGTCTTCCCCGGTGGATCGGTCGACCCCGAGGACCGCGGTCCGGCGACGGCCGAGTTCTGCCGCGGCCTGACCGACTCCGATGCAAGCGCCATCGTGGGTGTGGAGTCCGGGGGCCTGGCGTTCTGGGTGGCCGCCCTGCGCGAGTGCTTCGAGGAGTCGGGTGTCCTGATGGCCGAGCCGCGGGACGGGTCGGGTGGGACCGGGTTGCTCGACACGTCGGACCCCGAGACGGCCCGGCGCTTCGACGTCTACCGCTACGAGATCAACGAGGGGCGCACCGGCCTGCTCGACGTGTGCCGCGCGGAGGGACTGGTCCTCGTCACCGACACCGTCCACTACGTGAGCCACTGGATCACCCCGGAGCTCGCGCCGCGGCGCTACGACACCCGGTTCTTCGTGACCGCGGCGCCGCCGGACCAGGTGGCCCGCCACGACGACGGCGAGACCATCGCGAGCATCTGGATCCGACCCGACGACGCGCTCGCCCGCTTCGAGGCCGGCGAGTTCGAGCTGCTCCCCCCGACGGTCTCGAACCTCTCGAGCCTCGCCCGCCACACCTCGACCGACGGGGTCATGGCCTGGGCCCGCGCCGTGACCGACGTGCCCACGATCCTGCCCCTCGTCCTGATCGAGGACGGCCGCCTGCTCATCCTGCGCCCGGGCGATGATGGGTACGACCAGGCCCTCGAGGCCCGCCTGGCTTCCGACCAACCGGTCTCACCGGAAATGGAGGCCTTCGTGCGCAAGCGCTGGGGCCCGAAGGCGGGTGCCGGCGGTCTACCCTGAGACCCCGACGCGCGATGACCGCTCAGTCGGCTGCTACCGCTGCGGCGTCCCCGGCGGCCAGGGCAGCTTCCACCCGCTCGAGCACCCGGGCGCTGCATCCCTCCATGGAGACGACCGGGGCGGCGGTCGTGACCAGCACATCGGCCATGCGGGCGAACTCGGCGGCCAGGGGCTGGTCGTCGTCGAGGGCGACCGGGGTACCGGCGTCACCACCGGCAGACACCGACGGGTGGAGGGGTACCTGGCCGAGGAGGGGTACCCCGATGTCGGCGGCCAGGCGCGCGCCCCCTCCCGAGCCGAACAGCGCGTACGACTCACCGTGCTCGCAGGTGAAGTCGCTCATGTTCTCGATCACGCCGATGACCCGGAGATAGCCCTTGCTAGCCATGTCGGCCGTGCGGGCGGCCACCTTCTGGGCGGCCAGCGGTGGGGTCGTGACGACGAGGACCTCGGTGCGGGGCAGCATCCGGGCCAGCCCCATCTGGATGTCCCCGGTGCCCGGCGGCATGTCGATGAGCAGGTAGTCGAGGCTCCCCCAGTGGACGTCCTCGAGGAACTGCTGGACGGCCCGATTGAGGATGAGGCCGCGCCACATGATGGCGTTCTCCTCGTCGGCGAGGAACCCCATCGAGAGCACCCGCAGCAGGCCGTCCCCGATCCGGCGCTCGAGGGGGACCATCTTCTTGTCGTGGGCCTCCACATCGCCCTGCATCCCGAGGAGCCTCGGGATGCTGAATCCCCAGATGTCGGCGTCGAGCACTCCGACCGTGAGACCTCGCCGAGCCAGCGCGACCGCGAGATTGACGGTCACCGAGCTCTTGCCGACCCCACCCTTGCCAGAGGCGATCGCGATGATCCGGGCGGTGTCGGGGATGTCGGTCTTGGGGGCCTCCTCCCGCGCATGGAGCCGCGCCCTGGCCATGACCTCCCGCTTCTGGTCGGCATCCATGACACCGGTGGTCACGCTGACCCGGTCGACCCCGGGGAGCGATCCCACGTGGATCTCGACGTCGTGCTGGATCTGGGCCCGGAGCGGGCAGCCGGCGACGGTGAGCGCGACCTCGACGTCGACAGCACCGCCGTCCGTGCGCACGGCGGTGACCATGCCGAGCTCGACGATGTCGGCCCCGAGCTCGGGGTCCATCACACTGCGCAGCGCCGCCCTGACAGCCTCCACCGAGGGCGGTCCCACCGCGGCGGGGGAAGTGTTGGGCCTGGTCACCTCCGCAATTCTACCGGGACATCTCCTCCGGCCCGGTTCCTCCGCCGGGCCACGAGGGACCGTCAGCGGTCGGCGGTGTTCCGTGACCGCACGTCCACGGGTACGCTTGAGCTGTGCACGGCCCGGACGGCGACCGTCCGGTGACCCAGGAGGATGACCCATGAGTTCGACATTGCAGACCGTCAGCATCGGAAAGAAGCCGAACCCGGTCAACCTGACCGACGTCGCTGCCGCCAAGGTGCTCGAGCTCCTCGCCGAGGAGGACACCGAGGGCCTGGCCCTCCGCGTGGCCGTGCGTCCCGGCGGCTGCTCCGGCTTCAGCTACGAGATGTTCTTCGATGCCGACGTGGCCGAGGACGACGTGGTCCGTGAGTTCAGCGGCGTCAACGTCGTCGTGGATGCGACGAGCGCCGACCTGCTCCGTGGCTCGACTCTCGACTACAGCGACGGACTGCAGGGCGCCGGCTTCCACGTGACCAACCCGAACGCGACCCGCACCTGCGGGTGCGGCTCCTCCTTCAGCTGAGCCTCCATCAGCTGAGCCGTTGATCCCCTGATCCGGCTCCGCGTCAACGGCGCCGACGTCGAGGTCGCCGACGACGACACCACCCTGCTGGACGTCCTGCGCGAGCAGCTCCTACTGCGATCGGTCAAGGACGGCTGCAGCCCGCAGGGCCAGTGCGGCTGCTGCACGGTCTGGGTGGACGGCGCCCCCCGGGTCTCCTGCGTGACCCCGGTCCGCCGCCTCGACGGGCGCAGCGTGACCACTCTCGAGGGACTGCCGACGGAGGTTCGGACGTGCTGGGCCGCAGCACTGGTCGAGACCGGCGGCAGCCAGTGCGGGTTCTGCACGCCCGGCATCGTGATGCGCCTGGCGGCTCTGACCGGCCCGGTCACCGAGGAGCAGGTCGACCGGGCGCTCCTCGCCCATCTCTGCCGCTGCACCGGATGGCACAGCATCGAAGTGGCTGCAGGAGCGGTCCTCGGCGGCGCTCCCGAACGACAGCCCTCCCCGGCGCGTGACCTCGGGGCAGCGTCGGCACGGGCGGCGCTCGAAGGCGGGGCGCCTCAGCGGGTCGGTCTCGGGGTCGTGCTGGGGGAGGCAGGATTCGCCGACGACGACTGCCCGGCCGATGCGCTGGTGGCGGTGCCCGATGGACGGGGCGGGTACGCGGTCGGCGAGACACCCCGCGCGGCGCGGGCGCTCGCCGGAAAGCTGCAGGGACGCAGCTCGACGGAGCCCCTGCGTCATCCGGTGGCGGTTCCGCCGGGGGACTGGTGCCTCTCCCTCGTCACGACCTGGGTCGAACCGGCATACGTCGAACCGGACGCCTCGTGGTGCGCCCCCGGTGGCCGACCGGCGTCCCCCTACGGGAACGGCGGGGCCTTCGGGGGCAAACTCCACTCGCCGGTCGGTGCGGATGCCCGCCGCCTGGCCGACGAGCACGGGCGCGCCGTCCGGGTGCTCTGGTCGCGTGAGGACGTGGTCCGCTGTGCGCCGAAGCGCCCACCGATCGCGGGGGGTGTCGCACCCGACGGCACCGGGGTGCTGCGGGTCGGGATGACCGGTGGGGGGCTCGGCGCCGCGTGGGACGGGCTGGTCGCCCGGGTGGCCGCGGTCGCCCCGGGGATCACCCTCGAGCAGGTGCCGATCGAAGGTCCCGCGGTCTCGTCCGACCTGCGGGCGGCGGTCTGGGCCGAGGCGGCCGTGCTGGTGGTCGCGGCCGGCTTCGCAGACGCCGAACCGGGCACCCCGGTCGTGGACGTCCCCGTCGAGGTGGTCGCCCCCTCGGGCGGTCGGGCGGTGGCCCGGTGCGGCGCCGACGGGCGGTTGGCGATCGAGGTCGACGCCGGGGACGTCCTCGACGAGACGGTGCTCCGCTCGTACGCGCTCGGCGCGGCCCACCAGGCCGTGAGCTGGGTGCGCTCAGAGGGGATCGCTGTCGACGCGACAGGGGCGGTGTCGGACCTCACCATGCGCTCCTTCGGGATCATCCCGGCGCGGGCGATGCCCCCGGTCACGATCACCATCGGTGGCGAGCACGCCGCGACGCCGGTCCCGGCTACCGACGCGGTGTTCGCCGCGGTCGCCGCCGCGCGGTGGTTGGCCGACGGGCTGCCGTTGTCGTGGCCGACAGCCCGGGGCGGCGCGGGCCGCCCCTGAACGGACCGACCGTCGGGGCGCTGCAGCCCCGTGCAGTCGGAGAGCGCAGTACCGCAGTGTCCCGCGTAGGCTGACGGTCACCCACCGGTCGCCGCGAGGAGCCACCATGAGCACGCCCGTCGGTCCCTACACCCCCATCGTCCGGGCCGGCGCGTGGCTCATCTGTTCCGGACAGCTCGGTCTGTGCCCCGCCGCCGACGGCGTCCCGCCCGCTCTGGCGGAGGGCGGAGCGGGCCCGCAGCTGGCCCAGGCCGTCGCCAATGCGGCCGCACTGCTCTCTTCGGAGGGCGCCTCGCTTGCCGACGTGGTCAAGACCACCGTGTTCACCACCGACCCGGGTGTGTTCGCCGCGGTCAACGAGGCCTATATGGCCGCATTCGGTGGCGTCCGCCCGGCCCGTTCGATGGTCGCCGTGTCGGCGCTGCCCATGGGGGCGGCCGTCGAGATCGAGGTCTGGGCCCACCGCGAGCCCGACTGAGTCCCGGCGCCTGCAGGTGCTGGCCGGGGGGCGGTCAGGGGGACCAGCTGGTCTGCCCGAAGCGGTAGCCGACCGAGCGCACCGTCTGGATGAGGTGGGCGTGCTCCTCGCCGAGCTTGGCGCGCAGCCGGCGCACATGGACGTCCACGGTGCGGGCCCCGCCGTAGTACTCGTAGCCCCAGACCCGGCTGAGGAGGGTCTCGCGGGTGAAGACCTTGCCCGGTCGTGCGGCCAGGAACCGGAGCAACTCGTACTCCATGTAGGTGAGGTCGAGGACCTTGCCGGCGACCGCCGCCTGGTAGGTCTCGAGGTTGAGGATCAGGGGGCCGTGTTCGAGCAGATCGGGGCGCAGACCGCGACCGGTGCGCCAGAACAGGTGCGCCAAGCGCGCAGCGAGCTCCTCGGGGACGATGGGCTCGAGGCAGAGATCGTCGAACAGGTCCTCGCGCAACTCGAGCTCGCCGAGCTGCTCGAAGGGCACGATCACCAGGACGGGGGCCAGGGGCACCTCGCGCTTGCGCAGGTGCCGGCAGAGCTGGAACGCGCCCATCGGATCTGCCCCGCTGCAGATGACCGCACCGCCCCAGCCGTCCTCGGGCTCGTCGACCTCGGCAGATTCGGGGCGGTCGATCGCGTGCCAGGGATAGCCGGCCCGCTCGAGGACGATTGTCACCGGGGTAGGCGGGGCGGCCGGATAGCACAGCAGTGGTTCCATGCGTCGCTCCCCCTTTCTCGGTGACGGTGGCTGATCCGGTGGTCCGGCCAGGGCCGGGTGCGGCTAGAGCAGCGGCAAGTAGCGATCGAGTTCGAACTGGGTGACGTGGGCCTTGTAGCCGGCCCACTCCTCGCGCTTGTTGCGGATGAACCACTCGAAGACATGGTCGCCGAGGGTCACGGCCAGCAGCTCGGACTCCTCCATCCGGACCAGGGCCTCGTTGAGGCTGCCCGGCAGGTGGAGGATGCCCTTGTTGGCGAGCTCCTCGGGGCTGAGGGAAAAGAGGTTGGCGTCGGCCTCGGGCGGTAGTTCGTAGCCCTCCTCGATGCCCCGCAGGCCGGCTGCCAGGATGACCGCGAAGGCCAGGTACGGATTGCAGGCACTGTCCGGCGCGCGGTACTCGACGTGGGTCGACTCGGTCTTCCCCGGCTTGACCACCGGTACCCGGACCAGTGCGGAGCGGTTGTTGCGGGCCCACGAGACGTGGATCGGGGCCTCGTACCCGGAGACGAGTCGCTTGTACGAGTTGACCCACTGGTTGGTCACCGCGGTGATCTCGCCGGCGTGGCGGAGCAGGCCGGCGATGAACTGCTCGGCCACCTCGGAGAGCCCGCCCGGCCGTTCGAGATCGACGAAGGCGTTGGTGTCTCCACGGAACAGCGACATGTGGGTGTGCATGCCCGACCCCTGGACCCCGGCAAGGGGCTTGGGCATGAAGCTCGCGAACACCCCCTGCTCGCGGGCCATCTCCTTGACCACCAGCCGCACGGTCATCACCGTGTCGGCCATGGTGAGGGCATCGGTGTAGCGGAGGTCGATCTCGTGCTGGCTCGGAGCGTCCTCGTGCTGGGCGTGCTCGACCGGGATCCCCATCTCCTCGAGGGTGAGCACGGTCCGCTGGCGGATGTCGCTCGCCCGGTCCGCGACCGTGAGCTCGAAGTAGGAGCCCGAATCGAGCGTGGTCGGGGCGTGGCCCGGGTCACCGTCGGCGAAGTAGAAGAACTCCATCTCCGGGGCGGCGAAGAAGGTGAACCCGCGGCTACTGGCCCGCTCCAGGGTCCGGCGCAGCACGTGGCGCGGGCAGCCCTGGAAGGGGGAGCCGTCGAGGTCGACGATGTCGCAGAACACCCGGGCCACCTGGACGGGGGGCGCCTCGCCGTTCGCACCGGGCTCACCGTGACCGTGCCAGGGGAGCAGCTGGAAGGTGTTGGCGTCCGGCCGCGCGAGCACGTCGGACTCCTGGACCCGGCTGAACCCGTCGATGGCGGACCCGTCGAAGGTCATCCCCTCGTCGAGCGCGTTCTCGAGCTCGGCCGGGGTGATGCTGAACGTCTTGGGTGTCCCGAGCACATCGGTGAACCAGAGCTGGACGAACCGGATGCCGCGCTCCTCGACCGTGCGCAGGACGTACTCCTCCTGACTCCTCATGGGGTCGGAGTCCTGCATGAGTACGGCGCGCTGGGGGAGGGTGTCACGGGGTTCGATCCCCTCATTCTCGCAGCTGGCGGTCGTGCCAGTCGACGACCGCGTCTCCGCACGCATCGGAGCGCGCCCGGAGGCACCCGCCGAGCGAACCCGGTGACGGGCTCCGGCGCTGGCGCCGGTCCCCGCCGACCGGGCCGGGCCGTGGTGGCGTCGCCCGGGTGGTCAGCTCCCGGCGGCCTCGCCACAAACAGTCTCCACCAGCACGCCGGTCACCTGGTAGGGGTCCATGTTGGCGTTCGGCCGACGATCCTCGAGGTAGCCCTTCTTGGTCCTTGTCGACCTGCCACGGGATGCGGACCGAGGCGCCGCGGTTCGAGACGCCGTAGCTGTACTCGTTCCAGTGGGCGGTCTCGTGGGCGCCGGTCAGGCGGCTTTTGATGTCGGCGCCGTAGACGTCGATGTGCTCGTCGACGCGCTTGCCGAGCGCCTCGGCAGCCGGCGATGATCGGCGTCGTAGCCTCTTCGCGCATCGCCTTGGTCGAGAAGTTGGTGTGCGCGCCGGCGCCGTTCCAGTCGCCGGGGATCGGCTTGCGGCTCGAAGCTCGCCTGGACCCCGTAGTCCTCGGCGATGCGGTTCAACAGCCACCGCGCGACCCAGAGATGGTCGCCGATCGTCGGTGGCGGCGAGAATCCCGATCTGGAACTCCCACTGGCCCTTCATGACCTCGGCGTTCGTGCCCTCGATGCCGATGCCCGCCGTCCATGCAGGCGGCGGTGTGCCGCTCGACGATCTCGCGCCCGACCATGTAGTCGCCGCCGACGCCGCAGTAGTACGGGCCCTGGGGAGCCGGGTAGCCGATCTCCGGCCAGCCGAGCGGGCGACCGTCCTTGAAGAAGGTGTACTCCTGCTCGATGCCGAACATCGGCTCCTGGTCGGCGTAGCGCTCGGCCACCGTCGCGCACGCCGCCCGCGTGTTCGTCGGATGCGGCGTGAAGTCGGTGAGCTCCACTTCGCAGAGCACGAGACGTTGTTGTCGGCCGCGCAGCGGGTCCGGGCAGCACGAAGACGGGCCGGAGGACGCAGTCCGACGTCGTGCCCGAGGGCCTGGTTGGTGCTCGAGCCGTCAAAGCCCCAGATGGGGGGCTCGGCTCCGTCCGCGACGATCTTGGTCTTGCACCGGATGAGCGGCGTCGGTTCGGTCCCGTCGATCCAGATGTACTCAGCTTGGTACCTCACGTGCGACTCCTTACGATCCTCGGTCGTGATGTTCGGTTGTTCGATGCCCCGCTGCCCCGGCCCGACGGCCCGAACGGCGGCACACGCTACCGGACCCCGACCGGTCACCACCGACGGACCTCGGTTGCGGGGACACCGCACTATCGCAGGACGCCGTTTCCCCCCCGTTACCCCGTTGTGAACGGACGATGAACTCCCGACGGTCGGATCGGCCCATTGGGGCCGTCGGCGGCCCCGGTAAGCTGGGGCGATGCCTCGGGTACGGGTTGCCGCCTGCCAGATCGACACGGTGGTCGGCGATCTCTCCGGCAACGCCGAGCGGATCGGTCGGGCCCTCTCCGTCGCCCAGCGGTCGGGCGCGGATCTGGCCGTGTTCCCCGAGCTCACGGTCACCGGGTATCCGCCCGAGGACCTGCTCGGGCGTCCCGTATTCGTTGCCGACAACCTGGTGGTGTTCGCCGAGGTGGCCGCAGCCACCGACGAGTGCGCCGCGGTCATCGGCTACGTCGACGTGCTCCCCGACGGCCGGCTGGTCAACGCGGCCGCGCTCTGCCGGGCGGGCGAGGTCGTCGGGCGGTACCACAAGCGGCTCCTGCCCAACTACGGCGTCTTCGACGAGCAGCGGTGGTTCGCGCCGGGGACCGGGCCCCCTTCTCTCTTCGGCGTCGCCGGCATCCCCGTCGGGGTCACGATCTGTGAGGACATGTGGGTGGCCTGCGGACCGATGACCGAGCAGGCAGCGGTGGGCGCACGCCTGCTCGTGAACCTCAATGCCTCGCCGTACTCGCGCGGCCGGCGAACCGAGCGACTCGCGGTGCTGGGCGCACGCGCCGCCGAGACGGGATGCGCGATCGTCTACGTCAATCAGGTCGGCGGACAGGACGAGCTCGTCTTCGACGGCGCCTCGCTCGTGGTCGACAGCCGGGGCACGGTGCTGGCCTCTGCCGTGCAGTTCGCCGAGGAGGTCCTCGTGGCCGATCTCGAGGTGGCCGTACCGGACGGAGATGCCGGATATCCGGGGCCGGTTCTGCCGGTGACCGCATCCAGCCGGGCAACCGGGAGCCCGTCGGTGCACCCGATCGCAACGGTGCTCGACCCTGTGGCCGAGGTCTACGAGGCACTGGTCCTCGGGACCCGCGACTATCTCGCCAAGAACGACTTCGGCGACGCGGTGATCGGCCTGTCCGGGGGGATCGACTCTTCGCTGGTGGCGGCAGTCGCCGTGGACGCAATCGGCGCGGCGCACGTCCACGGGGTGACGATGCCCTCGCGCTACTCGAGTGAGGGATCGGTGTCCGATGCGGTCGCCCTGGGCGCCAACCTGGGTATCGACGTCCGGAGCGCGCCCATCGAGGTCGCCCACCGCGCCTTCACCACGACCCTGGCTCCGCTGGTGGGTGGGGAGCCCGAGGGTCTCACCGACGAGAATCTCCAGAGCCGCATCCGCGGCGTCCTGCTCATGGCCCTGTCCAACGCGCACGGATGGATCGTGCTGACGACGGGGAACAAGAGCGAGATGGCCACCGGCTACTCGACCCTCTACGGCGACTCTGCCGGGGGGTTCGCGGTCATCAAGGACGTCTCGAAGACCCTGGTCTACGAGCTGTGCCGGTACCGTAACGCACGGGCGGGCTTCGAGCTCATCCCCGAGGCGGTCTTGACCAAGGCCCCGTCGGCCGAGCTCCGCCCCGACCAGCGCGACGACGAGTCCCTCCCGCCCTACTCGGTCCTCGACCCGGTGATGGCCGGATACGTCGAGGCCGACCGTTCGGCCGACGATCTGGTGGCCGAAGGGTTCGACCCCGCCGTGGTGGCCCGCGTGGTGGGCCTCGTCGACCGGGCCGAGTACAAGCGCCGCCAGATGCCGCCGGGCGTGCGGATCTCCGGCAAGGCGTTCGGCAGGGACCGTCGCATGCCCATCACCAACCGCTACCGGGCGGCCGGTGACTCGGTCGTGCCGTCCGCGTCGCCCACCCCGCCGGCCGGGGAGACCCGGGCAGTTGTCTGAGACCACCCTCCCGGGCGAGGTGCCGGCAGTGGCCGACGGGGTGCTGGTCGGGAACATCGGGAACGGCCGCGTCGCAGACCTCGCGATCGCGTTCCCACTCGGGACGACCGCCGCCCTGGTCGGCGAGTACCGGTGGATCGAGACCGCGCTCTACGAGACCCTGGGGACCTGGGTGCGCGAGCTCCCGGTCGCCGCCGTGCAGGTCCACCTCGACAGCCAGAGCATGCGGCACGCCTGGCACGCCGAGCTGTGGGGCGATCGCCTGCCCGTCCTGAGCGGTGTGGACCCGGACCAGCTCACCCAGCCCTCGGCGGCCACGTCCGCGCTCTTCGCCGCGTTCGACGGGGCCGTCGCGCCCGCCGACGGTCCGGGCCCGACCTGGTCGGTGGCCGACGAGCCCGCCGAACGCCCCGGAGCCCTTCCGCGCCTCGCCGGTCTCTACCGGGTGGTCCTGCCCAGGCTGGTGACCTCCTACACCCGCCATCTCCAGGCGACCGTGCCGGTGACCGACGGACCGGTGCGCCGAGCCCTCCGGCTCGTCCTGCGGGACGAGATCGAGGACTGGACGGCAGGGGAGCGCCTCGTTCAACGCCTGGTCACCGGGCCCCACGACGTCGCAGCGGTCTACGGGTTCCAGGAGCGACTCGAGTCGGCGGTGGTCGCGGCCGGTGCCCGCGCGGGGCTGGTCACCCTGCCCGCCTCGGTGCCGGCCGACTGAGGCAGGCGCCCTTCGTGACCAGGCCCTGCGTTCGGGGGGCTTGACGCGTCCGGTAAACTTCGGAAGCAGCAATCGTTGCGCCCGACAACGCCAGGCCTGCGTCGCCCACCCCGCTCTGCGGGGTACCCCCATCCTGAGGCGATTCTGAGGTCTGGTCTCCCCCACCCCGGTGGGGAACACGAAGGACCCGGTGAAGTTGGCTAAGGAGCGCCTCGAGAGAGACGACGAGGATCTGGTTCGGTTGTATCTGACCGACATCGGACAATACCCGTTGCTCACGAAGGATGACGAGGTGCGCTTGGCTCAGGCCATCGAGGCCGGGCGCGAGGCCGACGGGCAGTTGGCGTCCGCACCGAAGGGACTGACTCCGGCCAAGCGCCGGGAGCTGCGGCGCACCACCCTGCAAGGGGAGGCCGCACAGCAGACGTTCGTCCAGTCGAACCTCCGTCTGGTCGTCTCCATCGCCAAGAAGTACCAGGCCTCCGGGCTTCCTCTCCTCGACCTCATCCAGGAGGGCAACCTCGGCCTGATGCACGCCGTCGAGAAGTTCGACTGGCGGAAGGGCTTCAAGTTCTCGACGTACGCCACCTGGTGGATCCGTCAGGCCATCACCCGTGGCATCGCCAACACGGGCAGGACCATCCGCCTGCCCGTCCACGCCGGCGACACGCTGGCCCGGGTGCAGAAGGCGCAGGCGAGGCTCGAGCTCAAGTACGGCCGTCCGGCCACGCTCGCCGAACTCGGCGCCGAGGTCGAGATGCCCGAGGACAAGCTGGTGGAGGCGCTCCGCTTCCGCGCCGAGCCCCTCTCGCTCTCCGAGCCGCTGCGCGAGGACGGCGACGCCGAGCTCGGCGATGTGGTCGAGGACCGTTCCGCCGAGTCTCCGTTCGAGGTGGCAGCGGTCTCACTGCTTCCCGAGGAGATCGGCCGCCTGCTCTCCCCCCTCGACGAGCGTGAGCGCGAGATCCTCCGGCTCCGTTTCGGCCTGGACCGGGGTGAGCCCCGCACGCTCGAGGAGGTCGGGGAGCACTTCAACCTGACCCGCGAGCGCATCCGTCAGATCGAGGCGCGGGCCATGTCCAAGCTGCGCCACCCCTCGTCGGACACCGGCGCACGGGACCTGCTCACGGTCTGAGTTCCCCGGGACGGGCAAACGCCCCTCGCCGGCCGCCATGGGAGCGGGTACGCTCTCTGCCCATGAAGAAGCTCGTGATCCTCGCTGTCATCATCATCCTCGGTGCGGTCGCCGCGAAGCGGTTGCGTTCGACCTGAGCCGCGACACCTGAGTCCCGCTGTGGGCCGGGTCCGCCGGGTACCGGGTCCCAGCACATGACCTTGCGCGCTGCGTGCCCCGTCAGGGACGCCTGCCCGTTGCGGCGCGAGGTTCGCAGGCCGTGACCGGCTAGACCCGCGGGCGCCGTGCGAGGCGCCAGGCGGCAACGATGCCGACTGTTGCGACCACAGTCACCCCTGCCGCAGTCGCGGTGATCGGCAGGCTCGGGACCGAGACCCGGTCCCGGAGACGGACCGGCTTGGTGAAGTGCATGACCTCCCACTCGCGCTCGCGGGCCACCTTGGCAAGCACGCGATCCGGGTTCACGGCCACAGGGTGACCCACCGCCTCCAGCATCGGCAGGTCGGTGTAGGAGTCCGAGTACGCCGACGACTCCGAGAGGTCGAGGTCCTCGCGTTCCGCGAGTTCCCGCATGGCCTCTGCCTTGAAGGGGCCGTAGGCGTAGAAGTCCATCTCTCCCGCGTAGCGACCCTCCTCGTCGACCACCGCACGGGTCGCGATGCATCCGTCGACCCCGAGGTGCTCGGCGAGTGGTTCCACGATCTCCTCGGGTGCCGCCGACACCAGGTAGACGCGGTGACCGGCTGCCCGGTGGGCCTCGATGAGGTCGAGGGCCTCCGCGAAGATGATCGGCTCGACCGTCTCCTCGAGCGCCTCCCGCACGATCTCCCGGATCTGGTCCCGGTCCCAGCCCTTGGTCAGCATGAGCATCGACTCGCGCACCCGGGCCAGCTTCTGCTCGCTCGCGCCGAGGTGGAGGTAGATGATCTGGGACACGACGGAGCGGGCGATGAGCCTGCGGTTGATCAACCCGCCCCGGTAGAAGGGTCGCCCGAACGCGGCGATCGACGCCTTGGCGATGACCGTCTTGTCCAGATCGAAGAAGGCGGCCCGCATGGCGGTCAGGTCCCGACCAGCAGGCGCTGTACCTCGTCCTCGGCGTCGGCGGTGACCAGGGCCAGCACTTCGTCGCCGATCGCCAGTCGGGTGTCGCCTCGGGGGACGATGAGCCGGTCGCCGCGGACGACGGCGACCACGGTCGCGTCGCGGGGGACACCGAGATCGGCGATGGTCGCGCCGGCGGCAGGGGAGTCGTCCGCCAGGGTCACCTCGACCAGGTGGGCGTTGCCGCCCTCGAAGCGGAGGAGTCGGACCAGACTGCCGACCGAGACCGCCTCCTCGACCAGGGCGGTGAGCAGCTGGGGTGTCGACACCGAGACGTCGACACCCCAGGATTCGGTGAACAGCCATTGGTTCTTCGGATGGTTGACCCGGGCGACCACCCGCGGGACGGCGAACTCCTGCTTGGCGAGCAGGGAGACGACCAGGTTGTCCTCGTCGTCTCCCGTTGCGGCAACCACCACATCGACCGTCGCCAGGCCCGCCGCGTCCAGAGAGGCCACTTCGCAGGCGTCGGCCACCACCCAGGTGATGTCGAGGGAGCTCCGGATCCGTTCCACGAGGTCGGGGTCCCGCTCGATGAGCAGGACGTCGTGCCCCCCTGCATGCAGGTCGGCCGCGATGGCCGTTCCGACGCTGCCGGCGCCGGCGATGGCGACCTTCATGCCCGTTTCTCGATCAGTGGCGCCGGATCGGCACTCCCGCGCAGTCGGGTTCGGAGCCGCTCGAGGGCGCCGGTGGTGACCATCAGGTGGAGGACGTCACCGTCCTGACCCACGAGGTCACCGATGTCGAGGCGGGCGACGCCGGCCCGGGTTACCGCCACCAGGGTGACCTCCCCGGGAACGGAGAGCTCGGTCAGTCGCTTGCCTGCCCACCGCTCGGGCAGCTCGCGCTCGACGAGGGTGAGCGCGCTGGTCGGATCGGACCACTCGCCCTCCACCTCGTCGGGCAGCAGCCGGCGCCGGACCTGGTCGATCGTCCACGACACGGTGGCGACGGTAGCGATGCCGAGTCTGAGGTAGATCTGGGCCCGGCGGGGATCGTAGATCCGCGCCACCACGTGGGGGATCTCGTAGGTCTCGCGTGCGATGCGGGCGGTCAGGATGTTCGAGTTGTCGCCGCTGGTCACTGCGGCGAGTGCGGACGCGCTCGGCGCGCCGGCCTCCTCGAGGTGGTCACGGTCGAAGCCGGAGCCGACCACAGTGGACCCATCCCACCCGGCGGGAAGCCGCCTGAAGGCCCGCGGGTTCCGGTCGATGATGGCCACCGAGTGGCCCTGTGCGACAAGCCCGACGCCCAGTCCGGAACCCACCCGGCCGCAGCCGACGATGACGATATGCACGGGTTCCATGCAACACGCATCGTCGGATGCGCACAACTCTTGAGCCATCCGGCCGCGGTTTGCCCGGACCGGTCGGGATCCGGGGGCGCACAGGCACGACGGGGGCCCGTGCTTTACTGATGGGGTGGACCCGACCGTGACCGGAACCGGGGACCAGGCGACGTCGGCAGCGCCCCCGTCCGGAGAACCGGCGGCCATCGGGGAGCCCGCCGTGCCGTCGCGGATGAGGCCGGCGGCGCAGGTGCAGGCCGGGGTCGACCTGCCCGAGACGCTCCGGTACCGGCTCAAGAACCGACTGCTCGGGCCGCCGATCGCCTCCGACCGGCAGACCTCGGAGCGACTCGGTAAACCGACCGCGCTGGCGGTCCTGTCCTCCGACGTGATCTCCTCCTCGGCCTACGCGACCGAGCAGATGCTCATCCCTCTGGTCATCGCTATCGGGGCTGCGGCCTACTCGCTGGTCATCCCGGTGACCATCGCCGTCATCTTCGTGCTGGTGTTCGTCACCCTCTCGTACCTCGAGGTGGTGAAGGTGTACACCAAGGCCGGTGGCGCCTATGTCGTGAGCCGGGAGAACTTCGGACTCACCGTGGCCCAGATCGCGGCGATGTCCCTCCTCATCGATTACACGCTGACCGTGGCGGTGTCGGTAGCTGCCGGGGTGTCGGCCATCACCTCGGTCTTCCCGGGGCTGAGGCCGCACACCACCCAGATCGCCATCGCCCTGGTGATCATCCTTGCTTACGGGAACCTGCGGGGCATCCGCGAGGCCGGCCGGGTCTTCGCCGTCCCGACCTACTTCTTCATCGTCAACATGGTGGCCCTCATGGCCGCGGGGCTCTACCGGGCTGTCGACGGCACCCTCCACGCCCACGCCATCGTCGGCCAGGGCACCGCGGGGAACCCGACCGTCCACATCGGGAGCGCAGGGAGCGGCCTGCTCTACGGTGCCACCATCTTCGTGGTCCTGCGGGCCTTCGCCTCAGGGGGATCGGCCCTGACCGGTACCGAGGCCATCTCCAACGGGGTGAGCATCTTCCGCCGTCCCGAGTCACGCAATGCCCGGATCACCATGGTGCTGATGGCGACCATTCTCGGGAGCCTGGTCGCCGGCGTCTCGATCCTCGCCTCAGTCACCCACCCGGTGCCTTACGAGTCGGGCACACCCACCGTCATCTCCCAGATCGCCAAGTTCGTCTACGGCACCAGCGGCTTGGGCAATGTCTTCTACGGCATGCTCCAGGTGGGGACGACGCTCATCCTCATCCTGGCCGCAAACACCAGCTTCACCGGCTTCCCATTCCTCGCCAGCTTCGCCGCCGAGGACTCCTACCTGCCCCGCCAGCTGACCAAGCGCGGCCACCGGCTGGTCTTCTCCACCGGGATCATCGTCCTCACCGTGGTCTCCATCATCCTGCTGTGGATCACCCAGGCCAAGGTGGACAAGCTCATCCCCCTTTACGCCATCGGGGTGTTCACCGGCTTCACCATGGCCGGGGCCGGCATGGCCAAGTACCACCTCAGCCACCGCGAGGACCACTGGCGGCGCCGGCTGGCCATCAACGGGACCGCCTCGGTGCTCTCCTTCATCGTCCTCATCATCATCGCCGTGTCCAAGTTCACCGAGGGCGCATGGGTGATCCTCATCATCCTGCCCCTCGGGGTGGTCATCCTCCTGCGTCTGCATCACCAGTACATGAACGAGGAGCGCCAGCTGGAGGTGGGAGCCGCCGAGGCGGCTGAGGCGCCGGTGCTCAACCGCCACGTTGTGATCGTGCTGGTCGATCGCCTCGACATGGCCACGGCACGCGCGCTCCAGTACGCCCGAACCCTTCACCCGGACGAGCTCCGGGTGGTCCACTTCTCGCTCGACCCCAAGGTTTCTGCCGAGCTCGAGGACGAGTGGCGGCGTCTCGGGCTCGCCCAGCTCCCCCTCGACATCGAGGAGTGCGAGGACAGGAGGCTCACCCGGGCCGCGCTCGAGCTGGCGGCCGAAACAGTGGCCGACGGCGAGACCGAGCTCTCCTTCCTCCTTCCCCGCCGTGGATTCGCCGGCGGGTGGCAGCGACTGCTCCACGACGCCACCGCCGACGACATCGCCGCAGCGGTGAGCCAGCTCGCGCACGTCAACGCGACCGTCGTCCCCTACCAGCTGACCGGAGGCTGGCTCTCGCGACGACGCGAGTGGCGCCGCAAGCCGGATGTCGCCGGTCGCCCGGGCCCAGGATCCCGATCCGCCGACCGCGCGCACGACCGGGAAGCTGCGGCGCGGGCGTTGTTCGACCGGCAGGCCTTCGGGGAACACGCCCGGGGCACCATCCCGATCAGCGCCGCCGAGTGGCGGAAGCGGGTCCGGGTGGCCGGGCGGGTCAAGTCGGTGCGGGTCCAGCCCCGGGCCGGGACCGCAAACCTCGAGTGCGTCCTGGCGGACGAGAGCGGGAAGCTCCTCCTCGTGTTCCAGGGCCGGCGCCGTATCCCGGGCATCCAGCCAGGAGCCCGCCTGGTCGTGGAGGGAATGGTCGGGGACTGGGCCCGCCGCCAGGCCATTCTCAACCCCGACTACGAGCTCATCGCCGGCTCCGAGGCCGGAGTCGAGCCGGTCTGATCCGGAGGCGTGCCGGAGGCCCCCGGGGTGCTTCCTTGCCCCCGAACCCCATTTGTCGCTATCTTCTGGCCCCGTTGCCGGGAACGGCGCGACCTGCGGGTTCGCCACGGTGTCCGGCCGGACGGCCGTGGCGTCGCAGGGGCCCCGCCCTTCGCGTGCTGCGATCGACCGCGCCAGGACTGCCGGTCGGCGACTGACCATGACACCATCGTGACCCGACCATGACCAGAATGAGGCAGCACAGCAGCCGGCGGCACGCAACGGGCCGGCGGCACACAATCGCTAATTCGAGTCAGTATCCGAACACGCAGCACACCGAAGGGAGCCACTCCGATGACCCACCTCCTGGCTGAAGGGGGGTACCAGATCTTCTCGTTGCACAACTCCGAGAAGATCTGGCTGTACTTCGCCATCGTCTGCGCCCTCGCCTCCATCGTGACCGGCCTGCTCCTGGCCCGGGGCGTGCTCGCGGCCGATCAGGGCACCGCCTCGATGAAGGACATCGCAAAGGCCATCCAGGAGGGCGCCGAGGCGTTCCTGGCACGGCAGTTCAAGACCATCGGGATCATCATCGTGCCACTTGCGGTGCTCATCTTCTTCACCGCGACCAAGGTCACCCACACCGCCACCCACCTGGTGGCGACAGCCGGCGGCCTCCACCTGGTGAGCTACACCGTCACCGACCTCACCTTCGCCCAGGCCGGGATCTACCGGGTGATCTGCTTCCTGGCGGGCGCCCTGTGCTCGGGTCTGACCGGCTTCCTCGGCATGAGCATGGCCGTCCGAGGGAACGTACGCACGGCTGCGGCCGCCCGTGACGGCAAGATGGCACCGGCGCTCAGGGTGGCGTTCCGCACCGGGGCGATCACCGGCCTCCTCTGCGTGGGCCTCGGTCTGCTGGGAGCCACGGTGATCGTGCTCATCTTCCAGAACACGGCCACCTCGGTCCTCATCGGCTTCGGCTTCGGCGCCTCGCTGCTCGCCCTGTTCATGCGGGTCGGCGGCGGCATCTTCACCAAGGCGGCCGACGTGGGCGCCGACCTGGTCGGCAAGGTCGAGGCCGGCATCCCCGAGGACGACCCCCGCAATGCGGCCACCATCGCCGACAACGTGGGCGACAACGTCGGCGACTGCGCCGGCATGGCGTCGGACCTCTTCGAGTCCTACGTGATCACCATCATCGCCTCGATCATCCTCGGGGTGACCGCCTTCAACTCCATCGGCCGGGGCGGGGCCGCGGCCAAGACGGTCATCTTCCCGATCGCCATCCCGGCCATCGGCATCCTCGCCACCATCATCGGCGTCTTCGTGGTCCGGGCAGGGCGCAACGACCGCAACGCCATGGCCCCGATCAACCGGGGGGTCTGGACCGCAGCGGTCCTCACCATCGGCGGGGCTGCGGTGGTGGCCGGCGCCTACCTCCACTACTGGAAGGCGTTCTACGCCGTGCTCACCGGTGTTGTGCTCATGCTGGTCGCGAGCCAGATCACCGAGCACTTCACCTCCACCGAACGGAGCCCGGTCAAAGAGGTGGCCGAATCAGCCCGCACCGGTCCGGCCACCCTCACCCTGGCCGGCATCTCCCTCGGGCTCGAGTCGTCGGTGTGGGCGATCATCGCCATCGTTCTGGCCATCTCGGTGTCGATCGGGCTGGCCGGAGGGAACATCGAGCTCTCGCTCTACCTGGTCTCCCTCACCGGTATCGGCCTGCTCTCGACGGCCGGGATGATCGTCTCCGAGGACAGCTTCGGCCCGGTCTCCGACAACGCGGCCGGCGTGGCCGAGATGTCCGGTGAGTTCACCGGGGAGGCGGAGCGGGTCATGGTCAGCCTCGACGCGGTGGGCAACACCACCAAGGCCGTGACCAAAGGCGTGGCCATCGGCTCGGCCGTCCTCGCCTCGGTCGCGCTCTTCGCCTCCTTCATCGAGACGATCGGCTCGCAGCTCAATCTCCACCCACCGCGGTTCGCACCGGTCAACTGGCTGTTCAACCTGCCCCAGACCTCGATCAACGTCTCCCACCCGACCATCTTCATCGGGATACTCATCGGCGGTTCGATCGCCTTCATCTTCTCGGCGCTGGCCATCCGGGCCGTCGGCCGCTCGGCAGGAACCGTGGTCCAGGAGGTGCGCCGACAGTTCCGCGAGCACCCCGGGATCATGGACTACAGCGAGAAGCCGGAGTACGGAAAGGTCATCGCCATCTGCACGACCGCCGCACAGCGCGAGCTGGCCACCCCGGCCCTTCTGGCCGTGCTCTCGCCGGTCATCGTCGGCTTCGGCATCAGCTACTTCGCTCTCGGGGCGTTCCTGGTGGGGGCCATCCTCACCGGCCAGCTGATGGCCAACTTCCTGTCCAACTCGGGTGGGGCGTGGGACAACGCCAAGAAGTACATCGAGGACGGCAACGAGGGCGGCAAGGGCTCCGATGCCCACACGGCGGCCGTCATCGGCGACACCATCGGGGACCCGTTCAAGGACACCGCCGGCCCCGCCCTCAACCCGCTGATCAAGGTGATGAACCTCGTCTCGCTGCTGATCCTCCCGGCCGTGATCACCCTGCACCCGCACACCGGAGCGCGCCTGGCCATCGCCGGGGTCGCCCTGGTTGTCCTGCTGGGTGCCATCGCCTTCTCGAAGCGCAAGACCGAGTCGATGGACAGCGAGCTCCCGGCGTCGATGCCCACCGCCGCGTGAACGCGGCGCCTGCCCGGGGCGGATGCCACGGGGGCCACGAAGCACCAGCTCACGGCTGCTGACGGACCCCGACCGATCCCGGGCTGGGTTGACAAGGCCGCATCCCACCGTTAACCCTGTGCCCACAGCCATGCCTCCCACGGACCTGACGGAAACGTTCCCAGACGACCTCGACACCGACGACGGTGCCGCCGGGGGCGCGCGCGGGGTGGGGGGAAACCCCTGGTCATCGTCGAGTCGCCCGCCAAGGCCAAGACGATCGCCGGCCTGTTGGGCCCGGGGTACGTGGTCGAATCCTCCATCGGCCACATCCGGGACCTCCCCCGGAGCGCGGCCGAGGTGCCGGCCGCCTTCAAGGGCGAGCCCTGGTCGCGTCTCGGCGTGGACGTCGACAACGGCTTCAAACCGCTCTACGTGATCCCCGCCGACAAGAAGGCCCAGGTGGCCAAGTTGCGCAAGCTCGCCCGCGGGGCGAGCGAGGTCTACCTGGCCTCTGACGAGGACCGGGAGGGCGAGTCGATCGCGTGGCACCTCCTCCAGGTGCTCTCCGAGGTGCTCTCCCCGAGCGTGCCGGTCAAGCGGATGGTCTTCCACGAGATCACCCGTCCGGCCATCGAACGTGCGGTCCAGGAATGGCGCACGGTCAACAACAAACTGGTCGACGCCCAGGAGACCCGCCGGATCCTCGATCGCCTCTACGGCTACGAAGTCTCCCCCGTCCTCTGGAAGAAGATCATGCCCCGGCTCTCCGCCGGTCGGGTCCAGAGCGTGGCCACCCGGATGGTGGTGGTGAGGGAACGCGAGCGGATGGGCTTCCGCTCGGCCGGCTGGTGGGGGATCGACGCGACCTTCACCCCGAGGGGCGCGACTCCCGTGCCCGAGGGCGTGCCGGCGTCCTTTGTCGCCTCCCTGGTCTCCCTCGACGGTCGGCCGTTGGCGTCGGGCAAGGACTTCGACCAGTCCGGGGTGCTGACCTCGCCCGGCAACGTGGTCGTGCTGGGCGAGCCCGAGGCAAGGGCCCTGGCAGCCGGCCTCGAGCACTCGCCCTTCACCGTCTCGTCCATGACCCACAAGCCGTTCCGCCGCTCGCCGGCGCCGCCGTTCATGACCTCCACCCTCCAGCAGGAAGCCGGCCGCAAGCTGCGGTTCAGCTCCAAGCGGGCCATGCAGATCGCCCAGCGCCTCTACGAGGACGGGTGGATCACCTACATGCGGACCGACTCGACCACGCTGTCGTCCGAGGCGCTCACGGCCGCACGGTCCCAGGCCACCGCTCTCTACGGTCCCGACTACGTTCCCGCCCAGCCCAGGCGCTACGAGCGCAAGGTCAAGAACGCGCAAGAGGCCCACGAGGCGGTCCGCCCCGCGGGAGAGACGTTCCGCACGCCCGACGAGGCCGCCCGGTCGCTCTCGGGTGACGAGTTCCGGCTCTACGACCTCATCTGGAAGCGCACGGTCGCCTCCCAGATGACCGACGCGACGGGGACCAGCGCCCAGGTCCGGCTCATCGGCAGATCGGACGGCGACGGCGCCGTCCGCGAGGCGGAGTTCTCGGCGTCGGGCAAGGTCATCGAGTTCCCCGGCTTCCTCCGCGCCTACGTCGAGGGGGAGGACGATCCGGAGGCCGAGTTGGCCGATCGCGAGGTGCACCTCCCGCCGATGGCCGAGGGGGACCCGGCCGCGGTGGCAGACCTCGAACCGGGGAGCCACGCCACCCAGCCGCCGGCCCGGTACACCGAGGCCTCGCTGGTCAAGGCCATGGAGGATCTCGGGGTCGGCCGTCCCTCCACGTATGCGAGCGTGATCGCGACCATCCTCGACCGCGGGTACGTGTGGAAGAAGGGAACCGCGCTGGTGCCGTCCTTCACCGCCTTCGCGGTGGTCGGCCTGCTCGAGCGGTACTTCGCCTACCTCGTCGACTACGGCTTCACCGCATCGATGGAGGACGACCTCGATGCGATCGCCGAGGCCCGGGAGGAGTCCCTCCCGTGGCTGAGTCGGTTCTACTTCGGCAGCGCCACCCCGAACGGGGGAACCGGCAGCGGATCCGGTGCCACAGCTGTCGGCAACGGGACCGACGGGCACGACGGCCCGCTTCCGGCTGCACCCGGTGCGCTCGGGCTCAAGCGCGAGGTGGCCACCTACCTCGGCGAAATCGACGCCCGGGAGATCAACTCGATCCACATCGGGACGGGAGCCGACGGCGAGGAGATCGTGGCCAGGGTGGGCCGGTACGGCCCCTACCTCCAGCGCGGCGAGGACCGGGTCTCGATCCCCGAGGACCTGGCGCCCGACGAGCTCACCACGGAGAAGGCCGAGGCCCTCCTCGAGGCGCCCTCCTCGGACCGCGTGCTCGGCCCCGACCCCGAGACCGGCCTCCCGGTCCAGGTCAGGGCCGGACGGTTCGGCCCCTATGTCCAGCTCGGTGAGCTCGAAGAGGGCGGCCCCAAGCCCCGGACCTCGTCATTGTTCTCCTCTATGTCACCCGAGACGCTCACCCTCGACGAGGCACTCACGTTGCTCCGCGTCCCGCGGGTCGTCGGGACCGACCCGGAGAGCGGCCAGGAGATCGTGGCCCACAACGGCAGGTTCGGCCCGTACCTGAAGAAGGGGACCGACACCCGCAGCCTTCAGGCCGAGGAGCACCTGCTGACCGTCACGGTGGACGAGGCCCTCGCGCTGTTCGCCCAACCGAAGACCCGTGGGCGCAACGCACGTGGACCGTTGCGCGAGATGGGGGCCGACCCGGACACCGGCCTTCAGATGCTGGTCAAGGACGGCCGCTTCGGGCCGTACGTGACCGACGGAACCACCAACGCCTCGTTGCGCCGCGGCGACGATGTCGACGAACTGACCGTCCAGCGGGCCTCGGAGCTGTTGGCGGAGCGCCGCGCGGCGGGACCGTCGCAGCGGACCACGAAGAAGAAGGCTGCGGCGAAGAAGGCGCCGGCCAAGAAGAAGGCGCCGGCCAAGAAGACGACCGCGAAGAAGGCGACGGCCAAGAAAGCGGCCGCCGTGAAGAAGTCAGCAGCTGAGAGCGCCAGCGGTGACGAGTGACCGTGGCCCCGGGCCGACTCATCGCCCTCGAGGGGATCGACGGCTGCGGAAAGACCACCCAGGCCCGCCTGCTTGCCGAGTGGCTCGGCGCCCTCTGCACGTTCGAACCGGGGGCCACGTCGCTCGGGGCCTCGCTGCGCACCCTCCTCCTCGACCCTGACCGCGATCCGGTCGACACGCGCGGGCCGAGGCCCTGTTGCTGGCTGCCGACCGGGCCCAGCACGTGGCCGAGGTCATTGCACCGGCGCTCTCGTCCGGGCGGTGGGTGGTCACCGACCGCTATGTCGCGTCGACCATCGCCTACCAGGGGTTCGGGCAGGGTCTCGACCGTGAGGGGCTCGACGGGCTCGAGGCATGGGCCACGGGCGGGCTCCGGCCCGACCTCACCGTCCTGCTCGACCTGCCTGTCCAAGCGGCCACATCCCGGCGTGCGGGATCGAGGGACGATCGGTTCGAGGCCGAAGGAGAGGCCTTCCTCCAGCGGGTGGCCGACGGCTACCGGGCCCTCGCCGCCGAGGGCCGCGATCCGTGGCTCGTGGTCGACGCCACCGAACCGGCCGAGGTCGTCGCCATGACCGTCCGAGAGGCGGTCGAGGCGCGGCACGGTACGAACCTGCCGCAGCGATGAGATGAGATGAGTCCCGATGCCGACACGGGCGAGCAGCCTCCGGTTGCACGCCTCTTCGACGGTGTGGTCGGCCAGGAGCGGGCCGTCGCGCAGCTGATGGCGGCGGCCCGTCGGCCGGTCCACGCGTATCTGCTGCACGGACCACCCGGTTCGGGGAAGCGGGCTGCTGCCCGCGGCCTTGCCGCCGCGCTGCTCTGCCCGCGTGGTGGCTGCGGAGCGTGCAACGTGTGCCGCCGGACCCTCGCCGGCACCCACCCAGACCTGGTGATCGTGGAGCGCTCCGGCGCGTCGCTGGACGTCGACGACGCGCGCACCATCAGCGCCCGCGCCCAGCGCCATCCGCTCGAGTCCGCACGGCAGGTCTTGCTCGTCCCGGACGTCCACTTGGCGGTCAACGCCGCCCCCGCGCTGCTCAAGACCATCGAGGAGCCGCCCCCGCCGACCGTCTTCGTGCTCCTTGCCGACGATCTCCCACCCGGCCTGTCCACCGTCGTGAGCCGATGCGTGCAGGTTCCCTTCGTCGCCGTGGCCTCCGCGGTCGTCGAGCAGTGGTTGATCGCACAGGGTGTCGACGAGGGAACGGCCGGTTCGGTGGCCTCTGCGTCAGGGGGCAATCTCGATCGCGCCCGCCTGCTCGTCCAAGACCCGGGCTTCGTCGAGCGGCAGCGACTGTGGCACTCGGTGCCCGACCGGCTGGACGGAACGGGCGCGGCCGCCTCGCAGGCCGCCGACGAGTTGCTCTCCCTGGCCGAGGGGGCGCTCGCCCCCCTCCGGGAGCAGCACGCCCGGGAGCTCGCCACCTTGGAAGAGCAGGCCGAGGCCACCGGCGCACGGGGAATCCCCGGGCGCAAGCAGGTCGAGGACCGCCACAAACGGGAGGAGCGGCGGTGGCGGACCGACGACCTGCGGATGGGTCTGGCCGCCCTCGCCGGCGTCTACCGCGACCGGATGGTTCTGGCGTTGTCCGGGGCCACCGTTCCGCGGTCGGCCGGGGACGGGACCATCCGCCGGCGGACGGGGCGCGAGGCGGCGGCCATCGAGAAGGCGTCGGCCGCGCTCGGTCGCAACGCGCAGGAGGGGCTCCTGCTCGAGGCGCTGATGGTCGAACTCTCGGGCATGCTCGACTGAGGGTGACCGGACGGTGGACGTTCGATCGCTCCCGGGGCACCGCCCCGGTTCGGTTAGCTTGGTGGCCCTCGCCTGGGTAGCTCAGTCGGTAGAGCAACGCACTCGTAATGCGTAGGTCAGGAGTTCAATTCTCCTCCCAGGCTCCAGCTCGGTCCGTCAGCTCTCCCGCTGTTGTCAAGGAGGACACATGGTCGACAAGCTCGAGGTCTCCCGCGACATCGGGGCGGCCCCCGATGAGGTCTACGCGGCGATCTCGGATGTGGCCCGCATGGGCGAATGGTCCGAGGAGTGCTACGCCTGCGAATGGCACGAGGGCTTCGACGGGCCGGTCCTCGGTGCCGTCTTCGACGGGCACAACCGCCACGGCGACCACGAGTGGACGACACAGGGCAGGGTCATCGAGGCCGATCCGGGTCGCGCCTTCGCGTTCGAGTGCTCGATGATGGAGTTCCACTTCTCGACGTGGGGATATCGCATCGAGCCCGCCGCTGTCGGGTGCACGGTCACCGAGTGGAGCGAAGACCTCCGTCCCGAGTCCGCCTTGGAGTTCAGCAAGCAGGTCTCGGGAATCGACGACCGCACGGCTCGCAACCGCCAAACGATGAGCGTCACCCTCGAGCGCCTGGCAGCGGCCCTCGAACGCTGATCCGGCCGCCGCTTCGGCCCACCGCGGGAGTGATCTACCGTGAGCGGATGCCATTCACCCCCGATCCCGCCCGGTACGACCGGATGGTGTACCGCCGCTGCGGTCGCAACGGCCTCAAGCTCCCCGCCATCTCGCTCGGGCTCTGGCAGAACTTCGGCGAGGCCCGGCCCCCCGACGAGATCCGGGCCATGCTCACCCGGGCGTTCGACCTCGGGGTCACCCACTTCGACCTGGCCAACAACTACGGGCCACCCCCGGGAGCGGCCGAGTCGAACGCCGGCACGGTGCTCGCCGGCGACCTCGCCGCCCACCGGGACGAGCTGGTCATCTCGACCAAGGCCGGCTACGACATGGGCCCCGGGCCGTACGGCGACGGCGGCTCGCGCAAGTACATGCTCGGCAGCCTCGACGCCAGCCTGCGCCGCCTGCGGCTCGACTACGTCGACATCTTCTACTCCCACCGGTTCGATCCGGAGACCCCGATTGAGGAGACCATGGGTGCGCTCGCCTCGGCGGTGCACTCCGGCAAGGCCCGCTACGTCGGGATCTCCAACTACCCGCCGAGACAGACCCACGAGGCCGCGTCCATCCTCGATCGGCTCGGCACGCCGCTCCTCGTCCATCAGCCGGCCTACTCGATGCTCAATCGCTGGCCCGAACGCGGGCTGCTCGACGCCATCGACGAGGTTGGTGCGGGCTGTGTCGTCTACTCCCCATTGGAGCAGGGCATCCTGACCGACCGCTATCTGTCCGGGGTGCCCGACGGATCCCGGGCCAGCAGGGAGGAGACCCTGTTCGCCGCCCAGCTCGACACGCAGACGTTGGACAAGGTGCGCGCGCTCGCAGCGATCGCCGCCCGTCGGGGCCAGACCATGGCCCAGATGGCCCTCGCCTGGACCCAGCGCGACCCGCGGATCACGACCACGCTGGTGGGAGCGAGCAGCCTCGCGCAGCTCGAGCAGAACGTGGCGACCATCGACGCGTTGAGCTTCACGACAGGGGAGCTCGGGGAGATCGCGGCGATCCTCCGTCCCGGCTGACCCTGCAGGTCACCGGTCGTCGTCCCGGGCGGCTTGTGGCATAGTCCACGCGTGTCGTTGCGGCCGATCGACCCGTCCGTCCTGCGCGTGGACGGGGACGGGGTGACCCTGCTCGGGGGATGGTCGGCCAGCTCCGGACTGCGGCACTTCCCACGCGCCCCGGTCTGCCCGTTCACCGGCGCCGACGACGTCGAAGCGTTGGACCTCCCCCGTACCGGCACGGTCTGGCTCGAGACCGAGGTCGCCCTCTCGCCCCCCGGCTACAGCGGGCCGGTTCCCTACCGGCTCGGCATCGTCGAGCTCGACGGCGAACCGCTGCTGCGGGTGGTGTCCCGACTGAGCGGCGAGGATCTCTCGTCGGGAACCCGGGTGCACCTCGACGGCGAGGAGCTGCCCGGTCCCGATGGCGAATCGGTCCTCACCTGGGTCTTCCACCCGTGACCGGCGTCCGGGTGGTCGGGGTGGGGATGCATCCCTTCGGTCGGTTCGACGACATGACCGGCACGGCCATGGGTGTCGTCGCGGTCCGTGCCGCCCTGGCCGAGGCCGGCCTCGGTGTGCGGGACATGCAGGCGGCCTACTGCGGAACCGCCTACGGCGGTGTCGCCGCCGGGCACCGTGTCCTCGGTGGGCTGGCCGGCACGGGGATCCCGATCTACGACGTCGAGGCCGGCTGCGCGTCGGGCGGAGCGGCCCTTCAGCTTGCGGCGTCGTCCATCGCCGCGGGACAGCACGACCGGGTGCTGGTCTTCGGCATCGAGAAGATGCCCAAGGGCGTCATCCGCTCTTCGTTCTTCGCGCCGTGGCAGGAAGCCGCCGGCCTCACTCCGGCGCCGGCGTACTTCGCACTCCGCGCCCAGCGTCTGCTCGGGGACACCGGGCTGACCGCCGAGCACCTCGCGCAGGTCGTGGTCAAGAACCGCCGTCAGGGGGTGGCCAACCCCGATGCGATGTTCCGCAAGGAGGTCACGGTCGAAGAGGTGCTCGGCTCCCGGATGGTCTGTCCCCCGCTCACCCTGTTCATGCTCTGCTCTCCGAACGAGGGCGGTGCCGCGGTCGTGCTCGCCCGGGAGGGGGATGGTCCGGCGATCGCCGGCATCTCGCTGCGTTCCCACCTCCCGGGCAATGTCCTCGGTGAGGACTCGCCGCTGAGCGGCATCGACGACTCCAGGGTCACACCGCCGACCACCCTGGCGGCAGGTGACGCCTACCGGCAGGCCGGCCTCGGGCCCGAGGACGTCGATGTCGTCGAGTGCCAGGACACCGATGCGGCACGCGAGCTCCTGGCCTGGGCGGAGCTCGGGCTCTGCGCTCCCGGGGAGCAGGCTGCGTTCCTCGCCGACGGTGCGATGGCACTCGGCGGGCGACTGCCGGTCAACCCGTCCGGCGGGCTGCTCTCCAAGGGGGAGCCGCTCGGGGCGTCGGCCCTCGGCCAGGTGGTCGAGCTGGTGCGACAGCTGCGCAGGACCGCCGGGGACCGTCAGGTGCCGGGCGCACAGGTCGGCCTCGCGCACGTGATCGGGCGGGGTGCCAACGCCTGTGTCACCCTCCTCGTGCGCTGAGACCACGGGCTCGCGGGACGCGAACGGGCCGCGCCCGGGGCTGTGTAGGGTTGCCCCATGGCAGAGCAGGCGTTGTTCTCCGACCTGGCCATGGAGTACATGCCCGCCCTCTACACGGCGGCGCTGCGCATGACCCGCAATCCGTCGGACGCCGAGGACCTGGTCCAGGAGACCTACCTGAAGGCCTACCGGGCCTTCGGCACCTTCGAGACGGGCACCAACCTGAAGGCGTGGCTCTACCGGATCCTGACCAACACCTACATCAACACCTATCGGGCCAGGAAGCGCCGGCCCGAGATCGCCGACGTCGAGGATGTCGAAGACCTCTACCTCTACCACCACCTCGCCGGCGACCCGTCCGCGGGCCTCGGGCGCAGTGCGGAGGACGAGGCGCTCGAACGCTTCACCGACACCGACGTCAAAGCCGCCATCGAGTCCCTCCCCGAGACCTTCCGGATGGCCGTGCTGCTGGCTGACGTCGAAGGGTTCTCCTACAAGGAGATCGCCGAGATCACCGATGTGCCCATCGGCACGGTGATGAGCAGGATCCACCGTGGAAGAAAGGCGCTGCAGAAGGCGTTGGTAGAGCGTGGACGGACCGGGGGCCTGGTTGGGGCCTCCGACGAGGCCAGGTAGGGGAGTGCCGACCGTGGGAGCAGACGAAGAGCGAGTGTCCGGCGAGGGAGCACCTGCCGCGGGAGGAGCCGACGTGGACGACCGTCCGGCCGGCTTCGTGGGCTGTGACGAGACGATCGAGAAGCTCTACATCTATCTCGATGGTGAGCTCACCGAGCAGCGTCGGATCGAGATCGCGCGGCACCTCGACCTGTGCGGGCCGTGCGTCGACGCCTACGGGTTCGAGGCCGAGCTGCGCAAGCTGATCGCCAACCGCTGCCGGGACCGGGTACCCGAGTCGCTCATCGAACGGGTAGCCGAGGCCCTGCGCTCGGAGCACGACGCCGCCTCCGGCTGACCGCGCAGCGTTCCGACGCCCCGGGTGGGGCCCACCTCCCTACACTGGGTCCCGTGCCCCCGACCGATGCCGTCCCGTCCGCTGTGGATGACATGACCGGAGGTCCGGCGGGGGAGGGGTCCCCGTCCGGCAGGGGGGCCGTCGGGTGGGACACCGCCGAACGGGTGGCCGCGTGGGTCGGAAGCCGGGCCCGGGTGCCCGCGCCCTACCGGCCCGATCTCCTCCAGGCGGACTTCGCCGAGCTGACCGCCCAGGCCGAGGAGCTCGTCGCCGAGTCGACCGGGCTGCGTTCGGCCGCCGGGCCGGCCCGGGCACGGGTCACCGACCGGGCCGGCTGGGTGAGCGCCAACGTGGCCAGCTTCCAGCGTCTGCTCGGTCCGCACCTCGATCGTCTCGACCCGTCGCGCCTGACCACCGCCAACCTGCTCACGAGCCGGTTGGCCGGCCCGCTCGCCAGCGCCGGCCGGACCGTCACCGGAGCCCAGATGGGGGTGGTCCTCGGCTGGCTCTCGACCCGGGTGCTCGGACAGTACGACCTCCTGCTCACCGAAGAGGCCGCCGACGACCAGGACCTGGTCTACTTCGTCGGACCCAACGTGGTCGCCCTCGAACAGCAGCACGGCTTCGAGCCCCACGAGTTCCGGCTCTGGCTGGCGCTCCACGAGGTGACCCACCGTTGCCAGTTCACCGCGATCCCCTGGATGCGCGAGTACTTCGTGTCGCTGGTGGAGGAGGGGCTCGGCGCGCTCGAGCCCGATCCCGCCCGGTTGGCCGAGTCCCTCAAGCGGATGGCCACCGAGATCCGGGCGGGCCGCAACCCCTTGCAGGACACCGGCGCCCTCGGACTCGTGGCCACCCCCGAGCAGCTCGAGGGCCTCCATCGGATCCAGGCCCTCATGAGCCTGCTCGAGGGCCATGGGGATGTGACCATGGACCGCGCCGGGGCCGCCGACATCCCGAGCGCACCCCGGTTCGCCGAGGTGTTGCGCCAACGGCGCAAGCAGGCCCACGGACTGTCCCGCCTCCTCCAGCAGTTGATCGGCATCGAGGCCAAGATGCGCCAGTACGAGGAAGGCGAGCGCTTCATCGCCGCCGTCGAGGGGTCGGGCGGCCCCGCGCTCCTCGACCGTGCCTGGCGCGGCCCCGAGTGGCTCCCCTCGCTCGAGGAGATCCGCGACCCGGCGACGTGGGTCTCGCGCGTCGGGGTACCCGCCGTTGCCTCCTGATCCGGCCGAGGATCCGCTCGTCGCCGCGCTGCTCGGACGGTGCACGTTCCCGCCGCCGGGCGAGCCGTTGGTGTGCGCCGTCTCGGGCGGGGCCGACTCGCTCTCGCTGCTGGTCCTTGCCGTCGCCGCGGGCTGCCGGGTGACCGCGGTCCACGTCGACCACGGATTGCGCGACGGCTCCGCGGCGGAGGCGGACCTCGTGGCCGCGGCGGCGGCGCGCTTCGGGGCCGCATTCCGGTCCGAGCGGGTCCGCCTGGCCGACGGGCCCAACCTCGAAGCACGGGCCCGCGCTGCCCGCAGAGCGGCGATCGGCCCGGGGGCGGCCACCGGCCACACAGCAGACGACCAGGCGGAGACGGTCCTCGTCAACCTGCTGCGGGGTTCGGGCGTTCACGGTCTGGCCGCTATGCGGTCCGGTCCGGCTCACCCGCTGCTCGACCTGCGCCGGGCCGAGACGGTGGCCCTCTGCGAGCACCTCGACCTCGTCCCGGTCCGTGACCCGTCCAACGACGACCGCCGGTTCGTCCGCAACCGCGTGCGGGCCGAGTTGCTCCCGCTCTGCTCGGCCATCGCCGGGCGGGACATCGTGCCCGTGCTCTGCCGCCAGGCCGGGGCGCTGGCCGGCGACGCCGATCTTCTCGACCGGGCGGGCGGGCTGCTCGACCCGACCGACGCGGCCGCTCTCGCCGCGGCCCCCGCGCCCCTGGCCCGGCGGACCGTGCGCCGGTGGCTGACCGGGGCCGGCTCCTACCCACCGCCCCTCGGGGCGGTCGACCGGGTGCTCGAAGTTGCCCGTCTCGAACGACGGGCCACCGAGGTGCCCGGCGGTGTCCGGGTCTCCCGGTCGGGCGGTCGCCTCTCGGTCGTCACGGAGGAGGTCGCCCGGCGCTCCGGTACAGTCGTGCCGTGACCATCCGCGGGAACCAGCGCGCCACCGCGCCGCGGCTCGAGGACGGCATCGAAGTGGGCCCGGTGATCGTCCCCGAGGACGTGCTCCAGGCCAGGATCGCCGAGCTCGGCGAGGCCATCACCGCCGACTATTCGGACCGGGCCCCACTGCTGGTCGGGGTGCTGAAGGGCGCCTTCATGTTCATGAGCGACCTCTCGCGGGCCATCGCCCTGCCGGTCGAGGTCGACTTCATGGCCATTTCCTCCTACGGGAGCGCGACCCGCACCTCCGGCGTGGTCCGGATCGTGAAGGATCTCGACGTCGATCTGCTCGGCCGCCATGTGCTCGTCGTCGAGGACATCGTCGACAGCGGGCTCACCCTCAGCTACCTCCAGCGCTATCTGCTCGCCCGGGAGCCGGCGAGCCTCGAGGTCTGCGCACTCCTGGTCAAGGATGGCCAGCAGCGGACCGCCCTCGACCTGCGCTACGTCGGGTTCCACATCCCGGCCGACTTCGTCGTCGGCTACGGCCTCGACGTGGACGAGCGCTTCCGGAACCTGCCGGCCATCCACGGGTACGCCGGCCCGGTCGGGTAGTCACGAGCGGAGAGGTGAGCGGACGATGAGCGTGGACAAGGAGCGCATCGAGCGGGCCGTCCTCGAGATCCTGGAGGCGGTCGGAGAGGACCCGACCCGGGACGGGCTGCGCCTGACACCCGGCAGGGTGGCCAGGATGTACGAGGAGTTGTTCGCCGGATTCGGCGAGAACCCGGCAGACCACCTGGAGATCAGCTTCGCCGCGGAGCACGACGAGATGGTCATGGTCCGGGACATCCCCTTCGCCTCGTTGTGCGAGCACCACATGGTGCCGTTCATGGGCAAGGCGCACGTCGCGTACATCCCCGGCAAGGACGGCCGAATCACCGGTCTCTCCAAGCTCGCCCGCCTGGTCGACGGGTATGCACGGCGCCTCCAGGTCCAGGAGCGCATGACGACCGAGATCGCCGACGCCATCGAGGAGGCCCTCGACCCCATAGGGGTCCTGGTGGTCGTCGACGCCGAGCACCTCTGCATGTCGATGCGCGGCGTGAAGAAGTCGGGGACCTCGACCATCACCTCCGCGGTCCGGGGCCTGTTCCGGACCGACGCCTCGACCAGGTTCGAGGCGATGCAGTTCGTCCGCGGCCGCTGAGCGCCCGACGGCCCGGCGCGGACCGGATCGGGCTGGTTTACGCTGTGGCCGATGCCCGGCCCCGCTACAGAGGAGCGAGCCCTGGTGATGGGGATCCTCAATGTGACCCCCGACTCGTTCTCCGATGGCGGCATGTGGTTCGAGAGTCGTCAGGCCATCACCAGAGGGCACGAGATGATCGCTGAGGGAGCCGACATCGTGGATGTCGGGGGCGAGTCGACCCGGCCCGGGGCCGAACTAGTGCCGGTCGAGGAGGAGCTCCGCAGGGTACTCCCGGTCGTCGACGCCCTCGCGCCACACGTGCGCGTGTCGGTCGACACCTCGAAGGAGGTGGTCGCCGAGGCCGCGGTGGCCGCCGGCGCCACGCTGATCAACGACGTGTCGGCCTCGCTCTGGCCGGTGGCCGGCCGCCTCGGGGTCGGGTGGGTGGCCATGCACCGGAAGGGGTCCCCGGCCTCGATGCAGGACGACCCCCGGTACGACGACGTCGTGGACGAGGTCCGGGACCTCCTGGTGGACCGTGCGCAGCGGGCCACCGCTGCGGGTGTCTCCGAAGTCTGGATCGACCCGGGCATCGGCTTCGGGAAGACGGTCGAGCACAACCTTGCGCTGCTCGCGGGACTCGACGCCCTGGTGGCCACCGGGTACCCGGTGCTGGTCGGGACCAGTCGGAAGCGATTCCTCGGGGTGATCGGGGCAGGTCCGGACGGCACCCCGCTCCCGGTGGCCGATCGGCTGGCCGGCTCGGTGGCCACGGCCACCTGGGCCCTCGCCCTCGGTGCGGGTATGGTCCGGGTCCACGACGTCGCCGCGACCCGGCAGGCGGCGTTCCTGGTCGGCCGGGTGGACCCCGGTGCGGTGCGAGGGATGGGGACACCGGGGCCTCGAGACAAATCGATGGCGGGCACGGAGGTCGGAGTGTGAAGGGAAAATGGGCGGCGGGGATCCCCCCGCGCAACTTCACGTGGGTCATCAAGGACCGGCTGGCGATGAGTGAGCGGCCCGGCGGCTTCGCTCCCAACCACCGCAAGGTGCGCCGCCAGGAGGAGATCATCTGGCTCCAGGTCCAGGGGTTCACCCGGGTCGTGTCGCTGCTGCCGTCCTCGCACAACCTGCAGGCCTACGAGGAGAAGGAGCTGGCCAGCGTGCACTACCCGTTGCCCAACTCCGGCGACGTGCGGGCCGTGCTGGCCGAGGTGTACCGGGACGTCCACAGCCGGCTGGCCAACGGTGAGCGGATCCTCGTCCACCAGGAGGAGCTCGGCGACCGGGTGACCGGGGTCATCGCCGGGTACCTGCTCTGGTCGGACCGGCTGCCGAGCGGTCCGCAGGCGACCACCGTGCTCGAGCACATGACCGGGCACCCGATGGGTCCCGCCGGGCGTGAGGTGGTTGCGGCCGCCGGCCAACTCGCCCCGGCACCGGCCCAGCACGGCGGCGGCGCCTCGCGCCCCGCCTGATGCCGCTCCCCGGGGACGACGTCCACGCGGGAGGGGACCGGATCGAGCTCCGGGGCATCCGGGTGGTCGGTACCCACGGGGTGCTGCCCGAGGAGCGGACCCGGGCGCAGCCGTTCGAGATCGACCTCGATCTGGCCCTCGACCTCGGACCCGCCGGGGCCTCCGACCGGTTGTCCGACACCGTCGACTACGGCGCCGTCGCCGGGGTGGTCACGGCCACCGTCGCCGGTCCCCGCTCCTACGGGCTGCTCGAAGGGTTGGCCGGCCAGGTGGCCCGCGCGGTGTTGGCGGTCGACTCGCGGATCAGCGGGGTGACCGTGACCCTGCGCAAGCTCCGACCCCCGCTGCCGATGGACATCGCCAGCGTGGGCGTGCGGGTGGCCCGCGATCGGTGAGCGCCCGCGCGCCGAGCCACCGACCGAGCGGGCCTTCCTCTCGCTCGGCTCCAATCTCGGTGACCGCCTCTCCCACCTGCGCCGGGCGGTGGACCAGCTCCGTGCGGGAGGCGACCCGTGGGTCAGCGCCGTCTCCCGGGTCTACGAGACCGAACCGGTCGGTGGTCCCGACCACCAGGACCCGTACCTCAACCTGGTGGTCGAGCTGGCCGTCACGCCGGGCACCGACCCCTACCGGATCCTCGAGCAGTGCCACCGCCTGGAGGCGGCGGCAGGCCGTGTGCGGAGCGTGCGCTGGGGGCCCCGCACCCTCGATGCCGACCTCATCTGGATGGACGGGGTCGTGCTCGACGATCCCCACCTGACCGTGCCGCACCCGCGCTGGCGCGAACGCCGGTTCGTGCTCGCGCCACTCGCCGAGCTGGCCCCGGACCTGGTCGACCCGGCCGACGTTGCGGCCGCTGGTGGCGAGGTCCGGGTCGTGGGTATGCTCTGAACCGGCAGTATCCGGATTCTCTGACGCGAACGGCACCCACCCGGGGCTGGAACGTCGAAAGGGGTCTCGTGACCAGATTCCGCGTAGTCGGGCCCGGCCGAGCCGGCAGTTCGATGGTGGTCGCCCTCGAGGCGGCAGGGGGGTACCAGCCGCGAGGCGCCTGGGGGCGCGAGCGCTCTCCGATCGACGCCGCCGCCGGCGTCGATCTGCTGATCATCGCCACCCCCGACGACACCGTGGCGGAGGTGGCCGCCCGGATCCGGCCGGTTGCCACAACCGCGGTCATCCACCTCTCGGGCTCGCTCGGCCTCGACGTCCTCGGGGGCCACCCCCGCCGTGGCTCACTGCACCCGCTGGTGCCGCTGCCCACCCCCGCCATCGGAGCCGAGCGCCTGCGCTCGGGGATCACCTTCGCGGTGGCCGGCGACCCGGCCGCCCGGACGGTGGCCGAGTCGCTCGGTGGTCATCCCGTCGAGGTCGACGACCGGCACCGCGCGGCATACCACGCGGCTGCGGTCATCGCGGCCAACCACCTGGTGGCCCTCATGGGTCAGGTCGAGCGGGTGGCGGCCACAGCCGGGCTCCCGCTCGGCGCCTTCGCCGGCCTCCTGCGGGCGGCCTCCGACGACGCGCTCGCGCTCGGCCCGCGCGCAGCACTCACCGGGCCGGCCGCCCGGGGCGACTGGGAGACGGTGGACCGCCACAGGGAGGTGCTCGCGGCCATGCCCGGGCACCGCACCGAGCTGGCCGCCTACGACGCCCTGGTCGGTCTCGCCCGGCGGCTCTCGCTGGAAACCTCGGCCGACCCTGGCGCTGCCGAGGCGGGCTCCGCGCCGGCCGGCGTCGACGTGGCCCCGGCGGAGCAGGTGGCATGACCACCGTCTTCGCCCCCCGGGTCAGTGCGGGGCATCCGGCGTCCGGGCCGGGCACGAGCGCACGGAGCGGCGACCTGGAGGTGGTCGAGTCCCTCGCCGGCTTCTCCGGCCTGCTCGACGCCGCACGCGGCGCAGGGCGGACCGTGGGCCTCGTGCCGACCATGGGGGCCCTCCACGCGGGCCACCGCTCCCTCGTCGAACGGGCCGCCGCCGAATGCGACACGGTGGCCGTCTCGATCTTCGTCAACCCGACCCAGTTCGGCGATGCCGGCGATCTGGCCGCCTACCCCCGGACGCTCGAGGCGGATCTGGCCCTGGTGGCCGGAGCCGGGACCGCCGTGACCTTCGTCCCCTCGGTCACCGAGATGTACCCCGGATGGCCGGAGCCCCCGGCCACGTCGGTGTCGGCGCCATCGCTCGGTCGCCGGTGGGAGGGCGAGTCCCGTCCCGGCCACTTCGACGGCGTGGCCACCATCGTGGTCAAGCTCCTGTCGGCCGCCGGCCGGTGCCGCGCCTACTTCGGCGAGAAGGACTTCCAGCAGCTTGCGCTGGTCCGGCGCGTGAGCCGCGACCTCTCGCTCCCGGTCGACGTGGTCGGCTGTCCCACGGTGCGCGACCGCGACGGGCTCGCGCTCTCGAGTCGCAACGCCCGCCTCTCGGATGATCAGCGCCGCGCCGCGCTCTCGCTCTCACGGGCCCTGCGCGCCGGTGCCGCCGAGCTGAACCGGGGGGCGTGTGCAGGGTCCGTCGAGGCGGCTATGGCGGAGGTGGTGTCGGCCGAACCGGCAGCGGTCCTCGACTACGCCGCCCTGGTCGACGCCGACGACCTCGAGCCGGCGGCGGACCTCTCCGGCACCCGACCGCTCCGCCTGCTCATCGCGGCCGGGGTCGGCCCGGTGCGTCTCATCGACAATCTCGACCCGCGCGCCTCGGCGTGAGCGGGTCCCCGCCGCCACCGGGTGCCCTCGACGTCCTGGTCCTCGGCAGCGGGGTCGCCGGTCTGTCCGCTGCGGTGCGCCTGGCGGCTCCGATGGGCGGGTCCGGCGGGCGAACCGGGCAGAGGGGCGCGGGGCTCCGGGTCGGCGTCCTGACCAAGGCCGAGCTCTCCCAGTCGACCACCCGCTGGGCCCAGGGCGGGGTGGCCGCGGTGCTCGGCGGGGACGAGGACTCGACCGATCTGCACCTGGCGGACACCCTGGCCGCCGGGGCCGGGCTCTGCGACACCGAGGCCGTGCGGGTACTGGTGGACGAGGGCCCGTCGCGGGTGCACGAGCTCGTGGCGATGGGTGCGGTCTTCGATCGCCAGCCCGGGGGCGGTCTCGCCCTCGCCCGCGAGGGCGGCCACTCGACAGCCCGCGTGGTCCACGCGGGGCGCGGCGACCGGTGCCGAGGTCGAGCGCGCGCTGGTCGATGCCACACGCGCGTCGGTGGCGGCCGTGCTCGAGGAGTGGTTCGCCCTGGACCTGCTCATCGAGGACGGCAGGTGCCGGGGAGTGCGCGCCCTCGCTGCAGATGGGCGGCTCATCGAGGTCCGCGCCTCGCATACCGTGCTCGCAACCGGCGGCGCGGGCCAGCTCTTCGCGGTGACCACCAACCCGGCCGGAGCCACCGGTGACGGGCTGGCCATGGCCCTCCGGGCAGGTGTCCCCGTCGCCGACGTCGAGTTCATGCAGTTCCACCCGACCGCGCTCCACCACCCGGCGATGCCCCGCCCGCTGCTCTCCGAGGCGCTCCGAGGCCACGGGGCCCTGCTCCGGGACGCCCGGGGCGAGCGCTTCGTGGACGAGCTCGCCCCGCGGGACGTGGTCAGCCGCGCGATGGCCGAACGCATGCGCGCCCAGGGGGTCGAGAACCTCTGGCTGGACGCCACCGCCCTGGCGTCCTTCGACTCGCGCTTCCCGACCATCGCGGCATCGTTGGCCGCCATCGGACTCGATCCGGCGAGCGACTGGCTGCCGATCGCGCCGGCTGCCCACTACCTCTCCGGCGGCGTCCTGACCGACCTCTGGGGGGCGACGGCACTGCCCGGCCTCTGGGCGGCCGGGGAGGTCGCCTGCGCCGGCGTGCACGGTGCGAACCGGCTCGCCTCGAACTCGCTGCTCGAGGGCATGGTCTTCGGCGCCCGCCTGGCCGAATCGATCCTCGCCGGGCGCGACGGCCCGACCGCCACCGGGGTGCTCGCCCCGGTGCTCACCGGCCGGGTCGAATCGGCCCCCGTGCCCTGGGTGGAGGCTGCTCCCGGCGGATCACCGCCTGGGTCGGCGGAGGGGGAGGACGGCGCCGTGTGGCCCGATCTGGCCAAGACCCGCGACCGGCTCCAGCGGGCGATGACCGAGGGCGTGGGGGTGGTGCGCAGCGCAGACTCGCTGGCCCGGGTCGATCGGCTGGTCGACGAGGTGTCCCGGGCCGTCGGGCACGGGACCCCGACCGACCGCGCCCACGGTGAGCTGGCCAATCTGGTGACCGCAGCGGCAAGCGTCCTCGACTCGGCGACCCGCCGGCGCGAGAGCCGCGGGGCCCACGCCCGCAGCGACCATCCCGCGCTGTCCGACGCGTGGCGCTGTCGCATCGTCCACACGGCAGGCGACACCGTCCTGGTGCGGACCGCACCGAGCCCGGCGGCCCCGCCCGGACCACCGACCGACCGGGGACCGCAGTGACCGTGGACGCGGCGGGTGCCGATCGGGAACGGGAATGCAATCCCCCTCGTGCGGCAGTGGTCGAGGCCGTGGCGAGGGCCATCGCCGAGGACGTCCTGCCCCTCGGGGACCTGAGCGCGGCGCTGCTCCCCCCCGGGCGTCGTGCGGTCGTCGACATCGTGTGCCGGGATCGCGGCGTGATCGCAGGGCGGGCCTGCGTCGTCGAGACCGTCACCCAGATCGACCCGGCGGTGGACATCGCCTGGGAGCGGGCCGACGGGACATCGGTCGGCCCGGGGGACGTGGTCGCCACCCTCGAGGGGTCGCTGCGCTCGATCGTGACCGCCGAGCGGACCGCGCTCAACTTCCTCGGACACCTGTCGGGCGTCGCAACACTCACCCGGGCGTTCGTCGACGCGGTGCGGGCGGCCAATCCGGCGACGCGCGTCCTGGACACCCGCAAGACGACGCCGGGCCTGCGGGCCCTCGAGAAGGCGGCCGTGCGGGCGGGCGGCGGCCACAACCACCGGGGCAGCCTGTCGGAGGCCGTGCTCATCAAGGACAACCATCTCGGGGGTGTCTCGATCGGCGAGGCGGTCACCCGGGCACGCGGGCTCTGGCCGGGGCGCATGGTCGAAGTCGAGTGCGACGGGCTCGGGCAGGTCAAGGAAGCGGTCGCCGCAGGAGCCAGTGTGGTGATGCTCGACAACATGGCCCCCTCCGAGGTGGCCACGGCAGTCGACCTCGTCCGGGCCAGCGGATCGGACCTCCTGGTCGAGGCATCGGGTGGCGTCACCCTCGCGACCGCCCCCGCGCTCGCCTCGGCCGGCGTCGACCTGCTCTCCGCGGGGAGCCTCACCCACTCGGCGCCCGTGCTCGATCTGGCCTTCGACCTGCGGTCCTGACGCCCGCCCTCCCGGACCGAAAGGACGCCCGTGCTACTCGCCATCGACGTGGGGAACACCGACACCGTGGTCGGGCTGTTCGCCGACGATCCGAGCGCCCCCCTCGACGAGTCGGTCCCCCGGGACGGCACCGAGCCCACGGGGCTCGCCCACCACTGGAGGCTCTCCACGGTCGACGTGCGCACAGCGGACGAGCACGCGCTGCTCCTCACCCAGCTCCTCGGCCTCAACGGCCTCGACCTCGCGCAGACCGTCACCGGTATCGCGGTCACCTCTTCTGTCCCCCTGGTGACCGCCAACCTCCGCCAGATGGTGGCTCGCTGGTTCAACGTCCCCTCGGTGGTCCTCGAACCGGGGGTCAGGAGCGGGATGCCGATCCTCTACGACAACCCGAAGGAGGTCGGGGCCGACCGCATCGCCAACGCGGTAGGCGCGTACGACCTATTCGGCGGGCCCTGCGTGGTGGTCGACCTGGGCACGGCCACCACCTTCGACGCGATCTCCGCCGCGGGCGAGTACCTGGGCGGGGCGATCACCCCCGGAGTGGCGATCAGCCTGGACGCCCTGTTCGCCCATGCGGCCGCGCTGCGACGGGTCGAGCTCATCGAACCCCGCAGCGTCATCGGCAAATCGACCGTGGAGTCGATCCAGTCGGGGGCCATCTACGGGTTCGGGGCCCAGGTCGACGGGCTCTGCCGCCGGTTTGCCGGGGAGCTCGGCGAGTGCACGGTCGTCGCCACCGGCGGCCTCTCCGAGCTGATCGCACCCTATTCGGAAGAGATCGAGTACGTCGAGCCGTGGCTCACCCTGCACGGTCTCCGGATCATCTTCGAACGGAACGTCGCCTCGGCGTGACGGGCGGGAGGCGCCCCGGGTTCACCCACGGTGAATTGCCGGAGCACCCGGCAGGCGCTCAGGGCCCGAGGAGGACGGTGAGGGAGCTGGCGAGGAGGGACTTGGCCTGCTCCGCGTCGCGACCCTGGGCGTCGGTGAGGAGCAGGTACGACTCGAAGCCGGTCAGCAGGTCGGCAGCGACCAGCACCGCCTCGGCCCGGTCGTCGTCCATCGCTTCCAGCTCTGGGCTGAACAGCGTGCGGATCTGGCCGCGGAGGAAGGCCCGCGTCCCGGCCAGGGCCTCGGCCATCCTCGGGTGGAACGGGGCTCGCAGGCGGGATGCCAAGGCGGCATTGCCGATCTCGCCGAACAGGCGGAACCGCTGCTCGACCAGGACCCGGACCCGTTCGTCGAGGTCGGCGTCCACGTGGACTTCGAGCACGACCAGCGGCAGCGCCCGGATCTGTTGGCGGATGGCCGCCTCGCCGGCCAGGTCGTCGGTGTCCTCGAAGTACCGGAAGAGGAGCGCGGGGAGAGGCCGGCCCGCTCCACGATGAGGTCGGTTCCGGGGCGGAGGTTGCCCTCGCGGTAGAGATCGAGCAGGGCGTCGACCACCGCCTCCCGGTTGAGCGCCCGGCGCAGGCGGCGGCCGTCGGTCTGGGCTGGGACCTCGGAATCCTCGCCCGCCGCGGGCACGCTCGGAGGAGTTCCGGTGGCCGGCGCACCGGCCGGGGTGCTCCGGCGGGGCTCCGCCCCGTCCACGTCGTGATGCGTCTGGGCTCGGGGCATTTCGCGGACCAGTCCACCAGGTGGCAGGATCGGTGACAAGTGGGTGAGTTTCCCGGTCGGCACGCGTCCGGGCGGAAGGAGCACGATGTCGGAGCCGACCGGAACCCGAACCGGGCCGCCAGAGGGCCTGCTCCTCGACTCGCTGCGGCGCCGCATCCGCGCCCTGTTCTCGCTCTACGACGACGCGGTGGCCACCATGGACCTCGAGCAGGTCAACCACTTCGAGCGCGACGGCGTCCTCCCCATCGCGTTCAGCCTCTTCCACATCGTCAACATGGTCGATGCCTCCTTCCTGCTTATGACCGGGACCGCGCCGGTCTGGGACGACGAGTGGCGCGCTCGGGTCCGCCCGGCCATCCCCGACCACGGCAAGGAGCGCAGCGTCGCCGAGATGGTGCACCAGCGGATCGGCGACTACGAGCAGTTCAAGAGTTACATGCAGACCGTGTTCGCACGGGTGGAGGCATGGCTCGCGTCCCTCGACCCCTCTGAGCTGACCCGGGTGGTGATCGCCCGTCCCTTTCCCGACCAGGTCGCCAGCACCTACAGCGCCCGGGTGGCCGGCCCCGAGGGGATCACCCTCCTCGACGCGACCGAGTGCTGGATCTACCAGCACGGGCTGCGTCACATGGGTGAGATCGAACTGGCCCGTGGCCTGGTCGGCCTCGGGGGCATGACCTCTTGACCACGGCGTCGATCCGACAGGCACGGGTTGGGCGACGCCAGGCCGACCATCACACTCTCCTCACATCTTTCTCATGAATCGCACACCCCGATCGGCGATAACAGGAGGTGTCGGTGCCGGGCCTGCCGACGCCATCCAGGAGGGGCGTGTGACCATCGTGACCACGAGGAAGCTGATCCGGGCAACTGCGACGGTGCTGGTGGCGACCGCAGCCGTGGGCTCGCTGTCCCTCGCGGGCGGGATCGCCGGCGCGGCGGCGCCAGCCACCCACGCCAACGCCCACGCAAAGACACACGTACGCAAGCACAAGCACCACCCCTTCTCGATCGCCTCGTTCAAGTGCTCCCACGCCGAGCGGACGCTTGTGCACATCCAGGACGCCCAGGCGCACATCGCGGCCGGACTGCCCAAGCTGACGCACCGCGAGAAGGTCGCGACCCAGAAGGGGAAGACCGTCCGGGCCAACAGGATCGAGAAGCGGATCACGCGCCGGGAGAGCCCCACGTTCAAGACCTTCCTGACCACGGCCGCCTCGGGCATCGAGGGCAAGTGTCATGTGCCGGCACCCCCGGTGACCACCTTGCCGGCACACCCCCGCACCATCTCGCCCCCACACCCCGGCACGACCCAGGCCTGACCCTGTTCGTACGCCCCCGACTCGTTCCGCACGCGTCGTGACTCGGTAAGGAGGACCATGAGACTGCGCAGCCTCTCCGTTCTGACCCGCACGTTGCTCCTGACCACGGTGGCCGTCGGCACGCTGACCCCGGCCTCCATGGCAGTGGCCGGAGCAGTGTCCCCGTCGTCGGCCAAGCCCGCCCACAAGGGCTCGACCAATCCGATCACCAGGGCCGAGGCCTTCTTCACGTGCTCGTGGGACCAGCAACGCTTCGACAGGATCCAGCGCATCGAGCATGCCTTCCACCAGGAGATGGCCTCCATCCAGGCGTCCGAGAACCAGGCCAGCAAGGCGAACAAGCCGACAGTCGTGGCGCACTGGAAATTCGACATGACCCAACGGCAGCACTACGAGACCTACCTCGTCAGGTACTGGCACTCGAGCTACGACAAGAAGAAGAAGTACGAGATCTACATCCTCACGCTGCACAAGAAGAGTGACGCGGTCACGAGGGGCGAGGGCCGGCTCAAGGCCTGCAAACTCTCGAAGCTGACGTTCCCTCCGTCGAAGGCCGCCCCCGCCAAGCCGCCGGCGAGCACCCCGAGCACCACGAAACCGGCCGCCAAGACGCCGCCGAAGAGCTCGACCACGACGACTGCGCCGAAGAGCTCGACCACGACGACTGCGCCGAAGAGCTCCAGCACCAGCACCACGACGCCGCCGGCGAGCTCGACCACCACGACCGGGGCGTCAGCGAATGCCACCACCCCGGCCGGTTCGAGCACCACCGTGCCGCCTGCATCCACGACGACCTCGGGGACCTGACCGGGCGGCTGACCTGCAGCGAGTGCCCGTCCAGCGAGTGCCCGAGGCCGCCGGGACCTGACACGGCTGCCGGCGGCCCGAAACGGCCTGTCTAGAGCGTGGGCAGGCCGTCGACCAGCGAGTGGGCGAGGTTCGCGAACCCCTCGGCGAGCACCGCAGAGGGCCCCGTGTGGGCCGCCTCGGCGGCCAGATCGGCATACCCGCGGGCGGTGACCACCGACCGTTCGATGGCGCCCGACTCGGCCACGATGGACCGGGCCTTGTCGCGCTCGGGTTGACCCAGCGGCTGGCCCAACAGGGGGCTCAGCTCCGGTCCGACCGCCGGATCGGTGAGTGCGAGCAGCACCGGGAGGGTGTAGATCCCCTCGGCCAGGTCCTGCCCCGCCGGCTTGCCGAGTTCGGCGTCGGTGCCGATGACGTCGAGGATGTCGTCGCGTACCTGGAAGATCATGCCGAAGTAGCGTCCGAACGCGGTGAAGGCGTCGACGTCGGCTGCGGGGAGGCCCCCGGTCAGGGCTCCGATCCGGCAGGAGGTGGCCATGAGTGACGCGGTCTTGCCGGCGATGGTCACCTCGTACTGGTGTCGGGAGCGATCCGTCCGGAACGCGGCCTGGACCTCGGCGACCTGCCCCTGACACAGCTCGCCCAGGGTGGCGGCGAGCAGCGCCGCGATCTCGACCCCCAGGCCGGCTGCGATCTCGGCCGAGCGGGCCAGCAGGAAGTCCCCTGCGACGATGGCCACGAGGTTGCCGAATCTGGAGTTGACGCTCTCCACGTTGCGCCGCATGGTCGCCTCGTCCATGACGTCGTCGTGGTAGAGCGAGGCCAGGTGGACCAACTCGACTGCCACCGCCCCGAGCAGGTCCTCCCGGGAGGCGGGCTGGGCACCCGAGGTTGCCGTTGCCAGGGCCAGGATCGGGCGGAGCCGCTTCCCCCCGGCCGCCAGCAGGTGGGTGGTGACCTCGTCGAGAAAGGCGTCGCCGGTCACCACGGATTCCACGAGCAGGGGCTCGAGTTCGGCCAGGGGCTCTTCGAGGGCGGGCAGGCCCAGCAGCTCGATGACGTTCACTTCCTACAGACGATAGGCCAGGATGCCGAAGACAGACACATGCCTGGGGGGAGAGACGTGCGAGTGCGAATGACACTTCCGCCTGTAGACTTCAGGTTCAGCGACTGAACCCTGGATGGAGGCTGTGGGGTGTTCGAACGATTCACAGACCGAGCTCGTCGAGTCCTGGTGTTGGCCCAGGAGGAGGCGCGCCTGCTCAATCACAGCTTCATCGGCACCGAGCACATCCTCCTCGGGCTGATCCACGAGGGTGAGGGTGTCGCGGCAAAGGCGCTCGAGTCCCTCGGGGTCTCCCTCGAGGCCGTGCGTGAGAAGGTCGAGGAGACGATCGGTCTTGCCGGTACCGCTCCCACCGGCTCGCCCCCGTTCACCCCGCGCGCCAAGAAGGTTCTCGAGCTCTCGCTCCGCGAAGCCCTCCAGCTGGGGCACAGCTACATCGGAACCGAGCACATGCTCCTCGGTCTGGTGCGCGAAGGAGAAGGCGTCGCCGCGCAGGTCCTCCAGAGCCTCGGCGCCGACCTGCCGCGCGTTCGCCAGCAGGTGATCCAGCTCCTCTCCGGGTACCAGGGCAAGGAGCCGGTGGGTGCCGGTCCCCCCGGATCCCAGTCGACCGACGCGCCGACCGGCTCACCCGTCCTCGACCAGTTCGGTCGCAACCTCACCGCGCTCGCCCGCGATCACAAGCTCGACCCGGTCATCGGGCGCGAGAAGGAGATCGAACGGGTCATGCAGGTGCTCTCGCGCCGCACCAAGAACAACCCGGTGCTCATCGGCGAGCCGGGCGTGGGCAAGACCGCCATCGTCGAGGGCCTGGCCCAGCGGATCGTCGCCGACGACGTCCCCGAGACGCTCACGGGCAAGCAGCTCTACACCCTCGATCTCGGCGCCCTGGTCGCGGGCAGCCGGTACCGCGGTGACTTCGAAGAGCGCCTCAAGAAGGTCCTGAAGGAGATCCGCACCCGCGGGGACATCGTGCTGTTCATCGACGAGCTCCACACGCTGGTGGGTGCCGGTGCCGCCGAGGGAGCCATCGACGCGGCCTCGATCCTCAAGCCCATGCTCGCCCGTGGCGAGCTGCAGACCATCGGCGCCACCACCATCGACGAGTACCGCAAGCACCTCGAGAAGGACGCGGCCCTCGAACGGCGGTTCCAACCGATCAAGGTGGAGCAGCCCAACGTCGCGCTCGACCATCGAGATCCTCAAGGGTCTACGCGATCGCTACGAGTCGCACCATGCGGTCACCATCACCGATCAGGCACTGGTGGCCGCGGCAAACCTGGCCGACCGCTACCTGGCCGACCGCTACCTGCCGGACAAGGCCATCGACCTCATCGACGAAGCGGGCAGCCGTCTCCGCATCCGACGGATGACCACGCCGCCCGCGTACAAGAAGCTCGAAGAGGAGATCAGCCGCCTGCGCGCGGACAAGGAAGCCGCCATCGAAAAGCAGGCATTCGATCAGGCCAAGAAGCTCGCCGAGCAGGAGAAGGACCGTCTCGACTCGAAGGAGTCGATGGAGGCCGAGTGGCGCGCGGAGGGGGTCGACCTGTTCGACGTCGTCGACGAGGAGGTCATCGCCGAGGTGCTGGCCAACTGGACCGGCATCCCGGTCTACCGCCTCACCGAGGAGGAGACGGCCAAGCTGCTCCGCATGGAGGACGAGCTCCACAAGCGGGTCATCGGGCAGGAGCCCGCGATCGCCGCGCTGGCCCGTTCCATTCGCCGGACCCGTGCCGGCCTGAAGGATCCCAAGCGCCCGAGCGGATCGTTCATCTTCCTCGGGCCCACCGGGGTCGGGAAGACCGAGCTGGCCAAGACGCTGGCCGAGTTCCTCTTCGACGACGAGGACGCCCTCATCCAGCTCGACATGTCCGAGTACATGGAGAAGCACACGGTGAGCCGTCTGGTCGGCTCGCCCCCCGGGTACGTCGGGTACGAGGAGGGCGGCCAGCTGACCGAGGCCGTTCGCCGCAAGCCGTTCTCGGTGGTGCTGTTCGACGAGGTCGAGAAGGCGCATGCCGACGTGTTCAACACGTTGCTCCAGATCCTGGAGGACGGCCGTCTGACCGACGCCCAGGGCCGTTCGGTCGACTTCAAGAACACCGTGCTGATCATGACCTCCAACCTCGGGACGGCCGACCTGCGCAAGTCGTCGGTCGGCTTCGCCAAGTCGTCGGAAGCGGTCACCTACGAGCGGATGAAGACCAAGGTCAACGAGGCGCTCAAGGCGCACTTCCGGCCCGAGTTCCTCAACCGCATCGACGAGGTCGTGGTCTTCCACGAGCTCTCCAAGCTCGAGGTGGTCGAGATCGTCGACCTCATGATCCAGCGGGTCTCCAACCAGCTCGAGCTCCAGGGCCTCAGCCTGGTCCTGACCCAGCCGGCCAAGCAGCTCCTGGCCGACCGGGGCTACGACCCCCAGCTCGGTGCCCGTCCGCTCCGCCGTGCCATCCAGCAGATGGTCGAAGACCCGCTCTCCGAGCGGATCCTCTGGAAGGAGTTCCGGGTGGGCGAGACCATCATCGTCGACGTCGAGACCATCACGCCCGAGGCCGCCGCGGCCTACGACGTGAAGGGCGCACCGCCCCTGGTCGCCGGCGAGCAGCAGCTCACCTTCACCGCCATCGAGGGCATCGAGCCCCCGCCGGTGGAGTTGGCCGGCGCCGATTCGTCGGCAGAGTAACCAGCGAGACCCGGGCGAGCCGCCCGGCCTGATCTCGAGAGTGAGGACGATGCCCCGCCCACCGGCGGGGCATCGTCGCGGAGCGGCGTCGGCACGTCATCGCACCTGGCAAGGGGATCCCCCATTTTCGGATCCGGTTCCGGTATCTTTCGTTCGCCCTCCGATTGTGGCAGATCGACTGACTGGAGAGCGGATGTTGCAGTCTGAACTGCCTGCAGGTGGCGGGACTGAACGGATCATCAACAGCGAGCGGAGGAATCTATGACACGGCGACCTGGCGACACCACACCTCGGCGGAAGGTCGCACGGGCCCTGCTTGCGGCGGTCCTCGGCGTGAGCGCCCTGCTGGTCACAGCGGTCGCGACAGCCCCCAGGGTGTCTGCCGCCACCACGAGTGGGACGGTCGTCTACACCGCGAACGAGAGCATCCCCGCCCCGCCACCGTCGAACTTCGCCGGGTCGGCCGGGGGTGACGGTTGGGGTCTCGCCATGACGCCGGCCGCGGTGTACAACGTGTTCCACCACCAGCCGACCCTTCAGGTCGCCTGCCACCTGCAGAGCAACGCCCAGGCATGCTGGACCGCCCCGAAGACCATCACCGACGGCAGCGGCAACAATTTCGCAACCGCCGGCCAGCCCGGGCTCTGGATGGACCAGACCACCGGACACCTCTATATCTTCGCCACACGTACCTCCGACGCCACCGCAGGTGTGGTCTGCATCGACACCACTCAGCCGGCATCGGCCACCGGAGCCCAGCTGTTCTGCGGCTTCACCCCGCTCTCGGCGGTCGGCGACTCCCCGCTGAATTTCATCAGCTACAGCGACATCAGCGACCCCGTCGTCGTCGGCAGCAACTGGTATGCCTTCAATGAGGTCGACGGCGCGCAGTCCGGCACGACCAACACCATGCTCTGCTTCAGCCTGACCTCCCTATCCGCCTGCCCTGCCCAGCCCTACGCCGTCGGGCTCGGCGCCGGCGCGTCGGTTGTCGACAACACGCCGACGCCACCCCTGGCCGCGTTCGGGAACCAGATCGTGATCCCCGTAGGGCTGAGCAGCACGCAGATCATCGCGTGCTTCGATGCGGCGACCGACGGGGCGTGCTCCGGATCGTGGCCGATCGACATCACCGCTCTCAGCTACGACTTCGAGTCCGGCGCCCCGTTCCCGATCCTCGGCAGCTCCGGGTCGGCGACCGGGTTCTGTCTCGCCTTCTCATCCGATCCGTGCTGGTCGCTCTCGGGAGCATCGGTGGCCAGTCCCTCCGGGATCACGACCGCCGTCCCTGCAAACACCATCTGGAACGGCCCGGCGATCACCATCGGGGCGCGCATGTACCTCCCAGATGGGATCGCCGACGCGGTCGACTGCTACGACTACGTCGCCGGCGCGGCGTGCCCGGGCTTCCCGAAGGCCTTCAGCAACCTCGGGCTGCTCTACACGGTGAACCCCGATCCCCAGCGACCGACCTGCCTCTGGGTCAACTCCGACGACGGGACACAGCAGATCCAGAATTTCGACGCCTACACCGGGGGCCCATGCGGTCAGGGGCCGGTCCGGGTGCTAGCTGCGAGCATCGTCGCTCCTTCCGCGCAGTGCATCCCTGCCAACTACACGTCAATCCAGGTCACAGTGCCGGCCCGCAGCTCCTACACGTCGGGCACGGTCCAGTTCGAGGACTTCGACGGGAACCCGATCCCGAGCATCCCGACCCAGAATCTGGACAGCACCGGGTCGGTCAACCTCGCGCCCCTCGACCTGGTCACCGCGAGCCCGTTGCCTCAGTTCCTCATCACGCTCAACGGGGCGGGGTCACCGCCGGAGGTCGACGTCACGCTGACCTGGAGGGGCACCTACTCGGCCGCCTGCGTCTCAGGAGGCCAGACGGTCACCGGCACCGAAGGGTACCGGTTGGGCGCCTCCGATGGCGGTGTGTTCGCCTTCGGCCACGCGGCGTTCTTCGGCTCTATGACCGGCAAGCACCTCAACGGGCCGATGGTCGGGATCGCCGCGACCCCCGATGACGCCGGCTACTGGATGGTCGCCTCGGACGGCGGCGTGTTCGCCTTCGGCGATGCTCAGTTCCACGGCTCGCTCGGCAGCAACCTGCATCTCAACGCACCCATCGTCGGCATCGCTGCCACGCCGGACGGCAAGGGCTACTGGCTGGTCGCCGCCGACGGCGGGGTGTTCGCCTTCGGCGACGCCCACTTCCACGGCTCGCTCGGGAAGGGGGGCGCGACCTCAGTGGTGCTCGGCATCGCAGCAACCCCGAGCGGGAGCGGCTATTGGCTCACCAGCGCGGACGGGAACGTGTATCCGTTCGGCGACGCGACCTCCTACGGCTCGATGCACGGGAAGCACCTCGACGCGCCGGTCGTCGGGATCGCCTCCTCAGACGACGGGCACGGGTACTGGCTGATCGCAACTGACGGCGGCGTCTTCGCATTCGGCGACGCGCCCTTCGACGGATCGATGTTCGGCAAGCACCTCAACGCACCGGAAGTCGCGCTGCAGCCGACCCCAAGCGGCAACGGGTACTGGCTGGACGCCTCCGACGGCGGGGTGTTCGCCTTCGGCGACGCCGACTTCCTCGGATGCCTGGTCGGCTCGCCGCTCAACGCGCCTGTGGACGCCCTCACCTCGTGACCTGAGCGTGAACACGATGCGCTGAGCTGACTCCGGTCGACCGCACCACCCCCCGCATCGCCGGGGGGTGGTGCGCGTCCGGCGGGCCACGGGGTCACCCCGAACGGCACACCCGGTCCGTACCATCGGGGCATGCCCAAGACCGCCAAGCGCCACCGCTGCATCGACTGCGGCTCGACGACCGCTCGCTGGGTCGGACGGTGTCCGATGTGCGGTGAGTGGAACACCCTGGTGGAGGAAGCCTCCCTCGGTCCACTCGTCCGGGCGGTGGACGAGCTCGATCTCGCCGCGACCCACGTACCGCTGGCCTCGGTGGACGTCTCGGTGGCTGCAGCGGTCCCGACGGGGGTCGAGGAGTTCGACCGGGTGCTCGCCGGCGGTCTGGTGCCGGGGTCGGTCACGCTGGTGGGCGGCGAGCCGGGCATCGGCAAGTCGACCCTTCTCCTCCAAGTGCTCGCCGCCCGGGCCGCCTCCGGCCATCGGGTCCTGCTGGTCTCGGCCGAGGAGTCTGCCCACCAGGTGCGTCTCCGGGCCGAGCGCCTCGGCCCGATCCCCCCGGGGTTGCTCATCGTGGCGACGACCGATGTGGGCACCGTCGTCGAGGCGGTGATCGATGCAGAACCCGACCTCGTGGTGGTGGACTCGATCCAGGCGGTCGCGGTGGGGCCGGCCACGCCGGGGGAGCGTCGGGCGAGCGGGGTCCCCGGTTCGGTGACCCAGGTGCGCGAGTGCGCAGATCAGCTGGTCGGTCTGGCCAAGGCCCGCCAGGTGGCCATCGTGCTGGTCGGACACGTGACCAAGGACGGCGCGCTGGCCGGTCCCCGGGCCCTCGAGCACATGGTGGACACCGTGCTCAGCTTCGAAGGGGACCGTCACCACGCCCTGCGTCTCCTGCTGGCCGTCAAGCACCGATTCGGTCCCACCGGCGAGCTCGGCCTGTTCGAGATGGGCGACCAGGGTCTCAACCGGGTGGAGGACCCCGGGCGGCTCCTGCTCGGCGACCGCCTGACCGGGGTTCCGGGCGGGGTGGTCCTTCCGGCCCTCCAGGGGCGTCGAACCGTACTGGTCGAGCTGCAGGCGCTGGTGGCTCCCATGGGCCAGGCCCAGCCCAAACGGTCGGTGGTGGGACTCGACGGCGGACGCCTGGTCATGACCCTGGCCGTGCTGGTGCGGCATGCCGGCCTCCCCCTGCTGTCCGTCGACGTGTTCGCCTCGGTGGCCGGCGGGATCAGGGTCACCGAGCCGGCGGCCGATCTCGCCGTCGCCCTTGCGGTGGCGTCGGCTTCGAGCGGCGTTGCGCTCCCGTCGACCCTGGCCGCGGTCGGCGAGGTCGGCCTGGCCGGGGAGATCCGCCAGGTCTCCCACCTCCCCCGGCGCCTCGAGGAGGCGGCCCGGCTCGGGTTCGATCGAGTGGTCGTGCCGAGCTCCGCCCCCGGTGGGCCGCCCGGCGTCGACCTCATCCGGGTCGAAACCGTCGCGGACGCGGTGGGCCGGTTCGGCTGTCTCGCCTCCGTCGGGGGCGACCTGACCCCCCGGTGACGGGGGACCGAGCGGATACGATTCGGCAGTGATCTCACGCCCGCACGCGGCCATGAACGACGTTCTGGCCCTGGTGGCACCGGGATGCCCGCTGCGGGACGGTCTGGATCGCATCCTTCGGGCCAAACGGGGCGGACTCGTGGTGATCGGAGACGGCCCGGACGTCCTCTCGATCTGCTCGGGCGGGTTCCTGCTCGACTCGGAGTTCAGCCCGCAGCGGCTCTCCGAGCTGGCCAAGATGGACGGCGCGATCATCCTGGCCGCCGACGCCTCCCGGATCGGCCGGGCGAACGTCCACCTGATGCCCGACCCCTCGATCCCGACCACAGAGACCGGGACCCGCCACCGCACCGCCGAACGGGTGGCCCGGTCGATCGACGTGCCGGTCCTCTCGGTCTCCGCTGCCATGTCGGTCATCGCGGTCTACCGCAACGACCAGAAGCACACCATCCAGCCGACCGGATGGCTGCACGACCGTACCGATCAGGCACTCGCCACCATGCAGCGGTTCAGGAGCCGGTTCGACGTGGCCCTCAACAACCTCTCCATGCTCGAAGTCGAGGACACGGTGTCGGTGGGGGATGTGGTCGCGGTGGTCCAGGCGGCGGAGATGGTCCTTCGCATCGCCGAAGAGGTCGACGGCTACCTGGTCGAGCTCGGCGACGACGGCCGCCTGGTCGGGCTGCAGTCGGCCGAGCTGGTCGACGGGGTTGCCCGGGATCTCAGCCTGGTCGTCCGCGACTACTGCTCGCACGCCCACCCTGTGGAGGAGGTCGACGGGCTGAGCAGCGTCGACGCCATCATCGACCGGTTGGCCCACCTTCCCTCCGACGAGCTGCGCGACCCGGAACGGGTGAGCGAGGTCCTGTGTCTGCCGGGCCGCTCCCTCGACAGCCACGCGGGGGTCGAGCCGCGGGGGTACCGGCTGCTCTACCGGCTGCCGCGCTTCTCGGACACCATCATCGAGCGGATCGTCGACCGGTTCGTCAACCTCCAGCAGATCATGCGGGCATCGCTGGCGGAGCTCGAGCAGGTGGAGGGCGTCGGCCAGGCACGGGCACACTCGGTCAAGGACGGTCTCACCCGCCTGGCCGAGGCCAGCATCTTCGAGCGCTACCAGTAGCTGCCACCAGTAGCTGCGGCCTCGAAGGGCCCCCGGGGCGGGTTCGGGCCCGGCAGCGTGTACAATGGTTTGCTTTCCCTTCGCGGCCCCGTTGACACAATTCTGCCCGGGGTTCCGCGCCCGTAACGCCAGGAGGAACGGTGTTCGACATCGGTGACAAGGTCGTCTATCCGCACCACGGCGCGGCGGTGGTCGAGAAGCGCGAGACCAAAGAGGCGTTCGGCAAGAAGCAGGAGTACCTGGTGCTCAAGCTCGCCTACGGCGACTTGACCCTGATGGTGCCTGCCGACAACACCGACGGGGTGGGCCTGCGCGAGGTCATCAACGACGAAGAGGTCGAAGAGGTCTTCGCGGTGCTGCGCAAGAAGGAAGCCCGGATGCCGACCAACTGGTCGCGCCGCTACAAGAACCACTCGGAGAAGCTGCGGTCGGGTGACATCTACCAGGTCGCCGAGGTGGTCCGGAACCTCTCGATCCGGGACAAGGACAAGGGGCTGTCGGCCGGCGAGAAGCGCATGCTCAGCCGGGCACGCCAGATCCTGGTCTCGGAGCTCACCTTCGCCTTGGGAGTCGACGAGGAGACCGCCGAGCTCCGCCTCAACGAGGCGCTTCCCTGAGCCGAACGGGGTCTGTCTGGGCCATCGTGGTGGCCGGTGGTTCGGGACGACGGTTCGGCGGTCCCAAGCAGTTCCTCACCCTGGCCGGCCGTCCCGTCGCCGCATGGTCGGTGGCTGCTGCCCGCTCGGTGGCCGCAGGCGTCGTCCTGGTGGTGCCGGAGCAGCTCGCCGACGGCGCCCCGGAGCCGGGGTCGACCGGGGAGGATGCGCTCGGGGCCGACCGGGTGGTAGCCGGAGGGGCGACTCGTGCCGCATCGGTACGGGCTGGGCTGGCCGCGGTACCCGAGGAGGCCGGCATCATCGTGGTCCACGACGCGGCCCGCCCACTCGCCACACCGTCGCTCTTTGCCGCGGTGGTCGATGCAGTCCGCAGGGGTGACGGGCTCGGGGCGGTCCCGGTCGTCGCGGTCTCCGACACCCTCAAGCGCACTGCCGCCGGCCGGGTGGTTGGGACCGTCGACCGCGACGGGGTGGTGGCCACCCAGACGCCCCAGGCCTTCGCCGCGGACGCACTGCGGGAGGCCCACCGGTCCGGAGCGGACTCGACCGACGATGCCGCGCTCCTCGAGGCGGCCGGGCTGGCCGTCGTCGCCGTCGAGGGCGACCCCGGCAATCTGAAGCTGACCCGCTCCGAGGACTTGGATGTGGCCGTCGGCGCTGCTGGCCGGAGTCGACCGGTGAGCCCGACGCCGCTCCTCCGGGTCGGCCAGGGGATCGACGTGCACGCCTTCAGCGACGATCCCGCACGGGCGCTGGTCCTGGGGGGCGTGACCGTCACCGGTGACGGGGTACGGGGGCTCGCCGGGCATAGCGACGCCGACGTGGTGTCCCATGCCATTGCCGACGCGGTGCTCGGCGCGGCCGGGCTCGGGGATCTCGGCCGCCACGCACCCGACACCGATCCGAAGTGGGCGGGGGCGGACAGCCTCGGCATCCTCGCAGACGTGGTCGGGCTGGCCCGGAAGGCGGGCTGGACCCCGGTCAACGCGGACTGCACCGTCGTGGCCGAACGGCCGGTCCTCGCCCCTCACGTGGGCCGGATGGGAGAGGTACTGGCCGGGGCGCTCGGTGCCCCGGTCACTGTCAAGGCGACCCGGGCGGAAGGCCTCGGTGCCCTGGGCCGGGCCGAGGGCATCGCGTGTGTGGCCAGCGTGCTGCTCTCGGGCGACCCCGCGGTCGGCGGCGCCCGATGAGTCCGGCTCCGTCCGGCGGGGGCCGGGGCAGGGGCCGCGCACGGCCGGCGCCGAAGGGCGCGGCACCCTCCGGTGGGCAGCGGGGCGGTGCGAACGAATCGAGGGGACGTCGGGCGGTGCACAGCAGTGGGGGAACCGGCAGCGGCGGGCGCGCCGCGACCGGTCGGGGCGCGGGGCCGAGGCGGGACGCGACACGCCGTGGAGCGCCGCCGGCCCGCACCCGGCGCGCTGCCGGCCTCGGCGGCGAGCAGATCGAAGGGCGTCAGGCGGTCCGCGAGCTCCTCCACGCCAACCGGCGCACGGTGACCTCGCTCCTGATGGCCGAAGGGATGGACGCCGCGGGCATCCTCGACGAGATCGAGCAGCTGGCGGCCCGGCGCCGGGTGCGGATCGACCACGTGTCGAACCGTCGGATCGACGCCGTCGCCCGCACCGACGCACCCCAGGGGGTGGTGGCCATGGCTCGCCCGATCGAGGAGACCCCGCTCGAGACGCTCTGCGCGCCGGCCGGACGGAATCGCCTGCCGTTCCTGCTGGTCCTCGACGGCATCACCGATCCGCACAATCTCGGCGCGTTGTTCCGGAGTGCCGAGTGCGCGGGGGTCACCGGCGTGATCCTTCCCCGCCACCGCTCGGCCCACGTGACACCCACGGTGGCCAAGGTGGCGGCCGGGGCGATCGAGTACCTGCCCATGGCCCTTGTCGCCGGGGTGCCCACCGCGCTCGCGCAGCTCGCTGCACAGGGGGTCTGGACGATCGGCCTGGTCGCCGATGCCGGGCGGTCCCTCTACGAGCTTCCCCTGGGCGACCAGCCGGTGGCCCTGGTGCTCGGCTCCGAGGGATCGGGCCTCGCCGCGCTGACCCGGAAGCGCTGCGATGCGCTGGTCGCCATTCCCCAGCGCGGCACCCTCTCCTCCCTCAACGTCGCGACCGCCGGGGCGATCGCCTGCTTCGACGTGGCACGTCGACGTGCCGAGGCCGGGAACCCGCCCTGACCAGCATCGGCGGTCGGATCAGATCGCGCGCCGTTCTCCTCGTGGTCAGGGACGGCGGGCCATCGTCAGCAGGAACTCGTCTCCATCGGACGGCCACATCGCCTCGACCTCGAACCCGGATCCGGCGAGCTCGGCTTCGAGGGTGTCCGGCGAGAACTTGACGCTGATCTCCGTGAGCATCTCGTTGCCGGCCGCGAAGTCGAGTTCGAGGTCGAGGTCGGCAACGCGGATCCGGCAGTCGTCGCGCGAGCGCAGCCACATCTCGATCCGCTGGTCGGGTTCATTCCAGCGCGCCACGTGCTCGAAACGCGCCGGGACGAAGTCGGCGCCGAGCTCGCGGTTGAGGACGTGGAGCACGTTGCGGTTGAACTCGGCGGTCACCCCGGCCGCGTCGTCATAGGCGCGCACCAATCGGCCGCGGTCCTTGATCAGATCCGTACCCAGCAGGAGCCGGTCGTCGGGGGCCATGGCCGCGGCGAGATCGCCGAGGAAGCGGCTTCGTTGGTCGGGATCCAGGTTGCCGATGGTCCCGCCGAGGAAGGCGAAGAGGCGTCGGTCCCCGCCCTCGAGGCGATCCAGGTGCTGGTGGAAATCGCCGACCACGGCTTGGACGCGGAGACCGGGGTACTCCTCGGCCAGTGACGTCGCCGCGGCCCACAGGGTGGTGTCGCTGACATCGAGGGGCACGTAGCGGCCCAGCCTGCCGCACGACTGCATGGCGTCGAGCAGGACCCGCGACTTCTCGCAGGTGCCCGCGCCGAGCTCGATGAGGACGTCGGCGTCGGCCTGGAGGACCATGTCCTTGGCGTGGGCGTCCAGGATCGAGCGCTCGGACCGGGTCGGGTAGTACTCGGGCAGGCGGGTGATCTCGTCGAACAGGCGGCTTCCCCGGTCGTCGTAGAAGTAGACCGGCGGGAGCTGCCTCGGATCCGAGGTCAACCCGGAGCGGACGTCGGCCTCCATGGCGTCCCGGAGGTCGCTGCTCGAGAGGTAGACGTCGATGGTGGGGGGGATCACGCTGGGCATGGGCTCGGTGGGCTCCGTGGTCGATGGGCGCAAGCGGCGCGGTGGACGAGGCCCCTCGTCTCTCCGGGATCAGATGTTGCGGGCCAGCCGCAGGCCGGAGAAGACCCAGCGGGCGGATGGAGGGAAGAAGTTGCGGTAGGTGGCGCGGATGTGGTCAGGGGGGGTCACGCACGAGCCACCGCGGAGCACGTACTGGTTGACCATGAATTTGCCGTTGTACTCGCCCACGGCTCCTGCCTCGGGGGCGAAGCCGGGGTACGGGCTGTACGCGCTGGACGTCCACTGCCAGACGTCGCCGAAGAGGCTGGCCCGTCCCTCGGCCACCGCGGTCGGATGGAGGACGTCGGTGTCGAGGAGGTGGGCTGGCTGATCCGCCTGACGGGCGGCGCTCCCGCGGTCGACCTCGCGCGCCGCGGTGACCACCTCCCACTCGGCTTCGGTGGGGAGGCGGTGACCCGCCCAACGTGCATAGGCGTCGGCCTCGTAGTAACTCACGTGGCAGACCGGCCGGGTGGGGTCGACCGGTCCCTCCCCGGCGAGCGTGAACTCCTGCCACGCCCCGAGGTGGTCGGACCAGTAGAACGGGGACTCCCATCCCTCGGCGGTGACCATGGCCCACCCGTCGGAGAGCCACAGCTCCGGACGCTCATAGCCGCCGTCGGCGATGAAGGCCATCCACTCGCCGCAGGTCACCGTGCGGTCGGCGAGCGCGAAGGGCTCGAGGTGGATCCTGTGCCGTGGGAACTCGTTGTCGAAACCGAACCCGCCTCCGCCGTGGCCGATGGGCACGGTGCCGCCCGGATGGGTGGTCCAGGTGAGGGGTCCCGGGTGGCCCGGCTCAGGGAGATCGTGCGCTCTGTACGCGGGCCGAAGGGGATTGCGTGAGAGCACGTGCTTGATGTCCATCAGCAGCAGCTCCTGGTGCTGCTGCTCGTGCTGGACGCCGAGCTCGACCAGGAACGCGCGGTGGCGGTCGAGGCCGCGCTCGAACAGGAGGGCCATGGCGCGGTCCACGTGGCGGCGGTAGTCGGCGACCTCGGCGATCCCGGGACGGGACAAAAGCCCGCGGTCGGGACGCGGGTACCGGGCACCCACCCCCTCGTAATAGGAGTTGAACAGGTAGCCGTAGGCCGGGTTGAAGGTCTCGTAGCCGTCGAGCCCGGGGCCCAGCAGAAAGGTCTCGAAGAACCAGGCCGTGTGGGCGCGGTGCCACTTGGTCGGGCTCACGTCTGGTATCGACTGGACGGTCTGGTCCTCTGCGGACAGAGGGGCGGAGAGCTCCTCGGTGAGCCGCCGGGTGGTGGCGAACCGCTCGGCCAGCATCTGGTCGTCGACGGTGGTGAGGAGGTCGGACATCCCCGCTCCTTCCGGTTCGGCTGGGGATCGGATGGCCGGTGCTCCCGCACGCCGGCCCGCTGCCAACGAAGAACTTACCCGGAAGTGCTCGGGCGCCCACCGTCGGGCGCGACCTGGTCCCCGACCGGGTGAAACGCGTGACAGGGGTGCGAGCCCCGGGGAGCGCCGGAACCCGATGGGGCCAATTTCGAGCCGGCGGTGGGAGTCGAACCCACGACCTGACGATTACAAGTCGTCTGCGCTACCAACTGCGCCACACCGGCAGGGTCCCGGTCAGCGGACGCCCCTGCCAGTGTACGGCTCGGATGCCCGTGGGGGACCCTTTCCGGCTGGTGCTTGCTTCTCCGCGACCCGGTTGGCAGGCTGGCGGCAGTGGACGATCCCCCGGCGAACGACACGGAGCCCCCCGAACGCCAGGGGGGGAACGGTCACCAGGCGCCGATCGGGCGGGCGGTCCTCGTGCTCGCAGTGTTCGTCCTGGCCACGGTGCTCCTGCTCGGCCGCATCCATCCGACATCGACGACGGCCGCGTCAGCATCCGCAGCCGGTTCGACGACGACCTCGACGACATCGACGACCCACCCGAGGACGACCACGACCACCACCGCTCCGAAGCCCCCGAGCAACGTGCCGGTCCTCGTGGCGAATGCGTCGGGCGTGACCGGTGCTGCGGCCGCCATCTCTGCCCGGCTCCAGGCGGCCGGGTGGACCGTGCAGAGCCCGATCGACGCCTCGATCGATCAGCCGACCTCCCACGTGTACTACGTCGCCGGTCAGAAGACCGCCGCCGACGAGGTGGCAGCCACCCTCCACCTGCCCTCGAGCGAGGTCCTGCCCTACACGACAGCGGCACCGGTGAGCACCATCGGCACGGCCGAGGTCCTCGTCGCGGTCGGTCCGGACCTCGCCCCGACGGTGAGCACGGCCACGACCACCACCACGGTTCCCTGACCGGGACCCCCGGCGGCACGGGTGTCCTCCCGACGCCCGAGGCCCGGGACCGCCTCGCCCCCCTCCTCCGCCGGCCGCGGGAGAGCGCCGTGGTCACCGACTTCGACGGGACCCTCGCCCCCATCGTCGAGGATCCCGCGATGGCCCGACCGCTCCCGGGCACAGCGGCGCTGCTGGCCCGCCTCGCCCGGCGGTTCGGCGTGGTGGCCGTCGTCTCCGGGCGTCCGGTCTCGTTCCTGGTCGAGCAGCTGGTCACCGCGGGCGACTCGGGTGCGGTCCCCGGCGCGGAGGGGGTGCAGCTCATCGGGCTCTACGGGCTCGAGTCGGCCGCCCCGGGAGGTGGCGTTGTGGTCGAACCCGCTGCGGCGCCCTGGCGTGCGGTGGTCGCCCGGGCGGCCGGACACCTCCGGGCCGACGCTCCCGCGGGGGTCGGGGTGGAGAGCAAGGACTTGGCAGTGACGGTCCACTGGCGCCGCGCCCCGTCGTCCGCCGGATGGGCGGCAGACCGGGTGGCCGCCGAGGCGGGACGGTCCGGGCTGGTCGCGCACGAGGGGCGCTTCTCGCTCGAGCTGCGCCCACCCCTGGCGGTCGACAAGGGAACGGTGCTCCGGCGCCTGACCGGATCGTGCGCGGCGGCCTGCTACCTGGGCGATGATCTCGGGGACCTCCCGGCCTTCGCCGAGCTCTCGGACTGGGCGGCCGCGGACGGTCGGGACGGAGTCGCCGTGGCGGTCGTCGACGAGGAGACGGCGCCCGAGGTGGCCACGCTCGCCGATCTGACCGTGACCGGACCCGAGGCCGCTGCGCAGCTGCTCACGTGGCTGGCCGACACCCCGCTGCCGGCTCAGGGACCGTAGCCCGAGCCGACGCCCGGTTCTCCGGTCAGCGCGCCGCGGCGAGCTGGCGGTCCAGCCAGCCCGACGGGCTGCGCGACACGATGGCCTCGCGCAGGAGCTTGGCCCGCACCCGCCGCTCGCCCGCGTCCATGGCCAGCGCCCGGGCCAGCACCGAGGCGGTGCCGGTGACGTCGAAGGGGTTGACCTCGAGGGCGCCGTCGGCGAGCTCGTCGAACGCACCGGCCTCGCGGGACAGGGCGAGGACCCCGTCACGGGTGTTGATGAGCGGTCCCTCCTTGGCCACCAGGTTGAGCCCGTCGCGGACCGGATTGATGAGGAGCACGTCCGAGCGGGTGAGCGCCGCCAACGAGCGGGGGTAGTCGTCCTCGACCTCGAGGACGATGGGCGTCCACCCCGGCGTCCCCCACCGCTCGTTGATCCGCGCCACCGTCGTCTCGACTTCGTCCTGATAGGCGAGGTACTCGGGGAGCCCCTGCCGGGTCGGATAGGCGAGGGCGACGAAGACGACCCGCTCGCGGTGATCGGGAACCTGCGCGAGGAGCTCCTCGTAGGCCCAGAAGCCCCGGAGCAGGTTCTTGGAGAGCTCGAGGCGGTCGACCCGCACGATGACCTGGCGGTCCGACCCACCGACCGAGTCCTCGATGCGGTCGAGGGCTTGGCCCACGGCCGCCTGGCCGGCAGCCGCGGCGAGCCGATCCGGATCGGTCGAGAGGGGACAGACGAAGGTGTGCGGCCCGGATGGCGTGGGTACCCCGAACGTGGTGAGGCCGGCCCGGTAGGCGTCGGCCCAACGCGGCGAGTGGAACCCGCAGGCCCCGAAGCGCGCCATCGCGCCGAGGAGTTCGTCGCCCACCGCGCTCGGCAACATGCGCAGGACCGAGGGGTCGGCGAACGGGGTATGGGTGAAATGGACGGTGCGCAGGTCCGGGCGCAGGTCGCGGAGCGCGGCTCCGACGAGTGCGAGGTGGTAGTCCTGGACCAGCACCCGGCCGCGGTCGGGGACGACGGAAGCCACCCGCTCGGCGACCAGCCGGTTGAATTCGCGGTACGCGTCCCATGCCTCCATCCACCGCCGATCGGTGCGGGGACGCCGCGCCGCCTCGAAGAGATGGTGGTGACAGAACCAGAGGGTCCCGTTCGAGACGACGTTGTAGGCGAGGTTGTAGAGGTGCGGATCCGGTTCGACGAGCTCGACCCGCAGACCCTCGGCCGACATCAACCCGGCGGCCTCGGCGGCACGGTCGCCCTCGCCGAGAGCGCTGGCGACCCAGGTCGCCCCGGTGCCGGCCACGAGTGGGTGGAGCGATCCGGCCAGCCCGCCCCCCACCGGACCGGGCACCGGCAGACCGTCCTCGATCTGGAAGTGGAGGGGTCCCCGGTTGGAGACGAGCACGGTATCCGCCAGCGACCCGTCTGCTGCAGCCGGTGGCCCGTCCCCCGACGCGGGGGAGGAGTCGACACCCATGTGGAGGACGCTACCCCTGCTCCACGGACCAGCTGGGTCATGCCCGCAACCAGAGGTGCCCCCTTGACAAGGTAGTGAGTAAACACTCACAATGGGTGCATGATGGTATCGAGCCGGATGAGCGCCCCCGAGCGTCGGACAGCGGTGTTGGCGGCCGCGATCACCGAGTTCGCCCGCTCCGGGTATGCCGGGACCTCGACCGAGGCCATCGCGACCCGTGCCGGGATCTCCCAGCCGTACCTCTTCCGCTTGTTCGGCACCAAGAAGGACCTGTTCGTGGCCACCTACGAGCTCGTGGCCGACCGGATCATCGGGGCGATGACCAGGGCCGGGCTCGGGCTCGAGGGTGAGGAGGTGCTGTCGGCGATGGGCGAGGCCTACGTGGAGCTCCTCCAAGATCCCGAGCTGCTCCAGGTCCAGCTCCACGGGTTCGCGGCCGCGCCCGGCGACCCGGACATCGCGGCCAGCTGTCGCCGGACCTTCGAGGTGCTCTGGCACCTGGTCAACGAGCGCACCCATCTTCCCGACGAGGAGCTCCGGCGGTTCTTCTCGATGGGGATGATGCTCAACGTGATGTCCGCGATCGACCTGCTCTCCATTCCCGAGCACTGGGCACAGAGCTTCTGTCCGACGCCCGAGAAGATCATCGCAATCCAAGCCGCCAGCGAGGCCATCAAGCAGCAACGGTCGCTCGAGCTGGCCAAGTCCACGGAGGTCCCGGCATGAACCACCCCATCGTCCCTCTTTTTTTGTCCCACAGAGATAGTGATCACTCACAACTGTCAGAGTGGCCGGACCTCCCCTTTCCGCGCCGGGCCTGGCGTCCGGTCTCGCGTCATCGTTCGACACGGGCGAAGGCGGCTCGTGACGACACCGGCGGCGTGAGCCTCGCGCGACGTTACGCGAACGGTCCGGCGACACCCGCCGCACCCCCGGTCGGCCCGGCCGGACAGGCCGCGAGGTCGCGCGCGATCTGGGCGATCGCGATCACCGGACTCGCCCTCTTCATGGCCTCCCTCGACAACCTGGTCGTCACGACCGCCCTGCCGGTCATCCGCGTCCACCTCCACGCCGGGCTCAGCGGCCTCGAGTGGACCGTGAACGCCTACACGCTCACCTTCGCCGTGCTCCTCCTTACGGCTGCCACGTTCGGCGAGCGGTTCGGGCGCCGGCGCGTCTTCGTCGCCGGCATTGCGTTGTTCACCGCATCGTCGGCCGCGGCCGCACTGGCGCCGGGGATCGGGATCCTCATCGCCGCACCGCGCGCTCCAGGGAGCCGGTGGGGCGATGATCATGCCGCTCTCCCTCACGTTGCTCAGCGCCGCGGTCCCACCCGCGCGCCGGAACGCCGCACTCGGGATCTGGGGTGCCATCGGCGGGACCGCGGTCGCAATCGGACCGTTGGTCGGCGGCGCAGTCACCAGCGGGTGGGCGTGGCAGTACATCTTCTGGCTCAACGTGCCGGTGGGCATCGTGCTCGCCCCGTTGGCGTGGCGCAAACTGGCGGAGTCGCGTGGTTCGGCCTCCCGGCTGGACCTGGTCGGCATCGGCCTCGTGAGCACCGGGCTGTTCGGTGTCGTCCTGGGTCTGGTCCGGGGGAACGCCCACGGCTGGACGTCCTCCTCGGTCGTCGGCTCCTTCGTTGTGGGCACCGTCCTCCTCGGCGCCTTCGTGGCCTGGGAGCTCCGCTCCGATCACCCGATGCTGGATCTCCGTCTCTTCGCCAACCGCGGCTTCACCGCTGTCAACGTGACCGCCATGCTCTTCAGCTTCGGCATGTTCGGCTCGATCTTCTTCCTGACCCAGTTCCTCCAGACCGTCCAGGGGTACTCGCCGCTCGCCGCCGGGGTCCGGGTACTGCCGTGGACGGCGATCCCGATGTTGCTCGCCCCGATCGTGGGCCACCTGTCCGAACGGTGGGGCGGCAAGCCCCTGGTCGTGGCCGGCCTCGGTCTGCAGGCGATCGGCCTGGCCTGGCTCGTGAGCATTACGACGCCGACCACGCCCTATGCGGACCTGGTCGCGCCGTTCGTGGTCTGCGGCCTCGGGATGACGCTCTTCTTCGTACCCCTGGCCTCGCTGGTGCTCGGGACGGTGAGCCCGGCCCTCGAGGGCGTGGCCTCCGGGGCCAACGCCGCCTTCCGCGAGCTCGGAGGGGTGCTCGGCATCGCCGTCCTGGGAGCCGTCTTCAGCTCCCACGGCAGCTACGCCTCGGGCCAGGCCTATGTGAACGGCCTGACCCCGGCGGTGGCGGTCGGCGCCGCGGTGGTCGCCGTCGGCGCGGGAGTGGCCATGCTCGTCCCGCGCCGCCGGCCGCTCGGGTCCACACTGTCCCCCTCGGCGCTGCCCGACCTGCGGGTGCCGTCGGTCGAACCGGTCTCCTGCTGAGCGTGGTGCGCGCGTCCTCAGCGCCGCCGCGCGGCGGTCAGTCGGGGACGATGAGCCCGGAGCGCGCGAGCGCTGCCCGCAGGATGTCGGTGGCCTGCGGGCGCAGTTCGTCGAGCGGGCGGTTCCGGTGCACCCGCACGCCGAGATCGACCTGGGCGATGGTCCCGGTCCCGAACCGGGCGGCCACGTCCACGAGGAGGGCGAGCTCGACCGCGTAGCCGTCGGCCATCTCGCAGGCCTCGAAGACCCACCGCGGACCGGCCGTCTCGCCGGCGAGGGGCTGCTCGATGACGGCCAGGGAGGGGAAGAGGAGGTCGATGACCGGCCTCGCCATGAGCTCGGTCACCCGTCCGCCGCCGTCGCGGGTGCCGTGCAGCGGGCGCTCGTAGAACCCCTTGACCAGGGTGACCGAATCGTCGGCGAGGAGGGGACCGAGGAGGCCGGTCACGAAGTGCGGGCCGAAATTGGCGACGTCCCCGTCGACGAAGGCGACGAGGTCCCCGTCGGCCTCCTTGAGGGCCAACCGCATGGCCTGGCCCTTGCCACCGCTGGCCGAGTCACCGGAGACGACCCGTGCGCCCTCCCGACGGGCGATGTCGGCGGTGCCGTCCGTCGAGCCGTCGTCGACCACGACCACGTCGTCCACGAGCGGCACGCCCCCGGACCTCCCGACCAGTGACGAGACGACCGACCGGACGATCGGCCCGATGGTGGCCGCTTCGTTCCGCGCCGGGATGCACACCGAGACCCGGCGGCCCTCCTTGGCCGCGGCCAGGGCAACCGGCTCGAAGGCCGCGTGGTCGAAGCGGCGCGCGTTGTCCCCCGGTGCAGCCGCGGATGGCATCTCCCCATCATCGCTCACCGGAACGGGTGGTGGAATCGGGGTGGACGAGAGGCGAACGGGGGCCCGCAGCGTGCTCACGAGCCGTGGTCTCGGCCGCCGGGAGGCGCCATCGCAGCCGGGCCTGCGTTGACGGACGGCTCCGGCTCAGCCAGAATGGTTGGCATCATCCAGAGCAGCTGAGGGACCGGGCCCTGTGACGCTGCGGCAACCAGAGCGCTTCTCCGACCTGCCGGGGGCAGGTGGGCGTGCGTACCAGGTGCCAATGCCCGAGCGATGAGGAGCTCGACGTGGACTTTGTATCCGGTCTTCGCTGTCGTGAATGCGGCCGCACCTACCCAGTCGAGGCGTTGCACGTCTGCGACTTCTGCTTCGGGCCACTCGAGGTCACCTACGACTACGAACGGGTGGCCGCTGTGATCAGTCGCGAGAAGATCGAGGCTGGGCCCCGCTCGATCTGGCGCTACGCCGACCTGTTACCGGTGTCCGACGCCGCCCCGGTCGACCTCGGCGCCGGGTACACCCCGTTGATCCGGGCCGACCGCCTGGCGGCCGAGCTGGGCCTGGGGGAGCTCTGGATCAAGGACGACACCGCCAACCCGACAGGCTCGTTCAAGGACCGGGTGGTCTCGGTCGCCCTGACCAAGGCGCGCCAGCTCGGCTTCAAGATCGCGGCGTGTGCCTCGACCGGGAACCTGGCCAACTCGGTGGCCGCCCATGCGGCGCGGGCCGGCATGGACTCGGTGGTACTGATCCCCCACGACCTCGAGCAGGCCAAGGTGACGATGACCTCGGTGTACGGCGGACGGGTCTTCGCCGTCGAGGGCAGCTACGACGACGTCAATCGGCTCTGCGCCGAGCTCACCAGCGAGCAGCCCTCGTGGGCGTTCGTCAACGTCAATGTGCGTACCTACTACGCCGAGGGCTCGAAGACCCTGGCCTTCGAGGTCGCCGAGCAACTCGGCTGGCAGGCGCCCGACCACGTGGTGGTCCCGATCGGATCGGGCAGTCAGCTGACCAAGGTGGCGAAGGGGTTTGCCGAGCTGTTCACGGTCGGGTTGCTCGACGAGGAGCCAGCGGTCCGGGTGTCGGGCGCTCAGGCGGAGGGGTGTGCACCGGTGGCCACCGCGTTCGCCGAGGGAACCGACGCCATTCGCCCGGTCAAGCCCAACACCATCGCAAAGTCGCTGGCCATCGGGAACCCGGCCGACGGCTGGTACGCGCTCGACGCCATCCGGAAGTCCGGTGGATCGTGCGCGGCAGTCTCCGACGCCGAGGTGCTGGACGGGATCCGGCTGCTGGCCCGGACCGAGGGGATCTTCGCCGAGACGGCTGGGGGCGTGACCATCGCCACCCTCGCCAAGCTGGCCGCGCAGGGTGTGATCCGACCCGACGAACGGGTGGTGGCCATGGTCACCGGCCACGGGCTCAAGACGGTCGAGGCCCTGTCCGGCGCCGTCGGACCGACCGCGACGATCGCCCCCACCCTCGAGTCGTTTGCCGAGGCCATGGCTGCCGGGTCGACCACCAGCCCCACCACGTCCCCGAGGAGTACCGCATGATCACCGTCCGCGTTCCCGCGCAGCTCCGCACGCTCACCGGCGGAGTCGGCGAAGTCGGCGTCGAGGGATCGACCGTCGGAGAGGTCCTGAAGGGACTCGATGCGGCCCACCCCGGGTTCGGTGAGCGGCTCTTCGACGGGGAGGGCGGTCTGCGCCGCTTCGTCAACGTCTTCCTCGACGACGAGGACGTGCGGTTCCTCGACGGGCTCGCGACCCCGGTGTCGGTCGGCCAGACCGTCTCCATCGTTCCCGCCGTCGCCGGGGGCTGAGCAGTCGGTCGGCCGTCAGGCCGGTGGTGGGGCGGCCGTCAGGTTGGGACGGTGCGGTGACCGTCGGACCGGAGGCGGCGCGGCGTCGCTCAGGTCGACAGTCCGTTGAGGATGAACGCGACCACCGCAGCTGAGACCTGATCTCTCGGCTCGGGAAACGGCTCGGCGGCCCGAACCGCGATCGCACCGAAGAGCTGCTGCCCGATGAGGGTGGTCGCCAGATCCGGGTCCATCGGTCGGAAGTCGCCGGCTGCAACGCCGTCCTCGTACACGTCACGGATGAGCCGGGCGATGTCGAGGCTGATCAGGGCCAGCTCGGCACCGACGGCCTCGGCGCCCTGTGCCGGCGTCCCCTGGGTGACCAGGGCAAGGCGGAAGAACGCCGGGTCGTCGTCGATCCGCGCGAGCACTTCATTGACCAGGAGCTCGAGGCGGTGGGCAGGCCTGGCGTCTTCCTCCCAGGTGACGGCGACCGCTTCCTGGAGCTGGGTGTGCATGCGTTTGAGGCAGGCACGCAGGAGCTCGTCCCGGTTGGCGAAGTAGACGTAGACCGTGGACCGGGCCACCCCCGCCTCGGAGGCGATCTCGTCCATCGAGACGTCGGTCGTGCCCCGCTCGCCGAAGAGCCGGCGGGCCACATCGATGACCTGGTCGCGGCGGAAGTCCCGGATGACCTCTTTGAGGTCCTGGGAGCTCTTGCGGGTGGCCATCTAGCCGGAGACGCGGGGACCGGCGGGGAAGCGGATCGGGATGTGCTTCACCCCGCTGATGAAGGCCGACTGGAGACGCTCCACCTCCCCGTTGGGCTCCAGCTCGGGCATCCGGTCGAGGATGTGCTCGAACATGACCCGGATCTCCATGCGGGCCAGGTTGGCCCCGAGGCAGAAGTGCGGCCCTCCGGCACCGAAGGCCATGTGCGGGTTGGGGTCGCGGGTGATGTCGAATGTCTGCGGGTCGGCGAACACCGTCTCGTCCCGGTTGGCCGAGATGTGGAAGAACACCACCTTGCTGTCGGGCTCGATCTGCTGGCCACCGAGCTCGAAGGCGGCGGTGGTCTGCCGGCGGAAGTTCATGACCGGGGTCACGTAGCGCAGCATCTCCTCCACGGCGCCGGGCAGGAGCGAGCGGTCCTTGCGCAGCAGGTCCCACTGGTCCGGGTTGTCGAAGAACGTGGCCATGGCGCCCGAGATGAGATTGCGGGTCGTCTCGTTTCCGGCCACCGTGAGGAGGAGGAAGAACAGCTCGAGGTCGAGTGACGAGAGCTGCTCGCCCTCGATCTCGACCTGGGTGAGCACGCTCATCAGATCGTCATGAGGGTCGACCCGCTTCTTCCCGAAGAGCTCGGACGCGTATGCGTAGAGCTCCATGGACGCCTGCTGGGCCACCTCCCCGGCCGTCTGGTACTCGGGGTCCTCGCTCCCGATCATCCGGTTGGACCAGTCGAACATCCGGTGGCGGTCCTCGTTGGGTACGCCGAGGAGCTCGGCGATCACGACCAGGGGCAGTTCGGCCGCGATCTGCGTGACGAAATCAGCTGTGCCCTGCTCGATGACCGAGTCGATGATGTCGTCGGCCGCGGCGTCGATTCGGTCGTGGAGCTGGTTGACCATGCGGGGGGTGAATCCCTTGTTGACCAGACGGCGGTACCGGGTGTGGAGCGGCGGGTCCATGTTGAGCATGATGAGCTGCTGCTGGGCGAGGTCGTCCTCGGCCAGGTCCCAGAGGTAGGTGGCCCGATTGGATGACGAGAAGTGCTCGTAGTCGCGGTTGACCGTGGTGCAGTCGGCCAGCGAGGTCACCGCCCAGAATCCGGGACCGTCCGCCTCTTCGTGCCACCACACCGGCGCGTTCTGGCGGAGGAAGGCGAACCACTCGTGTGGGACGCGTTCCGAGAACAGTTTGGAGTCCAGCAGGTTGATGTCGCTGAATTGGATCCCGCTGATGTCCAGCTCGGTCTGGCTCACGTCGGACGCCCCTTCCCGAAAGTCGGACGCACTGTCCGATCCCGTGGATCCTATGTCCGAACAGTCGGGACTGTCAATGGTTTGCCGGGGGGGCTGCGCCGGCTGGTTCGTGTCGGTCAGGCGCTCAGTCGACGGCGCCGTCCATGACGACCCGGGGCTCCTCGGTAAGGACGAACTCGAGGTGGTCCGTGTCGAGAAATCTGGCTGTGTCCTCGAGCACGGCCGGGAAGTCGTCCTCTCCCATGTGATCGTTGTAGTCCTGCATCGAACGGAACCACTGGACGGTCACCCCGTCGTAGCCGGACCGGTCCTCATCGCTCCGGTAGTCGTCGAGCGGCCGCGGGTGCTGCTCGTAGCGGATGACGTGGGTCCCGCATCTGCTCGAGGCGACCAGCGGACCGTGGTGATCCGTCCAGTAGGCCTGGAACTCGGCCGGGGTGAGCCCTTCCTTGCGCTTCAGCAGGCAGGTCAGTCTGATCATCGGTGGGCATCCTCCGCTGGGTCGTGGTCGGTCGCCGCGCGGTCGTGGCGCGCCCGGGTCCCTGTCGCAGAGGCTGCACCGCGGGGGCTGCCTGCGGCAAGCCGGTGGGCCCGGCAGCGGTCGGCGGTCAGGCCGTCCGGCCCCTTACGAGGGACCGCGCACAGAACGTGTCAGCGATGTAGGGCAGCTCGATCGGCTCCTGCAGCGTCGCGGCGAACCCGGCCACCTCGTCCAGGAGGGCCCGGCGCCGGTCCTCGGGCAGGACGGCGACGTAGCTCCGGGTTGCGATCTGATCGACGAATGCCGCCCGATCCAGCACCTGGCTGAACCGGAAGCGGATCCGGGCAACGGGTCCGAACCGGCCGCTGGCACCGATGACCTGCCCGAAGTCCCGACCCACCGGGTAGGGCTGGTGGGTGTCCCACTTGGAGATGCGGACGAGTTCGCGCGACCACCGGGTCCGATTCGTCGCGTTCGTTCCAGACGAGCGCGAGGCCGCCGCCCGGACGGAGGACCCGTGAGAACTCGGCCAGGGCCACCGGGGCGTCGAACCAGTGGAACGCCTGGGCCACCACGACGGCGTCCATCGTGCGGCTGGTGAACGGTAGCTGCTCGGCCGTCGATGCGACCATCGGCACCCCTGGAACGGTGGTGGCGAAGACGGCGCGCATCGACGCGGACGGCTCGGCCGCGAAACAGGTCGCACCGGTTGCGGTCAATGCGCGGGTCAGCTTCCCGGTGCCCGCGGCGACATCGAGGACGCTTCGACCAGCCGAGATTCCGACGGCGGCGACCAAGTGGGCCACCGATTCGTCCGAATAGCCGGGCCGGGTGCGCTCATAGAGGTCCGACCCGGCGGAGAAGCCGGAGCGCCCGAGGCGGGATCTGTCGCGGAGCACCTGATCCGCCTCGTCTCCGTCGTCAGCCGGATCAGGCATCGAGCAGTGCGGGCCCATTGTTCTGTGCGGTCATCTCGGGCAGTGCGGTCATCTCGGGCACGGCGGTCATCTCGGGCACGGCGGTCATCTCGGGCACGGCGTCATCGTACGGGTCTCCGCTCTCCGCTCCCGGGCCGCTCCGGCGGACGGGACTGCAACCGCCGGGATCGCCGGGATCGCCTGGCACTCTGGAGGTCGGATACCGTCGCGGGGTGAGCGCTCCCCGCCCCGAGCCCTCCCCGCGGGGCCACCACGCCGGGTCGGCCGATGACGGCCGCCTTCCCGGGCTGAGCGTGGTGCCTGCTCGACCGGCCCCCCCGAGCGTCCGGCGAGGGGATATCGGTCGTCTGGGCCATCGCTTCCTCAACGCAGCTGTACAGGTCGGGTGGGACTGGATCGCCCGTCACGGCGCGACCGGACCTGGCGATCACCGTGCCCGTCGGTTCGGTGCCTTCGGAGAGGGATCGTGCCTCGCTTTCCCTGTGGGAGCCGTGTTCGGGGAGCGTTGGATCAGTATCGGACGGGACACCCTCGTCGGGCCGCATGTGAGCCTGTCGGCGGGCATGGTTCCGGGCCAGCACATGGTGACCGACCCGGTCGTGCGCATCGGCGATCGGTGCATGATCGGGCGCGGGAGTCACATCGTGGGCCACTTCCAGATCGAGATCGGCGACGACGTGCACACCGGTCCCCACATCTACATCACCGACCAGAACCACGGCTACGAGGACACCGACGAGGTCGTCCATACCCAATGGCCGAACGACGTCCCGGTCATCATCGGCACCGGCTGCTGGTTGGGTGCCGGGGTGGTGATCCTCCCCGGTACCGTGCTGGGTCGCAACGTGGTCGTCGGAGCCGGCGCGGTCGTGCGGGGCACCTTCCCCGACTACTGCGTGATCGCAGGCGTTCCGGCCAGGATCGTGCGTCGCTATGAGCGGGGCTCGGGCTGGGTGAGGGGCGCAACGACCGCCGGGTCGGGCGATGACGCGCCGCCGGACGGCCCGCTACCGGGCTGAAGGGTGCCGCCGTTCCCCGCGCCGTGCCCGGGTGCGGTCGTTCGATCGTCCCGGTCCGCCGTGACGTCGGGCGGGACGGCGGGCACCTGGCGAGGGGTGCTCGGGTAGGGGATCGTGCCGAGCCCGTAGCGCCGGACCACCTCGGAGGCCTCCTCGCGACCCTGGGCGATGAGCTGGTCGGTCGTGGAGAAGTCGTCGAAGTCCCGGGTGGTGGGTTCCGGGCCCACGCACAGGATGACCTCGACCCCGTCGGGGATGTGGGCCATGTCCCTCGGGAAACGGGAGTGGATGGCGATCAGGAGGGCGTTGAGGATGGCTTCGGCCGGCCGTCTGGGCTGCGCGGGGGTGAAGGTCGGGGGAGCGCAGAGCAGCACGACGACCTGCGACGCGCCGGCCTCGATGGCCCGCCCGATCGGGACGTTGTCGACCACGCCGCCATCGATGTACCGCTCGCCGTCGATTTCGACCGGGGGGTAGATGGCGGGCATCGCGGTCGAGGCCAACACCGCCTCGACCGCCGGGCCGCGGGTGAACCACCGCTCCCGCCCGTCGGTCAGGGACGTGGCCACCACCTCCACCGGGATCGCAGCATCCTCGAGCTGTTCGCAGGCGAATCCCTGTTCGACGACGGCTCGCAGACCGGTGTTGGCGTAGACCGAGTCGCGCTGCTGGAGATAGCGCCACGGGCCGTGGAGGCGACCCTGCGGGTAGATGGAGTCGCGGCTCAGGCCCTGCCAGATCCGGGTCATCCGGTCCACCCCATCGATGGTCGGGTCCCCGGCGAAGGCCACGCCGTTGACGGCTCCGACCGACGAGCCGTAGACACTGTCCGGGACGAATCCGTGCTCGGCCAACACCTGGAGCATCCCGACCTGGACCGCCCCGCGGGTGCCCCCGCCGCCGAGGACCAGGGCGGTCGTCCCCGCACCCTCCTCCGAGTCGTCTTCTGCCTCCATCCCGGAGGCGGGTCCGTCGTTGCCGTCGCCCAGCCACTCCGCTCGCGCATCGGCTGCCCGCCTGAGGACGAACCGCAGGGTCAGGACGACGAGCACAACTGAGGCCACCACGAACACCCCGAACACGACGGCGAACGTGGCGGTCGAGGTCGCGAGGGTCATCGCTCGGAAAGGCTATCGGTCGTCGTCATGGCCTCGGCGGAGGGGAACACCGTCAGCTGCCAGCTCCTCCAGGCGTTCGATTGGCAAGGGCCATGCCAAACGGAGTGTCCCTCCTGGCGGTGTCTGCAACCATTCACGCTCGACGTCCCTGACGCCGCGAATCGCAATTTCGATGGTCGCATCGTCCAGCCGCTCCATCAACGCGTCCACCCCTGGACCGCTCTGCTGGGCGAGTCGGGAGCGGACACCCCGAGGACTGTCGGGGCCCTCTCGCCAGCGATTGACCACACTGTTGGTGACCGTCTTGGCCATCCGGTGCCCTTCACTCAGCCACTCATCGGTTTGAGCCCCGGTTGCGGCTCCCGACACGATGCGACCGTGCTTCTGATGGCTCGGCTCGCGAGCCGACGCCGCACGATCCGATCCGCGGTGTCTGCCGGCAGCCAGCTCGGACCACAGGCCATCGGCGATGTCGAAGACCGACTCGACGACGAGATGAGGAAGATCGTGCACGACGTGTACCGCCACTCGTCGGCTCCGATCTCCCTCGCCGACGAAGACCCTGTCTCGGTTCCGGGCGTCCGTGCCGCGGACGAAGGTGACCAGCACAGGACAATTCTTCCAGCTCGGCGAGCCAGGACGTTGTGCGCAACTCTGCGCAGGCAGTGGGGGGCGCAGCGCTGCCGTTCCTTCCCCGGTCCCTCTCTTTCGCTTCCGCTACCCCCCTCCCCCCTGGTCCGACGAGGATGTGACACCCGGGGATCACACTGTCCTGATGCCCGGCGTGGACATCGAACCAGTGGAGTCCCAGCCGGTGCGGACACTCCCTGACCCACAGGTGGCGTCTCCAGCGCCGGCGAGTGGCCGTGGATCGCCTCGTCCGGATCGGGTGGGGTGCGCGCCTGCGCTCTGGGCATCCGCGTGGCGGCCGCTGGCAGGTGCAGCGCTGCTCGACCGGCTTCGGGCGACCGGCCGCCCGCGACCGACCGGGGACCCGGCGCTCGCGGCCGAACTGCGGGCGTTCCTCGAGGATGGTCTGGGCGCGGACGCCAAGAGCTCCCCGTGCGGCGGCGGGCCGCGCACCGACGCGACCGGGTTGGTCGTGACCAAGGACCGGATCACCCGTGCGCTGGCCTGCAGCGTGCACGGCCCCGTCCCCGACCTCGGGGACAGGGTCCCCTCGCTAGCACTGGCACGGGGTGCACTCGTCGACGTGCTCTTCCGTCAGTTGGTCACCGTCGGTACCATCGGCGATGTCCTGGCCGATGGTACCGACGCGCTGTCGGTCGACGACTACCAGATCCCCCTGGTGGCCTGGATCGGGCAGTTGTCCCGCGCCGAGCGGGGCGAGCTGCGAGCCGACGTCGAGCGCCAGATAGAAGGCCTACGCGAGCGGTGGCCCGCATTCGACCCCTCCTGGTTGCCGCGCACCCAGGAGACCCTGCGCGTGCCGCTTGCCGGCCACACGCTGTCCGCTCGGGTCGATCTCGCGCTCGGTCGACCCGGTGAGCCAGCCGCCTCGGTGGCGATCGTGGAGGTCAAGTCAGGGGTGCGCCGGCTCGAGCACCGCGCGGACCTCCACTTCTACGCGCTGGTCGAGACCCTGCGGAGCACGGCGCCCCCGTTCGTCGTGGCCACGTACTACACGGGTACCGGAGAGGTCGATGTGGATCCGGTGGACCCCGGCCTCCTGGTGGCTGCGGCGCGCCGCTGCCTGGCCGGGATCCGCGCGATGTCCGGGGCATCCCGAACAGACGACCCCCTCAATGCTCCCCACGGGTGGTGCGCTGCCTGCTCCGCACAGCCCATTCGTGGTCATGGTGCGGCTCGCAGTAACGGCCGCCCGCCTGCAGCCGCGCGGGAGCGGGTCGCGTGACCGACAGCGCGAGCGCGGTGACTCGGGCCCTACTGGCTCCGCCCATGGTCACCCTGGAGGAGGCGGCATGGCGGCGGGTGGGCGAGCATCTCCGTGCGGGCGTGGCCAGGGCACTGGACGGACTGCCGCGCGGTCCCCGTGTCGACGTCACACTCCGGAGCGTGCGCCTCGCCGGCTCCTGCCCCTCGGCCGTCGGCATCCCCGAGCCACCGTTCGTGTGGAAACCGGTCCTGGCCCGTCGCTCGCTCGGCCTCGCGGCCGTGCGCGCCTGCGCGGCCGGTCGCTACCGAGGGCCGGCAGAGGCGGTGGGCCCCGTTGCCGAGGCAGCAGTGGAGGAGTGGCGGCGGACCGGATGGCGCACCTACTTCTGGGAGCCGTGGTTCGCGGGGCTCGGTCCCGGCGCCCGTGCCGTCGTCCTCGCCGAAGGTGTCGGGTGGGCGACCTCCCTCTGGGCCGGCCTCGACTGGGGCCTCCTGCACGGGCGCGCCGAGCTCGGCCGTGCCGACGAGTCCTGGACGTGTCAGGGGTCCCGCGCCGTCAGGTGCAAGGCACGCACCGAACTGCGGGTCGCGTCAGATCGAGCCCGCCGTGCCCACGGCCCGCAAAGGGCATCGGCGGGGACGGCCCTGGTGTCACTGTCTGCCGGGTGTCCCGGAGCGGGGTGGCAGGAGGAGTTGGCCTATGTCGCCCTGGTGGGGGGCCTCGGCTCGTCGACACACCCCATCGCGACCCGGGTCCTCGGACTCTGGCCCGACGCCGGCATCCAACGGGTCGTCGAGGTCGACGAAGCGCTGTTGCACGCCGCCGCCGGCCGGGTAGTCGCGACCGTCGCTGCCGTGGCCGCCAGCCAGCGCGTGACGGCGACCGCGTGCTGATCCGCGGCACGAGACCGGGGTCGTTTCCGACCGGACGTTCGAGTCCGGACGGGAGGAGACCGAGGCCTGGCTCAGGAGTCAGAACAGCGCCTTGGCCGCCGTGGCGTCGGGCTTCCCGGTCGGGGTGAGCGGGACCGCGTCGACCCAGAGAACCTGCCGGGGCATCTTGTAGCCGGCGATCAGTCCGCGGCAGTGGTCCTGCAGCACCTCCAGGGAGGGTGGAGTTGTCCGGGCACGGGCGCTCACCACCGCCGCCACCCGCTCGCCGAATCGCTCGTCCGGGAGGCCGACCACGATGGCGTCGAAGACGCCGGGGTGGGCCTTGATCGCGGCCTCGACCTCCTCGGGAAAGATCTTCTCCCCACCGGAGTTGATCGACGCCGACCCCCTGCCGTGGACGGTGATCGTTCCGTCCGGTTCGACCGACGCCAGATCGCCCGGGACCGACCATCGGAGGCCTGCTGCATCGGTCGGGAAAGTGGCCGCCGTCTTGGCTTCGTCCTTGTAGTACCCGAGAGGGAGTCGTCCGGTGCGGGCCAACCGTCCGATCCGGCCGTCGCCCGGGGTGAGCGGGAGCAGGTCGTCGTCGAGCACCGAGGTGTCGGCGCTCATCGCGAAGCGGGGGCCGATCTGGCCCGGCTCCACTGCTCCCTGGGCCCCGCCCTCGCTCGAGCCGAATCGGTCCATGATGAGCACTCCGGGAAGCTCTTCGGCGAGTTCAGCGCGAACTGCGGGTGACAGCATGGCCCCGCCAGATCCGATGACCGCCAGGGTCGAGAGGTCGTAGGTGCCATCGGGAGCCGCAGCCAGGGCTTCCGCGAGCGGCCGGGCCATGGCGTCCCCGACGAGCGCCATCGAGACCACACCTTCGTCTCCGATGAGCCGGAGCAGCCGGTCGGGGTCGAGCCCGCGCTCCGTGTAGAGCACCGCGGTGCCGGCCATCAGAAAGGCGCTCCAGATGGCCCACTGTGCGTTGCCGTGCATGAGCGGTCCGACGACGAGCAGCCGCACCCGGCCGGCCTCGTCGATGGTGAGGCGACCGGCCAGCTCCTCGGGCTGGGTGATCGGCGCCGCACCCCAGCCACCGCCACCCATCGCTGCGAAGAAGATGTCCTCCTGGCGCCAGATGACACCCTTCGGCATGCCGGTGGTTCCTCCGGTGTAGAGGATGTAGCGGTCGTCGGGCGAGCGTTCGCCGAAGTCCCGATCCGGTGACGCCGCGGCCAGCGCCTCCTCGTAGACCACGAGCGACGGTCCCCCGGGCGTCGGCCTGTTCGCTCCGCCTTCCGGTGGATCGCTGTCGATGGCGATCAGGTGGAGCGGCCCGGGCGTCCCGGGTTCGCCGCCGGGCAAGTTGTGGTCGGGGTCGATGGACTCGGCGACCAGTTCCGAGAGGTCGCGGTCGAAGACCAGCGCCCGGAGATCAGCGTTGTCGATGACGTAGCGCAGCTCGGTAGCGACATAGCGAAAGTTGAGGTTGACCGGCACGGTGCGGGCCTTGTAACAGCCGATCATGGACTCGACCCACTCGGCACGGTTGCGGGCGAGGATGCCGACGTGGGCGCCGGTCGGGATTCCGTGGTCGATGAGGTGGTGGGCGAACCGGTTGGCTCGCTCGTCGACCTGTCGATAGGTGAGCCGCACAGGGCCCGCCACCAGAGCCAGCCGATCCGGCACGGTGTCGACGACCACCTCGAACAGGTCGGCAAGGTTCAAGTGCCGCGTGCCCACTGCCTCTCCTCACACACGCTCGATTGCCGCGCACCCCGGTCCGTAGCATGCTGCCGGGACACCGGAACGGTAGCTGCTGCAGGGAGCGCCGCCGCCGGTCCGGGCCGGCAGACCGCTGGCGTAGGGCCACCACGAACAGCGAACGGGAGTGCAGCAGTGGACAGGACAGTGCGGACGACGGGAATAGCCGGGTACGCGGCGTTGGTCACCGGCGGAGGGAGTGGCATCGGCCTCGCGACTGCCGGTCGACTGATCCGAGACGGTGCGCACGTGACGATCTGCGGACGTACCGAGGAGAAACTCGCACGAGCGGTGACCGAGCTCGACGCCATAGCGGCTTCCGCTGCGGCGAGCGACACGCAACCCTCGGGTCCGACCGGATCTGCCCGGTACGTGGTTGCGGACGTGACTGTCGAAGAGGAGATCGCAGCGGCGATCGCCGAGTCCGCGTCGGCACGTGGGCACCTCGACATCCTGTTCGCCTGTGCCGGCGGGAGCCTCCACATGGGACCGATCACCGAGGCGGACACCGACGCCGTCCGGGCCACGGTCGACCTCAACCTCATCGGGACCTATCTCTGCATCAAGCACGGCGGCCCACTGATGGCCGCCGGAGCCGGCGTGGGGATCGACGGAGGCGAGGCGCCCGGCGGTTCGATCGTCGCGATGTCGTCGGGGGCCGGACACTTTCCCCACCGGCTGCTGTGGGCCTACGGGGCGTCCAAGGCCGGGATCGACATGCTGTGCAGGTACGCGGCCGAAGAGCTCGGAGCGACCGGTGTCCGGGTCAACTCGGTGCAGCCGGGGATCGTCGACGACGAGCTCATGGCCATGATCACGGCAGGAGGTCCGCTCCTCGACGACTATCTGGCGAACATGGCGATCAGCCGGCTGGGCACCGTCGAGGATGTCGCTGAGACCGTCCGATTCCTGGCAGGGCCCGAGTCGGGGTGGATCACCGGGGTCAACCTGCCCGTCGATGGCGGCCACCATCTCCGGCGGGGGGCCGACTACGGGCTGCTCTTCGGCCAGTAGGCCAGGGCGGCCCGGGCCGCCATGGGGGTCTGTCTCCTCCGATCTACAGTGGACGATCGGAATCGCCAACACGGACACGGCCACCGACACGGTCGGAGCCGGACCACGCTGTAGACCCTGCCCGGGATCCGGTCCGACCGCACGGATCGGGCCACCAGGAACTTCGAGGGAAATGTGGTAGCTCGATGAATATGGCACACGGGGTGCCGACCAACGACCCCGTGGTGGGCGACGCCTTCCGCTCGACCCTGAACCACCAGTTGCTGATCGTGCTCCTTCTGGTGACGGTCCTCGCCATCGCCTGGAACACCGCCCGCACCCTCCGGTTCCGGAGACACGTCGCCGCCGGGACGATTGGCGCTCCGCCACCTGACGTCTGGCCCTATCCCGAGCCCGCCGCCCGTCGTCTCCTCAGGATCTCCTTCGGGATCATCTGGATCTTCGACGGCATCCTCCAGGCCCAGGGCTCGATGCCGCTCGGGCTCACCGGACAGGTCATCACCCCGGCGGCATCGTCCTCTCCCGGGTGGGTGCAGCACCTGGTCAACTTCGGCGTCACCATCTGGAACAACCACCCGGTGTCCGCCGCCGCCGCGACCGTGTGGATCCAGGTCGGGATCGGCGCCTTCCTCCTGGTTGCGCCCAGGGGTCGGTGGTCGCGGACTGCCGGCCTGGTGAGTGCCGGATGGGGCCTGGTGGTCTGGGTCTTCGGTGAGGCATTCGGCGGCATCCTCGGCCACGGCAGCAGCTGGCTCTTCGGGGCACCCGGTGCGGCCGTGTTCTACATCGCCGGGGGCCTGCTGGTCGCGTTGGCCGATCGGGCCTGGGAGACGCCCCGTCTGGGGAAGGCCGTGCTCCGGGTGACCGGTCTCTTCTTCGTCGGGATGTCGATCCTCCAGGCCTGGCCCGGTCGGGGCTTCTGGACCGGACAGCCCCACCCGACGAGTACCCCTGGGACGCTCACCGCCATGGAGAGCCAGATGTCGGCGCTCTCTCAGCCGTCGCTCACCGCGTCCTGGGTACGGGATTTCGGCTCGTTCGACGCCGCCCACGGGTGGGCGGTCAACCTTGTCGCAGTGGTGCTGCTCGCCACGATCGGGGCCCTCATGCTCACCGGCCGCCGAGGTGCCGCCCGCGTGGGCGTGGCGGCGGCCATCGTCCTGTGTCTCGCCGATTGGGTGCTCGTCGAGGATTTCGGGTTCTTCGGCGGCGTCGGCACGGATCCGAATTCGATGATCCCGATGGCGCTGTTCTTCACGTCGGGCTATCTCGCAATGGTGCGCCTGCCGGTGCGCGCCGCAGTGCCCGCGACGCCACCCGCGACACCGGCGACGGAACCGGTCCCGTCCGGGCCACCCGCCCGCCTGCTCGACCGTCTGAGCCCGTCATACCTGATCCGCAGCATTGCCGCGATCGGTGCGGTGGGCATCGTGTTGGTCGGGGCGGCACCGATGGCACTTGCTGCGACCAATCCCCACGCCGACCCGGTCCTCACCGAGGCCGCCAACGGGACGCCCAACGACGTCGATTCGCCGGCTCCGCCGTTCTCCCTCACCGACCAGGACGGCCGGACCGTGAGTCTCGCCGGTCTCGCCGGTCACACGGTGGTGCTCACCTTCCTCGATCCCGTCTGCGTCTCGGACTGCCCGCTGATCGCCCAGGAGCTGCGGGTCACCGACCGGATGATCGGAAGAGACGCAGCCGATGTGGACCTCGTCGCGATCGTGGCCAACCCGCTCTACCGGTCGACGGCGACCACCTTGGCCTTCACGAAGCAGGAGGGACTCGAGCAGCTGTCCAACTGGCATTTCGTGACCGGCACGCTTCCCGAGCTCGAGAGCGCCTGGAACAATTACGGGATCGAGGCGGACATCTCGCCGGCGGGCGCGATGGTCGCGGACTCGGACCTGGTGTACGTGATCGACCGCACCGGCCATCTCCGGGTCGTGATCGGCGCCGACCCGGGCGGACTCGGTGACTCGGCCCTCCACTCGTCCTTCTCCACGCTGCTCGCGGCGCAGGTCCATGACGTCGTCCACTCGTGACGGTCCCCGGCCTGGGGAGCTTCGCAGAGACCCGACGGAGGACGTGTTCCCGTAGCCGGGCAGCGGTGGTGGCCGTGGTCGTGGCGGTGGCGATCGGCGTGAGCGTGTGCACCTCGCCCCCCCAGACGTCTTCGTCTGCAGGCGGGCCTTCTGGCGACGCGGCGGGCGCGGTGGCCGACTTCCCCATGACCCAAGCCATCTCCGGAGCGACGGGCACGTGGGCCACCCTCCCCATGGGCCACCTCGACGACCCGGTCAACACCTTCTGGCAGCTGTTCGCTCGTTCGGGGTGCGTCGCCCCTGGCTGCTCCAGCACGGGAGGTTGGGCGTTGGCTACACCGCCCGGCGTGGCCAGCAACGGCGGCCTCATCTTCGCCTCCACTGCCCCCGGGGCGCTCACCGTCGGGTTCGGACCGTCCCTCGACCTCCAGTTCTCCCCGGTCGCCGAGACCACCGACGGGGAGTCGACCTGGTCACCGGGAGTGCTGCCGGGAGCCCTCGACAAGGTGCCCGATGCGCTGGCCGGCTCGGGCACCTCCCTCAGGTTGGCGCTCCTCTCGGGGCACGGGGGCGAGGTGGTGTCCTCGAGCGGAGACCTCGACACCTGGCAACCGATACTGACCGAGCGGGCACTGGCCACGGCGACGGCGTTGTCCGGGTGCGCACTCGACGCCATCACCGCTGTCGATCTCGGCCCCGCTACCGGCTCTTCCGCCCAGGCGTACGCCGGAGGAGCATGCACTCACGGAGCCACGGTCCCCATCTACCGGCTCGGGGGCGGCACGGGCCTGCCGGTCGGACCCCGCCTGCGCATCCCGACCGGGACGCCTATCCGGGTCGATCGGTTGGTCACCACCGGCGCAGGGCTCACCGCGCTCGTCGCGACAGGGTCGGGGCACTCGGCCGAGCTCGTCCTGGCCACGAGCACCGGCGGATCGGCGCCCTGGTCGATGTCGTCACCCCTGGCAACAGCCGGCCGCTCCGTCGAGTCGACGGCGCTGACGCCGACGGGAGGGATGGTGGTCGTGCTCGCCGGGACTCGGGGTTCGGAGAGCGCGTCGGTCGTGTCGACCGGGTCTTCCTGGCGGGCACTTCCCCCGTTACCGGCCTCCGCGAGCGTGGTGGTGGCCGAGCCCGGTGGGCAGTACGAGGCCCTCATCGGGTCCGGATCCACGCTCGATGTCGATGCACTGGTCGCAGGGGAATGGCACAAGCGGGCGAGTGTCGACGTGCCGATCCAGTACGGCAGCTCGGGGTGACGGCTCGGGGTAGCGTTGCCCTGTCAACACCCTGACTGGGGCACTGGAGCACTGCCGTGCACTACCTCACCGACGACTGGTCGTTCGATCCGTTTCTCGTCGTGGTGCTCGTCCTGGTCGCCGCCCATGAGGTGGGCCTGGCCCGGCTCCGGGCCCGCTCGGTGCCTGCCCGGACCCGCCAACGCCGGCTCCGCTCGGTCGCCTTCTACGGTGGATTGGCGGTCCTGCTGATCGCTGTGGAGTCGCCCATCGACTACTGGGCGAGCGACTACTTCTTCGTCCACATGATCGAGCACCTGCTCATCGCCTTCTACGCGCCGATCCTCATCGTGGTCGGCGCCCCGTGGATCCCGCTCCTGTTCGCGCTCCCGGTCGGGATCAGGCGGAGATTCGGTCGTTTCCTGATCCTCGGCGCCTGGTCGTCGGTGTTCCGGAGCCTCGGCCGGGTGGTCCTGAACCCGTGGTTCGCCCTGATCTCCTTCAACCTGGTGATGGTGCTCTGGCATGCCCCCGCGCTCTTCGACCTGTCCGAGCGGAACCAGACGGTCCACATCTGGCTCATGCACGGCAGCTTCTTCGTCACCGGGGTCCTGTTCTGGCTCCAGATCATCCCGTCCCACCCGATGCGCCCGAAGGCGACCCCGATCTGGCAGGCCGGTGCCATCATCACCACCAATGTGGTGATGTTCGTCCTGGCCATGTCGCTGAGTATCTTCACCGCCACCAGTTGGTACTCGAGCTACGCGCACATCCCGGGGGTGACCCTGTCCCCGTTCGCCGACCAGCAGATCGGGGCGGCCATCCTGTGGGTGTGCGGCGACTTCTGGGCAGTGCCCGCGCTGATCGTGATCATCAAGCGGGCGATGGATCAGGAAGGTGGCCTGGCTGATGCCGTCGACCGGCTCTTCCATCGCGACCCGGCCGTGGCTCTCGGCGAGCTCAGGCAACCGGGAGCCCTGGGCGACGTCACGCAACCGGGGTGAGATCGCCCGTCTCGCGGCCGGCGCACCCCTTTCCACCACCCTCTCCCGGGCACGGAGGCCATCGGATGTCCGGGGCCGGGGCCCCGGAGGAGTTGGGCCTGAGAGCCCCGGGGGAGCGGGGTCGGGGAGCACCGGGGGTGCCCGGCCGTACTAATGATTGACGACGCCGGATTGGCAACGTAATGTCCGTGCAGGCCTTGTGCATTGGGCCCCCGTTCGGCCCAGTACCACGGTCCACCTGGCTTTATGGCGCAGTGCCGAGAAGATCGGGGGAGGCGAATTGGCACGATCGTGGAGGCTCACCCTGAGCGTCGGATTGGTGGTGCTCGGCATCCTCGTCCTCGTCGGTGGTGGCCTGAGGCTCACCTCTCAGCCGTCGACGCTCACGTTCGGTGCCAACCAGTCGGGACAGGTCAATCTGACCATGCAGACCGTCGGGGCCTATGGGTCGGCCCCCCACCCGACCTGGGTGTCGTACCTGACCCAGTCGCCCGCTGGCGCATGGGAGCACACGACGATCTGGCAGGTACCGGCCCACACCAGGATCAATGTGACGATCCTTCAGTACGACTCGGGGAGCCCACTGCGTAACCAGCAGCTCGGCCAGGTGACCGGGACGATCGGCGGCAGCGCCACACTCAACGGGAAGGGTTTCAAGGTCATCGATTCGAACTCCGGCAACGGAGTCGGCCACACCTTCTCCATTCCGACCTTGGGGATCAGCGTCCCGCTCTATGGAAACAATTCCAACGCCAACCTTTGCAGCGCAGCGCCGTGCACCGCGAGCTCTCCCCGCAATGTGGTCAAGTTCTCCTTCGTCAGCCCTGGCCCGGGGACCTACTCATGGCAGTGCTTCGTTCCGTGCGGGTTGGGGTACCTGTACGGCAACGGCGGACCCATGTTCACGGTCGGGTACATGGGCGGATTCATGAAGGTTGCGTGATGACAGAGACGTTGCGTGATGCCAGAGACAAGGCGGCGTGATGCCCGAATCTGATTCGCTCTCGGGAGACGAGGACGCAAAGCCGAGCGGAAGTGGAGCTGTAGGTGAGCCTCACCACTGGTGGCGGCTCGTCACCATCTGGCTGATCGTCTCGGTGGTGGCCGAGGTGCTGTGGCTCGTCTTCGTCGAGCCGCATATTCCCCCGGGAAGAATGTCCTCGACGGCAAACGGGGCGGTGTTCGACTTCAACGTGCTGATGGTCATGGCCCTGCCCGTGATGCTCGGCGTTTGGGTCTACCTGGCATACGCCATCGTGACCTGGCGAGCTTCGCGAGGTGGGGCTGACCCGGTCGGCGGCCCGAAGGCGCGCGGTCATCTGAGCATCCAGGCGGGGTGGATCGGCGTGACCACCGTCATCGTGCTCTTCCTGGCCGGATTCGGAACCTACGAACTCGTGCAGCCCGAGGGATCGGGTGGGGGACAGGGCCCGAACCCGATCTGGACGCCGACGTCGCACACCGTGCTCGACGTCCAGGTCATCGGCCAGCAGTGGAAGTGGACCTACCGGTACCCCTCCTTCGGCGGGTTCGAAACCAACCAGCTGGTGATCCCCCAGAACACCACAGTCGCCTTCAACGTGACGTCGCTCGACGTCATCCACGACTTCTGGGCGTACCAGCTGGGCGTCAAAGCCGACGCCAACCCCGGCCAGAACAACGTGGCCTTCACCACGCCGACGCAGCTCGGCACCTTCATCGTCCGGTGCGACGAGCTCTGCGGGCTCTGGCACGGTGCCATGTACAACTCGGGGACCGTCGTGTCAGCGTCGGCCTTCGAGGCCTGGGCCAAGACGACCGAGAAGCAGCTGGCAGCCAACACCAAGCTGTTGCCTCCCTATGCCACCACGTACATCCCCGATGCCAACGGCGCGGACGGTGGGTACTACCCGGACAACGTCGACCCCTATAGCAACGTGGAGACCTATGGGGCTCCCCAACCCGCGGGGGGATGAGCTATGACTGCAACCCAACCCACAGTGTCCCTGTCGCTGGAAAGAGGTGACTGAACGTCATGGCCATCGACACCACCGACACCGCGGCGGCACTCGAGACCTCTGGCTTCTATCCGGGCGAAGCACCGCTGCATCCGCCCCGCCCGATTGTCGGTTCCCCGTGGCTCCGTCCGCACATCTTGTGGGCCATCGTCGGCGGCGCAGGCGGCTACCTCGTCGGACACTGGCTGGGCAACCTCCTCTACGGTGGCCAGCCGGTTCCTCAGGACACCGGCCAGAACAACGTGGCCACGGTGTTCGCGCTGGTCTTCCTGGTGATCGGCTGGCTGGCCGGCATCGGGGGGCTGAAGTACCCGCTCCTGAAGCTCGTCGGTCGGGAGCCTGCGCCGACGCTGCCTGAGACCAGCTGGACCCGCTACTTCAAGATGACCGAGGACCACAAGGTCGTCGGTCTGCAGTACACGGTCGGGGTCCTCCTGTTCCTGTTCACCGGCGGCTTCTTCGCGATGCTCATCCGCACCGAGCTGCTCAGCCCGACCAACCACGTTTTCGGGCCGGGAACCTATATCGCCATCGTGTCAGAGCACGGCACCATCATGATGATGATGGCCTCGTCCGCGGTGGTCGGGACACTGGGGAACTGGCTCGTCCCGCTCATGATCGGCGCCCGGCGCATGGCATTTCCGAGGGTGGAGGCCTTCTCCTTCTGGACCTTCATGGCCGGCTACATCGTAATCCTGACGGCACCGTTCCTCGGCGGGTTCCAGACCGGCTGGACCGGGTACGCACCGCTGCAGACCCAGTCGTTCGCCGGCATGGACTCTTACCTGGTGGGCTTCGCCACCATCGGGATCGGGATGATCGCAGCCGGCTTCAACCTCGGGGCGACCATCATCAATTACCGGGCGCCCGGCATGACCTGGAGCCGCGTACCCATCTTCGTCTGGGGGATCCTGGCCACCTGCGCCCTGTTGACCCTGGCCACCCCGACGTTGGTCGTCGCTGGGCTGTTCGGCATCCTCGATCGGACCGCCCAGACCGCCTTCTTCGTGAACGAGCACGGCGGCAGCAACTTCTTGTGGCAGAACCTCTTCTGGTTCTTCGGCCACCCCGAGGTCTACATCATGGCGCTGCCCGGATTCGGCATCGTCATGGAGATCCTCCCCGTCTTCACCCGCAAACCGCTGTTCGCGTACAAGGTGGCTGCCGCGGGCATGCTCGGGGTCGCCCTGCTGTCGTTCTTCGTCTGGCAGCACCACATCTTCCAAAGTGGGATCAACCCGGACATGCGTCCGCTGTTCATGCTCACCACCGAGTTGATCTCGATCCCGACAGGGTTCTTGTTCCTGGTCACCCTGGGAACGCTTTGGAAGGCGAAGATACGTTTCGAACCTCCGATGCTCTTCGCCCTGGGCATGCTGTTCAACTTCCTCATCGGGGGCGTCACCGGCGTCTTCCTGTCGGACGTGCCGGTCAACGTGACGGTCCACGGGAGCTTCTTCGTGATGGCGCACTTCCACTACACGATCATGGGCGGGTTGATCTTCGCCTTCTTCGGTGGTCTCTATTTCTGGCTGCCGAAGATGACCGGCGTCACGCTGAACCGGAAACTCAGCGTCTGGCACTTCTGGGCGTTCTTCCTCTTCTTCAACATGACCTTCTTCCCCCTCTTCTTCGTCGGCATCCTCGGCCAGCCGCGGCGCGTCTTCGAATATGCCCAGAACCTCCAGGCGTGGAACGACGTCTCCTCGATCAGCGCCTACCTGCTCGGCGCCTCGTTCTTCCTCTTCATCTGCAATTTCCTCTGGTCGGTGTTCATCGAACCGAAGCGCGCACCGCAGAATCCGTGGAGCTCGCTGGGCTTGGAATGGCAGACCCCGACCCCAGTGCCGTGGTTCAACTTCGAGCGGATTCCGATCGTGCTGTCTGACCCCTACCACTACGGCGAGCCCGGCGCCCTGAAAGTCGCCGACCTGGGTGGGGGGGAGTTGGTCGGGGCCGGCACATCGGGAGCATCGCCGTCTGCCGGATCTGCGGGTGGCGCGGGCTCACGCCCGCCCGAACAGTGAGCGGAGAGGCAATGACCGACAAGATGCTGGCCGAGGAAACGGAGTCCTTCCCGGTCCTGAAGGAGACACCCGAGGAGGTCGCCTTCGAGCTGCGAGCCCACGAAGGTGCGCTGTGGACAGGCGGCCGTCTGCTCATCGGCATCTGGGCGTTCGCCTTCGCCGCGCTGGCCTTCGCCTACTTCTATCTTCGGTCGGCCAACAACGACAACCTGTGGCGCCCCAACGGAGTCACTGCGCCCACGGGCACGGGGGCGGCCATCTTCGCCATCACGGTTGCGTGTGCCTTCCTGGCCATCTTGGGGTACCGGCGGTTCCGTCGGGGGTTGGTGCTCGACTGGGAGGTGGCGGGCTGGACGACCGTCATCGGGGCCGTGATCGCGATCGGCCTCCAGATCTGGCAACTCACCCAGCTGCCCTTCTTCCCGGGCTCCAGCGGGTATGCGTCGTGCTTCATCGGCTGGGCGGGGCTCAACATCGCCCTGATCCTGAGCGGGCTCTACTGGATCGAAACATCTCTCGCACGGCAGCTGCGCCTGCGCCGGGCGGCCGCAGAGGACGGGGGGACCGCCCGCTCGACTCTGCCCACCGCCCGCCTCTTCCGGATCAGCCTCGAAGGTTGCGCCTACTTCTGGGGATTCATCGCCGTCGTCAGTGCCTTCTTCTGGGTACTGTTCTACGTGTTGTGATGCGAGAGGAGCCCACGTGATCGACGTGATCAACTCCATGTCGTCCAACTCCTACTACGGGACCCAGGCCCTCACCATGGCCATCCCGTTGGGGGTGTTCGTCGTGGTCATGTTGTGGGGGTTCTTCCAGCGGCGATCGTCGAGAGGCGCGGAGGAACCGCCGAGTCGCGACTCCTCGTGATCACCGGGCGCAGATCGGCCTGGCTCGCCGCCTGCGGCGTCCTGCTGGTCAGCGTGGCCATGCTCCCTCCCTCGGGCACGTGGGCCGGCCGCTATGAATGGGTCGAAGCCCTGCAGTTCGCGATCTTCGCCGTCGTCGGCCCAGCGCTCGTCGTGATGGGTGCCCCATGGCGGGCCCTGCGGTTCACGCCGTCGACCCTCGGTCGAATCGCCGCCGGCCGGCGGCGGCATCCGGAGATGCTCCGAAGTCTCGGCTTCCTGGGTGCGGACCTCGCCCTGATCGTGCTGTGGCGGACGCCCGCGGCGGTCGACGCCCTGTCGAGCCAGCGCTGGCTGGTCGGCGTCGAGGCCGCCAGTCTGGTGGTGGTGGGCGCCGGACTGTGGCTCGAGCTGGTCGAATCGCCCCCCCTGGTCCCCCGCTCGCCATATCCGCGTCGGGCAGCGCTTGCCGCGTTGGCAATGTGGACGATCTGGACCATCGCCTACGTCGAAGCCATGTCGACCGCACCGTGGTATCGAGCATTCCGCCACGGCGCCGGTTCCGGGCTCAGCGCGTCGGCGGATCATCAGCTGTCTGCGGCGGTCTTGTGGGCGGTAACCGCGGCCGCCTTCATGCCGGTCATCTACTGGAATCTCGTGCAATGGCTCCGGAACGAGGACGATCCCGACGATGAGCTCTATCGCCTCATGCGGGAGGAGCGACGGCGGTCCGCCGGGCTGCTCTGACCTCCCGGAGTGACATAGAGCTACGACGTCGACGGTGCGGGAATCTCGGGAAGATTGAGGGCGACGATCCTCGCATCGAGCAAGCGATCGATGGCCTGCACCGACGCGTCGGCGGCATCCCGGTCCGCCGCCATCAAGCGCCGATTCTTCGCCAGCGCGCTGAGGGCAGCTCTGTTGCCCGGCTCGGTCGAGAGCGTCTGAATGGCGTCGATGGCGCCGAGGGCGTCCGATGTCGACCACAGGGTCACCGAGTTCACGATGTCCCCGAGTTGCTTGCCCGCAGCGGACCCGGGCACGTCGATGTCCGACAAGCTGAAGATCGAGTCGTTCGTGAACGAGCACGCCGTCTGGTCGTCGTTGAGCATCCCCGGGATGCTGGCTCGGTCGGAGGCCGTGAGCGAGTTGTGGGTCTGGTCGGCGTAGATCGTGAAGGCCTCGCCGGCCGCGAACACGCACGGTGCGATGTCGTCATTGACCTCCTTGATCAGCGCTGTCGCGCTGGCAATGTTGCTGGCGTGCGAGGCGTGCGAAGGGAGGTCTGTGATGACCGTGATGGCCAGGATCACGACCACGCAGGCGGCGAGGAGCACGTTCCGTCGCCGGTACCACGGCCCCGGGCCCGACGGGTCGTTGGCAGGTGAAGCGGCTGTGCTCTGGGTCCGATCGGAGTCCGTCACCGGTACGAGACTCTCATGAGGAGCGCGGGAGAAGGCCCACGGCATAGGCGGCGATCCCGTCGGCCGAGCGGATCACGCCGGAGGGTGGAAGAGTGAATGCACCCGTCGAACTCTCGTCCGCCACGGGGGTGATCCGGATCCGTAGCTGCCCTTTCGGATCCACGAAGTACATGACGTTGTTGTGGACCACGAGTCCCGATGTGGGTGACACATTGATCGCGACACCGTAGCTGCGCCAGACAGCGTCGAGGGAAGCGAGCGACCCGGTCAGGAAGTGCCAGTTGCCCAGCGCGGACAGGCCGGTCACGGTTGCCGCGGCAGGTGGTAGGTCGGTGGCCGTTTGAAGGGGATCGGTGTTCACCGTGAGGAAGACGACGCGGGACCGGTCGGCGCCGAGGCCGGCGTCGGCACTGGTGATGTCGGCGGCAAGGACCGGGCAGGCATCGTCGCAATTGGCGTCGAAGAAGGTGAGCACGACCACCTTGCCCCGCAGCTGGTCCAGCGCCACAGGAAGGCCGTTCTGGTCGGTGAGCGCGATTGTCGGGGCCGGACGGGGGGTCAGAGAGACGAAGCCCAGGAAGGCCGCCATCGAGGCCCGGAGCTCGGGCAGGGTTGTCGGCGAGGACGCGGTGGGGGCTGTCGCCGCAGACGGGGTCGGGTTGAGCCCGACGCTCGAGAAGAGGTGTTCGAGCGCGGTGCCTCCCAGGGCGAGCGCGGCGGCGACGATCAAGGCGATGACGATAACTCGGAGCGGAACCTTGGGGGCACCCTCTGCGAGCGCGGCAGCCCGGTCGACAGTGGGCGTCGCTACAGGGTCCTCGATGATGTCGGAGTCGGTCATCGCGGCTGGGACGATCCGGTCGTGAGCCGCTTGACCCAGCCCGAGAGCTGCGCTGCCGACTGGGGCCCGAAGGCGGCACCCACGACGCGGCCGTCGCGCCCGATGAAATAGGTTGCCGGAAGGGCGGTCACGAGATACTGCGTGGAGAGCTGCGCCTTCGGATCGACGGCAACCGGATAGGTCGCGTGGGCTCTTGCCAACATGGCCTGAGCAGCCGAGGGTCTCTGGTCGTCGGAGTCGACGCCGAGCACCGTGACACCCGTTCCGGAATCCCGTGCAAGCGCAGCCAAGGCTGACAGCTCGGACTGGCAGTTCGAACACCACGAGGCGAAGAAGTTCACGACGACGGGCGTCTGGAGGTACTGGGAGAGGCGCAACGATGGCCCTCCGCCCAGCGGGGGCAGCGAAAACCCGGGAGCCAACGTCCCGTCAACCAGTGCATTCGGGGTGGCTGCCGGGAAGTGCAACGTCTTCGGCGCCGGCGCGGACCGAATCGCGAAGACCACGACTCCAACCAGGGCGAGGGCGGCGGCCAGACTGCCGAGCTTCCAGATCCGGTCATGCGATCGATCGGGGTCGACGCAGGGCGGTGGTGCGCCCGCTTCGGGGGCGTCCCGCTGCTCAGTGATGCCTGACGACGGCATCGATGCTCGTCCTGCTCATCACGTGATCGAATCTACCCGCAGGAAGCGCATCTTGCCCGGAGGACGGTCTCGCTCGCCGAGCACCCTACGAGACGTTTCGATACGGGTCCTCGAGCTCCTCCCACTCGGCAGGCCCCTGCTTGCGTGCCCGGCGTTCTTCCGGGTCTTCGTGGATGAGGTGCCACCAGCCGGCACCGGCGAAGATCGCGAAGCCGGGCCACTCGAACGTGTAGAACCAGCTCAGGTCGTGACCGCTGAGCGCCCTCGTCGCCTGCCACCAGCCGGCAGCCAAGCAGCCGAGCACCACCAACGCGAACCCCAGGTGGAGCAGGCAGGCTCTGCGGGACAGCCAACGACTGCGCACGGATCGAGTGTACGTCCTGCCGAGACGGTCGGCTGGCCGACGCCTGTCCGGACAGGGTGTCCCCCGAGCCGTCTGCGGCGTGACCTGACTACCGTCGGCCGCCCGATTCGTCGAGCACGGCGTGCCCGCAGTTGTACCCGGGAATGAAGGTGACGCCCGGGCCGCCATGGCAGCCCGCGCCGCAGAGGAACAGGCCCTCGATCGGCACCGGGTTGTCCGGCCAGCCGCGCGGGCCGGGTCGGAACGGACCCATGAACTCCGGTTGCAGCAGCCCGTGGGTGAAGTCGCCCCCGGTGCACCCGAACATGCGCTCATAGGCATAAGCCGGGTAGTTGAACTGCCGCTCGATGAGATCGGGGAAATTCGGCGCCATCGCCGTGATCTTGGCCACGATGCGCTCCGCCATCTCGTCGCGGCAATGTCGCCTGGCTCGCGTGGGTGGCGCCGATCGGCGCATAGAAACCGAAGGTGCTCGCGACGTGCTTGCCGGGAGGGGCCAGCTCCTTGTCGCGGAGCGACGGAACCGACAGGTTGAACGAGGGTGACTCGGGTACCAACCCGCGCACGCATCCTTCGAAGTCGAGCTGCATCTGCTCGGCGGTACCGAAGAACGTCACGTTGTGGCGGAGGTCACCCTCGTTGAGGCTCTCGTATGGCTCGGCGTACTCGGGCAGTCCGTTGAGGGCGAAGTGGATCTGGAAGTAGGCCGCCCGGTGGTCGATGGCGTCGATCTTCCGAATGAAGGCCTCCGGCAGCACGTCCCGGTCGAGCAATTGGGTGAAGGTGGCCGTCGGGTCGAGATTGGAGACAACCACCGGTGCGGTGACCACCTCGCCGTCGGAGATGGTCACTCCGGCGGCCCGGCCTCCGTCGAGGATGATCTCGGAGACCTTGACGTGGCGGCGGAGCTCGCCGCCGTGCGCCTCGAACAACCCGCACAGATGATCGGAGATGGTGCCGATCCCTCCTCGCACCTTGGACATCGTCGCGTCACCGGGCGAGGCAAGCGCGAAGGCGAGGCAGAGCGCGCTGCCCGGGGGAATAGGGGCCGCGGTAGGTGGAGTTGACCGACAGGAATGCCAGCATGCTGCGGACCTGGGCGTGTTTCTCGCGGTCGGGCAGGAAGCGGTCGACGACGTCCATGACGCTGCCGAACATGGCGATGCGGATGGCCTCTCGCTCCTTCTCGTTCGCCGCGCTGGCCCACATTTCGTCCAGCGACCTGGGCGGCCGTCGCACCTCGAAGCGGCCGATCGCCCGCGCCGGTGCCTCAGCCCAGGCAGCGACCTCGGCCATGCCCAGGACCGCGTCGAGGCCGAGCGTGTCGTTGAGGTGCTCGAGGAGCTGGTCGGCGTTGCTGTAGAGCAGGATCGGGGGCTGGCCGGGCTCACCGATGGCGGCGGACTGCACCTCGGGCTCGTAGATCGGGCAGGACGCGAGGCCGAGGTCGTCGTAGATCTCGCTCGGGACCGGAAACTGGATCGACCCGGCCAATTCGAACCGGTAGCCGCGGGCCAGCTCGGTGGTCGTCGCCATGCCGCCGATGAAATGGTTCTTCTCCAGACAGAGGACCCGCATGCCGCCCTGTGCCATGACGACCGCCGCCGTCAGGCCGTTGTGGCCCGCACCGATCACGATTGCGTCGTAGTCCGACATGCAGTCACCGTAGTGCAGACCCCCGGGAACGGAGGCCTCTGGTGATAGCTTCATCCCGCCGAGCCGAGCCGCCGAAGGAGGGACCGTGGTCGCCGAGGGCGAACGCCGTAATCCGGGAGTACCGGACGTGCACACCCGGCTCCCGATCCGTCTGGGGATCACCACGCCGGTGCTCACCCTGCTGCCCGGCTGGTATGCCCCCTGGGAGGTCGACGGGGACATCGAGGACGTCGCGCTCATCGCCCGGACGGCCGAGTCGCTCGGGTACTCCCACCTGACCTGCAGCGAGCACGTGGTCGTCCCCACCGAGGTCGCCGCGACGCGCGGGAGTCGCTACTGGGATCCCCTTGCCACCTTCGGGTACCTGGCTGCGGTGACGTCGCGGATTCGGCTGGCGACCAATGTGCTCGTCCTCGGGTACCACCACCCACTCGAGATCGCCAAGCGATACGGCACGCTCGACCAGGTCGCGTCGGGACGGTTGATCCTCGGGTTGGGCGTCGGTTCGCTGGCGGAGGAGTTCGACCTGCTCGGAGTCGACTTCGAGGGGAGGGGAGCGCGTGCCGACGATGCGCTGTCGGCACTGCGGGTCTCCCTCTCGACGAACCGCCCTCGCTACGACGGCCCCTACTACCGTTACTCGGATGTGGTGCTGGATCCCTGTGCCCGGCAGCCGTCGGTTCCCCTCTGGATCGGTGGGCGGACCGCCCGATCCCTCCGCCGTGCGGTCGAGCTCGCTGACGGGTGGGTGCCCTTTTCCGTCCGTGCAGCCGACGTGGCCACCATGATCGACCGGGCCAGGACCACGCGAGCCTGGGCAGCCCGGACGAGCCCGCTCGAGGTGGTGCTGCGGAACGGCCGTCCACTCGATCCGCTCAGCGATCCTGATGGGGCGAAGAAGCTCATCCGGCGGCTGACCGGGGTCGGCGCGACCGGGCTGCAGCTCGGGTTCGTCCACGACTCCCGCGGGCACTACCTCGAGCAGCTCGAGGCCATGGCCCACCTGGCGCGCGAGACGGCGGAGCTGGTCGAACCGGGGTCCGGGTGAACCGGGTCAGGGCGGGGTTCTTCTCCCTCTCGCGCCATGCCGCGTCCGGTGACGACCGGTCGTACCTCGACTGGCACCAGCTGGACCACATGCCCGAGCAGTATCAACTCCCCGGGCTGGTGCTCGGGCAGCGGTGGGCCTCGACGCCCGCCTGCAGGACGGCGCGGGCAGCCGCAGTCGGTGACTGGTCTCTCGTCGAGCACGTCGTCTGCTACCTCATGGGTCAGCCGCTCGACGAGACCATCGACGACTTCTTCGCGCTCGGACAGCATCTCGCCGACCTGGGACGCTTCCCGCACTCGCTGCCGTCGCAGTACCGCGGTGGCCTCAGCCTGCTCGAGTGCCATGCGGCACCGCGGGTCCTGGTGTCGGCCGACGTGATCCCTTTTCGACCGCATGATGGCATCTACCTCATCGCGGAGGAACCGTCCGGCGGACCGGACGACGATCGGTTCCTTCAGCTGATGCACACCGAGATCTTTCCGGAGGTGGTCTCGGTGCCCGGCGTGGCCGGTGCGTGGACGTACGCCACCAGCAACGCGATCAGGCGGCCCATGTTCACCAAAGGCGAGTACCGGATGACCGTGTGCTACCTGGACGACGAGCCGGCCGCGGTCGGCGAGCGGCTCGCGCCGGTGCTCGAGCGGCTGTGGGACAGCGCGCCGGCACGACTCTTGTTGGCGGCGCCGTTCGAGTCGCTCATGCGCTGGGACTGGGCCCGGTTCTGATCAGCGGGCGGACGCGTCTCCGCCCCTGACCCCCCGCCGGCCGAACCCGCTTGTAGCATCGAGATCGGCGGTTCTTGACTGGGGCGGCGGCGGACAGTATTATACTGGGTATGCCATTCCCGCCCACGACCGTGGGCTTCCCCCCGGGAACGCGGCTCTCGCTCCCCGATGTGGCAGAGGGTGAGGGCGGGCCGTGAGCACGACGACGCTCTCCGCCGGGGTCGAACAGCAGGCTGCAGACAGCGAATGGGCGGTCGAGACCCACGGTCTCACGAAGCGCTTCAAGGAGAATGTCGCGGTCGACGGCGTGGACCTGCGCGTCCCCCGTGGTTCCGCCTTCGGCTACCTCGGCCCGAACGGGGCGGGCAAGACCACCCTCATCCGGGTGCTGCTTGGCCTCACCCACGCGGACGCCGGCACGATGTCCCTGCTCGGGTACGCCGTACCGCGGCACCGTGATGTGGCGCTCGCCCGGGTCGGGGCCATCGTCGACGAGCCGCGGTTCCACGGTCATCTGACCGGGCGGCAGAACCTCCAGATCCTGGCCGCGGCGCGCGAGCCCGAGGCGAAGGACCGGATCGGTCCGTCTCTGGAGCGCGTCGGCATCCTGCACCGGGCCGACGACCGGGTGACCAAGTACTCCATGGGCATGCGGCAGCGTCTCGGGGTCGCGGCATGCCTGATCGGAGACCCGGAGCTCCTGATCCTCGACGAGCCGATGAACGGGCTCGACCCGGCCGGGATGCAGGACATGCGCGACATGATCCTCTCCCTGGTGGCCGAGGGTCGGACCGTGGTGCTCTCGTCCCACCTGCTCGACGAGGTCGAGCGGACCTGTGATGCGGTGGCCATCGTCGACCGGGGAAAGATCATCCGGCAGGGACCCATCTCAGAGCTCCTGGCAGGATCGTCGACGGTGCTGGAGATCGAGTGCTCGGAGCCCGAGCAGGCCGGCGCACTCCTCGGTCGCACCACCATCGGTGTGCGGGTGGAGGTCGGCGCGGTCGGGCTGGCGATCACCCTGCCCGAGGGTACCGAGCGCTCGGTCATCGCCGAGATCAACCGGGTGCTGGTCGAGGGCGGCATCGCCGTCTACCGGTTGCAGCAGCTCCATACGTCGCTCGAGTCGTGGTTCCTACAGGTCACGAGCCGGCTCGGGGAGTCGGAGTGACGACGACCACGGACGTGGGGACCGCGTCGGCTGCCCCGCTCCCGTTACCGGCATCAGAGGGTCGATCGCGCGATCGCCGCGGCTCCTGGATCCCGACCGGAGGCATGATCGCCACCCGGTTCATGGAGCTCCGCAAGCGACGCGGGCTCATGATCGCACTCATCGCGGTCAACATCGGCCTGCCCAGCATCTTCCTCGTCGTCCGGCTGCTGTCCCATGCCATCGCGCCGAAGACGTACGGTCCGGCGGGCGGCTACGACATCTTCACCAACCTGGTGGCCGGCGTGATGTACATCTTCGGGTTCATCGTTGCCGCGGCCGTCGGTTGTACGGCGGGGTCCGTCGACCTCACCGAGGGGATGTTCCGACACCTGGTGATCACCGGCCGCTCCCGACTGGCGCTGTACCTGGCCCGGATCCCGGCGGGGCTGGCCATCGTGATCCCGATCGTCGCGGTCGGCTTCACCATCGTCTGCGCGGTCTGCTCGTTCGCCGCCCCGACCCAGCTCAACTACGACGGTGTCAACGTGCCGGTCGGGCTCTCACGTGCCGGGCTCGACAGCTGGGCCACAACGCACGCGGACGAAGTCGTCTGCAACTTCAACTACAACGGGCCGATCAACATCAACGCCCCCTGCGGAAACGGCCCCCAGGGCGGTCCCAGTGGTCCTGGCCCGAAGGGAGGGGGTACACCTCCAGCGCCGGCATCTGCGGTGCAGATTCGAGCGCTGGCACTCACGATGGCCAATCAGAACTATGTCGACTATCGACGAATGTTCCTGGCCCCACCGATCTCGCTCATGGTCGACGCCGGACTGTGGATCTCGCTCGAGGCGACCATCGGCTTCGTCGTCGGGCTCGGGCTGGCCTCCCTCATGGGGCAGCGAACGGTCCCGGTGATCCTCCTCGTGGTGCTCGAGCTGATCCTCACCCCAGCGTTCAGCCGGGAGGTGATCGCGCACATCGTCAACGCCCAGCGAGGCATCGTGGGACTCGCGATGGCCCATATCGAGCCGGGCGGTCTGCCACTGGCCTTCGGCGGCGGTGGCGGGCCGAATGGGGTACGGATGCTGGTGCCCGAGTCGAGGACCGTGGCCGTCTGCGTCATCATCGCCTGGCTGGTGGTCTGGACTGCCCTGGGCGCGTGGCGGATGATGACCAGGGACAGCTGAGCAGCACCACCCGCAACCGCGGTTGCATCCGGGGCGATGATGGCCCATGATGAGACAACGTTGGTGGGATCCCGCCGAACTGGCCTGATGCCGTCCCTGTGGATGTGGGACGTGTCAGGCCGTTCGTCGTTTTTCGGCTGCATCCAGACAACGTCCGTGTAGGCGGCGCGGCGCGATCGGCACGCGCAACGTGGCGTTGCGGCGCGTTGCTTTGCATCCGGACCTTCAGAATTCGTCGAGAATTGCCGATGGAACGATGTTGAACCAGGCGACCGGATGTCGTGTCTCGACAGGCCCATTCATGGCCTCTCAGTTCCAGAGACAATCCGTGCGCCGAAGGGAGGACGTCGTGCACGAGCTCCGGAGGCTTCTGCCCCGACACTTCACGGACTGGCAGGGCAAGTACATGATCGAGGACGATCCGGACGAGCTCTGGAGGGACTGTCGAGTCGTCGACATGTCGTCCGCTGGAGCGGGTCTGGAGCTGCTCGGGGTCAGACCGGAGGAGCTCCCCGGACACAAGATCATCCTCGCGGTCCAGCTTCGTGGGGAGGTTCGCAACTTCCGACCCGGCAGGAACGAAGGAATGAGGGTCGGTATCCAGTTCTCGGATCTCACTCCGGAGGAGCGCGAGTACCTCGACTCGCTGATGGAGCTCAAGGCAGCCTGGTAACCCCTGGCTCCCGGCCCGCTGCGGTGCCGCCGCCGTCACTCACCCGTCGGAGAGGTACAGGAACCCGTATCCCTCGTCCCGTACGGCCACGCCCGACCGCTCGAGCTCGGCATCCCAGTCACCGGTCACCGCCGGATCCGCCAACTGCATACCGTGATCGGCGACGAGGAAGAAGGCGGTGTCGTCCCAAACGCTGGCTCGCTCGACAGCTTCGAGAACGTGACCGATCCGGGCGTCAGTGTCGCGGACTGACGCAGCCGCGATCTCGGAATAGGGCCCCCCTTCGTGGAACGCTGCGTCGGTCAGTGTGAAGTTGACCCAGCTGAATGTCGGGGAGGGCCACGAGCGCCCGCGGTACTCGCCGCTCCAGATCCCGCAGAACTGCTCGACTGCGGTGTGGTCGATGAGAGACGACCAACGGTAGTCCTTGCTCGGCCGGACGAACCGCTCTGTCGCGTCGGGGAGTGACTCGGCCGGGGGAGGACGGTCGATCGGCTCGCCACGGCGAATGAGGTCGAAGATCGAATAGTCGGCATCGGTGTCGCACGGCTCGTTGATCGAGATCGAGAGCGCCCCGGGCTTCGATCGATGGACCGCGTCGTGCACCGTTTCGACCGATGAACTGAGCCACCGCATCGCAGTCGGCCACGTCGAGGGTGAATTGGTCACGACCTGTTCACCGGTCACCCGATCGACCCACGCATTGTGCAGGATCCCGTGATGGCCGGGATGGGTTCCGGTCAGGATGCCGGTGTGATTGGCGAGCGTGACCGTCGGGAGCGACGCGATCGCTCCGTAGCGGTACGTCGCTCCGGATTCCATGAGCCGACTGATGTGCGGCGCATCCCCGGTCGCGGCCATCTCGTAGAGCACGTTGGGGTTGGTGCCGTCGAGGAGCATGGCGACGACGTGATTCACCTCGCCGGGACCGGTCAGAAGGTCGTCCAGGATGACGCCGTCCTGCTGGATGAGCCTCGCATCCGGCGGGCCGCCCGGCGGGGCAGCGCACCCGAGCAGTTCGAGCATCGTCGGCGCCACGTCGATCAGACGGCAGTTCGCCTCGATCTGTCCGAGCGACCGGATACCCGCGCCGGCTGCGATGAACGGCGCGCGCGCCTGCACGATGCCGAGGGAGCCGTGCTCTCCGAGATGACCCCCCTGGTCACCCCAGAAGTGGGCAGCGGAGTGCAGCACGACCAAGTCGGGTGCCGACGGATGGTCGAACAGTTGCGCCAGGTGCTCGTATGCGTTGGGGTAGGAGTTGTCGCGGCGGTCCGGGTGGGGCGTCGATCGTTCTTCCGCGAGGCTGCCGAGATACCGGGGATCCTGTCGTGCAACGGGATTCTCCCCGCTGATCGTCTCGGTGTCGAAGCCCGAGGGTGGTCCAGCGCTCGTCCCCGTGCCGCCCCGGTGACGGTGGAAGCGCAGGTGGCCGTCAGAGGAGGCCACCTCGTAGTCCCCGGGAGCGGGGGACCAGGCGACCAGGTCCACGATGGGCTCCAACGGCTTCCCGAGCAGCACGGCGAGCGCTCTGTCCCTGGCTGCTGGTCCGGCCTTCGGAAGCACGGACCCGGTCATGCGCGAGATTTTTGCACACGGAGGAAGGGGGTCGGAGGGGCCGCCGGATCCGCCGCGGCATACGGTTCACGTCGGGCGGGCTCTGATCCGCAGTTCCTCCACCAGGGTGGTCACCGGAGGGTCGGCGCTCCGCAGGGTGAGCACCTCGGTCCGGTGGACGAGGGGTGGGTGGCGTACCGGTACCGCGACGACCCCGCTGGCTCGCAGCAGAGCCGGTGCCGGCAACAGGGCGGTACCGTGACCGGCAGCCACCAGATGCAGGACCGTCGCCACGTCGTTGCCCTCATAGGTCACCGCGCTGCGGGCAGCGGACGTCGCTGCATCCGTGGGGAGCTCGGGCAGCGTCATCCATGGAGCGTCCGCGAGCATCGACAGGTCCAGCCAGGGGCGGCCGGCGAGTGGGTGGTCCTCGGGCAGGGCGACCGCGAGGGGTTCCTCGGTCAGACCGGTGGCGGAGAACAGGCCGGGTTCGGTCGGAGCCAGTGGGGTCTCCGGAGCGGTGATCCCGTCGATGATCGCCACATCGGTCGCGCCCGTGGCGAGCCGGCTCACTGCTGATCCGGCGACCGCCGAGCGAACCGTGACCTGGAGCGTCGGACGGTCTCGACGCAGCTGGCTGAGCGCGGTGGCGAGCACGTCCGGTACTGCGAGCGGGCACGCGTCGATGCGCAGCTCCTGGCCGCTGTCCTTCATCCGGCTCAGTTCGCTCCGAACGACGTCCATCCGGAGGAGGATGCGTCCGGCGTGCTCCGCGAGGCGGAGACCGGCCGGGGTGGGACGGACCGGACGGCGCTCGAGCAGTCGCTGACCGACCTCCCGCTCCAACGCCGCCACCTGTTGTGACACGGCCGACTGGGTGTAGCCCAGCTCGAGGGCGGCCTCAGTGAACGAGCCCGATCGGACCACGGTCGCCAGAGCCCGCAGATCCCGCAGTTCCACGAGCTCAGCATTTCACATAAGTAGAACTGATGCAGGGATCCAATGAAATCGTTGGAACTTCTGAATCTCAGAGCGCATGCTGGGTCAATGGCTGAACGTACCCACCCTCCCCGGCTCGCTCTGGTGGGCGATCGCTCGGCATCCGTGGAGGCGCACAATCGGATCCCGGGTCTGCTGGCCGCACTCGCCGGTGAGCGAGCCGAACCCATCGAGCCCTACTGGTTGCCGAGCACGACCATCGATGCGGCGCGCGATGTCTCCGGATTCGACGGCGTCTGGGTCGTCCCCGGCAGCCCCTACCAGAGCGCCGACGGCGTGCTGACCGCGATCGAGACGGCCAGGACGCTCGGGATCCCGCTGCTCGGCACCTGCGGCGGCTTCCAGCATCTCGTGATCGAGTTCGCACGGAATGTCTGCGGATTGCACGAGGTCGAACACGCCGAGATCCACCCCGAAGCGAACCACCTTCTCATTGCGCCGTTGGCATGCACGCTCTTCGGCGAGGAGGCGATGGTGGTCATCGAGCCGGGGACGATCGCGGCTCGTGCGATGGGGGCGGGCCCCGCCACCGAGCGGTACTTCTGTCGTTTCGGGATCAATCGCTCCTATGAGGACGTGCTGGTGGCCCACGGCATGGTGATGAGCGGACGGGACCCGGCCGGAGAGGTCCGGGTGGCCGAGCTTCCGGATCACCCGTTCTTCGTCGGATCGCTCTTCCAGCCGGAGCTCTCCTCTGATGCGACCTTCGTCCACCCGCTGATCGCCGCCTTTGCCGACGCCGTTCGGGACCGGGGAGCGCAACCGGTGGTTGCACCGTGACCGACGCCGCACCGGACAGCCATGGACGCTGGCGGGAGGGGTGGGAGTGGATTCGCATCCAGAGTGACCCCTGTCCACAGTGCGGTCAGCACCCGGGAGCGCTCCAGCCGTCATCGCTCGGCGACCTGGCGGCGCGGTCGACGGCCGAGTGGCGCACCTTCCTCGTCGCGGCCGACGACTCGTACCTCCGTGCGCGACCCGCCCCCGATGTCTTCTCGCCGCTCGAGTACGGGGCGCATGCGCGGGACATGCTGCGGGTGTTCGGTGACCGGATCACCGTTGCGGTCGAACTCGCCGAGCCGACCGTGCCCTGGTTCGATCCCGGCCCGGACGGTCTGGCGTCGTACCGGCTCCTCGAAGCGGAGCGGCTCGCAGACGACCTGGAGGCCCAAGCGGCGCGATTCGCCTCCATCGTGGGGGACCGGGTCCCCTCCGATTGGTCCAGAGGTGCCTTGCGCGACGGGGTCGACCGCTTCACGGTCTCCGGCCTCGCCTGCTTCGGGGTCCATGAGAGCCACCATCATCTGCTCGACGCCGACGGCACATTGCGAGCGGCAGCCGGGGGGACATGAGGCGGACGTGATCCGCCCCGTACGCCGGCCAGCCGGCTGCCCCGTGGGACACAGCCGGTCTGCGGCGCCCGATATCGTGGGCGCGTGGCCGGCAAGGACATCCGGGTCGTCGAGACGTGCGGTCGAACCGTTGAGATCTCGAGCCCCGACAAGGTCTACTTCCCAGAGCTCGGCGCGACGAAGTTCGACCTGGTGTCGTACTACCTCGACATCGCCGACGCACTGGTGAACACCGCCGGTGGCCGGCCGGCCCTGCTCGAGCGATTCCCCAGTGGAGCGGGGGGATCCTCCTTCTTCCAGAAGCGGGTTCCCGCCAATGCTCCCGAGTGGCTGCAGACAACGGTGGTCAGCACGCCCAACGGGACGACGTCCAACGCGCTCGTGGTCGCCGACATCTCGCACGTGCTCTGGGCGGTCAATCTCGGGTGCCTCGGCCTCCACCTGTGGCCCTACTGCGCCGATGATCCCGGTCATGCGGATGAGCTCCGCATCGACCTCGATCCCCAACCGGGGACCTCGTTCGACGAGATCCGGGTGGCGGCTGCTCACGTGCGATCGTTGCTCGACGAACTGGGAATCGTCGGGTATCCCAAGACGACCGGGAATCGGGGCATGCACATCTATGTCCGCCTCGAGCCCCGCTGGGACAGCTTCGCAGTGCGTGCGGGCGCCGTCGCCCTGGCACGCGAGCTCGAGCGCCGGTACCCGGACCTGATGACGGCGCAGTGGTGGAAGGAGGAGCGGGGAGAGCGCGTCTTCGTCGACTTCAATCAGAACGCCCCCCACAAGACGGTCTTCGGCGCATGGTTCGCTCGACCCAGGGTCGGAGGCCAGGTATCGACGCCGCTGAGCTGGGACGAGATCGACAGTGTCGACCCGGAGGAGCTCACCATCCGAACGGTGCCCGATCTCGTCCGGCGCCGGGGTGACCCCTGGAAGGGAATCGCCGATGTACCCCAGTCGCTCGAGCCTCTCTTGGCGATGTCGGCGCGGGACCGCGCCGATGGGCTGCACGATGCACCATGGCCACCCGAATACCCCAAGCAGCCGGACGAGCCGCCCCGGGTGTCGCCGAGCCGCGCCAAGAAGGGCTAGGCAATGGATCCGGTGACGGCGCTGCGTCGCATCGCGTACCTGCTCGAGCGCGACGGGGCGGAGTCCTACAAGGTGCGGGCGTTCCGGACCGCTGCCGCGGCCGTGGGCGACATTTCGGTCGACGAGCTGGCGGGAATGGCCCCGGCCCGCCTCCAGCGGATCCCCGGTATCGGAAAGACGAGCGCACAGGTGATCACCGAGGCTGCCGGCGGATCCACACCGGCGTATCTCGCCAAGCTCGAAGCGGTCGACCCACCGGCGATGAGCGACGCTGCCGCGACGGTGCGCAAGCGGCTGCAAGGAGACTGCCACAGCCACTCGGACTGGTCGGACGGCGGGAGTCCGATCCGCGAGATGGCCGAAGCGGCCAGGGAGCTCGGCCACCACTACTGGGCGCTGACCGACCACAGTCCCCGGCTCACCGTCGCCCATGGGCTCGACGCGACCCGGCTGCGCGAGCAGCTCGAGCGGGTTGCCGAGCTGAATTCCGAGCTCGCGCCGTTCCGCATCCTGACCGGTATCGAGGTGGACATCCTCGAAGACGGTTCGCTCGATCAGGACGAGGAGTTGCTCGCACAGCTGGATGTGGTCGTGGCCAGCGTGCATTCGAAACTCCGGATGGAGGCACCCGGGATGACCACACGGATGCTGCGCGCCATCGAGAGCCCGCACACCGACATCCTGGGCCACTGTACGGGCAGGATCCTGGTCGGACGCGGTCGTCCGGAGTCGACCTTCGACGCGGAGGCCGTCTTCGGCGCATGCGCCCGCACCGGTACGGCAGTCGAGATCAACTCCAGGCCCGAACGACTCGACCCTCCCGAGCCGCTGCTCGCTCTCGCGCTCTCGCTCGGCTGTCTGGTGGTGGTCGACACCGACGCCCACGCGCCAGGACAACTCGAATGGCAACGCCACGGTTGCGAGAAGGCCGCCGTCGCGGGCGTGCCGGTCGACCGGATCATGAACACCCGACCGCTCGACGAATTCCTCGCCTGGACGACCGGCCACGCCGCGTAGGGAGCACCGGTGCCGCAGCTGGCGCCCCAGGTAGCATTGGCCGGTGACGCTTCCCGTGGTGCCCCCCGTCCCGCCGATGCTGGCCAAGCTGTCCCGGACCCTGCCCGAGGGAGACGGTCTCTTCTACGAGCCGAAGTGGGACGGGTTCCGCTGCATCGTCTTCCGGGATGGTGACGACGTCGTTCTCGGGAGCCGTAACGAGAAGCCCCTCACCCGCTACTTCCCCGAGCTGGTCACCTCGTTGCTGACCGCTGTGCCGGAACGCTGTGTGCTCGACGGTGAGATCGTGATCGCGGGGCCGACCGGTCTCGATTTCGATGCGCTCTCGCAGCGGATCCATCCCGCCGCGTCACGGGTCGAGCTCCTCTCGAAGTCGACGCCAGCGTCGTTCGTGGCCTTCGACCTGCTCGCCCTGGGTGACGTGAGTTTCCTGGACGAGCCGTTCTCCGTTCGGCGCGAGGCGCTCGAGAAGGCGCTTCGGAAGGTCCGGCCCCCGATCCACATCACGCCCGTGACCACCCGGCTCGATGTGGCCCGTGACTGGTTCTCCCGATTCGAGGGTGCCGGACTCGACGGGGTGGTCGTCAAGGCCGGCGACCTGCGCTACCAGCCCGACAAGCGGGTCATGCTCAAGGTGAAGCACGAACGCACCGCCGATTGCGTGGTCGGCGGCTTCCGATGGCACAAGGTGGGCGGCGTGGTCGGGTCACTCCTCCTCGGACTCTTCGATGACCACGGGGTCCTCCACCACGTCGGTGTCGCCTCTGGGTTCAGTGCGGCGCGGCGGGAGGAGTTCGTCGGGCAGCTCGAGCCGTACCGTGACAACGCCCTCGCGTCACACCCGTGGCAGCCCGCAGACACGCCGGTCGGTCGCGTTCCGGGGGGGCAGAGCCGGTGGAGCGGTGGAAAGGACCTGAGTTGGGAGCCGTTGCGGCCCGAACTGGTCGCCGAGGTGGCCTACGACCACCTTCAAGGGGACCGCTTCCGCCATGCCACCTCGTTCGTCCGGTGGCGTCCCGACCGCCAGCCGGACTCGTGCGTGTACGCGCAGCTCGACACCCCGGTCCCGACCGAGCTCGACGACGTCTTCTCCACCAAGGGGTGACCTCGGACGTCAGCCCCTGCGCATGGCCGCGGCGCGCTCGGCGAGCGACGGGTCCCGGAAGTACGCGCAGACCGCCTCGAAGCGCTCGTCCGGTCCGCGCCACTCGAGCGAACCGACCCCTTGCAGCACTGAGGGATCCAGACGGAGGGTTGCCAGCACTCGGAACAGCTCGGCCTGCTCACGCTCACCCGCCAGTCGTTCTGCCAGCTTGGCAGCGCCTCGCACCGCCCGCCGTACGTCGGGATCCCAGGCGTCGATGCCGTCAGGCACATCGTCGAAGCTGCCGTAGTGGGCGAGGACCGTCGATGCCGACCGCCGACCCCACCCGGCCAACCCGGGAAACCCGTCCGCCGAGTCCCCGACCAGCGCGAGCCAATCGGGGATCGACCGGGGAGCGACCCCGAATTTGGCCCAGACGCCGTCCTCGTCGCTGATCGTCCCGCTTCGGCGGTCGAGTTGGACGACCCGCTTGCCGACCACGCACTGCGCCAGGTCCTTGTCGGGCGTGCAGATGACCACCCGCTCGACACCCGGATCGCTCGCCGCCACCGACGCCGCCGAAGCGAGGGCATCGTCCGCCTCGAGCTCGACCATCGGCCAGAGCGCGACACCCAGCGAGGCGACGGCTTCCTCGACGACCTCGAACTGGGCCCGAAGCTCGGGGGCGATGCCGGCACCGGTCTTGTAGCCGGGCCACAGGTCGTTGCGGAACGATTCGATGACGTGGTCGGTGGCGACCCCGATGTGGGTCGCACCGTCGCTCAGCATCCCGAGGATCGTGAGCACCACACCCCGGGCGGCTCCGATCTCGCTTCCGTCGTCCGCGGCCCGAGGTGGCTGTCCGAAGAAGTGGCGGAAGAGCTCGTACGTGCCGTCCACGAGATGGACTTCCATCAGTGCAGTCTGCCAGGTCCCTCGTGCGGCCCGGAGGGTCAGCCAGACGGGGCGCGACGGTCGTGGGCCCACTGGTGACGGATCCCGTCGAGCGCCATGTCGAGGACCCGTTCACATTGCCCCGGATCGACGAACTCGATCATGGTGGTTCCCGCCAGGAGACGCAGCACGTCGTCGAAGGTCACCTCCTGGCGAGCTTCCCCGGCATCCTGCGCGCGACGGAGGAGCTTCTCGCCGGCCTCGTGCACCGAGGCCCGGCCGCTCCTGAAGAGCTCGGACTGGAAGTTGACGGCTTCTGCCAGTGCGCGTTTGGTCGCGAGGTAGACGACGAGCCGGTGCAGCCAGGTGGCCAGCGCGTCCCAGGGGGAGAGGCTCGCGACCTCGTCGGCCGCACGGCAGACGAGGTCGACGTCGTCTGCGTAGACGCTCTCCAGGAGGTCCTGGCGGGTCGGGAAGTGCCGGTAGAGGGTCCCGATTCCGACACCGGCCTTGCGGGCGATCTCCTCCAGCGACGTCGAGACCCCCTCGGTGGCGAAGGTGTCACGAGCCACGGCGACGAGCCGTTCGTAGTTGCGGCGGGCGTCGGCACGCTGGGGGCGCCGTGCCAGCACCCCTGGTACGGATTCTGTGCTGCTCATCGGGTCATTCATGGATCTCGCTTGCAAACGGAGGCTACCCTCCGTTACTATCGGAGGGGTACCTCCACTTTACCCCTTCCCCGGTGGGGAAGAAAGGACTTCGATGTCGATTTCCCTTGCTCCAGCGGCGACGACTCCCAGGACACCGGATCCGGCAGCGGGGCGTTCGCCGGCGATCGTCCTCGCCATCATTCTCGCTGCGCAACTCATGGCCGTCCTGGACGCATCGGTCGTGATCACCGCCCTTCCGACCATCCATCGGGCCCTCGGTTTCTCGCCGAGTGGGCTCTCCTGGGTGCAAACGGCCTACATGCTCCCCTTCGGAGGGCTCCTCCTGCTGGGCGCCCGGGCCGGGGACATCCTGGGGCGCCGACGGGTCTTCGTGGCCGGGCTCTCCGTGTTCACGCTGGCCTCACTCCTCGGTGGGCTTGCCCAGTCACCGGCCTGGCTGATCGGTGCCCGCACTCTCCAGGGGGTCGCCGCGGCAGTTGCGGTGCCCGCGACGCTCACCCTTCTCATGGTGACCTTCGAGGAGGGACCGGCGAGGCTGCGTGCGGTGAGTCTCTACGGAGCCATCAGTGGTGCAGCCGGAAGCGTCGGGATCGTGCTCGGCGGGATGCTCACCAGCTGGCTCTCGTGGCGATGGGGTCTGTTCATCAACGTGCCCATCGGCGTGGCTGCGGTCTCGCTCGCTCCCCGCTACCTGCCAGAGACCCCGCGCGATACGAAGAGCTTTGACGTTGCGGGCGCCGTCGCCGGGTCTCTCGGCATGTTCGCCATCGTGTTCGGCTTCGTCAGGGTTGCATCGGCGGGTTGGACCGACCTGCTCGCGGTTGCCTCGTTCGTGATCGGGGTGGTGCTGCTCGGTGTGTTGGTCCTGATCGAGATGCGGGCCCGGCACCCGATGATGCCGCTCCGGTTCTTCGCTGCCTGGGAGCGCACCCAGGCGTCGATCGGACGACTGCTCCTGGTGGCCGGGATGTTCTCGTCGTTCTTCTTCCTGACCCAGTACTTCCAAGCGGTTCTCGGCTTCAGCGCCGTCGAAGCGGGCTTCGCCTTCCTGCCGATGACCGCGCTCATGTTTGCCATGTCCCGCGTGGTCCCGAGGCTCGCGCCGAGGGTCGGCACGAGGCGTCTCCTCATCGGGGGCGTGGTGCTCGCTGCCGTCGGGATGGGCTGGCTCAGCAGGCTCTCTGCCCAGACGAGCTATGTCGGCGGGATCGCACTGCCGTTGCTCCTCCTGGGGGTCGGTGCCGGGATCGCGTTCATCACCCTGACCAGCCGGGCCATCACCGGCGTCCCCGATGACGATGCAGGGGCTGCCTCCGGGCTCGTCAACGTGTTCCACCAGGTCGGTGGGTGCATGGGTATCGCGGTGATGACGACCATCTTCGTCTCGTCAACCCGGATCCCCCGGGCCTCGACAGCCGATCTCATCGCACACGGGGTCTCGTCGGCTCTCACCGGCTCGACGATCGCCCTGCTCTTGGCACTCGCCGTCATCGTCGGACCTCCTCGCCGCCGGAGTGCCCGGATCCTGCTGTCCCCGGACAGCGAACCCGCTGGTGAGGACAGTGAAGGCCTCGGGTCTGTGTCGGTCCTGGCTGGGCGTCCAGCCGAGTGACGAGGTAGAACTGGATGATGACAGGGTCGAGCCGCTGGTCGCTGTGGTCGGAGAGCTCGCTGTTGAGCATCGGATCCAAGAACTCGGTCCTGTCGATCGGGTCCGTCGGCTCGGCGTTGTCGGTGGGGTCGATCGGCTCGTTCGGGTCGGTGCTCTCGGTCGGCTCTGCACTGTCGGTGCTGTGCTTGCTGTCGGAGCGGTCTCGCTCGTCCATCATGTCTTCGGCGTCTCGGCGAGCCGTGATGGCCCATGGGCGGCGCGGCTCGATCCCCGATTCCTGAATCCCGCCCCAGCCGGGGGCGGCGAACGCCTTACATCATGGCCCGCGCCACGAAGGTCATCACCGTCTCCAGGAACGCCTCGTCGACGGCGTCGGGATCGATGGCCCGCATCGTGCTGATGCCGCGCATGAGGGCGACGACGATTCGGGCGGCGTGTCTCGCCGGTTCAGTGATCTCGATCCCGTGCCTCTCGCGTTCACCTTGGATGATCTCGGCGAGGGAGTCGACATCGAGATTGTCGAGCGCGGCCAGCTTGTCGCGTGCCGCGGTATTGCGCATGGCGTAGAGGAAGAACTCCTCGAAGAGGACCGACCAGTTCCCGGAGGAATTGAATTGATCCTGGATCAGCGTGACGAACTCCGAGAGGTGGGCATCGGGGGGCCCGTCAGCGGTCTCCAGGGTGGTTCGGACTTTGGCGAGCTCGCGTTGGTACTCCGACTCGAGCAACGCCAGGAACAGGTCCTCTTTGCTCTTGAAATTCGAGTAGACAGCTCCCTTGGTGAAGCCGGCGACCGCCGCGACCTCGTCGAGGGAGGCCCCGTGGAACCCACGCTCGGCGAAGACCTGCGCGGCCGCTTGGAGGAGGTAGTCGCGGGTCTGCTGTCGCCGGCGCTCTGGGGTGAGGGGTTCGATGGCCATGGGTTGTGCTACCAGCAAGGATAGTGGATACTGAACAGTATGACAGATCTGAAGCAGTACGGATCGCTCATCGACGGCACTTCGGCCATTCTTCCGGGGAGCGAGTCGCCGGCCGTCCTGACCAGGGGGCTCGTCCGACGCTACGACTCGACCGTGGCCGTCGACGGGATCGATCTCGAGGTCGAACAGGGTGAGATCTACGGCTTCCTCGGGCCGAACGGGGCGGGGAAGTCGACGCTGATCCGGGTGCTCTGCACACTGCTGCGTCCGAGTGCCGGCCTCGCATTCGTTGCGGGTTGTGATGTGGTCGAGGAGCCGCGGGAGGTGCGGGTGCGCATCGGTGTGGCCCTGCAGGACGCGGCGCTGGATCAGCGTCAGACGGGTCGCGAACTGCTCGTGCTCCAAGGTCGTCTCTACGGGTTGCGCCCTGCAGAGATCCGCAGCCGCCTCGGTGAGGTCCTCGATCTCGTCGACATCGGTTCCGCGATCGATCGGCGCATCGCGACGTATTCCGGAGGGATGAAGCGCAGGCTCGATCTCGCTGCCGCGTTGGTGCACAACCCCGAGGTCCTCTTCCTGGACGAACCGACGACGGGCTTGGACCCCGAGAGCAGGGCACACGTGTGGGATGAGGTGCGCCGGCTCAACACAGACCTTGGGATCACGATCTTTCTCACCACCCAGTATCTCGAGGAGGCCGATGTCCTTGCAGATCGCGTGGGGATCATCGCCCGGGGTCGGCTCGTCGCCGAGGGGCCACCCGAAGAGCTCAAGCGCTCGATCGGAGCCGATCTGATCGTGGTGGAGACCGAAGATGCCGACCCCGGGGCGCTCGATCGGCTCCGACGCCTCGAGGTGGTCGACGCCGTCTCAGTAGAGGACGGGAGGGTCATCGTGAGCACCCCGAACGGGTCGACCGCGATCGGTCCGGTGGCGGTGGAGCTCGCCAGCTCGGGGGTTCAAATGCGTAGCCTCACGCTCAGGACGCCGACTCTCGACGACGTGTTCAGGGAACTGACCGGATCGAACATCGGGGTGGAAGGCATGAGGCAGTGAGCCTCACCCAGTCCGAACCGATCAGAGGCCGTGAGGCGGGCTTTGTCCGCGATGTCCGTACAGTGGCGATGCGGGCGTTGCGCCAGATCCCCAGGGAGCCGGCGTCTGTGCTTCCCGCTGTCTTCGTGCCGGCGTTCTTCTACACGGTCAATCTGGGGGCGCTCGAGAATCTCGAACGAGGTGCCAACGGGTTCAGCTACAAGGCCTTCCTCCTCCCCATGGCCATTGCGTTCGCCGTGACGGGGATGTCCAGAGCGCCGAGCCTGGTGACCGACATCGAAGGCGGGTACTTCGACCGCCTCTGCATGACGCCCGTACGGCGCCTGGCGTTGCTTCTCGGACTCATGGTGGCGGACGTCATCGTGATCATGGCGCTGTGCATCCCTGTCCTCGCCATCGGGTTCGGCGTGGGCGTGCGATTCTCCACCGGCGTTCTCGGCGTGCTGGCGTTCGTCGGGTTCTCCGCCCTCTGGGGTCTGGTGTTCACCGGGTTCCCCTACGCCGTGGCATTGAAGACCGGCAGCCCGGCCGCGGTCAGTGCCTCCTTCGTCGTCTTCTTCCCGCTCTTCTTCCTCAGTGATGCCGTCGTCCCCAAGCAGGCGCTCGCGGGCTGGTTTTCGACCATCGCTACCTACAATCCGATCACCTACCTGCTGGGAGCGTTGCGCTCGCTGATCACCACGGGGTGGGAACCGAGGGTCCTCGCTGAGGGCTTCGCCGCGCTCGCCGGGCTGGGGCTCCTCAGCATGTCGATGGCACTGCTCGCGCTACGCGGCAGGATCGACCGAGGAGGGTGACGCTGCCGGGGAACTGGCCCCGAGGACGTCGCCGAAACGGACAGACCTCCGGTTCGGCCGCTACGGGTTGTGGACTCCCGGACCGGCTTCCGCAAACCTGAGAACGCTCGCCGAGGTCTCTCCCTCGTAGGGCGGCCACATCGCCCAGGTAACCCCCATGCCCTCCAGAGCGTGGAGGTCGGTGTCCGGAACAGCGAGCATCGCAACGTCGAAGTCATCCAAGGAACCTCGTTCTTCGGCAACGACGTCCAGCATGCTGGCGAGCCGGTCGGAGGAGGTGTTGACCGGGAAGAGACCGTCCAATTTCGCCGCGCGGCGAAGTGGCTTCGGACTGCCGGTACCCGTGGCCGCCCCCCAAATCGGGATACGGGGCTGTTGGACCGGCCTCGGCAGAAATCGAACGTGATCTGCCGTGAATTGCCGACCGTGGTGGTTGATCTCGTCACCTGACCAGAGTCCGAGAATGACCTCGAGGGCCTCGTCGAGCCGCTCGGCTTGAACGACCTCCTCTGCGCATTCCCCCAATCGTTCGAGCTCGCCACCGGTGTTCACGCCCAGACCCACCCCCAGGATCAATCGCCCTTCGGAGAGATGATCGAGGGTCACCGCCTCACGAGCAACCTTCTGGGGTCGGCGGCGGGACAGCGGCGTGATGGTCGGTCCGAGCCGCAGGCGCTCGGTGACCGTCGCAATGGCGGCAAGGGTGATCCACGTGTCGGCAACATCGAGGTTGTCGCCGGTGGGTCGCCACATGTGGTCCCAGAGGAAGATGCCATCCCATCCCGCCTCTTCCGCAGCCACCGCCAGATCCACCATCACCCGTGGATCGGCGAGCTCTCCGAACGGTGGCAGGTAGAGGGCATGGAACATTGCGCCCAGACTAGAGAAGTGACCCCGTGGGTGGCGACACGATGGTCGTCGACCTCTCAGGTGGCCGAACGCATTGCGATATCCTGGTGCTGTTCATCCAGAGGATCCGAGGGACCTGGCCCTGCGACGGTCCGGCAACCTGCCTTGCGGCAAGGTGCCAATGCCAGGAGCGATGAGGAGGGCCCATGAGCCTGTTGCCGGAGGTGACACTTCACGGAGTTCTGGTGCGATTGGAGCCTCTCTCGGAGCGACACGCAACTGACCTCGCGGTCGCAGCAGAAGAGGATCGCAGCGCGTACGGCTTCACCTGGGTCCCCCGAGGGTCCGAGATGGCGGCGTACCTCGAGGCCCAGTTCGAACGGGCCGAGGACGGCACTCTGATGCCCTTCGCTCAGGTCCGGTTGACCGATGAACGAGCGGTGGGGTGTACCGCCTACTGGGACCTCCGTCCGTGGCCCGACCGGGCTGAGCCCTCTGCGGTCGAGATCGGATGGACGTGGCTCGCAGGCTCAGCGCAGGGCACCGGGATCAACCTCGAGTCCAAGCTCCTCCTCATCAGGCATGCCTTCGAGCAGTTGGGTGTCGCTCGGGTCGATCTCAAGACGGATGCCCGCAACGAGCGGTCCCGTCGAGCAATCGAAGGGCTCGGCGCACACTTCGAAGGCATCCTGCGGAACTGGTCGCGGTCGTGGGCGCCGGGCGAGGAGGGACAGCTGCGGGACTCGGCGATGTACTCCATCGTCGATTCGGAGTGGCCCGCCTGTGAAGAACGGCTCAGGAACCGGTTGGGTCTGGTTGAGGCTGACGGCACCAATGGATGACCGACGTCGCAGCTACGACGCTGTCGCTGAGCGCTACGCGGCGGAATTCGGCTCGGAGCTCGACAGTAAGCCCCTGGACCGTGCGCTGCTCGGTGTCGTCGCCGAGTTGGCGGGCCGAGGACCGGTCGCGGACGTCGGGTGCGGCCCCGGCCATGTGGGGGCGTACCTGCGCAGCTTCGGGCTTCGGACTGTCGGCGTCGATATCTCACCCCGGATGTGCACCGCGGCCACCCGGGAAGCAAACGTTCCCGCCGCGGCCGGCGACATGGGTGCTCTTCCCCTCGCGCCCTCGAGCCTGGAGGCGATCGTCTGCTTCTACGCGGTGATACACCTCGACTCTGCGGAACGGGACGCCGCGTACTCGGAGTTCGCCCGCGTGCTCCGTCCGGGCGGACATGCTCTCGTTGCCTTTCACGTTTTTGATGACGAAAGCGCAGTCGGGGCTGTCAGAACCCGTACGGAGTGGTGGGGTCACGGCGTCGACCTCACCTTTCGGTTCCTCGATCCCGCTGAGGAGCTCGCTGCGCTCGCCAGGGCGGGCCTGGAGTCAACGGCTCGACTCGACCGTGCCCCCCATCCCGGTGCGGAACATCCGAGTCACCGGTCATACCTTCTGGTGAGACGCCGGTGAAGCAGTCCATGATCGGCACGTCCGAGCATTTGGAGAGCTCTCTCGTGTGCGAATGAGACATCGGCGGTGGTTCGGACTGGAGACGGATCAGCTGAAACGCGTCGCAACCGAGCTCCACCTTGTCGGGCACAGGATCGGGTGTGGCAGAACCTCATCTACGGATACGTAGAGAACGAGATGCTGGCGGCCAGGTCTCCGCCACCGTAGGACTGATCCGAAGCCAAAATGTAGCAATCGCCGCTCGGGTCGAAATCGACACACACGAGGCTGTAATTTTGGAATGACACACCGCCTGCATCATTTGTCAGACCAGTTGCATCGTCACCGCAAGTGAGCGTCGATTGACCGCACATCTCGATCTCGACGTGATCGTCGGACGGGAAGTTCTTGGCATCGACTGTAACGCTTGAGCCAGTTTGATAGCTGTTTTCACTGGGAGAGATCGTGACGTTCACAGTCGCGAATGTGAGTGGGGCGGTCAGGGTAAGCGGACCTTGCGTCACCTTGACGTAGCAACCAGACCCTCCCACAACGCCACAGAGCGTAGGCCCCTCATCGCTGGCAACCAGCAAGCCCTCGATCGCGCCGTAGCTGAGCGACCAGTCCCCGTTCCGGACTTGAACGTCCCCGATCAGTTTGCAGCCGGCTGCAGGGGCGTACCCGCATTGGAGGAGATCCAGGACACGGTCAGCCCATCTGGTACCTGACGCGTGAACTGGCTGTCTGCCTCTCAGCAACGTTGGACCAACCGAGAGTGTCGGCTGGTCCACGCCGCCGGTGAGAGTGAACGCGCCTTTCGCGGTGATCTTCGACGTCTCTCCCGTCGCGATGATGTTGTGGCGGCCGTCCCACCCCGCTCTCTGGCCCGAAGGGATGCTCCCGGCGCAGCTGAAGGTTCCATCGGAGGCCACCTTCACCGGGAGACAGAGGGCCGCTGACGGTTTGCCGAAGATCGTGTAGAGGACGTTGACGCTCTCTCCGGGCAGGAACCCTGCGCCGGTTACTCTCACGGCAGTCCCGGGATGACCGGTAGCCGGATTGGCTCTGACTGTCGCCTCGACGGTGATGCTCGCATCCTCTGCGGCCTTCGAGGGTGTGCCGTTGGCTGCGGTCACCGCAACGGATGTTGGAGCTGTTCCCGTCGAAGAGGCGAATGCCGGACCAGCGATCCCAACCCCTGGGCAGGTGCTGAGAACGAGAATGCCGAGACCCGTTACGGTCGCCTTGCGCGATGCCATGGGACCCTCCGACTTCAGGTTCCATGTGGAGCCTTGCCGATCGGTTCCCCGTTGGAGAAAACCGACTCCACCATCAACCTGACTCCGCGCGACGATACCGCTGGCAATCCGGTCCCGCTGCTGGATGTTGAGCCGCTGGATCCGTTGACTGCCACATCCACCTTGACCTGCTCCGACGCGCCCGGCGAAGGTTGCCCCCCGTGGCGTTCTCCTTCCTCATTGACGCCGCTCCGCAAGCTGGAGGGAGATCGGTCAGTCCACGCTGGCTTGCCCCTATCGGAGCAGGAATTCGCATGATCCCGCGTCGATCACCGTCTCGCCCAGTTGGTTGTCGGCGCGGAAGCGAGCTGTGGAGCCCTCGACCCATATGGAGATGGTGAGCGTGTCACCTGGGTAGGTGGGCCGGGAGAAGCGGCCGTACATGGACCGGAATCGCCCCGGATCTGATGCACACAGGGTGTGGAGGAGGGCGCGCCCGACGAATCCGTACGTGCAAAGACCGTGGAGGATGGGACGGTCGAAACCAGCGCGCTTGGCGAACGCGGGATCGGAGTGAAGGGGATTGCGGTCGCCAGAGAGCCTGTAGAGGAGAGCCTGATCGGGACGAGTGCCATAGGTGATGACCTCGTCTGCTGTACGAGAAGGCAGAGGCTCCCTCGTTGACGCCGGTCCGCGCTCGCCTCCGAAGCCGCCTTCGCCGCGAACGAACAGACCCGTTCCGGTGGAGAACAGAGGCATGCCGGTTTCTGCATTCACCGATTCCGCTCTGAAGCAGACGAGTGCCCCCGAGCCCTTGTCATAGATCGAGGTGAGCGTCGACGTGGTGGTGACTGTCGCCTCTGTCGGGATCGTGCCGTGGAGCTCGATCGACTGCTCGGCGTGCACGAGCATGGCAGGGTCGAAATCTCCCATCGACGACCTCGAGGCGCCTCCGGCACCGGCGACTGCGGCATATGTCGGAAGAACCTGCTGGGAGACGTCAGCGGAATTCTCGGTCGTGAACTCGAGCTCGAAGCCGGCTGCGTCGAGGGAGCCTGCACCCACCCCGAGGGCGTAGAGCAGGCAGTCGGTCGAGGTCCAGCTGCGCACGCTCGGTGGAGACTGTGACCCCACTGCATCGAGGTTCAGGGGCATGGCTCCTCCTTGCGGATCTCGGGTACTGTCAGAGATAGATGTAACATCATTTTGTGTTATAGTCAACTCGTGAGCGGTGTCACCGTCGACGAACTTGCCCGGCAGGCAGGAACAACCGGGCGCAACGTTCGGGCCCTTCAGACACAGGGCCTCCTGTCGAAGCCGCAGATAGTGGGCCGTACCGGTTTCTATGGTCCCGAGCACCTCGATCGCCTTCGGACGGTCCTTCGTCTCCAGCACGAGGGGTTCTCGTTGGCCTCGATCGCTGCCTTGTACACGGCATTGGAGACCGGGTTGACCCTCGAGGACGTGCTCGGTCTTCGTCGTCTGCCCGGAGACGACGACGTCGATGAGTTCTCAGAGATGTTTGGCGGCTGGCCGACGATCCGGGACGGCCAGCTTCTCTCCGTCCTGCCGTCAACTCTGCTCGGACTCCCGGTGGCATCCTGACCCAGGCACGGCAACAGATGCGGCCTTCGTCAGACCTCAAGCGGGCGGTCGGCCCCGCTTCGGCATCGGCGCCGCCTTCTTCGGCATACGCCCGGCATCGTCGAGCGCTCGACGCAGCAGCATTTCGATGTGGGCATTGAGACTGCGGAGATCATCGGCTGCCCATTTGGACAGCGCATCGTGGACGGTCGGATCAATTCGCAGCAGTAACTGCTTGCGCTCATTCACGGACTACGAGTAGAGCGTCCCGGTGTTGACGACGGGTGAGGCTGGCTGATCACCACAAAGAACCACCATCAGATTGCTCGCCATCGCCGCTTTGCGTTCCTCGTCGAGGTTGACGATGCCGCGCTCGCTCAGCCGGTCGAGCGCCATCTCGACCATTCCTACGGCGCCATCGACGATACGGGAGCGTGCCGCGACCACAGCATTGGCCTGTTGCCGGCGCAACATGGCTTGGGCGATCTCTGAGGCGTATGCAAGATGGCTGATGCGCACCTCGACGATCTCGATCCCGGCGATACTGACCCGTTGGGCCACCTCCTCGGAGAGCTCGCCAGCGACGATTTCGGTCGAGCCCCGCAGCGAGAGGCCTTCCTCGGCGGGGTTGTCGTAGGGATGTGTCGTCGCGACGTGCCGTAGCGCTGACTCGGCCTGAACCCGCACGAAATTGAGATAATCCTCTACGGCGTAGAGAGCACGCGAGGTGTCGGCGACCTGCCAAACGACAATGGCGGCGATCTCTACGGGATTTCCGTCGGCATCGTTGACCTTCAGGTGGTTCGTCTCGAAGTTCCTGACCCGAATACTGACGCTCCGCCGGTCCGCGAGCGGCACGATCCATGACAGGCCGGTGCGACGCACAGTGCCGATATAGCTCCCGAAGAACCGCACGACCCTGGTCTGACCGGGCTGCACGATGACCAGCGAGGACAGGATGACGACGGCCACCACGATCGGAATGATGACGACGCCCTTGGCTGCTGAACTCTCGGCAATGAAGCCTGCGGCTACGCCACAACCGGCGACGACAAGGACGCCGAGCCATCCGTTGACGGCCCACGCCTGCCGTTCTCGGATCCCGACGAGGGGTACCGAGTGACCGGCCATCTCGGGGTCACTGCGAGGCGGGACGGGCTGGTTCATGATTCCTCCTGGCGAGCATCTCGCTGTAAAGTGATATCACATTGCTATCACTTTACGCCGCGTCGGACAAGGGGTTCGGCGAGGAGACCCTCCTCGGAGCCATCAGACGCGCCAGATGTGGTGGTCAGGCAACGACGGCGCTGCAATACCACCCGAGCTCGTGGATCGCGACGCTGACCGACTCGAACCCCGCCTGTTCGAGGCGACCAGGAAGCCCGTCTGGATCGATGGGGTGATAGGTGTCGTCCTGATGAAACGCCAACGAACCCTCGCTGAATACTCCGTCGGCGGCAACGAGGACACCACCCTTGTGGGTCACCCTCGCCAACTCGGCGAATGCGCGATCTTGGGCATCGTCTGACGCGATGTGATGGAGCATATGGAACGACGCGCCCGCGCTGAATCGATCGGCGGGAAGATCCAGCTCGGTCGCATCACCGCAGACAACCTCGACGTTTGCACCCGCCAGCCTGCTCTTCAACGCAGCAGCCAGATTCGGGTCGAGCTCGACTGCGACGAGATGGTCGGTCCTCATGCGCAGCACGTCGGTCGTGAAGCCGGGTCCCGGACCGATCTCGATGACCTCGGGGCCGAGTTCGACATCTCGGAGCGCGTCCGGAAGGACCATCTCGTCGACAATTGTCCGCCACTCGGGGCTTGCGCAGAAATCGAGGTGGGCATCATTCATGGTCGGCCTCGCGGTGTGAGCTCTGAGAATGCGGTTCGGAGAGCCTACAGACACGAACCCCGGCCCATCGGTGCCGACGCGCCAGCACGAGGTGCGGAACACATCGCGGTCCGGCGGCTCCTTGGGCGGGTCTGGTGGGCTGCACTCGAACTCCGCTCGATTCTTGTTGGTGCAGCTCAACGGCACAATCTCACCGGGCGGCCCGATGCTGTACGATTATATGCGTGTCTACGCAGATAGTTGGGAATCCGTCCGACGAGCAGGTTTCGGTTGCAGTGGAGACCTTCAAACTGCTGTCCGACAGCACCCGACTTCGAATCGTCTGGGCATTGCTGCACGGGGAACACTCGGTCAACGAACTGGCCGACCATGTGGGGGCGAATCCCGCGGCCGTGTCACAGCATCTTGCCAAGTTGCGACTCGTCCGTCTCGTCTCACTACGGAGAGATGGCACCCGTGTCTTCTACGCCGCTGAGAACGATCACGTCCGTCACCTTCTCGAACAGGCGCTCTTCCACGTCGATCACGTGACGGGCAGGACGCACGGCGACCGGGACCTCGGCGACCGGGCAAGCGGGGAGTGAGGATGCATCGAGTTGGTGAAACCCACACGTGGAGTCCGTTCCCTCCCCAAACCCATGTGGGTGACCGGCGTGACCGACGAGATGCCTACCGAGCGCTCCTTCTCTCTGCCATCGGTCTTTCGGTTACCGGTGCAATCGAGCTGGGCATTGCACTCCTGGCGCACTCCGCCGGGCTCCTTGGAGATGCTCTGCACAACCTTTCTGATGTTTCGACATCACTGGCCGTGTTCGTCGGATTGCGTCTCTCACGCCGGAAGGCGACCGAATCGCATCCGTACGGGTACAACAGAGCCGAGGACCTGGCTGGCCTTGCCGTAGCCGTCGTCATCTGGACCAGCGCAGCGTTTTCGGCATATATCAGCGTCCACAAGCTCTTGACCCACGGCACGACCTCGCATCTAGCACTCGGCATGGTTGCCGCTGCTGTCGGAATCGCGGGCAATCAACTCGTCGCCCGTTACAAGCTTGTCGTCGGTCGCAGGATCCAGTCGGCCACGCTTCTCGCTGACGCGCGCCATTCGTGGCTCGACGCGATCGCATCGGGCGGAGCGCTTCTGGGCCTGATCGGCGTGGCGGCCGGCTTGCCCTGGGCGGATGCCGTCGCCGGTTTGGTGGTTACCGGCTTCATTGCACACGTCGGGTGGGAGGTGACCTCGGAACTGATCAACCACCTGATGGATGGTGTCGACCCAGAGATCCTGTCCAGAGCCGAATCCGCGGCGCTCACGGTCGAGGACGTCGATCATGTGCACGTTCGGGCCCGGTGGTCAGGTCGGTCGCTCGTTGTCGAGGTCGAGGGATATCTGTCCCCAGGGACCTCGATCGAAGAAGCAGATCGTCAGGGCGAAGAGGTCCAAGCTGCTATTGCCGTCGCCCTGCCCGAGAGCCGAGCGGTGCTGTGGTCTCCTCACGCCATGACACCGGCGGCGCTCAGAGATGGAGAACGTGCTCCCAGCTAGGCTACGGGGCCGGATCAGAACCGTGCGCTTAGCTACGCGCCGGACGCTCGTCTCCACCGAACGGCGCGTCCCTCTCGACGACGGCTTGTCGGAGTCCGACTTCTGCGGCCCGGGTCGAGAATGCCCGGGCGTCCGGAGCACGGTGGGCCACGGCGTCGTTGAGGGCCGCGAATCGCTGGAGTCGGGACCGTCCCATCAGCTCGATCCCCTCGTTCACCACTCGCTTGTTGGCCGTGAGCAGCTCGCGACCGACGAGGGCAATCCGATTCGCCAGGGACAGCGTGTAGTCGTCGAGCTCCGCACCGGGTACGGCGGCCTGGGCAAGCCCGATGGCCGCGGCCTCGGCCCCGCTGATCGTGTCACCGGTGAACAGCAGGCGTTTCGTCCATTGGGGTCCCACGTGGTAGAGCCACATGTTGGTCGGTGGCACCCCCATCGATCGGACCGGCGGGAACCCGAGCCGAGCGTCGCTGGCGGTGACGACGATGTCGCAGTGCAGCGCCAGGTCGGTGCCGCCGGCGAGGCAATTTCCGTAGACCTGCGCGATGACCGGGATCCGGCAGTCCCAGATCCTGGCCCAACCGGCGCCGAGCTCGAGCATCGCGACGACGTCGCCCTCGATGCCCACCGCAGCGCCGCCCTCCACCGGCTCGATGTCGTCGGGCAGGATCCCGTAGCCCGAGGAGAACGAGCGTCCCGAGCCACGGATGACGATCACCCGAACGTCCCGATCGTTCTCCGCCCGTGCGACGGCCTCGAGCAGCTCGCGGATGCACCGGGGGGTGAGCGGGTTGTGCTGTTTCGGCCGGTTGAGCGTGAGGCGGGTCACCGGCCCGAGCTGCTCGGTCAGGACCGTGGGATCTGGGGTGGTCATCGGGGGTCGCCGCTCGGTTGATCGAGCTTCCTCGGCGTCGGCAGCTCACGGGTGACCACCTTGCCGGCCGCATTCCGGGGAAGCGCGTCGACGATGCTCATGCTGCGGGGCACCTTGTAGTCGGCGAGCCGCTCGAGGAGGAAGGCCCGCAGTTCCTCGGGCGAGACGTGGGAGTCCTCCTGCAGGACGACCCAGGCGGCAACGTCCTCTCCCAGGACGTCGTGGGCGATGCCGGCCACGACCGCCTCGACCACCGCCGGGTGGGCATAGAGGACCTCCTCGATCTCCCGCGGAACGATGTTGTTGCCGCCCCGGATGATCAGCTCCTTGCTGCGCCCGGTGATCCAGAGGAAGCCGTCCGCGTCCAGGTAGCCCAGATCGCCGCTGTGCAACCAACCGTCCCGCCACGTCTGGTCGGTGGCGGCCGGCTCCTTGTAGTACTCGCGATGCGGCTCGGGCCCGCGCACGGTGATCTCGCCCTCCACACCGGGCCCGACGGCCGCGCCACGCCCGTCGACGATACGGAGCTCGACCCCCGGAAGGGGTCGACCCACCGAGCCCAGGTGGCGGCCGCGATCCTTGGAGGGTGAGCGGGTCACCGCACCGAATTCGGTCATGCCGTAGCCGACCATGACCTCGGTCCCCGGCAGGCCGGCTCCGAGTCTCTCGAGGGTGGCCCGGGCGATGGGCGCCCCCCCGATGGTGAGCGCGGCCAGGCTCGAGAGATCCGCCCCGTCGAAGCGTGGGTGCGCCACGATGAGCTGTGCCATGGCCGGCACGAGGAAGGCGGCCACGGGGCGCCGGTCTTCGACCACCGACAACCATCGGCCGGCGTCGAAGCGGGGGAGGTACCACCCGCTCAGCCCCCCCAGCATCGGGCCGTTGATGAGGAGGGCGCCACTCGTCGTGGAGAAGGGCGAGCAGGTCAGGAAGCCCAGTCCCAACCAGTGGGGCGGCACCCGTGTGGCGTGCAGGGAGCTCCGCACCACCACCGCCTTGGGTGCACCGGTGGTGCCTGACGTGTACATGATGTTCGCGGGGATTTCCTCCTCCGGACCCGACGGCGACGCCGAGGCGTCGGCGTCGAGCAGCCCCGACCAGCCCGGCGCGTCCGGTCCGCCCGTTCGGGCGACCACCCGGATCCTCGGTGACTCCTCGGCCAGGCTGTCCAGGGTGACCCCGACGTCGACGTCGCGGCCGGCCAGTACCGCTGTGGGCTCGGCGTGGGCGAGGATCGCGCGGAGCTCGGGTGGGGCCAACCGGGTGTTGACCGGGACGGCGACGGCACCGCTCCGGTGGATGGCCGCATAGGCGATGAGCCAGGGGAGGGGCTCATCGGGACCGACGGCCAGGATCACCCGACCGCCGGGGCGGAGGCCGCGCTCGAGCAGCCCACGGGCCAGCTGGTTGGCCCGGGTGTTCCAGTCGAGGAAGGTCAGGTCGGACCCGTCGGCCAGGTTGCGCCAGGCGACGGCGTCCGGGTGGCTCTCGGCCATCGCCTCGACGGCATCGCGATCATCTCCGCGCTCAGCTGGTGCGATGGCGGGCGTCCGGTCGTCCCGGTCGGCTGGTCCGCCGGTCAATACGGCTCGCCACCTTCGAGGATCCGGCGCGGGTTGTCGACCATCATCGTCCTGATGTCCTCGTCGCTGATTCCCATGCGCCGCATCTCGGGCAGGACGTCCTCGGGGATGTGGGTCCACCGCCATTGCTTCCATGCACTGGAGACCGAGGGGGGGAACCAGTCGACGTGGCACATCGCGTCGTGGGAGAGGACGATGCGATCGGCATGCCCGCGGTCGCAGAGCACCTTGACCGACTCGATGCGCTCGGCGATCGAGAAGGTTGCGATGCCGAAATGGTCGAAGCCCAGGTACGAGCCGTTCGCAAGGAGGGCCTCGTGATAGGTCGTGTCCAGCGTGCCCCCTGAATGGCCGATGACGACCCGGGAGAGGTCGACTCCCTCGTCGGCCAGGATGCGCTGCTGCTCGAGGCCCCACGGTTGCGGGGGGGTGGGCGTGTGGGTGGTGATCGGCACCCCGGTCGCCCGGTGGGCCTGGGCCACGGCCCGCAGGACCCGTTCCACTCCTGGGGTGATGCCCGGTTTGTCCGTGGCGCACTTGAGGATCCCGGCGCGCACCCCGGTGTCGCCGACACCCTCCCGGATCTCCCGGACGAAGAGGTCGGTCATCGGTTCCGGGCCTCCGAAGATGGTGCCAGGGCCGCGGAAGTGAAAGAACATCGGCACGTCGTTGTAGGTGTAGACGCCGGTGGCGGCGACGATGTTGATCTCGGGCGCCTGCTCGGCAACGGCGGCGATGCGAGAGATGTTCCGCCCGAGGCCGATGACGGTGAGGTCCACGATCGTGTCGATTCCGCTGGCCTTCAGCTCGTGCAAACGCTGTACGGCGAGCGAGCGGGCGCCGTCCTCGTCCCACTCCTCCGAGGTCTTCTCGATCTCCGGGCTCAGGACGAAGACATGCTCGTGCATCAGGGTCGATCCGAGTGCAGTGCCCTCGACCGGGCCCAGCACCGTGTTCACTGTCGGCACGCCACCCCCATGGATCGTTCCAGCCGGTCCGAATGCGACGTCAACAGCCACGTGGCGTTGCACGGACGGGAGCCTTCTCGAGGCCAGTATGGCCGATGGCCGGCGGCAGCGTCAGCGGTGGCGATGCCGGAAAGTGACGTCGTGAGGCGTACGCCTGCCTGCCTACGGCTTGCTGACTGTCCAGCCACGACGCTCCAGCTCGGCTGCGAGCTGCTCGGCGGGCAGGTGGCGCAACAACTGCTCTGCCGTCGACTGCCGTGCTGTTGGGACTACTGCGATGTCAACCCCATCGGAGTCGGCGTCCTGGAGCTGCTCGATGAAGGCTACCGCCTCGTCGCGGGTGAACTTCCCGCTCCCCTGACGCTGGGTGAAATGCATCGGGCCACGTGCGTCGCGGAACCCGGTGTGGCCGGCCGCCTCCAGGAGCGCCAGGAGCTCTCGGAGCTGGCTCGCCGATGCCGGGGGGCCGGACTGCTGACCGAACGCCATGGTGGACAGTCTTGTCGACCGGCACCGTGCCGCGTTCGACCGCCATGGAATCGTCAGGCTTCCGTCGTCGGAACGACGGGTCGATCCGAACCGGCAGGTCGCTTTTCTGAGATTTCTCGACCGGAGTGTCGATCCGGGTCCGGTCCGTTCGACGCTCTGCCAGAGTGAGGCGAGAGCCGCCCACGCAGAAGAGAAACGGAGCCGAACATGCGATTCCTGGGATACACCCTGGCCAACGAGGCCGATACCCCTACCGAGCCACCGTCCCCCGACCTGTACGAGCAGATGGGGCGGTTCGTGGAGGAGGCGACCAAGGCCGGCGTCATCGTCGCAACGGGTGGCATCGCCCCGACGTCCGAGGGCGCCCGCATCAGCCTGAAGGATGGCGAGTACACGGTTGTCGACGGGCCCTTCGCCGAGGCCAAAGAGCTGGTGGGTGGCTGGGCGCTCATGGAGTGCCGCGATCTTCCCGAGGCCGTCGAGTGGTCCAAGCGCTTCCTCGGCGTCCTGGGAGAAGGCGAGGTACGCGTCCGCCCCGTCTCGGGGTGACGCACCGGCTGCGGCGGCCCTCTTCCTACCGGGCGTACGACGCGGTGGTTGAATCGGTGGCGTGCAGGCTACCGATTCGACCGCTGCGATCGAGGCCGTCTACCGGGTCGAGTTTCCCCGGCTGGTCGCGGTCCTGGCCGGCTTCACCGGCGACATGGCTCTGGCCGAGGAGCTTGCCCAGGATGCGCTGGTGGACGCGCTCCGCCAGTGGCCGCGCGACGGGACCCCGCACAACCCCGGGGCGTGGCTCACCGCCGTGGGGAAGCGCAAGGCGATCGACGTCTTTCGCCGCAACCGCACGTTGGCGGCCAAGTACACCCAGATCGGGCGCGAGCAGACAGTCGGTGCGACCCTCGATCTTGGTGACGATGCAGCGCTCGGCGCGGTGTCGAACGAGGAGATCGACGACGACCGCGTCCGCCTGATCTTCGTCGCGTGCCACCCCGTCCTTCCCATGCCTGCCCGCGTTGCGCTGACCCTGCGGCTCGTCGGCGGGCTCACGGTCCCCGAGATCGCCCGGGCCTACGTCGTCCCCGAAGCCACGATCGCGCAGCGCATCGTGCGGGCAAAGAAGGCCATCGCCCGGGCCGGTGTCCCGTTCGAGGTCCCGGTCGGCGAGGACCGTCTGTCGCGCCTGGGTGCCGTGCTCGAGGTCATCTATCTCGTCTTCAACGAGGGCTATTCGGCCACCGCGGGCGAGGATTGGGTGCGGCCCGAGCTGTGCGGCGAGGCGCTCCGCCTCGGCCGCGTGCTCGCCGCGCTCGATGCCCGACGAAACCGACGTGCTCGGCCTCGTCGCCCTGATGGAGTTCCAGTCCTCCCGTCTGGTTGCCCGAATCGGCCCCACCGGAGAGCCCGTCCTGCTCCTCGACCAGGACCGCCGCAGGTGGGACCGCCTCCACATCGGACGGGGCGAAGCTGCGCTGGCCCGGGCCGACGAGCTCGCCGAAACCCGAGGCCCCTATACCCTGCAGGCCGCCATCGCCGCCTGCCATGCGCGCTCGTTCCGACCGGAAGAGACCGACTGGGACGAGCTGGTTGGCCTCTACACGGCGCTCGCCCGCGCCACACCCTCACCGATCGTCGAGCTCAACCGCGCCGTCGCGGTCTCCTGGGCCTCGGGTCCGGCAGAAGCCCTCGCCGTGGTGGACCTCCTCGTAGCCACCGGCACGCTCGAGCGCTACCACCTCCTGTACAGCGTGCGGGGCGACCTGCTCGACAGGTTGGGCCGCTTCGACGAGGCGGCATCCGACTTCGAGCGCGCGGCGGGATTGGCCACCAACGGCCAGGAGCGCACGCTCCTGAGCGAGCGCGCCCGGATCAGCCGCGACAAGGCGTGAATCCGGGACCGACGGTTGGCCGCTCCGGCATCTGACGCCGGACATCACGGCGGTCGACCAGACACGGCAGTGGGGTTAACCCCACTGCAAAGACGCCGACTAGCGGTATTCCACTGAAGGGGGCGTTCACATACCGTTGGTCGTGATGATCACGACACACGCACTCACCAAGCGGTATGGCGAAGCAACAGCTGTCGACCATCTGACCTTCGAGGTCCCATCCGGGGTGGTGACGGGATTCCTCGGACCGAACGGGTCCGGCAAGTCGACGACGATGCGGATGATCGTGGGCCTCGACCTTCCCGACTCGGGGTCGGCTCTGATCGGCGGGAAGCCCTACTGCGAGTTGGACTGGCCACTCCGGGAGGTCGGTGCCCTGCTCGACGCGAAGGCGTTCCACCCCGCCCGCACCGCCCGCAACCACCTCCGGTGGCTAGCCCTCGCCAACGACATCCCGGTCGGTCGGGTCGACGAGGTCCTCGACCAGGTCGGGCTCACCTCCGTCGCCAGGCGGCGGGTCGGGAAATTCTCGCTCGGGATGACCCAGCGGCTGGGCATCGCCGCCGCTCTGCTCGGTGACCCCGGCGTGCTGCTGTTCGACGAGCCGGTCAACGGCCTCGATCCCGAGGGCATCCGTTGGGTCCGCCACTTCCTCCGTGACCTGGCGAAGGAGGGGCGGACCGTGCTGGTGTCGAGCCATCTGATCAGCGAGATGTCGCTCACCGCCGATCGGCTCGTCGTGATCGGCCGCGGTCGGCTGATCGCGGAGACCAGCGTGGCTGACTTCGTCGCCCAGAGCGGCGGCAACGCCATCAAACTGGTGACCCCGGACCTCGCTGCGTTCACCGCCGCGCTCTCCGCAGCGGGAGCCAAGATCGAGGACGGCGATGGGTCATTGACCGTCGAGGGGTTGACGTCACCGCAGATCGGCGACTTGGCCACTCGCGACGGCCTTCGGATCCATGAGCTGACGCCCATCACCGCATCGTTGGAGGACGCGTTCATGGAGCTGACCCAGGACGAGGTGGAGTTCCGCCCGTCGACGATGCCTGGCGCGGTTCTGGTCGGGGAGAAGGAGTGACGATGGCGACCGAGATGCTTCTGAACGCCCCCCCGGGCCACTACCGCCTCAAGCACGTGGCCCGATCAGAGATCGCCAAGATCCTGACCCTGCGATCGACAGCGATCACGCTCGGGCTCACCTTCGTCGCCTGCCTCCTGGTGACAGGGTTGGTGACCCACAACGCGCTGCACCACGATCCTGGTTGGTACGGCGGCTTCGACCCGACCCAGACATCCCTGACCGGAATGATCACCGTTGCCCTCACCGGTGGGGTGTTCGGAGCGTTGCTGATCACGGGCGAGTATTCGAGTGGCACGATCCGCAACACGCTCGCCGCCACTCCCAAGCGACCATTCCTGCTCGCCACCAAGATGGGAGTCACTGCGATACTGGCTGTGGTCTTCTGCGAGGTCCTGAGCATTCTCTCGTTCTTCCTGGGTCAGGCCATCCTCTCCGGCGGCGGGGCTCCGTCAGCCACGCTGGCATCACCGGGCGCGGCACGCGCTGTGGTCATGACCGCCCTGTTCATCGCGCTCATGGCCCTCATGTCCTACGGTTTCGGACTTGTCTTCCGGAGCACTGCAGCGGCTATCGCTGCGTTCGTCGGTGTCATCTTCGTTCTCCCGCTCGTGATGCACGGCATTTCGCAGAGCGGCGTCCGTTATCTGCCGACCAACATCCTCACCAACTCGATCATGTCGACGGTCAACCAGGGGCCGGGAGGGTCCTTCGGGCCGGTCTCCCCGATCGAAGCGTTGTTGCTGATGACCCTGTATGCCGGAATTGCTCTTGGGACCGGAGCGACGGTGTTCGTCAGGCGTGACGCGTGAGCGCTGTCGCGGTGCAGCCCGACGAGCGGACCTACTGACCAGGACTCAGCCTTCGAGTGCAGCGGTGAGTCGCTGTCTCGCGTCCTCGACGGCCTGCGGAAGAGTCCGTTCGTAGTACGGGATGAACCAGACCGTCTGCTCGACCACCCAGCCCCGGGCTCGTGCCCAGGTTGCGTCGTCAAACGCAAGCGTGCGACGGAAGACGTCCCGTGCGTCTGCTGGAAGCGCCCATGCCAGCATCCCGTCACAGGCCGGATCTCCAACGCCTGTTCCTGACCAATCGATCACGCCCGCCAATCTGTCATTGTCGACGAGGATGTTCCCGGGTAGGAGATCGCCGTGGATCCAGACCGGTTCCTTGTCCCAGGGTCCGGCATCGAGGGCCAACTCCCATACGGAACGTGCTCGTTCGCTGTCGCCGGCGTCGCCCAGTTGCTCGATGCCCAGGAGCGTCGCCTGGGCGCGATCTGCCAGTGCGAGACCTCTGTTCCCTGGCTTCGGTCCTCCCTCCGGACGGATTCGCTCGAGGGCGAGAACGAACTCGGCCAGCTCACGAGCGAGCCGCTCCGTCGCCGGCCGCTCCCGTTGATCCAAGCTGGTGCCCTTCAGCCATGGGTAGATGAGCCAGGGATACGGGTAGCCACAACCTGGCTCGCCTCTCGTCAACGGGACCGGAAGAGCTACGGGCAGATGGGGTGCCAGCTGGCCGAGCCACTCGGACTCTCGGGCGATCTGTGCAACGGCCCAGTGGATCCGAGGAAGGCGAACGGCCATGTCGTCACCAAGCCGGTAGATGGCACAGTCGGTTCCCGAGTCGGGCAACCGCTCCAATGGCTGCTCAGACCACTGGGGAAACTGCGATGCAAGGAGACTGCGGACGGTCGCATCGTCAACAGTGACCTCCTCCATGTGCATCTTCGGACGGTCTGACTCAGTCATCGACGGCTTCCATCACCGGTGTCTTCTGGCCCTGAACGAACGCCTTCAACCGAATTCCCTTGGCGGATCCACTGGGAGCCGTCAGGGGAGTAGGACGATCTTTCCGAGGGTGTGGCGCCGCTCCAGTTCCGCGTAGGCCTCTCGGGCCTGATCGAGAGGGTAGGTCGCGGTGATCGGCAGCTCGATGCGCCCCGAGGCGACCAGAGACGCCATTTCGCTGAGAACCTCAGGGGTGGAGGCGGTCGAGCTTCCCTCGGACTTGACGCCGTACTCCTGTGCGGCTTGGAACGCGATGATGGTCTCGATCCGATCCCGCGGCACCCCGAGATCGATGGCGAGACGAATGTAGTCGTCTCCGAACGTGTCGATGAAGGCGTTGACACCCTCTGGGGCCAGCGCTCGGATGCGATCGGCCAGATCCTCTCCGTATGCCACTGGTGTCACACCGACCGACGTCAACCACTCATGGTGAGGCTCCGAGGCAATACCGATGACATCGGCCCCTCGGATCCTGACCAGCTGGACCACCAGCGATCCGACCCCACCCGCCGCTCCCGAGACGACCACCGTGTCGTTCGGTTGCAGGTCCACTGCCCGAACGGCGGCGAAGGCAGTGACACCGACGACATAGAGCGATCCGGCCGCTTCCCACGAAAGGGAGGTCGGCTTCGCTACGAGGTGTTCCGCTGGGACGACGACATAGGACGCCTGGCTGGAGCGGCGGCCGGACCAACCGAGCACCTCATCTCCAACCCCGAATCCGTCGACACCGTCCCCGACTTCGGCCACGACGCCTGCGAGGTCGCTCCCTTGTCCCGAAGGGAACGTGGCTGGGAAGACCGCGTCCATTCGGCCCTCGCGAATCGCCGCCTCTCCCGGGTTGATCCCGGCCGCCCGAACGGCGACCAGAACCTCACCGAGCGAAGGGACCGGCCGCTCAACCTCGGCGACGTACAGAACGTCCCTCCCGCCGTAGTGGTCGAATCTCAGCGCTTTGGGCATAGTCACTCCCATCCTGAGCTGCCTTCGCATCGTATCGGCGCTGTGGCACAGTTCGTCATCGGTCGCGTAGCTCGAGGGGGTCGTCCGCTCTGGCCCGAACGCTTGGATCACCGTTTCCCCTCGGAGGTGCTGAGGCGGTCGCCAACAATCTCATTGGCTGTCCGGGCTGGATCAACTCAGGCGGATCTATTGCGCATCTCTTCGTCATTCGCAGCCAGCCGCCGTTGGTGATCGGGAACACCGGTGATCCCAATACGCCATATGCGGGGGCACATCTGCTGGCTCATGCCGTCGGCGGCATCGAGGTCACGTACGTCGGGTACGGACACAGTTGGCTGCTCAACGGATCGACGAATCAGTGTATGCAATCCGTTGTGAGCAACTATTTCATTCAGGGTGTTCTCCCGGCTCCCAACACGCGCTGGGTCGCGTGAGAGCCTGCAGCAATCGACGCTCGCGACTGGACGAATTCTTTCGAGATGTCTTGGTGGGCAACCGCGCAAGCACGGCATGGTCACCTGCACTACGAGTGGCAAACAAGAGCGGAGGGAGTGGGATTCGAACCCACGGAGGCTTTCACCTCACGGCTTTTCAAGAGCCGCGCATTTGTCCGCTCTGCCATCCCTCCTGGCGCGTGACAGGGACAGGGTAGCTGCGGGCCATCGCCGGGTCAGCACCTGCCGGATCCGGTAGGCACCGCCCGGCTCGTGTGCTGCGCCGTGGGAGTGTCAACCGGTGACGATCTCGCTGCGTAGTCCCTCCATCCACGAGTGAGCCTCGCGCCGCGACTGGTCGACCTCTTCTCGGATGGCCTCCCCCCGGGGACCAGCCGCCGGGTACGAGCCGAGGAACTTGACCCCGGCCAGCTCGGCGTGCAGATCGGCCAGGCAGTCGGCCACCACTGCGTCGCCCACGTGCCCCTCGAAGTCGATGATGAAGCAGTAGTCGCCGAGAGCCTGCTTGGTCGGCCGCGATTCGAGCTTGGTCAGATTGATGTTGCGTGCCGCGAAGTGGCCGAGGATGGCGTAGAGACTGCCGGGGTGGTCCGCGCTCTGGAAGCAGGCGATGCTCGTCCGGTCATGGCCGGTGCGGGCGGGGATCCCGGTCTTGGCGAGCGAGACGAAGCGGGTCTGGTTGTCGGGGTGGTCCTCGACGTCTTCGGCCAGGATCTCGAGTCCGTAGAGCTTGGCCGCCAGCCGGGGGGCGATCGCCGCGGTCGGACGCTCGGTCATCGACGGGTCGCCCTCGCCGAGCAGGCGGGCGGCGTCGGCGGTCGAGTTGCTGGCCAGCATCTTCGCCCGGGGCAGCCGCTCGTGCAGGAATCGGAGGCACTGGGCGGTGGCCACCGGGATCGATGCGACCCGTTCGATGTCTCCGAGCGACGTTCCGGGCGTGCCCATCAGATGGAGGTGGACGTCGAGGACGACTTCCCGCTGGATGCGCAGGTCGAACTCGAAGACCAGACTGTCGATGATGTCCCGGACCGTCCCCTCGATCGCGTTCTCCAGCGGGACGAAGCCGAGGTCGACCTGGGCACCGTCGACCGACTCGAGCACGTCGGCGAGAGAGTCCATCGGGACGATGTCGCCGTCGGCGTAGTCGGGCTCACGGAGGAGCGCTTCCTCGGTGAAAGTTCCCTCCGGCCCGAGGAACCCGATCCGAAGTGGCCGGCCGGGAGCAATCCCCGGGGATGCGTCTTCGGCCATACACAGGCAGGATAGTGAACATCATGGACGAACTCGCGCTGCAACGCCTGCTCACCGAGGTGCGCTCGGGGGAGTGCTCCCCCGACGACGCGGTGCTCCGCCTGCGGCGGCTTCCGTTCGCCGACCTCGGATTTGCCAAGGTCGACCACCACCGTCAGCTGCGATTGGGTCTGCCCGAGGCCGTCTACGGGCAGGGCAAGTCGGCGATCCAGTGCTCGGCGATCGTCGGCGAGTTGCTGCGCGAGGGACAAGAGGGCGCCGCGAGGGACATCACGGCGGAGGCCACGCCGGGCGTCGGCCCGGTCATCCTGACCCGGGCCGACGAGGGACAGGTCCGGCACACGATGGCCGAGCACCCCGGCGGCGTCCGGACCGTCACCGGCCAGGCCACGGGCGCCGATCAGGTTCGGGGCGAGCTCTCGACGGTGGTGTGGCGCCCGGCCGCGCAACGCCCGTCCCGCACGCTGGTGATCACCGCGGGAACCTCCGACCTGCCCGTCGCCCGCGAATGCGAGGCCACCCTCACCGCTCTGGGGCTCGGCCCGACCCTGCTGGCCGATTGCGGGGTTGCCGGGGTGCACCGGCTGCTGGCCTCGGCCGACGAGCTCGCCGACGCCGACGCCGTCGTGGTGGTGGCCGGGATGGAGGGCGCGCTCGCCAGCCTCGTCGGCGGCATCTCGCCGGCTCCGATCGTGGCCGTCCCGACCAGCACCGGGTACGGCTCCGCGCTCGAAGGCGTCACCGCACTCCTCGCCATGCACGCATCCTGCGCCGCGGGCATCACCGTCGTCGGCATCGACAACGGGTTCGGGGCAGCGTGCGCGATCGCCCGGATGCTGCCGTGAGGGTGCTCCGGTCCGCGGGCGAAAAAGGGGCGGTGCCGTCCGGTCCGGGAGCGCGCTCGGTTGCCTGGTTCCACTGCTTCGCCGGGATCGCCGGGGACATGGCGCTCGGGAGTCTGATCGATGCCGGCGCCGACCTCGGTGAGGTGCTCGCGTTGCTCGAGCGGCTGCCGTTCAGCGGATGGGCCCTCGAGGTCGAGCCGGTGCTCCGGGGCGGGATCGCGGCGACCCGTGCGATCGTCACCGTCCAGGACCACGTGGTCGTGCGTACGTACGCCCACATCGTGGGACTGGTCGAGGAGGCCCGGCTGCCCGAGCGGGTGGCGGCCCGCGCTCTCGCCACCTTCGAGGTGCTGGCCGAAGTCGAGGCCGGCCTCCATCGGCGCCAGGTGGACCAGGTCCACTTCCACGAGGTCGGGGGCCACGACTCGATCATCGACGTGGTCGGGACCGCAGCGGCGCTCGAGGTCCTGGGCATCGACGAGGTGAGGGCCAGCCCGGTGGCCACGGGGATGGGCATGGTGCGGTCCGCCCACGGGATGCTCCCCAATCCTGCGCCTGCGGTGATCGGGCTCCTGAAGGGCGTGCCCACCTGGGGCCGGAACATCCCGGTCGAGCTCACCACACCGACCGGCGCCGCCCTGCTGGCCGCGCTCTCTGCCGGGTACGGTCCGATGCCGGCGATACGGGTGAGCAGCCAGGGGTTCGGAGCCGGGCGCCGCGAGCTCGACGAGCTGCCCAACTGCACGCAGGTGGTCACCGGTCTGCGAACCGACCGAGCGGGGAGCGACGACCCCGGCGCCCCCGAGGCGGACGCCGGCCAGCCCGTGGCGCTCCTCGAGGTCGCCGTCGACGACGTCACCGGCGAGCAGTTGGCTCACGCCGTCGCGCGACTGCTCGAGGCCGGGGCGCATGACGCATGGCTGTCGCCCGTGCTCATGAAGAAGGGCCGGCCCGGACATGTGGTCCACGTCCTCTGCGATCCGGTCCAGGTCCGGGAGCTGCGCGGCGTGCTCCGGTCGGAGACGGGCTCACTCGGGGTTCGGCTCACCACGGGTGAGCGGTGGCCCGCGGCCCGGTCGATCGAGTCGGTCGTGGTCGATGGCCAGCTGATCCGGGTCAAGGTGAGCGCGGACCGGGTGAAGGCCGAGCACGAGGATGTGGCTCTGGCAGCACGCCGGACCGGAAAGCCATTGCGCGAGCTGGCCTTCCGGGCGGAGTCGCTCTGGCGGTCCGAGAACGGCTCGCCGCCCGACCCGCCGGGACAGGGGGACGACCCAGTCGCGCGGAACCCGGAGGTCCAGCAGGGCGCGGGCACACCCCGCGCCTTCGGGCGCGAGCGGCGAGCTGGCAGGGACGAGGTCGGGTCCCCCGGAACCGCTGGGGCCGATGTGTTCGACGGGGACGACGAACCCGCGTAGGCGTGGCCCTCAGCCGGATCGCAGGATCCGGGGCGGCACGCTGGGCGGGTCGTCGGGCAGGATCCATTGCCAGCCGTCGCCGTCGGGCTCGAGCCGGTGCCGATGGTGCGTCTTTAGGTAGTGGTGCCAGTGGCAGAGCCGGACCAGGTTCTCCATGCTGGCGTTCCCGCCGTCGCCGAACGGCACGACGTGGTCGATCTCGAGCCCCTCGCCGCTGTCGCAGCCGGGAACCACGCACACCGGGTCCCGCTCGGCGAGAGCCCTCCGGAGCGCTGTCGGGATCGTCCGGCCGGCGTGGGCGACCCCGGTCACGTCGACCCCGTCGGTGACCAGCACGCTCAGGATCGAGTCGGCCGCCAGACGTCGGGCCACCTCCACCGGGATCGGGCCGATCCCCTGGATCTCGCAGAGCTCGCCGGGTTCGACCCGACCGCGGACCAGTGCGGCGTGGTCGACACGCACGTGGACCATGGTCGGCGGCCCCGCGGGAGCAGTGCCGCGGCTCTGGCTGTTGCGCCGGGTGCGGCCAGTGTGGTCGGATCCGGCCCGGGGTCGACGATCCCCACCGTCGACGGCGCAGCCGGAAGTGCCCCCACCGCTGACGAGCGACACGAGGGCATCGGCCGCCAGGGCACGACGCGGCTCCTCGAGGCCGACCCGCCGGGCGTCTGCGGCGAGACGGTCGGTCTCGTCCTTGACCGAGGCGAGGAGGCGGGCACCCTCATCGGGCGTGAGGCGGGCGTCGAACCGGACCGCACCGTCGCCCTCGACCCAGTTCCGGAAGTAGCGCCCGCGCCGGATGGTCTCATAGGACGCGTGCGAGTCCTGGCCGGCCGCCCTGACCCGCCGGCAGCGCAGCTTCAGGACGCTGAGCGGCTGCTGCCCGGCCGCCTCCACCAGGGCCTGCTCGGCACCGGGCTCGAGGATGGCGGCGCCGGCGATCTCCTTGAGCTGGGTCTCGGAGAGCTTCCCCTGGCGCACGGCCTCGTCCGTTGCGGGAAGAGAGCCCAGGTTCCGCGCGGTCTCGAGGGCGGTGATGGCCGGCCCGAGCCCGGTGCCCGTGGCCTCGGCGACATGGGCGGCCGCTGAGCGGTGGCCGGCGCGCCGCCAGACGTTGGAGGACTCCACCCGTCGGGCGGCGAGCAGCTTGCCCGCGGCCGCGAGGCGCTCGACCTCGGCAAAGGCGTCGAGCAGTCGGGAGGCGTCTCCCCCGCTCAGTCGCTCGGGGTCGAGATCGGCCAGGGACGACCTGAGCTGGTCGGTGACCCGTCGGAGCGTGTCGGTGAGCATGGACCATGCTCCCAGTGGGGTGTATCAGGGAGGGGCCGGGTGCGCGCCCGGAGGTGGTTGGCGCGACTACCGTCTGGCCAGCCGGGTGGCCCGGCGCTGTGGGCTCGGCGCCCCACGACCGAACGAACCAGAAGGAATCCCCTCACATGACCCGTCTGCGCACCTGGTCCCTCGTGGTCCTCGCCCTCTCCGCCCTCGGGTTGGCGGGCTGCGGCGGTTCGTCCTCGAGCCCGACCACCACCTCGACCCCGGCCACCACGTCGAGCCCGTCGCCGCCCACCACAACGGCGCTCGCAACGATCACCGACCCCTCCCCGGTCGGCACGTTCGGCGTGAAGCCGACGGTGACCGTCCCGCCGGGTGCTCCCCCGACCCAGCTCGAGTCCAAGGATCTGATCGTGGGGACCGGTCCGGCGGCAAAGACGGGCGACAACGTGACGGTGCAGTACGTCGGCGTCGCCTACTCGAGCAAGAAGCAGTTCGACGCTTCCTGGGACCGGAACCAGCCCTTCCAATTCACCCTCGGGGGCAACGTGATCCCCGGTTGGAACGAGGGGGTCGTCGGCATGCAGGTGGGCGGCCGGCGTGAGCTGATCATCCCTCCGAACCTCGCCTACGGGGCGCAGAGCCCGGGCCCGGGCGTCGCGGCCAACGACACGCTCGTCTTCGTCGTAGACCTGCTCAAGATCGGCTGACGCCGCGGGCACGGGCCACGAGCACCGCGTCGCGGAGCGCAGCCGCACCCGAAACGTCACGGAGCCCGCGGATCACGCCCTCCACGTCCGCAGGCGGCCGGTTCTGGCTCAGCTTTGCCTTCGCCTCGATGCGGCTGATGACGCATTCGACGCCGACGATCCGGCCGATCATCGCGTCGACGAACGCCGCGGGGGCGTCCTCCACCGACCACGGTGATTCGGAGCGCGCCTCGTTGGCATCGGTGAGCGCGGTGACGTTGGCCCGGAGCCAGCCCGCGTCGTCGATGGCGCGGGCTGTCCCGTGCAGATGGACGCTCAGGTAGTTCCAGGTGGGCACCACGCGACCGTGCTCTCGCTTGGACGGGTACCAGGAGGGGCTCACGTAGCCGTCGGCCAGGTCGAACAGGACGATGGCCGGGACCGGCCGCTCGAGCAGGGTCGCAAGCGGGTTGCCCCGGGCGACGTGCCCGTTGAGCCGGGCCTCGCCCAGTGGCCCCCGGATCAGCCGCCACGGCAGCAGCGACGCCTCCATCCCGTCGCCGGACGGGACCACCAGCGTGCCGGCCACCCGTGCCTCGACCAACGAGAAGGCCTCGTCGGGATCTGCGATCTCGAACGCGGTCACCCGGTACATCCCGGCAGTCTCCCATGAGCGGTCGAGAGGCCCCCCGGTTAGGCTGGCCCGCGATGGACCTGGCCCGTGCGCTCGCCTTCGCCGACGGCCGGCACAACGGTCTCCTGACCACGTTGCGCCGGGACGGCCGGCCGCAGCAGTCGGTCATCCTGTTCGTGCCGGACGGCGACCGGTTCACGATCTCGCTGACCGACACCAGGGCCAAGACGAGGAACCTGCGACGCGATCCGCGGGCCGCGCTGTTCGTCCCCGGCGACGACCCCTTCACCTGGGTCGGCCTGGACGGGACGGTCGAGTTGAGCGAGGTGGCCACCACGCCAGACGGGCCGGTGGCCGATCTGCTGGTCGAGTACTACCGCCGTGGCAACGGTGAGCACGAGGACTGGTCGGCCTACCGGAGGGCCATGGTCGACGACCAACGGCTCATCGCCACCTTCACCGCCACCTCCGCAACGGGAATCCTCCCGAACTGACCCGCTCCGGCGGTCAGTCCCCCTCGTCGAGCGTCCTGCGGTAGACGTTGGTGCTCCGGGCCTCGAAGCCCAGTCGCACGTAGAGGCGGTTGGCCGCCTCGCGGCTCGGACGCGAGGTGAGGTCGACGGTCTTGGCGCCAACCGCCACCGCCCGGTCGAGGGCCGCTCGGACCAGCGCCTCGCCCGCACCCATCCCCCGCGCCGCGTCGTCGACCACCACGTCCTCGATCCAGGCCCGGACCCCGGTCGGGATCCGGAAGACAGCCAGGGTCAGGGTCCCGACGATCCTGTCCGCCGCGTCGCGGGCGACGAAGAGGATGCTCGCCTCGGAGGAGACGATCTCCTCGAGCTCTTCGTGGCTGGTGGGCGGAGATGACGACGAGAGTTGCGGGACCAGTCGCACGAATGCCTCGACCAGCTCGGCGGTCGTCTCGCGCGCCTCGGTGACGACGACTCCGTAACCGTTGACGACCCCGGCGCGGTCGCGGCGTCCGGGCGGGTCGGAGGTCACGATGGTGTCGGGACGCGCGGCGACCGGGATCCGGGCCGCTTCAGCCCTTCCCCGGGTTCCCGCGCCAGACGGGCGAGCGCACCGGGTCGTAGAGCACCTCGATCGGGTCCCCCCGCAGTGCCGAGAAGACGTGGGCACCCCAGCGTTCCGCGCCGGCCAGCGGGTAGGGCAGGTCCTCGAGCGAGAACCACCCCACGTCCGAGCATTCGAGCGGGTGGGCGCGCAGCTCGCCGCCGACCGGTCGGCACTGGAAGACCAGCGAGTAGAGCGGGATCCGGCTGATCCCCACCCGCAGCCCGTCGAGGACGGCGATGAGGCGGACCACCTCGACGTCGATGCCGGTCTCCTCCTCGACCTCCTTGACCACCACCTCGGCGGCCGAGTACCCGACGTCGGCCCAGCCGGTCGGGTAGAGCCAGACCCCCGAGTCGGCCCGCTTGACGAGCAGCATCTCGCCCTTGTCGTTCCCGACCGCGGCGCCGACCGCGACCTTGGGGGTCACATAGCCCGGGACGCCCTTGCCCACCGTGCCGAGCCACTCCTCGACGATGCCGTCCACGTCCTCGACGCCGTCGCTGCCGTCCACCGCCATGCGGATGTCGGCGGCAACGTGAAGGATCTCCTCGAAGCGCTCCTGCTCGTAGAGGGACTCGGTGAACCCGAGGCCGGTCCGGGCGATGCCTGCGAGCGCCTCGCTCCACCGGAGGAGCTGCTTTTCGGAGGGGACTGCATCCACGGTGCCGACGCTACCGCACTGACCCCGCAAATCGTCCATCGTCGGGCAGAATGGGGAATGGCCGTTCTGAGCGACTGTCGCCACTACATCATGCAGACGACGACCCACGAGGAGAAGCTCGAGAAGTGCCGCATGGGCGCAAACGAGCAGCTCCCGTTCGCCTGCCCGGACGGTTGCCTCTTCTACGAGCCCCGGAAGGTCACCGGGGCCGGCTGGACGATCCGCAAGCCGGAGGACCCGACCGCCTGAGCTGCGGTACTGAACTGCGGGTGCCCTCGCCACGCGGCCGCTGGTCGACGTGGGTGCCCACGCACTGCGGCTGCGGCCCCGCCCGATCGCCCGCCTGGCCTAGCTCTCGACGACGTCCCCGAGCAGGTCGACCTGGACGCCCTCGCCCCGCAGCCACTCGAGTGCGCGGTCGAGGTCGAGTCCGTCGCCGTCGAGCTCACAGATGATCCAGCCCGAGTGCTCGCCGACGTCGGCCCGGCGGATGTTGGGCACGATGTGCAGCTCGGTGACCATGCGGGCGATGATCGGCTCACGCACCAGCTCCTCGGGGAAGGTCAGCTTGACCCGTACCCCGATCACCGTGTCTCCCCTGTCATTGTGCCTTCCCCGGTCACCGCACCGTCACCCAGGGCGTCGTTGAGGTTGCCCGAACGGAACCCGTCGAGATCGAGGGTCACGTAGCGGTACCCAGCGCCGTGCACGGCGGCGGCGACCTCGACCCGGCGGGCCACCGCGTCGGCCAGATCCTCCGCAGGCAGCTCGACGCGGGCGGTGTCGCCGTAGTGGCGGACGCGGAGCTCACGGAAGCCGAGCGCACGCAGCGCGGACTCTGCGCGGGCGACGGCGTCGAGGGTGGTGAGGGTCACCCGGGTACCGTACGGCACGCGGGAGGCGAGGCAGGCCGCTGCCGGCTTGTCCCAGGTCCGCAGGCCGAGGCGGCGGGACCACGACCGAACGTCGGCCTTGGTGAACCCGGCCCGGACCAGTGGGAAGACTGCACCCCTTTCCGCGGCGGCCGCCTGGCCGGGACGATGGTCCCCCAGGTCGTCGAGGTTCACCCCGAGAACAACCGTCGCGTCCTCGCCGGCTACGCCTGTCAGCGGGCCGAGGGCTTCCATGAGCGCGGACTTGCAGTGGGTGCAGCGACTGCCGTCGTTGGCCGCGTACGACGGATCGGCCAGCTCGCCGGTCGCAACCTCGCGGTGGGTGAGTCCCCACTCGGCCGCCAGGGCCCGGCAGTCGGCCAGTTCCTCGGGCGCAAGCGACGGTGAGACCGCGGTCACGCAGAGGACGCGGTCGGCTCCGAGCTCGTCGGTGGCGATCCAGGCCAGGAAGGCCGAGTCGGCGCCCCCGCTGAACGCCACCACCACTCGTCCGAGACGGCGCAGCTCGGCGCGCAGGACCTCGAGCTCGGCGGTCGCAGCGGCCGGGCTCACCGTGGCCCGGCTCACAGCGGCGGTCACGCAGGTCGGCGTGGTGCTCACCCGCCGGGGGCGATCTGTGCCAGGACGTCCTCGACCGGAGCGACCATCCCGGTCAGGAACGGCCCGAACTCGGCGAAGCGGGCCGATCCCTCGTCGAAGCGCATCGTATAGACGCACTCCTTCAAGTCGTCGGGGTGGACGCCGAAGAGGGTGACCCCCCACTCCCAGTCGTCGATGCCGGTCGAACCGGTGATGACCTGCACGATGCGCCCGGCAAACGTCCGGCCCACCGCTCCGTGGCCGTACATGAGCTCCTTGCGCTCCTCGAAGGGCATCGAGAACCAATTGGAGCCGGCCGTGTCACCGCGCCGCTTGGACATCGGGTAGAAGCAGAAGGCCGTCATGCCCTGGGGCGGCAGGGTGGGGTACAGCCGGGTCTGCTTCATCTCGTCCGGGATGCCGGCCGCGTACTCTGACACCTCGGTCAGCGAGACGTAGGAGCTCACGACCACCAGGCCGGCCGCCTGCAGGTCGGACTGGAGCCGGCGGAGCCGCCACAGGTCCTTGCCGAGCGCCATGACGCCGAGATCCGCCTTGTGACCGAGCATGGCCACGGTGACCACCTGGACGTCGTCGGCCTCGGCGTCCTTGACCGCCTGGACCACTGCCCCGACGTCGTGGCGGGACCGACCGTCAGGACCGGCCAGGCCGGGGATCTTGCAGAAGAGATGGAGCACGCCGAATCCGACCGAGGGCACTGCGGGCTGGAGCACGACGACCAGTGTAGGGAACAGAGCGACGGGCGCCCCACTCGGGGGCGCCCGTCGTCAGGAGTGGTTGCCAGACGGCCCGTAGGCTGCAGAGCCGATGGGCCGGTGACCCGTGGGCCCGGAGGAACGGTCGCCCGGGCTGTGGGTGCTCTAGAAGTCGTCCATACCCCCGCCTGGCATGGCGGCAGCGGACTCCTCGGGCTTGTCGACGATGACCGCTTCGGTGGTCAGGAACAGGGCGGCGATGGATGCCGCGTTCTGAAGGGCCGAGCGCGTGACCTTGACAGCGTCGATGACCCCGGCCTGGAAGAGGTCGACATACTCGCCGGTGAGCGCGTTGAGCCCTTCTGACGGCTTCTTGAGGTTGCGCACCTTGTCGACGATCACGCCACCCTCGAGGCCCGCGTTGACCGCGATCTGCTTGAGGGGCTCCTCGACGGCCCGGGCCACGATGCGTGCACCGGTGGCCTCGTCGTCGTCGAGCTTCTCGGCGGTGTCCAGGATCGCGGCCTGCGCCCGGAGCAGGGCCACCCCACCGCCGGGGACCACGCCCTCCTCGATGGCGGCCTTGGTGGTCGAGACGGCGTCCTCGATGCGGTGCTTCTTCTCCTTGAGCTCCACCTCGGTGGCGGCCCCGACCTTGATCACGGCGACCCCGCCGGACAGCTTGGCCAGGCGCTCCTGGAGCTTCTCGCGGTCGTAGTCGGAGTCGGTGTTCTCGATCTCAGCCTTGATCTGGTTGATCCGGCCCTTGATCTCGTCGTCCGAGCCGCCTCCCTCGACGATGGTCGTCTCGTCCTTGGTCACGACGACCTTGCGGGCGCTCCCGAGGAGCTCGAGGCCGACGTTCTCGAGCTTGAGGCCGACCTCCTCGGTGACGACCTGCCCGCCGGTCAGGATGGCGATGTCCTGGAGCATGGCCTTGCGCCGCTCGCCGAAGCCGGGGGCCTTGACCGAGACGCTGCGGAAGGTGCCCCGGATCTTGTTGACCACAAGGGTGGCGAGCGCTTCGCCCTCGATGTCCTCCGCGATGATAACCAGCGGCTTGCCCGACTGCATGATCTTCTCGAGCACCGGCAGCAGGTCGCGCACGGCCGTGATCTTGGATCCGACCAGCAGCACGTAGGCGTCCTCGAGGACGGCCTCCATCCGCTCGGGATCGGTCACGAAGTAGGGGGAGATGTACCCCTTGTCGAAGCGCATGCCTTCGACGAGGTCCATGTCCATGCCGAAGGTCTGGGACTCCTCGACGGTGATGACCCCGTCCTTGCCGACCTTGTCGATGGCCTCGGAGATCATCTCTCCGATCTCGTTGTCCGCAGCCGAGATGGACGCGACCTGGGCGATCTGGCTCTTGGAGTCGGTGTCGCGGGCGATGCCCCGAAGCGAGGCCACGGCCGACTCGACGCCGGCTTCGATGCCCTTCTTGAGCGACATCGGATTGGCCCCGGCGGCGACGTTCCGAAGGCCTTCGTGGACCATGGCCCAGGCGAGCACGGTGGCGGTGGTGGTTCCGTCCCCGGCCACGTCGTCCGTCTTCTTGGCGACCTCCTTGACCAGCTCGGCGCCGATCCTCTCGAAGGGGTCCTCGAGGTCGATGTCCTTGGCGATCGAGACGCCGTCGTTGGTGATGGTGGGGGCGCCCCACTTCTTGTCCAGGACGACGTTGCGGCCCTTCGGGCCGAGCGTGACGCGCACGGCGTCGGCGAGCTTGTTCATGCCGCTCTCGAGGGCCCGGCGGGCCTCCTCGTCGAACGTAATCAGCTTGGCCATCAGGTGTTCCTCCGTAGTCGTTGGCACTCTGCGATGTCGAGTGCTAATAGCAAACCACGTGTGGGGCCGCGGCGCAACACCGCACCATGCGGGACTCGGGGTGGTCCCGACACCCTCCGAGAGACCGAATTCGGTCTGGATCAGGGGGAACGTCTCGGGAGGTGGCGGCGCACCCGAACCAGCATCCGCACGAGCTCCTCGCCGATGTCGGCGGGCTCTGCACGGGGATTGTTGTATATGACGTACTCTTTGGCGACGAGCGCCGACAAGTAGTCGAGCAGCATCCGCTCCGAGTCCTTGACCAACAGGTAGTCCGCGTGGGTGTCGTTGAAGTACACGACGCCGAGATCGGGGTCGAAGCGGCTCCGGGACTCAGACGGGCTCGGATCCGGGAGGACGGTCGGAAGCCGGCTGTTTCCGGACCGGCGCGTCCCGTCCGTCTTGGGGTCGGCGACCGACGGCACGGGATCAGCCGGAGGAGGCAGGAGCTGTTCGAGATCAGGCCGTTCGGCCTCGTCGCCGTCGGAGCCGAACCTTCGGTCACCGCCCTGCGCCCGCCCGGAGGGAGGGCCCTCACCGAGTACGGCTGATGGTCCGCCGGTCGATCGCATCGGATTGTCGAGGTCGTCCAATTCCTTCAGCACTCGACCGAACACTCTCCGGATCACGTCCGAGAGTCGGTCCGCCGTTTCCGCGTCCACCTCTCGAGCAACTCGTTCGATCGTCTGCGCGACTGCGGGCTCGATGGCCTTGACGGCGTCCATGAACAGCGGAAACGCGCCGCGGTCTCGAAGGATTGCTCGGCGTCCCGCCGTCTGTTGCAGCCATTCGAAGACGATCCGGCCGGAGACTTGGTCGCTGTTCCAAGGCGCACCCGCGAATTCCTCGAGCTCGGCCAGGTCGTCGAGGATGCTGGTTCCAGCCCGTCCGACGACCGATACCCGGCGGCGTCGTCCATCTCCGGGAGCGACGTACAGGGCGAAGTGGATAGGGCCCCACAGGGTGTGGCGCGGTGGGATCGATAACTTGACACCGTCTGGCTTCTCGGGCAGCACGAGCTCGGACGAGCGACCTTCCACGATTTCGATCTCGTAGTCGCCACCGGCCAGCGCAGTGCCTCGGCGCGTGCGCAGATAGTCCACGAGCCGCCGCTGGGTGAGTACCCGGAGCGCCTCGGGATCGAGGTCGCTCAGATAGACGGTCGTCCCGCTCTCTTGGCGTGCTCGACGTCTCTCGCGCTCGAGCGTCGCAACAGCGTTGCCGCGTTCGAGATGGAGCACCCAGCTCTCGGGACTCGAGTCGGTCCGCGACACGATGTCGCATCTTCCGGAGAGCTGCTGGAAGGCCAGGATCCCGATGGCTTTCTCACCGAGCGTCCGGTGGTCACCGACCTTGGAGGACTCGAACAGACTGCGGGCGACTTCCCGCAGCCGATCCGGGCTCATGCCACGACCGACGTCGTCCACTGCGATCACCGGGTACCGACCCTTGCGCCGAAGCACGACCCGAATGCGTTCGCCCCGACGTCCGGCCTCGACGTACTCGTCGGCCGCGTTGGATACGAACTCGTTCAAGGCGTCCTTGGGATCCTGGTATGCCTGGCCGCTCACCAGCACGGCTTTCGCCAGGTTTCGGATGCGGAGACGAACCTTTTCGGCCGGCATGGTCCGCGATGGTAGGGGCCGGCCGTCGTCGAAGCGGACATCTCGACCGAGAACTGGAACCCGGGGTTCACGTCGTCTGATCCGGCAGGGGTCGCAACGGTGACATCCATTCGCCGTTTGCAGAACCCCCACGGAGAGGTGCGAGAGCGGCCGAATCGGACTCACGGCTAATGCGATTCAATGGCGCGAGCGGGACGGCGGATGACGGCAAAAGCCTACGTGACCTGCAAATCCGTGAACCGGATAGGAATGGCCAGGAGTGCAGAATCGGCGAAACATTAGGACCGGATTAGGACAAAGGTGCCCGAGTGAGTCCGAAGTGAGTCCGACGGTCCTAATGTCCTAATCCCGGCGGCGCCACCTGTGTCACTGCTGAACCTGCTGACCAGCCACCGCCAGACCATCGTCGGTTCACCCCTGTGCCCCTCAAGTGTCGGGGATGGGCCCGGGTGGTTCGGCGGGTCGCTGAATAGACCTCGGAGCCGGAATGGCGGTACTTGTCATTGCCCATTGATGAGGCGCCGTAGGACATCGCCGTCCTGCCGATCGGACTCAGTCTGGGCTATCCCTCGGGATCGCCCTCGAGCAGGTCCAGGTAGTCCTCGTCGACCATGAAGTCGGTGATCTCGATGTGGTCGGCCACCCGTAAGGCGAAGAAACCCAGCACGGGGAAGAAGGTGCTGACGGTCTGGTAGTAGCGGATGGGAGACCCGGGACTCTCGACGAGCGCTGCGTCGAAGTAGCGGCTGAAATACTCTCGGGCGGCGGCCAGAGGCCCTCGCTCGAAAAGGGTGAGTGTCGGTCGGCCTTCAGCCGATGCCACTGGGTAGAGGTTGCCCGCCTTGGCGACAAGGTTGGGGCCGACCTCGACTCGCTCCCTGGGGACCACCGCAGAACCTGCTGGAAGGGGGTCTAGGCCGAGCCCGGCAGGTTCGCGGCCAGCTCTCGGGCGCGCCTCTTGGCGGCCTCGCTCATGACCGCCCGGCTTGGAAGGTACGCCGTCGAAAGAGGGATGTCCTCGCCCTCCTCAACCATGATCCAGCCCAACTCCCCGTGCGACATGTCCGACACTTCCGTGCCGTTCTTGCCGGCGAGCGCGTCGATAACCTGATCGACGGTATCGAGTTCCTGCTGGCTGAGGACGCCGACCCTCTGCTCTCGCTGCGGGACAATCCGGTGCAGAGGCCTTCCGAAGTACTGGTCGACACTCAGAACCACGTCACCGTTCGCAATGAGCCTCTGTCGAACCGGCAAGAGGTGCCTGGGAGCGGGACCCTGCGAGAGCTTCTGGTAGGTGACGCCGGTGATTGGAACCCCGTACGTCCGGATGTAAGCGCACTCCGAGAAGTACAGGACCTTGTTGATCTTCGTCGCTCCGCCCGCCGGATCGTCAAGCAGCCTGCCCGCCGCGTAGATGATCAGCTCGCCGAGCTTGTACTCGTCCGGCGACTCCCATAGCGCAGTCATCTCGCACCTATCCTCGCGCAGCCGAGTTGGCCGACCCCTGATCGTCGCGAGTCCCGCGATCCTCTTGACCGAACATATGTTCGATACTATGGTCTGGCTGTGACGGGCCGCACCGCTCGTAGGCGCAACAGCCAAGTGAGCTCGACGCGGTTGGGGTTGGCTTGGCGGCTTTGGAGCTCAGGAGATCGAAATCATCGCCGTGGAACAAAGGTTGAATACTGAAAGTCAGCGCCGGAGCAACTTGGCAAGCACTTCGGCCTCGCTGATCGCAGGTTGTTTCGTCGCGGTGAGCAACGTCAACGTATGGTCCTTGGCCAGCTCTCTCAAATGGGCCAATGCGACCGATCGTACTGGTTGCTTCAGTTCGACGTCGTAACGGCGGGAGAATTCCTTGAACCGTGCCGGATCGTGGCTGTACCACTTGCGCAACTCCGTCGACGGAGCGACCTCCTTGCACCATTCGTCCAGATCGGCTTCTTCCTTGGTGAGCCCTCGCGGCCAGAGCCGGTCGACCAGCACCCGCCTGCCGTCCGTTCGTGCGGGTGCGTCGTAGACCCGACGAACGTGAACCTCAGACTTCTTTGCCACCATTGACCTCCTAGCAGAACGATCATTGATTCCTTGCAGGATCAGTCCGAAATCCGGACAACGCCATCCACTGCTCGTGTATGCACGGCCTGGTGTCGCTCAGCGAAGAGAATGAGAAGAATCCGGCGAATGCTCGCTCCCGACATGTCGATTATGTGGTGCCAGCGCGGCGCCCGCCCGGCGCAGCATTGCGGTGGCCCGGTGAGACGAGAGCTCCAGTCGACCTGGCCGAGCGACGCAGTCACCAGGTGCCATCCGGGATTCGTTCGAGACGAGGGAGATCGGTGGATCGCCGATCTAAAGAGCCCGCGTCGCTACAAGGCCCGGCGGTTGACCGAGCCAGTGGAGCCATGCAGACCTGGCTTATTGGGTCTTGAACTGCGAGTTCAAGCCTCGCGGTCGCCCCTAGCGCGTCAGCAACGAGACATGGGTTAACTGAATGCTGTCCAACCTCCGAATCGATGGGATGGTGGCGGAGGATGGCCCATGGCTCAGGGACCTGAGGCGATAGCGTCGAAAGTTGGGGAACACCTCAAGGCCGGGCAGACCACGTGCGAGTTTTCCACGGTCGCCACCGCCTTCGCCTCGGGCACTGTGCGGCTAGAGCGCGCGGCTCCGCGTTCAGTGCGGGGCCACTTGGGATGCCGCTCCGGGGCCGGCCCCCCGACGGCCGTCGCGGCCGCCCGACGCGGACGTGACCGTCCCCCAGCTCTGGGCGATCAGAGACAGGGACCGCACCCGGGCCTCGTAGGAGTGGGACCGGGTCGAGAGCATGATCTCGTCCGCCCCGGTGCGGCGCTGCAGGTCCCGTAGGCCCTCGGTGACGGTGTCCGGATCACCGATCAGATGCGTCGACATGGCCTCGTCGACGATTGACTTCTCGGCGACGGTGAATCGGTAGTCCGCAGCCTCATCCGGTGAGGGCAGCGGGCCCAGGCGGCCCGATCGCAGCTGCAGGATGCTGAGCGCGGTCGAGCCCGAGAGCCACTGGGCTTCCGTCTCGCTCGGCGCGCAAAGCACGGACACGGCCACCATGACTCTGGGCTCGGCGTGCAGCACCGAGGGGCGGAAGTTGGACCGGTAGGCGGTCAGGGCGGCGTCGAGCAGCTTGGGCGCAAAGTGGTAGGCGAACGAGAACGGAAGTCCGAGGAGCCCCGCCAGTTGCGCGCTGAAGAGGGACGAACCGAGGAGCCACACTTCGGGGAGGTAGCCCCGGCCGGGATTCGCCGATGGGTGGCTTGGCGGGCCCTCACCGGGCAGGAGATAGTTGATCAGCTCCACCACATCATCGGGAAACGTGTCCGCATGCATTTCGGGCGTGCGCCGAAGCGCCCGGACCGTCACCTGGTCGGTCCCGGGAGCACGTCCCAGTCCGAGGTCGATCCTCCCCGGGTGCAGCGCCTCCAGCGTCCCGAACTGTTCTGCCACCACGAGTGGGGGGTGGTTGGGCAGCATCACGCCGCCCGAGCCGACACGGAGCGTGGTGGTGGCATTCGCCAGGTGTGCGATCAGAACGGCGGGCGCCGAGCTGGCCACGGCAGGCATCCCGTGATGCTCCGCCACCCACAATCGGTGGTAGCCGAGTCGCTCCACCTCCGCAGAGACCTCCACCGTCTCCCGCAGGGCTTGGGCCGGGGTTGATCCTGTTGCCACGGTGGCGAGGTCGAGGACGGATAGAGGAATCACCTCATGTGCAACACGGAGACTCTCCCAAAGCTTCCGGTGACCCACGCGTGCTCTGCATCTGGTCTTGCTGTCAGATGCGGGATGGACTGATGTGGAGATCGACCTGGTACGCGAGAGCGCCCTGCGCATAGCTCGCGACCTAATCGATCAGCGGACGATGCGATCAATCGACTTGCCTCTGAACTAGGAGCTCACCGCCAGAAGGCGTGAGTTATAACCAGAAGTTGTGGATGCGCGATCTCCTGAAGGGCGCGACGTACCCTCCAAGTTGAGCAAACAACGAGTCCGCTGGCTGAGACCGGCGGGGAGGGATACGCCAATGTTGAACCTAGTCCATGATGCGGCCGCGAACGCGGTGGACGACCCCGAGGCCCTGGTCATCGACCTCGACGAGCTGTGCCGGGTCGCTGCCAACGAGATGCTGGCCATCGCCCTGCTGGCTGAGCGCCAGGCCTACCTCGACGAGCATGCCTCAGAGCTCGATGCTGCCGGGCACCGCCGGGTGGTGGGCAACGGGTTCGCCCGGGCCCGGGAGGTGACGACTGGCGCCGGCGTGGTCGAGGTGAAGGCCCCGAGGGTCGACGACCGCCGCGACGGCGAGCGCTTCTCCTCGGCCATCCTGCCCGCCTACATGCGCAAGTCCCCGAAGGTCACCGAGGTCCTGCCGATCCTGTACCTGCGAGGGCTCTCGACCGGTGACTTCGCACCCGCGCTCGGCGAGTTCTTCGGTTCCGAGGCGGGGCTATCAGCCTCGACGGTCAACCGGCTCACCGAGGCGTGGCAGGAGGAGCACCGGGACTGGTCCACCCGTGATCTCTCCGATGTCGACTACGTGTACTTGTGGGCGGACGGGGTGCACTTCAACATCCGCCTGGAAGAGGACCGTCTCTGCTGCCTGGTGATCGTGGGCGTTCGCCCTGATGGGACGAAGGAACTGGTGGCGCTCGCCGACGGCTATCGCGAGTCGACCGACAGCTGGGCCGAGGTGCTCCGGGGGCTGAAGGATCGCGGGATGTCCGCCCCGGTGCTCGCGGTGGGCGACGGGGCGCTCGGGTTCTGGGCCGCACTCCGCGATGTCTTCCCGACCACCCGCGAGCAGCGTTGCTGGGTCCATGTCACCCCCAATTGCCTCGACGCGGTGCCCAGGCGCCTGCACACCCAGGCCAAGGACGCCATCGCCAAGATCTACTCGGCACCATCACGCACAGCCGCCCTCGAAGCGGTCAAGGCCTACGCAGACGAGTTCGGCGACTTCGAGAAAGCGGTGCGCAAGATCACCGGCCAGCTCGACGTGCTGCTCGCGTTCTACGACTTCCCAATCGAGCACTGGATCCACCTGCGGACCACCAATCCCATCGAGTCCACCTTCTCGACGGTGCGACTCAGAACCAAGGTCACCCGCGGTGCCGACTCGCGCAAGGCGGGCCTCGCCATGGCCTACAAGCTGCTCGACGCAGCCCAGGATCGGTGGCGGCGGATCAACGGCCACGAGCTCGTCCCGCTGGTCCGGGCGGGTGCCACCTTCATCGACGGCAAGCTACGCGAAAGGAGTGAATCCACGACCGACGTCGACAGCACAAACGGGTCCGTCGCTGCCTGATTCAGAAATCTCATCCACAACTATTGACAATGACTCAGAAGGCGTGATTCGTGCTCCGTTCACTTGACATGGGGTAACGGAATGTTGAGGAACCTGAGCATTGCACCTACCCATGCCTTATTCAGGTCCACCAGAGGCTCCGAACAGCGGAGCAACTGGCTGGTGGTTCTGGGGGGCTGGGCGGTCGATTTGAATGCAACTCGACTCAGGGCGAGAATCGATCAATGGAGCACACAGAGACGCTTGGGACCAAGTAGGAGAAAGTAGGCTCTGAACAGGTAAGGAGAGGTGCGAGAGCGGCCGAATCGGACTCACTGCTAATGAGTTGACCTGGGTAACTGGGTCCGAGGGTTCAAATCCCTCCCTCTCCGCTCGTTCCGGCCCGGGCTCCTTCCTTGCGACGGAGCCCGGGCCGGGCACAGACCTCTTGGCTCCCACCACCGCATGGATCCCGACGCCACCGGGCGTTCGACCACTGCGTGATCATCGGGCGGGGTCGTCCCGCCAGTAGATTGTCCTGGTGGCCGAGCGGTACTGGATCGAGACGTTGGGCTGCCCGAAGAACCAGGTCGATTCGGACAAGCTCGTCGGGACGCTCACCGTGGACGGCTTCGAGGCGGCGGATTCCCCCGAGTCGGCGGACCTCGTGGTGGTCAACACCTGCGCCTTCATCGAGGCGGCCCGCCAGGAGTCGATCGAGACCGTGCTGTCGCTGGCCGACGCCCGGCAGGCCGGGGCGCGGTTGGTCGTGACCGGCTGCATGGCCGAGCGGTACGGCGACGAGCTGGCCCAGGCCCTCCCCGAGGTCGACCTGGTCGCGCCGTTCGGCATGCCGCTGTCTGCCGGACGGGGAGGAAGCACCGCACCGCCAGCGCCCGCGTCACCCCAGGGGAGGACCCCGGTGGTACTCGGCAGACGCACCCCAGCGGGCGGAACGGACGACGGGGCGACCACCGCTCTTCCTTCGTTCGATCTCTTGAACCTCCCCCGGCCGGCGTCGGCGAGGCCGTGGTCGTATATCAAGATCGCTGAGGGGTGCGACCGGAACTGCGGCTTCTGCGCGATCCCGTCCTTCCGCGGCAAACAGCGCTCGCGGACCGTCAAGTCGATCCTGGCCGAAGTCGACCAGCTGGGCGCAACCGACGGCACGCTGTCCGAGGTCGTGCTCGTGGCCCAGGACCTCTCCTCCTTCGCGCTCGACCGCTCGACCGGTCGGTCCCGATCCCGGCTCGACGGACCGGCTCCTGGCGGGCGACGGCCCCTCGTCGACCTCGTGGCGGCGGTCTCCAGGCGGGTCCGATGGACCCGCCTCCTCTACCTCTATCCGTCCACGCTCGATGACCTGCTGGTCGAGGCGGTGCTGGCCACGGGTGTGCCCTACTTCGACCTCTCGCTGCAGCACGTGTCCCGGCCGCTCCTCGCCCGGATGCGGCGTTGGGGCGAGGGAGAGCGGTTCCTCGAACGGATCCGATCGATCAGGGCGGCCGAGCCGGCGGCGGCTTTTCGATCGTCGTTCATCGTGGGCTATCCGGGGGAGACCGAACGGGACCACGACCAGCTCCTGTCCTGGATCGAGGAAGCCCGGCTCGACTGGGTCGGATTCTTCCCGTTCAGCAACGAGTCGGGCACCTACGCCGCCGACCTCGACGACCAGATCGCCGGGGAGCTGGTCACCGAGCGGATCCGGGAATGCTCCGAGCTCCAGGACGCGATCACCGCGGCCAAGCGCGAAGAGCTCATCGGGTCGACGATCGAGGTGCTGGTGGACGCCCCTGGTGAGGCCCGGTCGTACCGGGAGGCCCCGGAGATCGACGGCATCGTCGCCGTGCCCCGCGATCTGGAGGTCGGGAGATTCGCCGAGGTCGTCGTGCGTGGCGCGGACGGGCCCGACCTCGTGGCCGAGCCGGCCGCGGTCGCAGCGAGGAGCGGACGATGAACAGCGGCGCCATCACCCCGGGCCTGCCCGCCGGCACTACGTCGGGGACGATCGCTCCCGCCGCCACCTTTGGGCCCTCGGCCCTGCTGACCCCGGCGAACGGGATCACCCTGATCCGCCTGCTGGCAACCCCGGTGCTCATCATCCTGATCATGCTCTGGGGAGCCAGGTGGTTCACGTTCGCATTCGGGGGGGTGCTCGCGATGTCCGACGGCATCGACGGCTGGCTGGCACGGCGCCAGGGAACCACCCGCTCGGGGGCCTTCCTCGATCCCTTGGCCGACAAGGTGGCGGTCCTCGGCGCCCTGTTCGCTCTCGTGGCCAAGGGGATCGTCTGGTGGGTCCCGGTGGTCCTGATCGCCGTACGCGAGATCGCCATGAGCATCTACCGCTCGGTCGTCGGCCGGCACGGCGTCTCCATCCCGGCCCGCAACTCGGCCAAGCTCAAGACGCTGCTGCAGGACCTCGCCATCGGGATGTGCCTGGCCCCACCGCTGGCCGGCCACACCGACCTCCTCGACGCCGCCATCTGGGTGGCGACGGCGATGACACTCTTCACCGGTGTGCAGTACCTGCTGGACGGCCGCCGCTCGGCCCGGGAGCAGACCGGGAGCATCCACGACGGACACCGCCCGGGGTTGCTCGACGCTCCCGGCGCGACCGACTGAGCGACCCGTGCGCGTCGAGATCGTGGCGGTGGGCACCGAACTGCTCCTCGGGCAGATTGCCGACACCAACTCGCAATGGCTCGGCGAGCACCTCGCGGCCATCGGAGCGACCTCGCAGTTCCACCAGGCGGTCGGGGACAATCACGACCGGATCGTGCTCGCGCTCCGCACCGCGCTCGCCCGCAGTGACGGCGTGATCGTCTGCGGGGGGCTCGGTCCGACCCATGACGACATCACCCGCGACGCGATCGCCGAGGTGATGAACGTCCCCCTGGCGCGGGACGAGTCGGTGGTCGAACTGATCCGGGCCTTCTTTGCAAGTCGCGGGAGAGAGATGTCGGAATCGAACCTGCGCCAGGCCGACGTGCCCCGGGGGGCGACCGTCATCCCGCAGACCATGGGGACCGCACCCGGCCTGATCTGCCCTGTCGGCCACAAGGTCGTCTACGCGGTACCGGGTGTGCCATACGAGATGTCGGACATGTTCGAGCGGGCCATCGCTGCCGACCTCGGCCGCCGGATGGCGGAACGCGGCGAGTCGTCCGGCGTCATCGCGAGCCGGGTCATCCGCACGTGGGGGATGAGCGAGTCGGGCCTGGGCGAAACCCTTGCCGGCTACATCGGACAGCTCGACGGCCTCCCGCCCGCCTCCGATGGCCCCGAGGGTCTTGGTGAGACCGGGGAGAGCGCGCCTGCGACGGACGGCGCCACCGTTGCCTTCCTCGCCAGCGGTATCGAGGGAATCAAGGTGCGGCTCACGGTACGGTCCGACAGCGAGGCGAGCGCGGCGGCACTGCTCGACCGGCACGAGTCGGCGATCCGCTCGATCCTGCACGACGCCGCCGGAGACGTCGTCTTCGGCATCGACGACGATGCGATCGAGGATGCGGTGGCACGGGCCCTCGGGACCCATGGGCTCACCCTCGGCCTGGCCGAGTCGCTCACCGGGGGGCTCGCCGCGTCCCGGCTGGTCAACGTGCCGGGCGCGAGTGCGTGGTTCCGCGGCTCGATCGTCAGCTATGCCTCCGAGGTCAAGGTCGAGGTCCTCGGCGTGCCCGAAGGCCCTGTGGTCAGCGAGCGGGCTGCCTCTGCCATGGCCGAGGGCGCCCGCCGGGTGCTGGGTGCCGACGTCGGCCTGTCCATCACCGGGGTGGCCGGGCCAACGGAGCAGGACGGCGAGGCCCCAGGGACCGTGTTCGTCGGCTTCGCGTATCCGGGACGCGCGACCGAAGCGGTCCGGTTCAACGTGCCGGGAGACCGCGCCCGGGTGCGGGACTACGCGACCATCGCCGCCCTCGACCTGCTGCGCCGCTGGGTTGGCACGAGCACTCCGGAGACCTGAGCATCGGGTCGCCGCAGGCGTGGAGCGGCGCGCCCGACAGTTGCAGATCGTCAGGGTCGGGTGGTCGTGGAGTGCCGTCCGGCCGACGATCCGGCGGCCGACCCGGCCGGAGCAGGCGGCGGGGCGGCCATCGTGGTGACCGGAATGGCGTCGGGAACCAGCTCCTCCCAGGTCGCGCCGGGTTGGAGGGTGATCGGCTGCCCGTCGGAGGCGGTGAGGGTGGCAGGGTGGGTGGGGTCGGAACGGCTCCAGGTCCCGGTGATGGCCATCCCGTTGCGCAGCACGACCAGGGGCCCGGACCCTGTGGCGGTGACGTCGACCTCGTGGGCGCCCTGGCTGTTCTCGATCCAGGGTCCGTAGTAAGTGACGACGGACATGATGACGACATTGTGGGTCGCGACCTGGGTGCCGTCGACGAGCCTGTTCGGCTCCCCCGAATAGGAGCGCAGGTAGTCCGACTGGGACGCGTCCCAGGTCCAGGTGACGTCGGCGTCCGAGGAGAACGGGATGTGGGCGCCGATCCCGGAGCCTGGTACCGATCCGGCAGACGGGGCGGCGGAATAGGCGAAGATGGGCGCCGGCGGCGCCTTGTCCGAGGAGGCGAGTGCCCACCCGGACGAGGTCGACATGAAGGTGCTGTAGGGCGCGTACCGCCCCGGCGGGTGGATGACCACCGGGCTCGCGCCGGCAAGGGCGTTCTGGTCCTGGATCGGAGCGTCGGCCAGGAGGTTGAGGATCGGGTCGATGCCGCCCGCATGGAAGAACAGCGGGTTCGAGAGCTGGGACAGGATCGCGACGTCCGGCTCACGGGCCGAGCGCATGTCACCGACGAGCGAGGCCCCCTGGCACTGGAACACGGCCACCAGGCGGGTGTAGGCCCCCTCGACCGGCTCCTCGAAGACGACGTCGGCCTGGTTGAGCCCGGCCGACGGGCGGTCGCCGGAATAGTTGCCGATCTTGACGGCGAGGGCCGGGCGGGCCGGGACGACGCCCCCGGGGGCAGGGGCGCCGGTCAACGGGCAGGGGACCACCGGGGCCGTGCGTGCCGTCGTGGAGGTGGTGGTCACCGCTGGTGCCGCGTTCGGATCGCCCCGCGTCACGAGCAGTCCGATGACCATGCCGATGAGTGCGACCGTCACCCCGCCCAGGACGTAGCGCCAGGTGCGGGAGGTACGGGTCTTCTCCCTGCGGAGCTCACGGCGGGAGAGAACGGCGGGGGCCGTCGGCAGCCCGTCGGCACCCGGCCGTGCGCCCGCCGGGGTACCGGGTGTCGCTCCGGCGGGGCCGTCCGAGGGTCCCGCCGGCGGCTCGATGTCGTCGGGCATCGGGGCGACGCTAGTGCCTGCGGACGGCGTGCGGTCGGACCCCACCTGACCGGTTCGTGCCGTGGCCGGGCATCCGCCATCGAACGTGCGTTCGGGTCTAGAGTGGCCGTGCCGTAGCGCAATCCAGGACAGACGGTCCGGACAGCAGAGGGACGCAGTCACAGCGCGGGCACCGCCGGGGGCCCATGGTGCGTCACACCCCCTCCGTAGGGTCGGCCAGGTCAAGAGAGCGACAGCAGCGAGGAGAAGAAGAGCAGACATGGAACGTGACAAGGCACTCGACATGGCCCTGGGACAGATCGAGAAGCAGTTCGGCAAGGGATCGATCATGCGGATGGGCGAGAACCTCCACATGAACATCGAGGCCGTCCCCACCGGGGCGCTCGCCCTCGACCTGGCGCTCGGGATCGGCGGCCTCCCCCGTGGCCGCATCGTCGAGATCTTCGGCCCCGAGTCCTCGGGGAAGTCGACGCTGGCCATGCACGTGGTGGCCGAGGCCCAGCGCAACGGAGGCATCTGCGCCTACGTCGACGCCGAGCACGCGATGGATCCCGTCTACGCCAAGGCGATCGGCGTCAACATCGACGACCTGCTGATCTCCCAGCCGGACACCGGTGAGCAGGCGCTCGAGATCTCCGACATGCTGATCCGTTCGGGCGCGCTCGACGTCCTGGTCATCGACTCGGTGGCGGCCCTCACCCCCCGCGCCGAGATCGAGGGCGAGATGGGCGACTCCCACGTGGGCCTTCAGGCCCGGCTGATGTCCCAGGCGCTACGCAAGTTGACCGGGACCCTGTCCAAGTCGCGGACCATCGCCATCTTCATCAACCAGCTGCGCGAGAAGATCGGTGTCATGTACGGCTCGCCCGAGGTCACCCCGGGAGGCCGTGCCCTCAAGTTCTACTCGTCGATCCGCCTCGACATCCGGCGCATCGAGACCATCAAGGACGGTGCCGACCAGGTCGGCAACCGGACCCGGGTCAAGGTGGTCAAGAACAAGTGCTCGCCGCCGTTCAAGCAGGCGGAGTTCGACATCACCTTCGGACGGGGCATCAGCCGCGAGGGATCGTTGCTCGATGTGGGCGTGGAGCTCGGCTTCATCAAGAAGTCCGGTGCCTGGTTCACCTACGAGGGTGAGCAGCTCGGCCAGGGGCGCGAGAACGTGAAGACCTTCCTCACCGAGAGCCCCCAGCTGATGGCCGAGATCGACGAACGGATCCGCGAGCACCTCGCCGCCCAGAACGCGGAACACGCAGTCGACGCGCAGAACGCGATCGACGCGGTCGGGGGCGACCTCCCGGCCCGCTCGGACCTCTCGCTCGACGATCAGCCGATCACGATCAGCGAGTGACCTGAGCGAGGCTCAGGCCGTCGTGTCGGACGCGGCGGCGAGGGCGGAGACCGACCCCGCGGGGTAGGCCGCCCGCCACGTCCCCGACGAGGGGTGGGTGATGCTGGCAGGCCCCATCCCGATGACGGCGTACACGTTCACCATGATCCGCAACAGGGCCTCGGTCACCCCGGGCACGGCGGAAGGGAGCACGTTGGGCGGAATGAGGGGTGCGTCCGACATCTGGCCGATCCAGCTGGCGTTGCCGGTGGCGAACACGCCACCGCCGGCGGTCGCCGTGTACCAGGTCACGTCCGAGTAGTTGTCGCGGCGGTTGGCGACGATCGAGTGGGCGATGACGTCCACCTCCGCCGGACCCGGTCCGTCGGGCTGGTAGCGGTCGAACTCGCCCTCCACCACCTTGGGGAGGTGTTGGCCGACGCTCAGGCCCGTGCCGGCCAGCGCCCATGCGGTCGGATCGGCGATGACCATGTCGGCGTTGGCGCCGACGTCCTGGTATGTGCTCCCGATGAGCTCGGACTCGGGTTTGGAGACCGGTGAGTCGGCCCAGTTGACGGTCACCAGCGCGTCGTCGTGTCCCGTGATCGGGTCCTCTGCTGCCGACTTGTAACAGATCTGGTGGCGGTCGGGCCCGAGCCGCGAGGGCTCGAACCGGATCTGCCGGTAACAGGCGTTGGCTCCGAGGAAGGCCATGTTGAGGCCGCCCGCCACCCCGGACACTGCTGCGTCGCGCATTGGGGCCGACCAGTACTCGTCGTGTCCGAGGCTCACCAGGGCGAGGTGGTTGACCAGGAGATCGGGCCGGGCGTGGAGGTCGACGTCGGTCCAGTAGGTCACGTCGAGCCCCAGCCGCTCGGCGTGGAAGACCACCGGCAGCTCGTTGCCGACGAAGTCGGCAGCACCCGATGCCCAGTCGTGGTCGTAGGGCCGGTCGAACGAGACGATCCGCGCCCGGTTGGCGTAGGTCCCCTCCGCCGGCGCGTGGGTGAAGGAGAGCGCCCCGCGTTGTTGCCGTAGTACAGGGAGTACCCACCCCACCGGTTGTACGCCTGCCAGGTGGTCACAGAGTGCTGGATGACGATCGCGGCCCGGGAGCTGTCGTCCCGCACACAGAGGGGGATGAACCCCTGTTCGCCGGTCGCCCCGACGAGCTTGAGCAGGTAGGCACCCGGAGGCCAGTCGTCGTCGACGGTCAGGGTCAGCGAGGGGGACCAGTCGCACTCGATCGTGTTGGTCGGCGAGAGGAGGGCGGGCAGCGGCTGCCGGACGCCGGGGATCTCGTCGGATGTCCACACCAGTCGTGCGCCGATCCCCTGGTAGTAGCCCATCCGGTAGGCCTCGACATGGAAGGTGGCGGCCTTGGTGCTCACGTAGAGGGTGACCGGGTTGCCGGACACTGCGCTCACCGCATCGGCGTACCCCTCCACGTCTCCTGCCTGCTGGGGGGTGGTGACCCACCAGGCGTGCCCGGTCAGCGCGTTCTCTGCGACGATCGCGGGCGAGGTCGGCAGGGTCACCCCGTCGATCACGGTGACACTGTGGGAAAGCGGCTGGGCGGTCTTCGAGCGAGGATGCACCCTCGGATGCTCCGGACGACGCGGCGGGGCCACGGTCCCGTCGAACGCACCGGCCGCATCAGCCGCACCGAGTGCGACGGCTGCTGCAGCACCTCCCGCCGCCGACCAGGCCAGGAATCGCCGGCGGCTCACCCGGGGGTCGGGAGCCGCCGGGGGCGCGGACGCCGGATCGGATTCCCCGTGGTCTCCGGATGACTGTGCGCCGTGTCTGCTCATGGGAGTGTCCCGTCGTCCCCGCAGCCCCACGTCGGGGTCGTCTCGTCCCCTTGGTCGGGGCACGTGGGGACGGTTCCAGGCTACCGATCCGCCGGCGGGCATCGGGAGCATCGCCGGGAGGTGTCCTCGTTGGTGCGCGGAGCTCGACGACGCCCGCAGTTGCTCGCTGGCGGTCGGCGATGGGCCTGCGTACGCTCGGCGCCGGACCGCCGGGCGACGCAGGACGAAGGAGCACCCATGGAGTTCGGCATCATCCCGCCCGTCCGCACGGGAGTGACCGCCGACCCGGAGTGGATGACCGGGTTCGCCCGGCACGCCGAGGCGAGCGGGTTCGAGTCGCTGGTGTTCGTCGAGCACGCCGTGGTCATCTCGGACTACACGAGCACCTACCCCTACGCCTCGTCGGGACGGATGCCGCTGCCCGACGACTGCCGCATCCCCGACCCGCTCGACCTGATGGCCTTCCTGGCGGCGGTGACGTCGCGGATCACCCTCGCCACCGGCGTCCTCGTGGTCCCGAACCACCAGGCGGTGGTCCTGGCCAAGCGGATCGCCACGGTCGACGTACTCTCGAAGGGCCGGGTGCGGATGTGCCTCGGGGTGGGCTGGATGGAGGAGGAGTTGTCTGCCACCGGGGCCGACCCCCGAACCAGGGGACGACGTACCGACGAGACCATCGAGGCCATGCGGGCCCTCTGGGCCGATTCGGGCGAGGAGGGCGCCGCCTTCGACGGCGCGTTCGTCTCCTTCTGCCACGCCCACTCCTTTCCGAAGCCCGTGCGACCCGGCGGCGTGCCACTCCATATCGGGGGTCACAGCGCGGCCGCGGCACGGCGGGCCGGCCGGCTCGGCGACGGCTTTCAGCCCCTCGGGCTCGCGCCCGCCGAGCTCACGATCCGCGTCGGCCAGATGCGCGATGCGGCCGAGGCGGCCGGGCGGGATCCCGAATCGATCGAGCTCTCGGTGTCCGGCTACCTGCCGACCCTGACCGAGGAGGAGGTGGACTCGGCGTCGGCCGCGGGCGTCGACCGCATGCTCCTCTCCACGTCGATGAACGCAGACCTCGACAGCATCCGCGAGGAGCTGTCCGGTTTCTCCGACCGGTTCGCCCTGCGGTCGTCCCCCGGTGGCTGAGCCGGATCGGCTCGGGGGTGCACAGGACAGCCGGGATGCCGCGGACGAGGACGAATTGCGCCTGCTCTCGACCGGCTACGCCGCCGCAGTCGACGCGCTCGACGGCGTGGCGTTCGCTGCGCTCTTCCTTCCCGACGGAGAGCTCTGGGTGCCTGACGCATCGAGCGGGCCCGATCCGGTCATCTGCCGGACCGGACACGACGCGCTCGAACGGATCCCGTCGGGTCTCGCACGGTTCCACCGGACCCATCACGGACTCAGCGGTGCGCGCTACGAGGTGCACGGGGACACCGCGACCGGTGAGATCGTCGGCGTGGCCCACCACCTCGGGGCGGGCGCGGGGACGACAGGTAGCGGGGACGCTGGTACCGACACCATCTGGTACCTCCGGTACATGGACACGTACCGCCGGACGGGTGACGGTTGGCGGATCGCGCGACGCGCCCTCCACCTGCGTGGCATCGAGGAGCGCCCGATCCGGCACCTCGGCCCATCGCGCTGAGGTCAGGGAGCGGGGACCGGCTGGGGAGCGGGTGGTCCGTTGTAGCGAGCGGCCGGCCGGATGAGCCGGTTGTCGCCGGCCTGCTCCATGACGTGGGCGGCCCAGCCGATGGTCCGGCTCGAGGCGAAGGTCGGCGTGAACATCTCGCGGGGGATCCCACAGGTGTGCATGACCACGCCGGCGAAGAACTCGACGTTGGTGTAGAGCTGCCGGCCCGGCTTGAGGTCGGCCAGCACCTCGACGGCAGTCCGCTCGACCTCCTCGGCGAAGTCCACCAGGGGGCCGCTGAGGGAACGGGCCACGTCGCGCAGGAACAGCGAACGCGGATCGTCGGTCTTGTACACGCGGTGGCCGAAGCCCATGATCCGGTCGCCGCGTTCCACCGCTGCGCGGATCCAGGCCTCCGCCCGATCGGGCGTGCCGATGCTGTCCAGCATGTCGAGGGCCCGGCTCGGGGCACCGCCGTGGAGGGGACCGGAGAGAGCGCCGATGGCGCCGCTGATGGCCGCGGCCAAGTCGGCCCCGGTGGAGGTGATCACCCGTCCGGTGAAGGTCGAGGCGTTGAACCCGTGGTCGATGGTCAGCACCAGGTACTGCTCGATGGCTCGCACGTGGGAGGGAGGAGCCTCGCTGCCCTGCAGCATCCAGAGGTAGTTGGCGGCGTACGAGAGGTCGCCCCGCGGCGGGACCGGGTCGAGACCGTGGCGGAGACGGTGCACACCGGTCAGCACGGTCGGCACCACTGCGCAGAGCTGCAGGGCCTCGGCGCGCAGCTGTTCGGGACCGGTGTCGTGGCTCGGCGCCCACCCGAGCTCGCTCCCGAGGAGGGAGACAGCGGTCCGCAGCGCATCGAGCTCGCTCCCGAGCGGTGCGATCTCCGGTAGCAGCGACGCCAGGCCGGGAGGGAGGTCGCGCAGCGCGCCGACCTCCTCGGCGAACCTCACCGAGGACGCGCGGTCGGGAAGGGCTCCGTCGAAGAGGAGCTGCCAGACGTCCTCCAGCGAGCGATGGGCGGCGAGCTCGGTGGCCGCGTACTGGCGGTAGTGGTAGAAGCCCTCCCGACCGCGGACGTCGCCCACCGAGGTCTCGGCGACCACCACCCCCTCGAGCCCCCGTGGCACCTCCGCACCCGGCTCGGCCGCGGGACGGATCTGGGCCACGGTCAACAGATCGCGGATCGAGACCACGCCGACGAGGTCTTCGCCGTCGACCACCGGGAGATGCCGGTAGTGGTGATGGGTGAGACCCGACCAGGCGGCGCCGACCTCCTCTCGCGGGCCGAGGACGTCGGGGTCGGCGGTCATCCACCGGTGTACCGCCTCGTGGATCGGATCGGCGCGCCCGGCGGCGGCCCGCAGGAGATCGCGCTCGGTCAGGATCCCGACCACCCGGTCGTCATCGGTCACCACGAGCGAACCGATGCGGTGGTCGTTCATGAGTGTGGTCGCCTCGGCGAGGGAGATGCCCGCCGGGCAGGTGACCGGCGGCGAGGACATGAGTTCCTGGACGGCGGTCGGCATGGGGCCCTCCTGATGGTCGGCGGACCGGGGTCCACGCGCGTGGGTTGGAGCTGGTGCTCCTTCTCCAGTGTGGACAGGTCGACCAGGGGTTGTAAATATTGATCAAGTCAATATGTCCGCGCTTGTCCAAGCTGTTGCGGGTCGTGCCGCGGCCGGCCGAGACCGCACCGTCGGCGCGGCGACAGGCAGGAGAAGGGTTCCCATGGATCGGATGCTCCGCAGCGACGAGGCCGCACGCCGCCTCGGGGTCAAGGTGACCACCCTCTACGCCTATGTGAGCCGGGGCCTCCTCGCCTCGCATCCCGAACCCGGCGGCAGGCACAGCCTCTTCTCGGTGGACGACGTGGAGCGTCTCGCGCGGCGGTCCCGTCGTGGCAAGACGGTCGAGACCCGGATGGCCACCATCACCACCGCGATCACCCAGCTCACCGATCACGGGCCGCTCTACCGGGGGATCCCTGCGGTCGACCTGGCGACGACGGCCTCGTACGAGGAGGTGGCCGGACTACTGTGGGGAGAGCAAGACGCCGTGGATGCCGATGCCCGCTGGGAGACGGCGGAACTCGGGCCGACTCCGGCCTTGGCCGCCGGGGACCGCCTGCGGTGGGCGGTCGTACTGGCCGGCGGCACCGATCCCCTCCGGGGTGACCTGCGTCCGCGTGCGGTGGTCCGGGTGGCGCGCCGCATCGTGGCGGCGATGGTTGCGGCCCTCGAGGTGCCAGCAGGTGCGTCCGGGGGCAATGCACCGCCGCACCTGATCCTGGACGGTGGGCGGGTCGTCGAGAACTCGATCGCCGGGAGGTTGGCGGTGCGGCTCAGTCCCTCCCCGAGCGAGGAGCTGGTCCGGGCCTGCAACGCAGCGCTGGTCCTGTTGGCCGATCACGAACTCGCCACCTCCACCGTGGCGGCGCGGGTGGCCGCGTCTGTCCGGGCGGACACGTACGACGTGGTGCTCGCGGGGCTGGGCACCCTCGGTGGCCGTCTGCACGGGGGAGCGAGCCAGGTGGTCCACGGCCTGCTCACCGAAGCAGCCGCCGTCGGGGTGGAGCGGGCCGTGTCCGACGCCCTCCGGTACCACGATCTCCTCCCGGGGTTCGGGCATCCGGTCTACGAGTCCGGGGACGCCCGCTTCGGCGTGCTGGACGGCCTCTTCTGCGCCCTGGCCACGCCCGACGAACGTGCACTTCTCCACTCGATCGTGGACCTCGCGGCCGCGGCCGACCTCCCACCTCCCAATGTCGACCTCGGACTGGCCGCTGTCGTGTGGGCGGCCGGGATCCCGCCGGATGCGGGACAGACGATCTTTACCGTGGCGCGCGTGTCGGGGTGGGTCGCGCATCTTCTGGAGGAGCTCGACGAGCGCCCGCTCCGGTACCGGGCACGCGCCGTCTACAGCACGCTCGGCCAGGTCTGAGCGCAACGCTGACCGCGGAGCGCGTCCCGCTGCGGCGCTCCCGGTGACCCGCCTACGCTCCGTCCCATGAGCAGCATTCCCGTCCCCCGTCCGGATCGGACCTGTCTGGTGACCGGCGCGTCGTCCGGCATCGGCGAGGAGATCGCAGCACTGCTGGCGGCCCGCGGCCTCGGGGTGACCCTGGTGGCCCGGTCCGAGTCGAAGCTCCGATCCCTGGCCGAGGCCCTGGCAGCAAACCACGGCGTGCGCGCGGAGGTCATCGTCGCCGACCTCGCCGACGAGGCGGACCGTGCCTCGTTGCCCGGAGTCATCGAGGGACGTGGCCTCGCCGTCAACGTCCTCGTCAACAATGCCGGATTCTCGACGGTGGGCCCGGTCCACCGGTCAGACCCCGGGCGCGAGATGGCCCTGATACGAACCGATGTCGAGGCGGTCGCCCATCTCTGCTCGCTCTTCCTGCCCGGAATGGTCGAGCGTCGGAGCGGTGTCGTGCTCAACGTGGCGTCGACCGCCGCCTTCCAACCGATCCCCGGACAGGCCGCGTACGCGGCGGCCAAGGCGTTCGTCCTCTCGTACAGCTACGCGATCCGCGAGGAGCTGCGTCCACACGGGGTGACGGTGACCGCCCTCTGCCCGGGCCCGGTCGAGACCGGGTTCGCCGCAGCCGCTGGGTTCGAGGAGGGCGACACGTCTGCCCTGCCGAAGGTCATGTGGGTGTCGGCCGGCGACGTTGCCAGGGCGGCGATCAAGGGATTGGACGGCAATCGCGCGGTGGTCGTCCCGGGTGCGGCCAACCGGGTCACCGCCGCGGTGGCCGGGTTCTCGCCGCGGCGGGTGCTCGTGCCGATCGTGGCGAGGAGCCATCCGGGGCTCCGTCCCCGCTGACCTTCCCCGTATCGGCACCTGCGGACCCCAACTTGAGCAATTTCTCGAACAATTTCTCAAATTTCTTCTTCTCCCTGCTCAGAGCCCTATTGCCGAGAGCCCGAGGGGCAGCCGAAGGGGCCGGGCAGGCCGACCCGTGGGTCGATCGGGAGGAGACGGCAGCCAGGTGACCCTCCAGCGGGCCGCCGGGTGGGCCGGGCGGTGCGGCTCGTCACACCTCTAGGGTGGACTGCACTCGTGGTCACCACAGCGCGCGCCGAGCCGGCTGGGACCGGGCCCCCCCCGGCGGGCCCTGCTGCGTCAGAGGCGGAGTGGGCCGAACGCCCATCCTGCGTCCACGACCTGCCGGCGGACTCGATCCTCCGAACGTTCCATCCGGCGGTCGCCAGCTGGTTCCACCGGCGATTCCCCGACGGCCCGACCCTGCCCCAGCGCTCGGCCTGGCCCCGGATCCAGGAGGGGGAGACGTCCTGGTGGCGTCGCCCACCGGCACCGGCAAGACCCTGACCGGCTTCCTGGTGGCGATCGACGCCGCGTACCGCGCCCATGCGGTGACGGCCGAGGGTCGGTTGCCGCTGCCCGTCGTCGACGACCCGGCCGATCCGGCGACCAGCCGCCCGGTGGGTCCCGGCGTGGTCTACGTCTCGCCGCTGCGCGCCCTCGCAGTCGACGTCCAGGAGAACCTCGAGGTTCCCCTCGCGGGCATCTCGGCGGAAGCTGCTCGCCTCGGGCTGCCGGCGCCGGACCTCTCGGTGGCCGTGCGCACCGGCGACACCCCCGCGGCCGAGCGTGCGGCGATGCGCCGATCACCGCCGGACCTTCTCGTCACGACCCCGGAGTCGCTCTATCTCCTCCTCACCGCGGCCTCGTCGCGGGCGATCCTGACCGGTGTCCACACGCTCATCGTGGACGAGGTCCACACCCTGGCCCGCGACAAGCGCGGGGCCCACCTGGCCCTGACCCTCGAGCGATTGACCCACCTGGTCGCGGCCCACGGTGGCAAGGTGCAGCGGATCGGGCTGTCGGCCACCCAGCGTCCCCTGGCGGTGGTGGCCCGCCTCCTCTCGGGCTCCGATCCCTCGACGCGCCCGACCACGATCGTCGACTGCGGCCACGCCAGGGACCTCGACGTCTCCATCGAGCTACCGGACAGCGAGCTCGAATCGGTGGCCAGCGGGGGCCAGCTCGGCGACGTGCTCGACCGGATCGCCGACCACGTCCTCGACCACCGGACCACGCTCGTCTTCGTCAACACCCGCAAGATGGCCGAACGCGTCGCCCACCAACTCTCCATTCGGCTCGGTGCGGCCGACGAGGATGCTGCGGACGATGCTCCGGACACGCTGGGCACACCCGATGGGGCCCGGCCGCGGCCGGCTCGCGACGGCGACCCGATCGACGCGGCCCTGCAGGTGGCCGCCCACCACGGGAGTCTCTCCGCGGCGCGCCGCCGCATCGTCGAGCAGCGCCTCCGGGCAGGGGACCTGCGTGCACTCGTGGCGACCGCCTCCCTCGAGCTCGGGATCGACGTCGGACCCGTCGAGTTGGTCTGCCAGATCGGCTCTCCGCGGGCTATCGCCACCTTCCTCCAACGGGTCGGTCGGGCCAACCACCAGTTGGAGGGAACTCCTGCCGGCCGCCTCTACCCACTCACCCGCGACGAGCTGGTCGAGTGCACCGCCCTCCTGGCCGGAGTGCGTGCCGGGCATCTCGACGAGCTCCACCCGCCGGTTGCGCCGTTGGATGTCCTCGCCCAACAGCTCGTCGCCGAGGTCGCGGCCGCCGAGGAGTGCGACGTGGACGCCCTGTGCGAGCTGGTGCGTGGGGCAGCCCCGTACGGCGCGTTGACCCGCGAGGTCTTCGACGAGGTGGTCGACCTGGTCTCGTGGGGCATCACCACCGGGCGCGGCCGGCGCGGCGCCCACCTCCATCACGACGGCGTCAACGGGCGGCTGCGTGCCCGGCGCGGCGCCCGCCTCGCTGCACTCACGAGCGGCGGCGCCATCCCCGAGACAGGGGAGTACCGGGTCGTGCTGGATCCCGAGGGGACCACGGTGGGCTCGGTCCACGAGGACTTCGCTGTCGAGGCCACTGCCGGTGACATCTTCCTGCTCGGGACCCACTCCTGGCGGGTCAAGAAGGTCGAGACCGGGGTGGTCCGGGTGTCCGATGCGGGGGATCTCCCGCCGACCATCCCGTTCTGGTTGGGGGAAGCCCCGGCGCGCACCGCCGAGCTCTCCGAGGAGGTGAGTGATCTCCGGGCTGCAGTCGAACCGCTCCTGGCGGCCGGCGACGGCGAGGGAACCAGGGCGCTCATCAGGGATCGGGCCGGCGTCTCCGAAGCGGTGGCCGCGCAGGTGGCGGCGTACCTCGGCGCGGGACTCGCCACCCTGGGTGCACTCCCGACCCGGGACCGCTTGGTCATCGAGCGGGTCTTCGACGAGGTCGAGGGATCCCAGCTCATCGTGCACGCCCCCTACGGCGGACGGATCAACCGGGCCCTCGGCCTCGCGCTCCGGAAGCGGTTCTGTGTCTCGTTCGACTTCGAGCTCCAGGCCGCGGCCGACGACGACACCGTGGTCATCTCACTCGGACCGCAGCACAGCTTCCCCCTCCCCGACGTCCCTCGCATGCTTGCGAGCGGGACCGCGGTGGAGGTCCTCACCCAGGCGGTCCTGCCTCATCCGATGCTGGGTGCGAGGTGGCGGTGGAACCTCACCCGCGCCCTGATCGTGCCGCGGTCGCGGGGTGGCAAGCGGCGTCCGATCCACCTGCAGCGGATGGAGGCCGAGGACCTGTTGGCCGCGGCCTGGCCGGCACTAGCCGCTTGCCAGGAGAACGCCACGCCGGGCCCGGTCGGGGTGCCCGACCACGTCCTCGTCCGCCAGACGATCGAGGACTGTCTGACCGAGCCCCTCGACGCAGCCGGGCTGGTGGCGCTGCTCGAGGGCCTCGAGTCGGGCCGGGTGGCGGTGCACTGCGTCGAATCGGTCGAGCCCTCCCCCCTCTCGCACGGGATCCTCACCGGCAAGCCCTTCACCTTCCTCGACGGGGCACCGCTCGAGGAGCGGCGGACCCGGGCGGTGCCGGTGCCCCGGGGGCTTGCCGCCTCCGGCCCCTCCGGGCTCCCACCGGGCCTTCCCGTCGATCCCGCCGAGCTCGGGCCACTCGATCGCGCCGCGGCGGCCGAGGTGCTCGAGCAGGTCGGACCGAGGCCGCGCAGCGCCGACGAGCTGCACGATCTGCTCCTCTCGCTCGTGCTCGCCCGACCGGTGGCTGCATGGCAGGGCTGGTTCGACGAGCTCGAGCGGGACGGGCGGGTGCTCGCGGTCGGGTCCGCATGGGCCCCCACCGAACGGCGGGCCTGGGCCGAGGAGCTGGTTGCCTCCCTGACCGACCCCATGGTCGGTGCCGACGACGCCCTGGCCGAGTGCGTCGGGGGCCACCTCGAGGTGGCCGGCCCGGTCACGGTGGAGCAGCTGGTCTCCGAGGCGGAACTGCCGACCGGATCGGTGCGCGGTGCGCCACTCACGGTCGGCCGGGCCCGTACGGGGCTCGCACGTCTCGAGGCGTCGGGATCGGCGATCGCCCTCCCCGACGGGCGCTGGTGCGCGCGCCACTTGCTGGTGCGGCTCCACGGGGCGAGCCGTAGTCAGCGCCGACGTCGGGTCGAGGCCGCCACCATCAGCGAGCTGGTCCGCTTCCTCGCCTGCTGGCAGCATGTCGCCGCGGGGACCCAGGCGGAAGGCAGAGCCGGCCTGCTCTCGGTCATCGAGCAGCTCCAGGGCATCGAAGTCGCCGCAGGCGAATGGGAGCGCCAGGTGCTTGCGGCGCGGGTGTCCGGCTACGACCCGCGCTGGCTCGACGAGCTCTGCCTCTCCGGCGAGGTGACCTGGGGACGCCTGACGCCGCGTCCGGGGCCCGGCCCCACCGGTGACGGCACCGCAGCGGACCCCGCCGCGTGGCGGGGGTCGGCAACGCCGTCGCCCGCCACCCCCCTTGCCATCGTGACCCGTGAGGACATGCCCTGGATGCTGGCCGCCGTGCGAACCGGCGAAGGGCCGAGCGAGCCGGTCCACGGCGCAGCGGCCGACGTACTGGCCCACTTGCGCGAGCGCGGTGCCTGCTTCCGGTCCGAGCTGGCCCCGGCGACCGGTCGGCTCGGGGGCGATGCCGACGAGGGCCTCTGGGATCTGGTGGCCCGCGGCCTCGTGACCGCGGATGCCTACTCGGCCGTGCGGTCCCTGCTGTCCTCGCGGACGCGCGCCACGTCGGGGCGCGGCCACCCCCGCACCCGCCTGGCGAGCCTCGGGCGCCGGCGCGGCAGCGGTCGGCACCGGGGTCGGCGAAGGGCGCTGGTCGCTGTTGCCGGACGCGGACGGATCAGGCGGGAGTGCGGTCGGCGGACCGCCCGCCGAGGAGCTGGCCGAGGCCGTGGCATGGCAGCTGCTCGCGCGGTGGGGCGTCGTGTGCTGGGAGCTCTGGGGGCGCGAGTCCTACCGGGTTCCCTGGCGCGACGTGATCCGTGCCCTGCGGCGGCTCGAGGCCCGCGGCCAGGTATTGGGAGGACGCTTCGTGGCCGGGCTCTCGGGCGAGCAGTACGCGTCGCCGGACGCGGCCGCCCTGCTGTCCGATGTGCGGAGGAACCCCTCGCTGGGCGCCGAGGTCACCGTCGCCGGCGCCGATCCGCTCAATCTCACCGGGGGTGTGCTCGAAGGTCCGCGGGTGCCCTCGGTGCGCCATCGCGAGGTGCGCTACCGGGACGGGCTGACCGAGTCCGGTGGGGTCGCGGTCCGCGCCGGCTGAATCAGCCGCCGGCCAGCTCGCGGAGCTCCGGCGGGACGAAGTTGTTGACCTCGGTTTGATCGGCCTCAGTGAGCTCGACGAGCTTCGCCACGACCTCGGCCGGGTCACCCTGGCCTTCGGTCACGAACTGCCGCATCGACTCGAACAGGGGCGTGGCCGGTGCGTTGAGCGAGTGCTCGTCGAACCACTCCCACATCGAGTCGGCCATCCGGTCGTTGAACCCGGTTCCGTACGGTCCCGGGTTGAGCAGGGTCACGTCGATCCCCTGGCCGGCGAGCTCGGCCCGCATCGCCTTGCCCATCGCCTCGAGCGCGTGCTTGGTCATCGAGTACGGGCCGAAGGCGGGTCCCGACAGGACCCCGGCGATCGACGACACGATGATGACGCGGCCCGACCCGCGGGCCACCATCCGGGGCAGGACCGCCTGGGTGATCGCAAGGGTGCCGAAGACGTTCACGTCGAACAGCCGGCGAACCCGGTCGATGGGGACGTCGGCCAGCGGACCGGTCTGGCCGGCACCGGCATTGTCGATCAGGACGTCGAGATCCCATTGCGCGGCGTTGCGTACGTCGTCACCGGTGATGTCGAGCTTCTCGACGGTGAGCGCGGGAGCCTCGGCGCGGAGGGCGGCTGCCTGCGCGTCCGTCTCGGTGGTCGCGATGACCCCATGGCCCCGCTCGAGCAGCGCCAGTGCGGCTCCCTTGCCGAAGCCGGACCCGGCCCCGGTGATCATGACGGTCTTGCCCATTGTGGTCGCTCCTCGTGCGCCGGTCTCCGCACTCTATGTGCTCGACTGCGGGGCGAACCGGCCCGGCCCGCGACGGCCCGTCCCGGTTGATGGCGTCGTCGCCGGGTCGTCGTGTCACACTCGCGGTGCCCCGGACGTCAGAGGTGGCATGACTGATCACGTGGTGGACATCGCTGTCGTCGGAGCGGGACTGGCCGGGCTTGCGGCCGGGGCGACCGCGGTTGCCCAGGGTCGTTCGGCAGTCGTGCTCGAGGCCCACCAGGTCGGGGGCAGGGCCCGGGTGGTCCGACGCGGCGACGCGGCACTCAACATGGGCGCCCACGCCCTCTATCGGGGCGGGGCGGGTCGGTCCGTCCTGCGCTCGCTCGGCGTCGACCCGTCGGGGTCCTCCCCGCCGCTCTCGCAGTACCGGGTGCGCCTCGACGGCGCGCTGCACGCGCTGCCCACCGGGCCGTCCGCCCTCGTCCGGACCTCCGCCCTGGGTGCACGGGAGAAGGTGGCGCTGACCGGCGTCCTGATCCGCATGGGGACGACGCGGCCGGCAACCATCGCCGGCATCTCCATCGGGGCATGGCTGGATCGCCAGGAGCTCGGCGCGAGGGCGGATGCGATCGCCCGGGCCGTGGTGCGCCTCAGCACCTACGCGTCCGATTTGCATGCGCTGTCAGCCGACGCGGCCCTGCGGCAGGTGCAGCTCGCGGTCCGCGGTGGGGTGCTCTACCTCCACGGGGGATGGTCGGCCATCTACACGAGGCTGCAGGAGCTGGTCGAGGTGCGGACCGGAGACCCGGTCACCGCCATCGACGCGGTCGCCGGTGGCGTCGAGCTCCGGACCGGGTCGACCACGGTACGGGCCCGCTCGGCCGTGGTGGCCACCGGGACACCCGACGCGATGTCGCCGCTCCTCGGCGGCCGTCGCTGGGAGACGGTCGGGAAGCCGGTGACTGCGGCCTGTCTCGACGTCGTCACCAGGCGGGTCCCCACACCCGGCTACGTCCTCGACGCCGACCGGCCGATGTACGTGACCGTGCAGTCGCCCCCCGGTGCGCAGGTTCCCGCGCCGGCCGCGGTGGTGGCCGCGTTGCGGTACGGCGCCCGATCGGCGGACGAGGACCGCCCCGAGCTCGACTCGCTCGTCGCGCTCGCGGGCGTCGACGAGCAGGATGTCTGCGCCAGCCGGTTCCTGGCCTCGATGACGGTCAGCGGTGGGTCTCCCGACCCCGGGCACGGCGGCCTGTCCGGGCGTCCCCGCATCGACGCGTCCGGTCTCACTGGGGTGTTCCTGGCAGGGGACTGGATCGGTCCAGAGGGCCTCATCGCCGACGCCGCGCTCAAGAGCGGGCACGACGCGGGGCTGGCGGCAGCAGCGCGGTGCCGGTGACCCCCGTCATGAGCGACGGCGATTCGGCGCAGCTCGCGGCGGTGCTCTTCGAGGAGCAGCGGCCGCGGTTGCGTGGCCTCGCCTACCGGATGACCGGAAGCCTCAACGATGCCGACGACATCGTGCAGGAGAGCTGGGCCCGGCTCCAGCAGGTCGGCATCGGCGGCATCGACTCGCCGGCCGCCTGGCTCACGACCGTCGTCACCCGGCTGTCGATCGACCGGGTCCGGCAGAGGGCGAGGCGGAGGGAGACCTACCGCGGGCCGTGGCTGCCCGAGCCTGTGGTCACCACGCCCGGACCTGAGCAGATCACCGAGCTGTCCGAGTCACTCACGCTCGCATTCCTCACCATGCTCGACGAACTCGCCCCGGTCGAGCGGGCGGTGGTCGTGCTGGCCGACGTCTTCGACGTGCCGTTTGCCGAGATCGCCGCAGCGGTCGGGCGCTCGCCGGAGGCGTGCCGTCAGATCGCCAGTCGCGCCCGTCACCGGTTGCGGGCGGCCGACCCGACCATTGCCCCCGGGGGGCGCCATCCGGTCGTCGAGCGGATGGTCGACGCCTTGATGGCGGGGGACCTCACCTCCCTGGTCGGTCTGCTGGCCCCGGAGGTGACCTACATCTCGGATGGGAATGACCGGCCCGCTGCCCGCCGCCCCATCGTCGGATCGGTGCGGGTGGGGCGGGTCCTGCTCAGCCTCTCCAAGCGGCTCCTGGCGGGGTACACCGTCGACCCGGTCGTCGTCAACGGTGCCCCGGGGTTCCTGTTCCGCGTCGATGGCGCGCCCGACACGGTGGTCTCCTTCGACATCCACGGCGACCGGGTGACCGCGGTGTGGGTCATGCGCAATCCGCTCAAACTCCTCCACGCAGAGAACGCCGGGCCGATCGTCTGACGCTTCCGCCTCTTCCGCTCGTCGAGCCGGTTGCAGGCGTTCGCCGGCCGCTGCCCGGGCGTTGCATCGTGCCCTCCGGCCCCGGTCTCGCTCCCGGGTCGCGTCCCCAGTAGGTTCACCGTGACGGAGAGGCCGCAGGGGAGGGCAGTGGACGAGCGCACATTCGGACGACGGTTCGAAGGGAAGGTCGCCATCGTGACGGGTGCGTCGACCGATCCGGGCATCGGCACCGCCTCGGCCCGCCGCCTCGCCCTCGAGGGCGCGTCCGTGGTCATCAATGCCCGTTCCGAGGACCGGCTGCGAGCCACCGAACGTGCCCTGCAGGACCAGGGGCTCGCCGTGGTCGCCTGCCCCGGGGCGGCAGACGAGGACTCCGTGCCGGGCCTGCTGGTCGAGACCGCGCTCGAACGGTTCGGCCGTATCGACCTCCTCGTCAACGCCGTCGGCGCTGCGTCCTTCGTCGGCTCGGCCCTTGCGATGGACCGCTCGGACTTCCTCGGCACGGTGGCCATCAACACCTGGCCGGCGGTGTCCCTCATCCAGCAGGCGATGGCGCGGGGACTGGCTGAGGGCGGCGGTTCGGTCGTCAACATCTCGAGTGGCTCACCGAAGAAGACGACACCGTCGATGGCGGCCTACGCGGCTGCCAAGTCCGCACTCAACGCACTGACCCGGACGCTCGCCAACGACCTCGGCGCGCGTGGGGTCCGGGTCAACGCGGTGAGCCCGGGGCTCACCCGGACCGAAGCCACCCGCTCGATGTGGGAGTCCGATGACGGACGTGCGGCGGGAGCCAACCTGCTCCTCGGACGGATGACGGAAGCCGACGACGTCGCGGCCGCCGTCGCGTTCCTCCTCTCCGACGAGGCCGGGTCGATCACCGGGGTCCTCCTCGACGTGGACGCCGGCAATCACGTGTCGACCGGGACCTGGTCTCCGTTCAGCCCTTCGGCGATCGGCCGCCCGGGCGGGGCACCGTCGACGGATCCGCCGTGAGCTCCGCTGCGCCGTTTGCCGCCGGCTCGGCCTCGCTCCGGCTGTACCCGCACAACGAGCTCGACGCGCCCGGTGTCGTGCGCGAGCTCTGCGACCAGGCGGCGCTCGCCCTGTCCGGCGGATTCGATGGCGTGATGACCAGCGAGCACCACGGCGGATTCGCCGGCTATCTCCCCAACCCGTTGCAGATGGCCTCGTTCGTCCTCGAGGAGAACAGCTCGGGATGGGCCGCACCCTGCCCACTGCTCCTGTCGCTCCGGCCCACGGCACAGGTCGCCGAGGAGATCGCCTGGCTCGATGCCCGCCACCCGGGCCGGGTCGGTCTCGGTGTGGCCGCCGGGGCGCTCCCGCTCGACTTCGAGGCAATGGGGGTTCCCTTCGACGACGCGGTGCCCCTGTTCAAGGCCCGGCTCGCGGTGATCGTCGCCATGCTGCAGGGTCGGGAGCTCGGCGACCTGCAAGGGGATCGCGCGCTGGAGCGCTGTGCGACCTTCCCGATCCCTGTGCTCAGCGCGGCGGTTTCGACCGGCGCCGCACGGCGGGCCGCCGAGTGCGGTGCCGGGATCCTGATCGAGGGCATGTCGACGGTCGAACGGGTGCGCTCGATCTGCGAGGCCTACGACTCCGCCGACGGTATCGGAGCCAAGGTCGTGATCCGCAGGGTGTGGTTGGGCGAGCCGCGAGCCTGGGCGGTGGCGCGGCAGCGGGCGGTCTACGAGAGTTATGCCGGGGGGAACCGGCTGGCCGCCGCAGACCAGACCATCACGACCACCGACCCCTCCGAGCTCGCCGAGCGGCTCCACGCCGTCCGCCTCGAGACCGGGGCTGACGCCCTCAATCTCCGGGTCCACCTTCCCGGGATCAGCCGCGGCGACGTCCGCCTGCAACTCGGCGCGCTGGCCGAGGAGGTCCTCCCGCGCCTCTCCGAACTCTGGTCGGGGAGACGCCCTTCGCAGTGAACCGGTGCTGTCACCGGGAGCGCGGCAACGCTGCCCGGTTCGCGTTCGGAACGCTCGTCATCGCCTCGAGAACCAGACGTGTGAGCCAGAGAATCGGTGCTGCCCTAGGATTGGCACATGCCGAGATCCGAGCCGACGGTAGGGAGCTACGACCCCGAGGCTGTTCGCGCCAAGTACCTTGCCGAGCGCGACAAGCGGCTGGTCCCCCACCGAGCCGATATCCGTAACCTCGAGACCGACGAGCACTTCGCCCGGTACCGCGAGGATCCCTTCACGCCGGTGATCCAACGCGACCCGGTCGCCGACGACGTCGACGTGGTGATCGTGGGTGGGGGGATCGCCGGGCTCCTCGCCGGTGCCCGCCTCCGCGAGGCCGGCGTCGACCGGATCCGCATCATCGACCAGGCGGGCGGGATCGGAGGCACCTGGTATTGGAACCGCTACCCGGGCGTGATGTGCGACGTCGAGTCGTACATCTACATGCCGATGCTCGAGGAGCTCGGCTACACCCCGACCAATCGCTACGCGTTCGGCGACGAGATCCGAGGCCATCTCGACGCGATCGCACGCCGGTTCGACCTTGTGGACGACGCCCTCTTCCACACCGGGGTGACCCGGGCCGAGTGGCAGGAAGACGCGGCTCGCTGGCGGATCCACACCGACCGCGGGGACGAGGTCGGCTGCCGGTGGTATGTCCTGGCCGTCGGGATCCTCAACCTCATGAAACTGCCCACCATCCAGGGCATGGAGGACTTCGCCGGACATTCGTTCCACACCGCCCGCTGGGACTACGAGTACACCGGCGGAAGCCCTGGTGAGCCCCTCACCGGCTTGGCAGACAAGACCGTCGCCCTCATCGGCACCGGGGCCAGCGGCATCCAGTGCGTGCCGCCGTTGGCCGAGTCGGCGAATCAGCTCTACGTGTTCCAGCGCACGCCGTCGGCCATCGGTGTGCGGGGCAACCGGCCCACCGATCCCGACTTCGGCCATGACTTCGAACCCGGCTGGCAGCGGGACCGCATGGACAACTTCCAGGCGATCATCATGGGTCGGCCGGTCGAGGTCGACCTCGTGGACGACGGGTGGACGCACGACTACGCCGCAACCAGAAACGCTCCACGCTTCGAGGGCATGACGCGTGAGGAGTACATGCGCAGCATCGAGGACATCGACTACCGGATCATGGAAGCGCACCGACGCCGGGTCGAGGAGCTGGTCGCAGACCCGGCCACGGCAGAGATCCTGAAGCCGTACTACCAGTACCTGTGCAAGCGCCCGTGTTTCCACGACGAGTACCTCCCGGCCATCAACAACCCCAGCGTCACGGCCATCGACTGCCCCGGCGGGATCGACCGGATCACCGAGCGGGGCGTGGTCGTCGACGGGAGGCAGTACGGCGTCGACTGCATCATCTACGGCACCGGATTCGAAGCCGAGCTCACCCCGATCTTCCGTCGCGTGGGCCACGACATCGTCGGTCGCGGCGGCGTCACCCTGGCCGAGAAGTGGGTCGACGGTGCGGCCAGCCTGTTCGGGATGATGAGCCGTGGCTTCCCCAACATGTTCGTGATGCCGGCACCGGGACAGCAGGCGGTGGTGACCGTCAACTACACCCAACTGGCGGTGCTCGGGGCCGAGTTCATCGGTCGCGCGGTCGGACTGCTCGAGCAGAAGGGGGTGGAGGTCTTCGACGTGAGCGCCGAGGCGGAGGAGGACTGGACCCAGAAGATCATCGGCTCCTACGTCGACGCCAGCGCCATCATGTCGGCCTGCACGCCCTCGCGCCTCAACAACGAGGGTCACCCCGAAACGATGAGCCCGCGCAGTGGCAGCTACGGCGGTGGGTTGGGCAACTGGTTCGGCTACCGCGAGCTGCTCGAACAGTGGCTCGACGACGGCACCCTGGAAGGCTTGGACCTCGAGGTCCGCACAGGGGCACCGTGAGCGCTCGCCAGCGGGTCGCCGTCGTGACCGGCGGCGGGGGCGGGATCGGAGCGGGCGTCGCCGAGGAGCTCGGCCGTCGCGGCTGGTTCGTCGTCACACTCGACCCGCTGGTGACCCTCGACGGGTCAGCGCAGCTTCCATCGCCCGAGGAGACCACGGCTGACCGCATCGTGGCGGCGGGCGGTTCGGCTCGGGCCTCTGCTGCATCGGTGACCGACGGCGAGGCGGTCCGGACCTTGTTCTCCGAGCTCGCAGACGAGCACGGGGGGCTCGACGCCGTCATCAACGTCGCCGGGATCACGCGCCAGACCTACTTCGGGCAAGGAACCGAGGAGGACTGGCTGGCGGTGCTCGCCGTGCACCTCGAGGGCTACCTCAACGTGCTCACTGCGGCGCTGCCGCTCATGGCCGCCGCCGGGTACGGCCGCATCCTCGGCGTCACCTCCGGTTCGGGGTGGCGGGCTGCCGATGCCGGTGCGTACAGCTGTGCCAAGCGGGCCGTCGCCGCCCTCACCTGGCAGCTTGGTCGGCAGGCACCGTCGGGCGTCACCGTCAACGCCATGTCGCCCATCGCAGCCACCCGGATGATGGCCTCTGCCCTCGAGCGCGCCCGGAAGGCCGGCCAGTCGGGCGGTGGCGGGATCTCGTTCCTCTCGGTCGCAGGCCCCGAGGACCTGGGTCCGTTCGGCGCCCACCTCGTCGGTGAAGGATTGGACTGGTGCAGCGGCCAGGTCCTCTTCGCCGATGGAGCCGAGGCGGCGGTCATCGACGAACCCCGTCTCATCGAAGTGGTGCGCACCGACCATGTGGTCTCCCTCGCCCGGTTGCTCGACGTCGTCATCCCCGGTGCGTTTGCCAAAGCCGAGAACCGGCAGACCAGCACGGGCGGCAGCAACTCGCGGTTCGGATCGGTCTTCGACGAGCCGGCCCCTGCCGAGGTCGCCCCGGCGCAGGCGCGGTCCTGTCTCGTCGTCTCCGACCGGCCCGGCATGTCCAAGTCGCTGATCGCCGCGCTCGAGGCCCGCTCGATCCGGTGCCATCAGATCGAGCCCGCCCGCGGCTTCGGCCCCGCAGCCGACGCGCTGAACGCTGCGGTCGACGTGATCGGCCCGATCGACGCCGTCGTCGTCGCTCCTGCCGGTGATCGATCGACGGCAGACCCCGGCGAGGGGTGGGGGCGGGTCCTCGCCGAGCACGGCGGCATCGTCGACCACATCCACACCGATGCCGGATGGGCGCGGGCGGCCGCCGACTACGCCGCGACGGCCGGCCACCCGGTTCAGCTGGCGACGCTCATCGACGCCACGACGACGGGTGGTCGCAGTCGCGCCCAGGCTTCGGCCCAGCATGCGCGCGTTGCCGCCGGTGCCACGGAGGGGCGGGTCACGGCCTTCGCTGCGAGCGTCGAGGCGCCGGAGGAGGTCGCCGGCCAACCGGCAGGTGAGCTCGTCGCCCACCTGTTCAGCCACGCCGAGGCGAGCGCGCTGGCCGGCGCAGAGCTGGTGGTCGGCGATGGGTGGATCGGGCTCCGGAGCCACCCCCGACCGATCGGCAGCCTGACCTACGGCGGTCCCGCGCTCCCGGACTGGCTCGACGGGACCTTGCGCGAGATCATCGCTGCCACCGGCCAACCATCGAGACCGGAGGTCTGATGGCCGAACGACCCACCCGCGTCGTGGATGCTCACGTGCACATCTGGGACCCCGCCCGGACCGACTGGTATCCGTACCTCTCGCACCCGCAGGCACCGGCCACCGCCGACGCATCGCGGATGTTCCGACAGTTCGATGTCGACACCTATCACTCGGAGGCGTCGGGGTGGAACGTCGAGAAGTTCGTCAACGTTGCGGCCGCGACCGGTCGTCACTCGGTCGACGAGACCATCGAGCTCGATACCACCGCCAAGACCAGGGGCGGCCCAGACGCCATCATCGGCGGCATCCCTCCGGCGGACACGGTGGCCGAGGCTGTCGAGCTCCTCGATCGGCAGATGACGGCACCGCGCTTCCGTGGGGTCCGCCCCATGGGCCGGTACGAGGGGCCACTTCCCGATGCCGGAGTGCTTCGTGCGCTGCAGGAACGGAACCTGCTGTTCGAGTTGATGACGCACACCGATCAACTCCGGGCGGCGTCCGAGGGACTCGCAGACTTCGACGATCTGGTCGTCGTGGTCGAGCACACCGGATGGCCCCGCTCGAGCTCGGACGAGGAGCGGGCCCTCTGGCGGGAGGGCATCGCCGCTCTGGCCGATCTCGGCGACAACATCTCCTGCAAGCTCTCGGGTTTGGCGATGCCGCTCGAGTCCATGAGTGCCGATGCCTTTGCCCCGTGGCTCGAGTACGCCATCGAGGCGTTTGGCGTCGACCGCTGCATGTTCGCCAGCAACTTCCCCGTCGACTCGATGTACGGCACCTTTGATGAGCTGTACGAGGCGTTCAGTACCGTCACAGCTGGCCTGGACGATGCATCGCGCTCGAAGCTCTTTGCGGCGAACGCGGAGCGCATCTATCGCTGCTGATCAGGCCCCTCTGCACTCGCTGGCAGTGTTCGCCCCGACCTGAGTCAACTCAAGGGAATGCGGTGACGACCCACCCGATAGTTATCGAAGACCTCACCAAGCGCTACGCCAGCGATGTTCTGGCCGTCGACCATCTGGATCTCACGGTCGAACGCGGCAGTGTCTTCGGGTTGCTCGGCCCCAATGGAGCCGGCAAGACCACGACAATGCGAATGCTCGTCGGATTGATCCGACCCACTTCCGGCAGGGTCTGTCTCTTCGACGAGGTGATCAGACCCGGGGCTGCCGTGCTCGGTCGCGTCGGGGTGCTGGTGGAGGGTCCTGGCTTCGTGCCACACCTCTCGGGACGTGAGAACCTTGAACTGTTCTGGCGAGCTGGACGAGCGCCGATGTCGGCCGCCAACTTGGACGAGGTTCTCGACATCGCCGATCTTGGCCATGCAGCGGACCGGAAGTACAAGACCTATTCCCACGGCATGCGCCAGCGCCTCGGCCTCGCCCAAGCCCTTCTGGGGAGCCCGGACCTCCTGATCCTCGACGAGCCGACCGACGGGCTCGACCCCCAGCAGATGCGCGCAGTGCGAGAGGTACTGAGACGGGTCGCCGCGAGCGGAACGACCGTGCTCGTCTCCAGCCATCTGCTGGGGGAGGTCGAGCAGGTCTGTGACCACGTGGCGGTCATGGACAATGGCCGATTGGTCACGGTGGGCGCAGTCTCTGATCTCCTGGGCGCGACGACCACGATCTACATAGAGGTAGACGACATACGCCGGGCTCAACGGGTGCTCGATGGACTTCGGGGCATTGCCACGGTATCGCCGGAGGGTGGGGGGTTGGCGGTGGAGCTGGATGGGATCGAACGCAAGGAACTGGTGGTGGCGCTGGTCGGAGCCGGCATCGGAGTCGAGACCATCACAGCTCGCCACCATTTGGAGGACGCCTTCATCGGACTCCTGGAGCACCGGTGATCTCGGTCGAGATCCGCAAACAGGTGTGGCGACTGCGCACCTACATCGGACTCGGGCTGATCGCCGTGATCCCGATCATCTTCACGGTCGCCTACAAGGTCAATCCTCCGACGGGAGGCCACCTTGGCTTCTTCGACTTGACCGGATCGGGCCTGAACGTACCGATCGTGGCGTTGGGGGGCGTGAGCGCGTTCCTGCTGACTGTCGTGGCATCACTGTTCGCCGGCGAGACCGTCTCCGGAGAGGCGAGCTGGGGAACCCTCAGCTACCTCCTCGTGAGGCCCGTCTCCCGAAATAGGCTGCTCGGCTCCAAACTCGCGGTCGCGGCCGGCCTGACGCTCGTAGCGGCCATCGTGGTCCTGGTCGTCGGACTTGCGGCGGGAACCCTTGCCTTCGGGTGGCATCCGGTCACGACTCCTACGCTTGCAGTGTTCTCGCAGGGAAGTGCCGTCGGCCGCCTCGCACTGTCGACCCTGTATGTGGCGTGGAGCCAAGCCGCATATCTTGCGTTCGCGTTCATGTTGTCGACGATGACGGACTCTGCCTTCGGCGCTGTGGCGGGAGGCGTGGGGCTTGGCGTCGTCTCCCAGATCCTCAACAACATCTCGGCACTCAACGGGACGAGCTACGTGTATCCGACCCACTATCTCAATGCGTGGCAGGACTTGTTTTTCCACGGCGCTTCATCGACAGAGATGCTTCGGGGCGCCCTGCTGCAGGTGCCATACGTGGTCGCGTTCCTGGCCATCGGGTGGTGGTGGTTCAACCGCAAGGACGTACTCAGCTGACCAGGACCGACTCGTTGTGCCTGGCGGTCGTCTCCCAGCCCGGGCGCGGAGTGAGCGATCAGCGCACTGCGACGACTGAGTGCCAGCGCTCTTGGTCAGAACCCAAGTGCTGCACCTGCATCCCTTGCCATGATTCGTTGGCCCTGCATCGTGGTCCAGACGAGGATGTCATGGATGCGCAGCCGCGACAGCGGGACGCCACCTCGTGACGCGACCTCGTCGGCGATGAATTGTTCGAGGGCCTGAAATTGGGCATCGTGATTGGTGAGGTCGCGATGGATGACGTTCCAGGAGTCGACGTATCGCATGTACTTGGTGGTCTCGTCGTCAAGCAGCGGGAAGAGCCACGGCCTCTTGTGGTGCAGCGTTTTGTGGGCCACCGTCGGCCCCACTCCGTCGACTGCCACCAGCAACTCGACAGCACGGTTCATCCACCATGCAGACGAATCGGATGGAATTTCAGCCACCTCGTCTACCGATAGCTCCCAGAAGGTCTGACTCACCGGGACATGCGCGATCGCCTCGCTGACGAGGGGGGCAATCTCCAACATGCCGGCGATCGCTTCTGTGTTGATCTGGCTGTTCAACCCTATCGACACGACGATGTCGAAGTAGTTGAGCGGACCGAGGTCCCCGGGCTGGAAGTCATAGACCGCGCAAGCCCACCTGGCTCGCGTCATCTCCTCGGGTGCTGTTTCTCCGGAGACAACTGGCTGATAGCTCAGCGGTAAGGGCTGTCGGGCGAAGACGTATCCCCCAACCGTCTGTCGAGCTTCCTCGAGCGAAAACGTGATCTTCCCCTCGGCGAGGACGAAGGGTGGGGCCAGTGGTTCAACTTGCTGGTTCTGGTGGGTCAAAGCCGCTCTCCTTGTCGGATGACATTGTGACACGAGGCATTGCCGAACCGTCGCGACATCCGCTCGCAGATCCTCAAACGATGCAACCTATGGCGAGGCCTCCACCAGCGGCGCTCAGCGACCAGTTAGTCTCACCGCAGACGAGGGAGCAGTTGGAGAGGGGCTGCAAAGGGCGGGTGGTGTCTTGAGCACGGTTACGACGATTCCTGTGATCGCTCCGTCCACGCCGTTCGTTCCGGGTGGCTCGAGCTCTTCCGCGTCGTCCGTCGCGAACTTTGGGCTGAGTTCGCTCGTCGGATTCGCCCTGGAAAGCCTCGTGGTCCTGGCCTTGATCGCTGTGGTCGGCGTATTCGTCATCATCGTTGTTGCCAATCGTGCCGACCCCGATCCGAGTGGTCGTCGACCCCAGTCGGTCTTCCTGTTTGCCGTCTCATTCGTCACGATCACAACCTCGATCCTCGGGTCGACCGTTGTCGTCGGAGCTCTGGTGCAGCTCGCGGGATCGCATTCCGGTGACATCACGAACCCCGTTGCTCGTGCCGCAGTGGTGGGCGGATTGATCACGGTGGTCAGTATCACTCTGCTGGTGGCCCATCTTCGTCGTGGGCTGGTGCTCGCCCGGGCCGATGCCGGCTCACCGAACCCGTCCCGACGTGTCGGACAGAGCTATGTCTCGGCGGTCTCCTTCGTGGCGATCCTGTCGGTGCTCTTCACCACAGTGTTCTCTGTCTATCTGCTGTTCTCGATCGTTGACTCGAGCGTCTTCGGGTCGTTCGGCGGGCAGACCGGGGCCGTTCGCGTCTTCGTCATTTCGGCATATCTGGGAGCAGCGGCCGGTCTCGTCCTCTGGACGCACCGAAACCTCGTACCTCCGGGAAACAAAAACCTCAACCGGGGTGCAGGTGGTGTCGGTCCTCTCGGGGCACAACCGACACCCGTTCCGCCGCTGGTTCCGCCCGTTCAGTAGAGGATCGGGAGTCCCCAAGACCACTTTGGTCGCACCGAGGGATCAGTGCATGGATACCGAGCTTCCTCGCAAAGTCGGCATGTTGCGTGTGCGTCTTGGGCCCGTCTCGCTGACCTTACGAGATTGGCGTGACGGTGAAGTTGACATCCTGGTTCCCATCCCTCAGGAATCGAAAAGGCTCCACGGTCCTGGAATTAGCATTCACAATGTAGTGGTTGTCGTTCGAAATGCCGTCCGGCGAACCCACGCCACCGGCGATGAGATAGCTGCTGTCGGGATACCATTCGGCCCAGGCCAGGGCGTCTCCGCCGTTGACGACCGCACCGGTGACCACTCTGATGGAGCCGGAGCCGGTAACAAGAGCAAGCTGGGTCGTTGGACTCAAGTTCCATTGATCGGTTTGGACAAACACAGCAAGTTGGGTCCCATCGGGGGAGAAGCCGCCTCCCCAGTCGAAGCCGTGACCGCCCGGGCTGTGCACCAACCGTGTGGACAGGGTCGAGGTGTCGGTGATGTGAAGCGGGCAGTTCGTGACCTTCTCGCAGTTTGCTGGCGCCCAAGCGACGAGGCTGCTTCGCGCGCCCGGCTTCGTGTAGGACCCGATCACCTTCCAGACGTTCCCGATGACTCGCTCGTGCCCAGTCATGGGATTCCAGATACCCAACGTGAGTGGGCCCTTGTTCAACTCCCGCAATCTCGTCGTCGCTGGGCAGAGAGCGCCGACAGAATCTGAGCAGACGTCGACCGGAAGCCCATTCGGAGCCAACACCGATTCCACCAGAATCCCGTTGGCCACGACCGGAGTCGGATCGCCGAGCAGACTGGCATCAGGCAAGTACCAACCGTTGGGTAGTTGCAGGGTCTTGCCTCTCGGTGCGCTATTGGGCCAATACTCGTCCAGGTGGCCGTTGACGGTCTCAACGTAGAGGAAGGTCTCATCGAGAGACGCGAAGACCTGCGTACCCGATCCGACCGTGAACGTGCGTCCCGTCGTCGTGTCGAATCCCTGCACCAGGGGATTGGGAATCGGGTCAACAGTCTGGTTTCCGTTCGGCAGCATTGACCGGACCCAGAAGATGGTGTGATCCAACGAGACAAGCGAGGCCGTTGGGTCTGCATCAGCTTGGGCCACCACACGCTGGGTCAGCCCGTCGAGGTTTCCGATGTGGAGCTGTCCGTAGTAGTCGACCCAGGCAACCTGTGGGACGACGCCAGTATCTGTGATCGGCCCCGTGGGAAGCGAGGGCGTTCGTGGTGATGAACGGGGCGATGGTGATGCCGGGGTGAGCATCGTCACCGCAAGGACTGCACTTACGACCAAAGCGACCACGACGACTCCTGTGACGAGCCAGCGTCGTTGCCGGCGCTGCCGTGCCTCCCTGAAGAGAAGCTCGGCTTCACGGACATTCGGTTCGACCTGCGGGGTGTCGACGATCGTCACTGCGGGCCTCCAAACAACGGTCCAGTCAGGACACTGGTCGCAACGGAGCTATTCGTAAGCCAGATGCCGCACTTTCGACGAACGAGCCTGTTCCGGTGGCGGCGACTCTGACTTCGGCCTGAGGGTCGCACCATGCAGTGACTCCGGCATTGAATGTGGGTGACGACTGGGAGGTGCGGCACGCCGTGGGTCCGGAGATTTCGAGGTCGCCGTCATCGTGCTTGAGGACGATGTCGAACTGGCCACGAACAACGTACAGGGGGGAACGAGGATGGAAGACGAGATAGCCGCCCGCCGTCATGCCGCGCATCGAATGAGCGTGCCCATGTTGCTCGTTCTTCATTTGTCATTCTGGCCGTGAAGTAGGAGGAGTGATCAATATCTTCGACCAGAAGGACCCAAGGCCCGAACTGAAATCCCAGATAATCCATGTTGGAGTAAAGGAACGGGTACCGCTCCTGAGTGCCGGCGTAGTAGGGAACCGGCTGCCCATGTGCTCCTCTGTAGACGGCAAGCGGCTTCCCTTCGAAAATCGACGACAATGATCCGTAGTAGGGAGTCACGGCTTCGTTACAGCAACTCAATTGGCCGGTGTTTACGGGCCAGTTGATTTCCCCGCCAGCGGTCAGATCGAACTTGGAGAGACCGAGAGAACGGGGGTACGTGAGACTGAAGCCACGCCCGTCCGGCAGCCTGAGCAGCATTGTGGTGACGCTTCCCTCGGTGGAGGTTGGCGGAACGAACCGAGAGATCGAGATGCTCGAAGTGGCAGGGATCGATGGATGACCTCCACCTCCCATTGTCGCAACAGTCACCAATACCGCTCCTGTAGCGAGCAGCACCACGATAGTGACAGCGCAGAGCCTTCTCCATCGGCGCCGTCGTCGAGCCTCCTCGAAGAGAAGCTGAGGGTCGTCCATATTCGGCTCAACACGGGGAGTATCGACGACCGTCACGTCGGGCCTAGCAATCGATACCTCATGGGACTACTATGACTAGGACCATGATCTCTGTCAACATCGACCGCTCTGAACCCGTGGCTCTCCACGACCAAGTGGCGGCAGAGATCCGTCGGGCCATTGCCGACGGTGAAGCCGGCCCAGGGGAGCGTCTCCCTCTCGCCAAAGACATCGCAGCCGTCCTCGGAGTGAACAAGAACACCGTCTTACGGGCCATGCACATCCTCAGGGACGAGGGCCTGCTCGAGTTCGGTCGTGGGAATGGCATCACGGTCACCGGTACTCCTCAGAAGAGTGCAGTGGTCAAGCGAGCACGGGAGTTGGTCGAGTTCTGCCGTGCCGAGGGCTATCGGCGTGACGAAGTCATCCAGATCATCGAGAGCTTGCCGTGAACCTGTCGGCTGTCGCAGGTCACCCCCGATGACGATCCTCGACGAGCGACCGTCCTTCCGCGAAGTCCAGGCTCTCGGGGAAGCGGTCCTGCTGCCGCGCAGGCCTTGTTCGGGGAGGCTCGGCTGCGCAGGAAGCGATCAAACAGTCCAAGAATTCATTCACATCATTCAGATCTCGTGAGGAAAGAAACGAACCGTGACGGCAGGTAGAGGTTCATGACCCTGCTCGATGAGCTCTCCCTCGTCGAGGAGCTCGACGCCCAGCTCCTGTTCAGAGAGGCACGCCAGCGTCGTCGACGTCGTCGGACGGTCCGCTCGGTCATCGTCGTAGCCGTGGTCGCGGCGATGGTCGTGCTGGGTTTCGGACTCCATGTGATCCCAGGGACGGGATCCCGCTCACATCCTTCGGACTCGAGGCCACCATTGGCCCCTGACGTCCGTTCGGGGGCGACGCTCGTCTACGCATACGGCAATCTCCGAGTGATCAACGCAGACACCGGAGCAAGCCGCTCATTGCCCCTACCGGCACCACAAGGTGGGAGCAGCGACCTCTCGATGGTGCGGATCGGAGATTCCCTCCTCCTCAATCGGGGAAACACAGCGTGGCTCTATCGGGCTGGCCTGCACGGTCCTCCTGCGGACCTCGGTCCTTCCCTGCGTGTGATCCCCGGACCAATTGCCAACGAAGCATGGATCTGGTCGGACCCGTGCGGTGCAACGTCTGGCTGTGATGACAATGGACTTCAGCAGGGACAGCTCAGGTTGGTAGAAACGTCAGGGAATCAGGTCGGGTCACCGATCTCATTGCCTGCGGACGCCACCTGGTTTCCCACCGGTGACGTGGTCAATGCCGGCCTCGTTCTGGCGGTCGCCTCCATAGGACCGGACGCAGAGGAGATCTGGAATCCGATCACCAACCAGGTTGTCCGGGTCTTCCCCGGTGCTGACGTGTTGGCCGCAAGTGGCGACGTGGTGGCCTGGACCTCGGGAAGAGCCTGCCTGCCACACTGCACGGTCCACTTCACAGATGTCCAGACAGGGATCGAGCAGACGTTCGACCTGCCTTCCGGCGTGACCGGCGCCGACGAGGGGACCTTCTCGCCGGAGGGTTCAACGTTCGCCCTTCCGGTCGGGATCGGGGGCCCGCCGGGAACCCATCCGGGCGCAATCGCACTGATGGATCTCCGAACGCATTCGATCAGATTGCTTCCAGGCACAGAAGAGGCACTCGGTCCACGCTATGGGTCTCAAATTGTCCCGCAAGTCGCCTTCTGGTCGAGCACCGGTTGGCTCTTCGTCGCACTGGTCGGAGGTCCAGAGGTACTCGTGTGGCGACCCGGAGATGAGCGGGCGACGGTTCTGCCCAAGGCGAAGCTCCCGCGCCTCTCCCTTTCAGAATTGACTGACTATCCAAACGTGATTGCGATGTAGGCAGAGATCCGTCAGAGGATCACCGATTCACCGAACCGGTGGAGCGCTTCGACGGCATGATCCAATGAATCACCCGGCACGCCGACCCCTGACCAGGTGACCCCGAGTTTGGCGAGCTCGTCCACGGCCGCCAGCTGGGCATCGGCGTTGAAGGTCTCGGCTCCCGGGTCACCTCCTGCGTTGGATCCGAAGCACACGTCGATCTCAGCCCGGTCCCGGCCCGCCTCGGCTACGTACTGCCAGAGTTCGTCGAGCATCGGGCGAAGGTCGGCAACACTTTCCAGGGGCGGCGTCTTGGTCGTCTGCGCCAGGCTTCTCGGAGCGGGGAAGGGGCTCCAACCGTTGCCGTAGCGGGCAACCCGACGGCGTGACAGCCGACTGTTTCCCCCGATCCAGATCGGCGGGAGCGGATCGGGTTTCGGGTTCGCCGTCTGACCATTCGCCGTGAAGGCCGCTCCTTCGTGATGGAAGTCGTCTTCGCGCCATGTGCCCAGGATCACTTCTATTGCCTCGTCAAAGAGCGCGTTCCGTTGGTCGAAATCGACTCCCAATGCCTTGTACTCGCCCCGCAGGTAGCCAGTGGCGACCGCCAATATGAATCGCCCGTCCGAGAGGGCGTCAAGGGTTGCGACCGTTTTGGCCACCAGGAATGGATTGCGATACGGCAGGACGACGATGTTGGGGATCAAGCGGATTCGCTTGGTCACTGCAGCACAAAAGGCGAGGGCTGCGAACGGGTCGAGGGCATCGTGCCCTCCTGCCTTCAACCATCTTTCGGTGGGGGCAGGATGGTCGGTGAAGCCAATGCCGGCAAACCCGGCAGCTTCGGCCGCTGAACAGAACCGGGTCAGCCCTGCCTTGGTCACGAATTCCGGATTGTAGGGATGAGTCGTCAATGGATACGTCACCGAGTAGTGCATGATCTCGAAACCTAACGCAGTGGATCGGTCGCCGAGGGCACTGGACACGTGGGCCGTGCGGGTCCCGATCCCGCCACCTTGGGACTAAAAGTCGTGTTGAGATGATCTCTCCAGTCCCTATCTGTGCCGGGTGGTGCCTTCTACCCGCAACAAGGGTCGCGGTGGTTGCAGGTCTGCCAACGGCTGGTCACTAGCTGCAGGCACGTTCGTAGTCAGATCGCCGCGGGCGGCACCTATCGGCCTCCCTGGGCCGGTGGGTCGTTCAGCTGTACCCGACGCTCGCGATAGCAAGCGCCTGGTCGGGGGCGAGCCGGATTTCTACTCCATGTGCCCGGAATCATGGGCATCCGATGCGGTGCTCCGACACAGAGCGTTCACACACCTGCGTCGTTCCGCTGTGGATGTCACGCCTCGGAGCGTCGAATCGTTTCCGAGGCGCAGCGGGCCGAGCAAGCCGCCGGCTCCTGATGTACCATCGCCAAATCGGCGGATGGCGGAGGTGGTCCTGGCGATGAAGTCGCAGGCCTTTGATCGATCAGTTCGGACCAACGGAACTGCACGACGAGATCGTTCCCCGTGTCTCGATCAGCGGATCGAGGAGTCCAAGTCAGGCCGCTTCCTCGGCGCCGACACGCCCTCTACCGTCCGATACGCCGCCACCAAGCCAACCCACCCCGGAGCCATAGTCGACGGCACGGGGCCAGTAGACGTGCTTCACGGATGCCGAACCGGACAGCGCATATCTCAGGCTCACTCTCAAGCGGAGCAATACACGGCGGTTTCTGTGGAGTGTTTTCAACGTGACGATTTCGCCGGCAGCTGTTGGACTTCCTGGCACTCTTACCGGCAGTCAAGGCATGCAAAGCAGGAGAACCCCAACCAATGTTCTGGCAGGTCGAGTTGTGATGGTATTCATTCGTTCTAATGGAGTCGCCCGATGAGCAAGTACGTCCGTCGTTCGTTTTTGAACCAAGCACGGGTGATCTTGGCGGTCCCTCTGATGCTGGCCAGTTTCGTCGCGTTGGTCCTTGTCCCAGGTGCTACTCCTGCGAGTGCCACTCCCGCGGGAACTGGGCCCACTCCCATAATTAGCGGCGCGGCATACCAGACCCTGGAGACCAACGTCGAAACCCAAGTGGCCGGGCTCAGGGGAGTACCAGACGACCTGCGCAACCAGCTTTGGTCACGCGGCGAGATAGAGGCCGACATGTATTCCCAGCTGGTGAACGCGGCGGAAACCACCCCCAGCAGCTCAGTCGTCGCTGCGTTTTCGGCGAACTACCAGAACACTCAAGAGACTTTGGCCAACGAAGCCGAGAGCCTCTACACCCAGTGGAGCGCGGGTCCGTGTAGTTTCAAGCTTCCTGTCGCGACGGGTTACCTGCTCGCGCCGCAGGGCTATCAGACCTCGTACGAGTCCTCGATCAACGGTACTTGCGAGCTGGAACAGTACGACCCCTATGCGGTCATCGACTGTGACTTTGCCGGCCATACCTGCATATCGACACCAAGTGCCCAGCAGTTCACGGACTGGGCCGGAGCCTACATTCAGCAGCAGAACATCGTTAAGTGGGCAGCCTTACTCGAGGCCCCCGCCTCCTATCTCTCCCTAAGCGGCCCCCCCAACCACGCTCCAAATAGTCCAAAACTTGCCCAAGAAGAAGCTCAGACCGAGTACCAGGATGCTTACAGCGACATGGACGAGGGATTCTCGTTCCTCGCAGCGACGGACGGCGCACTGCAGGCAGTCAGTCACCCTACGCCGCCGGCTGTCGCGTTCGAGAATGTGTGGCAGGAGGTTGCAGCGGAAGCTGGCCCCGAGATGACGGAGCTCGCCACGACCAACCTTGGACAGGTGCTCAGCACGTCGTCGGTCAGTTCGATCCTCGACGGCGATGTCTCCGTTTCCGATATGGCCAGTTTCGCCGACTTGGAGGCCGAGAGTGCGCTAGGAGATGGCATCGGCACGGCCCTCTCGGGCAGCGTAATAATCGCGCTCGAGAGCCTGGTCCAGTGGGAGGACGACAGCGTAGCGGTGCAGCTGTCAAACAACGTAAACGCTGCCAAGGCGACAGTCGACTTAGGTACGGACGCAACGAACGCGACCGACCAGGCCGTAATGTTACAGACCTTCGTCGACCTAACAATGCCGAGCTTCACCTTGACTCGTGCCGACGATCAGGCTGCCGACAGTCCCGCACAGCAGGGTCCGACAGTTGCGAGCGACCCTGCATTCTGTGTCGGCCAAAGCCAGTGCCAACCAAGTACGCCATCGTTGAGTAGCACGTTTTCCTATGTTGACTGGCAAGGACAGACGCAGACCGCCTCGGTGTCGAAGGGCTGGTTTGTTCAAGGACCCATACCGGGTTCCTACCCGTTCCCTTACGAGTATGTCCCGTCACTTCAAGTCGAAGAGGGCCCTACTACTCAAGGTCAGTCGCCAACTGACACAACAGGAGATCAGGAATGGACAGCCTGGCTAGACGGTCCCTCGGCATCCTCACCCGGCCGTTATCAATTCCTGATGGAAAGGAATGCGGTCAACGCCGGCCCCGGGTACGTGTCCGACTATCTGAACGGCTGTCCAAATTACAACCAATCTCAAGGCGGCAACGTCGACAACGGTAACGAGTGCGTAACTCCCCAACAAAATGAAGTTGGGCCGGTAACGGCCCCAAACACGTACCCGACATTCGCGATGAACTTCCAGAAAGGGGACTCGGTATCTATCGGTGGCCAGGTTCGCCAGGTGTCACAGGTATGGGACAACTCGAGCGGCAATACATACGCGTTTGTCACCTCAGCGCCATTCGACACTGACGGCACCAACCTCGGGAGCGACCCGATCGAGCTCCTGACCACCCCGGACCCACAGAACTGCACGAGCCTCAGTTCCCTCGGTTCACGTGTCTTGGGACCGGACTGCGTGCTAACCGACGCCCCCCAGATATTGACCAACCACTATGCATCTACTGAGACAGTCGGGTTGACCCCGCAGGGCCAGGGCAAGGCGAATCCAGAGCTGGCGATCTCCGCGCCGTCCACTACTACGAGCGGCACTGCCTTCAACGTGACGATCACCAGTGTGTTGGGCGCGTCGGACCCAAAAATCGATGTCAGTGACGGGACCTCGTCCTGTAAGATCGCGGTAAGCGGTACCTGCAATTTCACGGAGACTGCGGGAACCACCATCACAGCCACGTTTTCCGGGGACAGCAACTACTTCGCGGACAGCGCTCAGACGTTCGTGAACGGAACCGTAGACCCCTCCACGACGAGTCTCTCAACCAACGGCATCACTGCTGGCACCTACGGGCAGCAGGTCAATTTGGTCGCCACTGTCGCACTCGATGCGCCGTGCGCGGGGGGCACCGTCAACTTCCTCGACAACGGTAACTCGATCGCCACCCAGAGCGTCGAGCCCATACCGGGTCAGATCTTCAACTCTGGTGGTGCTGATGTAGGTGGAACTGGAACAGGAGACGAATGGGTGTGTATATCGACGCAGAACTCCGCGGGATCCGGGGGACCCGAACCAACCGAGAACCTGAATGTGACCATCTCGACTTCGGCGCTTCCGGTCGGCCAGAACCGACTGACAGCCGAATTCGAAGGGAGTCCTGGTGGCATATCCGGCGGTTACATAAATGCCCCGAGCGCGAGCAGCCCAGTCCTGTTCACAGTGACCCGCTCCACGCCTGTGGTGCAGTTTTCCACCTCCTCCAATCCCGATCCTGGCCAGCCCCTTACGTTGACCGCGGATGTATCGCCCATTCCTACTGTGGGCACCGTCGTGTCCTTCACGGATAGCTTTACTGACGGGACGACGCCGGTCACAACAACCATCGGCACCGCGCCGACCAACGCCAGCGGGGTGGCGACTTTCACCGACCCATCGCTCCCTGTCGGTACGCATACCTTACGAGCGTCATTTCCGGGTGACGCGAACGATCTGCCGGGCACTAGCGGCCAGATCACACAGGTGAACAGTGGCGTGCCGCTGTACGTCTACGCTCAGGACACAGCCATGAACTACGGCGGACAAGTCCCGCCGGTCCAGCCCATCTACTACGGGTTCCTCAGCGGCCAAGGCACGTCCAACCTCCAGACGCAGCCAACCTGTAGCACCAACGCCACGGCCACTTCAGCGCCCGGTACCTACACGACGTCATGCACCGGACCGGCGACCGAGAACGGGTACCAGATCACCTATGTCCCCGGGACGATGACGGTGCAGCCGGTGGACCTTTCCGTCTATGCCTCGAACGGGGTCATGACCTACGGGGGTGCGCCACCGTCGACGGCTCCGTCATATCTCGGATTCGTCAACGGAGACAGCGCATCCAGTCTCACGACCCCTCCCGCGTGCCCTGCCGCGGCCACAAGCTCATCGTCCCCAGGCTCTTATACGACCTCATGCTCAGGTGCGGTCGACCCGAACTACAGCTTCACCTATGTGAACGGCACGGTTACCGTCGAGCCGGCCGTGTTGACGGTGACCGCGTCGAACGGGTCCATGGAACCTGGAGGGACCGTCCCGACCGTCACAGCGAGCTACAGCGGCTTCGTCAATGGAAACACCGCGTCCAACTTGCCCACCCAGCCAACCTGTAGCACCACGGCCAAAAGCTCGTCTCCGGTGGGCAGCTACGTCTCTTCATGCACCGGGCCTACGAGCGACGGCAACTACACCCTCCGCTACGTGAATGGCACCACGACAGTCGGCCAAGGGACACTCGTGATAACGGCGTCGTCAGGGCCGATGACCTACGGAGGAGCGGTCCCGACGGTTACAGCTAGCTACGTGGGCTTCACCAACGGTGATACTCCCGCCAGTCTGACAACCGCTCCCACCTGCACCACTACTGCCACGACCTCGTCTGCGCCCGGGAGCTATCAGACCTCGTGCTCTGGAGCGGTCGACCCCAACTACACAATCGTCTATGTAAAAGGCACGACCACTGTGAACCCGGCTCCGCTCACGATCAGTGACCCATCGGGCTCCGTGGTGTACGGAGACATAACGAACTTGCCGCCGCTCACACCCACCTACAGCGGGTTCGTGAACGGAGACAGCGCGGCCTCGCTCAGCACGGCTCCCACGTGTACGACGAACGCATGGGGCCCAGGGTTCCAAGACCAAGGGTTCTACACAGCGAACGTCGGCAGCTATTCGGTCATCTGCTCTGGCGCGGTGGATGCGGACTATGCCATCAGCTACCAATATGGCTCGATGAACATCGATCAGGCGCCTCTTCTCATCACGACGCAGTCCGGTTCGTTCATCTACGGCGCTGGGGGGAACCCGCTCTTCTACCCGGTCTACAACGGCCTGGTCAATGGCGACACGCCCGAGACTTTCTCCTATCTGGGGAACCACATCGCCGACTGCACCGATGGCTTTTCGGGGTCTGCGGCTGTGCCGGCTGGCGACTGGACGGTGCGCTGCTTAAATGCAGCCGATCCTAACTACAGCATCGTCCTCCAACCTGGCTCCTGGGATATAGTCCCTGCCCCCCTCACCATCACCGCTTCCAGCGCGACAATCGCTTACGGCGCAGTCACGCCAGCGATCACACCCACCTACAGCGGGTTCGTGAACGGCGACGGACCCAGCTCGTTGACCATGTCACCATCCTGCCTCAGCTCCGCAGGGACCACCACGCCACCTGCCGGGAACTACCTGACCAACTGCTCCGGAGCCGCCAACGCCAACTACGCATTCAGCTATGCACCCGGGCAGCTCACTGTCACTCCCGTTCCGCTCACCATCACAGCCTCGAGCCCAACCATCACCTATGGCCAGAGCGCTCCGGCGGTCACTGCCGGCTATTCGGGATTCGTGAATGGTGACACCGCGAGTTCGCTCACCAGCGCACCGTCATGCAAATCGGCGACCTCGGTCACCGTCCCGAACGCAGGTAAATGGGGGACCAGCTGCACAGGGGCGATCGACCCCAACTACACGATCAGCTATGCCTCGGGTGTCTTCACCATCAAGCCGGCGCCGTTGACGATAACGGCCTCGAGCAAGGCGGTGCTCTATGGAGCAACCCCACCGGCGATTACACCCATCTACTCGGGCTTCGTCAACGGTGAGACGAAGGCGTCGCTGACGAAGGCACCGACCTGTAGCACCACGGACAAAGCGACCTCGCCACCGGGTACCTACCCGTCGTCCTGCACGGGGGCCAAGGACACGAACTATAAGATCACCTATACACCGGGGGTCATCTCCGTCGAGGCAAAGGTGTCGTTCGTCGGTTCGGCATCGAACCCCCGAGTGATCGTCACCGGCGCCGGCTTCGGTGCGGCGCCGCCCTCGCCGTCGTATCCCGCGAACCGCTGTGGTGGGACCGGGAGCCTCTATGGAACCAGCTTCTCCTTCGAGGACACCACCGCCAACTGGACCGCGGGTCAAGGCAGCAGCAGCTTTACCGGCAACTGCGTGGGCCTGGTGGTCTCCTCCTGGTCCAACACGCGTGTGGTGTTCAGCTTCGGTAGCAGCTACAACAGCAACGGGTGGGTGCTGAACGCTGCCGACAAGTACTCCCTCGTGCTGCTCTCGAGCACGACCGATGGCACCACGGCGTTCACTACTCCGACGGTGAAGCTCACCCCCGCCACCGGAGCGCCCAGTGCATCCGTCGTCGCATCCGGTGCCGGATTCTTCCCCGGCGAGAGCGTGCCGGTCTCGTACACGACCGGCACGGAGGCGCCGCCCCACGCCGTTGTGATCTGCACAGCCACCGCCGCCACGGACGGGACCTACACCTGCTCGGGCCACATCCCCGCCAGCGCGACGGCCGGAGCCAAAGCAGCCCATGAGATCCAGGCCAACGGCGCCACGTCCGATCTCGAGGCCACGAGCACATTCACTCTGACATAGGTGCGGATCTACGGCTGATCGATCTGACTGCTTGCAGGAGGACCATCTCTCCACCGGTGTGCCTTGGCGCCGGGTGGTTCGGGGCCATCTACCCGAGAACAGGGGATCGACCCGAGCGGGGTGGCACCCGCATCCCAAGACGGTTGGCAGACGTGTCGCCAGAACGGGCCGTCGGTCGGTGATGACTGATCTGTACAGATCTGTCACGCTGAATCCAACTGCCAGAGGTACCCACGTCCAGGTGGGCCGTGCGGGTCTCGATCCCGCCACCTTGGGATTAAAAGTGCCCTCTCCCATGTCTCCATCGGTCCCGTTGTGGCGCAGGGAATCTTGTCGTAGCAGGTCAACGACGGTGAGCTCGAATGTGGTCGAGACGCATCCCATCGCGTTGCGACACGAAAGAATGAGTTGTTGGGTCAACTGTTGGGCAAAGTTCGCTCGGTTGCAGTATCCCAAAAAAACACCGATGACACGGATGAAACCGTCACCTACTGAATCCTCGGTGGCAAGTCTCGCGTGACTGTTGCGCGTACGACGTGGGGCTCAACTATCGGGATCCCCTCAATCCCAGTAGATCCCGGCGTGGCATGACTGCCTCCCCCCGGGGTCGCTGGGGGCCTTGCCAATCAGGATGAGCGTTCCCGTGGACATCGGTCGTCGCCCCAGTAGTCCCATGGGCTCCAGCTACGGCGCAGGATCCGCTACCTCCTCATTCACGAGTCCGACTTGTCGCTTGTTCCCGCCGGATGGGGATTCAGACCGCGCAGTCAGTGTTTGTGGTGCCGTCGTGACGATGACGACGAACAGCAAGAAACCCACGACATGAATCACCGTGCACCAGATACAGAGCGCCTTGATGATGAACAGCTCCTCCACGAAGAGGTAAATGATCATGCCAACTCCGAGGATCGACAGGATCAGCCGGGCTAGGTGAAGACGCCTGTCGGTGGATCGCCACGCTGGAGGCAAGCACAGGAGAGTCATCGGGGCGAAGTATGCGAGCCCCAGCACAGGAACTGGTATCCCCAAGAAATGCGACGTGTTGCTCGTGAGAATTTTGTTGCAAGGGCCCAAGTCAGGACAGACGAGAGATATCTGGGAGTCGAAGTGGCTGATGGTCAAATACACGGACCCGGCGAGACCAATGATGCTGAGCAGGAGAGTGGTCACGGGTTGCCACCTAAGAGTTGCCGTGGTTTCGGGCACTGCCACCGCCTTTTTCAGGTCAACTTCACGACTGCCTACCGGGAGCAGGCTATCTCATGCACATACCCGACGGGGCTTCAAAGATTGATCCATCGCAACCCCAAGAGAGCCCGGTCAGGATCATCAACGGAGGAGCGCTATCGGGCACGAGACGGTGTAAACGCCGACACGATGACGTGTCTACACGGAGCGGTGAGAATCGCCCGCCTTCGCTCCGACTCCGTCGTCAGGCGTGGGATGGTCCTTCTTTCGTCGCTCTCAGATGGTGCGGTTTGGGGCCGCCCCACCGGCGCCAGATTCGATACATGCGTAGGCGCCCGTAGTCCTTCGCAGCGGGCATGTGCCCGACATAGTCGCAACCAATGTCGCCCACGTCCGATAGCTCCAGGGAGGCGGCGAACGCTTCCGTCACGTAGACCGCCCCTGGTGGTGTGACCGGTTCGACCCTGGCGGTGCGGCTGACGTGCGAGCCCATGAAAGCTTGCGCTTGCAGCACCGGATCCAGAATCGGAAACACCGGACCGATGTGTCCGGACAGACGGAATGCGAGATGGGGCGGCAGTTCGGCGTCATCGAGATCGACGGCTGCCATGGCGTCCTGGAGGTCCAGCGCGCAGCGTGCCGCGGCCGGTGCTTCCGAGAGAACAGCGTAAAGCGCATCACCCCAGGTATTGCGGTATTCGACTTCCGTCTCGTACCTCGAAAGGACGTCGGCGAAAGCCCCTAAGACGACTTGTGCGAACACCGGGAGCTGCTTGTCAGTGAGTTTGGAGAATCCCCGGATGTCCCCCATGAGGAGGGCCCGGATCACTCGCCGGGGACGAATCGGGTTGGGCACCTGCTCAGGAGCGCGCATCGCTTTGTCTTCACCGTGCCCTCGATGACCGGCTCGACCCGGTGAGACCACGGTCACTTCATGGCCGGTCGCTTGCCAGGTTGCGATATCGGCTGCCGTTCCGGCGACTCCGGCCGCGGGCGCGCCATCCCACAGCGCGAGCTGGTGCACTTCGGCGTCGAGGTGGCGTGCGCGCAGTAGGGCTAGTCCCATACCGAGATGCGCGCAGTAGCCGTAGAGGATGTCGTCGTCGAGGTAGGCGTCCTCCGTGGCGTAAATCACCGAAGTGACGCCGTCCAAGCACCGTTGGAACCGCTGCACCCAGTGTTTCCCGGCGCCGGCAACGGAATGTACGACAAATTCCTCGAGCGCAAACGGAAGGACGACGTGCAGCTCACACCCGCTCGCCAACAAGGCTTCTGCCCACAAGATGTCGCCACCGTTGGCCAGGGAGCCGTAGGCGATGCCCACCGGCCGCAGGCCGACAACCTCGGCCATGCGTGCCGCTACGGCCGCCTCGCAATCGCTTGGGAACCGGCCGTCCTGTCCCGGCGCCGCGATCAGGTGCCCACAGAAGTGGGCCACAGCGGGTCCAGCCAGGGGAATGAGAATTTCCGGGTCGATCCCCGTCTCGAGGCAGATCAGCCGCAATTGTCGACGGGTCGTCGATAAGGCCCCAAAATCCTCGTTGCAGAGGTCGCCAGCCCGATCGAGGGCCGTTCGAGCACTGGCCTCATCGCCGAGGAGCAAGTGTGCCTCAGCTTCGGTGGCTGCCGCGAAGTAGCCCCCCTCTCTCGATTTCTCCACGAGATCGAGTGCATCCCTCGCCAGCGCCCGTGCCACGGGAGCGTCGCCGGCCACAAGCGACAGGGTGGCGGCGTTGATGGCGGGAAAATATCCCTGAGTTCGCTCCCGGATGCTCAGGTACGCGGTGGCGGCGTCCCGGGCGAGACGTCTTCGCTCCTCTCCGGTCGCAGAAAGTGCCTTGTCCTTTCGAATGCGGGCTCCCAGCGATTCCACATCCTCAGAATCAACCGAAGCCAGACCGAATTCTTTGAACTGCCGGTCTGCTTGGTCGGTCGATCCGGTGCGGGCGAGAGCGAGGACGGCCCGGTACCGCAGCCCCACGTCACCGGGATGCTCCTCCAGGCCTCGGCAGGCGAGGTCGAAGGCGGCCAGCAATTCACCCCGGCGCTCAGCATCACGCACAGCTGCGAGCCACACCCGAGCGCTGCGGGACTGTCCCGAGCTGGCTGATTCGTAGTCCGACGGGGACATGGCGGAATCGTAGGACGCCCAGGAGCAGCGGGGAAGTGCCACCGACCGCGCGAACACAGCCTCGTACGAACAAGATTAGCGGGCACCGGACGAGAGCGATGACCGTTGAGAAGGTGCCGGGAGCCTCGCCCAAGAAGGTCGTCCCTCCGGCCGGGAAGGAGAGGAATCGGCGCGGAAGCACGTCGTGCGACCTGGGCACCGACACTGTCAACCGGCCTGGGATGCCACCTCGGCACGCTCGAGCGGGGTCAGGGGTGAGACGACCGACGAACGGGATGATTTCAACAGGGCAGCGGGATTCTGGCAGTCGGGGCACAACGGCCAAAGGCGGATCTGGTTGTCATTGTTGGACTCGACCACAAGCGCGCCGTTGGGACTGACTAAAGGGGAATTGGGGATGGACAGGTCGTGGTCGACCTGCAACAACTGGCCGGTGACAGCGTCCCATACCCGGATGGTGTCGTCGGTGCTGGTGGAGACGATGTACTGACCTCGGGGGCTGTACGCAACGCCGTCGACTCCGCGTGTGTGACCCACCAGTTCGAGGACGGGCTTGTTCGTGCCGACGTTCAAAACGGTCACACTGTCGTCCCAAGAAGCGAGAGCGAGGCGGTTCCCAACCGGATTGAACGCCGCAGCCGAAAGCTGTCCGGTCTGGCTGTAGGTCTCGGACGGACGGGCTGTGGCAACGCGCCCAACCTTGACCTGGCCGCAGAACGAGTACACGGCCACAAGCCGATCGTCAGGGCTCACAGCTGGCGGGTTCCCCGAACCTTGGCACGGCTCTGACCATCCCGTACCAACGATGGTGTGTCCGCTCGACAACGTAGTGATGTGGAGGCGCCCCTGGGCGTCGATGACCGCCAGCAGGCGATCGTCTGCGCTGAGGCTGACCCGCGCCACCGTGGTCGCCGGCAAGGTGAAGACCACCTTCCCCGTGGCGGTGTCCTCCACCGTGACCGTCGAGGTCTGGGCCGTGTCGCTCCAGGTGGCTGCCAGTTTGCCGTCCGAGCTGAGCACTGCCCCCGTGTCTGCCGAGTCGGTGTCAAGGACGGTCGGATCCGGGACGGGGCGGCCGGCGGGGAGCTGCCAGGCCTGCAGGACGATGTCGTTGTTCGATCGGTCGAGCGCCACCACCTTGTGCGGTTGCCATCCGATTTCGTTGCCACACCCACACAACTGCGCATTGAACGTGGACCGCCACGGCCCAGCGGCGCGGTAGATCCGCGCCGTACCGTCGTTGGCGGCCGTGACCACGTCAGAGCCACTGGGGCTGAAGGAAAGCGCGTTCAGATCCGCCGTCTGGCCCTCCAGGGTGACCAGCTCCTGGTCGGGGATTAGGGACCAGATCCCGCCCGTACCGTCGAAGTTCCCGACAGCGAACCTCTGACCGTCGGGGCTGATGGAGACGTCGCCAACGGCCGTGCCTGTCACCGTTGTCAACACCTGGAACATGGTCCACGTCTCGGTGTTCCAGAGGTCGATGTAGGCAGAAACGTCGCCGGGCCCGCTCACATTGGCGCCCACCGCCAGGATGATCCCGTGGATGGCAATCGGATTCGGTTGAGTGCCGGTGAGGGTCTGGTTCGGAGGCGACAGCATCTTCACGACCTGACCGCTGCCCATGTCGACGACCTCGGTGGGACCCTCGGTACCCACCACGAGGGTATTCCCATCCGGCGTGAACGCCACGGTGTCGTCGTTGTGCGGTTCAAACAGCGAGAAGAGGACCTTGCCCGATGCTACGTCCCACACCGTGGTCCCGAAAAAGGTCGTGGCCGCGAGCTTCGACCCGTCGGGACTGAAGGCGAGAGCATTGGCGTCGTTGGGGGCCACCGCACCCGCAGGGCCGGCAGCGGCGCCCGGTGCCACGGGAGGTCCGCCGTTGGCGCCCGGTGTGCCGCGCGGTCCTGCTCCCCCGCTCAATTGGATTTGCAGCGCTCCGGAGGACGGATTGAGGAGGTCGACACCCGTGTCCGTACCCACCGCCAGCACACGCCCGGTGGGGTCATAGGCAACGGCGCCGACCTGTCCGGAAAAGTGCCGTCGATACACGACGTGCCCTGAAGCGGCATCGAGCACGACCACGTCGTCGGTGCACCAGCTCTCGGCCAGGCGGGTACCGGACGGGCTGTAGGAGATCGACGGTCCGCTGTTGGGTGGACAGTCCCCTACCGACTGGGTGGGCAACGCCACCTTTACGGGAGACGCATCGATGGCTTGGCGCAAGGCGGCGACGGCCTGGGGAAGGGGCCGCTGCTCCAGCGCCAGTCGGGCCAGCACCACCGAGACCTCGGGGTCGGCGGGCAACTCGCTCAGGCTTTCGGCGGCCAGAGCCTGGGCCCGGGCGGTAGTGCCGGTCGAAACCGCCTGGTTGCGCGATACGAGGGCCAGGACGCCCAGCGCAACGGCAATCACGACGAGGCCGGCGAGGGCGCTCACACCGGCACGGGCGAGTCGACGAGTTCGTCGGTGTTGACGAATGTCCTCGCCTTCGAGCTCGTCCTTGGCCACCCCGTGCATGGGTGCGGCCAGGTCCGCCACCGCAGAGCGGAATCTGGTGTTGCGCAGGTCGAGATCGGTCTCGGTTCGAGCCCAGCGAAGGTCCAGATGGCGGGGCTCATCAGCCAGCGCCCCCCGCAGCGCCTCGGGCACGGCGGAGGACCCGGCGCTGAAGTCACCGAGGGTCCCGTCCCAGTCCCAGGTTCCATCGGTGACCACGGGCAGGATGTGGTCGACCGGCTTGGTGGCCAGCCAGTGGCTGATCTCCTTGTTCACCCACTCCGACCGGGCCGCCTCCGGCGAAGCGAAAAGGACGAACCACTGGCTCTCATCGAGCGCCTTCTCGATGGCCGACCACAGGTGTGGGTTCGTGGACAATCCGGTCTCGTCCCGGAAGATCCGCAGGGCACGGCGACTGTTCCAGGGCTTGGCCAAGAGCTGGAGGCCTCCCTGCAGGGCGGGTGCCAAGCGGCCGTCGGCCGCGTGGCTATAAGAGATGAAGCCGTCGTAGGCCATCCGCAGCTCCCTGGTCGTGGGAGAAGGATTTTGGCAGGTCGAGAGGACGCTCGCTCAGGTTGTCGTCATACCCGTGTTTGCGCTCCTCCGGGCGACCGAGGCTCCGCTGCACGGTAGGCCCGATGACCGGAATCACAGGCTGAGAACTCAGCAAAGTAATGAGGAGACCGCCGGGAAGTGCCTGCGGTTACCGAGCGGTTCGTCGTGGCTGTCGTGGTGTCCCCGAGGTGTCTGGTTCGTGGGGTGATGCCGTCACACGGTCCTCGCGTCATGCCCTCCGCGTTTCCGGAAGGCCCCCTGCCCCTCAGCGCCCGGGGCACCTGCTCTGGCCGGGTCGCTCCGCTCGGCGGTTCTGGGCTGCTTCGTGTGGCTGGCCGCTGAACAGGTGGGCCGTGCGGGTCTCGATCCCGCCACCTTGGGATTAAAAGCGCCTTCCCGGATGTCGCTGTTGGTGCTGGAATGTCGCAGCGGGTTCAGCTATCGCAGGTCCATTGTGGTGAGTTCGCAGATGGTCGGGACGACCCGACGCACCTCGCGAAATCGCCACCTGAGACCCCACACGCCGCAAGGCCTTTAGCTGGATGTTTGTATAAGTTTTCGACTTATGAACATGACATGTCGTTAACTAATGTACCAAGTGCGCACTTTAGTCGCTAGTATTGGATCATGATCTTCGAGCCCCCAACCCCCACGGATGCAGACCGGGTCGTGTTGGCGGAGATCGAGCGCTTGCGATCAGAGCTCCGCTTCTATCTGCACGAGCCCCGGCGATGGCTTGGCACTGTTCGTCGAGCCACCTTTGCGCGGGCCGTACAGGGATCGAACTCAATCGAGGGCTACCACGCAAGTGTTGAGGACGTTGTCGCCGTGATCGAGGACGAGGAGCCACTGACGGCTGACGAGGAGACGAGGCACGCCATCGCTGGATACCGCGATGCCATGACCTACGTGCTTCAGCTTGCGGGAGATCCGCCCACCATTGACGAATCCCTCGTGAAGTCGCTCCACTTCATGATGATGAAGTACGACCTAACGAAATACCCTGGACAGTGGCGCCCCGGGGCGATTTGGGTGGAGAACGAGGCAGGCGCGAACGTTTACACAGCTCCAGATCGCGAGGAGGTGGAGCCGCTCATCGCTGAGCTCTTGTGCAAAGTGAATGCAAGCCGTGAGGTCCCAATGGTGCGAGCCGCGATGACGCACCTAAACCTCGCGATGATCCATCCGTTTAGCGACGGCAACGGGCGAATGGCTCGATGTCTCCAAACGCTGGTTCTCGCTGGCGATGGAATTATTCCGCCCGTATTTTCGAGCATTGAGGCCTATCTCGGCCGAAACACGGCCGAGTACTACCGAGTACTCGGCGAAGTGGGCCAGGGCAGGTGGCAGCCAGATCACAGCGCTCGGCCATGGATCGAGTTTTGCCTAACTGCCCACCATCACCAGGCGATCACTATGCTTCGACGAATGCGCGAAATGGAAGCGCTGTGGGACGCCTGCGAGCAGCTCGTCGCAAAGAACAGGCTTCCAGCCAGGGGGGTTGGGGCCCTCGTGGATGCATCCCGCGGATTGAGGCTTCACCGGTCGCTGTATATCAAGCTCGTTCAGTCCTCAGTCGGAGAATCCGTAACGGAGGCGTCAGCCACGCGCGATCTTCGGGCCTTCAGCGAGGCGGGTCTCCTTGAGCCTCACGGGGAGAGGCGAGGTCGCTGGTATGGAGCTTCGGCGCAACTTCGACAGCTATGGCTGAGCGTTCGGGCTCACCGCGTTGTCGACGGTTACAACGACCCCTACTCCGTAATTCCACAACCGGCGCTCCCCGGCATGTAAGAGGAGCACGGTAGCCAACTGCCGCGTCGCCGAAGAAGCCTTCCAGACCGTTCAAAATTGTTGGGCGAGCGATGGGTCAAGGTCTGTAGTTGCGACAAGAGACAAATTCGCTCTCTGAAACTGGTGGGCCGTGCGGGTCTCGATCCCGCCACCTTGGGATTAAAAGTCCCCTGCTCTACCGGATGAGCTAACGGCCCGTCGGGGAGCGTATCGGCTCGCACGCCAGAGCTCCCCGGTCACGAGCCCCTATCGTCAAGGGGGGCACAGCCGCGGTGCTGCCCACGACGGCGGGCCCGAGGATCTTGGAGGCGGCGTTTCCCCATGGAGGAGCTTGACAACCCCGTCTGGTCCGCCTTGACCGGTCCACAGCACCATCTCGGCGTGGTGCTGGACCTCTCCGCGCGGTTCCGGTTCGACGTGGCTCCTTTCGGCGCCTTTTCGTCGCCTCCGACCGAGGCTCATTGGGCCGAGCTCGCCGTGCTGAACGGACCCGGCGGCGTCGTGGCCATCACCGGAGTGCATGGGACGCCGCCTCCCGATTGGTCGGACATCGTCGAGATCCCTGGGGTACAGATGGTCTACGAGCAACCAATGGCATCCGAGCCCGCACCAACGGGACCAGCGGGGGCCGGGAATCGCGCCGATGAGGTCGTCGCGCTTGGTGACGGTGATGTCGAGGACATGCTCCGCCTGGTCGGGTTGGCCCGACCGGGGCCCTTCCTCCCGCGGACGATCGAGTTCGGTGGCTACCTCGGGATCCGAAGGGCCGGCGAGTTGGTGGCGATGGCCGGCGAGCGCCTCCGGCCGACGGGATGGGCCGAGGTCAGTGCGGTGGCCACCCACCCGGATCACCGTGGCCAAGGCCTCGGAACAGTGCTCGTGCGAGCGGTGATGGCAACCATCGTTGGTCGCGGGGAACGCCCATTTCTGCATGCGGCCGCCGACAACACCGTCGCACTTCGCCTCTACCGCGAGCTCGGGTTCTCGGTGCGCCGGGAGACCCTGTTCGTCGTCGCCCGCGCACCAGACGAGGACGCGGACACACCGACTCCACCGAAGACATAGGGACGTGCTGCCAAGAGCTCAGGGTGCGGATGCGATGACAATGGCAGAGGGTCTCCCGCCGACGGAAATCCGGCGGACGATCATGCCGGAGGTGAGGTCGACCCCGATCAAGGTGCCGTCCGCACCGCAGACCCAGGCGGTCCTTCCCTCAGTCTCCACGTCCAATCCTTCGGCACTGGCACCCACGGCGACGGGCGGCCCGGCGCGGCGGTCGGCCAGGGTGATGGGTGTGATGCTGTCGCCGCCACTGACCCATGCGGTCGCCGCGCCCGGTGCTCCTGCGATGCCGGTGGGATTCCCCGTGACCGGCACGGCCGGACCAGGATCGAGCCCGGGGAGGGTGACGGGCGTGACCGTGCTCGTCTGGAAGTCGGCCACCAGTGCAGTGGTGCCTTCCGATGACACGAAGACCGAGACCGGCTCCTGCCCGACGGCGACCGGGGCCCCGGCACTCAGCGAGGGCAGCGCGATCGGGGTGAGCGTGCCATCCTCGAAGTTGGCGACGAGGGCCTCCGATCCGGACGGGGTGACGGCCACCGCCACGGGCTGGCGACCCACACGGACGGTCGGGCCCGGGCGGAGTGACGGCAGTGACACTGCGGTCACGGTGTTGTCGCCGAAGTTGGCCACGAGGGCCAGCCGGCCGTCGGGTGTGACCGCCACTGCGTCGGGCTCGAGGCCCACGGTTGCCCGCCCGACGATGGCGCCCGAGCCGACCGAGACCTCCACCAACTGGTCCTCGGCTTTGTCTGCCACGAGGAGGAACGCACTGTCGGGAGTCACGGCGAGCCCCGTCGGAAGGGTGCCTGTCGTGATCGGTTTGAGGGCGGTGCCGGACTCGGTGTCCACGACCGCGACCGTGTCGGTCGGCGTTGCCACGTTCGACCCGGTTGCCACATAGGCGATGGGGACATGAGCGGGGGCGGCAGAGGGTGAGGAGCACCCGAACAGGACGATGCCGGCGGCCGTCAGGGGAATAGCGGCCACCACGAGCCGGAAGGTCCTCGGGAGGGTCACCGGGCTGGCGCGATCGGCTGGTCGGCCTCCCCTGTCACCGGGAGATCGTATGGGGGGCCGGCGCTCTCCGGTCGCACCCTCACCCGCGGGAGCAGGCGGCGCCGGGCTCGTGGACGGCACCACGCCAGCCAGGCTCGTCGGTGACCGGAAAGAAGTCGCCGGTCGTGGGGTCCTGCTCGTACGGAACCGGTGGGGGGGTACCCGCGGCGATATCGGCCACTGCGGTGAGCAGCGCATCGATGTCCGCACCCGAAGTACCGAGGCCCCCGCTCGCTCGGACAGCACCCGGGATGCTCCGGTGGTCGCCCGAGAGCACGTCGCTGCGGTAGGCGTCGACATCGGCGGCGCTGAGACCGAGGAGGCGCACCACGTAGGGGTGGGCGCAGAAGCAGCCGTGGCGCACCGCGATGCCGTACTCGGCGCTCAGCCTGGCCGCGACCAGCGCATGGTGGACGCCGTCGACAGTGAACGCCGCCACCGGGAGGACAGGGGTCTCCATGTTCCCTTCCACCCGGCCCGTCGGCCCGAGCAGCCGCACTCCGTCGACCGCCGACAGTCCGGCGTGCAACCGGGAGGCGAGGGCGGACTCGTGGGCGGCCAACGCCTCCCACCCGACGTCATGGAGGGCGTCGATGGCTGCGTGCAGGGCGACCGCCCCGACCACGTTCGGCGATCCGGCTTCCTCCCGGTCGGGAGGGGCCGTCCAGATCACCTCGTCCAGGTCGACGAGGTCGACGGCGCCGCCACCAGCGAGGAAGGGGTCCCCGGTCTCGAACAGGGCGCGCGGCCCGACCAGGGCGCCGGAGCCGAACGGGGCGTACAGCTTGTGCCCGCTGAAGGCGAGGTAGTCGGCGGTTGCCGGGAGCGGGCGGTGGGGGGCGAGCTGGGCCGCATCGACGAGCACCGGCACGCCGCGCTCGTGTGCCGCGTCGATGATGTCGTCGAGGGGAGGCAGCCAACCCGTCACGTTGGAAGCGCCGGTGATCGCCAGCAGCGCTGGGGGTGGGCCGCCGACGTCGAGGGCGGCGATCACGTCGTCGACGGAGAAGGTTCCCGCGGTACCGCACTCCACGTAGCGGCGCTCGGCCATCCGTCCCCAGGGCAGGAGGTTGGCGTGGTGCTCGACGACGGTGGTCACCACCACGTCGGTGGGTGCCAGCCGGAGCCGGTAGGCCAGGTGGTTGATGGCCTCGGTGGTGTTGCGGCAGAGGATGGCCACGTCCGCTCCGTCCTCGTCGCGGCCAGCGAACGCCAGGACGGCGCGGCGGGCGTCCTCATAGGCGGCGGTCGCGCGTCGAGACCGGTATCCGGCGCCGCGGTGCACGCTCGAGTACGAGGGGAGGAACGCCTGGACCCGGGCAGTCACTGCCGGGTGGGCCTGAGTGGAAGCGGCCTGGTCGAGCTCCACGGCCGGGCGCGCGGTCCCGTCGATGCAGGGCACCAGCTGCCCGGCGCCCACCAGGAGGGAGAGGGCGTCGGCTGGGTCGGCCGAGCCGTGTCCGATCGCGGGCTCCACCCGACTCACCCTACGGGACCCCCCGATGGAGGCGGGTACGCTGACCCGTCATGGAGACCGAGACGGTCACGGGTGAGGCGGGCGACCCAGCGGAGCCGACCGGTGGGGAGGATGCCCAGCGACGGTCGATCGACGCGGTGGATGCCCTGCTCGACGAAGTCGAACAGGCGCTGGTCCGCCTCGACGACGGCAGCTACGGCCGCTGCGAGCAGTGCGGTGAGCCGATCGCCGACGAGCGCCTGGTCGAGCTCGCGATCGCCCGGACCTGTGAGTCGTGCGACGGCATCGACATCGACCCGCCCGAGCCAACCCCGGTGCCGTCAGCCTGGTCCGTATCCGAGCCCGCTCCGCAGGTCACCGTCGACCGCAGCGCTGACGACATCGCTGAGCACGTCGCCGACGACATCACTGACGACAGCGCCTACGTCACCGGCGACAGCGCTGACGACACCTTCGACGACTGACACCCACAGCCGGCGGACTCGCACCGGCGGGCTGCCGCAGTGACCGGCGACCCAGCTGCCCTGACTACTTCTTCGACTCCCAGAACATCTTGTCGATGGCGGCGATCTCGGAGAGCAGGCGGTCGGCCACGGCCACGTCGTTCGTCTTCTTGGCTTCCCCGGCGGTCTTGGTGGCCTTCCAGAACATGTCGTGGAGGTTGGGGAAGCGCTCGAGGTGCTCCGGCTTGAAGTAATCGGTCCAGAGGACCCACAGATGGTGCTTGACCAGGTCGGAGCGCTCCTCCTTGATCAGGATGGCGCGGACCTTGAAGGCCTCGTCGTTCGAGGCGTTGTACTTCTCCATGACGGCTTTGACCGACTCCGCCTCGATGCGTGCCTGGGCCGGGTCGTAGACGCCACAGGGAAGGTCGCAGTGCGCGTGCACGGGTGTCGGTGGCGACAGGCGGTCGGCGAGAGCGAGCAGGTGGTCGGCGATGCGCATGGGTGACTCCTCGGCTTTCCTGGGGTAGGGGATGGCTGCGACGGACGGTCGGAGATGGACAGCGCAACGGCTGCGGGCGATCGGCGCTGGGCGGACCGATGCCGGACACCGTCTGCTACAGAGTGGGGCATGGGTCGCACCGGCGCCACCTTACCCAGGTTCGTCCGGTCGCGAACCCTGTGTCTGACGGCATCCGCCCTGGCAGCCGTGGCCGGAATGGCCGCGGCCCGCGCTGTTCGCCGGGTCGAGGTGGTGGGAGAGTCGATGGCCCCGGCCCTGCTCGTCGGAGACCGACTGGTGGTGGTGAGCCGCCCCTTCGGCCTTCCGGCGTGGCCGGAGCCCGGCGCGGTGGTGGCCGTTCGGGATCCCCGGGAGCGGTCCCGGGTGCTGGTCAAGCGGGTCGGGACCGTGGACCGTGCATCAGGCACGCTGGAGGTGTTCGGCGATGCCGCCGATCGCAGCAGCGACAGCCGCCACTTCGGCCCGGTGGCCCGGTCGGCCCTGGTCGGACGCGCCGTCTACCGGTACGGCCCTCGAGGGCGCAGCGGCCGTGGCCCATGGCCGGAGGAGTACGATCGAGCCGATGCCCAGCCACAAGGATGATCTCGGCCACCTGCTGACCAGCACCTACCTCGACGACGTGGGCAGCCGGTCACTCGAGGACATCCGCGCCATGCGCGCCGAATGCCAGGAAGCCGAAGTGGCCCTCTCCTACCTCCGGCGCCTTGTCCAGGGCCGCCTCGACATCGTCCATGCCTTCCTCGACCGCCCGGAGGACGGAGCCGCTCCGGATCTGGCCAGCCTGGTCGACGACCTGCCCGGCATCCTCTCCTCGGGCCACGGGCGCCCGGCCGGTCCCGGCCGCCTGCCCATGCTGCTGTCTCCCGACACCGAGGAGGCCGACCTCACCAGAGAGCTCGACGCCATCCTCGGGGTCGACGACATCGGTACGCTCGGCGGCCTCGACCACGACCGGCTGCGTGACCTGGCTGACCATCTCGGCGAGCTCGAGCGAGCGATCTCGTTCGACCGACGCGCCCTCCACGAACGCATCGACGTGCTCCAGGCCGAGCTGGTCGCGCGCCACAAATCCGGGCGCGCATCGGTCGACGGTCTGCTCTCGTGACCGACCCGGTTCGCCCGGACGGGAACCCGTTCGTCAAGGACCTCCCCGAACGACTCAACGAGCTCGGGTCGTTCATCCGTGAGCAGCGCAGTTCGGCCAGACTCTCCCTCCGCCGTCTCTCGGAGCTGGCCGGGATCTCCAATCCCTATCTGAGCCAGATCGAGCGCGGCCTCCGCCGCCCGTCGGCCGAGATCCTCCAGCAGATCGCCAAGGCCCTCCGCATCTCGGCGGAGACGCTCTACGTCCAGGCCGGGATCCTGGAGCGGCCCGACGGAGACACCGACCTCACCCGTCACATCTTCGCCGACCGCCACCTGACCGAGGATCAGCGCCAGGCCATGATGCAGATCTACCTGTCGTTCCGCCACGAGAACGAGAACCTGGACGGCCCCATCTCGGTGGGCGAACCGGACGCGACCAGCGAAAATGCCGAGAGTGCCCAGGGTGCGGCCGGATCGGCGGCGGCCGCCGGATAACGGGGGCCTCCCGGTAGGATCGTCGGCGCATGAAGCGTCTGGCCGTCCTCTCCCTCCATACCTCGCCACTTGCCCAACCCGGCACCGGGGACGGCGGCGGCATGAACGTCTACGTGCGGGAGCTCTCTTCGGCGTTGGCCCGGGCAGGCGTGCTCTGTGACGTGTACACGCGGGCCTGGTCGGACGACCTCGCACCGGTGCTCGACATCGAGCCCGGCCTCCGGGTCCACCATGTCCCCGCCGGACCGCCGAGGCCGGTGACCAAGGAGTCCCTCCCGGGGGTGGTCGACGAGTTTGCCGAAGGAGTGATCAAGTCGATCACTACCACCGGTTCCTACGGCGGTGACGACACCCCGCCCTTCGACGCGGTCCACGCCAACTACTGGCTGAGCGGCGTCGCCGGCCACGCGATCAAGCATCAGCTCAACCTGCCGCTGGTGTCGACCTTCCACACCCTCGACCGGGTCAAGGCCGAGTCGAGCCCCGAGGAAGTCGAGGCCGACTCCTCCCACCTTCGGGCGGAGGCCGAGGCCACGATCATCCGGTGCTCCGACACCGTGCTTGCGTCGTGTTCCGTCGAGGCGGCCCAGCTCTCGGAGCTCTACGGGGCTGATCCCTCGAGGATCCGCATCGTCGCCCCCGGTGTCGAGCACGCCTTCTTCGGACCCGGCGACCGCGCCCAGGCCCGTCGGGCCCTAGGGCTGCCTGCCACCGGCCCGCTCCTGCTCTTCGTCGGCCGCATCCAGCCACTCAAAGGCGCCGGCGTCGCGGTCTCGACCCTCGCGTCGCTCGTACAGGACCACCCCGACGCCCACCTCGTCGTCGTGGGCGGCCCGAGCGGTCCGCACGGGGACGAGGAGGTCGCGCACATCGTCTCCCTGGTCGCCGAGCTCGGCATCGGGGGACAGGTCGTCTTCGTGCCGCCCCGCCCCCACGAATTGCTCTCGACCTTCTACCGCGCAGCCGACGTCTGCCTGGTCCCGAGCCGGTCCGAGTCCTTCGGGCTGGTGGCCCTCGAAGCAGCGGCCTGCGGCACGCCGGTGGTCGCCTCCGACGTGGGCGGCCTGAGCAGCCTGGTCGATCACGGGAGGACGGGCTACCTGGTTGAAGATGCCGACCCCGAGGCCTACGCGGCCTGGGTCCGTCAGATCCTGGCCGAGCCGTTGCTCGCCGAACGGCTCAGCACCGGATCCGTCCTCCGGGCCCGCCGCTACACCTGGGCGCGCGCCGCCCACCTGCTGGTCGAGATCTACGCCGAGCTCACCACGGGCCGCCTCGTCGAGTGCTCGTGAGCGACGAGTGGGCGGGCATCCTCGGGGCCGACGAGCGCGGCGCAGGTGTGTGCGAGGATCGACGCGTGGGCGGCCCGTGAGCTCGCCGCAGGAGGCGCCCTGGTGGCGGTGGACCGGCAGGCGGGAGGCGACCCGATCACGGGAGCTCCGAGGTGGTACCTCCGGCTGCGCGGCGAGGAGAAGGAATTCGTGACGGTCTGGCTCACGCTGCGGCAGCGGACCCTCCGCCACGAAGCCCAGTTCATGCCCGCTCCCGAGACCAACGTCGAAGCCACCTGGGAGTACCTCCTCCGTCGCAACGCCGACCTGGCCGGGGTCTCCTTCGCGCTCGGGGCCGAGGACGCCATCTACCTCGTGGGTCGGGTACCCGTCTCCCGCGTGGACGACGACGAGCTCGACCGCATCATCGGGGCGTCACTGGCCTACACCGACGAGTGCTTTCCGACGGCGATGTCCATCGGGTACGCGGGCCGGTACCGCCGCGCGCCAGCGAGGGGCCCGGCCGCCACCTGACGCGCGCCGGGAGCGGCCCAGGAGTCGGGGGCGACGAGGGGCCCACTGGTAGCGTGCGCGCATGGCTCCCAAGCTCCTGGTGGTGGGCGGCGGCAGGATGGGCGGCGCCCTGGTGAGCGGACTCCTGGGTGCCCGATGGGCCTCGGCGGAAGACCTCTGGGTGACCGAGCCGGATCCGTCCCAGCGGCGGTCGTTGGAGGAGGCCCACCCCGGACTCATGGTGACCGCGGGACCGGTTGAGGCACCCGACGTCTTGCTGGCGGTCAAGCCCGACGTGGCAGAGGACGTGGCGCGCACGCTCGCGGCGACCGGGGCGCTGCGGGTGCTTTCGATCGTGGCCGGCCTCTCCGCCGCACGGCTCGAGGCCGCGCTGCCGGTCGGCACCGTCGTGGTGCGGGCGATGCCCAACACGCCCGCTCTGATCGGTGCCGGTGTGGCTGGCCTCTCGGGGGGTACCGCGGCGACCTCGGCCGATCTCGACTGGGCAGAGGGGATCCTGGGCGCCGTCGGCACCGTGGTCCGGCTGCCCGAGCGACACCTCGACGCGGTGACCGGCATCTCCGGTTCGGGGCCCGCCTACGTCTTCCTGGTCGCTGAGGCGCTGATCGAGGCGGGGGTCGCGGCCGGGCTCCCGCGTGACACCAGCCGGCAGCTGGTCGTGGGCACGCTCCTCGGGTCCTCGCGCATGCTGGACGAGACGGGGGACGACCCCGCCGAGTTGCGGGCTGCGGTGACCTCTCCTGGGGGCACGACCGCCGCGGCGCTGCGCACCCTCGAGCGCAAGGCGGTCCGCTCTGCGTTCATCGAGGCGGTGGCCGCGGCGACCGAACGGTCGAAGCAGCTCGGTCGGTGACAGCGCCCGTCCCGGCCGCGGGCGAGACGCCGGCCGTCTACTTCCTCTCCGACTACGGCCTCGACGACGAGTTCGTCGGCGTGGTCCACGCCGTCCTCCACCGGCGCGCCCCCTCGGTCGCGGTCATCGACCTCTCGCATGGTGTCCCGCCGTTCGACGTGGCCGCCGGCGCTGCCCTGCTCGCCCGTGCCGCCCCGTCTCTCGGTGCCGGGGTCGTGTTGGCGGTGGTGGATCCCGGGGTGGGCTCCGATCGGCGCCCGGTCGCCATCGGGGTGCGGTCGGCGACCGGTGGCCCGTCCTGGCTGGTCGGACCGGACAACGGGCTGCTCGTCCCTGCCGCCGACGCGCTCGGTGGAGCGGAGCGGGTGATCGTCCTGCCCCGACCCGACCGCGGACATGGCGTGACCGGGGCGACCTTCGACGGCCGGGATCTCTTCGCCCTGGCAGCCGCCCATCTGGTGCTCGGGTACGACCCGGACGACCTCGGACCGTCCGCCGACCCGCGGACCCTGGTCGCGTCGGCCGGGGCTGCCGGCGGGCCCGTGAACGGAGCGGGCCCGGTCCTGCTCGCCGCTGTCGGGTGGATCGACCGGTTCGGCAACGTCCAGCTCTGGATCGACGCCGATGCCGTCACCGATCTGCTCGGTTCCCCCGGGGCACGGTTGCAGGTCGCGCTCGGTCCCCTGGGCCCTGCCGGCGGGATGCCCGCATCCCGCAGCGACGACTGTCCCGAGGGATTCGGGGCGTGGACCGAGGTACGACGGGTCACCGCGTTCGCCGATCTCAGGCCGGGCGAGGTCGGTCTGCTCGTCGACGCCAACGGCCGGCCGGCCCTGGTGCTCGACCGGTCCTCGGCGGCCGCCCACCTGGGGATCGCGGGCCCCGGGCGAACGGTGGCGCTGCGGGCGGGCGGCTGAGCCGCCGGGACCGCCCTGACGGCCGGCTTCCGCTCCGCAACCGCGCGGTCCTACGATCCAGCCAGTGTCCAACCGACCCCCCGACCCGACCGGCGCGCCACGGCCGCCGGCGGCGAGCACCCATGGCCGGCGCATCCCCGAAGCCACGGTCGCCCGGCTGCCGGTCTACCAGCGCATCCTCGAGGAGCTGCTCCGCTCCGGCACCACCACGGTCTCCTCTGAGCTCCTGGCGTCGGCCGCACAGGTCAACGCGGCAAAGGTCCGCAAGGACCTCTCGCTGCTCGGCTCCTTCGGCACCCGCGGCGCCGGGTACGACGCCGCGTTCCTCATCGAGCAGATCGACCGGCAGCTCGGCCTCGACCGGGTCTGGCCGATGGTCATCGCCGGCATCGGGAACCTGGGCCGGGCGCTGGCCCGTTCCCAGGGCTTCGCGGCGCGGAACTTCCGGGTGACCGCCCTGCTCGACACCGACCCGACGATCATCGGGGAGCGGCTGGACGGGGTGGTCGTCCGTCACCCCGACGAGCTGCGTGCCATCGCTGCCGACCAGCCGCTCGCCATCGGGGTGATCACCACCCCTGCTGCGGTCGCCCAGCGGGTCGCCGACCTGATGATCGATGCCGGGGTGCGCTCGCTGCTCAACTTTGCGCCACGGGTGCTGGAGGTCCCCTCGGACGTCCTGCTCCGCTACGTCGACCTGAGCATCGAGCTGCAGGTCATGAGCTTCTACCAGGCCCGGCGGGTCGCCGACGAGTCCGGAGACCGCATGCCGATCATCCGCTCGATCGGCCTGAGCCCGAGCCCGACCGATTGAGTCCGACCACCTGCCAGGCCGCGACTGGCGGTCACCCACCCGGTGCCGCGAAGCTTGGGCGCCGTCTGATCCGATCCGGACTGCCGGAACAGCCCTACTCGGTAGGGTTGACATGTGGGTTCTCGCTATCTGTGGGGACGAGCCGACCGAGGCGTGATCAAGTGACCGACCGAGTGAACCGCGCAACGACCGTGACGGTGCCTCTGTGTCGGTGATCGTCGTCGGGCTCGAACAGAAGCACGCCCCACCCGACCTCCTCGACCGGGTCTCGGTGACCGACGCAGGACTGCCCAAGGCGCTCGGTCGCCTCGGCGACCAGCCGAACCTCTCCGAGGCCGTCCTCCTGTCGACCTGCCTGCGCACCGAGGTCTATGCGGTCGTCGAGCGCTTCCACGACGGGGTGGCCGAGCTGCAGGAGTTCCTCTGCGAGCTCAGCGGCAGCCCGCTCGCGCGAACTGGCCGAGTACAGCACCGTCCGGTTCGACGACGATGTGTCCGCCCATCTGTTCACCGTCGCAGCGGGGCTCGACTCGGCCGTCCTCGGGGAGTCGGAGGTGCTCGGGCAGGTCCGTCGAGCCTGGGAGCGGGCGCAGGCAGAGGCGGTGTCGGGCCCGGTGCTGGGCGCGCTCTTCCGGCATGCAGTGGAGACCGGCAAGCGGGTCCGCTCCGAGACGGCCATCGCCCGCGGGATCACCTCGCTGTCCCACGGTGCCGTCGCCCTCGCGGCGGACCGCCGCGCCGGCGGCCTGAGGGGCGCCCGGGTGGCCGTGGTGGGTGCCGGGGAGATGGGGGAGGGCGTGGCCCAGGCTCTCGGTGGGCACGGGGTCGATCGGCTGGTCGTGGCCAACCGGACCCCCGAACGGGCCGAGGCCGTGGTGGCGTCGCTGCCCGACGCAGTTGCCCCGATGATCGAGACACGCTCTCTCGACGACCTCGGCTCGCTCCTCTCCGGTGCGGACGTCGTCTTCAGCACGGTCGACACCTCCCACCCGATCATCGACCGGGCGCTGCTCGAGGAGACCCTGGCCGGACGCGACGGCTCCCCGGCCCTCCTGGTGGTCGACCTCGGAGTGCCCCGCAACGTGGAACCGACCGCATCCGAGCTTGACGGACTCGACCTGCTGGACATGGGGATGCTGCGGGCTGCAGTCGCCGACGCGGTCTCCGGTCGACAGGACGAGGTGGCCGCGGCCACAGCCATCGTCTCCGAGGAGCTCGAGCGCTTCCGGGTGGCGTCCAGGGCCCGCGATGCAGCGCCCATCGTGTCGGCCCTCCGCTCCCGGGTCGAGGCTGCCCGGCGGTCCGAGCTGGATCGCCAGCGCTCCAAGCGCTCTGAGCTCACCGTCGAGCAGTGGGAGCAGGTCGACGCGGTGACCGCCTCGATGGTCGCCAAACTGCTCCACCAGCCGACGGTGACCCTCAAGGAGGCCGCCGGAACGCCGCGGGGCGAGCGCCTCGTCGAGGCTCTCCGCAGCCTGTTCGACCTCTAGCCCGTGGCCGGGCCGTCGACACGATGACCACTCCCCCCCCATTGCGGTTGGCCACGCGCGGCTCGCCGCTCGCGCTCTGGCAGGCCAGGCGGGTCGCCGCTCTGCTGGGTGCGGCCGGGGTCGAGTCCGCACTGGTGGAGGTCGAGACGGAGGGCGACCGGCGCCAGGATCTGTCCCTCGCGCACCTCGGAGGTCGGGGGGTGTTCGTGAAGGAGGTCCAGGCTGCCGTGGCCCGTGGTGAGGCGGATGCCGCCGTGCACTCGGCCAAGGACCTCCCGGCTGCCGCAGACCTCGCCGTACCCGGGCTGGTGCTCGCTGCCGTCCCCGAGCGCGGCGACCGTGGGACGTACTCGTCGGTGCGGTGCTCGACGGGTTGCCGACCGGGGCGACGGTGGCCACCGGCTCTGCCCGCCGCCGCGTGCAGCTGGCCAACCTCCGACCGGACCTCACCTTCACCGACCTCCGCGGCAACCTGGCCACCCGTCTGGCCCGGGCCGGGACCGACGGAGTCGTCGCGGTCGTGACCGCCCGGGCGGCCCTCGACCGTCTCGAGTGGGAGCCCCCCGGGGGCCTCGCGTTCGAGGTGCTCTCGCCGTCAACGATGGTCCCCCAGGTGGGCCAGGGGGCGTTGGCCGTCGAATGCCGTGCCGACGACGCCGCGCACGCTGGAGGCGCTGGCAGCGATCGACGACCGGTCGGCCCGCGTGGAGCTCGACGCGGAGCGCGCGTTCCTGGCCGAGCTCGGCGGCGGGTGCACGCTCCCGGTCGGCGCCCATGCCGTCCGCGACGGCACCCCGGACCCGACGGGATGCCGGCCGCTCCGGCTCACCGGGATGATGGCCTCCGCGGACGGCCACGTGCTGCTCCGACACTGTGAGGCCGGCGCGGACGGTCCCGCGCTCGGCAGATCGGTAGCCCGCTATCTCCTCGACCGTGCCGGCGGGGCGGACTTCGGGCCGTGGTCCCCCGTCCCGTGACGGTTGCGCTGGTCGGTGCCGGTCCGGGCGACCCCGGTCTGCTCACCCGACGCGGCGCCGAGCTGCTGGCCGCGGCCGAGGTCGTGATCTACGACCGGCTCATCGGCCATGAGCTGCTGCAGTTGGCCCCCGAATCGGCCGAGCTCATCGATGTCGGAAAGGGCCCGGGCGAGTCGACCAGGCAGGCCGGGATCAACGACCTGTTGGTCGCGCACGGCCGTTCGGGTCGCCGGGTCGTGCGCCTCAAGGGCGGCGATCCGTTCGTCTTCGGCCGGGGCGGCGAGGAAGTCGAGGCCCTCCGGCGGGCGGGCGTCGAGGTCGAGCTCGTCCCCGGGGTGAGCTCCGCCTTCGCGGCGCCGGCGGCCGCCGGGATCCCTGTCACCCACCGGTCGGTCTCGACCTCGGTGACCGTGGTCACCGGGCATGCCGGCAGCGCGTCGCTCCCCGGCGTGGACTGGGAGTCCCTGGGCAAGCTCGAGGGCACCCTCGTGGTCCTCATGGGGATGGCCGAGCGCGCGGCCATCGCGGACCGCCTGATGACCGCCGGGCGCCCACCGTCGACCCCGGTGGCGGTCATCCACTGGGGGACCACGGACCGCCAGCAGGCCGTGCGCACGACCCTCGCCGGACTGGCCGCGGTCGAACTGCCGGCGCCGGCGGTCATCGTGGTGGGAGAGGTCGCCGGACTCGATCTCGACCACCCCGCACCCGAGGGGCCCTGAGATGCGCCCGTCCCGGACCCCCTCGACGGCGATCCATCCGCTTGCCGGCCGCCGGGTGGTGGTCACCAGAGCCCGCGACCAGGCCGGCGATGTCGTGCGCAGGTTGGCCGATCTCGGGGCGGAGGTCGTCGAGCTACCGGTCATCGCCATCGAGGACCCGGTCGACGACGGTGCCGGCTTGGCCGCGGCGGCCGACCGGGTCGTTGCCGGCCGCTACTCGTGGGTGGTGGTCACGTCCGTCAACGCGGTGTCCCGTCTGCTCGCGGTCGTCGGTGATCGGGCCCTGCCGGGGTCGGTCCGGTGGGCCGCGGTGGGACGGTCGACCGCGGGGGCCCTTGCGGCCCGGGGTGTGGTCCCCGACCTCGTGCCCGAAACCGCGAGCTCCGAGGCCTTGGTCGAGGCCTTCCCGCGGCCCGTCACGGCTGCCGCACCGGATGATGGCGAGACGGCCGCCGCGGTGCTCTACGTGCGCGCGGAGACGACGCGGGACGTGCTCGTTCCCGGTCTGGCCGCCAAAGGCTGGCGGGTCGACGAGGTGGTGGGCTACCGGACCGTCGCCGGTCAGGTGGACGCCGCCGCGGTGGACGCGGTTGCCGCCGCCGAGGCAGTCGCCTTCACGTCGCCGTCGACGGTGGAGCACACGCTCGCGCTCGTCGGCGCCGCCGGGATCCCGCCGGTCATCGCCACCATCGGTCCGGTCACGTCGGGGTCGGTGCGGGAGGCCGGATTGCAGGTCGCTGCAGAGGCAACGGACCACACCGCCGGTGGGCTGGTCGATGCACTCGTCGCGGCCCTCACGAGGGGCGCCATCCCCGCCCCTGACGCGCCCGCCCGGGTCCCGCCCCCGGGGGCGTGACCACCGCCCTGCCGTAGGCTGGAGTTTCGTGGCCAGCGACCGTCGACCATCCAGTGTGTCCGTGGCGCCCGTTCCGGGGTTCCCGGTGCGTCGCCTGCGCCGCCTGCGTCGGACCACCGCCCTGCGCCGGCTCGTCGCCGAGACGAGGCTCTCGCCCGACGACCTGGTCGCCCCCCTCTTCGTGGCCGACGGCATCGACGCGCCCCGTCCGGTGGCCTCGCTCCCCGGTGTCTGCCAGCACAGCGTGCGTTCCGTCGTGGACGAGGTCCACCGACTCGCCGCACTGGGCGTACCCGGCGTGATCCTCTTCCCGTTGCCCCGGCGCGAGGACAAGGACGCGACCGGGTCCGCCGCTCTCCGCCGGGACGGGATCACCGGCCGGGCCATCGGTGCGGTGCGTGACGCGGTCGGCGACAGGATGGTGGTCATGGCCGACTGCTGCCTCGACGAGTTCACCGACCACGGGCACTGTGGGATCGTCGACCCGGCGACCGGTGCGGTCGACAACGACTCGACGGTCGGCCTCTACGCCGAACTGGCCGTCGTCCAGGCCGCGGCCGGCGCCGACGTCATCGCCCCGAGCGGGATGATGGATGGGCAGGTCGCCGCCATACGAGGAGCGCTCGACGGCTCCGGCCATACGGACACGGCTGTGCTGGCCTATGCGGCCAAGTACGCATCGGCGCTCTACGGGCCGTTCCGCGAGGCGGCGGATGTGACGATCGCCGACGGGGGAGACCGCCGCGGCTACCAGCAGGATGCCCGCAACCGCCGCGAGGCGCTCGCCGAGGTCGCGCTCGATGTGGCCGAGGGGGCCGACATGGTCATGGTCAAGCCGGCGCTCACCTATCTCGACGTGCTCGCCGACGTGCGGGCCACGTTCGACGTACCGGTGGCCGGGTTCCATGTGAGCGGCGAGTACGCCATGGTCATGGCCGCTGCCGAGCGCGGCTGGATCGACGGGTCCGCCGTCGCCCTCGAGCAGATCACCGCGGTCAAGCGGGCCGGAGCCGACTTCGTGCTGACCTACTTCGCCGGCGCCCTGGCCGAGACGCTCGGTGGCTGAGCAGCGGTCCTTGGCGCCGGACGTCGAGCAGCGCGACGCGTCCGAGGCACTCTTCGACCGGGCGCGCCGGGTCATCCCCGGCGGTGTCAATTCGCCGGTCCGGTCGTTCCGCTCGGTCGGGGGGCATCCCTACTTCGTCGCCCGCGGTGAGGGCGCCTACGTCTGGGACGCCGACGGCAACAGGCTGCTCGACTTCGTCCAGTCCTACGGCGCCTCAATTCTCGGGCACGCCCACCCGGCGGTGGTCGCCGCGGTCAGCGAGGCAACCCGACGCGGGACCACGTTCGGGGCGCCGACCGAAGGCGAGGTCCTGTTGGCGGAAGCGATCTGCGCCCGGGTCCCCGGCTGCGAGCAGGTGCGCCTGGTCTCCTCGGGGACCGAGGCCGCAATGAGCGCGGTCCGGGTCGCCCGCGGCTTCACCGGGCGCGACCGGATCGTGAAGTTCGCCGGGTGCTACCACGGCCACTCGGACGGCCTGCTGGCCGGCGGGGGGAGCGGCGTGGCCACGCTCGGACTGCCCGACTCTGCAGGGGTACCGGCCGCGGCGGTCGCCGACACGGTCGTGGTCCCCTACAACGTGGTGCCCGAGCTCGACGAGCGGGTGGCCTGCGTCATCGTCGAAGCGGTGGCCGCCAACATGGGCCTCGTCCGACCGGTCGACGGCTTCCTCGAAGGGCTGCGCACCGCGTGCGACGCTGCCGGCGCCCTGCTCGTGTTCGACGAGGTGATCACCGGCTTCCGGCTGGGGGAGGGCGGGGCCACGTCGTGGTCCGGGGTCCGCCCCGACCTCTGGTGCTTCGGCAAGGTCATCGGCGGAGGTCTCCCGGTCGGCGCCTTCGGCGGACGGACCGATGTCCTGGCGACGCTGGCTCCGGAGGGCCCCGTGTACCAGGCCGGCACCCTGTCGGGAAACCCCCTGGCCACCGCGGCGGGCCTCGCCGTCCTCACCGAACTCGGACCCGCCTCCTACGAGGAGCTCTCGAGTCGGGTCGGCCGTTTCGGCGCGGCGTTCGAGAAGGTGCTCGACGAAGGTCTCGCCCGGGCCGGGGTGACCGATATTCACGGCAACCGGCTCGTGGCCCGGGTTCCGGTGGTCGGGCCGCTCCTCGGTCTCTTCTTCGTCCCCGAGGGGGGTGCCGGAGTGCAGGACTACGACGGGGCCGCCGCATCCGCGGCCACCGGACTCTACGGGCGGTTCTTCCGCGCCATGCTCGACCGGGGCGTCGCGCTCGCCCCGGGTCCCTACGAGGTGGCCTTTCCTTCCCTGGCCCACGGTGACGGCGAGCTCGATGCAGCGATCGCAGCTGCCTCGGGGGCCGTGGAGGACGCATTCACCCCCTGAACCCACCTGGGCCGCTCCCGACGTGCAGGCTCCGGCCCTGCTCCACGCCCGATCGGGCGGGAGTCCGCCGGGCGGACGGTCCTCCCGCTCGGCGGACCGATGGGCCAGTATGAGGGGCGTGCAAGTGCCCACCTGGTCGCGCGCCCCATCCCCGGCACTGCTTGCCCGGCCCCGGCACCCGGCGCCAGAATGCAGTAGGGCATCGACGACCGCCGGCACCTGCTTCCATCCACGAAGGAGATGCGCATGACCGTCGGAATCACAGAACTGCCACCCGAGGGGATGCAGCTCGGCGGCGTGGCGCTGGCCGGCGATGCCGACCGGGGCACCAAGACGACCGAGGGACTGAGCCTCCTGTTCACCACGGCGGGGATCACCGTCCAGGGGCCACAGCCGCAGATCGAGCGTCTCCTGGTCTGGTCCGTCCTCGACTCCGCGACGTGCCAGGAGAAGCTCGTGCTCCCCGATGGGCGGCACGCCGCCATCATGGAGCTCACGTCGGGTGGCCAGTCGATCCGGTTCCTGCTCCCGACCGACACGGTCTCGCCGGGCCAGGCGGCATACCTCGACCAAGCGCTGCCGGCATGGCTCTCGCGCTACAAGGGCGTCGGTGTCCCGGTGGGTGTTGCTGCTTCGGCAGCCGCATCCGGCGGAGTCGCTGCAGCGGCAGACTCGCAGATGTCCCGGACCGAAGCCACCGGGCAAACCTCAGCGGCGCCGCCGCCCCCACCGCCGCCACCTCCCGCCCCCGCTCCCGGCGGGTCGCGGGTGGACCCCACGGTCACCACGACCGCCGAAGCCGCCGCGGGGGATACCGCTGTCCATGCGGCCAACGGTCACGGAACCGGCAGCGCGCCCGGTGCGAACGGGACGACCTCCGGCACTACCGAGTCTGGACCGATCGCCGAGCGCCGTGGCCAGGCCACGCAGGCGCCGCCACCACCGCCACCCCCACCACCGCTCGCCGGGTCCGCTGACCCGGCCACGCAGGCGCCACCACCACCGCCACCCCCACCTCCACCACCGGTCGCCGGGTCCGCTGACCCGGCCATGGCTGGGTCAGCGGATTCGGATCCCCTGGCGCCGAGGTCGCCATGGGACGGCCTGCCTGTGGACGAGGTCTCGGCGTTCGACGTGCAACCTCCCGCTCAGGCCGAAAAGCCCAAGAAGTCGAGGAGGTCGATCACACGGCGCAAGGCGAAGCCGGAGAAGGACGCAGCCGCGACCGCGACCGCGACCGCGGCCGCGGCCGAGGCCCTGGGCGGGGCCAGCGCCCACCAGCCACCCGACACGCCCCCCGAGAACCCGGTGCCCCTCGGTGTCGAGCTGCCGCCCCCTCCCGTCGATCCGTTCGCGGGGTTTCCCGATCCGCCCCCCTCTGCGGAGCCGGAGACGGAACAGAAGCAAAAGGCCCGTTCCCGTCGGGGGCGCCGGGCCAAAGCTGCCGGCGCGGGCGCTGTGGCCGCCGCAGGTGTTGCCGCAGAAGCGGGCCTGCCAGCCGACGCGGGGCTCCCAGCCGGCGCGGGGCTCGCGGCCGGCGCCAGCGGCGCAGCCGCGGTCGCGGCTGGCGCTGTCGATGCACCGGCCCCGCCGGATACTCCGGCTCCACCATCGGGTCGGACCGATCCCAGTCCGACGACCGGGGCCGAGCTGCCGGCGGAGGATGACGGACCGGCGTCCGGGGAGATCACGGAGGCTCCGGAGGTCTGGGGCGACGCGCCCCCCGGGGTCGCCACATCGGGACTCAGCCGGTCGACGGTGATGGTGCTCCTGGTCGCGCTCCTGGTGGTCGTGCTCGGCGGGGTCGGGTATCTCCTGACCCGGAAGACCACCCCGACCACCTCGACCCCCCCTGCCACGACGCCGGCCGTGGCACCGAATCCGAACGCTGCCGACGTGGCGCTGGCCGCGTCGATCAATCTCCGGTTGGGCGACCTTCCGTCTAGCTGGACACGCGCCACCACGCCCGTGGTGACCCGTATGGAGAGCGCTCCGCCGGTCGCCCAGGTCACGGCGGAGGCGACGCTCGCGACCTGCCTCGGCACGAACGTCGCAACGGTGACCGGGTTGTTCGGGAACGGATCGGTCCCCGGGCAGACCGCTGCCGCTGACTCGCTGCCCTTCCAGAGCGCGGCCGGTCCGTCCTTCCTGATGTCCTCACGGACCACCACGGTCGCGTCGGCCGCACAGATCCAGGGACTCGACGGGATCCTCGGCTCGAGCCGCTTCGTCCCGTGCTTCGGCCAGTACCAGAGCGCCCTGGCTGCGGCGGCCATTCCCGGGTCCACGGCACAGGTCCAGCCGGTGAGCCTGGGCGGACCTTCCGGCGTGACCTCGTTCGGGGTGGTGACCACCGTCGCCTCGCCTTCCCAGGGGACCGAGGTCGTCGGAGACGCCTACATCCTCGGTGGCAAGGTGCTCACAGTGCTCCAACCGGTCACCACCGGCGCGGCGATCCCGCCGAGTGTCTTCACGCCGGCCTACGACGCTGTGGCCGGCCGGGTGGCAGCCACGACCAGGTAGCCGCGAGGCGGCCGGTGCCAAGTCAACCCGGTGCTCTGTCAGGCCGGTGATCGGTCGGGCACCGGGGCCATGCGCGCGATGAGCGCAAGGGCCCGGTAAGCCGCCTCGGCGGGACCGGTCTCGTCGGGCCTGAGCAGGTTGGCCATGATCCGCAGGATCCAGCTCATCAGGGGCTCGGAGTGCATCCCCGCCCCCACGCAGAGCTGCATCAACTCGGGTCGGCTGATGACCCGGATGAAGGCCCGGGCCACCCGGAAGTAGAGGCCGTACGCTTCGCCGAGGCGGTCTTCGTAGCGCAGGAGCGCGTCGACGCCGTCGCCGGACAGGGCTTCGCCGAGCGAGGCCGCGGCCAGCCGCCCGGTCTCGTAGCCGTACGCGATGCCCTCGCCGTTGAACGGGTTGATGGTCCCGCCGGCGTCGCCCACCACCAGGGTGGTCGCCCCGACCCTCGGGCCGACCGCGAGACCCATCGGCAGCTTGCCCCCGGTCGGCGGGCCGAGGCAGGACGCGGGGGAGAGCTCCCATTCCCCGGGTGCCCCGGCCACGAAGTGGTCCATGAGGGTGGAGGTGTTGACGCCCTTCCAGCGCCGGTCGGTCGAGAGGAGCCCCACGCCGACGTTGACCCGCCCGTCCCCGAGGGGGAAGATCCACCCGTAGCCGGGGACCACCTTGCCGTCTCCGTCACGGATGTCGAGGTGGGACTCGATGAACGGGCGGTCATGACCCGGGGAGGTGTAGTAGCCGCGCAGGGCCATCCCCATCGGCTGGCCGCGGTCGCGCCGGGTCCCGAGGGCCCGTCCGAACCTCGAGTTGGCCCCGTCGGCCACCACCACGTATCTCGCCCGCACCTCCCGGGGAGCGCCGGCACCCTTGTCCTCGACCACGGCCCCGGTGCATGAGGGGAGCTCTGCCGGACCCGCAGGTCCGCCTGCGCGGTTACCGGCAGGGGAGTCGTCCAGGATCGGTCGGATCGCCTCACAGCCCTGCCAGACGGTCGCACCGGCCTTGGCCGCGCGGTCGCTGACCAGACCGTCGAGGTCGTGCCTGGTGATCGTGTAGCCGTACGACGGGAACGAGGGGTGCTCCGGCCAGGGCAGGTCGAGCACTCGGCCGAACCCGTGGGCCCGCAGGCCGGTGAATCGATGGGCGCCGGGGAGCGACCCTTCGATCCCCATGTCGGCGAGCTGGCGGACCGAACGTGGGGTCAGCCCGTCGCCACAGGTCTTGGTCCGGGGGAACTCCTTCTTCTCCACCAGGGCCACGTCCCATCCGGCATCGGCCAGCCAGAACGCGCACGAGGAGCCCGCCGGTCCACCACCGACGACCAGCACGTCGTGGACGTGTGAAGCGCCTGGGTCCGCAGCCCGCCGGGAGCGGTCGACCGCGGGCGCCGGCACCTCGGCGTGTGTCCGGGCGTCGGCAGCAGGAGCGGAGGTGGAGCGCACACCCCAATGGTAGGGGTCGGGAGACGTGTCCGGGCACGTTCGTGCCACCTCCGCCGGGGTGCCGTTTCGGCCGAAACGGCCTGGGTCGTCGATGTGCTTCCCGGAAGGGCTGCGTGGTAAAAACAACGACCTGTGGATGATTACCTCCCGATCCTGGTCCTGCTCATCCTCGGGTTCCTGTTCGCGGCGCTCTCGTTCGTAGCCTCGTCCATGCTGGCACCCGGGAAGCGCCCGACCTCGGCCAAGACCGCCCCCTACGAATGCGGGATCGTCCCCGGCATCGAACCGGCCACCCGATTCCCGGTCCGCTTCTACCTGGTCGCGATGATCTTCATCATCTTCGACATCGAGATCGTCTTCCTCTACCCGTGGGCCGTGATCTTCCGCCAGCTCCGGTCGTTCGGGCTCGTGGAGGTTCTCGTCTTCGCCGGAGTGGTCTTTGTCTCCTTCTTGTTCCTGGTGAGCAACGGGGCGCTCAGCTGGGGCCCGTCCAAGCGGTTGGTCGGTGCGCTCCCGCCCCGCACCTCCGCGTCGACCATCGCCCGGTTCGCCGCGGGATCGGGTGGGCCCGTCACGGAGGATCCGGCCGTCGTGCCTGCCGCCGCGGCTCCTGCCGCCACCGCGCCCACCGGCCCCGGCCGCGCCGCCTGACCCGGGAGCCGACGAGCGCATGGGCCTCGAAGACCTCCAGCACAATTTCCTGACCGGCCGCCTCGAGGATCTGGTCAAGTGGGCGCGCACGTACTCGATGTGGCCGGCCACCTTCGGCCTCGCATGTTGCGCGATCGAGATGATGTCGGTGGGCGCGGCCGACTTCGACCTGGCGCGGTTCGGCATGGAGGTCTTCCGTGCCTCCCCCCGGCAGGCCGACCTGATGATCGTCGCCGGGCGGGTCTCCCAGAAGATGGCGCCCGTCCTCCGTCAGGTCTACGACCAGATGATGGAACCCAAGTGGGTCCTGTCGATGGGGGTCTGCGCGAGCACCGGCGGCATGTTCAACAACTACGCCATCGTGCAGGGTGTCGACCAGATCGTCCCGGTCGACGTGTACGCCCCGGGCTGCCCTCCGACACCCGAGACGCTCATGCACGCCATTCTCACCCTCCACGAGAAGGTCCGGACCGGTGACATCACCCGGCGCACCGGGCTCGAGGGCGACCGTCCCGTCCCCGCGCTCGCCCAGGAGGAGGGGGGCGACACCGACGACGCTCGGACCAGCGCCGACGAATCCACCAGCGGCTGGAACCCGGACCGCCCCGACGCCGTCCACCTGGGCACTCCCAAGCGCAACCCGGTCATCGCCCGCAGCGTGGGTGAGCCCCTGTGACCAACGGGACCGGCGCGGACACCGTCGGGGGGACCGAGCCGGCGAGCACTTCCGGCGGCAGCTCTGGCCCCGGGTCGGATCGGGGGAACGAGGAGGTGCGCTTCCCGACCCGCGAGCAGTACATCCCCGTGGCGCGGAGCCTCAAAGACGGAGGCTTCGAGATGTGCGCGGACCTCTGCGCTGTCGACTATCTCGCGCATCCCGACCGGCGCCTCCCCGAGGGGACCGCCCCCGAGCGGTTCGAAGTGGTCGTCAACCTGCTCTCGCTGAGCCAGGTCCGCCGGGTCCGCCTGCGGGTGCAGGTTCCAGCCGTTGACGCGACCCTCCCCACCCTGTTCGACCTCTACCCGGGCGTCGAGGCCATGGAGCGCGAGGCCTACGACCTCTTCGGCATCGTCTTTGTCGGCCATCCCGACATGACCCGGATCCTGCTGCCCGAGGACTGGGAAGGCCACCCGCTCCGCAAGGACTACGGGGTCGGGCGTGTGCCGGTCCAGTTCAAGGAAGCACCGGGTCCGCGATGAGTGACACGACCCCGCACACGGACACCGAGCTGCCCGACCCGGTCTCCGGTGAGGCCTACGACGAGCTCGGACCCGACGGCGTCCCGCGTGGTCTGCTCATCGAGACCTCCGAGGGCGGCCAGGAGCTCGGGGTGCGCGGCACCACCCCCCCGGACGAGCTCCGCCGCGAGATCGGCGCAGTCCTCCGCCTGCCCGAGGGCGTGGCCGTGGACCCCTCCGACATCGACGTCGAACGGACCGACGACGAGACGATGATCATCAACATGGGCCCGCAGCACCCGTCGACCCACGGCGTGCTGCGGCTGATGCTCGAGCTCGACGGCGAGACCGTCCTCCGCACGAAACCGGTCATCGGCTATCTGCACACCGGCATGGAGAAGACAGCCGAGGAGCTCACCTACGTGCAGGGGTCGACCAACGTGACCCGGATGGACTACCTCTCGCCGCTCCACAACGAGCTGGTCCTCTCACTGGCGGTGGAGGCGCTGCTCGGTGTCGAGATGCCGGCCCGGGCGGACTGGATCCGGATGCTGTTGGTCGAGCTCAACCGGGTCTCGTCGCACCTGATGTGGTTGGCCACCAACGGTATGGACATCGGTTCGACGTCGATGATGATCTACGGATTCCGCGAGCGCGAGATGATCCTGGCCTTCTTCGAGAAGACCACCGGCCTGCGGATGAACCACAATTTCATCCGGCCCGGCGGTACGGCGGCCGACCTTCCCGACGGCTGGGAGGACGACGTCGCGATCATCTGCGACACGGTGCTCCCGCGCACCGACGAGTACGACGAGCTGCTCACCGGCCAACCGGTCTTCCGCCGTCGTTCGGAAGGGATCGGTGGCCTGTCGGCAGAGGAGGCCCTCGCGCTCTCGCTGACCGGCCCGATCCTGCGGTCGACAGGGGTCCCGTGGGACCTCCGCCGCTCGATGCCCTACCTTCGCTACGACGAGGTGGAGTTCGACGTCATCGTGGGGACCTTCGGCGACAACTTCGACCGCTACTCGATCCGCCTCAACGAGATCCGCGAGTCGATCCGGATCATCCGCCAGATCGTCGAGAAGATGCCAGCCGGCGACTACCGGGTGCAGGACAAGAAGGTCACCCCGCCGCCCCGCGGCCGCATCGACGAGTCGATGGAGGCCCTCATCCATCACTTCAAGGTCTTCACCGAAGGGTTCCGGGTGCCCGAGGGTGAGGTCTACGTGGCCACCGAGTCGCCCCGCGGCGAGCTCGGGTGCTACCTGGTGTCCGACGGATCGCCCAAGCCCTACCGCATGCACATCCGCGGTCCGAGCTTCGTCAACCTGCAGGGCCTTCCCCTCATGATGCGCGGTGGCCTGCTGGCCGACGCGGTCGCCGTCTGCTCCTCGGTCGACCCGGTCATGGGCGAGGTGGACCGGTGACCGCGAGCTCACCGGGAACTCCGGTCTCGCCATCCAGGCGCGGCCAGACACCTGCTCCTCCGCACCTCTCGGCCGAGGTGATGACCCGGGCCCGCCAGACGGTCGCCCTCTACCCCGAACCCCGCTCGGCCCTGATCCCGCTCTGCCATCTCGCCCAGGAGCAGGACGGGTGGCTGACCCCCGAGGCGATGGTCGAGATCGCCGACCTGGTCGGGGTCACCCCGGGGGAGGTGCTCGGGACCGCCTCGTTCTACGACATGCTCCACACCGAGCAGGTCGGCCGGTACGTGGTGGCGGTCTGCACCAACGTCGCCTGCCTCCTCGACGGGGCGGCCGAGCTGCTCGAGCACGCCGAGTCCTCGCTCGGGATCGGTGTCGGCGGCACCACCGCCGACGGGACGGTCACGTTGGAGGAGGCCGAGTGCCTGGCCGACTGCGACCGGACACCGTGCGTGCAGGTCAACCACCGGTATGTCGGCGCACAGACACCCGAGTCCTTCGACCGCCTGGTGGCAGACCTGCGCTCGGGTGCCCGCGACGGTGAGATCCCACCGCACGGGACGCTGAGCCGCGTGCGCAGGGCCAACGGCCTCGACGCCGATCCCGCCGAGGTGGCCGAGGAACGCCGGGTGGCGGCGGAGGCCAAAGAGGCGCGGGAGTCCGCCAAGAGCGCGGCGAGCGGGGGTGAGACCTGATGGCGATCACCGACGCCCCGAAGATCGTCACCGCCCGGATCGGGCACGACGATTCCCACACCCTGGAGCGGTACCTGGCCACGGGGGGCTACGACGGCCTGCGCAAGGCGCTCACCATGACCCCGGAGGCGGTTGCCGAGGAGGTCGACGCGGCCAGCCTGTTGGGCAGGGGAGGCGCCGGGTTCCCCGCCGGGCGCAAGTGGGCGATGCTCCGGAAGAGCCCGGTCACCTACCTGGTCGTGAACGGCGACGAGTCCGAGCCCGCCACCTTCAAGGATCACCTCCTCCTCGAGCGCGACCCCCATCAGCTCGTCGAGGGTGTGGTCATCGCCGCCTACGCCCTGCAGGTCTCCCGCGCGTTCGTCTTCGTCCGCGGCGAGTTCGCACTCGGCATCGAACGGGTCCAGAGCGCCCTCAACGACGCCTACGCGCACGGAGCGGTGGGCCGGGACATCTTCGGCTCGGGGTTCTCGGTTGATGTGGTGGTCCACCCCGGGGCCGGGGCCTACATCTGCGGCGAGGAGACCGCCCTCCTCGAGTCGCTCGAGGGAAAGCGCGGTTTCCCGCGGATCAAGCCCCCGTTCTTCCCGGCGGCCATCGGCCTCTACGGCGAGCCGACCGTCGTCAACAACGTCGAGACCCTCTCCAACCTGCCCTGGATCGTGCTCAACGGGGGTGCGGCCTTCGCCGCGCTCGGCGAGGGGCGTTCGACCGGGACGCGGCTGTTCGCCCTGGCGGGGCACGTCGCCAAGCCCGGTGTCTACGAGCTCGAGATGGTCAAGACCACCTTCCACGACCTCATCTTCGCCCCCCTGCTCGGCGGGGGCGTCCCGCACGGGCGGAGCCTCAAGGCGTTCATCCCCGGTGGCGTGTCCGCCCCGTGGTTCGGGCCCGAACAGGTCGACCTCCCGCTCGGCCAGGACGAGGTGGGAGCGGCCGGCTCGATGCTGGGCTCCGGCTCCGTCGTGGTCATGGACGACCACACCTGCGTGGTACGGGCCGCGTGGCGGATCACCAAGTTCTTCCGGCGCGAGTCGTGCGGCCAGTGCACGCCCTGCCGGGAGGGTGCGGGCTGGCTCGAGCGGATCATGGAGCGCATCGAGACCGGGCACGGACGCGAGGAGGACCTCGACCTGCTGCTCGACGCGAGCGACAACATCTCCCCCGGACTGACCTGGCCACCCCAGCAGACGACCATCTGCGTGCTCGGACCGTCCATCCCCTCATCGATCCACTCCGCCATCCAGATGTTCCGTGACGAGTTCCTCGTCCACATCAAGGAGGGTGGCTGCCCCTATGACTGAGCCGTCTGCCCCGACCACGGCAGACGCCGGGACCGGTGACGCACCCGACGCGCCCACCGTCGAGTTCACCCTCGACGGTCGTCCGGCGCGCGCCCACAAGGGCGAGCTGCTCATCGCCGCCGCCGAGCGGTCGGGCACCTTCATCCCGCGGTTCTGCTACCACCCGCGGATGCAGTCGGTCGGCGTGTGCCGGATGTGTCTGGTCGAGGTCAGCGGCCCCCGCGGTGCCTCGTTGCAGCCGAGCTGCTTCGTCGAGGTCGCGGCGGGCATGGAAGTCACCACCGATTCGGACAAGGTCAAGAAGGCCCAGGACGGGGTCCTCGAGTTCCTGTTGATCAACCATCCGCTCGACTGCCCGGTCTGCGACAAGGGCGGCGAGTGCCCCCTCCAGGACCAGACGCTCGCCTACGGGCCCGGGGAGACCCGGTTCGTGGAGGAGAAGCGCCACTTCGAGAAGCCGATGCCGATCTCCGAGCTGGTGCTGCTCGACCGCGAGCGGTGTATCCAGTGCAGCCGCTGCACGCGCTTCGCGGACGAGGTGGCAGGCGAGGCCCAGATCGACTTCATCGGCCGGGGGGAGCAGATCGAGGTCGGCGTGTTCCCCGAGCTGCCCTTCACCTCCTACTTCTCGGGCAACACGGTGCAGATCTGCCCGGTCGGTGCGCTGACCGCGTCCCCCTACCGGTTTGCGGCCCGTCCGTGGGATCTCGACCAGGTCGAGTCGACCTGTACGACGTGTGCGTTGGGCTGCAGGGTGGCGGTGCAGTCGTCCGCCAACCGGTTGACCCGTCTGTTGGGCATCGACATCGACCCGGTCAACCACGGCTGGCTCTGCGACAAGGGCCGGTTCCTGGCCGATGCGGTCGACCGGGAGGACCGCCTGACCGACCCGATGGTCCGTAAGGAAGGCACTCTGGTGGCCACCTCGTGGCACGAGGCCCTGGCCGCCGCAGCCTCCGGGTTGCAGTCGGTCCTGGAGGACGCCGGCGCCGAGGCGGTCGCCGTGGTGGGCGGCTCGCGGCTCACCAACGAGGGCGCCTATGCCTGGGCCCGTCTGGCCAAGGGGGTGCTCGGCACCGACTCGGTCGACGCCCAGCTCGCGGACGGGCTGCCGGCCGAGGTCGTGCTCGGTCTGCGACGCGCCACCATCGACCAGGCCGCCGCGGCGTCCACGGTCATCCTGCTGACGGGCGACGTCCGCGAGGAGCTCCCGGTGCTCTTCCTCCGGCTGCGGGCTGCCGCCGTCGGCGGCGCCACCGCGCTGGTCGAGCTCTCGCCGCAGGCCACCTCGCTCACCTCGTACGCCGCGGTCTCCATGCGCTACGCCCCGGGCGAGGCCATCGACCTCGCCGAGGCACTCGTCGGGGACGCCTCCGCACCGGGCGACACTGCGGACGGGGCGGCGCTCTCGGAGGCCCGCCGACTGGTGGCGGCCGGGCCGGTGGTCGTCGTGGTCGGCCGGCCTTCACTGGCCGAGGACGGCGAGCTGGTGGCCGAGGCCGCGCAAGTCCTCGCACGTGCCCTTCCCGAGGCGCGCTTCCTGCCCGCACTCCGGCGCGGCAACGTGATGGGCGCCCTCGACATGGGACTCGCTCCGGGGATCCTGCCGGGTCGGGTGGCCCTCGATGAAGGGCGTCCCTGGTTCGAGGCGGCCTGGGGCTCGGTGCCGCCGGGTCGCGGTCGGGGAGCTGCCGACATCCTGGCGGCGGCTGCAGGCGACCAGGCCGAAGGCACCCGCGTCCGCGCGCTGGTCCTCCTCGGCGCGGACCCGCTGACCGACTTCCCCGACCGGCGTCTGGCCGGCCGCGCCCTCGAGGGTGCCGAGTTCGTGGTGGCGGTGGCCAGCACACCCGGGGCGATACTCGACCACGCCGACGTCGTCCTGCCGGCCGCCGAGGCGCATGAGCGGCGCGGCACGACTACCAACATCGAGGGGCGGATCTCCCGCGTCGGGCAGAAGCTGGTGCCTCCCGGCCAGGCCTGGCCCGACTGGATGATCGCCTCCGAGCTCGCCGTCCACCTGGGCAGCGATCCCGGGTTCGACTCGGTCGGTGGCGTCTGGGACGAGATCGAGCGGGTGGCCGTCTCCCACAGGGGCATCACCGGAACCGTGCTCGACGCCGTGGGCGCCGCCGACGGCGTGACGGCGCCCCTCTCCGTCAGCCCGATCTCGCTCACCATCGGGCGTCCCCGGTTGGATCCGATGGCCGTGCCCGGCGTCGAGTCGGTCGAGCGACAGGGAGCGCCCCCCCTGGCGGGGCTCGCCGGGTTGCTCGGCGATGGCACCGGCGGGAGCGACACCCACGCGCCGGACAGACCCGGCGTGGAGGACGACGGGACGCTGGACGGGCCCGGCCCGGCCCGCCCGTCGATGCTGTCCGGACCGACTGATCTCGCGGTGCCCCATGTGGCTCCGGTCGACGGGTACTCGGTCCGGCTGGTCGCCTCGCGCACCCTCTACGACCGCGGGGCGGCGATGGACGGGGTCGACGCCCTCTCCGGCCTGGTCGAGCCGGCGGTACTCCGGGTCAACCCGCACGACCTCGACGATCTCGGCGTGGGTACCGGCGGCTCGGTGCGCCTGCGCTCGGCCACCACCTCGACCGTGGTGCCCGTCGAGCCCGACGGATCCCTGCCCCGCCGGGTGGTGGCCACCGAGTTCAACGTCCCATTCGGCGATGGCACGGTGGCCGACCTCATCGACCGCGCGTTCCCGGTGGTCGACCTGCGGATGGAGACCCCGTGAGCTCTCCGGGCCACCTCGCCGCGGTGCTGTTCGGTACCGATCCGCTCTATGCGAGCGGCGTGGGCTGGGTCGTCCTGCTCATCGTCCTGATCAAGGTGCTGGTCGTCTTCGGTGCCCTGATGGTGGCCGTGATGCTGATGATCTGGTTCGAGCGCAAGGTCATTTCCGACATGCAGAGCCGGATCGGGCCCAACCGTGCCGGGCCGTTCGGTATCGCCCAGACCCTGGCCGACGGGATCAAGCTCTTCTTCAAGGAAGATCTCCTGCCCGACCAGGCCGACCGGTTCGTCTTCAAGCTGGCCCCGTACCTCACCATCATCCCGGCGTTCCTGAGCTTTGCGATCGTCCCGATCGGGGGCGAGGTCACCGTGGCCGGCCACACCTTCGAGCTGCAGCTGGCTGACCCGCCCATGGGCATCCTCTTCCTCCTCGCCATGTCGGCCATCGGTGTCTACGGGATCATGCTGGCCGGCTGGTCGTCAGGATCGAAGTACCCGCTCCTCGGTTCGGTCCGGGCGTCGGCCCAGATGATCTCCTACGAGGCGGCCCTCGGGATGACGGTGGTCATGGTGGTGCTCATCACCGGATCGCTCTCAACCCGGGCGATCGTGGACGGCCAGGCCGGCCACCTCTGGCAGTGGAACGTCATCCGCCTCGCCGTCGTGCCCTTCGTGATCTTCTTCATCGCGGTGATCGCCGAGACCAACCGGCCCCCGTTCGACCTGGTCGAGGCAGACTCCGAGCTGGTCGGCGGCTTCGTGACCGAGTACTCCTCGATCCGCTTCGCACTCTTCTTCCTGGCAGAGTTCATGAACACCATCACCATGTCGGCCATCACGGTCACCCTGTTCTTCGGTGGGCCCGACGGGCCGATCCCCCACATCCCCTACACCCTGTGGCTGTGGCCCATCCTCTGGTTCCTGGGCAAGACGATCGTCTTCCTGTTCGTCTTCGTCTGGTTGCGCGCCGCCCTGCCCCGCCTCCGCTACGACCAGCTGATGGACCTCGGCTGGAAGCGGCTCATCCCGCTGTCCCTGGGCTGGCTCATGATCGTGGCCGGGTTCGTGATCGACGGCTGGTGGGGCATCGCCATGGTGGCCACCGTCCTGGCGGCGGCTGTCCTCATGACCCGGGCCTTCGGGATCGGCGCCGAGCGCGCACAGACCCGGGCCATCGTGCCCCAGGTGGGCCTGCGCGTCTGGAGGCGCACCGGCGAGCCGGTCGGGCTCCCCTCGAACGAAGGAGTTGACCGCTGATGGCGGACATCGACGTCCCCCACGGGCGACAGAACTTCCTGGGCGGGTTCAAGCTCACCCTCGAGCACCTCGGCCGTCCGCCGGTCACCCGGCAGTACCCCGAGGAGAAACGACCCAAGCAGCCGCGCCAGCACGGTCGCCACGTCCTCAACCGGTACGAGGACGGCATGGAGAAGTGCATCGGCTGCGAGCTCTGTGCGGGGGTCTGCCCGGCCGACTGCATCTACGTCCGCGGACTCGACAACCCACCCGACCATCCGGTCTCGCCGGGGGAGCGGTACGGCTACGTCTACGAGATCAATTTCCTGCGCTGCATCCACTGTGACCTGTGCGTGGAGGCCTGCCCGACCGAGGCCATCACCGAGACCAAGCTGATGGAGTTCTCCTTCACCAACCGGGGCGATGCGATCTACACGAAGGAGGAGCTGCTGGTCGACGATGACGGGCAGCCGCGCCACCTGCCCTGGGAGGACTGGCGCGAGGGGGACGACCTGCACACGTCGGGCTGGATGCGGGCCACATCGCCGGCAGGCAGCGCCGAGTTCGAGGGCGAGGTCCAGTGGTCGGGCGAGCTCGGCTTCGGTGTGCGCTCGCCCGAGTCCGGCCAGAGCGGCCGGCGCGACGACGCGAGCACGGGCAGCATGGCGCTCCGGGACACCCTCGAGCGTCACCTGCGTCCGGTGGACATGCCAGCGGCGAAGCGCGGCCCCCGGGGCGCTATGGGACGCATGCTGGAGAAGGCCGAGCGGTTCGCCCCCGGCGCCGGGAAGAAGCACCGCGAACAGGCCGATGCCGCCTACGCCGAGGCGCTCGCGGCCGGCAATTCGGAGCGGGGTGACGCCGAGCCGGCCGCCTCGTCCCCGGCTCACGCCGGGGACGAGACATGACCACCTCGCTGATCGGCGCCCTGGTCGCGGCCACCCACGCATCCGCGGTGGACGTCGGGGTCTTCTCGGTGGCGGCCGCCATCGTGCTCGCCGGCGCGGTCGGGGTGGTCGCGTCACGCAATCCGGTCCATTCGGCGTTGATGCTGATCATGACCCTCTTCGGGGTCGCCGTCCTGTTCGTGCTCCAACAGGCCAGCTTCCTGGCCGCGGTCCAGGTCATCGTCTATGCGGGCGCCATCGTGGTGCTCTTCCTCTTCGTCATCATGTTCCTCGGCGTCGACCGTGAGGAGAACATCGCCGCCGAGCCGCTGCGTGGGCAGCGGTCCCTGGCCGTCGCGCTGGTGGCCCTCGGGACCACGGGGCTCCTCCTGCTCGGCCAGGTCTCCCACTGGGTGACCGGGGCGCCCCACGTGGCCGGGTCGGATACCGGCGAACCCAACGTCAACCTGATCGGCAAGTCGCTCTTCACGACCTATCTCTTCCCGTTCGAGGCCACCGCCGCGCTGCTGATCATCGCAGTGGTCGGCGCGGTCGTGCTCTCCCGTCGGCCCGTGGTGAGCGACGGGCCCGCCGATGAGCTGGAGGTCGAACCCGACCTCGCCGATCCCGCCCTCGCCGACGCCTCGGGCGCAGCAATCCCAGGGGCCACGGACGACCGGGAAACGGCCGCTACGGCCCTCGGGGAGGTGGACGCATGACCATCAATCCCGACTGGTACCTCGGACTCAGCGTCGTCCTCTTCTCGATCGGCGCCCTCGGCGTGCTCGTGCGCCGCAACGTCCTCATCATGTTCATGTGCGTGGAGCTCATGCTCAACGCGGCCAACCTGGCCTTCGTCACCTTTGCCCGCGTGCTTCACGACATCGGTGGCCAGGTCCTGGTCTTCTTCGTGCTGGTCGTGGCCGCGGCCGAGGTCGTGGTCGGCCTGGGCATCGTGGTCGCCATCTTCCGGCGCCGGGCGAACACCAACGCTGACGACCTCCACCTGATCCGCGGCTGACGGCGATGCTGCACGTGACCTACCTCATCATCTTGCTGCCCCTGGTCGGGTTCGCTGTCCAGCTCCTCGCGGGCCGGCGACTCGGCGACCCCCTCGCCGGGGTGGTGGCCACTGCGTTCATCGTGGCGTCGTTCGTCGTCTCGATCGGGGTCTACCTCGACCTGCTCACGGTCCATGCGCCGGTCCGGACCTACACCCAGAACCTCTGGACCTGGATCCCCGTGGACCGTCTCCAGGTCCACGCAAGCCTCTACGTCGATCCGCTGTCGATGACGATGGTCCTGTTCGTAACAGGGATCAGCGCCCTCATCCACCTCTACTCGATCGGGTACATGAAGGGGGACAGGGACTACCCCAAGTTCTTCCTCTACATGAACCTCTTCGTGGCCTCGATGCTCATCCTGGTCCTCGGCAGCAACATGGTGGTCACCTACGTCGGCTGGGAAGGGGTCGGGACCTGCTCCTACTGGCTCGTCTCGTTCTGGTTCACCCGGGAGTCCGCGGCAAGTGCCGGCAAGAAGGCGTTCGTCTACAACCGGATCGGCGACGCAGGTTTCCTCCTGGCCATCTTCCTCACCTATGACAAGGTCCACTCACTCGAGTACCAGACCGTCTTCGCCGACATCCCTCGGATCGGCTCGGCGGGGGTCACCGCCATCTGCCTCCTGCTCCTGGTCGGGGTGATGGGCAAGTCGGCGCAGATCCCCCTGTTCCCGTGGCTGGCCGACGCCATGGAGGGCCCGACCCCTGTCTCCGCGCTCATCCACGCGGCCACCATGGTGACCGCAGGCGTGTACCTGCTCTGCCGGATCAACCCGCTCCTGCACGCCTCTCCGGCCGCCGCCCTCACCGTGGCCATCATCGGGGCCGTCACCGCCTTCGTGGCCGCCACCATCGCCTGCGCCCAGCAGGACATCAAGAAGGTCCTGGCATACTCGACGGTCTCCCAACTCGGCTACATGTTCCTGGCGATCGGGTGCGGTGCGTACGAGGCCGCCATCTTCCTCATGGTGGCCCATGCCTTCTTCAAGGGCCTCCTCTTCCTCGGAGCCGGGTCGGTCATCCACGGGCTCCACGACGAGCAGGACCTCAAACGGATGGGCAACCTGCGCCGCTACCTCCCGATCACCTTCATCACCTTCGGCATCGGGTGGCTCGCGATCGCCGCCGTGCCCCCGCTGTCCGGGTTCTGGGCCAAAGGGGACGTGCTCGAGAATGCCTGGGCGGCCCACCCCGCCCTGTGGGCGGTCGGCATCGTGACCGCCGCCCTGACCGCCTACTACATGAGCCGCCTCACCGGGCTGGCCTTCTTCGGATCCGACCGGTGGGCCGACGAGGCAACCTCGGGTGCAGGGCACGGGGGCGGCGCGGCCGAGCCACACGAGTCGTCGTGGATCATGACCGTCCCCCTGTGGATCCTGGCCTTCTTCGCCGCCGTGGCCGGGGTGCTGGCCATCTCGTCGAGCCGCTTCTCGCTCGCAGCGTGGGTCGACCCCGTCTTCGGGTCCGCGCTCTACCAGGACCACCTCTCCTCCGCGGCGGTCTGGACCCTGGCCACCCTGGACGGGATCATCGCGGTGGTGTTCGTCCTCATCGGGCTGCGGCTCTGGTCGACCCGGTCCGAGCGCCCAGCTCTCGAGGCCGCGTTCCTGCGGGGAGCGTGGTACATCAACGAGCTCTACGACGCCGTCTTCGGACGACCCTCCGAGCGGCTCGCCGCCTTCTGTGCGGACGTGGTCGACCCCAAGGTCATCGACGGCGCGGTCAACGGGGTGGCCGGCGCGTTCCGCGGAACCGGCTCGGTACTGCGGCGGACCCAGACCGGGTACGTGCGCAACTACGTGCTCGGGATCGTCCTCGGCTCGGTGCTGGTGCTCGGGTTCATGCTCACCCGGCTCTGGTGGGCGTGATGACGGGCTCCTCCTTCCCGTTCCTGACGGTGCTGGTGCTGGTGCCGGCGGTCGGCGCGCTCGCGGTCGCCCTGGTGCCGACCAGGACGGTGGCCAGCTGGTTCCACGAGGCGTTCGGCGTCGCGATCTCCGTGCTCACCCTGGCCGTCGCTGCCGCGATCACCGTCCGGTTCCGCGCCGGCGACGGGGGCTACCAGATGGTGAGCGACCACATCTGGACCAAGGACCTGGGCCTCCACTGGTCTCTCGGGATCGACGGCATCTCGTTGTTCCTGGTGGGGCTCACCGCGGTGCTGTTCCCCTTGACCATGCTCGGGGCCCGGACCCACCGCGACCCGCGCTCGTTCGTCGCCTGGTTGTTGCTCCTGGAGGCCGCCTGCATGGGGAGCTTCGTCTCCCTCGACCTGATCCTGTTCTTCCTCTTCTTCGAGCTGACCCTGGTGCCGTCGTACTTCCTCATCGGTGGGTGGGGGTACGCCCGACGCGGCTACGCGGCCATCAAGTTCTTCGTCTACACGTTTGCCGGGTCGGCCTTCCTGCTGGTGGGCATCGTGGCGGTGGCCTTCATCCACGAATCCCAGACCCGCGTGCTCACCTTCGAACTGCCAGCGCTCATGCACACCCATCTCTCGGGGACCGAGGGGGTGCTGCTCTTCTGCGCCTTCACCGCGGCGTTCGCGGTCAAGGCGCCGATCTTCCCCTTTCACACCTGGTCCCCGGATGCCTACGCAGAGGCGCCCACGGCCGGGGCGGTCATCCTGGTTGCGGTCCTGGCGAAGCTGGGCACCTACGGGATCGTCCGGTTCGACCTCAACCTCTTCCCCCAGGCCAGCCGGACCCTCGCCCCGGTGCTGCTGACCCTCGCGGTCATCGGCATCGTCTACGGCGCCCTCGTCGCCTGCGCTCAGCGCGACCTGAAGCGCCTGCTCGCCTACTCGTCGCTGGCCCAGATCGGCTTCATCGCGCTCGGCACCTTCGCCCTCAACAGCCAGGGACTGAGTGGCGGCGTGCTCCAGATGATCAACCACGGGCTTGTCATCGCCACCTTGTTCATCCTCGTCGGGTGGATCTACGAGCGGCGCAAGACCTGGCAGGTCGGCTCGCTGCGCGGGCTCCAGTCGCCCGCCCCGGTCCTGGCGGGCGTGTTCACCCTTGCCATGCTCGCCTCGATCGGTGTGCCCGGTCTCAACGGGTTCGTCGGGGAGCTCCTCATCCTCATCGGTACCTTCGTGGCCCATCGCTGGTGGGCGGTGGCAGCGACGGCGGGAGTCATCGTGGCGGCGATCTATCTGCTCTGGGGTTATCAGCAGGTCTTCCATGGGGAACCCGCCAGCGCGGACACCGGCACGCGTGACCTCTCCTGGAACGAGCGACTCATCGTCGCACCGCTCATCGTGCTCATCGTGCTGCTGGGCGTCTTCCCCAAGCCCGTGCTCGACCGGATCACCCCGTCGGTCAACCAGCTGGTGATCCACATCGACCGGGTGACCAACACCAAGATGCCCGCCGGCCTCGACCCGGAGCCACTGGCGGCTCCGGCCGGCCGGCACGGATCGGGAGGAACACCCTGATGGGCCGGATCCTCGCCTCGGCGGCACCGACGATTCACGTCCCCCACATCGACTACCTGAGCATCCTCCCCCTCCTCATCATGCTCGGCGGAGCCGTGGTGGTGATGGCCGTCTCGTCGCTGTTCCGGGCGGTGCTCCCGGTCGCGCGCGGGCACGCTCATGGCCGCCGGGGTCTCGGCGGCCGCCCTCGTGGCCGCGCTCTTCCAATGGGACCGGGTCATGACCCACGGTCCCACGGTGACCATCGCCGGGGCCATCGCCTTCGACGGGTTCGACGTCTTCATCCAGATCGTGGTCTCGATCGCCATGCTGCTCACCGCTCTGGTCGGCGACGGCTACCTCGCGGCGCGAGGGGATCGAGGGACCGGAGTTCGTGACGCTGGCCATGGTGTCGGCGTCAGGGGCGATGATCATGGGGGCGGCCAACGACCTCATCGTGATCTTCCTCGGCCTCGAGATCCTCTCGATCGCGCTCTACGTGCTGGCGGCCACCAACCACCGGCGGGCCGAGTCGGGCGAGGCGGCGCTCAAGTACTTCGTGCTCGGGGGGTTCTCGTCGGCCATCTTCGTCTACGGCATCGCCCTCACCTACGGGGCCACCGGGACCACCAATCTGCCCCAGATCGCCGACTTCCTCTCGCGGAACGTGGTGGCCTCCAACGGGGTCCTCCTCGGTGGCATGGCCCTGCTGCTGATCGGCTTCGGCTTCAAGATCGCCGCGGTGCCCTTCCACATGTGGTCACCCGACGTCTACGAGGGCTCGCCGTCCCCGGTGACCGGCTTCATGGCCGCGGTCGCCAAGGCCGGTGCGTTCGCCGCCCTGCTGCGGGTCTTCGTCTCCTCGTTCGGCACCGTCCGGGCCGACTGGCAGCCCATCGTCTGGGTGCTGGCCGTGCTCAGCCTCGTGCTCGGCGCGGTGGTGGCTCTGATGCAGCGGGACGTCAAGCGGATGATGGCCTACTCGTCCATCAACCACGTCGGCTTCATCCTGCTCGGCGTCGAGGCGGCCACCGCCCGAGGGGTGTCTGCGTCGCTCTACTACGTCTTCACCTACACCTTCCTGGTCATCGGCTCGTTCGCGGTGATCACCGTGATGGCCCGCAAGGGTGACACCGGGAACCAGATCTCCGACTACCGGGGCCTCGCCAGTCGACAACCCCTCTTGGCGCTGGCCTTCGCCGTGCTCCTCCTCGGCCAGGCGGGCGTCCCGTTCACCACCGGGTTCCTGGCCAAGCTCGTCGTGATCGAGTCGTCGGTCGCCACCCAGGGCTACGCGTTGGCCGCCATCGCCATGGCGTCGGCCGCGGTTGCCGTCTTCTTCTATCTCCGCCTGGCGGTGACCATGTTCTCGCCCGTCGGTCTGGAGGGCGACATCGGGGACGCCGCCGGTGACGGGATGGTGCTCGACGTCCCGCTCGCGTCCGCTCCGGCGGACGGCATCGCAAGCCTCCAGGTGCTGACCGATGCGCCGCCCACCGGGGCGGTGCTGGCCCGGGGCCCGGTCACGGTACCGACCCTGACGGCTGTGGTGATCGGGACCTGCGTGGCCTTCAGCGTGGTCTTCGGCATCTTTCCCGGTCCGATCCTCGACTTCGCCCACCAGGCCACCCTGCTGATCGGCTGACGGTTCGCCCGCATGCCCGCGCTCGGCGGGCCGCCCCGAGTACTGTCGAAAGAGGCGCAACCGGACCAGGAGGGACCCATGCCCAGATCCTCGGGAGGCGGGGGGTCCCCCGCCAGGAAGCGGGAGCGAAAGGACGTCGCCCGCCTTGTCGTGAGCGGCCTCGCCCTGGTCCTCCTCATCGCCTTCGTGATCGACAACTCCGACACGGTCAAGGTGGGATTCGTGTTCTTCAACGCCGAGGTCAGCCTGATCTGGGTGCTGCTCATCGCGGCCGTGCTCGGCGCTCTGGTCGACCGCCTCGTGATCTTCCTCGGACAGCGGCGCAGGAAGGCCCGCGCCGGCTGAACCGGTCCGCACGGAGGCCGTACCCGGTCCGGTAGCCGGTGCCTGGCTGGCATGGCTGGGGGCTGGATCCGGCTGGGCCGACCGGTCGGTGGGCAGACGGTCCGGCGGGGTGTGAGAATGATGCCGTGACCCTGCAGACCCCGGAACAGCGAGCGGCCCACGGGCGAGAGGCGCGGTCGCTCGTGCCTCGCACGCGCCACGGTGAGTGGAAGGTCCCCGCCGACCGGACCGATCCCCTCGAGATCCTCGCCCTCCAGGCGACCACCCGGGTCCCCGACCTGGTCCCCATCCGATACGGCCGGATGGCCGCTTCGCCGTTCGCGTTCTTCCGCGGGGCGGCCGCCGTGATGGCCGCAGATCTCGCCCACGAAGTCCACTCCCATCTCGACGTGCAGTTGTGTGGGGACGCCCACCTGGTCAACTTCGGCGGGTTCGCCTCCCCCGAGCGTGACATGGTCTTCGACGTCAACGACTTCGACGAGACCATCCCCGGGCCCTTCGAATGGGACCTCAAGCGCCTGGCCGCAAGCTTCGAGGTGGCCGGTCGGAGCCGCGAGTTCGACGGCGCCGAGTGCACCTCGCTGGTGGCGCTCGCCGCACGTGGCTACCGGGAGGCGATCCGTGACTTCGCGACCATGCGGACCATCGAGATCTGGTATTCGAAGCTCGACGCCCAGACCCTGGTGGCGCGATGGGGCACCGAGGTCGGTCCGAAGATCATCGACACCTTCCAGCATCGCATCGCAAAGGCCCGGACCAAGGACCACCTCTCGGCCATGGCCAAGCTCACCGAGGAGGTCGACGGCAGGCTGCGGTTCGTGTCCGACCCGCCGCTGCTGACCCCGGCGGACGCGGTCTTCAGCGAACCCCACACGATGGAGACGGTCAATAGCCTCCTCGGCGGGCTCTCCGCCTACCGGACCTCGCTGGCCGGGGACCGGCAACACCTCCTGAACAACTACGAGTTCGTCGACCTGGCCCGCAAGGTGGTCGGCGTCGGCTCGGTGGGGACCCGGTGCTGGGTCGCGCTCTTCGTAGGCCGGGACGCCGGCGACCCGTTGGTCCTCCAGGTCAAGCAGGCCGAAGAGGCGGTCGGGGCACCGTTCCTCAAGCCGAGCGACTACGACAACCAGGGCCAGCGGGTGGTCGAGGGGCAGCGACTGATGCAGAGCGCGAGTGACATCTTCCTCGGTTGGGAACGGTTGAAGGCCCCGGACGGCGTCGTCCGCGACTTCTACGTCCGCCAGCTCTGGGATTGGAAGCTGTCCGCCGACATCGAGACCATGCGCCACGAGGTCCTGGCTATCTACGCGCAGATGTGCGGGTGGACCCTTGCACGGGCGCACGCCCGATCGGGGGACGCCATCGCCATCGGCTCCTATCTCGGCGCGGGCACCCGGTTCGACGAGTCCATGTGCCGCTTCGCCTCCTCGTACGCCGACCAGAACGAGAAGGACTTCGAGGCCCTCAAGCTCGCGATCGCCACCGACAAGATCCACGCCATCAGCGACGTCTGAGCGGGCCTGCGGCTCCCTCCCGCACCGCGATGGGCTAGACCAGCAGCCAGACGAACACCATCCAGGATCAGACTGACCCGCACCCAGACCAGAGACGAAAGGTTGACCGCACTATGCCCCTGCACAAGCACGTGTCCCGTGACGAGCTCCTCGAGTCGGTCTACGCCGGTAAGGATCTCCTGACCGCCCTGCCGTCCCACCGGTGTCCCGACGATGCCATGCGGGCCGAAGATGCCTTTCAGGCCATCTCGGACGAGCTCCTGCTCGACGGCAACGCACGTCAGAACCTGGCCACCTTCTGCCAGACCTGGGAGGAAGACCAGGTCCATGGTCTGATGGATCTCTGCATCAACAAGAACCTCATCGACAAGGACGAGTACCCCCAGACCGCCGAGATCGAGCGGCGGTGCGTGCAGATCCTGGGCGTCCTGTGGAATGCCCCTGAAGGTGGGGGAGCTGTCGGCTGCTCGGCCATCGGCTCGTCCGAGGCGTGCATGCTGGGCGGCATGGCGGCCAAGTGGCGGTGGCGGGCCAAGCGCCAGGCCGAGGGCAAGCCGACCGACAAGCCCAACATGGTGTGCGGCCCGGTCCAGGTGGTCTGGCACAAGTTCGCCAAGTACTGGGACATCGAGATGCGGGAGATCCCCATGTCGCCGGGCAAGTACTGCATGGACGTCGACCAGATGCTGGAACGGGTCGACGAGAACACCATCATGGTTGTCCCCACGTTCGGCGTGACCTACACCGGCTCATACGAACCGGTTCTCGAGCTTTCCCAGGCCCTCGACAAGCTGGCCGAGGAGACCGGTCTCGACGTCGACATCCACGTGGACGGGGCGAGCGGCGCCTTCCTCGCCCCCTTCTGCGCCCCCGACATCATCTGGGACTTCCGCATTCCGCGGGTCAAGTCCATCAGCACCTCTGGCCACAAGTTCGGCCTTGCGCCTCTCGGTGTGGGCTGGGTGCTGTGGCGGAACGAGGAGGACCTGCCGGACGACCTCATCTTCCATGTCACCTACCTCGGCGGTGACATGCCGGTCTTCCAGATCAACTTCTCCCGTCCCGCCGGGCAAATCGTGGCCCAGTACTACAACTTCATTCGGCTGGGCATGAACGGCTACCGCGACGTTCATGACGCCTGCTACCAGACGGCCAAGTTCCTGGCCGAGGAGATCGTGAAGCTGGGTCCCTTCGACATACTGTGTGACGGCAACCCCCTGACCGGGATCCCGTCAGTCGCCTGGCGCATCCGGGAGGGGCAGGATCCCGGGTACACCCTCTACGACATCGCCGATCGGCTCCGGGTGCAGGGTTGGCAGGTACCGGCGTACCCGCTGACCGGTTCGGTCGCCGACATCTCCGTCCAGCGGATCCTGGTGCGCCAGGGGGTCAGCCGCGATCTGGCCTCCCTACTGCTCACGGATATCAAGCAGGCCATCGGGCACTTCGACAAGCATCCCGTCTCGGTAGCGATGACGAAGGAGGAGTCAGGCGGCTTCAGCCACCTCTGAGCCTGGGGCGGAGGGATCGTGCGTCGTGGGCCACGCGGGCTGGGCGGTATCCGCCCGGCCCGGGCTCACGCCTCGGCCGGTGGGGCCGCCGGCATGGTCCAGTCCACCTCGAGCGGTCGGGAGGTGAGCAACCGGGGCCGTCCGACGGCGGCCGGCCGATCGGTGGTCCACTTCGCTGAATCGGCCAGCGTGAGTCCAGCCAGGCCCCGCAAGGCCCGGTCGTAGGAAGAGCGGATCCAGGCGAATTGCCGCCAGTACGCCTCCTGCTCCTCCTCCGAAATGGAGGCGAGCGACTGCAGCCCGTCGAGCGTGGGGAGGAACTCCTCGCGGTGGATCGAGATCTGCGGGGCCGGCTCGGATACCCGTGCGAGGAGGTCGGCCAGGATGCCCGGCGGTTCGACGGGGAGCCCTGCGGCACGGCCGATCCGGACGATGGTGGGCATGCCGTAGGCAAGGACGAGCATGGGCCCCTTCGCCTCCTCGGACGGGTCGTCGGACGGGTCGCCATCCGCGTGGAACCGGATCTCCGATAGCCGGAGGGCGGCCGCGTCCAACAATGAGCCCACCGATGCGACCCACGACTGCTCGGGCGAGGACTCGGGGAAGTAGCAGAGTGCGGGAAAGGCGCAATGGGTCTGGTCGAGCTCGAGCATCCACTCTGCCGCGGTGCGCCAGAAATCGGGATTGTCGACAACGTCGAGACGGGTCAGGTTGCCGAGCATGGCGGCCGGGGCCGGAGGCACGCCGGCGAACGGCCGCAGGGTCGCGATGCCCTGCTCGCGTTCGCGGTGCGCTGCATAGATGGTGGGCAGGTAGCTGATCAGCAGGGCGACCAGGCCGAGGCCGATGATCGCCTCGACGAACGCGGCGGCGCTCCGCAGGCTCCCCTTCGGGTCGGCGAAGCCGAGGGTGGTAACCGAGGACCCGCTGATCTCGAACGAATGCTGGACGCTACCCGAGTCGATGCCCCAGAAGATGAAGGAGAAGCCCACGATCACCGCGAGCATCCAGACCAGCGGGAGGCTGACCAGCGCGATGGGGGCGTAGAGGGCCCGGAGGTTGTCGCGACGCGCCCGGTTGCGCCACGGGTGGACGAGGATCCGGTCGGTCACCGCGAAGCTGACCCGGGCGATACGCGTGAAACCCTGGCGGGGCAGGACCACCGTCTCGAGGGCGGAGATCAGGACTGTCAGGGTGACCGCCGTCCCGATCACCACGGAGCCAACGTGGAGGGCGATCGAGCCAGCGCCTGATGAGCCGCTTGCCGCCAGCAGAGCGGTCACGGGGCGGGCGCGGGTGAAGTGGCTGTCGCGGTGCCTGCTGTGGCGCCTCTCCTGGCGCGGAGGTCGGCCGGTGTCTGCGGCAGCCAGGCCGTGACCGCGTAGGCCACGACCACGGCCACGATGATGAGGGGAGCGAGGGTCAGCCCGTCGCCAGCGAAGAGAAGGGTGGCGAGCAGGGTCGCGGTCAGGGGCAGCCGGAGCATGACCGTGGTCATGGCCCCGAGGCCCATCGCCGCCCCGGGGACCACAGCCATGCCGGGCAGGTGGGAGGCGGCCACCCCTATGGCGACCCCGATGAACATGGCCGGGAAGATCGGTCCGCCCCGGAAGGAGGACAGCGAGACTCCGTAGGCGAGGGATTTGGCAAGCACGAGGACGACCAGGGCCCCGACCGTCCACGTCCCGGCATTCAGTACCAGGCCGGGAACGGCGGTCTGGCCGGAGAAGAGGACCTCGGTGCTGCTCTTTCCGGTGATCTCGGCGAAGGCCACTGCGATGCCGGCCACGACCAGTCCCGCCACCGGCGTGAGCACGAGCCGCCGCCGTTCGACCACACTCTGGAGGGCCAGTCCGAGCAGGCGGATGCCGGTCCCGAGCAGTGGGGCGAGCGCGCCGATTGCGACACCCCACAGGAGGAGGGCCACCGTGGGGTGCGCGAAGTGGGGGAGTCCTGGTATGGCCAGCGAGAAGGTCCCCCATCCGGTCAGATTGTCGAGCCCCACGAAGACGAGGGTGCCGATGCCTGCCGCCAGCAGGCCGGGCACGAGCACCAGGCCGAGCACCGGACCGCCGAGGCCGGAGGCCTCCATCAGCAGGAACGCGCCAACGATTGGCGAGCCCAGAAGGGTGCTGATGGCGGCGAAGCTCCCGGCGGCCGCCATGACGGTTCCCGCCGTGGGCGGTGCGTCGCGGGCGGCCAGCCGCACCGCGAGGAGGCCGAGTCCCCCGCCGATCGCAATTAGCGGGGCCTCGGGACCGAGGACGACGCCGAGGGCGAGGGTGGCCAGCGCTGCCAGGAAGACACCGGGCAGCTCTGCCGCGGTCGGCGCCCCGCCTCCGGTCTTGAACCCCTCAGCCGGGTTGTGACCCGCATTGCCGGGGAGGTAGGTGATGGTGAGGCTGACGAGTACGCCCGCCACGGCGAGCAGCGGCAGCGGCCACCACACCGGCGCTCCGTGGAAGCCCAGCTCGTCCGGGATCGAGGTGAAGAACCAGTGCTGGAGCAGTGCCACCAGCTTGAGGAACAGGTAAGCCACGGCGGACACGGGGGCTCCCACGACCGCGGCCAGCACGAGGAGCTTGATATAGGCCGCCGAGCGCAGCATGGCCATCGGGTCGGGAGGTGCGGCCGCCTCCGCCACCCCGGGGTCACGCATCGTCGGGCCAGTCGTTCAGCGTCCGACGCTTCTTCACGTATGCGACCACCAACACGATCGCCATTGCCGCAAAGAGGATCGTCCCGATGTAGTACACGCTATCTTCGTCCTCTCGGTGGTCAGCAGATCCTATGTCGGTCGGCAGCCGACGCACAGTGACCGTGCCGTCGACGAAAAAGCCGCGACCTGGGCACTTATAGCGGTAGTGTCAATCCCGTTCCCTCACAAGGAGTGACGATCAGCATGCTTGCCTACACCTATCCACTGTTGAGCATCTTCTGGACGATGTTGGAGTTCTTCCTCTTCTTCCTCTGGATCTGGCTGCTCATCATCGTCTTTCTGGACATCTTCCGGAGCCATGACCTGGGTGGTCTCGCCAAGGCCCTTTGGGTGATCTTCTTGATCATCCTTCCGTTCCTGGGCGTCTTCATCTACCTCATCGCGCGGGGGCAAGATGCACGAACGGGCGGCAGAACAGGCCCAGCAGCAGCAGAAGGCCTTCGACGCCTACGTCAAGCAGGCGGCGGGGACCTCGGGGAGCAGCGTCGACGACCTGGCCAAGCTGGCGGACCTCAAGTCCAAGGGCGTGATCACCGACGCAGAGTTCGAGGCGCAGAAGGCCAAGCTCCTCGCCTGAACCGATCCCGATCCGGCCGCGTGCCGGATCGGGCAGCCACAGTAAGACCGGCCGGTGGTCGTCTTCGTGCGCAGTGCATGGGGGCGGCCATCGTCGCGTCCGATGGCGGTGCGACGATCCAGATCCGGAGGCCGACCCGACGGTACAGTTGCCGTGTGTCCGAGCAGGAAGCTGGCGGGATCACTCCCGAACGGGAACACGACGAGCCGAAAGAGTCGTCCGAGTCCGTCGGGTTGGATGTGATCACGGATCGAGACGGCGAGAGCGAGGGCAAGGCGGGGGGCAGGCGCCGCTGGAAGACCATTGCGCCGTGGATCCTCATCGTGCTCGTGTGCCTGCTTGCGGTGCTGTCGGTCCTCGTGGTCTGGACGAGGGATGAGCTCCTCGACACCGACACCTTCGTGGCCACCGTCACCCCACTGGCCCAGGATCCGGCCATCCAGAGCGCTGTGGCCGCCAAGGTCAGCAACGAGCTGGTCTCCCAGACCAACCTGCAGCAGCGGGTCAAGGGCGCGCTGCCGCCGAAGGCGGGGTTCCTCGCAGAACCCCTGGCAGCGCAGGTCAAGAGCGTCACCAACCAGCTCACCTTGAAACTGGTCCAGGCTCCCGCGTTCCAGAAGCTCTGGGCCGCGTCGATCCGCCGCTCCCACGAACAGCTCGACGCCCTGCTGCTGGGTCAGAAGCAGGGTTCGGTCACCTCGAGCAACGGCGAGGTCACCGTGGACCTGGCCCAGGTGGAGGCCCGAATCAAGAAGCAACTCGACGCCCGCGGGATCACCGTGTTCAACAAGGTCCCGAATGCTCGCGCCCCGACCCTGGTCCTGTTCCGGTCGACGCAGCTCCTCAAGATCCAGAAGCTGATCAAGTTCCTCGACAAGCTCGCAGTCTTCCTTCCCATCCTCACCCTGCTGTGCTTCGCCGGCGCTATCGTCCTCAGCGCTGACCGACGCAAGTGGGTGGCACGGTCAGCCGGTGGGCTCGCGCTCACGATGGCACTCCTCCTGATCGGGGCCAACGTGGCCCGCAACCAGTTCCTCGGCTCCCTCCTGCCGTCGCAGCCCAAGGACGCAGCCGCCGCGGTCATCGACACGGTCAGCGCCAAGCTCCTCGACGGCATCCGCGGCATACTGATCGTGGCCGCAGTGGTCACCCTCATCGCCGTGATCGCAGGCAACTCGTCGTTCCGTCGGTGGTTCGGTCGCCGGCGGATGCCTGGATGGATGACCGGTGGTCCGGTGCACGGGTTCGTCTCCGACCACCGCAAGGGGATCCAGTGGGGGGTCCTCGCCCTGGGTCTCCTCGTGCTCGTGGTCTGGAACAGGCCGACGGCACTGGTGGCGGTCATCGTGATGCTGGTCACCCTGGCCCTCGTCGGGCTGGTCGGTCTGTTCGCGGGCAGGGGGCACCCTCGGGACGACCGACCCGAGCCGGATGCGGGTCCCGGGCCCACCCCGGCCCTGTCGGGGTGAGGGACCAAATCCCGACGACGGTCTAGACCTCTTGGCCTTCGTGATCCTCCACCGGCATGTCCAGGTGATACCAACGCGAGATGGGCCTGTCAACATCTGACAGCCGACGGTGTGCCAGGATGCCCAGGCGCACGGCAAGGGCGTAGACGGCGAGACTGATCAGAGCAACGACCAGCCCGGACTCCCAGTCCGACAGCGTCGCAGTTCCTCCTCCATACGAGGACAGGTAGCTCACGGTAGACATCGCGGCTGCATATGGCACGATCCATAACGCCGCCACCCATTCGAACCCCGTGTGACGGAAGCCAGGCTGGAACAGTGCCAGCATGCCTACGATCAGCGCGCCGAAGGCGAGTACCAGAAACAGTCGGGAGACAGTCGACCACCCGACCCATACCAAGAGCAGGTTGGCGATCACAAATGCCACCGGTGCAGTGATTCGTGCGAAGCGCAGGCGGTATGGACGGGGGAGATCGGGTGCAGTCTTGCGGAGGACTGCCAGAGCGAGTGGGGTGGTGGCGTAGACGAGCACGGTGGCTGCAGTGATGAAGGACAGGAGACCACCCCAGTCGGGCAGGAGGACGATGACCAACAGCTGGGTGAAGTAGCAAATGATCAGGCTTCGAAGGGGAACCTGGCGCCGACTGAGACTTCCGAACCAACCGGGTAGGTAGCCTTCGCGGGCAAGGGCAAAGGGCAAGCGAGACGCTGTCGCGGAGAACGTCATTCCCGACCCGGCTGGCGAGATGATGGCGTCCGCATAGATCAGATATCCGATGCCGGTTGCGCCGATGACCCCCGCGAGCCCGGCGAGCGGACCGAACTCGCCGTTGAATCGGAGATGCTGCCAGCCGCCAGCCAGGTCGCCGTGGGGTATCGCACCGATGAAGGCGATCTGAACAACCAGGTAGATCGTGCCGGCGATCACGACGGATCCGATGACCGCCCACGGAACACTGCGCTGAGGGTCCTTCGCCTCCCCGCCGAGCTCCACGGCCTGCTCGAAACCAAGGAGCGCGAACACAACGCCACCCGTACTGACCGCCGCCAGCACGCCGTGGGCCCCCGTCGGGAAGAGCCCTCCGACCGCGAAGTTGCCAGGAGCAAATCCGTGAGCGATGAAGGTGCCCGCGACGATGACGGGGATCGCGATCTTCCACCAGACGACGATGGTGTTCGTCTCGCTCAACCACCGCATTCCGGCCGCGTTCAACGCGGTGAAGCCGAGCAGAACGAACGCGGCGACGAGCTGGCCGAGGGATGTGAGACGCACGGCACCCGACGATTGCGAGATGAGCGAAGGAGCGTAGTTGCCGACATAACGGAGCGCAGCCTCGGTCTCGATCGGGGGAACGCAGACCGCGCTGATCCAAGCGAACCAACCTGAGAAGAAACCGGTGATCCGTCCGAAGCCGTACAGCGGGAACCGCGCCGTTCCTCCATCGACAGGGAACATGGTCCCGAGCTCCGCGTGGACGAATGCCAACACCACGACAAGTGATGCGCCGAGGATCCACGCCGTGACCGCCCCACCGCCGCCGGCGATCTGAGCCGCGTCAAACGAGGAGAACAGCCACCCCGAGCCGATGACCGCTCCGATGGAAACGAATACGAGGGCTGTGCGACCGAGGGAGCGGCGAGGGGCATCGGAAGGGATCACGGTCGGCATTTCGCTACGAGGCGCTCAGGAGACGCGCTGCACCGCGTGATCCTCGATCGAGTCGGCCCGGGCAGAGGGGGCATAGCACCTCAGGGGCATCCGGCTTCACTTCAAGATGTTGACAGCTCGCGCGATGACCAGCCCCATGACGACGAGACAGGCCATCGCCTGTACGGCCATCGCGAACTTGGCCCAGCGAGCAAGTGGCATCACGTCGGTGGGGCTGAACGCGGTGGCGTCTGTAAACGCGAGATAGAGGTAGTCGAAGAACTCAGGCCGCCACTCAGGTCGAGTGACGTGGGGATTCAGATGCTCGGGGAATGCCAGGTCAGGGAACTCCGGCATAGCTCGTGCCCGGGCCTCGGGACCCTCGCCGTCGAGCTCCCAATAGAGGAAGGAGAACGTAATGATGACGTAGGTCCATGTGAGCGAACCGACCCGAAGAAGCTGTCCCGGTGAGTTCGTCTCCGGTCCGCCCCGAACGAGATCAACCACGAGCCGGACCGTCACAAACGCTGCCCCGGCAACCAGGATTGCCACCAGCGCAAGGGAGAGCACCCGAATGGAAGTCGACCGCCGATCGATGCGTCCCGGATCAGCAAGGACGAGCGTTACCAACAGCATTCCTTCAATCACCGGAATGATCCATCTCGGCCCAAGGCTGAATCTCGGGGGAAGCAGAAACGGCAGCGCCATTGCAATGAGCAGGGTTAGGGCCATCGGCCAGCGTCTTTCCCCGTGGACAGCCGTACTTCCGGTGGTCATCTCGAGGCCGAAGGACAACCCATCGTGGGGTCTGTCTGAGTCGGTAGTGATGTAGAGACCCTGGCGAAGAGAGATCGCGGTCAGCGCGAGTCCGGTCAGTTGACCCATCTTCATCGGCATCAGCGACGGTCGAGGAAACTGCGTCCTGGCTTCACCGGCTGCCCGAGTGGTGCTCATCGACCCAGTCCTGGGGAACGCGCGACGGTATCTTCAGGATCGATCGACGGATCACCCTCGGGCCCAACCACAATGCCGCTCCGAAATAGGCCAGCAGCAGAAGGATCTCCACCGCCATCACTCGCGTACCCTCAGCGCGGTCAACTCCTTGGTCGTCATATCGGGCTTATTCACGTTCGCCTGTCTCTTTCGTCGGGATGTTGGCTCGGGATGACCGTTGCTACCACAGATGGAGTCGTGGATCTCGTGGCCTCGGTGCAATGCATCACGGACCTGGTGTGGGCGACCCGTCCGCCGTTGCCGCCGGTAACGAGCGCCGACCCGCGAACAGGCCCACCAGCCCGACGGTGGCCAGAGTGATCAGGACCACGATGATCGCCACGAGGGTCGTGGGACTGCTCCAGATCACCAGCACCAGGAGTCCGAGCCCCAACGTGCCCCACTGGAGACCCTTACGGTGTTGTGCCACGAATTCGTGCACCCGGCCGGTCATCCATCCGGGGGCCTTGTCCCCGCCCAACCACCCCCGGACATGTTGGTTACCAGCGACCAGGGACACGATGGCGACGACGGCAGCGACGACGAGGATGATGCGAACCGCTTCCCGGAGCGTGGCGGTGACGGTGTCGATCACCGCCTGATTGGCTGCCACCGACTGGTTCGGGCTAAGACCGGCAAGGTACTGGTTACGCGCTATCGCCACTGCCACCAGGATCACGGCCATCGACAGGGCGAGACCGGCGGCAGCGCGCACCAGTCCGCGCCGCCGGTTTCGGGTGAGTACGACGGCGCCTGCGAAGAACAACAGGGCGATGATCGGCAGCACGATGGCCAGGTCATTGAGCAGCTTCGTCAGCTTTTGGATCTTGACCAAACTCTTCGACTGGAACAAGACGAAGTTGAGTCCCTTGACCGCGGGGACCTTGTCGAACACGGTGATGCCTTTGGCGTCCAGCTTCTTCTTGACATCAACCTCCACCTGGCTGAGGTTGATGGTCACCTCGCCGTTCTTGGAGGTCACCGATCCCCCGCCCGATCCGGTCAGAACCGCCACCAGTTGCTTGTGGGAGGCGCGGTTCGCCGCCACCCACAATGTGTAGAACTGCTGGGACTGGACTGCCTTGAGTGCGAGCTCGTTGGTGGCTGTCTCGAGGCCCGAGGTGATCGGAGTGGCAAGAAATCCGGCCTTGGGGGGCAGCGCGTCCTTCACCCTGGTCTCCACATTGGTCCGGGCGATGAGGTTCTGACTGACTTGCTTGGCGACCTGAGTCTGGATCGCCGGGTTGCTGGCCAGAGGAGCCACCGAATTTACGTAGGCGTCGGTGTTCAGCAGCTGATTGCGAGCGAACACAGTCACGACCGAGAGCACCGACAGCAGGCAGGCCAATACCAGAAGTACCCACGCGGAGATCCGTCTCCACCGGGGGGCGTGTCCAGGATTCTTGTCCATTGCGCCCTCTACTCCTTGATCGGTGGCCGAGCTGCCGAATTCGGTGTCGTCGACAGTCATCAGCTGACGATCACATAGATGCTCTTGCCTACCAGCCAGAGCCCGAGCACTAGTGAGACAACGATGATGACTTGATCGGTATGGGTGTCGATCCACGCTCTGGTCGAGGCCAGAAAGGCCTGGCTTTTTTCAGGACGGAAGCCGGCATAGAGCTCCAACACGAGGTAGACAGCTGTCGCGACCAGGCAGAACATGAACAACCCGATGTAGGTCTGCCAGGACGAGAGCTTGGCCTCCGTGATGGTGGCCACGCCCGCTGCAACCAGTCCCCAGGGCTGGGTCAGTGGTGCAAGGCCCATGGAATACCAGGGCGACATGTTGTCGATGCCGGTCTGCCACTTGGGTGTCTTCTTCGGCTTCTTCGGCTCGCCCATCCTCCGCCACTGCCGAACAGCAATGAGAACGAGCACAGCGCCGATGGCGAGCTTCACCGCAAGGGCGGCGAGAGACGGGGCAGTACTCGGCTTGGGTGGCTTGTTGCCCGTGATGAGTACCGTCCCAGTCACCACGATGGCCAAGGACGCAAGCCAACCGAAGATGAACGTCGCTCCCTTTCGTACGCCGCCCTTGGAGGAAAGCACGAGGATGAAGGCGGTGAGGGGGATCGGCTCAAGCGTGATGACCAGGCCGATGAGCAACAGATCGAGGATCACGTTAGACCGCCGCCACCCTTCGACCCCTGCAGCGCGGATCCCGCGTCGGGATCAAACTCCCCGGTGCGCACCGGAGATACGTCCCGGGCACAGACCGGAGCTCAGTCATTGCTCTGGCGGAACTTGCGGACGAATACGACCACCAACAAGATGGCCATGGCGAAAAAGATGAATCCTCCGATGTAATACACAGATCTCCTCGTGTCCTCGGTGTCTGGTCGGTAGCCCCGCAGCGCTCTCAGTTGGCATCGATTGCCACCGCTGTTGTCGATTGCTCGCACGATGACTTCGTGCTGTCAGCCTTCACGGAAATGCCCGGCCATAAGTCGACCACTAGTACCGGGGTTGGGTCGCGGAGTCCATTTCGGCTATTACGCGTCAATCCGGGATGGCAGGCCCGACGAATGACGACGGCATCATGCTAGGATCTTCGCCTTCTCCGACTCGAACTCCGCATCGGTGAGGACACCTTGCTGCTTGAGGTCAGCCAGCTTTGCCAGTTGCTCCGTCGAGCTGGTCCCGGTCCCCGCCGCGTCCTTGACGTAGGCATCGAAGGCCTGTTTCTGCTGAGCCGCCTGAGCTGCCTCGCGCTCGTGCATCTTGCCGCCCCGAGCGATCAGGTAGATGAAGATGCCGAGAAAGGGCAGGATGATCACGAACAGGACCCAGAGCATCTTGGCACCGCCTCCAAGGTCGTGACTCCGGAAGATGTCCGAGAACACGACGATGAGAAGCCAGAACCAGATGAAGAAGATGAAGAGTCCCAGCATTGTCCCGAACAGGTCAGCGAGGGGGTAGGTGTAAGCGATCACCGATGCGTCCTTCCTTTGTGTTTGATGTTGACAGCCTGTGCCTCCGCCGTCTCGGACGTCTGAGGTGTGCCGCATGACGGCGCATCCCAATTCGTCATCGGACGCAGAAGCTTGTGAAGAGATCGAACCATGCTCGGAACTGGATGGCATCACCCTCGGGGGGTGACTTTGAGCAGGACTTCGATGCGGCGCTGGAGATGACGCGTCGTCGGTCTGGGTGTCCCCGTCTCAGAGCAGCCCGATCTGCCGGGCACGAGAGATGGCTCCATTGCGGTTCGGGACACCAAGCTTCCGGTAGATGTGAGCCATGTGGGTCTTGATGGTATTGACCGACACATAGAAATGGTCGGCGAGCTCGGTATTGGTGAATCGGCTTGGAAGGGAGGAAAGGATCTCGAGTTCCCGGTCGGTTAGAGGCTCCACGAGCTCGATTCCAGGAGATGGCAAGGCCCCCTCGTGACTCCGCCGGAGGATCCGGCTTCGAAAAGCGGAATGGCCATCGTAACGATCTGAGATCAGGCGCAGGAACGTAGGTCCCGCTCGCAGAAACACTTCGACCAGCAAGTGGCGCTCCGCAATCGCCATCGCTTCGTTGAGGTGCCGTTGGAGGTCGTCATTGGAACCCTCAACCTCGTTTAGCCATGCATCAAGGATCAGACCTTGCACCGCTGCCAGTGGTTGATGTTGCTCGGACGGCTCTGCTAGTGAATGGACGAACTTCCGGGCTCGCTGGTGGTCGCCCAGCGTAAGTGCCGTCGCAGCGCACTCGAATGCCAGCTCCGCTGTGTACGAGATCGGGTTGCCAAGGGTGTGTAACGCGCGCTCAGGGGACCCGCCGAGGCGAAGCAGTCGCCCCTGAAGTGCAAGAAGTCGATCGGCAACAATGGGCGGCGGCGGCGCCCCTAGGTCGCTTCTGGTTGAGAGGGTCGTCAGCATCGCTTGTTCTCGCTTGCCATCCGCCTCCTGAAGGAGTGCCTTCTCGAGGTGGCCGAACCACGAAACCTGGCTGCGTCGATTGGCCTCAGCCCTCACTATGCCCTCGTGAAGCGACAGCGAGGCGCGACCAGGCTCGCCATATTCCAAAGCGACGAGAGTGGTGGTCAGGTACGCTTCGGAGGCCGACGGATGAGCCAACAGGCCCACTTCTTTGGCAATCGCCAAGGCTTCCTCTGCGATGGCTCTTGCTCTCTCGGTATTCCCACACCAGGCTTCGAGAAGGCCGAGGGAGCCAAGGCCGCTGATCATCCAGATCGGATAGGTTGCTCCCCTGCTCGCCAGTCCCCGGTCGAGCCAGTCACGGGCCAGGTTGGTATCACCAGCTTGGAAGTGTGCCCGACCACACGAAAGAGTGGTCATGGTCTCGAGTGACTGCGGATGCGTCAAATTCATGATGGCGGGGATCCGAGCACTACCAATATGGTCGAGCAGCTCGAGGGCACCGATGGCCAAGGCGACGGAGACATCGGAGCGGGGCTGCCATTGGACTTGAGCAGCCAGGAAGGCCTGAGCACAAACCCGCTCACCATCTGACGCGTCGGAGCGGGTCGCCACTCGTCCCAGAATGTCGGCTGCGCCAGCGGCCTGTCCTTCCATGCCCATCAGGATGCCAAGGAGAAGGCTGACGTCATGCCTTTCTGCTCTCGCGGACTCTGGAACCCGAGAGATCCAGCGAATGACGGTGGCCATCTCGCCCTTTTCGAACACCTCAGAGCCACGGGCCATGATCACCTCGAGCACACCGTCCCAGTTCTGCGCCCGAAGCAGGTACTCGACTCCGGAGCTCAACTCCCCTCGATCGAGATGCCACGACGCAGCTTGATTGAGCAAACGGGTCTCGGAGGCGGGCTGCTCTGCCCGGAGGGTAAAGCGCAACATGTCGCGAAACAGATGGTGGAAGCGAAACCATTGACGCCGAGTGTCCAGCGGCACGAGGAACATCGACTCGCTCTCCAACTCTTCAAGGATGAGCTGGGGCTTTTGCTCGCCGGTGAGATGAGCGACCAGATCGGCACACATCGTGTCCAACACGGAGACACGAAGGAGGGTGTCACGGCGATCGTCCGGTTGGGCCTGAAGCACCTCCTCGCTGAGGTAGTCGACGATCAGTCGGTCGTCCCCGCTGAACTGGGTGATGAACTCGTCCGAATCGTCGTACAGCCTGAGGGTCATGCCGGCCAATTGCAGCCCTGCGGCCCATCCCTCTGTCCGGGCGACCAGGTTGGCCACTCGGTCGGTCCCGAGAGACCGGCCGGTGATGTTCTCGAGTAGGACGGCAGAGTCGGTGTCGTCGAGGGCCAGATCGGATTGGCGGATCTCGGTCAGTTGGTCATTCATCCGATGACGGCTCCATGCGATCGGAAGATCGGTTCGCGTCGAGAGGACCAGATGGATATTGGGTGGAATGACGTCGACAAGGCGGCCAAGATCGGAAATGAGAGTGGAATTGGACAGATTGTGGAGGTCATCGAAGATGATGATCACCTCGGGGAGCGTGGCCATCTGCGCCTCGAGCGCTTCGAGCAACGGCGCACCCAGTCCCCCACCGTGTAATGAGGTCAATTCCGCCAGATCGGCGAGGTCCGGATTGACGGCGGCGAGTCTGTGAATGAATCGCTCGGAGAAGCGGACGGGATCGTCGTCGGCCTCTGCGATGTCCAACCAGACGAAGTCCAGCTCGGGGTGGCTCATTGCCCACTGGCTGAGGAGAACCGTCTTGCCTGTGCCGGCAGGAGCCACGATCAGGGTCAGGGGGTGGACGAGGGCCTCATCCAGCTGGTGCCTCAGTGCGGGGCGATCAACGGCGTGGGAGGGTGCTGAAAGAGCAGTCAACACCATCCGACGCTACTCGGTGCAGGTCACGGGTGCTTTTGGCCCGACCGGCACTCAGGGCGTGCCGTCGCAAGCAAACGCACGTCGAGAGGCGGCGCTGGGGCAACCGCACCGTGGTAGCAGCGCCAGTTCCGGAGGACGTCGTATCCCAGTCTATGCGGCGCGAGCGTGAGAGGTCTGTTACGGCGAGATCTCCCCAACTAGACGACAGGGACCCCTCGGCGGTCCCGCACGACGTAGGCGAGCATGAGGGCGAGCGGGAAGAACAAGATGCTGAGCAGGAAGTAGCCGACGAAGCTATGCCCCTTGCGATGAGCGACTCTGGCCGGCCAGAACGCTATGGCAATCCAGATGATCAGGCCGACGATCCCCACTCCGAACCACATGTGATGCTCCTTTGCGAGGAGGGATCGCGCGACGGCGCCTGAATCGCCACCACTGTGACGCGGCCGGTCCGCCCGTTGTCCGACCATCCTGAGCGCCCTGCCCCGCCCCGTCGTCATCTACTGAGGATGATCGTCTGAGCCGTTCATCCTCTCCGGGTGACGACGGAGACTGTCGGCGACACCACGCTCCGTGAGCGCAGTTACCCAATGTCAGGTGGGGTCCATGGCGTCGAATGACCATGCATGCGAACCGGTACACGTCAATACCGGCATGTTGCCGGCCGCCGGGTGTTGTTTCGCCGTTGGGTCTCGCTGCTTCACAGCGCAGCATTGATTGGGACTGCCGCAGGCTCTGACGCGTGGCGCACTGGGATCGCATCGGGCTCGTCCGAGTAACGAACGGCAACCCGAGACGGTTCTGACCTCTTGGGGTCAGAACCCACGATCACCCTCCAGGGATGACGACTTTGCCGGCTATCGAATCCACGATGGAGGTGGTGAGCGGTCGACCTCCTCACGATCTGGCCTGTCCGTGTGCTCGCTCCCGGATTCTGGCGTCATCAAGGGCGGAACGGTGGTTGCAGCGTCAGTTGGACCGACTGGATGCCGTGCTGCCCCCCTTGTCTCATCACAGAGCCCTACGACAACCGAAAGGATCCTCTTGGATGCTGGAAGTTTCGAAATCGTTGTACGGGGACGGCTGAGCCCAACGTTGATTGCTGCAATCGATGGATTCGAGCTCAGCAGGTGCGACCGTGGCCTGACCCATCTGGTCGGGTGGGTCACTGATCAGGCGCGCCTGCACAGCACGCTTGAGCTGCTTCGGGATCTCAATATCGAGCTCGTATCCCTCAACCCAGCACCGTCGCCTCAATCGGAGAATCCATATTCGAAGGGCGTGAATTCGAAAGGAGATTCCCATGGCTGAGATCGCGCGCACCAACCTGCCAATTCCCCACAAGGGACACGTGGGACTGACCACCTATGATGCAAAGGACCCAGACACCTCCTTTCCACCGATCGAACCCCTCCGGCCCCCTGGTGGTGCGCCGAACGTGCTCGTCGTGATGATCGACGACGTCGGATTCGGAGCATCCTCGGCGTTCGGAGGGCCGTGTCAGACCCCGAATGCAGAGAAGCTCGCCGCTCACGGGCTGCGTTTCAACCGCTTTCACACCACTGCCCTGTGCTCGCCGTCCCGCCAGTCCTTGTTGACTGCACGGAACCACCACTCGGTGGGCATGGGAGGCATCACCGAGATCGCAACCTCCGCACCCGGCTACAACTCGATCCGACCGGACAGTGCGGCACCGATCCCCGAGACGTTGCGCCTCAACGGGTACAGCACGGCCCAGTTCGGCAAGTGCCACGAAGTGCCGGTGTGGGAGACCAGCCCGATGGGTCCCTATACGCAGTGGCCGACGGGCAGCGGTTTCGAGTACTTCTACGGCTTCGTGGGCGCCGAGACCAACCAGTGGTATCCGGCACTCTATGAGGGCACGTCACCCATCGAGCCTCCGAAGACACCCGAAGAGGGCTACCACTTCACTGAGGACCTGACCGACCACGCCATTGCGTGGGTCCACCGCCAGAAGTCGCTCATGCCGGACAAGCCGTTCTTCATATACTTCGCTCCCGGCGCCACCCACGCTCCACACCACGTCCCGCCTGGGTGGAGCGACAAGTACAGGGGTCGTTTCGACGCCGGATGGGACACTCTCCGGACCGAGACCCTTGCCCGTCAGATCGAGATGGGAGTGGTACCCGAGGGTACCGATCTCACGGCGCGACCGGCAGAGATCCAGGCGTGGGACGACATCTCCGATGTGCTCAAGCCGGTGTTGGCGCGCCAGATGGAGATCTATGCAGGATTCCTCGAGCACACCGACCATCAGATTGGGCGACTGATGGACGCGCTCGAGGAGCTCGGTCTGCTCGATGACACGCTGATCTACCTGATCATCGGGGACAACGGCGCCAGCGCCGAAGGGACCCCGACCGGCACGTTCAACGAGATCATCTCCCTCAACGGAGCCGCTGACTTCGAGACCGACGAGTTCATGGCCTCCCGGATCGACGAATTCGGGACGCCGGCCTCATACAACCACTATGCCGTCGGCTGGGCGCTGGCCATGAACACTCCCTTGCAGTGGACCAAACAGGTCGCATCACACTTCGGCGGCACGAGAGTAGGGACCATCGTCCACTGGCCCGTCGGGTTCGCCGCCCAGGGCGAGGTGCGCAGCCAGTTCCACCACCTCATCGACGTGGGAGCGACCATCCTCGACGTGGCCGGGATCCCCGAGCCGACCTTCGTTCACGGCATTCAGCAGATGCCCCTGCACGGGGTGTCGATGGCCTACGCGTTCGAGGACGGGTCGGCGCCCGATCGTCGCGAGACCCAGTACTTCGAGGTGGCCTGCAACCGCGGGATCTACCACAAGGGCTGGTCGGCGGTCACCCGGCACAGCACCCCCTGGTTGTTCGGGGCTGAGCTACCCGCCCTCGACGACGATGTCTGGGAGCTCTATGACACGACAACGGACTGGTCCCAGGCCCACGATCTCGCCGCCGAGCATCCCGACAGGCTGAAGGATCTCCAGCGTCTCTGGCTCATCGAGGCCGTCAGGTACAACGTGCTGCCACTCGACGACCGGAGGATCGAGCGATTCAACTCGGACATCGCCGGTAGGCCGCTGCTGATCAAGGGCAACGCGCAGCTCCTCTACGAAGGGATGACACGGCTCAGCGAGAACTCAGTTCTCAACCTCAAGAACAAATCGCATTCGGTCACTGCCGAAGTCGAGGTCCCCGCGGATGGCGCCGATGGGGTGGTCATCGCTCAGGGCGGCGCATTCGCAGGTTGGAGCTTCTACCTCCACAACGGAAAACCCAAGTACTGCCACAACCTGGCCGGGCTCATGCGGTTCTACGTCGAGGGATCGGAGAAGGTTCCGGCCGGGAAGCACCAGGTCCGGATGGAGTTCGCGTACGACGGCGGCGGCCTGGCCAAGGGCGGGACCACCACGCTGTTCATCGATGGCAAGAAGGTCGGTGAGGGGCGCATCGACGCCACCGTGCCGATGATCTATTCGGGCGACGAGACCTGCGACCTGGGAGTGGACACGGGTACTCCGGTCAGTGAGGACTACACCAGCGAGTCCAGCCGGTTCACCGGGACAGTCAGGTGGGTCGAGCTGCAGATCGGCGATGACAGCCATGACCATCTGATTTCCCCTGAAGAGCTCATGCGGGTGGCGACAGCCATCCAATAGGGAGCCGACTTGACTGCGCTTAGCACGAGCATGCATTGCGCCCGACCGATGGCACCTACGGTGAGCGAGCATCGTTGACCCCCGCTCAGCGAACATAGGACCAGAACGTCGTGCGGGATGACGCCCCGATGGGTGCGACAACGTACCGGGCCATCGGGAACCGCTGCCCGGCGCCGATCCGGTCCCATCGATCCCCGCCTTCTGCACGACACGCGGGGGACCCGCCGGTACCTGGTGTTGACCGTCCTCCTGGGCGGTATGACGACCGCCCTCGTGGTGGCCCAGGCCTGGCTCATCGCCAACACCATTTCCGACGTCGTCGTGCATCATCGAGGCGTGACGGACGTTCGCACGCTGGTATCGCTGCTGGCCATGGTCATCCTCGGTCGCTCGCTGCTGGCCTGGCTCTGGGAACGCACCGCCCAGCGCGCCTCGGCCAGGCATCGGCCAAATCGGACCCGCGCACTGCCCTCGTGGAGAGGATCACCCAGCTCGGGCCCTCCGGTATCGACGGTGAACGCTCCGGCAGTCTGGTGATCCTCGCCACCAGCGGAATCGACGCCCTCGACAGCTATTTCTCCCGGTACCTCCCACAACTGTTTCTGGGCGTGATCGTCCCGGTCACCGTCGTCATCGTGGTGTTGGGGGCCGACTGGATCTCGGCGGTGATCATTGCTGTCACAGTCCCGCTGATCCCGCTGTTCATGGCACTGGTGGGGGCCTGGACCAAGGCTCGCATGCAGCGCCAGGCCCGCCTCCTCCACCGCCTGGCCGGCCACTTTCTCGACGTCGTTGCCGGGCTTCCCACCCTCAAAGCCTTCGGTCGGGCTAAGGCCCAAGTGGTGGCGGTCCGTGACGTCACTAACCGCTACCGGACGGCGACCATGGCCACCTTGAAGGTGGCGTTCCTCTCGTCCCTCATCCTCGAGCTGCTGGCCACCTTCTCGGTGGTACTGGTGGCCGTGACTGTCGGACTCCGCCTCCTCGGCGGCCATCTGAGCCTGGCCACCGCCCTGTTCGTTCTCGTTCTGGCCCCCGAGGCCTACCTCCCTCCGTCTCCTCGGTACCAACTATCACGCCAGCGCCGAGGGGATGAAGGCGGCCGAGGACGTGTTCTGCGTGCTCGAGCGGCCGGCACCGGCTCGCGGGCGCCGACTCGACGTTCCCGACCCCGGCGCCTCGTCTCTCCGGGTGGACCGACTCGAAGTCTGCTATCCCGGTCGAACCCTCCAGCCCTCGGCGGTGTCCACCGCGGACGCCGGAACCGTCGGGCCCGATGACTCGAGTCCCGGAACGGCAAGCGCGGGACTGCCAGTGGTACCGACAGGCGGGGAGTAGCCGCGCCTGATCGAACTCGTGGTGCCGGTTACCCTGACCGCATGCCGAATCCGTGTTGCTCCCCCAGCCATGGGAACGAGTCCCGGCGCCCCGCGGTAAACGGCGATCTGCCGCCCGCAGATGGGCGGGCGCCGGTCAGCATGGTCACGATTCCCGGCGGCCAGTACCGGATCGGCGACGAGTCCGAGTGGTCCTACCCGGGCGACGGCGAGGGACCGGTCCACCAGGTGGTCCTCACCCCGTTCCGGATCGACCGCTTCGCCGTCAGCAACAGCCAGTTCGCCGAGTTCGTCGACGCCACCGGCTGGCGAACCGACGCCGAGGAGTACGGGTGGTCCTTCGTTTTCGGGGGACTGCTTCCCGACGAGTTTCCTCCCACCCGGGGGGTCGAGGGCGCGCCATGGTGGCGCCAGGTGATGGGGGCCGATTGGTGTCACCCGGAGGGGCCCGGTTCGGACACCGCTGACCGTCCGGGGCATCCAGTCGTCCACGTCTCGTGGAACGACGCCCAGGCCTACTGCGCCTGGACAGGGACCCACCTGCCCACGGAGGCCGAGTGGGAGGCGGCCGCCCGGGGCGGACTGGACGGCCAGCCGTTTCCCTGGGGTGACCAACTCGAACCGCAGGGAGTCCACCGGATGAACATCTTCCAGGGTGACTTTCCCGGGGGGAACACCGAGGCGGACGGGTGTCGCGGCACCGCGCCAGTCGATGCCTTCGACCCCAACGGATTCGGCCTCTACAACGTGTGCGGCAATGTATGGGAATGGTGCGCTGACTGGCTCGACACCACGTACTACCGGGCATCCCCGGTCGAGGCACCGGTCGGACCGCAGACCGGCTCACTGCGCGTCCAGCGCGGCGGTTCCTACCTCTGCCATTCGTCGTACTGCCGCCGCTACCGGGTGTCTGCCCGGTTCGGGAGTGAGCCCGACAGCTCCAGCGGGAATGTGGGGTTCCGGGTGGCCGGTCGGCCGGAGTCTGGCCAGGTCTGAGACTCGGAGTGCCGGTCCGGAATGGCCGGCTCAGCGGCTGTGACGCGAGCAACCGGCGTGACCACCATGTGAAATCGCCCTAACAGGGTGATGGTCCCCGGTCGAACCGGCGCGAGCGTAGCGGTATGGCTGAGCGAGGAACCGGTGAGCAGCGGGTGGGTCGAATGGGAGAGGAGTCCGACGGTCACCTGACCCTCGGCGAGCGAGTGGCCATCGGCAAGGCAGCCCGGGCGGCCGCACCGAGAGCCGAACACGAGGTGTGGGAGGCGCCGGCGAGCCGGCCCGATCCGGTCGCCCTGCTCGAGAGCCAGGCCGAGTCACGCGTCCAGGAGTTGGTGCCCATTCGCTATGGCCGGATGCTGGTCTCTCCGTTCACCTTCTACCGGGGGGCGGCACTGATCATGGCGTCCGATCTGGCTGGCACTCCGCGTTCAGGCCTGAACGTCCAGGCCTGCGGGGATGCCCATCTGAGCAACTTCGGCGTCTTCGCCTCGGCGGAGAGGAACCTGGTGTTCGACGTCAACGACTTCGACGAGACGCTGCCCGGACCCTGGGAGTGGGACGTGAAGCGGTTGGCGGCGAGCCTGGCCATCGCCGGACGCGACCGAGGATTCTCTGCTCAGGAGCGAGCCGATGTGGTGCTCGACGGAGCGGCCGGGTATCGCACGGAGATGGCCATGCTGGCCACCATGAAAGATCTCGACGTCTGGTACGCCCACATGGACATCGAAAAGGTCCTCGGCGAGCTCGGTAGTGAGCTCGGACTCAATGGCAAGAAGGGCGCCGACAAGTCGCTCTCCAAGGCGAAGACCCAGGCAGACAAGACCCTGGCCAAGGCGCGGACACGTGACAGCATGCAGGCTTTGGACAAGTTGACCGAGGTGGTCGACGGAGAACGCCGCTTCGTGAGCGATCCGCCGCTGTTGGTTCCGATCGAGGAGCTCCTTTCCAGCGACCAAAGCGAGGTCCTGACGGAACGGATGCGCGAGCTCCTCCGCAGCTATCGGCACACACTGCAGAGCGACCGTCGACACCTTCTCAAGCAGTTCCGGTTCATGCGCATCGCCCGCAAGGTGGTCGGAGTGGGCAGCGTCGGTACCCGGGCCTGGGTCATCTTGATGGTCGGGAGCGACGGACAGGACCCGCTGTTGCTCCAGGCCAAGGAGGCTCAGCAGTCGGTGCTTGCCGAGTTCGTGGGCGAGAGCCGGTATGCCAACCAGGGCGAGCGGGTCGTGGCCGGGCAGCACCTCATGCAGGCATCGAGCGACATCTTCCTCGGATGGGACCAGGCCGAGGGGATCGACGGCGTGCTACGGGACTTCTACATCCGTCAGCTGCGGGACTGGAAAGGCTCTGCCGACACCGAGCAGATGACGCCGCAGGCGATGGCGATCTACGGTCGGCTGTGCGGCTGGACCCTGGCCCGAGCCCATGCCCGGTCCGGCGACCGGGTCGCCATTGCGGCCTACCTCGGATCGGGAAAGTCCTTCGACCGGGCCATTGCCTCCTTCGCCGAAACCTACGCCGACCAGAACCAGCGTGACTACGACGCTCTCGTGAAGGCGGCCGCGGATGGGCGCATCGTTGTCGAAACCGGACTGTGACGGTGTGACGGCCGAGTGTCCCAACGGCACGGCCGCCCGGCCCGTCGGCTCAATCACCCCATGAGGGTGAGGCAATCAGAGGCAGCGAACCGTAACCTGACACAAGACGAACGCGAGGATGGGATCAGATGACCATAGGACCAGTGGAGTACATCATCGTGGGCTTCCCCGGGAACCAGTTCAACGGAAAGATCGCCCCGGAGTTGGTGGCTCTGGTCGAATCCGGCACCGTCCGAATCCTCGACCTGATCTTCATCGGCAAGGACGCCGATGGCACGATCGTCAGCTTCGAGATCGACGAGATGGACACGGCGTCGGGATTCGACGGGTTGGATGGCGATGTCGGAGGCCTGATCAGCCCGGCGGACATCGAGTACGCCGCCGCTGCCCTCGAACCCAACTCATCGGCGGCACTGTTGATCTGGGAGGACCTCTGGGCGGCCCCCTTCGCCGAGGCCGTGCGCAAATCCGGCGGGGTCCTCGTCGAGGGTGCCCGCATGCCCCACGAGCTGATCGCACCCCTCCTCGCAGATCTGCCGTCGGCAGTCTGAGCACCACCAGAGACAGGAGATTCGACATGATGAGAAGGCGACCGGTCGCAAGGATGGCAGTGCGAACGACGGCTGTGGTCGGAACCGCTGCCGTGGTCGGTGGGCACATGGCCAACAAGCAGGCGGCTCAGGCCCAACAGGGCGCACAAGAGGCCCCCGCCCCCGCTCCGGCACCGGCTGCGGCTGCGGAAGCCCCCGATCCGATCGCGCAACTCACCCAACTCGCCGCTCTCAAGGACTCCGGCGCGCTGACCGAGGCAGAGTTCGAGGCGCAGAAGGCGAAGATCCTGGGGTAGGGGTCCTTTGCCTGCCCACCGAGTGAACCATTGGGTGGCTCCTCTGTAGCCTTGCCTGATCCTGACCGGTCACCGTCGGGTGGTGCGGAGCTCGGTGTGCTCCACGGAGGAGTTCAGCATGACCTCGGAACAGGTGCCTGAACCCTCTGCCGGTACGAGCGACGAGCCGCTCCGGCTATCCCGACGAGCGTCGGTCGTCACCCAATTCGAGCGCTTGGTCGTCGGCATCCGCTCCGGTGACGAGGCCATGGTCGAGAGAACCGTGCTCGCCCTCAGCCAACGCAGCCGCTGGCTGGCACCCCTGGCCTTGCTGGTCGGTGCGTTCGCCATGCTCTTCCAGGGGGTGAAGCTCTTGTTCACCAACTGGAGGCTCACCCTCGTCCAGGTCCTCCCGGCCATGTGGATCTGGGCGGCCATGCTCGATCTCAAGGCGCACGCCCTCCACGGGAAGGAATTCCACATCTTCCACGGTCCGCTCCTCGGCCTCGTATTGCTGGTCATCGCCGCGCTCACCGCCGGCAGCTTCTTCCTCAACGCGGTCTTCGCCTTCTCCATCTCCAGACCGGGACCGCCCGAGATCCGCCCGGGGTTCACCGAAGCGAAGCGGCACATCCGTACCGTCCTCGCCTGGGGACTGGTGGTGGGCCTGGCGCTCGGCTTCGCCACCATGATCGTCGATCGGTGGGGGAAGTTCTGGTTCTCGCTCACCCTCGGTGTCGTGGTGGCTGTCATGATGGTCGCCTATGTCGCCGTCCCGGCCCGGCTCATCGGAATCAAGTCGGAGCGCTCGAGACGGGACAAGCTGACCGCTTCGGTGGTCGGGGGAGCGGTCGGGGCTGCGGTCTGTGCGCCTCCCTTCGCATTGGGCCGCGTGGCCATTCTGATGCTCGGCTCTCATACGTTCCGTTATCTGGCCATCGTGCTGCTGGCGATCGCCATCGTTCTCCAGACGGGAGCCACCAGTTCGGTGAAGGCCATCAAGATGAGCGCAAAGCTGGCCGTCGGGAAGGACCCGGTCGACGTCCCGTCGACCCTCGAGCCCGAGCCGGTCGAGTCAACGTGATCTGATTGCCGTGCTCATCTGCGCGTTCGCTGCGGTCCTGATCGCAGAGGGTGTCGCTGGCGTATGAGGCCGGCTTCCTTGTTCAGCGAGCTGGATCCGAAGGGGTCGGCGACGCCGCAGCAGCGCTGACCGCAGCGCCCTCCGGACTACCTGCCGGCACCGTGCCGCCTGTCGGAACCGCACCGCCTGCTGGCTCCGCACCCTCGACCCGCACAGCGCCCTCGTCCCATTGCCCGATCGAGGCGAGGAACTCGTCGGTCTCGCGCTGGGCGGCCAGCATGCGCTTCTCCGCACCTGCCGCGAGGAGTCGACCGAGCACTGGGATCTCCCACAGGGATTCGGCCCGCAGGATGGCCAGCACCACCGGCACGAGGTGCTCGGCGGTGTCGAAGACGACGTACCGGGGGAGCCACTCGGGTTCGTACTTCGCGTTGAACCGCCACAGCGACTCGATCTGAGCGAAGTTGGAGAGCCGCTTGAGGAACCAGCGCTCGGCCCGTTGGACCGACCCGTCGCCTTTCTCCCCGGCCAGCGTCGAGCGGAGGGCGGCGAAGTTGAGGCTCAGGCCCTCGAATCCCCGCACCCTGAGGTGCTCGATGGTGGAACACAGGGCGAAGTCGAGCAACCCGTTCGGATGCTCCCCGGGGTCCCGCCGCATGAGGTCGAGCGAGTACCCCTTGATCCCTGGGGCCGGCACGAACTGGCACAGCGCGGCGGCCGCGCCGTCGGGCGCCCGCACCACGGCGAGCAGCAGCCCGACGTCCCGTGGATCGAAGACCCGCCCCAGCATCATCGAGAAGCCCCGTTCGTGCTCTCCCTGCCGGCTGAGGCGCATGAGGGAGGTGAGCTCCTTGGTCAGTGCGGCATCGATCCGGGCCGGGTCGTAGAAGGCGATCGTGTAGCCGTACTTCTGGATGCGATTGTGCGCCTGGCGCAGTCCCTTCATGTGCTTCCCTGCGAGGCTGAACTCCTGCACGTCCACCACGGCCTCGTCGCCGAGGTAGATGTTGTGCATGCCCGAGTCGCGGTAGATCGAGAGCCAGTCCTCACCGGCACCCATTACCGAGGTCGTCCACCCGTGGGAGTCGGCGAAGGCCCTGAACGCGCCCCAGACCTGCTCCCGCTCGTTGCGTGGGCCGATCGGGTCGGGGGAGATGAGACACACCCCTCCGTAGACGGCATACGCCACAAGGCTGTCCCGGTGGAAGAACCACCGCTTGTCCGACCGGAGGGCGAAGTAGTCGAGGGTCGACGACCCGTGACGCCGCACGATGTCGCGGGCGCGGTATTCGGCTGCCCGACCCGACCCGAGCCGTCTGTCGACCACCGGTCGGGTGAGCAGGTAGAGGGTGATCGCGACGAGCGAGAGCCCGATGGTCAGCAATGCCGCGGAGATGAACGAGTCGGCCCGGCCGGGGAGGTCCACGGTCTGGATGCCCACGAACCGCTCCGAGACCGCCCAGAAGGCGGACCACCACGGGAGGGTCGAGTGGTGGTGCCGTCCCACATGGATGAAGATCTCGATCGAGACGGTGGCCAGTACGGCGATGCCGACCGCCCCGATCGCGAGCGCGCACGAGGGCAGAGCGGAGCGACGAGGCATCGGAGGCCGACTGGAACTCGCTCCGGTTGAACACGAGGAATGCGAGGACCCCGACGGCCACCAGGGATTCCTCGAAGTCGGCTCCGGCGACGAGGTGGAGGAAGATCGTGCCACCGAGCAAAGCCACCGCCACCCGCCAGGCCCGCCGCTGGCCCCGGAGGATCCCGCGTCCGAGGGCGATGAGCGCGATCCCGGCCACGGCCACGAGGGCCCCCGCGGCCACGCTCGCCCGTAGCGGGAGGTACTCCTGCAGCCAGTGCAGACGACCCCGCAACGGAGGGGTGATGGCGTCGAGGAGGTCGATGGTCCCCGTCACCAGGATGGCGGCCCCTCCCCATCGACGGACGCGGCGGGTCCGGCGGTGGGCCTGGCGCAGGTCGGCGGCTGGTGGCCAGGAGGAGCCCACCGGATACGAGGCGACGAGGGCCGGATGGAGCGGCGCTGCGTTGCGTCCCCGGGTGAGCATCCGTTCGAGCGCGCTGGTGGATGCGAGCTCGTTGTGGGCGAGCAGCATCCGCACATGGAGCTCGGCCCCGGCTTCGAGCTCCACCCAGCTCACCCGTTGTTCGTGGAGGAAGACGGGTGGCAGGCCGAAGCGCCCCCGGTGCTCCGTGACCACCTCGGCGGTCGCGCCCACGTTGGCGAAGAAGCCGGCACCCAGATTGGTGAGCTCCGATTGGAAGGTGGCAGCGGAGATCAGCCCGGCGTAGCCGCGACCCACCAGCCTGCGGGCTTCGTCCCGGGCGATGTCGTTCGCCTCGGCCTCGGCGTGGACGTCGCCGAGGGCGCCACCTCCGAGGATGGACCACATCCGCCGGCTGAGCAGCCCGACGACCAGGGCCAGGACGATCAACACGACCAGGGTGGCGAGCGTCGCGACCACGAGCTGATCGTTGAGATCGGCCTGATGGGCGTGGCGAATGGCCCGCGCCGGCAGCCCCGAGCCGATGTGCCTGAGCACCCAGGGGGTGACCGCCGCCCGCAGGAGCAGGGCCACCGCGATGGGGACGAGCAGCCACCAGGCGTACCGCCCGAACCGGCGGTAGAGCATGCGGGACACCATGAACCTGCTGAGGGTGGACGGGTCGCTCAGGCGGTGCAGGCCCTCGAGCCATGGCGCGTCGTCCGGCGCGGACGTGCAGAGATGGCGCCACTGGCGGCCGGCCGGGGTCGAGTCGGCACCGCCGGGCTTGGCGTCGGCGGTCGGCCGGATCCCCGAGACGCACTCGGGCTCCGGGGGTCCCGGGGTCAGTCTGCTCGAATCGGGTTCGACCCGGACCACCCTGGTGCCGGTCGCGGCATGGAGATGGAGGTCGACCGGTCCGAGCTGTTCGACGCCCATCGCCGCCACCGCGGCGACCGTCTCGGGGTCTGTGTCGTACCCGGGTTCGTGGGTGCCGGTCTGGCGGATCACCCGTCGATCGTCCACGGCGAGGAACCGCCCGAGCGAGCGGGACAGGGCCGGATGGGCCTCCATCGCACGCCGGGCCTCGGCCACCGGCGACCCGACGCCGGTCAGGTCGAACAGGTTGCCGGCCACGATGAGGATGCCGGGCCCGTCCCACGCGTCGAGGGCGCGGGCCAACTCGGCGGTGACCGCCAGGGTCGAGGGCGAGGCCACCGGGGTCAGCAGCAGGTCGCTCACCACCATGACCCTGCGGCCGAGCGGGACGTCGATCCGTGTGCCCCCGGGCTCGAGCATGACGGTTGCCTGCCCGCGGTGCAGCGCGGGCTCGAGGCCCACCTCGTCCGACGGTTGGGTGGTGGTCACAGCCCCACCATCCTAAATGGCACCCGGCGTTAGGCTGAGGTACGCCATGGGGTCGCAGATCTCGATGGCGTGGGAGGGTCCCAGTGCCGCCGAGCGGGACCGACCGGACCGGGTGAAACCGCAGGTGTCCGCAGTGATTCGGCAGCGAAGGGATGGGGAGCGATGGGTGAGGACCGGACAGGCGGGGGCGGGGCTGGGGGCACCGGATCGCCCGAACCCACCATCGAGGACTACCTCGTCGAGGACCGGGTCTTCCCCCCGCCCGAGGAGTTCCGGGCCACCGCCGTGGTCGCCGACCCGGGGATCTACGAGGAGGCGGCCGCCCTCGGCCCGGAGTTCTGGGCACGCCAGGCCGGCGCCCTCGACTGGTTCCGCCCCTGGGACACCGTGCTCGACTGGGAGCTCCCCTTCGCCCGCTGGTTCGACGGTGGCACCCTCAACGTCTCCTACAACTGCCTCGACCGCCACGTGGCTGCCGGGCACGGCGACAAGGTGGCGTTCCACTGGGAGGGTGAGCCGGGCGACACCCGGACGGTCACCTACAGCCAGCTCCTGCTCGAGGTGTCCCGGTTCGCCAACGCGCTGCGCGGCCTCGGGGTGACCCGCGGCGACCGGGTCGCGATCTACATGCCCATGATCCCCGAGCTCCCGGTCGCCATGTTGGCCTGCACGCGCATCGGCGCGGTGCACTCGGTGGTGTTCGGCGGGTTCTCCGCGGAGGCGTTGCGTGACCGGATCCTGGACGCGCGGGCACGGGTGGTGGTCACCGCCGACGGCGGCTGGCGACGCGGCCAGCCGGTGCCCCTCAAGCCGAACGTGGACAGCGCTGTGTCCGAGTCGGACTGCGTCGACCACGTGGTCGTGGCCCGCCGCATCGGGACGGAGGCCGACCCGGGTGGTGCGCAGATGGTGGCCGGGCGTGACCACTGGTGGCACGAGCTGATGAGCGGTGAGGATGGTGCCGGTGGTGGAACGCCGTCGGACACCTGCCCCCCGGAACACATGGAGTCGGAGGACCTGCTCTTCCTCCTCTACACCTCGGGCACCACCGCCGCGCCGAAGGGCATCATGCACACGACCGGGGGCTACCTGACCCAGGTGGCCTACACCCACCGGGTCGTGTTCGACCTCCATCCCGACCGCGACGTCTATTGGTGCGCGGCCGACATCGGGTGGGTGACCGGGCACAGCTACATCGTCTACGGTCCCCTCGCCAACGGGGCCACCTCCGTCATGTACGAAGGAACGCCCGACTTCCCGGCGCGTGACCGGTGGTGGTCGATCATCGAACGGTACGGGGTGACCATCCTCTACTGCGCACCGACCGCCATCCGCACCTTCATGAAGTGGGGCGCCGCAGAGCCAGCGCGCCACGACCTGACCAGCCTCCGCCTGCTCGGCTCGGTGGGCGAGCCGATCAACCCGGAGGCATGGATCTGGTACTCGACCCACATCGGCGGCGGTCGCTGCCCGGTGGTCGACACCTGGTGGCAGACCGAGACGGGGGCCATCATGATCACCCCCCTGCCCGGCATCACCACGACCAAACCCGGGTCGGCCACCTTTCCGCTTCCGGGCATCGGTGTCGAGCTCGTCGACGAGCAGGGGGGGCGGATCGAGCGGGGCGGTGGCTACCTGGTCCTGACCGAACCGTGGCCGTCGATGTTGCGCGGCATCTACGGCGACCCCGAGCGCTACCGGGCCACCTACTGGGGCCGGTTCGAGGGCAGGTACTTCGCCGGAGACGGCGCCAAGCTCGACGACGACGGCTACCTCTGGCTGCTCGGCAGGGTCGATGACGTGATGAACGTCTCGGGCCACCGCATCTCCACCACCGAGGTCGAGTCGGCGCTTGTCGACCACCCCCTGGTGGCGGAATCGGCCGTGGTCGGAGCGCTCGACCCGACCACCGGGCAGGCGATCGTGGCATTCGTCACCGTGGTGGCCGACGCGGGCGACCCGAGCGATGCGCTCGGCGAGGAGCTGCGCGCCCATGTGGCCGCCAAGATCGGCCCCATCGCCCGTCCGAAGACGGTCGTCTTCACCGAAGAGCTGCCGAAGACGCGCAGTGGCAAGATCATGCGCCGTTTGCTGCGCGACGTGGCGGAAGGCCGGGTCCTAGGCGACACCACCACCCTGGCCGATCCGGCGGTGGTCGAAGAGATCCGCCGGTTGGCCGCGGCGTCCCCCGGCGAGGAGTGAGTCCGATGGACGATCCCCCGAACTGGGCGTGGCACCATGCGCGGATCGAGACGCCTGGCGAGGCGGTCGTCTTCGACGTGGACGGTGTGCTGTCCGACGCGGTCGGCCGGCAGCACTTCATCGAGCGCGGCCGGCGTGACTGGGACCGCTTCTTCGACGCCTGCGGCGACGACCCGGTGGTCGAGGAGCTGGCGCGGGTGCTCGAGCTGCTCGACCGGCGGCTGCAGGTGATCCTGTTGACCGGCCGCCCCATGCGGGTCCAGCCGCAGACGCTCGCCTGGCTCGAACGGTACGGGCTGCGCTGGGACCTCCTGGTCATGCGCTCGCGTGGCGACTACTCGCAGGTGACTTGGTTCAAGCGCGACACGGTGGACGAGCTGCGCGCCTTCGGCTTCGACCTGCGACTGGCATTCGAGGACGACCCGAACAACTTCGCCATGTTCCACGCCGAGGGGATCCCCTGCGTGTACATCCACTCGGGCTACTACGAATAGGGACCGCCCCGCCCGGGACGCTCGCGACGGCCGGCGATCCACCACCCGCATGCGAGGCCGACCAACGCGACGATGAGGACGGGCGTGTCCCCGAAGCGCACGAACAGGGTGAGCCCGTCCCGCCGGTCGAGGACCGCCGTGATCACCTGGCGGGCGCCGAGCACCGAGCGACGGAGCAGGGTGCCGCGGTTGGTGATCACCGCGCTGTACCCGGTGGGTGCGGCCTGGAGCAGGTCGCGGCCCTGGGTCACTGCCTGGACCTCGGCGGCCGCCACCTCCTGGGTGGGCACCTGGGCGCTCGCGTACGACGAGGTGTTGGTGGGGACGATCAGCACCTGGGCGCCGGCCGACACCGAGGCGCGGCCGCGATCCGCGTAGAAGACCTCGTAGGAGATCATGGTCCCGAGGGGCCCGGCCGGTGTGGTCAGCAGCCCGGTCCCGGTGCCTGGCACCGCGTCGAGCGGCACCGACGAGAGGTTGCCCAGGTGGGCGAAGAAGCTCCGGAACGGGACGTACTCGCCGAAGGGGACACGGTGGACCTTCTCGTACCGATCGACCAGCGCGCCGTCGGGCCCGAACGCCACGGCCTCGTTGCGGAAGGCGGTCGCCGAGATCGTCTCGGTCACCCCGACCACCAGGGTCGACCCGAGGCGACGGGCGAGGTCGCCGAGGGCGGACTCCTCGGGTGAGTCGGCGAGGGGGACGTCGAGCGAGACCACGTCCTCGGGCCAGAGCACCAGACGCGGGGCGGTGCGATGGTGAGCGGATTCGAGCTCGTCGGTCGCTGCAACCTGGGCGGCCAACACGCGTGCCTGGTCGACCTCGGACTTGCGGAAGCCGCGCGCACCACCCCCCTGGACCGCCGCCGCGGTGATGACCCCGACCGAGTGGCCGCCGTCGGGGGAGTGGTCGGCCGCGACGCCGAGCGTGCAGAGCAGGGCGAGTGCGAGTGCGCCGACGAGGGCGGTGGCGCCGTGGCCGGCGACCGCGTCCCGCAACGCGCTCGAGCGCGAACCGTCTTCAGGAGCGGGGAGCGTCCCGTTCTCGCCGTCGGCCCGCGAGAATGCGCGGGCCCGTCGCCGGTCCCGCAGCGTACGGGCGGCCGCCGAACCGAGGGCGCCGAGACCGACGCCTCCGAGGTAGACGGCGAAGGTCAGGACGAGGGGGCCACCGATCCGGGCCACACCCAGGAACGGCCCGTCGGCCTGGCCGAGGAAGACGCCCCCGATGGGGAGCCCACCGAACGGCCAGGTCTGTCGTGCCGCCTCGGCGAGGGTCATCGCCGACGGGAAGGCGAGGGCGCGCGCCGCGACCGGCCCGGCCGGGACCGCCAGGCAGGCCATGGCCACGAAGCCCGCCTCGAGCGCGATCAGCACGACGGCCCCGGGGAGGGTGAACGAACGGACCCACATGAGTCCCGGCACGTAGCAGCCGAGCCCCGCCAGCCAGCCGGCCCACACCCGGGTGCGGGGACGGAGGCCGCCGAGCCGCCACCAGAGCAGTCCGGCGGCAGGGAACGCCAGGATCCACCACCCCCACGGGGGCAGCGAGAGGGCGAGCCCGACCCCCGAGGCGAGTGCCGGGGCAGCGACCCGACCGCGACGCGGGGTGACCGTCCACGTCCGCCGGTTGGTCATCCAGACCCGTGACGGGCGCCACGACGGCCGCGACGTGACCTCCCCGCCGGTCCCTCCCACGGGTACTCCGGTCGCCGGCGGAGCCTGGTTCATCCCCGGTCGGCGCGCGTGCCGGAGGGCGCCGCCCGCCGGCCGAGCGAGTCGAGCACCGCCGCAGCCGCCGCCCGCCCACTCGCGATGCACGCCGGGATCCCCACCCCGCGGTACGGGGCGCCGGCCACGGCCAGGCCGGGCAGCTCGGCCACCGAGCGTTCGATCTGGGCCACCCGCAGAAGGTGCCCGACCGGGTACTGGGGGAAGGCCTGCTCCCAGCGGGTGACCATCCACTCGGCCGGGCCTCCCGAGATGTTCAGGATGCGGGCCAGCTCGGCGAACGCGGCCGCGGTGAGCTCCGCGTCGTCGAGTGCCTCTGCCCGGAGGTCGCCGCGCCGTCCGACCGAGAGCCGGATGAGCTCTTCACCAGGCCGGGCGAGTTGCGGCCACTTGCGCCCGAGATAGGTGCAGCCGGTGATGAGCGCCGGCCCTATGGTCACGGTCGAGGTCCGGGGGACCAGGAACCCGGTGCCGTGGAGGGTGGCTCCGATGGCGGCACTCGGCACCGTCAGCGTGATCACCGCCACCGACGAGTACTCGATGCCGTCGAGCAGTCCGGCCGCGAGCGGGACGTGCGCGGAGAGCAGTCCGGCCGCCTCTCCGGCGGGCACGGCCAGGACCACCCCGTCGGCGGCGAGGACGGAGCGGTCGTCGCCCAGGGTGAGCTCCCAGTTCGGCCGTCCGTCCGGGCCGGCCCGTGCACGTTCGAGGGAACCCACCCGCGCCCGGGTGTCGAGCGCGACACCCCGCGCGGCCAGTGCGTCGACCAGCTCCGCCGCCAGTCGTGCGGTGCCGCCATCCAGTGACCAGAAGAGGGGCGTGGCGGCTGTGGCCGGATCGGCAACCGTGGCCAGCGCCGCGGACCGGGACCTGCCGAGCCGCCGCATGAGGCTGCCCGGCTGGCAGTCTGCTGCCAGGAGGAGCGGGGATGTCGCCGCGGCGCTGAGCTCGTCGACACCGCCGGCGTGGATCCCCCCGACGAGCGGGTCGGTCAGCCGCTCGACGACCTCGGATCCGAGCCGGGCGCGCACGATCTCCCCCACAGCGCGATCACCGGAGATCCCCCGGATCGCCCGGTGGGGGCGGACCAGGTCGAGCCCGGCGCGCGCCGCACCGCCGGCCGAGAGGATGCCGGACCGTGCCAGTGGCCACCACCGTGTGGGGACGCCCAGGACCTGGCCCTCGGGCATCGGCCGGAGACGTCCCCGCACCCAGAGGTCGGCACCCTCCGCTCCGACCGCGACCAGCCGGTCGGTGATCCCGAGCTCGCCGACCAGCTCGGTGGCCTCGGGACGCCGCGCCAGGAAGGCGTCCGCAGCGACGTCGACAGTGCGCCCGGCGAAGTCGGTCGCGTGCAGCTTGCCGCCCCACCTGCCGCCGGCCTCGAGCAGGTGGACCTCGGGTCGCCGGCCCCCCGGGCCGTCCCGGACCAGCTCCCAGGCCGCGGCCAGGCCGGCGATGCCGCCGCCCACGACGGCCACCACCTGCGGTCCGTCGCGCCGGGAGGGGGTCAACGGACGTCGGCCGGCACGGCGTCTCGCACCACGCCGGCGAGCATCTCCAGAAAGGCGGGGTCGTCGTTGAGGGAGGCGGTCCTGGCGAACGCGATCCCGGCCGAACGGGCACGGTCCCGGGCCTCGATGTCGAGGTCGTAGAGGACCTCGAGGTGGTCCGAGACGAAGCCGACCGGGCAGACCACCGCCGCCGTGGCCCCCTCGTCGGCGACCCTGTCGATCTCGGCCAGCAAGTCGGGCCCGATCCACCGGTCGGCCGTCCGCCCGGCGCTCTGGAAGGCCACCCCCCAGGTCGTCGTGGGGTCGGCGTCCAGACCGAGCAGCAGTGCCACGTCGGACCCCGACTCGCGCACCTGGTCGGGGTAGGGGTCGCCTGACGTGATCGCCCGCTCGGGGAGGCTGTGCGCGGTGAAGAACACGGCGGTGCGTGTTCGCACCGTGAGGTCGAGGCCGTCGAGCACGGCGCGCGTGCGAGCGGCCAGCAGGTGCGGGAAGACGGCGGCGCGATGCCAGGACGGGATCACGATGAGCTCGGGTGGTCGTGACGAAGCGGCGATGGCCTCGCCGGCTCGCCGGAAGTACGCGCCTGAGCCGAGCGACGACTGGTGCGGGGTGAGCACGATCCCGACCACCCGCTCGACCCCGGAGGCGACAAGCTCGGCCACACCGTCCTCGATGCTCGGCCGTACGTGCTTTGCTCCGAAGCGGACCAGGACGCGGCCCGGATCCGTGCGCTCGAGCGCGGCGGCCAGGCCCTCGACCTGGTCGCAGGTCCGACGGGTGAGCGGAGAGACCCCGCCGATGGCCGCGTACCGGCCGACCAGCTCGTCGAGGAGCTCGGGGGTCGGGGCTCGACCACCGCGGATGGAGGTGTAGAAGGACTCGATCCCCGCGGGTGTGTCCGGTGTCCCGTGGGCCATGACCAGCACCCCGACCGGCCGCTCCGCCTGTCCGGTCACGCGGCGCGCTCCACGCCCGCCCGCCCTTCGGCGTGGACCAGGGTGACCACGCGCTCGAGGATCGACGGGTCCGTCTCGGGCAGCACACCGTGACCGAGGTTGAAGATGTGCCCCGGAGCGGTGCCGGCCCGTGCGAGGACTTCGCGGGTCTCGGCCGCGGCCACCTCCCAGCTGCCCAGGCAGAGTGCGGGGTCGAGGTTGCCCTGGACGGCTGTCCCCGGTCCCACCCGGAGCCGGGCCTCGTCGAGCGGGACCCGCCAGTCGACGCCCACCACCGATGCCCCGGCGCCACCCATGAGCCCGAGCAGTTCGCCCGTCCCGACCCCGAAGAGGATGGTCGGGGCGCCGGGGTGGGAGGCCGCGAGCTCGGCGAAGAGCCGGCGGGTGGCCGGCAGAACCAGCTCCGCATAATGACGTGGGGTGAGGATGCCCGCCCAGCTGTCGAAGACCTGGACCGCGGCGGCGCCCGCGTCGAGCTGTGAGCGCAGCGAGGCAACGGCCATGTCGGTGAGCCGTTCGGCGAGCTCGTGCCAGAGGACAGGCTCACCGTGCATGAGCGCCTTGATCCGGGTGAAGTTCTTCGACGGGCCGCCCTCGACCAGGTAGCTCGCGACGGTGAACGGCCCGCCGGCGAACCCGATGAGTGGCACCTCGAGCGACGAGGCCGCCAGCCCGACCGCTTCGGTGACGTAGGGGGTGTCGAGCGCGGGCTCGAGCGGGCGCAGGCGCTGCGAGGTCCTCCTTCGAGCGGAAGGGCTCGGCTACCACCGGACCGGTCCCGGGGGCCACGTCGACGCCGAACCCGACCGCGGCGGCCGGTACCACGATGTCGGAGAAGAAGATGGCGGCGTCCGTGCCGTACCGCTCGACCGGCTGCAGGGTGAGCTCCGCCACCAGGTCGGGACGGGCGATCGCCTCGAGGATGCTGCCCGGGCCCCGGGCGGCGCGGTACTCGGGCAGCGACCTGCCGGCCTGGCGCATGAACCAGACCGGCACGTGGGGGACCGGCTGGCCGCGGCAGGCCCGGATGAAGGGCGCGTCCTCGAATCGGTCCGTCGCGGGCAGGCCCCCGGTCACGGTCTGGTCACGGCCGGGAGCCCGGCGCTCCCGCCGGCACGATCGTCGGTGGGATGGCCATAACAGGAGTCTAGGAGAGCAGGATCGCCGGACCCGGCGCCCGGCGGCCGCGGCACGACGTCGCGACGGGGCATACAATCGAGGGTTCCCCTGGGCCGTGCGAGGGCCGTGCGGGGCGGGCACGGGACGACAGGAGGTGGGGGGTGGCATCGGAGCTGGAGGCCGAGCAGGCGTTCGTCGACCTCGCCTACGCGCGGCTCGACGCCATGCGCGGGGATGCCAATTCGATGCTCGAGGGCGTGCTCGACCTGGGCAAGGGCGGCACCTTCCAGTCCCGGACCGAGCGGGACGTCATCGTGCGCACCAGCCTGGCCCGGCTCGAGCAGCTGGACATCGGGGACCAGGCACTCACCTTCGGGCGGATCGACCGGCTGGCCGCCGGCGCGGGCGACCGGCCCACCGCGGCCACCAACGGCGCGCACGGGGTCTCGGACACCGAGACCTTCCACATCGGTCGACTGGCCGTCCACGGAGCAGACCACGAGCCGCTCGTCGTCGACTGGCGGGCCCCGGTTGCCGAGCCCTTCTACCGGGCCACCGGTCGCGACCCCCAGGGACTCGTCCTCCGCCGCCACCTCGCCCTCCAGGGCCGCCAGGTCGTGGGGGTCGAGGACGAGCGGTTCGCCCTGCCCGAAGACGGTGTCGAGCTCATCGAAGAGCGGGTGCGCGTCCCCGGGGGGGAGGCCACATCGGGCGAGCTCATCGTCGGCGACCTGCCCATCGGCGGTCCAGCCGCCCTCCTCGCCGCCCTCGACCGTGCCCGGACCGGCCGGATGACCGACATCGTCTCCACGATCCAGCGCGAGCAGGACGAGATCATCCGTGCCCCGCTCGGCGGGGTGCTGGTCGTGCAGGGCGGCCCCGGCACCGGCAAGACGGCCGTTGCCCTCCACCGTGCCGCCTATCTGCTCTACACCCACCGGTTCCCGCTCGAGCGGCAGGGCGTGCTGGTGGTCGGTCCCAACCCGCTCTTCCTCCGCTACATCGAGCAGGTCCTCCCCTCGCTGGGCGAGACCGGGGTCACCCTCTCGACGGTGGCCGGCCTCGTCCCCGAGGTCAGGGTCCGCGAGAACGGCCCGGCCGACGTCGCGCGTCTGAAGGGTGACGCCCGGATGGCCAGGGTGGTGGCGCGCGCCGTACGGACGCGCCAACGGCGCTTGGCCGAGGACGTCTCGGTCCCCTACGGCGCGCTCGCTCCTCCGTCTGCCCGCCGAGGAGACCCGCCGGATCGTCGACTCGGTGTCCCGGCGACCCGGGAGCCACAACGCGCGCCGCCGCCTGGTCGAGCAGTCGGTGGCCCAGGTGCTCGCCGAGCGGGCCCGCCAGACCCAGCAGCAACTCGGCATGGGAACCCCATCGGCGGTCACCGCCTTCGCCGCGGAGGACGATCTCTCCGAGCTCGAGGACGACGAGTTCGACTTCGAGGACTTCTCGCGCAAGGTTCGCCGGGTGCCGGAGCTGGCCGAGGCCCTCGACCGGATGTGGCCGCGCCTCTCGCCCCACGAGCTGCTCCACGATCTCTTCGGGGCACCGCCGCTCATCGCGGCGGCAGCCAGGGGGATCCTGTCACCCGAGGAGCAGGCCCTCCTCAGGCGTCCCCGCTCGGCCTCCTTCGACGCGGTCGCCTGGACGCCGGCGGACGCCGCGCTGGTCGACGAGGCCCGGCACCTGCTCGGTCCGCGCTCGGGGGGTGGCGACGACGGGGTGCGCAAGTACGGCCACATCGTGGTCGACGAGGTCCAGGACCTCTCGCCGATGCAGCTGCGGATGCTGACACGCCGCTCGCTCTCCGGCTCGATGACCGTGGTCGGTGACATCGCCCAGGCGACCGCACCCTGGGCCCCGACCTCGTGGGGGGACATCGTCGAGCACCTCCCCAACCGGCGTCCGTCCCGCACGGCGGAGCTGACCGTGAGCTACCGGACGCCCGCCGAGGTGCTGGCGGTCGCCGGCCGGGTCCTCGCGGTCGCCGCACCCGACCTCACACCTCCCCAACCGGTCCGCCGCTCCGGGGTCGACCCGACGATGCTGCAGGTCCGTTCCGACGACGGTGATCCCGGTCTCGCCGATCTGACCCGTACGGTGGCAGACGTCGCGGCCGCCGAGGTGGACGCCGTCCGACCCGGGCGGGTGGCCATCGTGGCACCCGAGACGCTGCTCTCCCCGCTGTCGGCGGCCCTGGCCGAGGCCGGGGTGCCGGTGGTCGACGCGCGGGACATGCGCAGGGGCGGCCTGTCCGAGCCCCTGGTGCTCCTCGCGGCCGAGTCGGCCAACGGACTCGAGTTCGACTCGGTGGTGGTCGTCGAGCCATCGACGATCGCAGGGGAGACCTCCCGGGGTCTGCGGACCCTCTATGTCGCGCTCACCCGGCCCACCCGGCGGCTCACGGTGGTCTCCCTCACCCCGCCACCCGCCGCCCTCGCCGCACCTGGTTGAGGACCGTTCGAACACCCCGGAACGGCGGCTCCCGACCCGGTGGCCTGAGTTGGCCCTCCGAGCGCCCCATGGAGTAAAACTTCCTCCGTGACCCAGGCCCTCGCCGCCGATCCGGGCATCGCCAGGCCCACCCGCCACCGCCCTGACAGGCCCTCGATGCTGGCCGTGGGCGTCATCATCTGGCTCGGGTCGGAGGTGATGTTCTTCAGCTCGCTGTTCGCCGCCTTCTTCACCATCCGTGCGCACGCATCGGTCTGGCCGCCGACCGGCACCCACCTCGACACGCTCCGGGCCGGCTTCTTCACCCTCATCCTGGTGTCGTCGAGCTTCACCATGCAGAAGGCCGTCTTCGACCAGGAGAAGGGCGAACGCAGGAGCGCCAAGATCTGGGTGTGGGCCACGATCGTCCTCGGTGGCCTGTTCGTGGCCAACCAGTTCTACGAGTGGATCACGCTCTCCCACAATCCGGCCACCGACCCCACCCACACCGCATACGGGTCGCTCTTCTACATCATGTCCGGAGTCCACGGGCTGCACGTCTTCCTCGGGTTGGCGGCCATGGTCTTCCTGCTCGCCCGCCTCAAGGGTCCGAAGGGTGATCCGGGCGAGACCGCGGTGTTCCAGGGTGTGAGCTACTACTGGCACTTCGTGGATGTCGTCTGGATCGGCCTCTACAGCTGCCTCTTCCTCCTCAAGTAATGCCTGTTCGTCACCGAACGCGAGCGCCCCGGGCCCTGCCGGAGAACCGACGGCCTGGCCGGCTCGGTCGACTCTGGAAGCCCCGGCTCCTGGCGCCGGCGGCCCTGCTCGGCTGCGTCGCCATGGTCGGTCTGCTCGCCTTCTCGCCGGGAGCGGCCCGGGCGGTCACGACGTCCGCCAAGGCGCCGAGCGCCTCGGCCACCATCCACTACGCCGCCCCCTCGAACCAGACGGGCCTCACCTACGTCAACCTGCCTGCCTCCTTCATCGCCCCGGGCCAGGCCCTGTTCGCGTCCAACTGCTCGAGCTGTCACGGTCGCGAGGCCAACGGCAGTACCGGTGTGGCGCCCAACCTGCAGGGGCTGGGCGCCGGAACCGTCGACTTCTGGGTCTCCACCGGCCGGATGCCGCTGGCCAACGCAAGTACCGAGCCGGTCCGCAAGCCGCCCCGATTCAACCGCCTCCAGACCCTCGAGATCGCCGCATGGGTGCAGTCGCTGACTCCCGGCGTTGGCACCCAGGTGCCGATCGTCAACACCGCCACCGCCGACCTCGAGGCCGGCAACACCCTCTTCACCCTCAACTGCGCGGCCTGCCACACCATCACCGGTGCAGGGGACGCGCTCGCCGAGGGGGCCTTCGCCCCGAGCCTCCATCTGGCCACTCCGACCCAGGTGGTCGAGGCCATCCGGTCGGGTCCCGGCAACATGCCCCACTTCGGGCCTGGCAACATCACCGACGCCGAGGCACGGGACATCACCGCCTACGTCACCCGCGTGCATCCAGCACCCGGCCAACCCCGGGGGGTTCGGCCTCGGCGGGATCGGCCCGGTCGGGGAGGGCTTCGTCGGCCTGCTCCTCGGCGTGGGCGGTCTGATGCTGGTCTGCTTCTGGATCGGGAACCGGACATGAGCGGCAACGGTTCGCGCCTCGACGGCCCGCTGCCCCCCGCAGCACTCGACGACGGCCATCTGCAGCCGTACGCGAAGCACCCCGACCGCGCGGAGCTGGTGGCGGCCGTCGCGATGGCGGTCGGGTTTGCCGGGTTCATCGGCTTCGGCGTGGCCTACTGGGTCGAAGCCAACACCCAGTGGCAGGCGGTCACCCTCGGGGTCGGCCTGCTGGCTCTCGGATTCGGGGTGACCGCCTGGGGCAAGTACCTCATGCCGCAGGGACCCTTCGTGGAGGAACGCCACGAGTTCCACTCGACCGAGGCCGAGCGGGAGGCCATGACCGCGGCGGTCGTCGAGCGCGGCGGCATGGTCCTCAAGCGGCGCAAGCTCCTCGGCGGGCTCTTCGCGGTCGGATCGACCGCGATGGGCATCGTCCTCCTCTTCCCGCTGCTGCGGTCGCTCGGACCCAAGCCCACCAAGGTCCCGTTCGACACCAGCAACTCGCTCTTCGCGAGCAACTGGGTGAAGGGAATGAAGCTGGTCACGGTCGACGGACGAGCGATCACCGTCGACGACCTCGAGGTGGGCGGGGTGCTCACCGTCTTCCCCCCCGGCTTCGAGGGCGCATCGCCCGACCAGGTCATCCTCATCCGGCTCGCTGACATCGGCCCGAACGAGCCACCCCTCTACATCGCCCCGCCGGGCAGGACCAGCTGGGGTGTCCGCGGGTATGTGGCCTACTCGAAGCTCTGCACCCACCTCGGCTGCCCGGTCGGCCTCTACCAGGAGCAGACCCAGCAGCTGGTCTGTCCGTGCCACCAGTCCATCTTCAACGTGCGGGCCGGATGCATTCCCGAGTTCGGCCCAGCGCCCCGCCCGCTCCCGCAGCTCCCCATCACGGTGGACACCCTCGGGTACCTTCGGGCGAACGGGCGGTTCGACCAGCCGGTCGGCCCCGGGTTCTGGGAGCGCCCATGATCGACAAGTCCCTCCGCTGGCTCGACGACCGCCTGGGCATCGCCAAGGGTGGCCGGACCTTCCTCGACAAGATCTTCCCCGACCACTGGTCGTTCATGCTCGGGGAGATCGCCCTCTACTCGTTCGTGGTCCTGATCGTGACCGGGATCTTCCTCTCCCTCTACTTCATCCCCTCTGCCCAAGAGATCGTCTACCACGGGAGCTACCTCCCGCTGCGGGGCGAGAAGGTCTCGGAGGCCTACGCCTCAACGGTCGGGCTCTCCTTCGATGTCCGCTCGGGACTCCTCATGCGCCAGGCCCACCACTGGGCGGCGGACATCTTCCTCGGGTCCATCGCCGTGCACATGGCGCGGGTGTTCTTCACCGGCGCCTTCCGCAAGCCCCGAGAGTTCAACTGGATCGTCGGGGTGTCGATGCTCATCCTCGGGATCGTCAACGGGTTCCTCGGGTACTCGCTCCCCGACGACCTGGTCTCGGGGACCGGGATCCGCATCGCCTACTCGATCATCGAGTCGATCCCGTTGGTGGGCACGTACCTGGCCTTCTTCCTCTTCGGTGGCAACTACCCGGGCAGCGGGGTGATCATCCCGCGCTTCTACCTGATCCACATCCTCATCGTGCCGCTCATCCTCATCGGACTGCTCGCCGCCCATCTCGGCCTCCTGGTCAAACAGAAGCACACCCAGTTCAAGGGCAACGGCGCCACCGAGCACAACGTGATCGGCTCGCCCATGTTCCCGACCTTCATGGCCAAGACCACCGGGTTCCTCTTCATGACGACCGCGGTGATCTTCCTGCTCGGCGGCTTCGCCCAGATCAACCCGATCTGGCAGTTCGGACAGTACGAGCCCTACCAGATCTCCTACGCGGTCCAACCCGACTGGTACATGGGATGGCTGGACGGGGCGCTCCGGGTCATGCCCAGCTGGGAGTGGGTCGGCTGGGGCCACACCATCCCCTTGGAGGTCTTGCTGCCGGCGGTGATCTTCCCCGGTCTCATCTTCAACATCCTGTTGGTGTGGCCGTTCATCGAGTCCCGCTACACGAAGGATCTCGCCTACCACAACCTGCTGGACCGGCCTCGCGACCGTCCGAAGCGCACCGCTGCCGGTGCGGCCATGCTGACCCTGCTCGGCATGACCTTCTTCGCATCGTCGACCGACGTGATGGCCAACTTCCTGCAGTTGCCGCTCATCGACGTGCTCTGGTTCTTCCGGCTGGCCATCCCGATCGCGCCGGTCATCGCCTACTTCCTCACCTTCAAGATCTGCAACGAGATGCGTGCGGCGGAGGGCGTCGGAAAGCGGAAGCGCGCGGTCGTCGTGCTCCGGACCGCGACCGGCGAGTACACCACGGTTCCCTCCGAGCCCCGCCCGGGCGACGGCCACGAGGAGCTCGAGGCGGTACCGGTCCCGACCTACATCGACCTCGTGCCACCCGAGCTGGCCACCGGCGCCGGTGTGCGCCGGGTCATCCGCTGACCCGGGCGGACCGCGGCACGAGAGCCGCCCGAGGCAGGGTCCAGGCAGAGGTGTCCCGATTGATGTGACGCGCCTAGCCGGCGCGCTCCGCACCCTTTGCGTCCACATACGTGAGTCGCCTGGGATGCTCGTCAGCGTCCGATGGTCGACCCCTTGCAGGTGAGAACTTGTTGGAGCGCTCGGCTACGTAGGAGCTGATCAGATCCGGCGACACGTGGAACATTGCGGCAAGTTGCTCGATGGTCATTCCGTCCTCGAGCCCCTCGCATATGACGACCTTGCGTACCCGGTCTCGAGCGTCGAACAGGACCATCATGGCTTCGTCGGCGGCTACCTGTGCCGCATGGACGGGGATCTCCTCGAGCACCGCAGATGTGCTCACGCCCTCGCTCGTCAGCGCCACGGCTCTGCGAATGAGGCTCTCGTTTTCCTCAAGACGGAGTCGTAGCGCGCGGTTTGCGTCGGCAAGCTGAGCGAGTGCTGACGCAAGTGCACTTCGAAATTGGGGCACACCACTCTCCCGGGCCACCGGCACGATTGCACCGCTGAATGCTCGTAGTCCTTATCGGACGTCGGTGCGCTCAAGTTGAGTAACGGCCCCGAGAAGGGAGGGCGGAACTCCGCAGTGCCAAGGGGCCTGACCATCCGGCGGGTCACGGGACGGCGTCGGGCTACCATCGCCACCCATGGCGCTTCGCCCCGAGGACCTGGTCGACCTCGGCCGGTATCCGGTGGACGATGCGGATGGCGATGCGTACCGGGCCCTGGTCGCCGGTGCCCGGTCACAGCTGTGCTCCACGGGAGCGGTCGAACTGTCCGGCTTCCTCACCTCCTCCGGGATCGCAGCGTTGGTGGCCGACGCGGAGGAGCTGTCCACACGTGCCTTCCACTCGGAGGGGGTGGGTACGGCCTATCTCGAGGTCCCCGACTTCACCCTGCCCGAGGATCATCCGCGGCTGACCTGGGGGCGCTACGCAGTCGGGGCCGTGGCCTACGACCTCATGCCCTCTGACTCGCTGTTGCGCGGGCTCTACGAGTGGGAGCCGCTCCGCCACCTGGTGGAGGACGTGCTCGACCGGGGTCCAATCCACCGCTACGCCGATCCCTTCGGTGCCCTCAATCTTGCTGCGATGGGTGACGGGGACGAGCTGCAGTGGCACTTCGACCAGACCGACTTCGTGGTCTCGCTGGCCATCCAGACCGCCGAGACGGGGGGCGAGTTCGAGGTCGTGCCACGGATCCGCTCTACGGCCGACGAGCGCTACGACGCAGTGGCGGCCACCCTGTCCGGAGACCGCTCCGGAGTGGTCGTCCTGCCGATGACCCCGGGCACCCTCCTCGTCTTCGAGGGCCGCAACTCGTTGCACCGGGTCAGCCCCATCGGCGGAGCCCGGTCGCGACACGTCGGGCTGCTGGCGTACGACACGGTGGCCGGCACCGTGGGCAGCGAGCTGCTCCGTGAGAGCCGCTACGGCCGGAGCGTTCCCTACGAGTCCCCACCGGTGGTATGGCCGAGTTCGTGACCCAGGTGGGGGAGGCCTTCGTCGGCTCCGGCCCGGAGGCGGCACATCTCAACACCGTGCTCGGCGCCAAGGGGGGCCCGGTCGAGACGGCCTGGGCCACCGCCCTCGCCACCCCGCGGGCGGGCCACGCCGCCTTTCTCACCACCCTGCGACCCGGGATCCCTGCCAAGCCGATGACCCTCTTCGTCAACAAGGCCGCTCTCGAGGGGCCGGGCCACTCTGGCATCACCTGGGGAGCGGCCCAGGCGGGTGTGGCCTCCGGGGTGCTCTGGGCGGTGGTCGACGGGGTGGTCGACGCCGGCCTGGTCGACGACCTGCTGCTCATCGCTGCGGTATGGGTCGCCCCCGGCGCAGCCGACGAGGCACTCGTCTACGAGAACAACCGCCTGGGCACGCGCAACGCCCTCGAGGCCGGCTCCCGGCGCACCCCGACCCTGGCGGAGGCCATAGAGGTGAGGGATGCACCGTTCAACGCCTACTACCTTCCGCCGGGGGTGGTCTGAGCAGCTGCCCGGCAGGGTCAGACGGTGCCCCCGCGCCGGCTCTCCACGGTCGCGCCGATGATGGCGGACAGCCCGAGCGCGATCGCGATCGGGGCCATCCAGAGCCCGAACGCGAAGGTGAGCGTGGCGAAGAGTGCGGCCATCCCCAACAGGAACGGCCAGATGCTCGATGCGGGGAAGGATTCGATGACGCCTGCGCCCTCGTCGACGTCGGCGTTGGGCTCGTCGCCGTCGAGGGGCTTCCTCGTGTGCCGCGACCACCAGAAGTAGTAGCTGCCGGGGAGGAGGCCGAGCAGCATCGTCCCCATGAGCATGAGGAACCCGGCGTCCTCGTAGCTGGTGAACCAGTACACGGCGCCGATGATCCCGAAGAACACGCCGAGGCCACCGAGGAACAGCCCGTTGACCCTCATGACGGAGCCCCTACCGGCTCCTCAACGCGGTCCGGGGTGGGCCCGGGCTCGTGTCCGATGGTGCGGTGCTCCGGATGGTTGTAGTCCCAGGTGGGCCGCTCGGAGCGGATCGGGGGCAGATGGGTGAAGTTGTGGTGGGGCGGTGGTGAGGAGGTGAACCACTCGAGGCCACCGCCGTCCCACGGGTTGTCGCCTGCCTCTACCGGGTGCCTCCAGGAGGTGACCAGGTTCGCCAGGAAGAAGAGGAAGGAGGCCCCGATGATGAAGGCTCCGACTGTCGAGAGCTGGTTGAGGCCCGTCCACCCGTTGCTCGTCAGGTAGTCGGCCACCCGCCGCGGCATTCCTTTGAGACCGACCACGTACTGCGGCATGAAGGTGACCCAGAAGCCGATGAACAGCAGCCAGAAGTGGGTCTTGCCGAGCCGTTCGTTGAGCATCCGCCCGAACATCTTCGGGTACCAGAAGTAGAACCCGGCGAATCCGGCGAAGACCGCGGTCCCGATGAGGACCTGGTGGAAGTGGGCGACCACGAAGTAGGTGTCGTGGGTCATGAAGTCGACCGGCGGCGAGGCCAGCAGCACCCCGGTCACCCCGCCCATCAGGAAGGCGAACAGGAAGCCGATGGAGAAGAGCATCGGGGTCTGGAAGCTCAGCTGGCCCCCCCACATGGTGCCGATCCAGTTGAAGAATTTGATGCCGGTGGGCACCGCGATGAGGTAGGACAGCAGCGAGAAGAAGGGCAGGAGCACCACCCCGGTGGTGAACATGTGGTGGGCCCACACCCCGGTCGACAGGGCGGCGATCGACATGGTCGCGAAGACCATGCCCTTGTAGCCGAAGAGCGGCTTGCGGGAGAAGACCGGCAGGATGTCGGTCACCATCCCGAAGTAGGGCAAGGCGAGGATGTACACCTCCGGATGCCCGAAGAACCAGAAGAGGTGTTGCCAGAGCACCGGGACGCCGCCTCCCTGCACCGAGAAGATGTGGGTCCCGAAATGGCGGTCGCAGAAGAGCAGCACCACCGCGCCGAACAGCACCGGGAAGGCGATGAGGATCAGGATCCCGGTGACCAGCATGTTCCAGGAGAAGATCGGGATCCGGAACATGGTCATGCCCGGGGCGCGTAGGTAGAAGATGGTGGCGACCAGGTTCACGCCGGTGAAGATGGCCGAGAACCCGGTAAGGCCGAGCGAGAGGAGCCACATGTCGGCGCCGACGCCGGGGGAGTTGGTCGCGTTGGAGAGGGGGGCGTAGGCCACCCAGCCGAAGCTGGCCGCGCCGCCGGCGACCGCGAAGCTGAGGGTCATGACCAACGATCCGCCGAGGTAGAGCCAGTAGGAGAGGGCGTTGAGGCGGGGGAAGGCCATGTCGGGCGCGCCGACCTGGAGCGGCACGATGTAGTTGGCCAGGCCGCCGAAGGCGAACGGTCCGGCGAACAGGTACATCATGAGGCTGCCGTGCATGGTGAACAGCTCGTTGTAGGTCTGGAAGTTGACCAACGACGAGGTGGGGCTGGCGAGCTGCATCCGCATCACCAGGGCCATGATGCCGGCGATGAAGAACAGCACCAGCGACGTGATCATGTAGCTCTTGCCGATGACCTTGTGGTCGGTGGAGGTCAGCCAGTTGAGGATCCCGGTCGGGCCCTCGTGGTGGGCGTGCTCGGCGTGGTGCTCGTCGGGACCGTGGCCGTCGGGACCACCGGGCTCCTCGGGCCCGATCAGCTCTGGCGACTCGACGGTGGTGGTCATAGGGAACCCTTCTCCGAGGAGGGCGCGGCGAGAGCATTGGACGGGGTCACGTGGGTCTCGAGGGGTGGCGTGTCATTGGCCGGGATGCCCGACCGCCCCAGGGTGTGGCCGGCCGCGACCTCGGCGTGCGCCCACTGGGTGAACTGCGCCGGGGTCACCGCGCGCACGCTGAACAGCATCTCCGAGTGGTAGAGCCCGCAGATCTGGGTGCACTGCCCGAAGAAGGTGCCCGTTTTGACCACGTTGAAGTCGAAGTAGTTGACCACCCCGGGAAGGGCATAGCGGCTGAAGTTGAAGTCACGCAGGTAGAAGCCGTGGATGACGTCGTTGGAGACCAGGGTGATCTGCACGGTCTCGCCGACCGGGAGCACCATCTGCGGACCGTGGTTGTCGGGGCCGTTGGTGGTCTCGCCGGCGACCCCGACGTTGAGGTTCGGGTAGTCGAAGCGCCAGCCCCACTGGAAGGCGGTGACCCTGACGTCGACGATCGGCTTGCCCGTGGCGGTCGCTGTGGCGTTGACCGGGACGGTCGCGTCCACGTTGTTCTCGGTGAGGACGGTGAACCAGAAGAGGACGGCCACGATGATGATCGGGATCCCGGTGTAGAGGACCTCGACCGGGACGTTCTCGTGGAATTGCGTGGGCATCTCCTCCGAGCGCCGGCGATACCGGAAGAGCGTCCAGATGATGAGCAGGCCGACGAAGCCCCCGACGATGATCCCGGTGGTCATCATCCCCGAGTAGAGCTTGAACGTCTCCTGCCCCTGGGTGGTGACCCCTCGGCTCGCTCCGTAGGTGGGGTACATGTTGCATCCGGCCAGCGCCAGCGGGACCGCCACCACGAGGCCGACCATCCATCGCTTCCGCCGGGGAGCCGGCGGCGCCTGCTGCTCGGAGCGCCCTCCGGAAGACCGGTCACGCGTGTCGGGGACGGCCGACGGTCCGTTTGTGAAGGCGTTCACGGCGGTCAGACTAGTGGGGTCGGGAGCAGAATTAGAAGTTGAGAACCACCCTGCCCCGCGGACGGCAAATTGCCTGTTCAACGAGGTGCAATCTCGCCGGTCGCACCCCTGTCCCCGAGGGCGTCCTCATGAAGCGCCGGAAGCTTCAGGGCGAGGGGTCCTCGGGCGCACCCGATGTCCCCGACGTCCGGCGCCCGACCGTGCGTCCGGCCTTCCGCAGGCCGCGGCGGACCTGCGCCTCGACCTCGGGCCGGTTGCGCTCGACCACCCGGCGTCCGGCGGTCGAGGCCACGCCGGCGGCGCGCCCCGTCCGGTAGAGGGCGGACTCCCGCGCCGGGCCCGTCGGCGCCGCCGCTGTCGGGTCCGGGCCTGCCGTTGCCACCGGCGATGACACTGTGGCCGTTGCGTCGATGACCGGGGCGTTCCCCCGGGTCCGCCGCTGTCCGGAACCGACCGGCCCCTGGACGCGGGTGAGCGTGGAGAGCCGGAGCAGGCCGACCGCTCCGAACGTGGTCACCAGGATGCCTTCGATGTCAGGGCGGAGGGCCGGGAGCAGCGGGGCGAAGGCGATGAGCACGGCCGTCACCGCCACCAGGTGGACGTGGAGGCGCCGTCCGCAGATCCGGAGGACGCCGAACGGTCCGTCCGCGGTCAGCGCGAGCAGTGTGACGAGACCGGCGGCAGCGAGCAGCAGGACGGGGTTGTGCACGTGGACCGAGAGCACGGCGAAGGAGAGGGCGAGGCCGAGTTCGCCCGCCTGGAGGAAGGGGAAGGGGATCCAGCGCCGGGTACGCGCCTGGTCCTGGTCACTGCCCGGCTCTGTCGGCACCGTCCCGGGTGGTCAGGGATTGGCGCCCGGCGTCCCGTCCGCGGTGGGTGGGACGGGAACCCCGTCCTGGGGCTGTGCCGCGGGAGGTGCTTGCACGGCCGGCGGGGGGCTGGCCTCGGCAAGGGACTGGGTCTCGGTGCCGTCACCCTTGGCTCCCTCGTCGAGCCCCTTCTTGAACTCCTTCTGGGCGGAGCCGAGTGACCGGGCCAGTTTCGGGATCTGGGTGGAGCCGAACAGGACGACGGCGATCACGACGAGGACGATGATGCCTTGTTCTCCGAAGAGGTCTGCTGGAGGGCTGAATGGCACGGCACCGTCTCCCTTGTCGACTGCTGGGCCCAGGTTAGACCTGCACGGCGTCGCCCGCTGCGCACGCCGCAGCTACGAGGTTCTTCGTCGCCGACCCGCCCGCGGATGACGGTCGGCACCCGATCGCCCAGCCGGCCCGCAGGCACCCGATGGCTCAGCCGGCCAGGAAGACGCCCAGGCAGACGGCGGCCACCGAGGAGAGCGCCCCGACGGCTCCCCAGACGGCCAGGCCGGTCCGCGAGGTCGACCGCTGGTGGAGGAAGACGGCCACCCCGGCGAGGAGCACCACGCCGATCTTGATCCAGAGCACGGTTCGCCAGGCGGTCGAGGCGTTCTTGACCTCGAGGGCGCCGATGTTCCAGAACCCGGTCACGATGAGCAGGGCGTAGGCCGGCCACAGCAACCGGCCGAGTGCTCTGGCCACCTTCTTCGGCGCGTCATCCCCGAGGGTGCGGATGGTCGGGAGGAGGCCGGCCACCGTGAACTGCCCACCCACCCAGACGGTGGCGGCCAGGACGTGCAGGATGAGCCGGAAGCCGTCGAGCCCTGCCGAGAGGGTGGGGGTGGCGTCCGCCAGCACCGTCACCTGACGCCGGCCGGTTACTTGCCCGACCAGTTGGGCTTGCGCTTCTCGGCGAAGGCGATCGGCCCCTCCCTCGCGTCGGCCGAGCCGAACACCTCGGGCACGGCTGCGTTGTTGACGGCCCAGCCCTCGGCGTCGGGAAGCTCTCCGGCCTGCTTCATCACCCGCTTGGACACCCGCACCGCCAGGGGAGCGTTCTCGGCGATGGTGCCGGCGAGGCTCAGTGCCTCCTCCATCAACCTGGCGGCCGGCACGACCCGGTTGATCAACCCGAGTTCGAGCGCCCGCCGGGCATCGATGGGGTCGCCGGTGAGGGCGAGTTCCATGGCGATGGCCGCCGGGAGCCGCTTGGGGAGCCGGAAGAGCCCGCCGGCCCCCGCCATCAGTCCCCGCTTGACCTCGGGGATGCCGAAGGTGGCCTCCTCGACGGCGACCACCAGGTCGCAGGAGAGCATGATCTCGCACCCGCCGGCCAGTGCCGACCCGTTGACCGCGGCGATGAGCGGCTTGGCGAAGTCGCGCTGGGCGATGCCCCCGAAGCCGCCCTTGGCGCCCATGATCTCCCCGGCCTCGCCGGCGGTGAACGCCTTGAGGTCCATCCCCGCGCTGAAGGCCTTGTCTCCGGCGCCCGTCACGATGACCACCCAGCAGTCGTCGTCGGACTCGAGCTCGTCGAAGGCGGCGGCGAAGGCCCGGGACACGGCGCCGTTGATGGCGTTGCGCGCTTCGGGCCGGTTGATGGTGAGGATCTCGATGTGGCCCTTGCGTTCGCGGAGCAGTTCGGACATGGCGGTCTCCTGATGGCGTCAGTGTTCCGCCAGACGGTAGCGCGCCGGACCGGGCTCGACGACCAGCTCCGTCCCGACCAACCCGGGGACGTCCAACGTCCCCATGGACGCGACCACTCCCTCGTCGGCCGGGGCGAGGGCCATGCGACGTCCGTCGGGCAACGCGGCGATGACGGGTGCGCCGGCAGCGGCGCCGTCGTGGTCACGGATCACGGTTGCCGCCACGACCGAGGCGACGGCCCGCGTCTCGGACTCGAGGGCGACCTCGACGGCCGACGCGTCGATGCCTGCCTGGGCCGCCGAGGTGTCCGCGCGGTGGAAGCCACCCGGTGGCGGTGTTGAGCCGTAGACGCCCAGTGCGTGCTTGGTCGCGAACCACCCGAGCCCGGTGGCGAGACCGAGCCGGGTGGACGCCCCACCGGTCGTCGCGCAGCTGGTCGGTGAGCGTGGCGATCCCGTGGGTGGTGTAGTTGTTCCCGGGCCCGCCGAAGTAGGGGAGCCCGCCGGTCACGGTCAGGCCGCGGTTGTCGTCGGTGGCCAGACCGAGTGCCGCGGCGGCCAGCTCGACCGCCGCAGGAAAGCACGAGTACACGTCGAGCAGGTCGAGGTCGTCGATGGCGATCGGGCGCCCGGCCGACTCGGTCGCCGCCGCGAAGAGGGCTGCCCCCGCCGCGGCGATGGCAGGCGAGCGCCCGAGGTCGGGACGCGCGGCCACCGACCGGACGTCGACGGCCTCGGCCCCCGACCAGACGAAGACGGCACGGTCGGCCACTCCGGCGCGGGCCGCTTCGGCGAGCGAGCAGACCACCAGCGCGGCGCCCTGGTCCGAGCCGAGGAACGCGGTCATCAGCTTGGTGTAGGGCTCGCAGACGATGCGGTTGTCGGGTGACGGTGCGGCGATCTCCTCGGCCGTGCGCGCCGAGGGGAACCACGCGAACGGGTGGCCAGCCGCCACCTCGGTGAAGGGTGCGAACAACTCCCCCATGTGACGGCGCTGTGCCGTTGTGTCGCGCCCGGCCTGCGCTGCCAGCACGCTTTCGAAGAGCGGGTACACGTGCACCGGGGCCATCAGGCCGATGGCCGCCTCAGCGGGCCCGACGCCCGGGAGGTCATCGCCGACGACCGGGTCGGGGGACAGGCTCGTGTCGCCGAGGTGGCGGGGCAGCCCTTCGGCCCGCCGGGCGCGGGAGGAACGGATGGCCTCGGCACCGGCGATCAGCGTCACCGTGAGCCGTCCGGCGGTGATCTCCGAGGCGGCGCGGGTGACCAGCCACTGGGGGGAGTTCCCCCCGACGGTGGTGACCTCACGCCGGGCGCCGTCCGGGATGCCCAGCCGCGTGGCCAGCTCGGTCGCAGGTGACGGTCCGGTCGCAGTCATCACGTCGACGACGGTCAGGAGGGCCACACGGCTGCGGAGCCCGGGCACGGGAGCCAGGGCGGCCTCGGCAGCGCGCTCCATGAGCTCGACGGGATCGACCAGCGCCTCGCGCTCGATCGACTGCCCAGAGGCGATGACCACCGGCGTGCGCTCGGGGTCGGTGTGGGATCGGGAGGTGGGCGGGTGCATCGGGATGGGTGCGGCCCGGTGAGGACCTGGGTCGGCAAGGTACCATCGCCCTCCTGCTGCGGCGGGCGGACCTGCGGCGCACGGCACCCGGAAGCCCCGGGGACGGAGTGGAAGAGGGTGTGACGGTGTCCGCAGCGGGCCGGTCCCCACAGCGCGAGTCCCCAGGGTCGGCGCGACGCCCGGCGGCGACCGGGCGCGGCCCGCTGCCCGACGGATTCCTCTTCGGCGTCGCCACTGCCGGATTCCAGGTCGAAGGTGGGTACAACGGGCCCGGCGACCCGGCGAACAACTGGCTGGCCTGGGAGCAGGTCGGCCGGGTCGAATCCTCGGGCTCGGCCTGCGGCTTCTGGGACCGCCCCGAGGAATCACTCGACCGTGCGGCCGCTCTCGGGTGCGACAGCTTCCGGCTCGGGATCGAGTGGGCCCGGGTCGTCCCCGATGCGCGGGGCGTGGACCGCACCGCGCTCGACCGGTACTGCGACATCGTCGAGGCGTGCACGCAACGCGGCCTCACCCCGCTGGTCACCCTCCACCATTTCACCCACCCCGCCTGGTTGGGGGAGGATCTCTGGCTCCGACCCGACGCCGCGACCCGCTACGCCGCCTGGGTCGAGGTCGTGGCCGCCGCACTCGCTCCGACGGTGCGTCACTGGGTCACGCTCAACGAGATCAACGTCCTGGCCATGGGGTCGTATCTCCTCGGGATGTTCCCCCCGGGCCGCTTCCTCTCGTTCGCAGAGACCGAGGTCGCGCTCGACCAGTTGCTCACCGCCCACGTCCTCGGCTACGAGATCGTGCACCGCGAGCGCCCGGACGCGGTCGTGACCACCAACAACACGTGCCTCAGCGTCTACGACTACGACCGCCTGCTGCTCGACCTGCTGCTCGCACGGAGCACCGGGGTCGGACGTGGGGAGATCGACGAGTGGATCTCCGAGCGCCGGCGCAGGCACGACTCGTTGCTCCCCCCATCCGGAGCAGGTGAGGTCGCCCTGCGACGAGCGGGCGCGTTACGCGCGGCGTACGGGTCTGCCCGGCGCCGTACCGCTGCCCCGGGGCGGGCACGCCGGGTGCTCGACGCGCTCTACGAGAGCCCTCACGAGCGCACGCTCGACGTGTTGGGTCTGGACTACTACGACCCGTTGGCGTCCCGGCACTTCCGCATCCCGGGCCACCACACCGCCGGGGGCCGCAGCCTGTGGCCCACCCGCGAGCTCTGGGACGATCCCCCCGAGCCCCGGGGGCTGACCCGTTGGCTCGAGGTCCAGTACGCCCTGGCTCCCGACCTGCCGCTGTGGGTGGTCGAGAACGGGCTCTGCAACCGGGTGCGCAACGGGCGCTCGTTCCCCCGCCTCGACGGATGGGACCGTCCGCGGTACCTGCGCGAGCACATCGCCGCAGTGGTCGGGGCCCTCGACCGCGGCGTGCCCGTCGAGGGCTACTGGCACTGGTCGCTGGTCGACAATTACGAGTGGGGCTCCTTCGAGCCCCGCTTCGGCCTCCACGGCATGGACCGTGCCCGTGGTGGGCCCGTCCGCGGCTGGCTGGACACCGATGCCATGGGCGACGACGCACCCGACGCGTACCGTCGGATCATCAGCGGCCTGCGGGCGGGGGACCGGTCGGTCCTCGACCCCCGGTGATCAGGAGCGGGCGAACCGTCCCATGGCGACGAGGACCTGCTCGGCTTCCTCGACGATGCGGGTGACCAGGTCACCGGCCGGGACCAGGGTCTCGATGGCACCCACCCCCTGGCCGGTCGGGTAGCACTCTCGGTCCGGGTCGACGTCGGGCGTGTCGGCCCCGCCGCCGAGGTGGAAAGCGCCGTCCTCGATCGACCTCCCGAGCTGGCCCGGGAACGCGACCAGCTCGTCGGGGTGCTCCTCGAAGTAGGTCGTGTACCGGTTCCGCAGGACCCGCATCGTCTTTCCCGAGAACGCACGGCTGACCGTGGTGGCGTCCTCGCCTGCCCCCACGAGCGCATCCTTGTAGCCGGGGACCCCGCGGGCTTCCGGGGTGGCGATGAACCGGGTCCCCATCCACACCCCGTCGGCGCCGAGGGCGAGGGCGGCGGCGAGGCCGCGGCCGTCGAAGATGCCGCCGGCTGCCACGACGGGGATCCGGTCCCCGACCGCGTCGACGATCTGGGGCACGAGCGGCATGGTGGCAACCGTCCCGGTGTGGCCCCCCGCCTCGGTGCCCTGGGCCACGACGATGTCGCACCCGGCATCGAGCGCCCGGCGCGGCATGGGCGACCTTGCCGCACATGTTCACGACGAGGACGCCGTGGCGGTGGCAGAGGTCGACCACCTCGGCGGGCACGCCGAGCCCGGCCACGAAGACGGTGGCTCCGCCCTCGATGACCTGTTCGACTTGGGCCACCAGGTCCCCGGGCATCGCGGTGAGCAGGTCCACGCCGAACGGCCGGTCGGTCGCCGCTCGCACCGCGGCGATCTCCTCCACCATCCTGGCGCCGCTCATGGTGGACGCACCGAGACAGCCGAACCCCCCCGCCTCGGACACCGCGACCACCAGGGCCGAGTACGAGACACCCCCCATGCCCGCCAGCATGACCGGGTGCTCCACTCCCAGGATCTTTGTGAGCCTCGTCTGCATCTGGCCTCCTCCCGGGGTCCGTTCCGGCCTGGTGACCCTACCTAACCGGGATCGGACTCCCGATCGGCCTGCTGGTCCGCGGTGGGCACGGCGGGTCCCTCGCCCACGTAGGGACAGTGCCGGCAGCCCTGGGTGCAGCAGGTCCCACGACTGGCCAGGTATGCCGAGGTCATCACGTAGGCACCGGTGGCCGGGTCGGTGTAGCCGGGCTCGCCGGCGGCGAGCGCCCGCCGGTGGACCTCGAGGATCTCCTCCCGACGGGGATGGTCCGGGTCGAGTCGCGACGGATGGGGCTGGTCCGGCGCGCGCCCGGCCGGCGCCCCTGAGCCGGTCATCGCCTCCGGGCGGTCACCCGGTCGGAGCGGCAGAGGGCAGCTCTTCGGCCGGTTCGCCGCCGGCAGGTGCCGCGGCGGTCGGTTCCGCGACCGGGGTGGGCCCGGCGCCGTCGCCGCCAACTCCCTCCTGGGTCGACGGTGCGGGAGCGGTGCTCGGCACGAAGTCCCGCTGGCGGACGAGGACCAGGCAGCCGACGGCACCGACCATCGCGATGATCGAGGCGATGACCATCAGGTGGTTGAACGTCTCGGAGAACCCGGTCCGATAGGCGGAGAGCAGCGCGTCTCGCACCGGAGCGACCGGGATGGCAGCCGCCGCCTGGCGGACACCGCTCCCGGTGATCGCCGCGGTGACCCGCTGTCCCCCGTGGGCCAGCACCTGCTGACCGGCTGCCGAGCCGGACAGCGCGGTCACGGTCGTGCCCTTGATCTGGCTCAGGAAGATCGCCCCCAGTCCGGCGATGCCGGTGGCCAGCCCGACCTGGCGGAAGGTGCTCGCCGAGCCGGTCGACATACCGCTCCGCTCGGGACGGACCACCGCGACCGACACCGAGGCAAGGACCGGATTGGTGATCCCGATGCCGATGCCGGCGACCAGGAAGCCGGGGAGCAGGACCGTCCACGCCGACTCGGGCTGCACCCGGCTCATCAGGTTGCAGCCCAGAGCCACCAGGAGGAGGCCCAGCCCGAGCATGTAGCGAGAGTGCACGCGGACGGTGAGCTTGCCGGCGATCGGAGCCACCAGGAACGAGAGGATGGTGACCGGCAGGAACCGCAGGCCGGCCTGGAACGGGCTGTAGCCCAGCACCTCCTGCAGGTAGAGCGTCAGATAGAGGAACATGGCAAAGATCGAGGCCGACAAGGTGAACGAACCCAGGGACACCCCGACCATCGCCGGGTGGCGGAAGAGGGAGAGGTCGAGCATGGGGTCGTCCTGGCGCAATTCGGCCACGAGGAAGACGGCCATGAGCACCCCAGATCCGACCAGCATCCCCACGATCAACGCGCTGCCCCACCCCTTGGCGTTTCCCTGCACCAGTGCGAACACCAGCAGGAAGAGCGATCCGGAGAAGGCGATGAAGCCGATCCAGTCGATGCGCCGGTTGCTGATGAACCGTGCGTTGTCCACCTTGGACAGGGTGATCAGAATGGCGATCACCCCGATCGGGATGTTGACGAAGAAGATCCACCGCCATCCGATGCCGCTGGTGATCGCGCCACCGATCAGCGGCCCGACCGCGACCGCCCCACCGACCACGGCGCCGTAGACGCCGATCGCCGTGCCCCGCTCCCGCCCGGAGAACGCCTGGGCGATGAGGGCGAGCGAGGTCGCGAACATGATGGCCCCGCCCACCCCCTGGGCACCCCGCGACAGATTGAGCATGAGGGGTGAGGTCGAGATCCCGCAAAGGAACGAGGACACCGAGAAGACGCCGAGGCCGATGGCGAAGACGCCGCGGCGGCCGAACATGTCGCCGAGCACGCCGGCGGTCAGCAGGAAGGCGGCGAGGGTCAGGGAGTAGGCATCGACCACCCACTGCAGATCGGCGAACGAGGAATTGAGTGCCTTCTGGATGTCGGGCAGGGCCACGTTGACGACCGTGATGTCCAACAGCAGCATGAAGGTGCCGACGCAGACGGCGATCAGTGTCCACCACTTGCGATCCACTCAGACCCCCTGGCCCGACCGCCGTGTCACCGTCGTCACGGCAACCTGTCTCGCAGCCGCGTTGGCATGTATAGACGAAAGTCGTATCCCAGGCAATGATCCGGCGCTCCGCGGTGCCGGCGACGCGTGCCCTTCAGGTGATGTCGCGGCGGGTGAGGATGAGCGAGCCGAGTGTGGCAAAGGCCAGGCCGTAGAGGAGCATCAGCAACGTGCCCTGCCACCAGGTGAACAGGCCGAAGTCCGCACCCCGCCCCCGGGTCAGGTTTGCCGCCGCGGTCGCTGCGCCGGTCGGGACCCAGCGCGCCGCGCCGTGGACCAGGCTGACCAGGATGCCCTCGAGGATGATGAACCAGCCGAGACTCACGGTGATGGCGGCGACCTGGTTGGTGAGGACCGAGCCGATCCCGACGCCGAGGAGGGCGAACAGGGCGAAGACCAGCATCATCCCGGGGGCGACTGCGGGCACCTGGTGGATCAGGTCGGAGAACGACCCACCCTTTGCGGCCAGCGTGATCCCGCCGCCGACAACCGAGGCGACGAGCATGACCAGCGCCAGCCCGATCCCGAGGAGGGCGGCGATGATCAGCTTGCCGGCGACGAAGACCGGGCGTCTGGGCGTCACCAGGAACGACGTCGTGACCGTCTTGTGCCGGAACTCGGTGGTGATGCAGAGCACGCCGATCAGGAGGGCCAGGATGTATCCCTCGAATCCAGAACCGACCAGGTTGCGCAGCTGCTGGTCGGTGTGGGGCACCGTGTACCCGGGTGAGATGAAGACACTGTTGTCCCCGTTTCCGCCGTTGCCGCTGCCGCTGAGGAAGAGGACCAGGATGAGGAGCGCGTCGACCACCAACGCGATCGCAATCATCACCAACGGCACCGCCGTCGTGCGCATCTTGATCCACTCGGAACGGACGATGGCGGTCACGACGGAGCCCCGGGCGTCGTCGTCGGGCGGTCGGACGTGGTGCCCGAGAGATGCGGGTCGGGCGAGCCGATGCCCTGGGTGATGCGCAGGAACACGTCTTCGAGGCTGCCCCGTTCGTGGACCAACTCGTAGAGCACGATCTGGTGCTGGGCTGCGAAGGGTCCGAACCATTCGGGGGTGGCGCCGTCGATGACCAGCGTGTCCGGAGTGGTCTGGCGCCAGCCGACCGGGATGGCATCGAGCGCGGCGGTCAGCCGTGCCAGCTCCGGGGTCCGGATGCGCATTCCGGTGCTGGTGCCCGCACGGGTGGCCAGCTCGGCGAGGGTGGTCTGCAGCACCAACCGTCCCTCCGAGATGATGACCACGTCGTCCACCGTCTCCTCCATCTCGGAGAGGAGGTGCGAGGAGACCAGCACCGCGTGGCCGATCGAGGCCTGGTGGCGGATGAATGTCCGGAGCCACTGGATGCCCTGCGGGTCGAGCCCGTTCGAGGGCTCGTCGAGGATGAGGATCTCGGGATCACCGAGCAGGGCAGTGGCCAGCTGGAGGCGTTGGCGCATCCCGAGGGAGAACTTGCCGACCCTGCGTCGGGCGACGTCGGAGAGCCCCACCAGGTCGAGGGTCTCGTCGACCCGTGCCATCGGGATGCGGGCCCCGACCGCCACGGACGCGAGGTGATCGCGGGCGCGCCGCCCGGGATGGAAGCTGGTCGCTTCGAGCACCGACCCGACGTGGTGGATCGGCCGTTCGATGTCGACGTACCGACGGCCTCCGAAGGTGGCCGTTCCCGCGCTGGTCGAGACCAGTCCCAAGAGGATGCGCAGGGTTGTGGTCTTGCCCGAGCCGTTGGGTCCGAGGAACCCTGTCACCCGGCCGGCGGCAACCTCGAAGGACAGGTCGTTGACCGCAGAGACGGGCCCGAAGTGCTTGGTCAGCTGGCGGACCTCGATGGCCGAAGGCATGCCAGACGGTACTCCCACCGGGTTGCTCCCCGGGGTCATCCACCCGAACCGACGGGCGGAGCGACAGGCGGTCAGACCCTGGCGTAGATGTCGCTCGGCAGCAGCAGCCCGATGGCCACGACGAGCTCGTCGTGGACGTGTCCCATGTTGCTCCACCCGTTGACCCAGCCCACCAGAGCCGAGTACCAGACGTGGCCGAGGATGCGGGCACGGTCGCTGATGTCAGGCGGCTGCGGCTCCGCGATGGCCCGGGTGATGATGCGCTCCATGAGGACGGAGACCTGCTGCTGGCACTCGATGGCCGCGGGGTCGGGTGAGGCCAACGCGGTGAACACGGCTCCGACCAGCAGGGGCTGGCGTCCCATCGAGCGCAGGGCCCGGTCGAGGGCGTCGATGACCCGTGCCGCCGGTGTGTCGCCCTGGGCGGGCACCTGGGCGAGCCGGTTGTCGAGCTGCTCGACCCAGTGCACGAGCGCGGCGGCAAGGAGATGGTCCTTGCTCGTGAAGTAGCGGTACACGGTGCCCATGGCGACATCCGCCCGCGCAGCCACGTCGCGCATCTGCACCGCCTCGTACCCCCCGTCGAGCCCGAGCGCCATCGCGGCGTCGACCACGCGCTGCCGTCGGGCCTGCTGGGCGCGCGTCAACGTGCGCGGCACCGTACCGTTCCCCATGCCACCCACCCTACTCGGCCTGCATTTCGACCTCCCAGGTGGGATGACCGGTTGCAGACCGCGACAGCCCATCGGGCTGCGCCGGCCATCGGTACCATGGGCCGCCATGTCCCTCCCCGACGACCAGGAGCCGTCCCTCGCCGACGACCAGGAAGTCATCGCCACAACCGACGGCCGCGTCCCGGGGCGACGGGGGCGGGCCACCCGCCAGCGACTGCTCGAGTGCACCGCCGAGCTGCTCGTGGCGACACCCTGGCGGTCGATCAAGGTCATCGACATCGCGCGCGAGGCGGGCACCTCGCCGGCCACCTTCTACCAGTACTTCGAGAACGTCGAGGCCGCTATCACCGTGCTCGCCGAGGAGCTCGTCGAAGGGGTGGGCGTCCTCGCCGATCTGGTCGACGGCGACTGGTCCGAGGCGGTCTCGTGGGACACCGCTGTGGCGGTGGTCGAAGGCTTCATGGAGTACTGGGAGCGCAACCGGGCGGTCTTCCGGGTGGTCGAGCTCACCACCGTCGAGGGGGACCTCCGGTTCCAGGGGCTGCGGGTGCGGGCCCTCAACGCGGTCACCGTGACCCTGGCCAAGGTCATCGCCGGCAACGCCGACCGATCGGGCACGCCAGCCGGAGCCGACCCGATGGCGGCGGCGGGGACCCTGATCGCGATGCTGGCCCAGGTGTCCGGGCACCGGTACGGCTTCGAGTTCTGGGGGATCCGCACCGCGTCCCTGGTCGACAGCCAGGCCCGGCTCCTGCACTGGTCGGTGACCGGGCGTCCAGCCCCCGACGGCGTCAGGGTCGCGGGGTCGGGGACCACTCGGCCCCGGAGCGGACCGCTCAGCGCACGGCGACGGGATTGACCGGCGAGCCCAGCGCGGAGGTGAAGGGGAGGGGGGAGGCGTCGAGCAGGAACGTGTACCGCCCGTCGTTCGCACAAGCCTCGCCGAGCTCCTCGAGGTACCAGTTCTGACCCTGGGTCATCCCCATCTCGACCAGGTGGAGGAGGTGGACCGGCAGGTAGAGCTCCTCGGACTCGCACGGATAGACCTCGAGCACCAGGGTGTCGATCGCGACCGCGGCCACGTCCCGCTCGCGGAACCAGGTCGCAGTCGCGACGGTGAGCCCGGGACTCGGCCAGGTGTACGCCATCAGATCGCGTTGCAGGTCCGCGCCCCCGACGCCGCGACCACCGGGCAGACCGAGATGGCGGATCTGTCCGGTCCGGACCAGCACCACGTCGCCCGGTTCGACGTCGATCTTCCCGAGCGCGCATGCAGCGTCGAGATCCGCGGGAGTGATCGGGTACCCGGGCTCGAGCAGTTCCAGACCCTTTGCCCGCGGCAACGTCGAGGAGGAGACCCCGGGAGACGAGGGTGCGGACATTGTGGATGCCGAGCCGGGTCGTGCCCGCCTCGGTCACCGAGGACGCGGGGTAGCCGTTGTAGAGCTTCCCCCCTTCGGGCCCTGCGCCATACGAGGCGTGAGCGAGGCCGTCCCAGTGGGTCGCGGACTGGAGGGAGAGCGTCACCACGTCCTCGGAGAAGGCAACCCATTCGGGATCATCGGTCTGGGGACGGTTGACGGATGTCATGGTGCGGCTGGGGTTGACCCGGCCGGGGACGAACCCCAGCTGGATGCCCTCGGCCTCGGACATCGGGATCCCGAGGGAGTGCGCGGTGCCGTGCACCACAGCAGCCACACCCCGCCGCCGTGCGGCCGGGTCGATGAGGTTGAGGGTGCCCAGCTGGTCCTCTGGACCCCAGCGGCCCCAGTTCGAGAGCCTGGCCGCCACGTCGCCGAACCAGGGTGGGATCGACGGGGGTAGAGGTACTGGCACCTGGATGTTTTAGCCGATCCGGGCAACAGTTTCGCCCTGCATCTGCCGATAGAGCCGGTGAGGGCATGCACAAAGACTGGAGGCCGGGCGTGCCGAGTGCGAGACTGTCCGCCGACGTAGAGGGGCGCTCACGAGTGGAAGACAATCGAGTCGGGACTGTTTCCCTGAAGCGCACCTCCTCCATGCCATCGCGGGTGGCTCGCGCCACCGGGCCGACCGATCCCGCACGCCGCGGGGTCGGCGTGTACGCGACGCGCGCCCTCGGCGTCCTCGTGCTCCTCGTCTCCGTGCTGATGGCCGGTGTGGTGCTCCGGTCGAGCCCGCTCGACGGCCCGACCACCGCGTCGATCGCCCCACCGACGCTGGGATCGGTCGAGTCCCTCTACTCGCAGGATCTGGTGGCGCGCATCAACGCCGAGCGAGCCGCACGCAACTCGACCACGATCCCGGTTCCCCAACTCCAGGTGGATCCCAACCTGTCCGCAATGGCCCAGTCATGGTCGGGCCAGATCGCGGCGAACGGAGTGGTGCAGGATCCGAACCTGCCCGCCTGCAGTGGGCCGGGCGGGTCGGGACCGTCGGCCGGTCAGGTGTGCATCTTCGCCGCCAACTCCGGGTCGACCGGGTCCGGCTACTGGCCCGGTGACGGCTCCGACGGCATGAACGGCGACTACATGGCGTCAGCCGGCCACCGCCAGAACATGCTGGCCGCGTCCTACACCGATGTCGGTGTCGGTGTGACCTGCAGCGACAACCAGGCGTGGACGGTCGAGCTGTTCGGCTTCTCCTACGGCGACCTCGGCCCTGCCGACGGGCGTCAGGCCGTGCAGAACACCGACGAGGGTTACCCGGTGCCGGCGGGTCCCGTCGTGGCGAGCACCCAGACCGGTGACCCCGTCTACTGTCCGGGACAGACGATCGGTCCCAACGGCGCGATCACCACGACCGGTGGGCAGTACTCGTACCCGTACCCCGTGCCTCCGGTGCCCGGCGAGCCGGGCGCGGTGGCCCCGACGTCGACGGTGGGTCTGGCCGCGACCCCGGACGGCAACGGCTACTGGCTTGCCCAGGCCGACGGCACGGTGACCGACCACGGTGACGCGGTCGACTTCGGCTCGATGGCCGGCGCTTCCCTTGCCGCACCGATCACCCACATCGTCGCCACCAGTGACGGAAGGGGCTACTGGCTGGTCGGGGCCGACGGCGGCATCTTCGCCTTCGGCGACGCCGGGTTCCACGGCTCGATGGGTGGCAAGCCGCTCAACGCGCCGGTGGTGGACATGGCGCCGTCGCCGAGCGGTAACGGCTACTGGCTGGTCGCAGCCGACGGCGGGGTCTTCGCCTTCGGCGACGCCGTCTTCCACGGGTCGATGGGCGGAACCCGGCTCAACGCTCCCATCGTGGGCATGGCCGCCGACCCGGGGTCAGGGGGCTACTGGATGGTCGGCTCGGACGGCGGTGTCTTCGCGTTCGGCGGTGCCGCGTTCCACGGGTCGATGGGCGGCAGCTCGCTCAATGCCCCCATCGTGAGCATGGCCCCCGACCCGGCGACCGGGGGCTACTGGATGGTCGGCTCGGACGGCGGGGTCTTCGCCTTCGACGCCGCCTTCAGGGGGAGCGCCAGTGGCGCGTCACCCGATGCGCCACTCGTGAGCATGACCTCGGACCCGGCGAGCGCCGGGTACTGGCTGGTCGCGTCCAACGGCGGGGTCTTCTCGTACGGCGCCCCCTTCATGGGCGCCGGCTGATCAGCGCAGACCCGCACCGCACTCGCGCAGATCCGACAGTGCCCTACCCGGCCCAGATGATCGACTGCAGTTCCGAGTAGGCCTCGAGGCCGTAGTCGCCACCGTCCCGGCCCAGACCACTCATCTTGAACCCGCCGAACGGTGCATCCATGTTGCGTTGGGCGGTGTTGATGCCGACGTGGCCGGCGCGCAGCTGCTTGGCCACCCGGAAGGCCCGCGACGTGTCACCCGAGAACACATAGTCGTAGAGACCGAACTCGGAGTCGTTTGCGATGGCGATGCCCTCCTCCTCGTCGTCGAAAGGGATCGCCACGACCACGGGGCCGAAGATCTCCTGGCGGGCGACCGCCATGTCGTTGGAGCCGGTGATCAAGGTGGGCTCGACGTAGTAGCCGGCGGGCAGGTGCTCCGGCTGGCCTCCCCCGATGACGAGTTCGCCCTCCGAGCGCCCCGACGCGATGTGGTCGAGGATCCGCTGGCGCTGTAGCGCGGAGATCACCGGTCCGACGACGGTCTTCGGCGAGGTCGGGTCGCCGACCGTGAGGGCACCCGCGAATGTCGAGAGCCCTTCGACCATGCGGTCGAAGATGCTCCGGTGGACGACGGCCCGGGTAGGCGCCGTGCAGATCTGTCCGGAGTGGAAGGCCCAGGTGGAGCCGATCGCGGTGATCGCCCCCTTGAGGTCGGCGTCGTCGAAGACGAGCGCCGCCCCCTTGCCGCCGAGCTCCATGAGTAGACGCTTCATGGTCGGTGCTCCGGCAGCGGCGATCCGCTGGCCGACCACGGTCGACCCGGTGAAGGACACCATGTCGACATCCGGGGAGGTGGTCAGCACCGTCGCGGGCTCGGGCCCCTGCGCGCTCACCAGATTGACCACGCCGGGCGGGAAGCCGACATCGTTGAGCACCCGGGCCAGCTCGACCACTGCGAGCGGATCCTGGGGGGCGGGCTTGATGACGACGGTGTTGCCCATGGCGAGCGCCGGTGCGACCTTGCCCGCCATGTTGGTGAGCGGGAAGTTGTAGCTGGCGATGGCGGCCACCACGCCGACCGGTTGCCGGTAGGCGAGGGCGCTGATGAGGCCGCCCGGGGCGAGCGGGGTGGCGGCGGTCGCGATCGGTGGGAGCATCGACTCCTGGACGTGGCGGATGTCCCGGCTGTAGCGCTCGAAGCGGTCGGCGCTGACCGGGACCTGCATGCGCGAGCCGACGGAGGCCGTTGCCCCGGTCTCGGCGATGACCAGGGGCACCAGCTCGTCGTTCTTGGCGCGGATCGCCGCTGACGCCGCCTTGAGCAGGGCGAGCCGCTCGTCGGCGGGTGTGGCGGCCCACGCCGGAAAGGCCTCGCGGGCCGCGGCACAGGCGGCCTCGGCATCGGCCACCGAGGCGTTGGGGGCTCGACCGACCACCTCCTCGGTGGCGGGATTGATGATCTCGTAGGTGCCGTCTCCGGAGTCGACCCACCGACCGCCGATCAGCAGCTGTGTCTCGTCGCGCGTGGCCCTGGTTCCGATGGTCGTGCTCATCGGGCCGCAACCACCGACGGATCGACCGTCACCGTGTCGCGTCCCGAGCGCAGGAGGGTGCCCGGGAGATTGCCGGTGGGCTTGCCGTCTGCCACGGTCTCGGTACCGTTGACCAGGACCCGCACCACCCCGACCGAGTCTGCGATGAGCCGGGGGCTGCCCCCCGGAAGGTCCTGGACGAGCGTGGCCGGCTCCGAGGCCACCGTCTCGGGATCGAAGACGAAGAGGTCCGCCCGGAGGCCCTCTGCGATCCGGCCCCGGTCGTGCAACCCGAACAGGTCGGCGGGCCCCGCGGTCATCCAGTGGACGGCCCGCTCCATCGGGACCAGTTTGCGCTTGCGCAGGCAGTCGCCGAGGAACGATGTCGGATAGTTCGAGCCGCACATCCGGTCGAGGTGCGCCCCGGCGTCCGAGCCGCCGACGAGTGCCCCAGGGTTCTCCCACACGTCGACCCGCGCCCTCCACGACGCGTCGTCACCGTCCGACGCCTTTGGCCAGAGAACGGTTCGCAGCCCGTCGGCGATGACCAGATCGAGGAGCGCGTCGAAGGGTGGCTTGCCCTGCTCCGCGGCGATCGAGCCGACGTCCCGCCAGCTCAGGCCTTCGTTCTCGGGTGCGAAGGTGTCCCCGATGATGTAGCTGGACCAGTTGGACAACCGGCGGAAGACGCCGGCGCCCTCAGAATGGGCGAGCTCGTCGAGCCGTGCCCGCACCTCCGAGTCCCGGAGCTTCTCGATGCGCTGCTCGAGGGGCAGTCCCATGACATCGCCCCATCCCGGGATGAGGAAGAGCGCGCAGTGGGTGCGGAAGCTCATGTTCATCGGCACCAGGGTGGGCATGGTGAGGGCGATGATCCTGCCGCCGGCGGCGGCCGCGGCAGACGACGCCTCGAGCTGGCGGGCGGTCTTGTCCGGAGTGCGGGAATCGACCGTCAGCAGGTTCCAGTTGAGGGGTCGCCGGGCGGTGGTGGTCATGGCGACCATGAGGTCGATCTCCTTGTCGCTGAACGAGTCGAGGCAGCCGTCGGTGATGTACTCGAGCGTGGTGCCCGGATGGTCCCGTACCACCTCGCAAAAGGCGAGCATCTCCCTCCGGTCGGCATGACGCGACGTGATCGGGTTGCCGTCCCCGTCGGAGTGGGTGCGCGACTGGGAGGAAGAGAACCCGAGCCCGCCCGCTTCGAGCGACTCGGCGAGCAGCGTGGACATCGCGGCCAGCTCCGCGTCGTTGGCCACGTCTGCTGAACGGTCGGAGCCCATGACCCACCGACGGAGCGCGCAGTGGCCGACCAGGAAGCCGGCGTTGACCCCGAGCTTCCCCTCGAGGCGCCCGAGGTACTCGCCGAAGGTGGTCCAGTCCCAGGGGACTCCGTTCTCGAGGGCGTCGAGGGGCATCCCCTCCACCTTTGCCATCATCCGGCGGATGTAGTCGTGGTCGGCGGCCTTGATCGGCGCGAGGGTGAACCCGCAGTTCCCGGCGATGACCGTAGTCACGCCGTGCACGTTGGAGGGAGACGCGGTCGGGTCCCAGAACAGCTGGGCGTCGTAGTGGGTGTGCGGGTCGATGATCCCGGGGGCGACCACCAGCCCGTCGGCGTCGAGCTCGGTCGTACCCGACTCGTCGACGGCGCCGATGGACACGATGCGACCGTCACGGATGCCGACGTCGGCCCGGGCGCCGGGCGATCCGGTGCCGTCCACGACCAGGCCGTTGCGGATCACGTAGTCGAGCATGTGAAGTTCCCTTCGTAAACGGGGGACGCTGCCGGGCGACGATCACAGCGATGATGCCGAGGACCGACCGGAGCTGACTGACCGTCAGTTTACGATACCGCCGCCCGGTCCGTTGCAGCGCCGACGGTACTGTGTGGGCATCCATCACTCCTGGTTCCAGAATCACCTGCTGCCGGTCGTCGTGCTGCTCCTGGGTGCCGGACTCGTCGTACGGTTCGCCCACTGGGCCGGGGCGCGCCGGCGCCATTGGATCGACATCCAGATCCGCCGGCAGATCGAGTCGGGCGCCGTCGCCTCAGAGGCGCTCAAGCGTTCCCGCGCGATCAGCGAAGCGGTCGAGTGGGCGGTCGTCGCGCTCCTCTACTTCGTGGTGGGGATCCTGGCATTCGACCGCCTCGGCATCCCCCTCACCACGCTGGTGGCCCCGGCCACCGTGATCGGCATCGGCCTCGGCTTCGGGGCCCAGCAGATGGTCGGCGACCTGCTGGCCGGGTTCTTTCTCTTCGCCGAGCACCAGTTCGCCTTCGGCGACGTCATCCGCCTCTCGCTCCCGGGCCAGCCCACCGGCGTCACCGGCACGGTCGAGGAGCTGACCCTTCGGGTCACCAAGCTGCGGACCGCCCAGGGCGAGCTGGTGGTGGTGCCCAACAGCGCGCTGCGCCAGGTCACCAACCTCTCCAAGGACTGGTCCCGGGCGGTCATCGACATCCCGGTGTCGGTGTCCGAGGATCTCGAACAGGTCACCAGCCTGCTGAAGGACGTGGTGGCCGCGATGGCGCGCGACCCCAGATGGTCCGACCTCCTTCTCGGCGACCCCGTGGTGGCCGGGGTGGAAGCCATCGACGTCGGGTACGTCCAGCTCCGCCTCATCGCACGAACCCTCCCCGGCCGCCAGTTCGAGGTGGCCCGCGAGATCCGGCTGCGTGCCTCGATCGCCCTGCGAGCCGCCGAGATCGCCTCCCCGGGGGTCGCAGACCCCTCCCCGCGGCCGTCGGTGTGACGCCGGCGGAAGAAGGGTCCGGCACCGACTCCGACGGGTCCGGGTCCGACGACACCGAGGAGTTGCCGGGCCGTACGCAGGTCGCGGAGGAGCCGCCGTCGGCCGACCACGGTCCGGTTCCCCACAGCGCGCTGGTGGGGTTCATGTCGGTTCCGATCTCCCGGCGGGTCCCCATCCGCAGGTCCACCGCGTTGATGCTCATCGCGTTCCTCGGCTTCGGCACCCTGTTCGAGCTCTACCCTCCCGACAGCACCCCCGCGGCGGACACCCAGCAGCCGTCGACGCCCGTCCCAGGGATCGTCCCGGCGACGACCACGACCACGACCACGACGCCACCGGCGTCCACCACCTCGACGACGAGGCCGCCGAGCTCGACGACGACCACGAGGCCGCGAAGCTCGACCACGACCACGAGGCCGCCGAGCTCGACGACGACAACCGGTCCACCGGGCTCGACGACGTCGACCGTGGCGGGGTCGACCACCACGAGCACGATCGGGTCAGTGGGCTCGACGACCTCGACCTCCCAAACGGCAGGGGGGACGACCCCGGGCACCGCGTGGACCCACTGAACCGCCGGGCCCGCCCGGAGGTCCGGCACCCGACGGGCGGTGGGCCGGTCAGCTCCCGACCAGTGGGATGACCTCCGCGCCGAATGCGGCGACCTGGTCACACAGTTCCGTCGCGCTGCGGGCCGGGAATCGGACCTGGACCTGCCCGACCCCGGCGGCGGTGAAGGGCGAGAAGTACTCGGCGAGGGCGTCGGGGGATCCGGAGACGGTGCCGGGCGGTAGCTCGGCCCCGGCCGGTGGGTTCCCGACGTGGAGGGACGAGGAGATGGCCCCGATGTCGAGCGGCACCCCGTCGCGGTACTCGTCACGGAGTGTGCGCAGACGGTCCAGCAGGTCGGCGTTCGGACCGAGGGACTGCGGCAGCCAGCCGTCCGCGTAGCGGGCGGTGCGCCGCAACGCCGCGGGTGAGGAGCCCCCGACCCAGATCGGCGGTCGCGGAGCCTGCACCGGCCGGGGACGCAGCCCGACTCCGCTCGCGGGCCAACGCGGACCGGGGAGCCGCGGGAACTCGTCGGTCAATCCGGCAGCGAGCGCGGCGATGCCCTCGTCGGTGGCCGGACCGCGCTGGTCGAACGCCGGTCCCATCACGTCGAACTCCTCGGTGACGTGGCCCGCGCCGACCCCGCAGATGATCCGTCCCCGCGACAGCGTGTCGAGGGTCGCGAACTCCTTGGCCGCGCGGAGCGGATGCCGGAGCGCGAGCACGTAGATGTGGGAGAGCAACCGGATCCGCGAGGTGATCCCCGCCAGCCAACCCAGGGTGGCCACCGTGTCGTACCAGGTCGTGCTCATCGCCCCGGCCAACCGCTCGGGGATGAACGTGTGGTCGCAGACGCCCACGTAGAAGAACCCCGCCGCCTCGCAGGCCAGGGCCACCTGAGCCAGCTCGTCCGGCCCGGCGGCGGGCTCCCAGGGCTGGACGTAGATGGTCGACTGCGACTGCACCGGGAGTTGCATCCCGAAGACCGTTCGGCCAGGGGGCAGGACGGTCACGACGTCGGCGGGTGGGGCGGGGAGCGGGTCGGTCACCGGGTCACCCTACGTCGCGGCAATCGGGGCAGAGGGGTCTGCCAGCGAATCTGCAAGCGAGTCGGCCAGCGTTTCGGCGAGCTCGTCGTCGGTCCCGAACTGTGTGGCCAGGACCCGGGCACGCTTGTAGGCGAGATGGGCGGGGACCTCCCAGGTGAAGCCCATCCCACCGTGCACCTGGATGCACGATCGGCCATTGGCCAGCGCCGCCTCGTCGGCCAGGAGCTTCGCTCCTGCGGCAGCAACCACTGCGTCTCCGACGTCCGGCTGGTCGACGGTGACCGCGGCGGCGTGCACCGCGCAGCGGGCCACCTCGGTCCGCACCGCCATGTCCGCGCAGAGGTGCTTGACCGCCTGGAACCCCCCCACGGGGCGACCGAACTGCCGGCGTTGCTTGGCGTACTCGACGGCGAGCTCGGTGGCCCAGGAGGCCATGCCCACCTGGAGGGCCGCGGTCAGGACCGCACCGTCCCGTCGCCACCATTCGGTGATGTCCGGCCCGGCGATCGGCGTACCCTCCGGCAGGTGGTCCAGCGACCATACCGGGGTCAGGGGGTCCATCGGCCGCCCGAGCCGGGACGCGGAGAGTGCCCGCGGGTCGAGAGACGAGACCCCCCGGTCGGAGACGACCAGCAGCACATCGAGGTCGGCCAGGTGCTCGACCACTGCGGGCAGGACCACGTCCCCGGTCCGCGCACCGGATGCCTCGACCAGTCCGACCACCGCGGAGCCGTCGTCGGCACCGTCGACCAGTCCGGCGGCCAGATGCGAGGCAACCAGCGGTCCGGGCACCAGGGCGCGGCCCAACTCCTCGAAGACGAGTGCCGCCTCGGCCAGTCCCATGCCGGCGCCCCCCGCAGACTCGGCCAGACAGAGATCGAACACCCCGGCCACGCCCAGGGCGAGCCAGCCCGATCGATCGACGACCGTGTCGCCGCCTTCCAACGAGCGCAGCCGGTCGAGGGGGAACCGGCCGTCGCAGAGACGGCGCATGCCGTCGGCCAGCTCGAGCTGCATCTCGCTCGGTTCGAAGTCCATCGTCTGCTCGTCCCTAGCCCGGAGGTCCGCCGGAGAACGCCGTGCTCACGCTGCGGGGGATGCTGTCGGGGCGGACGAGGGCTCCTTGGGAAGGCCCAGGATGCGTTCGCCGACGATGTTGCGCTGGATCTGCGAGGTGCCTGCGGCGATGGTCAGGGAGATGCCCCGCAACCAGTCCTCGACGATGGTCTCGGCCGGCAGGAGGGCACCATCGAGGCCGCCGACGTCCTGGGCGGCAAGCCCGACGCGCCCGAGGAGGGAGAGGGAGAACTCGCCCAACCGCTGGCGGGTCTCCGAATAGGCCAGCTTGAAGTAGGTACCGCCCACACCGGGGATCCCTGTCCGCGCGGCCTGGGACACGGTGCGCCGGGTGAGCGCCCAGAGCGCGTCCAGCTCGGCCTTCAGGTGGCCGGCCTGCCGGCGGATGCCGGGGTCGGACCATGCACCGGTGCGCCGGGCCAGGGACACGGTCGCGGACAGCAGCTCGATGCCCTCGAGCAGGTCGCCGACGAACGCGGTACCGCGTTCGAAGCTCAGGGTGACCATGGTCACCCGCCAGCCGTCGTTCTCGTCGCCCACCCGGTTGGCGACCGGGACCCTGACCTCGTCGAGGAACAGCTCGGCGAATTCGGTCGAGCCGGCGATGGTGGTGAGCGGCCGGACCTCGACGCCCGGGGTGCCCATGGGCAGGATGAGCCAGGAGATGCCCCGGTGGCGGCTGTCCTCACTGCCGGTGCGGACCAGCAGCTCGCAGTAGTCGGCGACCTCGGCGTGGGAGGTCCAGATCTTCGACCCCGTCACCACGTAGTCGTCGCCGTCGCGCACCGCACGGGTGCGCAGCGATGCCAGGTCGCTGCCTGCGTCGGGTTCGGAGAAGCCTTGGCACCAGACCTCGTCTCCCCTGAGGATCGGTGGGAGGAACCGGGTCCGTTGCTCGGAGCTGCCCTCGGCGATGATGGTTGGCCCCGCGTGCAGGAGCCCGACGAAATTGACACCGACATAGGGGGCGTGGGCGTGTTCGAGCTCCTCTTTGAAGATGAGCTCCTCTACGGCAGAGGCACCCCGACCGCCGCCCTCGACGGGCCAGTCCACTCCGGCGTAGCCGGCATCGAAGAGGAGCCGTTGCCAGTGGGTGTCGTAGGCGCGTCGGCCGGGCCAGTCGGTCGGCTGCGGTTTGGGTGGGAGCCCAGGCAGCGTCGTCGCCAGCCAGGCGCGGAGATCGGTGCGGAACGCCTGCTCGGCGTCGCTGTAGCGCAGGTCCACGGGCAGGCCTACCGCCAGGCGGTCACTGGAGATCGAGACCGTAGAGGGCGATCGCGTTCCCGCGGACGATCCGGTAGCGCTCCTCGTCGGAGAGACCCTTCATCTGCTTCTCGGCGATCTCCTTCGTGTGCGGCCAGGTCGAGTCCGAGTGGGGATAGTCGGACTCGTAGGTGATGTTGTCCACCCCGATCGACTCGACGTTCTTGAGCCCGAAGGCGTCACTGAAGAAGCAGCCGTAGATCTGGCGGTGGAAGTAGGTGGAGGGAGGTTCCGGCACGATGTCGGCCACGCCACCCCAGCCCCGGTTCTCCTCCCACACGGTGTCGGCCCGTTCGAGGATGTAGGGGATCCACCCGATCTGCCCCTCGGCATAGGCCAGCTTGAGTTCCGGGAACCGGACCAGCACTCCCGAGAACATGTAGTCGACCATCGAGAAGGTGGCGTTGGTGTGGGTGAGGGTCGATCCCACTGCCGGGGGGGCGTCAGCCGAGGTCGACGGCATCTTGGAGGACGACCCGATGTGCATGTTGACGACGGTCCCGGTCTCCGAGCAGGCGCGGAAGAACGGGTCCCAGTAGTGGTCGGGACTGTGGATCGACGGGAGCCCGAGGAAGGGTGGGATCTCGCTGAAGCAGACGGCCCGGACCCCGCGGGCGGCGTTGCGCCGAACCTCTTCTGCGGCCAGCTCGGCGTCCCAGAGGGGGATCAGCGTCAGCGGGATGAGCCGGCCCCCGGCGTCGGGGCCGCACCACTCCTCGACCATCCAGTCGTTGTAGGCCTTCACGCAGAGGAGGGCGAGCTCCTTGTCCTTGGCCTCGGTGAAGGTCTGGCCGCAGAACCGGGGGAAGGTCGGGAAGCAGAGCGAGGCCTCGAGGTGGTTGAGGTCCATGTCCGCCAGGCGCGGGGCGACCTGGTAGGAGCCTGGGCGCATGTCCTCGAAGGTGATGCCCCTCATGGTGACCTCGTCGCGGGGCACGCCGACCGCCGAGTCGACCCGGAGGAGCGGGCGCTTCAGGTCCTCGTAGTACCACCAGTCGGTCGGCGCTCCCTCGGAGCCTGGGACCACGGTGAGCTGGCCCCCGATGAAGGTGATCTCTCCCATCGGCGCCCGCACCACCCGGGGGCCGACGTCCTGGTATTTCTTAGGGAGGCGGTCCATCCAGACGTTGGCGGGCTCCACGACATGGTCGTCGACGGAGATGATCATCGGCAATTCGGCCATGCGGTGGAGTGTACCTTCCGTTCTGACGGTGCGTCAGGAGACGGAGCCCGGCAACGGGTGTGCGTCCGAGGCTCGAGACCGGTGGTCCCGGTCAGACCATGGCCACGCCACCGTTCGGGCGCAGCACCTGCCCTGTCATGAACCGGGAGGCGTCTGACGCGAGGTAGAGCACCGCCGCCGCGATGTCCTCGGGTTCGCCGACCGACCGCAGCGGGGCACCCTTGCGCATGGCGGAGACGAGCTTGTCCTGCATCACCTCGTCGGCACTGCCGTCGGGAAGGGAGAAGTACCCCGTGGTCATGCCGGTGATGACGAATCCGGGAGCGACTGCGTTGACCCGGACGTGCTTCTTGCCGATCTCGACCGCGAGCGTCTTGGTCATCTGGTTCACACCGGCCTTGCAGATGGCGTAACTCACGATGTTGGGACTCGGCGTGTCGGCCGCGGCGGACGACGTATTGATGATGCTGCCGCCTTCGGATTGGTTGACCATCACCCGTCCCGCGGCCTGGCACCCGAAGAAGACCCCTTTGAGGTTGACCGCCAGTATCCGGTCGAGCTCGCTCTCCGGTTCGTCGAGGAAGGGTCCCCCGAGCATGATGCCGGCGATGTTGCACCAGACCTGGATCCCGCCCCGCTCGGCGACCACCCGTTCTGCCAGCGCGTCGACGTCGGTGCGTACGGACACGTCGAGCCCCACCCCCTCGGCGGTTCCACCTGCTGCGCTGATCTGGGCCGCGGTATCAGCCGCGGTGTTCGGGTGGATGTCCGCGCAGATGACGGTTGCGCCCGCGCCGCCGAGGGCGAGCGCCGAGGCCCGGCCGATGCCGCTCCCGGCGCCGGTGACAACCGCAACCTTGCCGTCGACGCGGAACGCGTCGATGAGCGTGCTGGCTTCCATGGAGATCCCTGCCTTCGTGCGTCGGTGGCGTCGAGCCGGAGGCCGGCGCCGGGGTCACCGGAAGAGTAGGCGAGGGGTGTCGACGGGGTGGCGGGTGGCCGGCCGGAGGACGCCCGGGACCGTCAGTCAGGAGACGCCGGACGGTCCGTCAGTAGAGGGCCCAGGCCGCTGCGACGTCCGGCGCGAGCACGCTGGTGATGTCGTCATCTGCGACCTTCCGGCTGGGGGCCGAGTCTTCGTCCTCGCCCTCGGACCGCTCGCGGGGCGGGTCGTCATCCCCATCCGCGACTTCCGACCTGCCGTCCGGGTCGATCGGGTCGATGGGCACCGGGTCGGTCCACACCGATGCAATCGGCTCGATGGTCTGGTCGAAGGAGGACATCGGCTCATCGCGCTCGTCGACCGATACCGCGGAATTGTCGCTCTCGAATACAGATGCCATCGTCGCCACCGTCTCGTCGACCGACACCACGGTGCCATCACTCTCGTATACAGATGTCACCGGCTCGTAGTTCTCGTCCAGCGACACGACAGGCTCGTCCGTCTCGTACAGCGACACGATCGACCCCTGGCTCTCGTCCGCCGACACAACGACCTCGCCGACCGACACGGCGCTCTCTTGGAGCGACGCAACGCCCTCACCCATCGATGCCACAGGCTCGTGGCTGTCGAACGCGGGTGCCATCGATACAGTGCTCTCGTCGATCGAAACCACGGCCTCGTCGACCGACACAGCGGACGTGTGGCTCTCGAAGGCGGACGCCTCGTTCGGGACGGTCTCGTCGACCGACTCCATGATCTCGTCAGCAGGGAGGCTCTCCTCGAGCGGCACCGTCGGCTCGTCCTTCTCGTCGACGTGTCCGTTCCGGCCAATGACCGAGAGGGAGAGGCCAACCGCACTGTCGACCAGGACCGGTGTCGTGGACGCGTCCTTGGCCGTCTGCATGGCCGCGCTGAGCGCTTTCCCAGCGGCCGAGGCGATGCGCTTGTGGCCCTCGTCCCCGGGATGGATCCCATCTGCGAGGTGCTCTGGGCTGACGATGTCCTCGCCGCCCACCAGCGAGAGCATGGTGTCGCCGGAGACGATCCGGTCACGGGTGGCGGCCTCGACGGCATCCCGAAGGTCTACGAGCGTCGCGCCGAGCTTGTTCGGGGTGTGCTCGGCATCGGTCCGCCGGATCGGGCTGATCACGACCATCGGCGTCGTCGGATGCCCGCTCCGGACGAGGGCCAGGAATCCCCGGACGCTCTCGAAGAGCATCGGCGCGCTATGGGGCGTCCGGGTCCAGCAGTTGGCTCCATAGGCGATCGAGATGACGTCCGCCTGCAGGCTCGCCAAGTGCTCGGCCGACACGATCTCGGCCTGGCCCGAGCCGGCGAAGCCGAGGTTGATGAGGTCGAGCCCCGACTTGCGGGCGGTGATCGCAGCCCATCCCTCCGCGGGCCCCGAGGCGATCCAGCCCTGGGTGACCGCGTCGCCGTACGCCAGCCAGCGGGGGAGGGCCGGTGCCGGTGCAATCTCCCCCTTGACCGCAGTGAGCGAGAGCACCAGGGGTTGCATGCCCTCTGGGAGATAGATGACCGCCGGCTTGTCCGGCGACCCAGAGCCCAGTGAGAGTCGGATGAGCCCGTCGCCGAGGACGGCCTCCTCCTCGCAGACCTTGCGGCCACTGCGCCAGACCGAGAAGACGATGCCGGCACCGTCGCCGCGGTAGCCGAGGCTCCCGGTCACCGTCCGGTAGGCGATGTCGATGGCCTGGGCATCGCCGACCAGCTCGAGTCGAACCCCGGCCGGGACCGAGCCCGAGTGCCAGACGTCGGCCGGCAGGCGGGCCACATCTGCAGGGTTGGCACGGGGGTAGGGGACCCCGTTGGCGGCGGGGTACGGGGCCCCGCGGACGAACGGTTCGGGCTGACTCGGCCTCGCTGTCATCACGCGTCCCCATCCATCGGTGCCTCCGCTCCGGGCGTACGACCACTCTCAGTAGTCATACGACCACATTACCACTCAGCATGATGTTTGCCAGTCCCACAGAGGGGTATAACCGGGCTCCCGTCGGGCAGACGCCGCCAGGGCCACGCGATGCCCGCCGTTCCGGTCCGAGGGTGAGGTTCGGAGTCCTCCTCCGCTCGTGAACGAGGAGCGACACCCTGGAAGGAATACCAAATGCGCGGGATTCGGAATCGCCCCTTCCCACGGCCCCCGTCAGTGCCTAGCATGGGCCGCCATGGATTTTGCGTCCGGGCCGAATGCGGACGATCTCACCACTCTGAGTGGTGAGAAAAGAGCATCCCGGAGCCGAATCACCGGGGTCGGGCTGGTCGCATCGGTCACCGAGCGAATCGCGGCGCTCCTGATCGTGACCCTCTTCACGACCCTCCTGAGCTCCATGCCGCTCGGAGCGACCGCGACCGCGGGGGCGGCCCCGGCTCCGCGCCTCTACCCGGGAGGCGGCGTCATCGGGTTCGGCGACGCGCCGTCGATCGACCCACCCGTGGATCAGCCGCTCAACTCCGTGATGGTGGCCATCGCGGCGAACCCGGCCGCCTCGAGCTCGGCCGAGGGGTACTGGCTCGCGTCCGCAGACGGGGGCGTCTTCCCGGAAGGGAACGCCGGCTTCCACGGATCGCTCGGCGCGCTCCGTCTGCAGGGTCCTGTCGTCGCGATGGCCGCCACCCCCGATGGTGGCGGGTACTGGCTGGTCGCGCTCGACGGCGGCGTCTTCGCCTTCGGCGACGCCGGCTTCTACGGCTCGATGGGTGGCACCCGGCTCAACCAGCCCGTGGTCGGGATGGCGTCGACCCCGGACGGCAAGGGGTACTGGCTGGTGGCCGCCGACGGCGGTGTCTTCGCCTTCGGCGACGCCCGTTTCCTCGGCTCGATGGGCGGCACTCCGCTGGTCGCACCGGTGACCGGGATGGCGCCGACCCGGAATGGCCTCGGGTACTGGCTCGTCGCCGGTGACGGTGGTGTCTTCGCGTTCGGCGATGCCGCGTTCCACGGATCGACGGGAGGGACCGTCCTCAACGATCCGGTCGTCGGGATCATCACGACCGGCGATGGTGGCGGCTATCTGATGGTCGCCACCGACGGCGGGGTCTTCACCTTCGGGGACGCCGTCTTCCATGGTTCGCTCGGGGACGGCTTCGGAGGCAACCCGTTCGTCGTTCCGCCGGTGGACGGCATCGCCGCGACCCAGGACGGTGGCGGCTACTGGATGCTCGAGCCCGACGGGTGGAATTACTCGTTCACGAACCCGCCGGATCCGGCCCCCTCGGCGACCGCGTCGGCCATCGTGTCGGTCGCCGACAGCCAGGTGAACAGCGATCCGACCCCGGGCAACTTCTGCAATCCGTACGGACCGTGCGAGGAGTGGTGTGCCCTGTTCGCCACCTGGGTCTGGCAGCGGGCCGGTGTCCCGATCCCCTCCTACCCCTTCACCGGCAGCATCTTCGACTGGGCCGCGGCCAACACCGGGGTGCTTCCCCCGACGGCCGCTGCCCTCCCGGGCGACGCCGTCCTCTACGGCACCGGACCCTCGTCCACCTCCACCTCGCTGCACGTGGGTGTCGTGGTTCAGGTCTGGCCGGACGGCGCGGTCGTGACGGTCGAGGGGGACGCCGGACCGGCCCCGGTGGGTTCCCTGGCCGTTGTCGTCAACGGCCCCTACCTGCCCACCGACTCGGCGGCGTACAACGGGATGCCGGTCTACGCATTCGCCCAGCCCTGAGCCCGGGGCGGTGCCGGGACGGCATCACCGTGCCGGTCGGGGCCAGCTACCTCCCGACGAGGAGCGACTCGAGCAGCCGGGCGCGGTGGTCGGCAGCCGATCCCCACGACTCGGCAAGGGCCCAGGCCCGCTTCAGAAAGAGGTGCAGGTCGCACTCCCAGGTGTACCCGATGGCGCCGTGCACCTGCAGCGACACCCGAGCCGCCTCGAGGGCGGCTTCGGAGGCGTATGCCTTGGCCACCGAGGCGGACCGTGACGCGTCGCCGGCCCCGGCATCGAGCGCCCATGCCGCCGCGTAGACCGCCGGCCGGGCGAACTCGAGCAGGACCTCGGCCCCCGCCAGGAGGTGCTTGACCGCCTGGAAGCTCCCGATCGGCCGGCCGAACTGGTGTCGCTCCCGTGCGAACTCGGCGGCCAGGGTGACCATGGTCCGGGTGAGGCCGAGCAGCTCGGCCGCGACCGCGACCGCGGCCCGGTCGGCGATGCCTGCGACGAGGGCCACGGCATACGGCCCGGCGAACAGGAGGGTGGACTGCGTCGGCTCCCACTCGGGCACCCCGAGACGCCGGGTCGGGTCGAGCGACGGAACCGGCCGCACCCCGCAGGTGCCCGCCTCGAGCCCGTGGATCGCAGGGCCGCCCGCCCCGGTCGCGGCGAGCAGGAGCAGGTCGGCGCCGTCGGCTCCGGCGATCGGGTCCCCGGGGTTCCGGTCGGTGCCGACCGCGGCGGCGAGGGCTCCCGTCGGGATGCGGTCGAGCCATCCGGCAGCCATGGCCGCGCCTGGGCCCCCGGCTCTGGCGATTGCGTCGAGCAACGGCGCGGCGAGCGCGGCGGTCTCGACGAGCGGCTCGGGCAGCGCGACCCGTCCGGCCTCCTCGAGCAGCAGCACCAGGTCGATCATCCCGAGGCCGAGCCCGCCCCGCTCCACCGGGACGGCGAGACCGGTGACACCCAGGTCGGCGAGGACCGACCACCGGGGGGTGCGTGCCGCCGGCGCGCGGTACGCCTCGCGCAGGTCGACGGTCGTGCACTCGCGCACGAGCACCTGGTGCACGGCGTCGCGGAACTCGAGCTGCTGGTCGCTGAAGGCGAAGTGCACGGCAGGGTCCCGTTCAGCCGCGGGGCAGCCCGAGCATGCGCTCGGCGACCACGTTGCGCTGGATCTCGTTGGTGCCCGCGTAGATCGGCCCTGCGAGCGCGAAGAGGAACCCGTCGAGCCAGGTGTCGTCGACCCCGCCACTTTGGAGCTCGGCACCGGGCCCGAGCAGCGCGAGGGCGGCACGATGGATGGCGAGGTCGGTCTCCGACCAGTGGATCTTGTTGGCGCTCGCCTCGGGTCCCACCGATCCCCCGTCGATGACGCGGGAGGCGGTCCAGAGGGTGTGCAGCCGATACGCCTCGGCGCCCATCCAGGCGCGGGCCACCGCGTCAGCGCTCCGCCGGGCCGACTCGGGGTCTGCGCGGAGCCGGTCTGCGTAGAGGGAGACCAGCCGGTTGGCCGCCTCGGTGTAGCGGGCCGGGCTGCGGAGGCTCAGCCCGCGCTCGGACCCGGCGGTGGCCATCGCAACGTTCCACCCCCGGCCAACCTCGCCCAGCACCTGGGAGTCGGGCACCAGCACCTCCTCGAAGAAGAGCTCGGCGAAGCCCCACTCGCCGTCGATCTGGGCGATCGGACGGACGGTGACCCCGGGCGAGGCCAGCTCGATGAGGAAGTAGGTCAGGCCGCGGTGCCGTTCTGCCTCCGGGTCGGTGCGGAACAGCCCGAAGCACCATTCGGCGAACGCACCCCGCGAGGCCCAGGTCTTCTGGCCGGTGAGCACCCAGCCCCCCTCACTGTCGGAGCGGCGCGCCCGGGACCGGATGCCGGCGAGGTCGCTCCCGGCGTCGGGCTCCGACCAGCCCTGGCACCAGATCTCGCGCCCCGAGGCCATCGGGGGCAGGAACCGCGCCCGCTGCTCCTCGGTCCCGAACTCGAAGAGGGTCGGCGCGAGCAGAAAGATCCCGTTCTGGCTCACCCGGAGTGGGGCCTGTGCCCGCCAGTACTCCTCCTCGAAGACCACCCACTCGAGGAGGCCCACCCCCCGGCCCCCGTACTCCTCGGGCCACGACACGACCGACCAGCGGTCGTCGGCCATCCGCTGCTCCCAGGCCCGGTGGGCCTCGAACCCCTCAGCGGTGTCGAGCGAGGGAAGGGACCGTGGCGGAGGGGCGTGCGCCGCCAACCAGGCGCGCGCCTCGGCCCGGAACGCCTCCTGGGCGTCGGTGAACGCCAAGTCCATGGCTCGATCCGTCACTCCGGTCCCTCGCTCGGCGGCTGTCGGGGGAAATCTGACACACCGCCAGATTTCCGGCAACCGCCGGGATTCGGTCAGAATGGGGGTATGCCCAGCGCTGTGATCGTCGACGTCGTCCGCACCCCCGTCGGGAAGAAGAACGGGCGCCTCTCGGGCTGGCACGCCGTCGACCTCGCCGCCCAGCCGCTTCGTGCGCTGGTCGAGCGGAACGACCTCGATCCGGCGCTGGTCGAGGACGTGATCCTCGGTTGCACGATGACCGTCGGCGAACAGGCGATGAACATCGGCCGCAACGCGGCACTGGCCGCCGGGTTTCCGGACACCGTTCCCGGCACGACGGTCGACCGCCAGTGCGGCTCTGCCCAGCAGGCAGTCCACTTCGCGGCCCAGGCCGTGCTGTCCGGGGCGATGGACGTCGTCATCGGCGGAGGCGTCGAGGCGATGAGCCGGGTGCCGATCGGGTCGACGACCGAGCCGGGTCCCGGTGAGGCCTACGGCCCGACGGTGCTCGATCGCTTCGACTTCATCCACCAGGGCCTCGCTGCCGAGGAGATCGCCCACCGCTGGGGGATCACGAGAGAGGAGATGGACCGCTTCGCGCTCCGGTCCCACGAACGGGCTGCCCGGGCCATCTCGGAAGGACGGTTCGAGCGCGAGATCGTCCCGCTGGCCACCCGGCGGGCTCGGGTGGCGCACAAAGTGGCGGTCGCCGGCAGCGACGAGGGTGATCCCGCGGGCGACGGACCGCTGACCGCCGACGAGGGGGTGCGGGCCGGATCGAACTACGAGACCCTGGCCGCGCTGCCCCCGTGCTTCGTGGAGGGTGGTCTGGTCACGGCTGCGACCTCCTCGCAGATCTCGGACGGGGCGGCCGCGGTGCTCATCATGTCCGAGGAGCGGGCGGGACGGCTCGGGCTCCGGCCCCGCGCCCGGTTCCACACCTTCGCGGTCGCCGCCAACGACCCGGTGATCATGCTCACCGCGCCGATCCCGGCCACCTCCCTCGTCCTCGAGAAGGCGAAGCTCTCGCTCGACGACATCGACCTGATCGAGATCAACGAGGCATTCGCCTCGGTGGTGCTGGCCTGGGAGAAGGAGCACCATCCCGACATGGACCGGGTCAACGTCAACGGCGGTGCCATCGCCATCGGCCACCCCACGGGGGGATCGGGGGCCCGGCTCCTCGCCACGCTCCTCAACGAGATGGAGCGGACCGGGGCGCGCTACGGCCTCCAGACCATGTGCGAGGGTGGCGGCCAGGCCAACGCCACCATCATCGAGCGTCTCGGGTAGGGGATCAGGCGCGGGCCCGCCCCGCGTAGGGGGCGCCGGAGCGACCCGCTACGCGGGGAGGTCTGTTTGCGCCGTCGACTCCGAACGCTTGTTGAAGTCGACGTGGTCGGCGCGGGTGGGGCGCGACATCAGGTAGCCCTGATAGAGATCGCACCCGAGCGCGGCGACCCGCTCGAGTTGGACCGGGGTCTCGACCCCCTCGGCCAGGACCACCAGGCCGAGTGCCTTCGAGAGCTGCACGATGGCGGCCACGATGGCCTCGTCGGTGTCGAGGATGCCCAGCCCGTCGACGAAGGACTTGTCGATCTTGAGGATCTTGACGGGGAACCGCTTCAGCCGCGCGAGTGACGACTCCCCGGTGCCGAAGTCGTCGATCGCAAGCCCCACGCCCATCTCGTGGATGCCGCCGAGGGCGGCGATCGTCTCGGGGGTCTCGCTCATCAGCATCGACTCGGTGACCTCGAGCACGAGCGCGTCGGCGGGGAGCCCGGAGTCGGCGAGCGCGCTGGCGATCGAATCGAGCAGCTCGACATCGGCCAACTGGTGGACCGAGAGGTTCACGGTGATGTAGGCGTTCTCCGCACCGGCCAGCTCCCGCCGCCACCGGGCCATGGTGTGGCAGGCCTCGCGGAGGACCCACCGCCCGAGGGAGAAGATGAGGTCGGTCTCCTCGGCGAAGGGGATGAACTCCATCGGACCGAGCAGGCCGCGGGAGGGGTGGTGCCACCGCACCAGGGCCTCCATGGCCACGATCCGGTCGTCGGCCACCGAGGCGATGGGCTGGTAGTGGACGGTGAGCTCGTCGTGGTCGATCGAGTGCCGGAGGTCGTCGTAGATCTCGAGGCGGGCCACCGACTTCGCCCGGAGCGACTCGTCGAAGACCTCGATGCGCCCCCGGCCCTTGTTCTTGGCCTGGAACATGGCGGTGTCGGCCTGCTGGAGGACGTCCTGGGCGGTCTGGCGTCCGCGCATGACGAAGGAGACGCCGACGCTGCAGGTCACCACCACCGAGCGACCCGTGGACAGATGGACCGGCTCGGCCAGCACCGAGGAGTACTCCTCGGCCAGGGTGACCGCGGTCTGGACGTCGCGGAGGTTGCGACAGAGCACCACGAACTCGTCCCCCGAGAACCGACTGACCACGTCGCCCGCCCGCACGGCCGACTTGAACCGCTGGGCAAGGGTCAGCAGCAACTCGTCGCCGCTGGCGTGACCGAATGAGTCGTTGACCAGTTTGAACCGGTCGAGGTCGATGAAGAGGACGGCCAGGTTGGTCTCGCGCTGCATCGAGATGAGCAGCTCGCGCTCGAGCTCCTCGTTGAAGAGTGAGCGGTTGCCGAGCCCGGTCAGCGAGTCGTGATAGGCGAGCCAGTGGAGCTGCGCCTCGGCGGCCTTCCTGTCGGTCACGTCGGTGAACGAGCAGACCACCATCGGCGAGTCGACGTGTCCGGTGCCCGAGAGCAGCCGGGAGCTCATCGCCAGCCACTGGCGGCGCCCGCCCTCGTCGGTGACCCCGATGATCACGTCGTCCTCGGATTCGCCGGTCATCAGCGTCTTGGCGTGGGGGAACATCTCGGGGGAGAGCGGCTGGCCGTCCGCGGTCAGGGCCATGGACGCGCCGGTGAACACCTGGTGGCCGGCACCCTCGCTGAGCCGGTCACCCAGGATGCGGGTGGCCGCGGTGTTGTGGGCGCACATGTTGCCGGCCTCGTCGAAGAGGATGATCCCTTCGCTGAGCGACGCGACGACCGCCTCGTAGCGCTCCTCGGCAGCCCGGCGGCCGGCCTCGGCCTGGCGGGCGTCGGTCAGCTCGGTGCAGACCACGACCCACCCGGACGGCTGGGTATTGTCGTCGATGAGGGGGTCGATCGAGACCAGGACGTCCACCTCGGATCCGTCCTTGCGGCGGTGGGTGCGCTGGCCGCGCTCGAGGACGGCGGCGCTGTCCGACCGGTTGGCGGTGACCACGGCACCGATCGAGAGTCCGGCCACCTCGGCCTCGGTCCACCCGTAGATGGCCTGGGCCGCCTCGTTCCAGCTCTCGATCTTGCCGTCTGCGTCGATGCCGATGATCGCGTCCGAGACGTGCGCCACGAGGCTCGCCCGGTAGCGGTTGGCGGCCTCGGCCGCGATCCGCATGGACATGTCCCGCATGATCGCCTGGAATGCCGGTTGGCCACCCCACTGGGTGCGCACCGAGGTCACGTCCACCACCCGGGTGCTTCCGTCGAGCGCTACGACTCGGACCTCTCCGTGCTCGAAGAACTTACCGTCCTCGGTGAGCATGCTCAGTCGATCGGCCACCGAGGCAGTGTCGTCCGGGTGGACGAAGTCGGTCATGGGCGATCCGTAGTAGTCCTCCATCGAGTCCGCTTTGATCAAGCGGACGGCCGCGGCGTTGCCGTAGACCAAATTGCCGTCGCGATGCACGATGATGGCATCGGGGCTCAGCTCCGTCAGGAGGCGGAATCGATCCACCATGTCCTGCAGCTCTCGCTCGACGTGCACGTGATTGGTGATGTCCACCACCGCACCCAGGTACACGCCGGCGGTGGCGGCAACTCCGGGGGGGACCCGGCCGCCGGTCGCGCTCGGCGACGCCCGGACACTCAAGATGTGGGTGGTGCCGTCCGGAGCGGTCACCGTCGTGCGTAGTTCGTATTCGGCGGGAGGTGCACCGGCCCGGATGGGTGCCAGTACCGGCTCCACGATCGAGGTGCGCAGGTCGCTGACAACGGTGGAAGGGGTTGCCATTGCCCGGCTCCCATCGGCCGGCACGTCGCTCGGGCAGCGTGCGGGCCAGGAGTCCTCGCCCTGGGTCATCGCGTCGATGGTGAACCCGGTGGTGCCGACGGGGACACCGAAGATGACCTCCTCGATCGGAGACGACCAGCGGATCTCGTCGGTCGCCGGGTCGTAGGACCAGGTGACGATGGGAACCGAGGTGAGATCGAAGTCGATGTCCCGCGGAAGCTCCGGGGTCGGAGTCCCCGAAGGGCTTGACTCATCTGAATCGACAGGTCCGTCCAGCTCGGCTCCAGGGCGAGGCCTGCTGAATCCGCTGATGTTGCCCATGGCCGTTGGTATCGGCAGGTGGGAGCTGACGCTTGAGCTAGGCGGCGACCTGGGAATCTGCGACCCCACGGCCGGCCTCGTCCGGGGTGGAGACCGGGAGCGGGGAGCCGGACGAGGCCCGATCGGGGATCGGGTCCCGGGGTTCGGACCCCGTCATCGGGTCGGCGGGCCGTGGACGGGGCGCGGCCGATGCCGCGCGACCCCACCCGGGCGGGGTTAGTGGTGTGGCTCGTCCACCACGACGACCGCGTTGTGGCCGCCCATGCCGAGCGAGGACTTCAACATCAGTCCCGGCTCACGCGGGGTGTAGCCGTTGACCAACCGCGGATGGCCCGGAGCCACCTGGGGCGGTGCCGGGATCGAGCCGGTCTCGAATGCGTACAACGTGGCCAACATCTCGACTGCACCGGCGGCGGCCTGGCAATGTCCGACCAGCGGCTTGACCGAGAAGATCCCTTTGGCGTCGGGATACAACTCGTCGAGCACACGGGCCTCGGCAGCGTCGCACTGCGCGGTCCCCGGGCCATGCGCATTGATGTACGCCACGCCCGACGCCTCGATTCCCGCGTTCGCGTTCGCGTCGCGGAAGCACCGAAACACCTCGATGTTGTCGGGGGGAAGCGCGATGGCGTGGTAGCCGTCGCTCGTCATGGCCCCCCCGAGCACCGAGGCGTACGCCCCCTCCGGTCGGTTCGAGACCACCATCGCAACCGATGCCTCACCGCCGACGAATCCCCGGCTCCCCTCCTGGAAGGGACGGCACCCGTCGAACGGGGGCCGGTCGAGGACGGCGGCGCCGAGATCGCGAAACCAGGGGATGTTCTGGTCGATGCCGGAGAGATCTGTCGCAAGCAGAATGACATCGGAGGCGATGCCCGAGTCGATCCACGACTTCGCTATCAGGATTCCGACGTTGCTCGACGCGCACGTCGCCGACACGGACATCGACGGACCGTGGAAATCGAACTCCTTCATGAACAAGGCGACGGCCGTCGAGGGGATCATGTGCAGCCACCTGCGGAGTTTGGGACGCGGACCGCCGAAGTCACCCTCCTGCCGGTAGTAGTCCCGATAGGTCTCGACATCGCCGAGGGCGATGCTGTGGATCACCCCCACCGACCGGCCCGGGGACCATCCCCGTTCGTGGGCGTCGACGATGGCCTCCCGCGCGGAAAAGCGGAGCACCTGGTTGAAGCGGCTCGGCCCGTCCCGAAGATCACCCGAACCCGTGATGGTGGCGAGGTAGGGCGGACTGTCGAGGTACGTGCCCAGGCTGGGGACCGGCCTGACAGCGCTCTCGCCGATCAAGAACCCGTCCCAGAGCCGTTTGCGCCCCCATCCGTAGCCTGTGACCGCTCCCGCGCCGACGACGCTCATCGGGACGATCCGCCCGGGAGTGCGCGCCCCCGCCTCCGATGGCGACGGGTGGAGAGTTTCCGACATCACAGCTCCTCTGGTCAGTGCCACGCTGAGCGGACCAGGCGGGAATCGGTCCCGAACGACTGGGTGCAGCGTGGCGACTGAATGGGCAGGTAATCAAGCCAAGCAGGCAGAACAGATTATTGCGTACCCCGGGGGGCGGCACAATGGGCAGATGCCCGGGGGCGCAATTCGTGCGACTGCAGGCGTGGAGTGGTGGGCCTGGGCGGTGACCGAGGTCGATCAGCTCGTCATCGAAACCGGTAGCGCGGTCGAGTGTGGACAAGTCAGCGATCGTCGACCTGCGTGGGTTGCGTACTGACCAACCGATCCAGAACCGTCGTCGCCTCGCCGACGATCCGGCCGATGAGCTCGGCCACGCTCGGGAGCTCGGCGATCTCACCCACGACCTGACCGGTCGGCAGAACGCCGACATCGGTGCGACCGTCCACGAGTGCCGCCTTGGTCATCATCGGCGCGTTGGCCGCCATGACCACCTGGGGCCACGAGAGGTCGTTGCCGCGCTTCATGGCCCGCCCCTCCTGGAGCAGTGCGAGCAGCGTCGTGTCGGTCTCCCGACGGAAGGCGTAGGCGTTGGCGACCGCCCGCGGCAGTCCGCGCAGGCGGCCCGCGTGCTCGAGATGGTCGACCAGATCGGTGCGGATGACCCGTTGCGGCGCGCCGTCGACCGCGGTGGAGACGACGGTTCCGGTGACCGGCGTCTGGAGGTAGAGCTGCTTGACCGCGTCGGGTACCCGACTCTCGCGGGTGAGGAGGAACCTGGTGCCCATGGCGATGCCCGAGGCGCCGTAGGCGAGCGCGGCGACCAGGCCGCGTCCGTCGAAGAAGCCACCGGCAGCCACCACCTCGACCCGGTCGCCGACCGCGTCGACGACCGCTGGGGTGAGCAAGGAGGTCGGCACCGAGCCGGTGTGCCCCCCGCCTTCGCCGCCCTGCGCGATGACCGCGTCGACGCCCCACTCGGCAACCTTCTCGGCGTGGCGCCGCGCGCCGATGGTGGGCATCACCACCAGACCGGCGGCCCTGCAGCGCTCGACCAGCGCGGCGTTGGGCGCCTGGGCGAAGCTGGCCACCCGGACGCCCTGGTCGACCATGAGCGCCACGCGGTCGCCGACATCGGCCACATCCGTGCGCATGTTGACCCCGAAGGGCCGGTCGGTCCGCGACCGCACCTCGGCGACGGCCGCCCCGAGCTCGGCGAGAGTCATCGTTGCCGAGGCCAGGATCCCGAGCCCACCGGCCTCGGCGGTGGCCGCCACCAGGCTCGGGCCGGCGACCCAGCCCATCCCGGTCTGGACGATCGGGTAGCGGACACCGACCAGGTCGCAGAAGCGGGTGTGCAGCGCCGGGTGTCCAGGACCGGGCGCGCCGTCGGGCTGACTCACCCCCGGACCTCCCGGTCCCGCAGGCCCGACGGATCGAGGACGGTCCGGATGAGAGAGAGCTCCTCGGGAGTCGGGAGCCGGGTCTCAGGCACCTCCTCGGGGATGACCAGGGCGAAGCCGGTGGCCTCGACCACCTCGTCCACGCCGACCCCCGGATGCACGGAGCGCAGGCGCATGACCCGGTCGGGCGTCTCGAAGTCGAACACCCCGAGATTGGAGATCACCCGGCGGATCTCGTGGAAGCGGGTGGCCGCCGGGCCGGCCGCCGCGGCCCGCGCATACCCGACACCGGAGACGACGTCGACCTGCTCGACGAAGGTCCGGGTCGAGTGGTTGGGGACCCAGTAGCTCGTCGGGTGGTTGACCGTATTGCCGGGGGCGCCCCGGACCCCGACCAGCTGGGCCTTGGGGCGGGCCCAGTCGCCGATGGCGCTGATGTTCTGGTTGCCGGTCCGGTCGATCTGCGAGGCCATCATGATGAGCGAGCGCCTGCCGGACCACACCACGTCGAAGACCCGGCGGTACGGCATGTGCGACTCGAGCACCAGCGACTCAGGGGCGGCTCCGAGCGGCGGCGCCCCGTCGATGAGTGCGGCGTCGCCGTCAGTGAGCACCAGATCGGGGGCGAAGGTGAGCCGGGCCAGTCGTGCCCCGAGCGCGGGGGCTGTCCCGAAGGCGCTTGCCATGACTTCGCCGTCGCCGCGGAACACCTCGGCGCAGGCGATCGCGCAGTATTCGGACCTGGACACCCCGCTCTCGCCGCCGTCGCCCGCGGCCGCGGTCCCGGTCATGGTGTCGCACCCGCCGCAGTCGCCGGCCGTGCGGCCTCCTGGTAGCCCCGCTCGTCGACCTCGAGGTAGTGCGTGCTGAAGGCCCGCCAGGCCTCGGGGTCCGCGGCGGCGGCCGCGTACTCGCGTTGGAATGCCTCGTCGCGTCCGTAGTCGGGCACGCAGGCGGTGAAGTGCGCGCCGCCCGGAGTCTCGATGACGCCGTCGGTGAGCAGGCGGCTGATGCACAGGCTCTGGAGTGGCCCTTCGGCCGCGAGGCGATCGGTCCCCACGATCCGCTCGGTCGTCACGAACCGACGCTCCGCCGCGCCGAGGAAGAGGTCGTCGAAGAAGGGGTCGGGTCCAAGGATCTGACCGGACCCGGTGCGGTCGGCACGGTTCACGTGCACGACCGCCGCGTCGAGGCGGATGGCCGGGACGGCCACCAGCTCCTCGCCGTCGTCGTAGGGGGAGGTGACCGTGCGCAGGGACGGGTCGAGCCGGAGCACGTCGGACCCGAGTCCGGCCCGGGTGGGTAGGAAGGGGACGCGCTGGGACGCGGCGAGGAGGCCGAGATAGAACATGCCCTCGTCGAGCTCCGTGGCCCCGACCGCTCCGGTCTGGCGGGCCACCTTGAAGTGAGGGTCGGTGGGGATCGAGTCCAGCGTGACGAACCCGTAGACGACCGAGGCGACCTTTCCCGCCGCGCAGAGCAGACCGACGTCGGGGCCCCCGTAGGAGACGATCGTGAGGTCCGTGAGGTCCGAGCGGAGGATTGCCCGCACCGCTGCCATCGGCTTGCGGCGCGACCCCCAGCCGCCGATGCCGAGGGTCATGCCGCTACGCAGCTCGCCGACGAACGCGTCGAGGTCGAGGCGCTTGTCAGCCACCGTGCACCGCCGTCCTCCCGGCGTGCCTACTGCCCTTCGGTGTCGGCCCGCTCATCGTGTGGTGTCGGCGGCGCGCTTCTCGACGAATGCGGACCGCTGCTCGTCTGCGACGCCGGCCACGTGCAACTCGTAGGTGAACCCCTGTTCGAAGCGGTAGCTCCGCTTCACGTCGACCGGGTCGATCCCGTTGAGGGACTCCTTGGCGCGCCGGATGATGGTCGGACTCTTCGACGCGATCCCGTCGGCCACCTCGTAGGCGGCATCCACCAGCTGCTCGCGGGGCACCACCCGGAGGACCGACCCGTAGTGGTGGAGCTCCGCAGCGGTGGCCACCTCGGCCGTGTAGACCATTGCACGCATGCGGTGCTGGGGAACCAGGCGGGCGAGATGGGTCGCCGCGCCGAGCGCACCGCGGTCGACCTCGGGGAGCCCGAACGTGGCGTCCTCCGAGGCCACCACGATGTCGGCGTTCCCGGCGATGCCGACCCCTCCGCCGAGGCAGAACCCGTGCACGGCGGCGATCACCGGGACCTCGCACTCGTAGACGGCGGCGAAGGCGGCGAAGCACCCCCGGTTTGCGCCGACGAGCGCCTCGTCGCCCCGCTCGTTGATCTCCTTGATGTCGACCCCGGCACAGAAGCCGCGTCCCTCGGCCCGGACGATCACCACGCGGGTGTCCGGCACCCGGCCGGCTGCCAGGACGGCCTCGGCCAGGCCGAACCAGCCGGCCACGTCCAGGGCGTTCACCGGGGGATGATCGATGACCACCTCGGCGACGCCGGGTCGTGGCTGACGGGTGGTGATGGGCATGGACTGCTCCGGTGGCCGAGCGGTGCGGGCCACGACCGCCCGGGTCGTACCGGCGGGCAGGCGGGCAGCCACGCACGCAGCGTGATCTGATCGTGATCTGATACAGCGTCAGGACAGTACCAGTCGGAACCAGGGAGGCAGCAGTGGCACCAGAGGGCAACCCGGGCCGGACCGGCACCTTCGACTGCACGGGGCAGGTGGTCGTGGTGACCGGCGGGGCGAGGGGCGTCGGGCGCGGGATCGCTGAGGGGTTCCTCGGTGCCGGCGCGGACGTGCTCGTCTGCGGGCGCACCGAGGTGACCGGAGACGCACTGCCCGCCGCGGAGGATCGCTCGGGGACGGTGCGCCGCGCCCAGTTCCTCGTCGCCGATGTTCGCGACGCCGAGCAGGCCGCTGCTGTGGTCGACGCCGCAGTGGCCCGGTTCGGCCGGGTCGACGCACTCGTCAACAACGCGGGCGGCTCGCCGGCCCGGGACGCGGCGACCGCGTCGCCGCGCTTCACCGCGTCGATCGTTGGCCTCAACCTCCTCGGCCCCCTGTACTGCGCCCAAGCCGCCAACGCGGTCATGCAGGCCCAGGACGAGGGGGGCTCGATCGTCAACATCTCCTCGGTCAGCGGCCTGCGGCCCTCGCCCGGCACCGCCGCCTACGGCGCGGCCAAGGCGGGACTCATCAACCTGACCCAGTCGCTCGCCATCGAGTGGGCGCCGAAGGTCCGGGTGAACGCCCTGAGTGCCGGCATGGTGGCCACCGAGGGGGCCCACGAGCACTATGGCGGACCCGCCGGGATGGCCGCGATTGCCGCCACCGTCCCGCTCGGGAGGTTCGCCACCCCGGCCGACATCGCAGGGATCTGCCTGTTCCTGACCTCGCCACTGGCGTCCTATGTGACCGGCGCCAACCTGGTCGCCCACGGAGGGGGGGAACGGCCCCCCTTTCTCACCGCGCTCGAAGGGGTCGCCGGAACCGCCCGGTGAGCGCGCTTCGGCGACCTCCCACGCGGCCACCCGGCGGCGTGGCCTTGGCTGCTCCCACCTGCGGGAAGACCACGAAGAACGGCTCAAGTTCGCCCCTGATCTGGCCGATGCACCGGTCGTGGCCCGAGAACATGCTTCCGCCCCCGAGGAGGGCGGCACCGAACGATGTCGGCGAAACCGGATCGGGTCGTGCTGACCCACCCGGAGGCGACGTTCTCCCTGCTCGGCGCGCCCTACCTCGAGTACCTGCCCGTGATCGATCTCTCCACTGGGCGTTTGCTCGGGATGGAGGCGCTCGTCCGGTGGCGCCACCCGACCGAGGGGCGGATCTCCCCGGACCTTCTGATCCCGGCTGCCGAGGCCAGCGGGGACATCGGTCCCCTCACCCGGTGGATCGTGGCCGAAGCCTGCGAGGAGGCTTGCCGCTGGTCGCCGAGCATCCAGCTCGGGGTCAACTGCACGGTCGAGCAGCTGCGGCGCGGCGAGGTGTCCAAGGCGGTGGCCCGGGCGCTCGACCAGACCGGGTTCCGTAGCGGTCAACTCAACATCGAGGTCACCGAGGACGCGGTGGTCGACGCGGTTGCCGCCGCCGACCTCCAGAACCTCTCGGACATGGGCGTCCAGCTTTCGGTCGACGACGTCGGGACGAACTGGTCCTCGTTCGAGCCGTTCAAGCGGCATGCCATCAGCACGGTCAAGATCGACGGGTCGTTCATCGCCGGCCTGGAGTCGAACCAGGGCATCAACCGGTTGGTGGTCGAGACGGTCATCCACATGGCGCACTCCCTCGGGATGTCGGCCATCGTCGAGTGCGTGGAGACGCCCAAGCAGGTCGAGATCGTCCGGGCCTTCGGGGCCGACGCTGCGCAAGGGTTCTTCTTCGCCCGGCCCATCTCGGGTGAAGAGGTGCTGGTCTTCGCCAGGGGGCCCGAGGTCCCGGTGTTCTCCCTCGCCGAGGTGCGCACCGTGGTCCGTGGCGACGACGAGCCCCTGTCCGTCGAGTCGCTGCTGGACAGCACCGCCCACCCGGGGCCGCTGGACACCGCCAGCTGAGCACGGGGCGCCGCCCCGGGGAGAGCGTCCGTCCGATCGGCACGCCGCAGTTCCCGGTGCCAGGGACCAGGCGCGCCGTCGCAGGGCTCCCACCCCATCGGGCAATGCGGGTGGTCCGCATCCCCGATTGGCTGTATACCTCTGGCCGTGAAACTCGCTGTGGTCAAGGAGTCGACCCCGGGGGAACGCCGCGTGGCGATCGTGCCGGAGGTGGCCGCCAGGCTCGTCAAGACCGGGGTCGACGTCGTCGTCGAGTCCGGGGCGGCTTCGGCCGCCCGCTTCGCCGACGAGGAGTTCCGGGAGGCCGGGGCCACGGTCGTCGACGACGCCGCTTCGGCGGTGGCCGGCGCCGCAGTCGCCGCACGGGTGCAACCACCGACCATGGGCGACGTCGCCGCACTGCCCGAGGGCGTCTCGACGATCAGCTTCTTCCAGCCACTGGCCGCACCCGACGTGGTGCAGGCGCTGGCGGCCAAGGGGGCCACAGTCTACAGCCTCGACCTGTTGCCGCGGATCAGCCGGGCCCAGTCGATGGACGCCCTCTCATCACAGGCCACGGTGTCCGGGTACCGCGCCGGCCTGTCGGCCGCCGTCCACCTCGACAAGTTCTTCCCGATGTTCATGACCGCGGCGGGGACGGTGCCGCCGGCAAAGGTCCTGGTGATGGGGGCCGGTGTCGCGGGCCTGCAGGCCATTGCGACCGCCCGCCGGCTCGGCGCGGCGGTCCGCGCCTACGACGTGCGCGCCGCGGCCAAAGAAGAGGTGCAGAGCCTCGGCGCAAAGTTCGTGGAGCTCGGCCTCGAAGCCCAGGAGGGTACCGGCGGCTACGCCAAGGAGCAGTCCGCTGAAACCCTTGCCAGGCAGCAGGAGCTGTTGGCCGCCGAAGTTGCCGCTTCGGACGTGGTGATCACGACAGCCCAGATCCCGGGGCGCAGGGCGCCGGTGCTGGTGACCGAGGCGATGGTGCGGAGCATGTCCGAGGGAGCGGTCATCGTCGACATCGCCGTGGACTCGGGTGGCAACTGCGAGCTGTCGGTGGCCGGTGAGGACGTCCTGGTGGACGGGGTGACTGTCGTCGGCATGGCCAACCCGCCGGCCTCGATGCCGACCCACGCCAGCTTCCTCTTCGCGCGCAATGTCGCCAACTTCCTCGGGCTCCTGGTCAAGGACGGCGAGCTGGCCCCCGATTTCGAGGACGAGATCGTGGCCGGCACCTGCGTGGTCCGGGACGGCCGCATCGTCCACGCGCCCACAGCCGAGGCGCTCGGCCTGGAGGGCCCTGCCGCACCCGGACTCGGGGGAGCGGCGGGTCCGACCGGTGCAGGCGGGTCCGAGGAGGCGCGCTCATGAGCACCGGGGTCCTGGAGTTCTTCACGATCTTCGTCCTCGCAGCGTTCGTCGGCAACGAGGTGATCAACCGCGTGCCGAGCATCCTGCACACACCGCTGATGTCCGGCTCCAACGCGGTCCACGGGATCGTGCTGGTCGGGGCCATCATCATCATGGGGGACGCCCACGGCACGACGCAGATCGTCCTCGGCTTCCTCGCCGTACTGCTGGCAACCCTCAACATCGTGGGCGGGTTCGTCGTCACCGACCGGATGCTCGAGATGTTCAAGGCCAAGCCGGCCGACCGGGCTGCGAAGGCCGGCAACGCGGAGACCGAGGTCGAGGGCGGTCCCGAGTGACGCTCGACGACTGGATCGATCTCGTCTACCTGCTGACCGCAGTCGGGTTCATCCTCACCCTCAAGGGACTGAGCTCACCCAAGCACGCCCGCAACGGCAATCTGCTCGGGGCCGCCGTCGCTGCAATGGCGGTCGGCGTCACCTTTGCCTATCCCGCCGTCCGTGCCCACACCCTCAACCTCGTCCTGACCTTTGTGGCCATGGCCCTCGGCGCGGCGATCGCGGTGCCTACCGCGCGCCGGGTCAAGATGACCGCGATACCCCAGCTGGTGGCCATCTTCAACGGGGTCGGCGGTGGTGCGGCCGCCCTCATCTCCATCCTCTACTTCCTCATCGAGGACCCGACCAAGCCGGCGACCTACCACCTGGTCGAGGTCGTGCTCGGGGTGCTCATCGGGTGTGTCTCCTTTTCCGGCAGCGCGATCGCCTTCTCCAAGCTGCAGGAGCTCATGACCGGGCGGCCGATCACCTATCCGGGCCAACAGGGCATCAACGCGATCGTCGGCCTGGCACTGGTGGGCCTGGCCGTCGGCACCATCGTGACCGGCGACGTCCCGCTGCTGGTCGCCACGGCCCTGCTCTCGCTGGTCCTCGGGGTCATCTTCGTGCTCCCGATCGGCGGTGCCGATGTTCCCGTCCTCATCTCCCTGCTCAACTCCTTCACCGGGCTCGCGGTGGCGGCGTCGGGATTCACCCTCGACAACAACCTGCTCATCATCGCCGGCACCCTGGTCGGCGCCTCGGGCATCCTGCTGACCCGGATGATGTCCAAGGCCATGGGCAGGTCGTTGGCCAACGTGCTGTTCAGTGCCTTCGGTTCCGTGGTCACCGCAGGGGCCGGTGCCGACGGCACCGGCGAGACCCGGACGGTCCGCTCGGGGACGCCGGAGGACATCGGGGTCCTCCTCGCCTACGCCCGCAAGGTGGTCATCATCCCCGGCTACGGACTGGCGGTGGCCCAGGCGCAGCACACCGTGCGCGAGCTGGCCGATCTGCTCATGGAGCGCGGCGTGGAGGTCTTCTACGCGATCCACCCGGTGGCCGGCCGCATGCCCGGGCACATGAACGTGCTCCTGGCCGAGGCGAACGTCCCCTACGACGAACTGAAGGAGATGGACGAGGCCAACCCCGAGATGTCGACGGCCGACGTGGCCCTCGTGGTCGGCGCCAACGACACCGTCAACCCGGCGGCCAAGACCACCCCGGGGAGCCCCATCTACGGGATGCCGATCGTGAATGCCGACGAGGCCCAGAACGTGGTCTTCCTCAAGCGCTCGATGCGACCCGGCTTCGCCGGCATCGACAACGAGTTGCTCTTCGACGAGAAGACCACCCTCCTCTTCGGCGACGCAAAGGACACCCTGGCCAAGCTGGTAACTGCGGTCCGAGAGGCGTAGAATAACACTGACAGTGGGTAGCATTCCACTGTGAGTGGAATACATTGCAATGCCGCAGGTCCATCCCGTACCGTCGCCTTGATCACAGATGTGATCCATGTCCCGCACCGGGGAAGGCAGTGGTGCTCGAAGGACGTGTTGCCAGACGAATCCGGGGGGTTTGATCTATGAGCAGGTCCCGTTCACTCGATGGACATGAAGGATCGGGGACGGTGCCCGGTCGCCGAGCCGGCCGCGCCAGGACGGTCCTCGGGTCGCTCGCCGGCGTGAGCGCGCTGGCCGTCGCCAGTGTGGGCATCGCGCTCGTGGCCCCGTCGACAGCCGACGCCGTGCCAAACCTTCCCCTCAACAACCCGACCGCCCCGGCCATCTCCTACGAGGCCGACTGCACGACCGGGTTCCAGTCAGGTGTCGCCGCGCCGTTCATCACGACCCTCCTGGGCAACACGACCGTCGACTCGGCTGCGCCCACCGGTGTGAAGTTCGGGTTCACCGGCACCGCCACCACCACGCTCGTCGGTGCGTTCATCGCGGCCATCTACGAGAATGGTCTCGGTAGCGGAACCTCCAGCCTGCAGTGGCAGGAGAACATCGGCTCGACCGACGGCCACGCCACCGGCACCTACGTCTTGAAGACGCCGACCCTGAACAAGGCGGACGGCGGAGGCACCACACCCGGGACCGTGACCTGGGGCAACGCCTCGACCACCCTCACCACTACCGGCGCGGGCTTCGCGGGCATCAAGGTCGGCGACGGCCTCGCCTCGGGCCAGGCCGGGCTCCAGCAGGCCGCAACCGTTGTGACCGTGGCCGCGAACAACGACTCGATCACCATCAGCTTGCCGACCACTGCGGCGGCAACGACAGGGGACGCCGCCGCCGTCAGCTGGGGTGCGACCACCGAGTTCAGCACTACGGTCACCACGGGGAACGTCTTCACCACCAAGGGAACGGCCGGCGGCACCGCCGGCATCGGGCTGGTGAGCGCCAACGAGTTCACCGCCGAGGGCCTCGTCACGTTCGGCGGAGCCATCGGGGACGGGCCGAGCAACTGCCTCGTGACCGGTTGGACCGGGCCACCGACGCCGGTCGCAGGCCCGCCCCAGACCGGATTGCCGGGCCCCCCGGGGAGCGCGACCGGGGACACCATCCCCGTGCTGCCCGCCGGGAGCACGACCCCGTTGATCAGCGCCTCGCCGGTCAAGGTCCAGCCAGCGGCCTTCGTCGACCTCAACGGGAAGGCAGCGGCACCGGACGCACCGAGCGGGGCGAGCGCGACCGTGGGGCCGACCGGTGGCGGTTACGCGACGGTCTCCTGGACGCCCGGGTCGACCAACGGTGCACCGATCACGAGCAACGTGATCACCGCCTACCAGGGTGGGACCGCAGTCGGTACGACGTCGGTGGGCCCGGTCACGTCGGGCAACGTGGTGGGTCTCCAGACCGGCGTGCCCTACACGTTCACCGTGGCCTCGACCAACAGCGTGGGCACCGGGGCAGCATCGGCCCCGTCCAACGCGGTCACGCTCGCCGCGCTGCCGTTCACCAGCCCAGCCGGGTTCCGGCTCATCACCGCGAACGGAGGGGTCTTCGCCCAGGGTGACGTGCTGGCATACGGTTCGACGGCATCGATCAAGCTCAACAAGCCGATCGTCGGGGGAAACAGCACGTCCGACGGCAAGGGCTACTGGCTGGTCGCTTCCGACGGTGGGATCTTCTCCTATGGAGACGCCCATTTCTACGGCTCGACCGGCAATATCGCCCTCAATAAGCCGATCGTCGGCATGGCCTCGACGCCCGACAACAAGGGCTACTGGCTGGTCGCCTCGGACGGCGGCATCTTCGCCTACGGCGACGCCCACTTCTACGGCTCGATGGGTGCACACCCGCTCAACCAGCCGGTCGTGGGCATGGCCTCGACGGCCGACGGCAAGGGCTACTGGCTCGTCGCCTCGGACGGCGGCATCTTCGCCTTCGGCGACGCCCACTTCCATGGCTCGACCGGTGCCGTACATCTCAACAAGCCCATCGTGGGCATGGCCTCGACCGCCGACGGCAATGGCTACTGGCTCGTCGCCTCGGACGGTGGGATCTTCAACTACGGCGACGCACCCTTCGACGGGTCGCTCGGTGCTTCGCACCCGGCCGCACCCATCGTGGGTATGGCTCCGAGCTCGATCGGTGGCTACTGGCTCACCGACACCAACGGCACGGTCTACGCATTGGGTACGTCGTACCTCGGCTCGGAGGCCGGGACTCCGCTGACCGGGCAGGTCGTCGCCATCATCTCCTGATCGCCCCGGAGGTGGGTCGGGCTCGAGTAGCCCGGCCCGCCGGACCGGGACCCGCCGGCGGGGCAGGTACCAGGGTCAGGAGAGGACGGACCCTCTCGACCTGACGGACCGGATCGGGGGGTCCACCTCCGGCTCGTTGACGAGCGGGTCGTCGGCGAGCTTGGCGAAGACCATGACGCCCTGACTGGTCGGACGGGTGGAGAGCACCGCGACGCCAACGGGGCCCTGGTCGATCAGATGGGTGGCGTCGTTGACCACCACCATGTCGCCGTCGGGCAGGTACCCCACCGCCTGGCGTGCCTGACGACCCTCCTTGACCAGCGTGATCACCAACCGCTCACCGGGGAGGTGGTCGGGCGAGAGCTCGCTGGCGACCGTGTGCAGGTTGATCGTGGCGAGCTCCCAGGTCGCGGCCGCCTCGATGACGGTCGTCGAGCAGGTCCCGATCCGCAATCCGGTTCGGCGGGCCACCGTGAGCAGTTTGACCGTCGGGTCGTCGACCTCGGGAACCTCGTCCGGGGCGATGTGGACGGCGACGGACATCTCCCGGAGCGCTTCCAATGCCTCGAGTCCGCGACGGGCCCGCCGCGAGCTGACCGGATCGGGAGACTCGGCCACCGAGCGCACGTGGTCTACGACGAACTGCGGAATCACGAGACCACCGGGCAGGAGCCCGGACCGGCCGAGGACGAGCAGGAAGCGGTCCATGATGGCCGAGCCGTCGACCAGGAGGGCGTGGCCCTCGGGCGGACTGACCGTGGGAGAGAGGATACGAGAGAGGCCGATCGCGGCCACGATCTGGCGTCCCTTGACCGAGCCGAGTCGCCACCCGAGGCTCGCAAGTACCCAGGCCAGCCCCGCGGTGACGATGAAGGCATACCCGGAGCGGACGAGCACCATCAACGGGAGCCCGAGGACCAGCCCGAGCAGCATCCCGGTCATCGACACGTTCGATGCGGCGAACACCTCGCCCGGAGGGGTGTTGCGGAACTGGAAGATGGCCCGCTGGAGCCCCTTGTCGAGCAGCCGGCCGGCGATCCCGCCGAGGACATAGCTGATGCCGGCACCGAGCAGGAGGCCGGCCACCGCTGCGGTCCCCCCGGAGCCGGACGACCGGCCGATCTCGAAACCGGTGACCGCGCCGGCCAGGACGAAGAGGAGGCGGAAGCCTTCGACGAAGATCACGCTGCGGGATCTGCTGCTCGAATGCTGCGTCCTGCTGGCGTCATGTCGGTACCCACTTCGGTTGCGTCATGGATTTCGGGCCGCAGGGTAATTGTCGGTTTCCCGGGCGGAACCTTGAGGGTCGGCCCGACTGCGGGCTCACGCGAGGGTCGTCTACAGTGACCTCCGGAGCAGCCTGGCGGAGGCCGTCGCCCCCTGGGCGGTGCCGCCGAAATCCGCATCACCCCTGGTCAATTAACACGCAGAGTGGTAGATTGACCACTGAAACGGGTCAACACTGCCGAGATCGGCGGCGGCCCGGCAGTGCCGTCGCGACGATCAGCCATGAGATCCTTCCGCCGCCCGCCCCGTCCCGCCGCCCGTGAGGTGGACGTCGTCGTCCGCGGTGTGGTGGACCTACCCCCTGACGTGACGGGGGTGGCCGCGGACGACCCTGACCCGGTCGAGCTCTCCCCACAACACCTCGGGGCGCCCACCGTGATCCGTACCGGAGAGCAGGGTCTCCTGATCAGCGGACCGGACGGTCCCGAGGTGGAGGTCCCCGCGCTCGTGCCATGGTCGGCCGTCGAGCAGGTGTCTGCCGACCGCTCGGTCCGCCTTCCCGACGGTGCGACCGTACAGGTCGTCACGATCGAGGTCTCCGAGGACTGGTGGATGGGGGAGGCCGGTACCTGGCAGTTCGTCGGTTCCGCCGGCGAGATCGCCCCGCTGCTGGCCGCAGTCGACTCCGGTCGCACCGCGCTCGCCCACGTGCCTTTCCCAAACATGCACACGCCAGACGAACCGCCGATGCGTCGGCCGAGGGAGCGGGCAACGGTCTCCTGCCGGCCTGGGCCCGTCACCGTGTGGTGCCGGTGCTGGGCACCCTCGCCGCGCTCGCACTGTTCACCGGCGGGACCACCTCGACGTTCCAGCCCTCCGCTGGAGGAAGCCCGAGACCCTCCATCACCATCACGGACGGTCGCGGGGCGGGCAACAGCGCCCAGGCCTTCGTCCACCCGCCCTCCCATCTGGCCGCGGCGACCTCCGCACCGGAGCCCGCACCGCCCTCACTGGCGGGAGCCCCGCCGTTGCAGTCCCACGAGGTCTTCGGCTACGCCCCGTACTGGACGTTGCCCGAGTCGTCCGGGTTCGATGTCCAGGACCTGACCACCCTGGCCTACTTCAGCATCGACGCCAACGGCGACGGCTCGCTCGACGAGAGCGGTTCGGGCTGGAACGGGTACGAGAGCCAGGACCTGGTCGACCTCGTGAACCGCGCCCATGCAGCCGGGGACCGGGTCGTGCTCACGGTCACCTGCTTCAGCCAGTCCGCGCTCGACCAGATCACCTCCGACCCGAGTGCAGCCGGGCGGCTGTCCGCCGCGCTCGATCGCAGCGGTGTCCGCGAAGTCGCTCGACGGCGTCAACTTCGATTTCGAAGGAGAGGGAAGCGCCGATCGGGCAGGGCTCACCGCCCTCATCACCCATGTCTCGGCGGCTCTCCACGCGACCGATCCGCACTGGCAGGTCAGCATGGCCACCTACGCCAGCGCGGCAGGAGACCCCGGGAGCTTCTACGATGTCGCCGCGCTTGCCCCGGCGGTCGACGCCTTCTTCGTCATGGCCTACGACATGAACGACCCCGCCCAACCCAGCCCGACCGCTCCGCTGCTCGCGGGGAACGGCTACACGGACTTGCAGGCCCTCCGGGAGTTCACCGCCGTCGTGCCCGCCCAGAAGATCATCCTCGGCGTTCCCTTCTACGGCTACGACTGGCCGACCACGAACGGCTCGAGTACCGCGCAGGCGACCGGGGGAGAGGCGCCCCTGAGTGACGCGGTCATCTCTACCTCGGGTCATCCGACCTACTGGGACCCGGTCACCCAGACCGCGTGGACCTCCTATCTGGTCGGTACCCAGTGGCACGAGACCTACTTCGACGACCCCACGTCGCTGGCTCTCAAAGCCGAGTTGGCCAGCCTCTTCCACATCGCCGGGGTTGGCATCTGGGCGTTGGGCATGGACGGGAACAACCCGGCGATGATCGCCGCCCTCCTCGGGAACGCGCCTGCCGCAAAGGACCTACTGTCCGGCCCGCTGCCACCCCCCGGCTACGGCTTCATCACCCTGGGTACCTACGACGGGGTGGCCAACCTCCCCCTGACCCCGATCGAACCACCGCCGTCGGGAGGCACCCAGCAGCTGGTCGGGACCCTGAGCGGCATCGGCACCACCGACCCGGCCCTCGCCTGCCTCCAGAGCGGCCAGCCCCTGCAAGTGTGGACGTACAGCTCGCTGCCAGGGGTGGACGTGGTCATCGCCAGCCAACCGGCCGACTGCGCCACGGCGGTGTGGTCGTTCTCCGCGCCGACGGGGGCGGCATCGACTGGATCTCCGCCGGTAGCGGGGTTGAAGGGCAAGGCCGGATCGGCGTCCAAGTCGGGCTCGGCCTCCACCTCGTCGACCTCCACGACCACGACCGAACCGCCGTCCACGACGACGACCGAGCCGCCGTCAACGACGACGACCGAGCCGCCGTCCACCACCACGACGACCACCGTTCCGCCGACGACGACCACCACGACAACACCCTGAGCCCAGGTTCGGACTGCCGGATCGGTCGAGATCCCGGGTGGCTACGGAAGCGGTGCGCCGGACTACTCTTTCGGGTACCCCGGGGGTGTAGCTCAGCTGGTAGAGCGCTACGTTCGCAATGTAGAAGTCGGCGGTTCGAGTCCGCTCACCTCCACTGGCCTCTGTTGGCAGATTTCGCGAGTGGTGCCCGCTCAGGGTCAAGTCGGGGTCCGATCGCTCGCGGCGGGCTGAGCGGACTTGAAACCGCGATCCCGACCCGTATCCGGTGCGTCCCGTCAGCAGCACGAGTCAGCGTTCTTATTCGGAGCGCAATGCAACCGCCGGCTCGATGTTGGTTGCAATAACAGCGGTAACGGCGGTCAAGATGGTGCCGGCGCTCACCAGGACGAGCAGACCGAGGACCAGCGCCCCAAGGGGGACCACGGTCACGGGGACCACTCCGAGCGACGTGGCGAAGCCAGTCCATGCCGAGCGACCGGCGACAATTCCGAGTGGCAACCCGACAGAGACGGCAATGACGAGGAGCGTGATGGTCTGCCATGCGATGACGGTCCGCAGTTGACGATGGGTGAAACCGAGCGCCTGGAGCACAGCCAGTTCTCGCCGCCGCCGGCGGGTGCTGGTCACGACCGCGGCAGACAGGAAGATGAGCACCGCTATTCCAAGGGCAGCAGCCAGAGTCAGGGGTTGTCCGCCCATCTGTCCGGCGTTGACGATTGCTGCCCCGAGTACTCGCGGCTGCTGGTAGATCCCCCCTGGAGTGTCGCCCGGATCGGCGGCAATGATCTGACGCAGGAGTGCTCCAGGTCTCGTGCTCGGATCCAGGTCGATCGCGAGGGTCGAAGGCATGGCCGAAAAGGCTTCCGCGGGGTCGGGGTTCAGCGCGTTGAGATCCTCAATGGCCAAGAGGGTGCTCTCGGGCAGCATTGCGCCACGCCCCAGCGACACGTGGTCTGAAAGCTGGACCCCGATCGATGGAAGAGTGACAATGCCCACGATGGTCATCCTGCGAGCGGTCGGGCCCGTACCTACGTCCACGGTGTTGCCCACGACTTTGCCAAGCTGGCGGAGAGTGGTCGCACCGAGTTCGATTTCGTCTGGACCATTGATGGACTGACCCGAGAGCTCGACGGCGTGGGCACCGGTGATGGGATGTCCGAAGACCGTCGGTGGCTCCACCCCTCCGCCGTGGGTGGCCAGCCCGAGGATCGGGACCGATTTCCCGTCGATTGGCAGCTGAGTGAAGCCGAACGTAGACCAGCCTCTGATCCCCGGTTGGTCGGCCATCAAATGATCGACTATTCCGTCTCCATCCCCCAAAGTTGAGGCGTTCACATCGTTGGGCAGGAAGCTTCCGTACCCGCCCTGTGACTGGATGAGGACATCCCAATTCCAGCCATAGCGGGCTGGATGGGTGACCAAGCCGTTCAAGCTGGCCCCGAAGACCACCGCGGTGACCACGGCGGTGACAGCGACGACCGACCCCAGCAAGTTGGCGCGCACCGTTGCGCGACGCCCGCCGGGGGGCGGTTCCAGCGCGTAGCGGGCACCGAGCGCTGCCAGTGTGGGAAGTGCGGAGGAGGTCGCGGCTTGGGCGATGGCCGAGGGGTGCTGAGCAGCGGCCCTGTCTGTCAGACGCGCAGACCGCCACGCCACGAAAGCCAGTAGCGCCAGCAACACCGCGACGAAGAGGAGTCCGCCGCCGGAGAGGACGGTGACATCGAATTGGAGGCCGCGTACCGGGTCGAACTGCCTTACGGGTCCCACTGGGGCCAGTGGCGACAAAACAAGTGCACCGACCACGGCGATTGCGATGCCAGCGACCACGGCGATGGCGCCACCAAGGCCGCATGCGAATGCAGCTTCAGTTCTGGTAAGGCCTAGTGCTCGCAGGACGCCGAGCTGGGAGGCAGAACGGTCAACGAACTGGGCCAGGCTCTGGCCCACGAGCACCAGCAGCGCCAGAGCCGCCAGGGCTCCGAAGACTCCGAGGGCAACAGCCTGGGGCCGGATGGCGTCTTGGACCTGTTGGTGGACGGTGTTCAGCTGCCGGACGGCGAAGGTGTAGCCACCGCCGACGCGTGTGGCAAGACGCGTCAGCTCCGACTGGAGGGCGGGGGTGCCGGCGTTGCCCTTGTCCAGTCGTAGTCCGACCCATGAGAACGCAATCTCGTCGCGAAGGCGGGCAGTGGCCGCCGGGGGCAGGACAGCGGCGTCGACCTGGTCGAACTGGTCGACGAGCGCCGGCGGGGGATCGACTATCGCGGTCACAACATAGGTGGAGTAGCCCGGGGCCTCGGGTGCCTGGGAGAGCGGGTTCACGAACTCGTAGGTGACCTTTCCCCCGACGCCCACCCCGAAGAGCCGCGCCACGCCGGCCGTCAGGGCGATCTCGTCGGTCGAGCCGAGTCGGGGCAGTCGCCCCGTCACGACAGACATGACGTCCTGTGTGAATAACTCGCCGTCGATGCTCCCCTCTAACGCCCCGGTGAGGAAAGAGTCGTTCACGTGCCCGTGGACGACCGGAAACGCAGACAATCCCTCCCAGGCAGCGCTCGCGCGAACGCCTGGAAGAGCTGCGATCCTCGAGATGAGCGTGGTGTCCGGCGACGGGATGTTGACCATGACATCGCTGGCGTTGATGGAACCCAGGTATCGCCCGTAGGCAGATTCCGTACGGCGAGCGCCGGCAAGCGCCCCGAGAGCTACTGCGCCGAGGATTCCGCACAGCAAGACAATGACCACCATCGAGCGCCAGGTTCGTAGCCAAGTGGCTCGCCACCAGTACCAGGCTGCTCTCATGAGAACCCAATCCCGAGACCGCCCATGTCCCACTCGCCGCCTTTCAACGCCTGCGTAGCCGTATTGATGCCGTCTAGGTCTGAGCACCGTGCATTTGTCGCCCCTTCCTCATTGTGGGCAGCCATTCGGAATCTCGCCACGGTGCTAGCCGGTCGTCACAAGGGTGAGTTAACACCACAGAAGGGAGGAGCGACCCAGACACGAAGTCTGTTGTGGGGAAGCCGGGCGACTACTGACCAAGGCTACGGGGTCCACCACGTCAGCGGCTGTAGACGGCGACCTGAGCGGACTTGAACCGGGCGTTGTGCGTCGCGTTAGACCAGGGCAGGCACCATGGCGAGCGGCCCGGAGCGGTTCGAACATATTGCCATTACCTCCACCCCGAAAGTACAGGTCAGCCTGGATTTGTGCCCGGGCTGACTCGCGCCATGGGTGATTTCGTGCGCGATTCGTGGGCGATCGAAACCGGGCCGGCGGCTCTTCGTCGAACGAGTCCGTCTGGTTCAAATCCGAACGCATGCGCTTTCGGTGCAGCCAGCTGAAGGACACGTCACCGACGTCAATCGCAATCGAGACGGATTCGAGAACCGGTGACCCGTCCGGTCTGCGAACGTAGACCTGGCGCAGCCCCAAGCGCATGTTCTAGGGCGAATGCCCGATTACTGATCGTGGCAGGACCGCTGACCACTGGGTGCAGGAGCACAACTCTGCCATTCGCGCTCGAAGTTCGTTGCGAATCCGTCTGTGTCTCGTCAGGCTTGCGGTGTGGAGCCGTCGATCTCGTGGAAGCGTGACGACACCAGCTCACGCATTTCACCGCTGGTGATGATCCAGAACTGCCCGCCCCGTACTCCGTCGAGCACGTCTCCCGCAACTTCAGCGGCGGTGCGAGCACCCGGGCCATCGAATCCCGATCGCACGGCATCGCTCATCAGGTCGCCATCCGGCACGCGTAGTTCGCTGCCGAGCTCCGCTGGCCGGTTGCGCTCGCTCTCGAGGATCCGGGTAGGTGTGCTGCCCGGGCACAACACGCTGACGCCGACGGGCGAGCCGGCCATGGCCAGCTCCATGCGCAGGGTCTCGCTGAGGGCGACGACGCCCACCTTGCTGACGTTGTACGGGCCAAGCGAGGGTAGGCCGCTCGCCAGACCGGCCAGCGATGACGTGTTCACGATGTGGGCAGGTTGCCCCTGGGCCGTCATCCTTGGCAGGAAGGCCTGCACCCCGTGAATCACGCCCCAAAGGTTCACCCCCAGCACCCAACGCCAATCGTCGAGCGATTGGGCAGCCACCGGGTTGAACGTCGAAACCCCGGCGTTGTTGCACAGGACGTGGACGGCACCGAACCGGTTGAAGGCGGCCTCAGCCAAGTGCTCCAGGTCCGCGGCGACACTCACGTCGGTGACGACGGTGAGGACCTCCCCCTCCATGGTGGCGGCCACGGCGTCGAGGGCGACGGCGTCGACATCGGCCAACACGACGGAGCATCCGGCGGCGGCAAAGGCCCGTCCGAGTGCCGCACCGATGCCGCTCGCCGCGCCGGTGACTACGGCGACCGAACCGTTCGAGAGCTCCATGTGTGCCTCCACTCGTTGCCTGTACTACTGTCACGGTGAGATTACACTGTAATCAACGGAAGACCGGAGCAGCACATGGCATGGGACTTCGAGACGGAGCCAGAGTTCGAGGAACAGCTCGCCTGGATGCGGGCCTTCATCGACCGAGAGCTGATCCCGCTCGAACCCATCTTCGACGAGCTGCCCACTGATGAGTGGAACGTGGTCAAGGTGCACCTCCAGGACCAGGTCAAGGCCCAGGGCCTGTGGGGCGCCTTCCTCGACCCGAAGCTCGGCGGCGAGGGGCTGGGTCAGCTCAAACTGGCCCTGATGTCCGAGATCATCGGCCGCTGCATGATGTCGATGACGATCTTCGGGGTGCAAGCACCGGATAGCGGGAACATGGAGCTGCTGGCCCACGGTGCCACCGATGCCCAGAAGGACCGCTGGCTGTGGCCCAACTTGCGGGGCGAGATCTCCAGCGCCTTCGCCCTCACCGAGCCCTTCCTTGCCGGGGCGGACCCGACCGTCATTGGCACGACCGCCACCAAGGACGGTGACGAGTGGGTGATCGACGGCCACAAGTGGTTCATCACCAACGCCTCGGTGGCCGACATCGTCCTCGTGTTCGCCGAGACCAACCCCGAAGGCAGGCCCCATCGCCACGCGTCTGTGTTCGTCGTCCCGACGGGCACGCCCGGCATGGAGATCCTGCGCGACATCGGCACGATGGCGCACCCCGACCCCGCCTACGGCCGCATCGGTAACCACGCCGAACTCGTGTTCCGCGACTGCCGCGTGCCCGCCGACCACCTGGTCGGGCAGCCCGGCGAGGGGTTCGTCCTCGCACAGCAGCGACTCGGTGGGGGACGCATCCACCACGCCATGCGTTGGCTGGGACAGGCGCAGCGGTCGCTCGACATCATGTGCGAGCGGGCCGTGTCGCGGCGCTCCCACGGCCACCTCCTCGGACACCACCAGATGATCCAGGACTACATCGCCCTCTCCCACATGGAAATCCAATCGGCACGGTTGCTGACCTTCCAGACGGCGTGGAAGGTGGACAAGTTCGGTGCCGCCGCCGTGCGCGCGGACCTCGGGATGGTCAAGGCCCACGTGTCCAAGGTCGTCCTCGACGTACTCGACCGCACCATCCAAGTGTGCGGTGCCCTCGGCTACTCGAGCGACCTCCCGGTCGAGGGGTGGTACCGGTCGACCCGCTTCGGCCCGATCGGCGATGGCCCCGACGAGCTCCACAAGTCGGTCCTCGCCCGCAGCCTTCTCAAGGGTTATACGCCCGTGGAAGGGTGGCCGACCGAGCACCTCCCGAGTCGCCGCCCGTCCGCCGAACAGAAATGGGCTGAGCTGCGTACCCAGGCCGGGGTGTCGTGAGGGCTGTCCTCTTCGACTTCGCCGGCACCCTGTTCGACGATCGGGCCCTCCGCGATGCGTACCTCCGCCAGCTGCGGTTCGTGGCCCGGGCAGCCGGCGTCGAAGCCACCGACGGGGAGGTGCGGGCGGCCAACCGCCAGGGAATTGGGATGGCCTACCGGGCCGTGCGGTGCAGGCTTCCTACCCGCATCGCACCCTGTTCGGCGCCGCGTTTGCCGCCACCGCCGTCGCCCTCGGCGGGACGATCGACGAGGCCACCGCCGACGAGGCCGTCGATCGCCAGTACCGGGCCACCATCGAGGAGGCCGTGCTGTGGCCCGACTGCCTGGAGACGTTGGCCACCCTGCAGCGGTCGTCAATCCACGTGCAGATCGTGTCGAACATCGACGACGAGCAGTTCGAGCCCATGCTCGAACGCCTCGACCTGTTCGGCGTGATCGATGCGTGGACGAGCTCGGAGCAGGCCGACTCCTGCAAGCCGGACCCCGCCATCTACCGCCTGGCGGTCACCAAGGCGGGCGTCGTGCCGGAACACGTGCTCTTCGTGGGCGACAGTCTCCGACACGACGTCGAGGGGCCAGCAGTGCTCGGCATGCGCACGGCGTGGCTGGCACCTCGGGAGGGTGCCGACCCCGGAAGCGCCCAACCCAACGCCGTGATCAGGGCATTGGCGGAGGTGCTCGACCTCGCCGGAGTGGGTGTGGTCCGATGAGCGAGGAGCTCCTGGAGGCCTATCTCGACGATGCCCTGGGCGACCGGATCCCCCTCCGGGTCACCCCCATGGTCGGAGGCGGCTCCTGCGAGGTCTTCGCCGTCGACCGCGGGCCCGACCGGTGGGTGCTGCGACGGGCGCCGAAGCACGCCAGCTCCTCCACGGCGCACGACGTGCTGCGCGAGTTCCGCATCCTCGACGCCATCAAGGACACGTCGGTGCCCATCGCCCGACCCGTGGTCGCCTGCGGCGACCCGGAGGTCTTCGGCGCGCCGTTCTACGTGATGGACCGCATCGAGGGGAAGCCCGTTCTGAAGGCTGTCCCTGAGGCATGGGCGGCGACACCCGAGTTACACGGCCGGGCGCTCGAGGAGCTCGTCGACGCCCTCGTGGCCATCCACGCCGTCGATTGGCACGCCTGCGGCCTGGGTGACCTGGCCCACGGCGACGACTACCTGGCGCGCCAGGTCACCCGGTGGCTCACCCAGCTCGACTCCTACGGTGGTCGGGAGCTCCCGGCCGCCCACAACGTGGCCGACTGGCTGGGTGCGCACCGGCCCGCCGGCCAGCCGAGCGCCCTGTGCCACGGTGACTACAAGCTCGACAACGTACTGTTCGCGCTGGAGTCGCCCCCCCGGCTGCTGGCCGTCGTGGACTGGGAGATGGCGGGTATCGGCGACCCGGTCGTCGACCTGGCGTGGGCGCTCATCTTCCACCCGGGGCCCGAGGGCACCCTGCGCCTTGGCATGGCCAAAGAGCCCAGGTTCGATGTGGCTCACCTCCCCGACCGGCGCACGCTGGTCGAGCGCTATACGGCCGGCTCGGCCGCGACGTCACGGCATTCGCCTGGTACGACGTGTTCGCCCGGTGGAAGCTGGCCCTCGTGCTGGAGGGCAGCTACGCCAAGTTCCAGCGCGGCCTGTCCGACAAGCCGGTCCACGAGTACTTCGGCGCCCAGGTCGACCTCTTGCTCGCCAGTGCCGGAACCATCATCGACCAAGGGGGAGCGACATGACCGAGAAGATGCAGGCCTGGCAGGTGACCGGTACGGGCGAGCCAGCCGACGTGCTCCACCTGGTCGACGTGGACGTACCGGAGCCGGGGCCGGGGCAGGCACGGATCCGGGTGACTGCCGCCGGCATCGGCCTGCCCGACGTGCTTATGTGTCGGGGTGCCTACCCGCTGACACCCCCGCTCCCGTTCACCCCGGGGCAGGAGGCGACCGGCACCGTTACCGCGGTGGGCGAGGGGGTCGAACTGGCGATCGGTGCGCCGATCATGGCCGTGACCGTGTTCTACGAGGGGAGCGGCTCATTCGCCGAGGAGTGTCTGGTTCTTGGGGAGTCGGCCTTCACCGTTCCTCCCGGCATGGCCGACGCCGCGGCCGCCGGATTCTGGATCCCGCACCTCACAGGGTGGATCGGGCTTGTCGACCGCGGTCGGCTTGCCCCCGGCGACTGGTTGGCCGTGCTGGGGGCTGCCGGCGGGAGCGGTGCTGCCGCCGTGCAGCTCGGCTCTGCCCTCGGGGCCCGCGTCATCGCCGTGGTGAGCGACGCAGAGCGGGCCGCCTTCTGCCGCTCATTGGGCGCGGAGGCCACCGTGATCCACATGGACGGGCCGATCGCACCGGCACTCGCGCGAGCTCACCGGCGAGCGGGGCGTCGACCTGGTCTACGACCCGGTCGGAGGGTCGCTGGCCGAGGGCGCCACCCGCGCTCTGGCCCGTAACGGGCGCCTGCTGTCGGTCGGGTTCGCCAGCGGGGAGTGGCCGAGTTTGTCCACCATCCAGCTGGTCATGACTAACACCTCGCTCCTCGGCGTATTCGCTGGCGGCTACGGCCGCGAGGAACTCGAGGACATCCATGCCGGCCTTACCGGCCTGGTCGCCGACGGTCGACTGCGCAACGCGGTTACTGCCGAGATCCCGTTCGACGGACTGGCGGCGGCCGCACAGGCCATGGCCGACCGCAAGGTGGTCGGCAAGCTCGTGATGGTGCGGTGAACCGATGACCAAGGCACCTGATTTCGATCTCGATGCCGAGGAGATCGTGACCGCGGCGGTCGAGATCTTCGAGGAGTCCGGCCTCGATGCCGTCAGCATGCGAAGCGTGTCTGCACGCCTCGGCGTGTCCCCGGTCCCCCTCTACAGCCGGATCGGCAATAAGGAGGCGCTTGTCGATGCCATCGCCGACCGGCTGCTCGTTGACCTGGCCCCGCCCAACGCCGCCGGCGAGCCGTGGGACCGATACGCGGTGCGGTGGGCACGCGAACTCCGGAGCCGCCTGCGAAAGGCCCGCGACAGCCGGCTCATCCTGAGTGCTGGACGCGAGGCCTACGTCGAGGCGTCGCGTCCCCTGGTTGAAGCCATGCGGGCCGATGGGTTGGCGGTCGACGCCGCAGTGCAGGCGTGCCGGCTCCTCATGTGGGCGACGGTTGGCTTCGGCGCGGTCGAGTCAGGCGTGGAGCCACCACCCAGGGGCCGGCGCCGGACCCGCCCCGGTGGCGACCCCAGGAGTGTTGACGCTGCCGAGACCGACACGCTCTTCGATCTCCACATTCGCTACATCGTCGACGGCCTCATGAGCGGAGCTCGTGCCGAAGGCACGAGCTCCATCAGAACCAGTGGAAGGACGGTGGACTGATGACGGTTCCCAGTTTGGATGCCAACGACAAGATCGTGGTCGTCACCGGCGGGAGCAGGGGACTAGGACGGGCCATGGCGCTGGGGTTCGCCGAAGCGGGAGCGGATGTCGTCGTCGCCAGCCGCAAGCTCGATCCTTGCGAGGCAGTTGCCGCCGAGATCCGAGCCTTCGGGCAAAAGGCACTAGCAGTGAGATGTCATGTCGGCGACTGGAGCGACTGCGCTGCTCTCGTCGAGACCACCGTCGCCGCCTTCGGCCGGATCGATGTCCTGGTGAACAACGCCGGCATTGCTCCGGTGCCCCCGTCGCTGGTGGAGGTGAGCGCCGAGCTCTTCGACAAGACGATCGCCGTTAACCTCAAGGGTCCGCTTCGCCTTACGGCGCTCGTCGCTGAGCACATGACGGCTGGAGGCTCGATCATCAACATCAGCTCCAAGGCGTCGCTTCACCCCACGGCATTCACCGTGGTCTACGCCGCCGCCAAGGCCGGACTGAACGCGCTCACCAAGGCAGCGGCCAACGAGTTCGGCCCAAAGGGCATCCGGGTCAATGCCATCGTGTGCGGCACTTTTCACACGGACAGTCTCCACACCTCGCTTCCAACCCCGGAGTTGCAGGCGCAGATGGCTGGCCACGTAGCCCTGCGCCGGATCGCCTCCGCCGAGGAGATCGTCGGCACCGCGCTCTTTCTGGCCAGTGACGCCTCGTCCTACCTGACCGGAGAGCTCATCCTTCTCGACGGCGGCTGAAGGTACGGTGTCTACGACGCTTGGACTGGTTCATCTCTGAAGGAGCGCAGTTTGTCAAGAGGGGTGCCGAAGGCTCCTTCGGCACTTTCTAGTGCGTAGATGATGGTGGGGCTTCAGTCGGCGGGGGACGCGCCAAGGCGGGGTCCTCGCCGATCCGAGAACCAGGAGGGCGGTCAAGGCCGGGGCCGTGGGCCCCGCCCCCGGGGAAGCCTTGAGGGCCCGGTCAGTTGTCCGTCACATCATGGAATGCGAAGCCCGTCAGGGCTTCGTGGGCGTCCCCTGTGTTGCCGAAGGGGGGACGGTTGCGGTCCATCTCCAGAGCCAGCACGTGCTGGCGGGCAACCCGAGCTCCCGGGTGCCGTTCATCTCTTCGTCCGAACTGCGACATGGAGTGGGTTCGGCCGCAACCCGGTGGGCTCAATCAGATGGTCGGTCTCGCCGCAATGCGGGGACCATGAACCAGGGCGAGCTCGCACCGGGCGGCGTCCGTTCCGGGTCTCACCCCGCCTTGGCCAGGCAACGGATCTCGCCGTCACGCAGGCCGTAGTAGACGAGGATGAGAAGTTTGCGGGCAGCCGCCACCCGTCCGATCTGCTTGCCCCGGCGCTCGCCCACCCGTTGGTGGTGAGCCCAAATGGGCGTGGCGCCGCGTTGGCGGGACACCGACTCGACGGCAGCCCAGCGCACGAGACGAGAGCCCTGCTTGGTGATGTGCCCGTGGCGGACCTTCTCGTCGGACTCGTGGTGGGTGGGAGTCAGCCCGGCCCAGCTGGTGAGGTGTCGAGCAGAGGTGAACCTCGAGATGTCGCCGATCTCGGCCACGAAGACCGATGCCAGTACCGGACCGACCCCGGGGATGGCTTGGACGGCGTGGTAGCCGAGGTCGCCGGCGAAGTACGGCGCGCTCTCCTTCTCCAGCATGGCGATCTCCCGGTCGTAGAGCTCGATCAGGTCACGCAGGCTCTCCACTCTTATGCGGTAGGCCGTGCCCAGCTCGACCTCGTCGAGCAGGCGTTGCCCTCCGACCCCGAACAGGTCGGTCATCGGCACCGCCACTCCTTCCTTGGCCAGCACCGCATGGACCGAGCCTTGGCGTTGGAGCGGAAGTGGACAAGCTTGCCCCGGTAGCGGATGAGCTCACGCAGCTCTCGCAGTGGCGGCGGTGCCACCCAACCCTCGGCCAGTCGTCCCATCCGCAACAGGTCGACGAGATCGGTGGCATCCCGCTCGTCGTTCTTCACCCGGCGGTTGCCCCAGTTGTTGCCGAGCGGATGGTCGAGTGCACGGTGCCACCGCACTCGTTGATCACGTCGGCCGCCCAGTACCACCCATAGGTCGCCTCCAGGATCACCTCGGGGTGCTCACCGGCCTTGGCCAGCTCGGTGGCCAGTTCCACCGGGTCGTCGTCGATCCGGACCGTGTCGAGGGTCTCCCCCGACTCGGCGCGCCGTACGATGACGCTGCGCCTGCGGTGCAGGTCGATGCCGACGTATTGTTGCTGTTGTTCCACGGGAGTCTCCTTCTGTCGCTTCCGGTTTGGCTCGGGAGCCCCGAAGCGTGCTCCGCACACCTGGTACCGGGCGACGGGAGGACTCCCGCTGGGTCTTGGACTTGGATCGGCTGGACGCTGCGGCGCTCTTCGTCGGCACAGGATCGCTCCTCATGCTCGCGCTCGAGCCGGTGCGCTCACCAAAGCTCGTCACGCAGGAGCGGCGCTGCGCTCCTTCATCACATCAGATGTCCTAAGTGGTAGTCGGGACCTCCGCTCTCATCGGAGCGACGCGCTGCCGGCTATCGTGGAGAGCGGAAGCAGCAACGGTTGCGAGAAATGCCACGGAGTACGTGTTTCATAACCGCCTCCGTCGGCTCTCTGTCGGCCCATGGCCGTGGACCGGGCGGCCGTGCCAAGCGGTTGAGCATCAGTCCGATCATCGCCCACTTGACGAAGGCCTCATGAGTCTCGGGAAACCGCTCGTAGTCGCGCACCAAGCGTCGCCATCGCACGAGCCAGGCGAAGGTCCGCTCCACCACCCAGCGCCTGGGCAACACCGCGAAGCCGCGTTGGCCGGCGGGCTTGGAGACCACCTCGACGCTGAGCTTCCAGTACCGCGTAGCCTTGGCCACGAGCCGGCCGGCGTAGCCGCCGTCGGCGAAGACGTGGCGCAGCGAAGGACAGAGCTTGTGGACGCGCTTGAAGATCTGGCCCCTCCGTCGCGGTCTTGGACCGACGCCGCGGTGACCATCACCACGAGCAGGAGCCCGAGCGTGTCGGTGACGATGTGGCGCTTTCGGCCCCGGCACTTCTTGCCCTGGTCATAGCCGTGGGTCTCGGCCCCCACGGTGTCGGCCCCACGCAGCGACTGGGAGTCAACGATGCCAGCGCTCGGGGTGGCCTTGCGAGTCCCGCCGGCTCTCTTCTTCGACCTCGTGCGTACCTCGTCGCGGAGTGTGTCGTGCACCAGGTCGACGGTCCCGTCGTCACGCCAGGCGGCGAAGTACCGGTACACCGTCTGCCACGGCGGGAAGTCCGTGGGCAGCATGCGCCACGAGCAGCCGCTGCGCGTCACGTACAAGACGGCGTTGACGATCTCGCGCTTGGAGTGCTCGAGCGGACGGCCCCCCGGTCCCTTCCCCCGCACCGGGCAACAGCGGCTCCACCATCGCCCACTGGCGATCGGTCAGATCACTCGGGTACCGGCGCTTCACCGCCACAAGGACAAGTGCAACACGTCACCGCGGAGATCGCGAGCACCGCGTGACTGCATCGCGTGGTCACGCCGCGAGTTTCGAAACTTTCTCCCGCGCTCTATGGGAGAGCAGAACTCATCGAACGTACGGAACACGCCCATGAGTTATGAAACACGTACTGTACAGGGCTCCCGGTCTTCCTTCGGATTCGGTCACCGTGATCGTCGTAGTCAAGGAGCCGTGGGCCATCCTCTGCAGCCATCCCCTCGATGCTGTGGTTCCTCAGCATTCAGTTACCCCATGTCCGACGGAGTGCCTAAGAGCGTGTGCCATTAGGTGCA
>CAVRXS010000002.1:0-92949 GCA_963725275.1 uncultured Acidimicrobiaceae bacterium | reverse complement strand
AGGCAAGGGCCTCCCAGGACCTGAGCCCGGATGTGCCGGTGGGTGGCAGTTCGCGGTCGGCAAGCGCCCGTCTGGCGGATAACGCCCCGCTCCCGCGATCAGGGGCACCCCCTCACGAATGGCCTTCGTAGGTGCTCTCCTGGTTGGCATCGTTGTACATCTCCGACACAATGAGCCACGCGCCATCAGGCTGGCGCTGAAGAACACGTAGCGAGTGGTTGTCACGAACCTCAATCTCACCCCCGCCGACCAACTTCTGGCCCTCGACCTGCAGATGGGCGTTTACCAGGAGAACCTCGGGGGTGAGAACCCGGAAGCTTGTGTCAGGCGGCGCCTTCAGGGAGCCAGCGTTGAAGTTGTCGTCCGCAAATAGGCCCCTGAGATACTCAACGATCTCGTCCGCTCCCCGCTTGACGCTCCCGAATGCATTGACCCAGTCGGCGTCGGCGCTGTACACGCCCACCAGCTTGTCGGCATTGCGCTCCTGGAATCCGCTCAGCAGGGCCATGAGAGTGACGCCGATTGCATCCTGGCGTGATGGAGCGGGGTGGTTCCCTCAAAAGCTACGTCGTGGGACTCCGGAAGGCCGGAGTGACAAACGTCACCGGTGCCGTCGTACCGGGTGCCGGCCACTTTCCACAGGAGGAGCCGACTCAAGCCACCTGGGGCCTGCTCCAGCACTTCGCAGAGGGATGCGCAACGCACGATCGATAGACCATCCTTGGTCACCAGGTGAGGGATGAAGTCGCATGGAGGGCCCTGATCGCTGGTTATCACGAGCGGTGCGTCAGTGCCGAACCCATTGTTCGACGTGGACGTCGTGTCAATGTCGGATCGGGAGAGGGAATTAGCTTTGAACGGGGACGGACTCAGTGTGGAGCTCGGCTTCGACTACGAGCTGGAAGCGTCCCCTGCCGGTCTTCTCGACGTGGATCGGGGCGTGCCGCTCCTCCAAGCGTCGCTTCAAGAGGACGAGGCGGCTCTCGAAGTTATCCCGAAACTCGGGGAGCTCGAGGGAGGGGTCGAGGCGGACCTCCCGATTCGAGAAGTCGACACGCCCCTCGCCCTCGTACTGTTGGAGCAAGGACCACAGCAGACGACCGGCGACTCCCTTGATCAGGTAGTCCCCGTCGATGAAGACGCTGCCATCGACCGCGAAGTAGCGCACCCGGGCGGATGGCAGACCCCCTCTGGGTGCGGCGGTCCCCTTCGGCGCTGGACCGATCACTCGAGGTGCCCCCGTCCGCACCGGGCTGGGGGTCAATGGGGCCGGCGACCAGCGTCGCGACCACCATCAAAAGCGCTTCGTCGTCAGAGGTGTATGCCACCGGAGTCCGACTCTCCACCACCAGCACCCCGACCAGTTGGCCGTGGGTCATGGCCGGCACCGCCACCCGACTTTGTGTCCCGGTGAGACCAGGGAAGGGAATCTCATGTCCGGGGGCGATATCGCCGGTTGCCTCGTACGCATGTCGAACGGTCTGTCCGTAGCGGTTGAGTTGGCTGAGGTTGCCGAGGCGAATCGGGGCGCACTGGGCAGCAGCCATGCCAATGACCCCCGCTCCGACCGGGACCTCCGAGCCGACACCCTCGGCTTCGTAGCCGCGACTGGCGATCGTGAACAGACTTGAACGTTTCTCGTCCAACAGCAACAGCATTGAGTTTGGGTACCCGAGCAGCTCGGCCAAGCCATCGACAGTGGTGGTCACAAGGGTGTCGAGATCGGCGCAGCGACTCATGCGTGAGCTCAGTTCGGCCAGCAACCCGGGAGCAAACCGGGACCCAGACGCCTCCACCGGAACCGGTCCAGGGTCATCGGGCCGAGCACCGGGCACCACCTCGATGTCCAGGACACGGTAGATGTCTGCGCCACGCAGCCTGAACACACCCTGCATGCCCTGCATCGCAGCCACGGCAGCGACGTCGTCCCGCAGGAGCTCGAACACGTCCCCTCGGCGCTCAGTGCGCTCGAAGGCGAGCGCGAGCCGATACTGGGCATAGTCGGTCGGATCCATGAGCATGACACTGGCCCGAGGATTCTCGATCAGATTTTGGGTGGTCTTGGAAAAGAACTGGTTGGACAGAGCTATGCGCTCGTCGTCTACGAACCGCACCCGCGACAGGAAGGTGACATTCGGTGCGCCGTCTGCTGCGGCCGTGACCACGACCGCTGGTATGGCTCCTTCGAAGCACAGTCTGAGGTCCTGAAGCGACGGCGTTTGGGCGGCATTGGGGCCGGTCACGGATGTCGTCCGGGTAGCTCGGCCCCTGCCCCCGGCCCCGGCGCCTGGTCGTAGAGCGACTCGATCGCCACCGTACAGGCGACAAAGTCACGCTGGAACGAGGCGTTCGAGCAGTGCGCGATCGGTGCCTTCCACCTCTTCCACCACACCGAAGAACGATTGGCAGAAGCGGACCACCGCGGCCCGATCATCGGTCGTGGCGGCCTCGGCCGGCCCGGTCCGACCTTTGAACTGCACGGCCCGCAAGGTACGGGGGTCGGCCGCAGTTACTGCCAGTAGATGGCCCTCGCGATCGGTGCTGACCTGCGGACCGTCATCGCTGCTGAGCACGAGGCGGAACTGGGCCAGGGGACCTGGCAGCACGGTCAAACCCCACCCACGGGTGGCGTAGGGGTGACCGTCCGCTCCGACGAGTCCGACGATCAGTGCGTACCGGTCCGCCAGCAGGTCTGCCACCGGGCCCTCGAGAGCGGTTCCCGGCTGAAAGTTACCCACCATAAGGACTTTTTAGCATTCGGCTACGCGTCTTTCAGGAACGGACCCCTCAGGACTTCCTCACAATAGAACCAACGTCAAACGTGCTGCCCAGATGACCGGGCCACTCACCAGGAGGACACCAAATGACCGTCACCAACCAAGCCGGCGCGATCGAGACCAACGTCGCGGCCCACCTCTACCGCGACGTCCACAAGGGGATCCGCGCCGAACTCTTTGCCGTTACCGGCCAGGCCGGCCGCATCGACCCGGTCAGCGACGGCGTGCAACAGGAGCTCGCGGTCCACATTCGTGCCGTAGTGGACGATGCTGGAAGGTCACGCCGAGCACGAGGACAAGGCGATCCAGCCGGTACTAGAGGTCAATCTTCCTGACCTGGCGGCCCGTATTGAGGCCGACCACGAACTCGTCTCGGCTCGTGAGATCGAGTTGATCGCGCTGGTTGACAGTTTGGTCGAGTCCCAAAAGGTCTCCGCGCTCAAACGGTCCACCGGCTCTACCTGGAGCTCGCCGACTTCACCGGCGTGTACCTCGCCCACCAGGACGTTGAGGAACGGATCGTGCTGCCCGCGCTGGAGCGTGCCATCGGTCCCGAGGCAGTCGAGGACATCCATCGAGCCATCGTCTCGAGCATCCCGCCCGATCAGATGGCCCGGTCGCTGGCGGTCATGCTGCCCGCGATGAACATCGACAACCGAGCCGACATGCTCGGTGGGATGAGGGCCGGCGCACCACCCCAGATCTTCGAGGGAGTCTGGGGACTGGCCAACGCCGTGCTCGACTCTGCCGACGTCGATGCGCTCTCCCGTTGTCTCGGCATCCACTGAGGTAGAGGTCATGAACACGAACGGTGCGGCGAACGCCCGATCGATTCTCACGCGTCCACCGTGGCATTCACGGCCGATAAGTCGATCCACCCGTCGGGCTTTCCACCGGAGGTCACGGCCTTAGTTTGCCAGCATGATCGAACACACCCAACACGAGGCGCAGCCTGAGGTAGCAGAGCTCGGCACGGGAACGAAGTGGAGCAGCGACACCCGCAGCGGGCACGGCATCGTGCTCGACAATCCGGCACTCGTGTCCAGGTTCGCCAACCAGGTGGTGCTGACCCTCCGCCAGCGCGAACTGAACGGATCACTGGAGACCGAGGGCCATGACCGAATCACCCAGGGCACCTGAGACCGTTGAGAACTGGAGACAGAGAGCCATGACCGAATCGCCCAAGGAACCTAAGACCGTCGAGATCGTCAAGCACAAGAGGAGAGGACCAATGGACCGAGTGACAGTTGCAGTGTCCGAATCGTCGCAATTCGGTGGTCGCCCTCGGCCGCTCCGCCATCGTGTTGGGGTTGGTCGGCAGAGCGGACGCAGCGGTGGCCGGGACACGGGTGGTCACGAGCGCAACGGGGGAAAGATCGGCATCCTGATCCTCGTCGTAGGCTTAGCTGCCTCTGCGTGCACGGCCAGCGCCTCCGGCACACCGTCGAAGTCGAACCGTGGGACGGCAGGTGCACCACTCCCGGCATCGACACTGGCCAAGGTCCAGCAGACCGTCCGTCAGTTCAAAGTCGCCGCTAACACTCCTGGCGTGCTGGTCGGCATCTGGAGCCCAATGGGAACGTTTGTCCGTGCGGACGGTGTGGCCAACCTCACCACCGGGGAGCCACTTCGTACCGACATGCAGTTCAAGATCGCCAGTCAGACCAAGGCCTTCACCGCCGATCTCATTCTTCAGTTGATCGGCGAGGGCAAGGTGTCCTTCGACGACCATATCTCCAAGTGGGTCCCAGGAGTGCCCAACGGGAACCAGATCACAATCCGAGAGCTCCTCAACATGACCAGTGGTCTCCAAACCGGCTTCCTCGTCGAGGAGGCCAACGTGAACAAGCTGGCCACCGGATGCACTGAAGCGGATGTGCTGGCGGCCGGCGCGGCGCAGGCTCCACTTTCACCTCCTGGCACCAAGTGGTCCTACAGCAACTACGGGTACGACCTCCTGGGGCGGGTCGTGGAGTTGGTGACGGGAGAGGACGTGAGCACGGCGATCCAGCAGCGCATCGCCCGACCCCTGGGCCTGCACCGCACCCTGCTTCCCACCTCGGGGAACGGTCTGAGTGTGCCCTTCACTCGCGGGTACGGCACCGGAGGGGTCTTGTCCACCCAGGCGCCGGGGGTTGCCTCAGATGATGCCACCGTCTTGCATCAGTCGTGCGTCGGGGCGTCCGGCGGGATGGTCTCCACGCTGTCGGACCTGCACGTCTGGTCTCAAGCGCTCGGAACCGGTGCCCTGCTCAAGCCGGCGGTCTGGAAAGAGGCACAACAGGACATGATCCCCTACGCCTTCTCCGACGACTACAACGGTCCCGGCCGGTGGTTCCAAGGACTGGGCTTTGTTGAGTCCGGGGGGTTCATTGGCAAAGAAGGCAGTTTCCCTGGCTACGAATCGATCACCATGTACTCGCCTTCCCGCCACACGACCATCGAGGTCGTATCCACCAAGCAGCCCAATGCCGTCACGCCCACTCGGATGTTCCAGGCACTCGCCATGGATGTCTATGGCCCCAACATCGGCTTCGGGTTAACGCCCGCTCAAGCCATCGCTCCCAGTTATACGGGCTTGCCGGCACAAGATTGAGCCTCGAATCTTGGACGTCCTCGTCGTCGAAGGTCTAACGACCGAAGCAAGCTGGTTGAAGCCAACGCTTCGCGCCGCAGCCATGAAGAACTCGGCGACGAGGACGGCGATCCGCTGGGATCGTTCGTGTCGAACCGGTGACGGAGCAAGGTCAGGGTTGACCAGGTTCGTAGCAGGTCCTGAACCGTCTGAGCGGGGACGGTGCCTTCTATTGAAAAGGAGAACTACATGGATGTTCGTTGCGCATGAATCCTCCTGACGTCTCGATCTCTAGAGCCGTCGTCTCGGCCATCGCATTCCTGAGCGTGGTCGTTGGCATGATCGGATTATCCGGTCCGGCTCAGTCGGCGGGAGTCACAACGGCACCGTCCGTCGACTTTGCAAAGGTGTTCCCAGTGGACGGTCACGGTGTCTTCGTCCATTGCGTGGGCCGCGGCTCTCCGACGATCGTTCTCATCTCAGGGGCAGGTGTCTCGTCCGCGAGCTGGGACTATGTGGGGGACACCACAGATACTGTTCACCCGCCACAAAAGAGCCCTCAGGCGGTAGAACCACAGCTGGCGAAGGTCACCCGCGTGTGCTCCTACGATCGACCAGGAACGACCGGCTTCGACGACTCGCCTTCGCGTTCGAGCGCAATACCGCAACCGACAACGGCGCAGGGTGACGCCCGTACCCTCCACGATGCGCTACAAGTCGCTGGCGTGTCACCACCGTACCTATTGGTGGCACACTCCTGGGGTGGTTTGATCGCCACAACCTACGACCGCCTCTACCGGAACCAACTGGATGGCATGGTGCTGATCGATCCCGGTTCGCAATACTTGCAAGCGGTGTTGCCCCCAGACGTCTGGAGCGCGTGGATTCGGACAATCGCCGATAGCGGGGCCAAGAACCCCACCGGTGAGCGACCGGATTACCCCTCCAGCATTGCCTTTCTTTCCACCCTCCCACCGGTGAAGACGGTTCCAACAGTCGTCCTGACCTCCGACAAGCCAATCGATTTCTTGGGGGACGGTGATACCCCTAAGTCTCACCCGGGATGGGTCAAGGCTCAGACATTGCTGGCCCAGAGCCTCGGTGGTAGGCAGATCACCAACACCCATAGCGGGCACTTCATTCAAACGGAGAACCCTGCGTTAGTCATAGCCCAGACGAAGGCCATGCTGGTCGCCTCCAGAGCGATAACGCCCCACTTTGTCGCTGCGGATTCCGAACGGGACGTGCCATTAAAGTGCGATTACATGGGTGATCCACGGGACCTGGGCTGAGGACATCGAAGCACATTCAGGCCCCGGAGTCGATGTCGTCGATGAAGCCCTCGAGGAGCTGAGCTCTGTCCTCTTGACCGTGGCCGACGGCGTCATCGCGTTGGCGCCGAAGGATGGTTAGGAACTGGGGACCGGTCTCGAAGAAGCCGCACCGTTCGCAGATGGACTCGAAGCTGCAGTCGAGCCCGGCCGGTCGGGTGCAGTGACCGTTGCCCAATAGGCGTCGATGCTCGGCGGCGATCCGTCGCATGTTGGCGCCTTCGATGCTGGCCGGGAGCGGCTCGCCGGTCTCGTAGCTCGCTTCGACGGCCTGGGTCACCCGGAAGTACTCCTCGGCCACCGTGCGATTGGAGATGCGTGCGTAGGTCAGCGTCATGCGCATAGAGCGGTGTCCGAGGAGCGCGGCGATGGCTTCGAGGCTCATGCCCCGGTTGATCATTCGAGTGGCCAGCGTGTGGCGGAGCTGATGGGGATGGACGTGACCGACGCCGGCCCGTTTGGCCACCCGCTCGACGTAGCGATGGATGGTGCGCCGATCGAAAGGTTGACCGTCGTCACGTTCAACGAGGCGTCCCGAGCGGCTCGGACCTCGCAACTTCTGGTAGTCAGCGATCAGTCGTGCAAGCTCGGGGGACAGCGGCACGTAGCGGTCGTTGTGCAGCTTGCCGACCGGGATGCGGAGCGACATCGTGTCGCCGAGCTGTGTCACTGCCTTATCGTCGAGTCCGGCGAGTTCGCCTACTCGGATGCCGGTCTGGGCCAAGATCTCGACCATGAGCCGCCGACGCGGGTTCGGATCGCTCGCCAGAGCGGCGGTGAACTTCTCCATGGTCGGGTCGTCGAGGAACTTCGGCAGCGGCTCGTCGGCTTGGGGGAAGTCACCGGGGAAAATCAACGTCCGGCTCGGAGCGTCGTCGTAGTCCCAGTCCCGCAGTCGCTCGAAGAAGGTGCGCAGTGTTCCGAGTCGGTTGCGGATGGTGACGGCGGAGAGTGGCTTTCCAGCCTTGCCCGGCCGAGCGACCAACCAGAGCTTGTGAGTCTCGATGTGGCGGCGTTCGACACCGCCCATGGAGATGCACGTCGGATCGGCCTCGGTCACCTGGCCTGCGAAGTGACGCAGTGCCTGCTCGGCGGCCCCGACCGTGCTCGGACGGGCCGAGACACCCAGTTGGTCCAGGTAGGAGGCCATGGTGGCCACCATCACTGGAGCCAGGCGGGCGGTCTCGTCCCAGGGAAACTCCAACGTGCTCCACCACGGTGACGGGGTTTCTGATGACTTCGGCAGGGCATTCATCGGGCCACCTCCGTCGATGCCCCGAGGGCCTCCATGGCCTTGCGGTACTCCTCAGCCAGCCAGTCAATGCTGAGGTGCAGATAGATCCGGGTCGATGCGATGGAGCGATGGCCAGCCTGGGCCTGGACGGCCTCAATGGCCATGCCCGCTTCGCGCAATCTGGTGAAACAGGTGTGGCGGAGCTCGTGGCACGTGCCGTGGGCAAGTCCGGCCCGCTCCCGGGCTGCGCTGAAAATCTCGATGATCCCTTCAGCCGAGAGCGGCCGCCCCCGTCTCTGACCCTTGAGCGAGACGAAGAGCCGATCAGTCGGGGCGTCAGGCGGTCGTTCCTTGTTCATGTAGTCGGCCACCGTGGCGAAGAAGGTGGGCGAGATCGGCACCAGGCGTTGGTGTCCTCCTTTGCCGTCTGCGATGAAGACGCGCCACTCACCGAGCCGAAGGTCCTCGAGTCGGAGGCCAATCACCTCACCACGACGCAAGCCGCCGAGCAGCATGGCCTGGGCCATGGCTCGGTCCCGGTCGGTGCGCAGCGCCGCCAGAAGCGCCTCGACCTCATCGGGGTTCAAGATGCGCGGCAAACGGCGCACCCCGCGCACCAGTGGTGCACCGGTCTCACCCCGGTGCCGGTTGCGCCGGGTGGGCAGACCCCGTGGAACTGGGTTGGTCACCACACCGGCGTCGCCCCTGACGACGAGGTACCCATAGAGGCTGGACACCGCGGCGAGCCGTCGCTTGATGGTCGAGGTTGACAACCCCGAGCCGCCGTCGGAGATCCGGACGACATTCTCGGCACCTTCCCTCGGGCGCCGCTGTTCGGTCACGAAGCGCAGGACGTCCTTGGAAGTCACGTCCCTTGGCTCCTTGCGGATGATTCCAAAGAACACACTCAGGTCATGGGCGTAGGCCCTCACGGTGCTTGGTCGGGCGCGCCCCGAAGCGAACTCCAAGAACTCGTCGACCAGCTCGTGGCCGACCCGGTACTCGCGCATACCGTCTGCGCGAACACGGCTCTGAAACGACGGACACCACACCACCGCACACCTCCTTGTCGGACTTCCATCCGAAGAAGGGTCCCCGGATGGTCAGTCCAGGTGGCGGATCACCCATGTAAGTGCCGGTAGTGGGCAGGCAATTTCCGGAGCGTGCCCCGGATCGTCAACGCCGTCTTGTACGTGACGCGCAGCGGCTGCTCGTGGCGCATGCTGCCCACGGACTTCCCGCCGTGGCAGACGGTGTACCGGTACTTCGCCGCCTGGCGTGACGACGGGACCGTCGACCTGGTGCACGACACACTGCGCGACGAGGTACGCACGAGGTCGAAGAAGAGAGCCGGCGGGACTCGCAAGGCCACCCCGAGCGCTGGCATCGTTGACTCCCAGTCGCTGCGTGGGCCGACACCGTGGGGGCCGAGACCCGCGGCTATGACGCGGCAAGAAAGTGCAGGGCCGAAAGCGCCACATCGTCACCGACACGCTCGGGCTCCTGCTCGTGGTGATGGTCACCGCGGCGTCGGTCCAAGACCGCGACGGAGGGGCCGAGATCTTCAAGCGCGTCCACAAGCTCTGTCCTTCGCTGCGCCACGTCTTCGCCGACGGCGGCTACGCCGGCCGGCTCGTGGCCAAGGCTACGCGGTACTGGAAGCTCAGCGTCGCGAGCCCGCCCTGGTATCTGCCTCGGGAGTTCGGCTACTTGAGGATGACTCTGCACGGCCAACTCAAACAGGCACACTGGTGCCCGTGTACACGATCCATGGCACCAAGAAGCTGCTCGATCGAGTGAAGCAACCCGTCATGCACGCAGTCGAGGACCCGACAACGGCCCTGGGGAACTGGTACGCCACTGCCTGGGTGTGATCACCTGAATGGGCCCCACCGTGATCATCGGATTTGGCCCCACTTGGCTCTCAGCGATGGCGGGGTCCACCTGGTTGTGACCGGTGGGCTGAAGCCTGGGACCCATGCCAACGAGGTCAAAGGTGGAATTGTTCGAGGAGATCCGCAGGACGAGTGCCGGACGGGACAGCCCGTCGATTCGTGAGCTGTCCCGCACGTTCGGCGTTCACCGGCGGATGGTGCGCCAGGCGCTCGAGTCCGCGGTCCCACCGCCCAGGAAGGCGGTGTCTCGGACGGCTCCAACGCTCGGACCCTGGATGGCCACCATTGATGACCGGTTGGCCGAAGACGAGAACGTGCCGAAGAAGCAGCGCCACACCGCACGCCGGATCTTCCAGACGACTGGTCGAGGAACTCGACGCCAACGTCAGCGAGTCGAGTGTCCGCCGCTATGTCGGGTCGAAGAAGAAGAGCCGGGCCCTGTCATTGCCCGATGTCTGCATCCCGCAAGACCCATCCGCTCGGCGACGAAGCCGAGGTCGACTTCGGACAGGTGCGCTTCTATCTGGACGGCGAACAGGTCGAGGCGTGGATGTTCGTGATGCGCCTGTCGGCCAGCGGGAAGGGGTTCCACCGCGTCTACTTCAATCAGGCCCAGGAGGTCTTCCTCGACGGCCACGTCGAAGCCTTCCGACCACTTCGGCGGGGTGCCGAGGAGGATCCGTTATGACAACCTGAAGCCCGCCGTGGTTCGGGTGATGAAGGGCCGTGGCCGCATCGAGACCGAGCGGTTCATCGCCATGCGCAGCCACTATGGGTTCGAGTCCTTCTTCTGCCAGCCCCGGGTCAAAGGCGCCCATGAGAAGGGTGGGGTGGAAGGAGAGGTGGGCCGGTTCCGCCGGCGCAACATGGTCCCGGTCCCCGACGTGCCGACTCTCCTTGCCCTGAACGAGCTGGTGGCACAAGGCGACGAACGCGACGATCACCGCCACATCGAGTCCCGACATCTGACCGTCGGCCAGCACTTTGCCGCCGAACGTCCGCTGCTCAGGGCCCTGCCCGATGAGCCCTTCGAGGTGGCACTGCAGCTCAACTGTCGGGTGGACACGAAGAGCAGGATCTGTGTGCGTCAGTCCTTCTATTCGGTCCCGGTCCGCTATGCCGGGCGCCGCATCGATGTCCGCCTGGGGGCTGCGCAGGTGGCCGCCATGGACGGGGTGAGCATCGTCGCCCACCACGCCCGGGCCGTGGGCAAAGGAGCCGAGGTGCTCGATCTCGACCACTACCTGGAAGTCCTCTCCATCAAGCCCGGAGCCTTCGCCGGAGCCAGTGCCCTGGTCCATGCCCGAAGAACCGGAGCCTTCACCGATACCCATCAGCGCTTCTGGGATCTGGCCAGGAAGAAGCTCGGCGACCAGGATGGGACCCGGACCCTGATCCAGGTGCTGTTGCTCCATCGCACGATGACCACCGAGTCAGTGCTCTCCGGCATGGAACGGACCATGACCACCGGGTCGATTGATCCCGAGGTGGTGGCCGTCGAGGGCCGCCGATCGGTTGGGCGACCAGTGAGTGTCCAGGTCACCGACCAGGCGCTGACCGCCTTCGACCGTCCGGCCCCGACCCTTGCCCGCTATGACGACCTGCTGGGAGTGGGCTGATGGCCAAGATGACCGACGCCGCAGCCCAGGCCGCCATCGGGGCGGCGACCAGAGAGCTCCACCTGCCGACGGTGCGCACCGAGTGCGTGCGGCTGGCCGAGATGGCCGAACGATCACATGCCACGTACTTGGGCTACCTGGCCGAGATGCTGGCTGCCGAGGTGGACGATCGCAGCGAACGCCGGCGACAGCGCCGGGTGCACGAGGCCCGCTTCCCTCGCATCAAGCGGCTGGGTGACTTCGACCTGGCCGCCGCCCCGTCCATCAACGCCGCCACCATCGCCATGCTCGCCTCGGGCAGCTATCTCGACAGCGGTGACCCGGTGGTCTTCCTGGGCGACAGCGGGACCGGCAAGAGCCACCTGCTCATCGGCCTCGGCATGGCCGCCTGCGAGCAGGGCAAGGCGGTCAGGTACGTCACCTGTGCCGCTCTCGTCAACGAGTTGGTGGAAGCGGCCGACGAACGCAGGCTCTCCCGGCTTGTCGCCCGCTATGGGCGACTCGACCTGCTCTGCCTCGACGAGCTCGGTTATGTCCAACTCGACGCCAGAGGAGCCGAGTTGATGTTCCAGATCCTCACCGAACGGGAGGAGAAAGCGTCGGTGGCAACGGCCTCCAACCTGCCGTTTTCCGAATGGGGCCAGGTCATCGGCGACCCCCGGTTGGTGGCGGCCATCGTGGACCGACTCACCTTCAACGCCCACATCATCGAGACCGGGACCGAGAGCTTCCGGCTGCGCTCGACCAGGGCCAAGCGGGGAACCAAACCCAAGGCCTGATCAGCGCACCCGCTGGAGGGCGGCGTTGGTGGCGGCCACCGAGAACGCCTCGGGGTCGAAGGGCCGTCCGACCCACTGCACATAGTCGACGTGCTCGTCGTGAGTGGGGTCGGTGACCGCCTCGACGAACTCCTCGAAGCCGCCGGTCCCACCACAGTCCTCGGGAGGACAGGCCCGTTGGCCGTCGATGCAGGCGGCGAACTTCAGCACGAGCGGCACGGACTCCATCGTCTCGACCACCACCTCGTGCTGCCAGTTGTCGCCGAAGTCGTATTGATAGCTGAAGCGCATCGGAGCGGTGACCACCTCGGAGAACAGCACGGTGTCCTCGTCGATGTCGTCGAACTCCTCGAAGTCGCCCTCGTCGTCGGGCATCCCATAGACCTGCTCGCCGACCTGGAACTGGTGGAGGTGATAGTCCTCCCAGCCCATGACCGCCTGGAAGAGGGAGTGGAGCTTCGACAGCTTGATCTCGCCGGGCACCACCAGCCGCCGCCAGATGGTTGGCGTGTGGTCCATCAGCGAGATGCGCAGCTGGATGGCTGTCTTGCCTGGTGTCCGACGAGCCTGGGCGACCATGTCCGAAGATTACGGGACCGGAAGAACTCCAGCTCAGAGGTGGGGCCATTTCTGGTGATCACAGTGGGGCCAAATCAAGTTGACATTCCCAACTGCCATCTTCTGGCGGCCACAGGTCGCCTTCTTGGTCAACGAGGCGACGCTGTTCCCGGTGCTTCTCCCGCTGGCTCCGGCGACCTCGATCGCAGCGCGGTTCCCTGATGCGCTCGAATCCATTCTCAAGGCCCTCGGGGTGAGCTCCGCATTCATCGCATCAGAGCGCTGGGCCATGTCCGAGGCGAGCTTCTCCAAGACCGCCAATCGATCCGTGCTCGGCGTCATGAATCAGCTCGAGTTCGAGATGGACTACGTACGCGACCGTGTCGGGGATGACCTGCTGGAACTGTCCCTGAACGTGTCCGATCACCTCGTCGGTCCCCTGCGGGGTACCGAGTTCAGGACCCCTCAGGAGAAGCTGCTGGAGATCGTGGACGCTCAGGCGTGACCTGGATCGCTTGCTCCTGCAAAAGAGGTTTGAAAGAGGAGACAAGCGTGCCAGAGCGATCGGACACGCGAAGTACGCCCTGAGCTGGTGAAACGTTGTATTTCTGACAACGAGTGGGCGCTGCGGGACTCGAACCCACGACCTCAGCCGTGTGAAGGCTGCGCTCTAACCAACTGAGCTAAGCGCCCCGATGCTGCGGCACGCGCACCGCAGCAGAGCAAGGGGACATGCTAATCCGAGGTTGCACAGACCGGGCGCTGGCACAGGCGCGACCCGCGACCACCGCAGAACCCCCGTCTGCCCAGTCACGCGGCCCCGGCCACCGGATCGGGAGCCACTGCGTCAAATGCGAGCGCCCGCTCGAGCGCGGCAGCCGACCGGAGCACCACCAGATCGGCATGCTGGGGGCCAACCAGCTGAAGGCCGACCGGGAGGCCGGCCGAGGTGAGCCCGACGCACACCGTGGCGGCCGGCGATCGCGTCAGGTTGAACCCGTAGGTCATCTTCACCCAGTTGTAGTCGCGCTTCCCGTTGATCATCGCTGCCCCGCCGAGCGCACGGGGCGGCGGGGGTGCGGCCACGGTTGGCGTGACCAGGAGCCGCACGTCATGGAAGAGGTCGACCAGCCGCAGGTTGAGCTCGTGGCACGCGTCCTCCGCACGAACCACCTGCAACGCGCTGGTGCCGGCCGCGCCGTCGATGACCATCCGCAGGATTGGGTCGATACGTTCGTACACCGGAGTGCCGACCACCGAACGGTAGGTCCGCAGGTTGTAGACACCCGCCAGCGTCAGCCACGGGTCGAGCGGGTCCTCGTCCCAGACGGTACCGACTTCGGTGACTTCGCACCCGAGGTTGGCGAGTCGGTCGACCGCCCGACTGCACAGATCGAGAACCTCGCGATCCACGTCCGCATAGCCGAGGGTGGGCGACCAGGCCACCCGCCGGGGCGGTCGCGGGTCGTCCAGCACGGCCAACCACGACGCCTCGGGTCGGGGCAGCGACCGGAGATCGGTCGGGTCCGGTCCGACCACCACTTCGAGCGCCGCCACCACGTCGTCGAGACGGCGAGCCATCGGCCCCTTCGTCGAGAGGTTCTGCCAGTCGGGCGCATGATCCCCCCCGGTCGGCACCCGGCCGAGCGACGGCTTCATTCCGGACAGCCCGCAGCACGACGAGGGGATGCGGATCGAGCCGCCCCCGTCGGAGCCGGTAGCGAGCGGCACCATGCCAGAGGCGATGGCGGCCGCGCTGCCTCCGGACGATCCACCCGCTGTGTGGTCGAGGTTCCACGGATTGAGGGTCGGCCCGAACACCGTGTTGTCGGTGTCGCCCTTCCAGCCGAGCTCGGGGGTGTTGGTCTTCCCGAGCACCACGCACCCGGCGGCGACCAGCCTGGCCACCAGCGCTGAGTCCTCCGCGGCCGGCGGCATCCTCGGCGAACGCCGGCGAGCCATGGGTGGTCACGAAGCCCGCTGCGTCCTCGAGGTCCTTGACGCCGATGGGGATTCCGGCCAACGGTCCCGGATCGCGGCCGGCGGCGACCTTCGCGTCGATCATGCCCGCCGCGTCGCGTGCCGCGGGCCTCGTCGACGGCCACGAAGGCGTTGACGGTCGGGTTCTCCGCGGCGATCCGCTCGAGTGCGTGATCGACCAGCTCCGCCGCGGTCGACCTTCCCGGCGCGCACCTGCGACGCCAGGTCGACCACCGATGCCGTGCGAAAGTCCATCTCCCGACCGTACCGGCGCCGGGACCGGCCCACAACCGCCCTTGGGTCGAGCGGTTTCGACAGGCGGGTCCCGCCAGCAGCAGTCTGTGGGCCATGTGCACGAACGCCCGCCCGATCCGAGATGCCCGGATCAGCCGGTGACTGCGGTTTCGGGCATCAGTGGAACTGTCCTCGACCACGTGGCCCATGCAGTCCCTCGCTGGCAGGACATCTGGGACCGCTACGCGGTCGACCTCGGGGCCGAATGGAGCTCGGGCGGCACGGCATCCGGGTTCGCACCCGGGCAGCTCCAGTTCGGAAACGGCGCCAAGCTCGAGATGCTCATGCCCCATGACACCGCGGCAAACGACTTCCTCGCGCGTTCCTCGCGACCAACGGTCCGGGGCCCCACCACCTCACATTCAAGGTTCCGTCCCTCGCCGACGCCCTCGAGGAGGTCCGGGCCGCCGGCCTCGAGCCGATCGGCATCGACCTGAGCGATCCCGAGTGGATGGAGGCCTTCCTCCACCCGAAGGTGGCCACCGGCGTGGTCGTGCAGCTTGCCGAGGCGCCGGCGCCCTGGCGCAGTCCCCCGCCGCCCGACTTCCCGACCGGTCGCCGCCCGCTCGCCCACGGCTCCGGGCCCGTGCCTCCGGCCCGCCTGCTCTGGGTCAGCCACGTCGTGGCCGATCTGGACTCCGCCCGTGCCCTGTTCGAGGGTCTGCTCTCCGGCGAGGTGGTCGCCCAGGGGAGCCGCGACGGCCATGGCTGGGTCGACCTGCGCTGGGACGCACCGCTCGGCATCCGGCTGATCGGCCCGTCCGGGCCCGGGCGGCCGGAAGCGCTGGCCGGATGGCTCGGCGGCCGTGGCGGCCGCGTCCACCACATCGAGCTCGCGGTCGACGAGCCCTGGTCCGTCCCGGGAGCGGTCCCGGCCACATCGCCGCTCGCCACGTCCGGTCACCCCGCTGATGGCGACGCACTGTGGGAGATCTCCCCCGCGGAGAATTTCGGTCTCGGTGTGGTGCTGGTCGGCTCCGACGATCGGCCACAAGGCCGATAGCCTGAGGGCAGTGGCCGAGCCTGTGGACGACGAGTACATGGAGGACGGGGACGACGACACGCCCCAGGCACGCGGGAGCACGTGGGAGCGCCTGAGCGCCCGTTGGCAGCCGACCCCCGGGCAGACCGGCTCGACCGGCCGCACCACCAAGTGGTCGGTGGACCGGCTCGACGCCCGCGAGCGCCGCTATTCGTTCTTCGCCTCAGCGGCGGCCCTGGTCTTCGGCATCTCGATCTACGTGACCGAGACCAACGACAAGCACTTCCACCTCGCCAAAAATCAATTCACCCCTTTCACGACACTCGTCGTCGGCCTGGTCGCCGCCGCCTTCCTGCTCGCGGCCACCTTCATCGGCCGGCGTGCCCTGGTGGGGTTCGTGGCCCTCTTCACCTTCCTGGCCTTCTCCAGTTCGGCGTTCATCCTCGGCGTCCCCTTCGTGATCCTCGCAGCCTGGCTGCTCTACCGCTCCTACAAGGTGCAGAAGGCCGCATCGGCCGAGCTGCGTGCCGGCCGGGCACAGGCGAGCGCGAAGAGTGAGACGTCTGCCAAGGCATCGACCCGCGCGACCAGCTCCTGCCGGCTCTTCCAAGGCGGCACCGAAGAGCCGGACGAAGAAGACGAAGGGGCCGGTCGGCCCCGAGCCGAACAAGCGCTACACGCCAAAGCAACCGGGCCGGCCGGCGCCGCCCCCGCCGAAGCCGTCCTGGCGGGAACGCCGGGCGGCCAAGGCCACCGACTGACCGACGGCGCCAGCGTCAGGCGGTGTCGGTCAGGAGCGCCGAGCGCAACAATTCCGAGTATCTCGGTTCGCCGCCGCACCAACGAACGGGTCGTCGGTTCCTCGCCGAGTGCCCGCATGCACCTCGACCTCGGTCACCATGCCGATCACCGTGGAGTAGATGGCCAGCAGGAGCAGCCGGGGCTCGTGCCGGCGCATGTGGCCGGCGTCCATCTCCGCCTGCAGGAACTCGGTCGCACGACCCACGAGCGGCTCGACCGCGCCGACGAACCGGGTGGCGGCAGGGGTGCCGAGCCGCCCCGTCTCACGGACCAGGCCGAGCAGCTCCGGTCGGCGGGCGGCCAACCGGAAGACCGAGCGGACCACCGCCTCGACCCGGGACCACCCGCTGCCGGCCGTGGCCAGTGAGGCCTCCGAGCGCGGCCGAGAGCTCGACCGCGCTTCGGTCGATGACCGCCTCGAGCAGGACCTCCTTCGAAGGGAACCAGTAGAGGATGGTCTGCTTCCGGATGCCGAGGCCCGCGGCCAGGGCGTCGAGCGAGGTCGCCTCGTAGCCCCGGGAGGCGAAGGAGGCCAGGGCGACGTCGAGGATGCGCCCCGAGGTGCTCGGCTGGGCCCCGATCCCCCCCTCGCCGGGGGGTACCGGACGCGGCCTGCTCCGGTCACGGCCCTCCGGTGCTCTGCGTCCCTTGGTCGACTCGGCCACTTACCATATGGTAGACAGATCTGGTGAGCCGCGTCCGCGACGCCCTGGCCGGACAGGCGCTTCTTCATCACCGGTGCGACCGGGTTCCTCGGCACCGCCCTGGTCGAGCGTGTCCTGCGCTGCATCCCGGACAGTGAGGTGGTGCTCCTGATCCGGCCCGGACGCCGGTCGACGGCGATCCAGCGGGCCGCCAAGGAGATCCTCAGGAACGACTGCTTCGACCGCCTGCGCGCGGAGCTCGGCGACCGCTTCGACGAGGAGATCGCAACCCGGGTCTCGGCCGTGGCCGGCGACGTCGGGACCGACGGGCTGGGCCTGGACGCAGCAGGGCTCGAGGAGCTCTCGCGCTGCGACCTCGTGGTGCACTCGGCCGCCTCGGTGAGCTTCGACTCCCCGCTCGACACCGCAGTCGAGGTCAACCTGCTCGGTCCGTCGCGGGTCGCCGCCGCTCTCGTGGCGGCGAGACAGCTGGCCGAGGCCGACGGTCGGCAGCGGACCGCTGCACTACCTCCCGGTCTCGACCGCGTACGTGGCCGGTACCCACCAGGGCGAGGCCAAGGAGGAGCTGCTCGGCGGGAACCGGTTCAGCGTGGAGGTCGACTGGCGCACCGAGGTCGACGGCAGCCAGGCGCCAGCGCGGTGACAGCGAGGCCGAGTCGCGTCGCCCCGAGCGCCTGGCCGGGTTCCACAAGGCCCGCGGGAAGAGCTCGGGGGGGCCGGGCTCCACCTGCTCGCCGAGCGGGCCGAGCGCCTCCGCGAGGACTGGGTCAAGGAGCAGCTGGTCGAGATCGGCCAGGCCCGGGCCCAGTCCCTCGGGTGGCCCGACGCCTATCCCTACACGAAGGCCCTCGGCGAGCGGGCACTGGTTCGCAGCGTACGGGGAGACCGTGCCGATCACCATCATCCGCCCGTCGATCATCGAATCGGCGCTCGCCGAACCGCGACCCGGGCTGGATCCGCGGCTTCCGGATGGCCGAGCCGATCATCATCTCCTACGCGCGGGGCCTGCTCCGGGAGTTCCCCGGCGTGCCCGAGGGCGTCACCGACGTCATCCCGGTCGATCTGGTGGTGGCCGCGATCATCGCGGTGGCCGGCGACACCCTCCTCCAGACCGATGAGTACCCGGGCCCGACCGTGTACCACGTGGCCTCGGGGGTCCGGAACCCCTTCCGCTACGGCCGATTGGTCGAGCTGGTCACGGCGTGGTTCCTCGAGCACCCCCTCTACGACGCAGACGGGCAGCCGATCGTGGTGCCCGAGTGGTCGTTCCCGGGACGCGGTCGCGTGCAGCGCCAGCTCAGCCGCGCGAGCAAGGCCATGGGTCTGGCCGAGCAGCGTGGTCGGGTCGCTGCCCATCCGGGGCCGCCAGGCCGAGTGGATGGCGTCGCTCGAGGAACAGCACGTGCTCGCGGACCGGGCCCTCGGGTACGTCGAGCTCTACGGCGCGTACACCGAGACCGAGGCCCTCTACCGGGTCGACCGGCTGCTCGCACTCTGGGAGCGGATGGACGAGGAGGACCGTGCCGCCTTCTGCCTCGACCCTGCCGCGGTCGACTGGGCGACCTACGTCCGCGAGATCCACCTGCCCTCGGTCGTCGAGCACGCCCGGGTCAAGACCACCCCGGGGCGGTCGACGCGTACCGACCGGGCCGACCGCACCCGCAAGGCGATCCTCTCCCCCGAACGCCACCTGGCCGCCTTCGACCTCGAGAACACCCTGATCGCCTCCAACGTGGTCGACTCCTACTCCTGGCTGGCCACCCGCCACCTGCCCCCGGCGGAACGGGCGGCGTTCGTGGCCGACCTCGTGGCCGAGGCCCCGGCGCTCCTCGCACTCGACCGACGGGACCGCGGCGACTTCCTCCGCTCCTTCTACCGCCGCTACGAGGGCGCTCCCTGCGACCGCCTGCGCGACGATGCCTGGGAGCTCTTCCACCACCTGCTGCTCGCCAAGTCGTTCCCGGCCGGGATCGCCAGGGTGCGCGAACACCGGGCCGCAGGCCACCGCACCATCCTGATCACCGGCGCGCTGGACCTGGTGGTCGAGCCGCTGCGCCCCCTCTTCGACGAGATCGTCTGTGCCAGGCTGGGCGAGTCCGACGGGACGTTCACCGGTCGGCTCGAGCAGCTCCCACCCATCGGCGAAGCCCGCGCGCTGGTGCTCGCCGACTTCGCCGAGGCCGAGGGACTGCGCCTCGAGGAGTCCATGGCCTATGCGGACTCGGCGAGCGACCTCCCGATGCTGGAGGCGGTCGGCTATCCGGTGGCGGTCAACCCGGAGGGCAAGCTGGCGGCGATCGCCCGCCGGCGGGGGTGGCTCGTCGAGACCTGGCAGAAGGCCCCAGGGGACGCTCCACCGCTGCTGCCCCTCGGACCCCTCGACCGGCGCGGCACGGCACGTCGCGGACCGAGCAGCGCGGCCGCGCTCGCCGGGCAGGCACTGCGGCTCTCGGGGAGTGGGGGCCGATGAAGGCGCTCGTGCTCGAGCGGAACCTGCCGCGTCTCGCCGCGTCACGGATGGCGTCGCTGCTCGGCTCCGGACGTGGAGCGGGGATCGGCCCGATCCAGCTCCTCGACGCCGATGCCCCCGAGCGACCGGGCGAAGGTTGGTTCCCCCTCCGACCCCTGCTGTCCGGCATCTGCGGCTCCGACCTCGCCACGGTCGACGGCCGGGCCTCGCGGTACTTCGAGGACCTGGTCAGCTTCCCGTTCGTACCCGGCCACGAGGTGACCGGGGTGCTCGACGAAGGTGGCGTGGACCACGCCGGCCGTACCCTCCCACCGGGCACCCGGGCCGTCGTCGAACCGGTCCTCGGGTGTGCCCCTCGCGGCATCGAGCCGCTCTGTCCCCATTGCCGGACCGGGCACACCGGGCTGTGCGGCAATGTGACCTTCGGCGCGCTCTCTGCCGGACTGCAGACCGGGTTCTGCACCGACACCGGCGGCGGCTGGTCCACGGCTCCGCTCATGGCCCATGCATCCCAACTCCACGCGGTGCCCGAGGAGTTCAGCGACGAGGACGCGGTGATCGTCGAGCCGACCGCCTGCGCGGTCCACACCGCTCGTTCGGCCGGGGTGCGTGATGGCGACGTCGTGGCGATCATCGGCGCCGGCACGCTCGGGTTGGCCACACTCGCCGCCCTGCACCACCTGGTCCGGCCGGAGACCCCCTGCACGGTGATGGTCGGGGCAAAGCACCCGCGCCAGCAGGAGCTGGCCGAGACCCTCGGGGCCGACGAGGTCGTCTCCTCCGACCAGCTCGCCCGCGCCGTGCGCCGGCGGACAGGCTCACTGGTGGTCGCAGGTCGGCTCGTCGAGGGTGCCGACGTGGTCTTCGACTGTGTGGGCAGCGCCGCCTCGATCGCCGAGGCGATGGCCATGGCCCGCCCGCAGGGTCGCGTCGTGCTGGTCGGCATGCCGGGCAGGGTCTCGATCGACCTGGCCCCGCTCTGGCACCGGGAGCTCGTCCTCGTGGGTGCCTATACCTACGGGACCGAGGTCGGCCGCGGCACGGCCGGCGATCCCGCCGCAGACGCTCCGCCGCGGCGCAGCTTCGAGGTGGCCATCGACCTGGTCGCGACCGGCTCACTCGGTCGGCTGGTCAGTGCCACCTACCCCCTCGAGCGGTATGCCGAGGCGCTCGCCCACGCCGGGGCGGCTGGGCGGCGCGGCGCGGTCAAGGTGGCCTTCGATCTCCGTTCCCGGCGGGTCGGCGCCCGATGAGCCCGCGCCCCGGGTTCGTGCTCGACGTCGACCGGTCGACGCCCTCGACCCTCTTCTGGCACGGCGAGGGCTTCCACCTCGAGCGCCTTCCCGAGGGCAGCCGGGTCGTCTATGCGCCCGAGCCGATCGATCCGCTCACCGACCCAACGGGTGCCATCCGCCACGCCCTCACCCATCCGGTCGGCGACCGGGACCCGCTGCCGGCACTGCTCCGGCCCGGGATGCGCCTCACCATCGCCTTCGACGACCTCTCCCTGCCCCTCCCTCCGATGGAACGGCCCGACATCCGCCAGTTGGTCATCGAGCAGGTGCTCGACATGGCTGCAACGGCCGGCGTCGACGATGTCGAGCTCATCGTGGCTCTCGCGCTGCACCGGCGGATGACCGAGGCCGAGTTGCGCCACGCGCTCGGCGACCGGATCTACGAGGCATTCGCCCCGAACGGACTCCTCACCCAGCACGACGCCGAGGACCCGACGCAACTCCTCCACATGGGGCTCACCGACCAGGGTGAGGACGTCGAGATCAACAAGCGGGCCGCCGAGAGCGACCTGCTGGTCTACGTCAACATCAACCTGGTGGCGATGGACGGTGGCCACAAGAGCGTGGCCACCGGGCTCGCGAGCTACCGGAGCCTCCGCCACCACCACAACCCCGAGACCATGCAGCGGAGCCGTTCGTTCATGGACCAGCACCGCTCCGAGCTGCACTCGTCCAACTGGAGGATGGGCCGGCTCATCGCGGCATCAGGGGTGACCATCTTCCAGATCGAGACGACCCTCAACAACGACACCTTCCCCGAGGGCTTCCGGTTCCTCCAGAAGCGGGAGTGGGAGTGGAAGGCGAGGGACCGTGCCGGTTATCTGGCCTCGTCGAAGGCGCTCGAACGTCTCCCTGCCCGCTACGCGCGCCAGCTCTTCCACTCGGTGCGGGCGCCCCACCGGATGACCTCGGTGCAGGCCGGCGAAGTCGAGGCCGTGCACGCCATCTCGACCGAGAACGTCTGGAAGCAGCAGGGCGTGGTGGTCGAGGGTCAAACCGACATCCTCACCATGGGGCTGCCCTACATCAGCCCGTACAACGTCAACTCGATCCTCAATCCGATCCTCGTGGCCTGCCTCGGGCTCGGCTACTTCTTCAACCTCTACCGGGGAAAGCCCCTGGTCCGCGAGGGAGGGGTGCTCATCATGAGCCACCCCACCCCGTGGGAGTTCAACCCGGTCCACCATCCGAGCTACATCGACTTCTTCGAGCAGGTCCTGAGCGACACGACGGACCCGATTGCGGTGGCCGCGCGCTACGAGGAGTCCTTCGCCACCGATCCGTGGTACATCCACCTCTACCGCACCGGGCACGCCTACCACGGGGTCCACCCGTTCTACATGTGGTACTGGTGCGCGCACGCCCTCCAGCACCTCGGTGCGGTGATCATCGTCGGCGGAAACCCGGAGGCCGTCCACCGGCTCGGCTTCCGGTCGGCGTCGACCCTGGCCGACGCGCTCGAGATGGCCCAGGACACAGTGGGTAGCGCACCGACCCTCACCCACCTGCACGCCCCTCCCATCCTCATGGCCGACGTCCAGTGAGTTCCGCGCCGCCCGGCTCGCGCTCGCTACGGCCGTCCCGGGCGGTGCGCACCGACGCGAGCCTCGGCGCCGGCCGGTCGGCCGGGCGCGGTGGCACCGTCCCCACTCCAGCCAGCCTGCTGGCCAGGGTCGGCCGGAGCCGGTTCCCGCTGGCCGCGCCCACCTGGCCCGGGTCGGTACCCCGCCCGGTCCCGACTCCAGAACTCGGGGTCCACTACGACACGGCCTGGTCGCGCCGCTACCCGGTGCGCCTGGCTCGGGCGATGGTCCTCGACAACCTCACCCGGCCGCTCGCCCGTGCTGTCGCCGCTCCCGTGGTCCGGGGCGAGGAAGGGCTGGCGGGCCTCGAGGCACCGGTCCTCTTCGCGGCCAACCACGTCAGCCACGTCGACGCACCCCTGCTCCTCGCCTGCCTGCCCCTGCGCTTCCGTCACCACACGGTGGTGGCCGCGGCGGCCGACTACTTCTTCGACCGCAGATGGAAGGCCGATACCTTCTCCTTTCTGCTCGGTGCCATCCCCATGGAGCGCACCAAGGTCAACAGGCGTTCGGCGGACCTTGCCGCGGAGCTGCTGGACGAGGAGTGGAACCTGATCATCTTCCCCGAGGGGGGGCGCTCCCAGGACGGATGGGCGCAGCACTTCCACCCCGGCGCCGCCTACCTTTCGTCGCGCACCGGACGCCCTGTGGTCCCGGTCCACCTCGACGGCACCCGCCACATCCTGCCCAAGGGACGGGCCACCCTCCGTCGCACCCGGACCACGGTGACGTTCGGGACGCCCCTCCGGCCCGACGCCGACCAGGACACCCGCGCGTTCGCGTCCCGCATCGAGGCCGCGGTGGCCACCCTCGCCACCGAGACCGACACCGACTGGTGGACGGCGCGCCGGCTGGCAGCCCGTGGTGCCACCCCCTCGCTCCAAGGACCCGAGGTCTCGACCTGGCGACGGTCCTGGGCGCTTTCGCCGGCGCCCAGCCGGCACGACACAGACGCCCAGACCGGGTCGGACTGGCCCCGGCGCGCGAGACGCGGCTGAGGCACCGGTCCACTCAGCGGCGAGCGGCGCCCACACGGCCCAGCAGGCGCGACCACGGGCTGCCGGCCCGCAGTCCGTCGACCGCCTCGAGGCGCTCCGCACGGAGGGCCAGCTCCTCGTAGTCGTCGAGGGGTTCGAGGTCGGCCACCGCATCCGAGGGCGACTGGGACCCGGTTCCTGCGGCGACCCAGCCGAGGAGCAGGTCCGCGAGGGCGGTGTTGCGGGCGAGGAGCGGCCCGTGAAGGTAGGTGCCGAGCACCCGGCCCGACCAGGCGCCTTCGGTCCCGTCCCCGCCGCCGTTGCCCACGCCCCGCTCGACCCGGGCCAGGGGTCGGGCCCGGGGCCCGACGGTGGTCACCCCCCCGTGGTTCTCGAACCCGGTGAGGCGGGGCAGCGGACCGTGGGCCGGTCGCGGTGCATCGGGCAGCGGACTGGCCACGAGCTCGCCGACCGCCCGGCGTGCGCGGCCCTTGCGGGTGGTCACGTCGAGGAGGCCGAGGCCGTCGTGGGGGTGGTCGTCGCGGTCGGGAAAGGAGCGGCCGAGCAGTTGGAACCCTGCGCAGACGCCGAGGACGACCGCGCCCGCCGCAACGGCACGACCGAGGGTGCCGTCCTCGAGCAGGGTGGTAGCCGCCCGCACCTGCGGTCCGTCCTCGCCCCCACCGATCGTGTAGAGGTCGGCCATCGGCAACGGTCGCCCCGAACGCGCCTGGACCAGGTCGACCTCCCATCCCCGCCATCCGGCTCTGCGGGCCAGCACGAGCCCGTTGCCACCGTCGCCGTAGGTGCCGAGGAGGTCGGGATAGACCACCGCCACGGTGAGGGTGCGGCCGACTCTGCCGGTCACAGCGCGCGCCGGATGTCCGCGAAGGCGGTGTAGTTCCCCAGGAACTCGACCGTGGCCGTCCCGTTCCGCGCGACCGCGCGGTCGATCGCCTCGATGGGGCTGGCGACCACCTCGTGGGCGACGTCGGCGTAGCGGAGGCGCACCGCGAGATCGAGCCGCCGGTCGCCGGTCGCCACCACCGTCCGTCCGGCCAGACGCTCGAAGGGGACGTCCCAGAGCCAGCTGGGATCGAGCCCGTCGGCGACGCGGGCGTTGACCGAGAGCACGAGCGGCGCGGAGGCATCTCCGGTCTCCTCGAGGAGGTCGAAGATCGCCGTCCACCCGGCCGGGTTCTTCGCAAGCAGGAGGCGGACCGGCCTCCCCCGCCGCTGGACCGTGGAGAACCGTCCCGCCACCTCGGTGACGGCGGAGAGCCGGACCAGGACTCGGTCGAGGGTCTGCGCGGCCCCATCCCCGCCCGCGTCCTCCAGTAGGGGGAGCGCGGCGACCGCCACCATCGCCGCGTTGGCCCGGTTGAAGTGTCCGGGGAGTCCCATGCGCAGCCGGTGGCGCGAGCTGTCCGCCAAGACGAGATCCTCGCCCTCGAGCCACGCGTCGGGTACCGGCCGCGCGAAGTCGCACCGTTCGCAGCTCCACCGTCCGTCCGCCGGGAAGACGATCCGACCCCCGCACGACGGGCACCCGACCGCGTCGTCGTGCCACACCTGACCGGCCCCGACCCAGCGGACCTCCGGAGCTGCGAGCGCCGCCCACGCCACCATGGGATCGTCGGCGTTGGCCACCACCGAGACGTGCCCGCCTGTCCCAGGCACCGGGAGCGCGCCGAGTGCGGTACGCCACCGGTCGACGAGCATCCTGACCTCGGCGATGCGGTCGAGCTGGTCGCGCGAGAGGTTGAGGAGGACGATGACCCTCGGCCGAACCTCCTCGATCAGCTGGCCGAGATAGCCCTCGTCGACCTCGAGCACCGCCAGGGGCGCTTGCGGGGCAGCGACCAGCGCGGCCACGTGCCCCGCCGGCATGTTGGCGCCGGTATCGTTCGTCGCCACCCCGGCGGGCCCGGCGACCGCTGCCGCGAGCAGGGTGGTCGTGGTGGTCTTGCCGTTGGTGCCACTGACCAGCGCGATCGTGCGTTCGGCGGCCAGCGCGCCGAGCAGCGACGGATCGACCAGGAGCCCGGCGCGTCCGCCGACCACGGTTCCGCTCCCACGCCCGAGCGCCCGGGACAGCCGGTTTGTCGCCGTGACCGCGCCCCTCGCGAGCGCCGTGCGCGAGAGTCGGTGCTGAGCGGTCTGGCCGGGTCCGCTCGCGCGATCACGCCGACGGTCGGGTGCGGATCAGTTCCTCTTCTGTCGGGGTCCGGGCGATCCGGGCCTCCGGCGGCAGCAGGTCGACGATGGTGGCCAGGAGCGTCCCGGTGTCCGCCACCGGATCGTCGAGGCCGAGGGTGACCGGTGGGCCGACCGTCACGGTCACCCTGAAGGGATGCTGGAGCGCGACCACGTTGGGGACCTTGGACGATCTCGGCCAGACCGCCTCGGTCCCCCAGAGGGCGATGGGGATCACCGGTGCGCCAGTCTCGGCGGCCAGCCGCGCAGCGCCGGTGTGGCCGTGCAGCACCGGATCGAAGAATGCCTCGCCCCGCGGGATGGTCCCCTGGGGGAGCACGAGCACCACCTCGCCCGCCCTGAGCGCGGCGGCAGCCTGCCGCATCGGGTCGCCCGAGCCGCTGCCGCGGTCGACCGGAATGCCACCCAGTGCCCGGGCCAGGTGCCCGACCACCGGGGCATCGAACAGCTCCTGTTTGCCCATGAACCGGACCGGGCGGCCGAGACGGGCCGCCACCAGGGCGAGGGCAGCGACGTCGAAGTAGCTCCGGTGGTTGGAGACGAGCAGCACCGGACCGCTCGCAGGGATGTGCTCGACACCGGTCAGGGTGAAGCGGGCGTAGGGGAACGCCTCGGGCCGGACGAACGGGCGCAACAGGTGGTAGGGCTCGAGCCCGACCACCGACGGCACCCCAGGTGCGCGGTCCCAGTGCTCGAGGGGCCACCTGCGGGCGATGGCCACCGCGGCCAACCTCGGGTCGGCGTTGAGCGGGTGGGGGTGGCCGACCGCTGCGAGGAGGGGCACGTCGAAGACACTGTCCGAGTAGGCGTGCGCAGTGGCCATGTCCACCCCGTTCCCGTCCGCCCACTCGCGCACCGCGGCCCGCTTGCCCACGGCCCAGACGAACCGGCCGTCCAGGCGGCCCGTGTAGCGACCGTCGGTCACCGCGTAGCGGGTGGCCAACAGGTCGTCGAATCCGAGCGCCTCGGACAGGGCGGAGACGAGGTCGTAGGGAGAGGTCGTGGCGAGGACGAGGAGCCGGCCGTCGGCGCGGTGCCCGGCGAGCACCTCGAGCGCCCAGGGCTGGACCAGGTCGATCAGGGACTCGACGGCCCGCTTGCCCGCCCGGCGCACCGTCTCGGCCGATCGGCCGCGCATGACCTGGGCCGTGGCGCGGGCCAGCCCGATGAAGGGGACCGTCTCGCCGAAGCTGTTGTAGAAGCCGTAGAGGAGTCGTTCGCCGGGCAGGTGCCGCCCGGCCGGGAGGACCCCCTCGGCCACCATCGCCTCATGGAGGATGGGACCACTGGCCGACCGGATGAGGGTCCGGTCGAGATCGACGAAGACGGCACCGCGGGCATCGGGCATCGGCCTCACGCTACCGTCGGCGTCCTGGGCGGGCAGGCGTCGACCGTGGACGGTCCGCCCCCGCGTGACTCCGGCGCACCCATCCCGAACGACCGGACACCACACCCCTTGACGCGGCAAAGGGACCACCAGGGGGGGAAGGCGGTCCCTTTGCTCTGACGCAACAAGGAAAGGAGGGGGATTCCTTTATTCCTGTGGTCGTACCTGCACTGTATAACGACCGCGAGCAATCAGTCAACAAGTCAATATCGATATCTGGTATCGTTTTAAGCGATGGAGCTCAGGCACCTCCAGGCGCTCACCGCGATCAGCGACCACGGAACCTTCTCTGCCGCGGCGTCACATCTCGGCACGGTCCAGTCCAACGTGTCCGCCCATGTGGCACGGCTCGAACGAGAGCTCGGCGCGCCGATGATCGACCGCTCGGACGGGCGGCTCACCGAGGAGGGGACCGTCGTGGTGGCGCGGGCGAGACGGATCCTCGCGGAGCTCGACGCCCTGATCTCCGATGTCGCCGCATGCAAGGACGAGGTCACCGGTACCGTCCGGGTGGGCATGATCGGTACCACTGCCCGGTGGCTGGTGCCGGGCGTCATGGACGCGGTGGGTCGGCGACACCCCAAGTTGCGTCTGGTGGTCGTGGACGGCAACACCAACAGCCTGGAGCCTCAGCTGGCATCCGGACAGCTCGACCTCGCAGTGCTCAACCTCCCCCTCGCCGGGCGGGACCTGGTCGGCCGCCTCCTCTTCGAGGAGGACCTCATGCTGGTGGTGCCGAAGGGTCACCCGATGGCCGACCCCACTCGTCACATCACCCTCGGCGACCTCGCCGAGCTCGAACTCCTGCTCCCGCTACCGGGTACCGCCTTCCGGGACGAGCTCGACAGAGTCACCCGACCGCTCGGGATCACCCTCCTGGCCGCAGCAGAATTCGACGGGCTCCGCCTCATTGCGGCGCTCACCTTCGAGGGCTACGGACCGGCCATCCTTCCGGCCACCGCGATCCCCGGGATCCTGCGTGACCGGTTCAGCCCGGTCGCGGTCGAGGGGCTCCCTCGGCGACGGGTCGGCGTGGCCCAGCGGAGCCGTGGGCTGCCTTCCGCGCCGACCCGGGCGCTCATCGAGCTGCTCACGGCTGTCGTGGCGGACCCGGAAGGCCGACCCGACGGGCTGCATGTCCCCAATTGAACTGCGTCCACCTGAACCGCGACGCCTGAACTTCGACGGGGCGGATGGCCCGGTTCGCGTCAGTCGGCCCCGGCCACCGCGACAAGGGTGTCGAGGGCGAGGCGCGGCGGGAGCAGGCGGCGGGCGGTCGCCGAGGCGGCCTTGCGCAGGGTGCTCGGGCTCGTGTGCCCGGTGAAGAAGATCTCGGTGTCGGTGAACCCGTTGGCTGCGAGCACCTGGCGCAGGGTGTCCTCGCAGTACCAGCAGGTGTGCTGCGGGTGGACCTGCCCGTGGCCGCCGAACCGGTACACGAACCCGCCGATGTAGAAGACGTTGGGGGTGGTGAGGACCAGCCGGCCCCCCGGGCCCAGATGTCGGCGAACGCTGGTGAGGAAACCGTGCACGTCGTCGAGATGCTCGATGAGCTCCCCTGCGAAGACCACGTCGAACGTGCGGCCGAGAGCGAAGTCCTGCGCATCGGCCAGCTGCACGTCATGTCCCTCGGCCAGCAGTGCCTTGATGGTGGCGGCGTCGATGTCGATCCCGACAGCCTCGGAGGCCGCCTGCTCGACGAGCCCGTGCAGCCAGTCGGGACGGCCGTAGCGCGATGCGCACCCGACGTCGAGCACCGACTTCCCCTCGAGCATCGGGCGCACCACCTCGAAGCGGTCGGTGAGCGCGCCGTCCCCCCACGTGCCCTCACCCCAGGTGGGCTGCAGGAAGTGTCCTGTCGCCACGCCGTCGGAGCGCACCAGCCCGTTCGCCACACCCGATCGATTGCCCGTGGTTCCCGCTGCCATCTGCCGTCTGTCCCCGTTTCTGATGCCGTCCGGACAACGGCCGTCCCTGCAAGCCTGACGCGCCGGCCAGCCGGAGGGTCCACGCTACCATCGGGCCTCGGAACGGGCGGTGCGGGAAGCGGGCGCCAGCGCCCGGTGCTCCGCCACACCACGGCCCGCGCTCAGTTCGCTGCCGGGTCCTCGGGATAGCCTGCCAACAGCCCGAGTGCCCCGCCCTGGCGCCGGAGTACCCGCCGCCAGAGCCCTTCCGGGTCGGCCGAGATCGGGTCGCGCGCCTCCGCGGGCACCACGTACCACGACCCCTCGACGATCTCGGCTTCGAGCTGGCCCGCCTCCCATCCTGCATAGCCGGAGAAGAGGCGCGCACCCACGATCGAAGGAGCGACTCCGGACGGGTCGGCTGCCAGATCGACTGTTCCGACCGGACGCTCGGCATCCACGAGCAGCCGCCATCCGGTCGGGCGCCCCACCGCCCCGGGGACCCCGTCGGCCCTCGACGCCAGGCGGGCCAGACCGATGAGCGCGTTGCGGGCGACCGGGCCTCCGGTGAACAGCTCTGCCGGCGGCGTGGCCAGTGCATGCCAGCGGGGCATGAGCTGCTCGACCGCGACCCCGCCGGGACGATCGATCACCACCCCGAGCGCGCCCTGTTCACCGTGATCGAGGATCAGGATCACCCGCCGCGAGAAGTTGGGGTCTTCGACGGCAGGGGTTGCCACCAGGAGGTAGCCCCCCAGGGTGGCCGGCGCGCGCTCACCGCCGTAGGGGTCGAAGGCGCTGAACGGGTCGATCGGCACGACATGATGATGACCCACGGCGGGCCCTGAGTGGCGCGTCGCGGCCCAGTCGGTGAGGCTGGACCGATGGCACTCGTCTCGATCACCACGGTGAGGCCCCATGTGCGCCAGGTCACCCTCGACCACCCGGCCCGCCTCAATTCGATGTCCTTCGCGCTCGTGGCGGACCTCTACGCCGCCCTCGACACCGTTGCGGCGGACAACGACTGCCGGGTGGTGGTGCTGACCGGGGCCGGTCGCGCCTTCTGCTCGGGACTCGAGCTCGAGCACGCGGGGAATCCCCCGGGGACGGAGGACCTCGGCCGCCACCGGATGGGGATGCGTGCGATGGAGTTCATGGGTGGCATCGTCCCGGCGATGCGGGCGATCCCGCAGCCGATCGTCGCCGCCGTCAAGGGAGCCGCGTACGGTGGCGGAATGTGCCTCGCCCTCGGGGCCGACATCCGCCTGGCCGGCCACAGCGCGGTGTTCTGCGGCGCCGGCATCACCAACGGCCTCAGCGGCTGCGAGCTCGGGGTGAGCTGGCTGCTCCCCCGCGCCGTGGGCACGTCGCACGCCAACCAGATCCTGTTGACCGGCCGGAAGGTCGACGCGGAGGAGGCCGGGCGGATCGGCCTGGTCTCCGAAGTCCTTCCGGACGACGAGGTCCTCGACCGGGCCGCGACGATTGCCGAAGGCATGTGTGCGCTGAGCCCGTTCGGCCTCGCGCTGACCAAGGACACACTCTGGGCATCGTTGGAGGTCGGCAGCCTCCAAACGGCTGTGGGCCTCGAGAATCGCACGCAACTGCTGGCCGGCCACACAGGGAACCTGACCGAAGCGACGGCCGCCTTCAAGGAGAAGCGGTCGCCCGTCTACACGGAGTAACGGGCCGTGGCCAAGGCCCGGCGGGGACGCCGGCGCGATAGCAGACCCGACCGCGCCGACAGTGACCACGGACCGCGCGAGCACTGGCGGGAGGACGGGTCGCCGAAGACCCGCTACCCCTCACGCGACGACGCAAACCGGTCGGCGTTGCAGCGCCGGCTCGAGGACGGAGCCGACCTCGACCCCTACCCCTGTTCCATCTGCGGCGCCTGGCACCTCGGCGGCCGGCGGGACTGACCGGACCGGCCGGGCGAGCAACTGTACCGTCTGGACGGTATAGTCCGGGGATGCCACCGACCGCCGCCGCACCGCCGCGCCGGCCGACCCCGCGGGGAACCCCCCGGGACGGCGCGGACACCAAGCGCCGCATCCTGAACGCCGCGGAGGAGGTCGTCCTGCGGGACGGTGTCGCCCACCTCACGCTCGACGCGGCCGCGGCCCAAGCCGGCCTCAGCAAGGGTGGCGTGCTGTACCACTTTCCCTCCCGTGACGCGCTGGTCGCCGGCATGGTGGACAAGATCATCGGCGACTTCGAGACGGACATCGCACGTCACCTCCCGATCGATGGGTCGTCCGAGGCGGACATCGCGGGCTCGTTCACGCGTGCCTACGTGCGGGCGACCGTCGAGCCGGGCGAGCCTGATGCCCCTGGCGCAAGCCGGCAGGACCGGCTCGGTGCCGCGCTGATCGCGGCGGCCGCTGCCGAGCCCGAGCTCCTCGTCCCCCTCCAGGAGGCAGCCGGGCGCTGGCAGGCCCGCTTGGTCGCCGACGGACTCGACCCGGTGCTGGCCACCATCCTCCGTCTCGCCTGTGACGGGCTCTGGATGTGCGACCTCTTCGGCCTCGCCCCACCGTCGGGAACCCGGCGCAAGGCCGTCGGCGGCGCGCTCCTGCGGATGGCCCAGGACACGCCATGATGCAGGCGGACCGCGCCACCCCGGTCGCGCCGGTCGACGGGTCGGTCCGGCTCATCCGGATCCTGACCGCGACGGTCTTCCTCCAGTGGCTGGGCGCCACCTCGATCGTGCCCATGCTGCCCGTCTACATCCGTCGCCTCGGAGGCTCCGACCTCCTGGCCGGTCTGGTCATGGCCTCGTTCTTCGCCGCGGGGGTGCTCTTCCAGTACCCGAGCGGGAGGGTCGCCGACCGGATCGGCCGCCGGCCGGTGCTCGTCGGCGGTCTGGTCATCTACGGCATCGCCAGCCTGTCCTTCCTCGCCCCCATTGCGCCGTCCACGGCGATCCTGCTCCGGGGACTGCAGGGCCTCGGCGCAGGGGCGGCGGCCGTGGCCTCCCTCGCGATGATCTCGGGGGCCGTCGCCATCGAGCGCCGAGGAAGGGCCTTCGCCTCCATCTACGCCGGAGAGCTCGCCGGCATGGCGGTCGGCCCGCTCATCGGCAGCATCGTCGGCGTGGACCACATGTGGGCGATGTTCCTCGCCTCGGGGGTCGCCGCCTTCCTGGCCTGCATCCCCGCACTCCACATCACCGAACCGTCGGCGGTCGCCGCGCCGCGGTCTTCGCGAGGGGCCGCCCGCGCCCCGATCGTCCCGATCGTGTGGCGGCGGCCGATGACCGGTGCGCTCATCGCCGCGCTCGCCCTCGGCCTCACCACAGGGGTCTACGACATCTGTTGGACGTTGCTCCTGGTGGCGCGCGGCGCGTCCGGGTGGCAGATCGGGATCTCCTGGACGATGTTCGCGGTGCCGTTCGTGCTCCTCGCAAAGCCGAGCGGCTGGCTGGCCGACCACATGGACCGGCGGGCCCTGGTGCTCGGCGGCCTCGGCCTGGCTGCATGCTTCTGCGCCTCGTATCCGTTCATCCGAAGCGTGCCGGCACTCATCACGCTCGGCGCGATCGAGGCGTTCGGGTTCGCCGCGGCCATGCCCTCGATGCAGTCGTTGCTGACCCAGGGCTCGGCAGAGTCCGAGGTCGGACGCGTCCAGGGCATCTTCGCGACCGTTCAGACGGCCTGCACCGCGGTGGCCGCGGCCTGTGCCGGCGCGGCATTCGCCTTCGCGACCTGGCTCCCGTTCGTCACCGTGGCCTCGATCACCATCGTCGCCCTCGGCGCGGCCGGCCTCGTGTGGCTCCCGGTGGGCGGTCGCGTCCAGCACCGGGAACCGGAGCTCTCCCTCGGGTCGACGGCGTCCGCCACGGACGCGACCGCGACGCGACCCGCCGTCCTCGATCAGGCAGCCGGGGTGAGCGGAGCAATCGCGGAGGTGCAGTAGGCGCACCTGGTCGCGGCCTCGGGCACCGTGGAGAGGCACTCCGGGCACTCCCGGGACGGGTCCTCCTGGGGTGTCCGACCCAACCGCCTCATCAGGTGGTTGACCGGCTTGATCACCAGGAAGAAGATCACCGCGGCCACGATGACGAAGTTGAGCAGGGCGGTGAGCACGTCGCCGTAGAAGATCTTCGATCCGTTGATGGTCACGGTCAGGGAGCTGAACTGGGTGGCGCCGCCGAAGACAGCCTTGATCAGCGGCGTCACGACGTCATGGGTGAGGGCGGTGACCACCCCGGTGAAGGCGGCACCGATGACCACGGCGACGGCCAGGTCGAGCAGGTTCCCCCGCAGCAGGAACTCCTTGAACTCCTTGATCATGGCGTGACTCCCCGTGTCGGACCGGTAGGACACCCCCGCGGCGTATCGCCCCGGGTGCGACTCTACGGGGACAGCCGACCGCGGCGCTCGGGGAGGCCGGCGTGGATCGAGGCGAGCCATCGGCCGGTCGACGGGACCTGGCACACGGCCGAGGCGGCCCGCAGGAGCCAGTCGACGACCTCGCGGTTGTCGGCGGTGGCCGGGACCGTCGCCACCATCCCCCGCCGCGGGTGGTCCTGGGTGACCCGCCACCCCTCGGGGACGGGCAGGCCGAGATCGCGAAGGCGCCAGGCCACCCTCGGACCCGAGGCGTGCTGGAGCCCGACCGTGGTGGGCTTGGCGGATCCGTCGGCCTGGGCGCGTCCGGGCATCCAGGTGATCACCGGGACCTGGTGGGTGGAGCCCCCGAGGAACGCGAAGGGACCCGGCATCGGCGGCTCGTGCTCCTCGTCGATGACCGGCTCGATGTTGATCCAGCCGGTGCCACCCGCCTGCACCTGCGCCATCTCGCCGAGCAACCCGGCGTCGTCGTGGGCGACGAACTCGAGCTCGACCGGACGGGACCTGCTCATGTCTGGAGGTCGAGGACCGACCCGGCCAGGGCCTCGAGCTCCGACCGCCACGACCCGGGCAGCGCCAGCGGTCGCACGACGAACTTGGAGAACCCCACATCGAGGAAGGCCTCGAGCATGGCCCGCAGCGCGGCAAGCCCGGCCGGGACCACCTGTGCGGGATCGACCCCTCTGCGGGAGCGGCCCAATGCGGCGAGCATCGCCGGGTCGAGGGGGCTGGCCGCATAGGCGAGGGAGACACCGAAGTGCTCCGGGCTGATCTCCCTTCCGGCGCGTGCCGCCGCCTCGTCGATGACGACCCGCGCTGCGGCTACCTCGGCCGGAGTACAGGCCGAGGGCAACCACCCGTCCGCGTACCGTCCGCAGCGTTCGAGCGCGGCCGGGACCATGCCGCCGGTCCAGAACTCGAGGGGCTCCTGGAGCGGGAGTGGCCGCAGCGTCACCCCCTCGAGGTCGGCCACCGCGCCGTGATGGTCCACGACCTCGCCGGCCCACAGTCGTCGCAGCACGGGGAAGGCCTCCTCCATCCAGGGGCCCTTCTCGGATCCCGGCACCCCGACGGCTCCGACCTCGGGGCCGTGGGGCAGACCGGGCACGAACGTGACGAGGAGCCGCCCGCCGGAGAGCCGGTCGAGGGTGGCAATCTGCCCTGCGAGCCGGACCAGGTTGCGGCCAGGAAGGAGCATGGTCGTGCCCAGCTTGAGGTGTGGGTTGTGGGCCGCGGCGAAAGCCAGGGCGACCAGCGGGTCGACGGTGGGGGCGGTCAGGACCTCGGGAAGCCAGATCGAGTCGAACCCGAGCCCGTCGAGGTCGTCGACCAGACCGGCCAGCCCCGCGGGGTCGTCGCCCGCATCGCCACCGAGGCCGACTCCGATCCGGACCTTCACCCTCCCTCCAGGGCCTGGCCGTCGAACCGGTCGACCGTGGCGAACTGCTCGACCCGCGCTCGCCGGAGCCGGGTGGGCCGGTGCACGGGATGGCCGAGGACCAGCACGCCGCAGAGGATGTGGGTGTCGGGCACACCGAGGAGCTCCATGACCGTGGCCTCGTCGCGCACCACCATGGTGGTCATGACGCCGGCAAGCCCCTCCGCACGCGCGGCCAACAGGATGCTCCAGGCGAAGGGGTAGATCGACGCCCCGCCGACCAGGGTGTAGTGACCGGCGTCCCGGTCCACGGTGGCGAGCCGGCTGAGGTCGGCCACGAGCACCAACATCGCGGGCACGTCGTCGAAGTGCTCGGCAAAGCCGCCGGAACCCGAGGCGGCTGCCACGGCGATCTCCGCGGCGCCCTCGATCGCCGTGCGCTCGCGCTCGCGGTCTGTGACGACCGCCCAGGGGGTCAGCCCGGCGCCGATCTGGGCCAGGTAGTCGTACCACCCCGGCAGGTAGCTGTCGCGCAGCGAGCGACGGAGGGCGGGGTCGCGCACCACCACCACACGCCAGGCCTGCCGGTTTCCCCCGTTGGGCGCGAACCGCGCCGTGTCCAGGATTCGGTACAGCGTGGCGTCGTCGACCGGCGCCTGGGTGAACTCACGGACCGCACCGGTGGTCCGGAGGGCATCGGTCAGCTCCACGTGCGCTCCTGCCGGATCAGAGCGCAGCGAGGACAGCGTCGGCCGTGCTCACCGTCAGTCCCGGACCCGGCTCGACGTAGAGGGCGGTCACCACGCCGTCCTCGATGACCATGGCGTAGCGCTGCGACCGGGTCCCGAGACCGAAGGCGCTACCGTCCATCTCCAACCCGACCGCGGCGGTGAACGCTCCGTTGCCATCGGCCAGCAACAGCACCGTGTCGCCGACCTTCTGGGCCTCCCCCCAGGCGCCCATCACGAAGGGGTCGTTGACCGAGATGCAGGCCACCGTCGTGACCCCTTTGGCGGTCAGCTCCTCGTGGCGCAGGACATAGCTCGGCAGGTGGAAGTCCGAACAGGTCGGTGTGAAGGCGCCGGGCACCGCGAACAGGACGACGGTGCCGGTTCCCAGCACCTCACCGGTCTGCACGCGGATCGGTCCGTTCGGGTCCGGGCGCATCACTTCGACGTCCGGAATCCTGTCGCCAACGGCGATGGTCATGGGCGGTCTCCTTGCGATCGGACCCGGTGATCGGGCGGGGCATCCGTGCACCGCAACAGGCGGCGCGTCCGCAGCATACGGTTCGCGGCCTGCCGACCGCCCACCTCCCGGCGGGGCTCGGGCAGCACGCCGACACTAAAGAGCGGGCTCGCGGATCGAACGAGTCCGAACGAGACACGCGCCGGCGAACGCTACTCCCCGCCGACCCGCGGACCGGTCTGGCACCACTCGATCCAGCCGGTCCCGGCCCGACCGTCGCTCGCGGTGAACCTGGAGAGCGCCCGCGGGAATCGACTGACCCGGCCGTCGGGCGCCTCGAGCACCAGCGGGCCGAAGGCCAGTGGCTCGATGGCCAGGTCGAGCCCGCCGGGGTCGATGCGGGCCCGGGCGCGGCGGGGCAGCCCGTGCTCCCCGAGCTCTTCGGTGACCGCAAGCCCATCGACGGGGACCACTGCACCGCCGGGGTGCTGGAGATACCCGAAGGCCAGGGGATGGCCGGGGATGCGGATGTCGGCCGCGTGCACCCGTGAGCCATCGTCGAGGCGACAGGCAAGCCAGCACCAGCCGAAGGCCCACCAGTCGCGCACCCCCCAGGAATGGTCGCGCTGACCGTGGCCCTCGACGGTCAGCACGTCGTCACCGACGGTCACCGTGCCGCCGACCAGGCACGGCACCTCGTAGCGGGTGGTCACGTCGTAGTGGTAGGGCACGCCGTCGGTCCGCCAGGTGAGATCGAGGGAGAGCGCGGTGGGGGTGCCGGGTTCGCCCCGGTAGACGGCGGCCGGGTCGGCCATCACGGCTGCCGGCGCGCTCCCCTCGAGGCGCATTCGGAGCAGCGGAGACTCGACCACGCCGTCGATGGCGTACCCCTCGGCCCGGAGGAGGAGGCCGCTGCCCGCACCGACCGGGAGGTCGTAGGCGACCGACGCGACCAGGGGACGGTCCGTCCCCACCACCATGGTCGTCCACCAGGTGACCCCGAGGTTGGGGTAGAGCCCGATCCGGACGTACCCGGCCAGTGCCCCCTCCGCCGAGACGAAGTCGAGATAGTGGGACTCGTTCCAGAGCGGATCGGCCTCTGGCTCGTGGCGCCCCTCGTCAGCCGGGTCCACGGCATGGGGATCGGTCTCGGGCACGGGTCCTCCTCGAAATTGTTGTGGTCGCGCCCTTCCATCATGGCAACGCCGGCGCTATCGTCGCGGAGCGCAGCACCCCGGGTCGTCCGGCTCCTGGCGGAGCTCGTGCCGTCCGGCTCGCGGCCAGCCGTTCCCACCCGCTCGCGGGTGTCCTCCGACCGACGTGCGACGACCAGGCGGTGCCGATGATCCGGAGTGCACGCAGAGTGGGAGCGGTCGTCCTTCTGGCGTCCGCGCTGGGCGCGAGTGTTCCGATCCTCGGTGGGGGTGTCGCCGGCGCGGGAGGGTACGGGCAGATCACCGTCTCGCCCGGCGCGCAACCGGCGTTCGCGATGGACGCGCCCGACCCCGACGTGGTCCTCGACGGCTCGACCTACTACGCCTTCACCACCGGCACCGACCTCGGGAACAGCCTCCAGGCGCTCGTCGACACCTCCCCCGGCGCGCCGCTTACCGGTTGGGGGCCCTACACGACCACCGGCTACGGCTCGACCGCGCTTCCCACCCCCCCGTCGTGGGAGACGATGGGCACCCAGACCTCGCCCGGCGTCTTCTACTGGGACGGCCAGTGGCTCATGTACTACGACGCCGCCACCGGAGGTCGTCCCGGGGACAGCGGCGGGGACTGCCTCTCGGTGGCCACCGCCGCGACCCTCACCCCTACGGACCCGGTCTTCACCGACACCTCGAGCGGGCCGCTCCTCTGCCAACCGGCGCTGGGCGGGGCCATCGACCCGAGCCCGTTCGTCGACCAGGCGACCGGCCTCGCCTACCTCACCTGGAAGTCGAACGACGGTGGTTCGAGCCAGCCGGCGAGGCTCTGGTCACAGCAGCTCAGCCCCGATGGCCTCTCACTGGTCGGGTCACCCCACCTGCTGCTGACCCAGAACGGCGCGCAGTTCCCCTGGGAGACCACGGTCGAGGACCCGGACATGGTCCAGGTCGGGGCGACCTACTTCCTCACCTTCTCGGCGGGCACCTGGGATTCGGCGAACTACGGGGAGGCCTTTGCGACCTGTGACGGACCGGCCGGGCCGTGCACGCAGCCCGAGGCGCAACCCTTCCTCGGCTCGTCGACGACGGCCTCAGGTCCCGGAGGCGGCTCGTTCTTCCAGGACGCGCACGGCAACTGGTACCTCGCATACGCGGCATGGCAACCGGGGTGTACGAGCTACACCGGGCCTGGCTGCGTGGGCGCGAGGCAGCTCTTCGTCGCACCGGCCTCGTTCTCCCCCGCCTCCCTCTCCGCGCCGGTGGTCGGCATGGCCGCCGCGCCGAACGGAGACGGCTACTTGCTGGCCGACGCCTGGGGTGCGGTGACGGTCCACGGCGCGGCCCGCTTCTTCGGATCGATGGCCGGCCAGCCGCTCAATGCTCCGATCACTCACATCGTGGCCACCCCGGACGGCGGCGGGTACTGGCTGGTGGCCTCGGACGGCGGCACATTCGCGTTCGGCGACGCCGGCTTCTACGGCTCGATGGGCGGCCGGAGGCTCAACGCGCCGGTCGTGTCGCTCGCCCCGACACCGGACGGACGCGGCTATTGGCTGGTGGCCTTGGACGGCGGCATCTTCGCGTTCGGCGACGCCGGTTTCCACGGCTCGATGGGTGGACACCACCTCAATCGGCCGGTGGTCGGGATGGCCGCAGACGCCGCGACCGGCGGGTACTGGCTGGTGGCCTCGGACGGCGGCATCTTCGCCTTCGGCGCGCCGTTCTACGGCTCGACCGGCAACCTCACGCTCGCCGAGCCGGTCAATGGGATGTCGGCCGGTGGCGGCGATGCCGGGTACCGGTTCGTCGCCTCCGACGGCGGGATCTTCGCCTTCGGGGGCGCCGCCTTCCGCGGCTCGATGGGCGGGCACCCGCTCAACGCGCCGATCATGGGCATGGCCACCGATGCCGCCACCGGCGGCTACTGGCTGGTGGCCGCAGACGGCGGGATCTTCTCCTTCGACGCGTCCTTCTACGGGGCCGACTGAGCGAACGCCGGGGGTGACACCGTCCGGCGCTCGATCAGAAGTGCTTCCAGGTGACCGTGAAGGTGCCGCCCGATGTCGAGAGCGCAGACGGGGCAGCCTTCACCGTCCCGCCCGACGTGACCATCGTGATCTGGTGCACCGACAGTCCGGACCCGGAGATCGTGCTCCCATCGACCAAACCGGATATGGCAATTGTGCGGAAGTCGGCCAGCGGGAGGGTCGAGCAGGGCGTCGTGGCGGAGCAGGGTGCCTCGACGATCCACTCCCCGGAGGAATTGAGTGGCGTCGTCGTGGCCACCTGGACCGTGGTGAACACCCACCTCCGTATCGCATCGGAGATGCTCAGCGTGTAGGTGCTACCCGAGCGGGATACGTGGGTAGCGATGACGTCCCCGGGGTACACCGGATAGAGCGACTTCGAGATGTAGACGACGTCCTGCGGGTACATCTCGTACCAGGCGTAATAGTTCGGGGTTCCCGTCGTCTTGCCGGCCATCCCTTTGCAATCGGAGTCGGTCCCGATCTGCTGGACCGTGGGGTCGGTCGGCGAGTACCCGTCGATGCCCACCCAGAACGCTGCCTGCTGCACCTGGTTGACGGGGCAGGTCACCGCAGGCTGCTTCCAGCTCCCCGAGACGCTCTTGAGTCCCGATCCGGTGACCGCGTAGCCCGCCCAGTTCGTCGAAGACGACTTCCCGTTGACCGAGGACAGACCGTGCATCGGTGTCTCGAAGGACGCAGCCGTCTGAGTCACGCCCAGGGCCGGAGTCACCCCGATCACGGCCACCGCCGCGGACCAAAGACCCAGGCCCGCAACCAGTGCCAGCACTCTGGCGCGACGAACGTTGCTCGAACGGTGAGCACTCACTGCGGGGTGCCGACCGCGCGTCTCACATGCTCGTACCCGCTCCATTGCCCCCCTCAGCGGTCTGGCCGCTCCGATACCCGTTTTCCCCACCCGTCACGCGGTTGCCGTCCCGCGGTTCCCGCCCCGACTCGATCCCCCGTCACCCGTCTTGTGGGTGCCGCCCTTGCCGTGGTTGCCGCCCCGGCTCGATCCGCCGCCACCGGTCTTGTGGGTGCCGCCCTTGCCGTGGTTGCCGCCCCGGCTCGATCCGCCGCCACCGGTCTTGTGGGTGCCGCCCTTGCCGTGGTTGCCACCCCGGCTCGATCCGCCGCCGCCGGTCTTGTGGGTGCCGCCCTTGGTCGTCTTGTGGGTACCGCTCTTTTTCCCAGTCGTTTTCGCACTCACGGCCGCCGTGACCGTGCCCGCACTTGCAGTCGCGGAGCCAGACGCAATCGGCACCGCTGACCGAGCGGGCAGGCAGCTGCCCGCAGAACCACCCGTCGCCGTCGTGCCCGAGGGGCAGGCGCTCGTCGACGTCACTGCGACATGCCGCAGAGCATGGGCGGTCGTCCCTCCGTGGACCACCAGGTGGTGCCTGAATGGAATGACCCCGGGCCGCAAGCCCGCGAGCGCCACGGAGGCGGGCGGGGACGCGAGGTCTTGATTGATCTGGGTGATGGCCTGGTCGACCAGATGGGTCGTGGGCAGGGGAAGACCGGTGGCAGCGGCCAGACCTGTGGTGGCCAGGATCGTCCCGGCGACGAGTGACGCGGCAAACATCGCCGACGCTCGCCGAGGGTGCCGATGCGACGACGGCCATTCGCTGGCCGCCACCTGGAACTCGTGGCGCATCGTCGCCTCACCGGCAAGCTCCCGGGTATGGCCCTGCGCTCCTGCCGCAGCCAACAGCTCCGCGAGGGGACCCGAGACGAGATTGGGGAGCTCGATGACGTTGTCGCCCTCCCAGATGACATCGGCATCGGGAAGCAGCGTGCTCAGATCAGCCATGCCTGCGCTGTCCCTGGTTGTCGTCCCATGATGGTCCCGCCATGATCGAGGTGGCCGACGCGTGCGCCGGGACCCGCTTCTCGCCCCTCGCTTCGGAAGCGGACGGGGCCTCCCTGAGCATACCCTCCAACCGACGCAAGCCACGGTGACAGAGCACGCGAACGGATCCGGGAGTCCGTCCCATCATCCTGCCCACCGATGCCGGATCCAGGCCGACAACGACGCGCAGCATGACGGCCTCGGCCTGATCCGGTGGGAGCTGGTCGATGAGCCCGAGGGCCGCCTCGGTCGAGGAATGCTCCGCCGCCTCGGCCTCGACATTGTTCGACGCCGGCAGGACAGCGATGGTTGCGAGTTCCGAAGGCTCGGGGCGACGGTCCCGACCTCGGTACCAATCGGTGACGCGGTTGCGGGCGGTGGTGTAGAGCCAGGCGCGGAAGCAGTTCTCGTCACCCTCGAAGGTCGGCAGGCTGCGCATCACGCGGAGCCACGTGTCTGCGGCAAGATCCTCCGCGACTGTCGAGGCCTTGACCCGCAGATAGCGCAACAGCCCCGGTTGAAAGGCGCGCCAGATCGCGGCGAAGGCCTCTTCGTCACCTCGCTTGGCCGAAGCCAGCGTCCCCCTGAAGTCGTTCACGATTCGGACCTCTTGGTTGCGATTCCCGATCGAACTTCCCCTGCCCCGCTGCTGTCTTACACCCCCTCGGACCGCGCGTCCACCACCCCAGAGGTGTCGGCAGGGCGACTGACAGGGAGTTCGCGCGAGCCAACGTGTCGCCAGTGTGACAACGGGCGATCGCCGGCGCGCGGCCGATCGAGATGGGAAAGCGGCATCCGGTGGGGCTGCCCTCCCAAAATTTGACGACATGTGATGGAGGCTCGCGGACTGCTAGCTGACACGACGCCGGTGCTAGCTCCTGATTAGCGTAACGCGGAGCGCTGCTTTATCGTTTACTCAACCGGAGGGGTACTTCGAAAGCGGACAGAACAGATGGGCGGTGCGCGAATTCACAGGGCCGTCGCCGCAATTGCCATGACCATGATCATCGGTGGCGTGGGCATGGTGACCGCCGGAGCGGCGTGGGGCGCGGGGTTGCACCATTCGAAGCCGGCGCTGCGCTTCGACACCTACCTCCGCCAGGCCGTTCTGGTCATCCCGAATCCGCCGTGCCCGAAGTCGTGGCGCCGCTGCCATTGGATGCTCTCCGTCAATCTGGTGCCCAATTCGTCCGGGCCGCGCGTCTATGTGACCGGGACGTCGGGGCGCCTGTCGCTGCCCGTCGACAGCTGCGGGCTCTGGCAGGCCGACGCGGCCGTCGACGTCGGCTCGTACTGGAACTGGACGTACGTGACCGGCATTCGGGCGACGATCGACTACTGCCCGTCCACCACGACGACGAGCAGCAGCACCAGCACGACCTCGACCACCACGACCAGCACGACCGACCCGCCCAAGACGTCGACCAGCACGTACCCGCCGCCGCCGACCCCGACGGTCGCCGCGTCGAGCACGACGCCGACCACCGCGAACCTCCCGTTCACCGGCGCCACCACCGGCGACACGTCTCCTCCCACCACGGGGGCGCCGGATGCGCCCGCGAGCGCCACCCTCCCCTTCACCGGGGTGGATCTGCGGCCGCTCCTCGTGCTTGGGTCCGCGCTGGTCCTCCTCGGTGGCCTGCTCCTCTCTTCCTACGAGTCGCGCCGGCGCCTCCTGCGCCGGGCTGCGGCTGTGCGTCCCAGCCACATCACCAGTGGCGCCCGACGGGCGAGCTCCTGGTTCCTCGGCCTCTGATCCCTGGTCCAGGACCTTCCGGCACGCTCATCCGAGTCCGGCCGTTGCGCTCGCGAACCGCTCGAGCTCGCGCTGGATGTCCGGCCCGGCGGGCTGGAATGCGATCTCGGAGACGCCGATTGCGGCCAGCTCGTCCACCTTGTCGCGCACCTCGGCTGGCGTCCCGGTCAACGTCAGATCCCGGATGAGGGACGCACCTGCCCGGACAGCCGGCCTGTCGCGGCGGTTCGCCTCGACGAGGTGTCCGTCGTGGATGGCCAGATGGCGTTCGCGTGCGGGAACCGCCTCGGTCTCCTCGCGCCATATACGCCCACCGGGGAGAGCATCGACCCCATCGGCACCCCCACGGAGATAGGTACCGTGATACACGACGGCCAGCGCCGGCCCGGCCGCGGTGATGACCCGCTCGGAGGTCGCATCCTCTCCCTCGTCGAGCACGGTCCCCATGGTCAGGAGCGGTCGCCACTGCTGCTCGGAGGGGCTCGGAACCATCGCCGAGAAGACCCCGTCGCCCAACTCGGCTGCCACGGCCATGCCCTTCGGGCCGTCGGCGCCCACGAGGATCGGAACGTCGAGCGGGCGTGTGGCACCGAACCCCTCCGGCTGGAGCATCCGAAGGACCTGGTCGTCCCACACCGCGTCCTCACCCTCGAGCAAGGCGCGCAGGACCCGGATGTAGGCGTCGACCTCGCTCCAGTGCATCGGCCGCTGTCCGAGCACCATGCGGCCGGTGAAGCCGGCCCCGATGGCGACCGCGACCCGTCCGGGAGCCTGTGCGGCCAGCGTGGTGATCGCGGCCGCGGTGACCATCGGGTGCCGCAGGCTCGGGACGAGGACGGCCGGGCCGAGCCCGATCGACTGGGTCCGCTCGGCGGCGAGCGCCAGCACCATCCACACGTCCGAGTACAACGCCGGGGAGTCGTAGTACCAGGCCCGACGGTACCCGAGCCCCTCCGCGATCACGGTGTACTCCGGGGCGTCGAGCGATGGCGGGAACGCGCAGGAGATGTCCATGGCGCGCAAGCTATCAGCATGCTCCCCGCCCGCCATGGGGCGTGCGCGGGGATCGGCGCCAACGTTACGGAGTGCTCCTCCCCGCGGCCCCTCCCGTGCTGACGCTGCGGGAGCTGCGCTCTTCGGACCTCGAGCTGGTCGGGGCATGGCTGCACGAACCACACGTGGCCCGCTGGTACCTGCTGGGATCGACTGCCGAACGCGAGCTGGAGGAGCTGCGCGGGTGCCTCGACGGAACCGAGCCGACCCACCTGCTGATGGTCGCCGACGACGACCTGCCGATCGGTTGGTGCCAGTGGTACCGCTGCGCCGACTACCCGGATCACGCCGCAGCGATCGGTGCGAGGCCGGGGGACATCGGTATCGACTACGCGATCGGCGACCCGTCGCGCATCGGACGCCGCGTCGGCACCCAGCTGGTCTCGGTCCTGGTCGATCACGTGAGGGATCGCAATCCTGACTCCGGGGTCATCGCCGACCCGCAGGTGGCAAACGTCGCATCCTGCAGCGTTCTTGCACGCAACGGGTTCGCCCTGCTCGGTGTGCGCCCGGTTGCAACCGAGCCCACGGACGATCTGATGGCCATCTACCGGCTGGACGCAGCCGCCTGGCCACCTACCCCGCGCCGTCGACAGGGGAGCGAGTCCTAGCGGTGGCGCCGTCACCGGGGATCTCGGGTCTGCCGTGCGCTACCGGTCCTCCCGACTCCCTGCGAGGTAGTCGCGCGCGAGCTGGGATGGGGCATGAGCCAGCCACGCATCGACGATCCCCTCTCGCAACACGCCGGTGGAAGCGGTGTTCAGGCGCACCAGGACGGCAGCGAATCCGTCGAAATGTGGGATGGTGAAGAAAGCATCCGCGTGGGTGGCCAGAACAGCCTCCTTCTCGCCGAGGTCCGCCACGCTGAGCGCGAGAATGGGTCCAGCCGGTACCGCCTGGTCCCCGAACCGCTTGATGTCCGCCTTGCTGAAGGGTCGTTCCCACGCGAACGCCTTTCCGCGCACGAACCACGTGCGGTGCCCGTGCCGCTCCCCCTCGGAGACCTCGGGCAGTCCCGAGGTCAAACGCGCTACGTCGGCGAACGTCGCCACGGTCCGACCTCGCTCAGTCCGGCGGAACCGATGCTGGTGCCTTCGCGATCCGTTTGCGGCCGAACAGCCAGTAGGCAATCGAATTGCCGGGATTTGCGAGGATCACCACGTGCCAAAACCGCTTGGTCCCCCGAATCTCGCCCTCCGAGCGCCGGCTGAGGTCACGCCACGCGATCGTCGCCAGAACGAGGTCCACCAGCACGAGAGCCGCAAGAACCCTGGGCCTCGGTCGACGCCGTTCCACTGCTGGAGTATGGCACTCAGCGCTCTCGGCCGGCACAGGCTGACGGTACCGCGGCCCGGGTCTGCCCGCTACCCACTCGCCTGGATGGTCGCAATGACGTTCGAGGACACGTCGTTCCAGTAGTCGAAGGCGTGGCCACTCCCGGGCATGATGATCTCATTCACGCTGCACCCGTTGGCCTCCAGTGCCGCGGTCATCGCCGACGCCTGGTCCAACGGCATGAGCTCGTCGGCACTGTTGTACAGGAGCCACGTTCCCGGGCAGTTGGTCGAAGTCACGTGCTCGGCCGGCGACCACCGGGCCTCGACGCTGGGGGTGCAGGTGGCGAGCCGGCACCCGAGGGCGAGGGCTGCCCGATAGGCGAGATCCAGCATCGTGGCCCCGGACATTCCGTCAGGGATGAGAGACGTGAAGTTGAATGCTCCCGAGAGGGTGACCACCGCCTTGACCGTGCCGGGGGGGAAGCGACTGGGAGAGCCAGGCCGCGAGCTCGCCACCTGCCGAGAGACCGACCATGGTGAGGTTGTTCGGGTCCCCGTTGTAGAGCGTCGCGCGGGCGAGGATCCAGTTGGTGGCCAGCTGCAGTTCGTAGGTCTGGATCGGAAAGGCGGGCATGAAGATGGAGTCCGAGGCGTAGTTCATGTCGACCACGGTGAATCCTGCCGCCTGCAGCTGGGTCGCGACCACCGGGGTGTTCCCGTACCCTTCGACGTCCGAGACCCACCCTCCGCCGTGGACCAGGATCACCAGGCGCGCGCCCGGTGTCGCGGCGGGGTACACCGACAAGGTCTCAAAGGGTCCGGGACCGTAGGACAGGTTGGTCACAGGCGCCGGCAGCGCATTCGCGGGCGCCGCGTCGATCGCGCACAACACGCCGAACAGCATCACCGAGGCCGCGGCGATCCGCGCCAGTCTTCTTCCAATCATGAGTCCCGCCTCTCTGGCGCCCCCACGGCGCCACCCGAGTGCTGACGCGGCAGCTCCGCTTCCGTCCTCAGCAGCGCTTGTGGTCTCCGACGAGTCACGTCATCCGGGGCGGGCGACACAGTGCGCGATGATGACGAGATCGTTCACACTGTGACGCGTGTGTGAACCATGCACCGTGAGCGGTCGACACAGGAAGCGTGCACGCTGGACGATTGCCGGATCGCCGAAATCTCCAGCCACCAGAGCAACTACAGCGTCACTCAGCGTGAGGAACTACGCTGAGTGACCGATGACCAGATTGCGGTCCCCGATCAAGACTGGCGAGCGAGGGCGCCTCCGGCGAGCGATCCGCTGTCACTACTGCGATCAGGTCGTGACAAGAGGCGTCGCTGCCAAGTACTGCGCTCCTGCGTGCCGGCAGGCCGCGTACCGACTCCGCGCTCGAAGGACAAAGCCCGCCACCTGACGGTCCGGCGATCTTCGGCGTCAATCCTCACCGGTGTCGACGCCCCTCTCGGCCGTAGAGACGAAGACCGGCTGACGCGAGACCGGGCCCAACCGTTCCCGGCTCGGATGTCGGGCCATCGACACTGCGTTCCGAGCGGTGCCGCGGTGCTGAATCCCACCGAACCCTCACATTCCGGAGACGGATCCTTCATGTTCTCCCTGCACAGTGCACATCGACACGAATAACCCCCCCCATCACTCACAAGGAGCCAGTCATGTTGAAGAAGTTCGTTGCACCCGTCGTCGTCACCGGCGCCCTCCTCGGCGGGCTTGCCGCCAGCACCTCCGCATACGCAGCCACTCCGCCGGCAGCGGCCAGTGGGACAGCCCACGCCGGGAAACAACCGCTCCGGGCCTGGCTCCGTACGCACCGGGTGGAGATTCGCCACGAGGGTGCGCTCATCAGCGCCGAGACCATCGGGGTAACGCCCCAGGTGCTGCTGAGCGAGCTGCATTCGGGCAAGTCCATCGCCGAGGTGGCCGGTGAGCACAACGTGAGCCCGCAGACCGTGGTCGACGCGCTCGACAGCGCCGCGGACGCCAAGATCACCCAGGCCGTGACCGGCCACACACTCACGCAGACACAGGCGCAGAAGATCGAGGCCGTGCTGCCGAAGTACCTCACCAGCGCAGTCAACCGCGTGCGCTGACCTCGCCGCGAGCCGCCAACGTGGGAAGGGTTCCGCCCTTCCCACGTTGCGCGTGTGACGACAGCGGTGGCGATCAGATCGAGATCAGATAGCCCGCCAACTCGTCTGGTTGGGATAGGGCGATCAAGTGACCCCCGGGGAGCTCGTCGACCTCGATCCCCAACCGCTCGAGGGCGACGCGACGCTGGAATGCACATGGAAAGAATCGGTCGTCCCGACCCGCGACGACCGAAATCGGAACCCTCGGCCACGACATGAAGTCACAGATCGACGCGAACACGGCCTCGGACTCCTCACGTTGGTGTGACGCACCGTCTGCGATCACCTCTTCCGGCACGTCGTGGAGGAAGTACGTGGTCGGGTCGAACTCCGATCGGTAGTCACCCGATGTCGCGGCCGTCTCGCGGGCGTCGACGGCACCGGTGTTGTCCCACCACTCCCCTGCCGTCTCTCCCTGCAACGGGATCATCCCGTTGACCAGCACGATCGCTCGTACCGCAGTCCGCTCGGCAACAAGTGGGACGACGAATGCTCCGAGCGAGGAGGCGACCAAGACCACTTCGCCCTGATCTTCGATCGTGCGAAGCACGACCCGTACGTACTCTTCCAGCCCGGCTTTCGGGTCGTCCCCGGGGAGGTCCACCGGGACGGCCTCATGGCCCGATGCCTCGAGGAGCGGTACCACCCGATGCCAGTACCACGAGGAACCGCCCGAGCCCGGGACGAGGACGAACCTGCTCATCCGGAGCCCGTCGTGCTGCCCACTGCCCCAGAGTACGGCGGCGCGGCACACATCTCCCGTTCAGCGCCCATCCGGTGGGCCACGGGGCCGGCATCGTCTGGCCGCCCGGTCACGACTGTTCCGCTGGTCACCGCGGTGGTCCTATCCGGTCGATTCCTGAGCTGTTCTCTCGTATTCCTATCACTTTCGATCCAATTGACATCGGGCTACCGTCAGTGGCGTGAAACGAGCAGTGGTTGGTGGGCTCGTAGGAGTACTCGCAACCGCGATCATCGTCGGTGCTCCCGTATCCGGAACGTTCTTCGGCGCATCGACAGCGGGTGCCGAAGCTCCGGGCCCCTGCGGAACGGTCCTCCTGCCCACCACCGAGTGGCTCGGAGGCTCGGGCGTCGACGTCTACAGCAATGGGACTTATCAAGGTACCGGCACCGACTGCGCGAAACCTGGCGGTGTCGCCTACAACTACGTCAACGGGGTCAGGACCGGCCAGAAATGGCAGGGAACAGAGCTGATCAATCGGCTGTATCTGACGAAAGGCTGGATCAAGACGACATGGGCAGGCAGTCCGGGCTCGACCTTCTACGCTGACGCGCCGTCCAACCTCACGAAACAGGCCAACGGTTCGGTCTCTCATCTCGGGCCGGGTGATGTCGTCGATGTCGACGTCTTTCACGACGGCACCGCGAACGGGGCCGTCGTGCTGGTGGTGAACGACAGTGAGGCGGCCGGCAACGGCACCGTCACGACGGTGAGCCAGAATACCGGCGGCCCCAGCGATGCCACCGTTCAGAGCGACGTGTCGATCAGCCATGGAACGGTCACGGCCCCCAGTTCCGCAGGCCGGACCTACAGCGTCATCGGCGTCATCCACTCGCCCATTTCATCGATCCAACCGACGCTGACAGCCATGGCTTCGACATCCGGCCCCGCCGGATTCGCGACGGAGTTCGCCGTGACCTGCCCCGCGAGGGACGAAGACCTCGGCATCGACGTGACGGCACCGAGCGAACTGTCCAGCGGAGAAGACACCTTCTCGTCCGGCACCTATGACTTCTGGGAGCAGACGGCCCGGTCGGCTTCGGCCGGCAGCTATTCCTTCCAGGTCGATTGTGTTGCCGGCATCCCGGGCAATCGACCTCAGTGGAAGACGACCCATGCGTTTGCGCCGGTGGCCATGGAAATCACCGGTTCCTCCATCACGCCGACGATCAGTCCCACGAGCCCGCAGCGCGGCTCGACCATGACCGTCTCCGACGGGGGCGGTTTCGGTGCGGGTACCTGGGCATCCGGAACCCTCTTCATCGGGTGGAATTACCAGAGCTCATCGGGCACCCTGGAGAACGGCGCGATCACCATCAGCGCCAACGGCGACTGGTCTCCCTATGTTCAGGGCATACCGACATCTGTGCCCGTGGGTGCAACCATCGAGGTCTCGGTCACCGCGTGGGGTCCGGGTCAGACCTACAAGGTCAACTCGAATATCGTGACTTCCGGTCCTGTCTCGTAGGACTGCGTCAGGACGTCGTGGCGTCGGCAGACATCCGGCAGCCCGAAAACAGCACCGTGAGGGTGCGGTCTCATTCACGATCCGGGCAGGGCTGAGAGGGATCCATCCCGGTCGACCCGAAGCCCTGGTTGAGGAGGATGCGGACCTTCGGATGTCGTGCAGGGACCCCGCTCCCTCGGACTGCCGAGCGGGTTCCGATCGCTCGAGCGCCGAGCGCAGACGGATTGCTACGCTGTCGCCGGTCGCAAGGGAGTGGGATCCCGGCTGCAGGCTCGCGTGCGATCCGGTGTCGAGGTCTGTGGGCGTCCCCTCCGACAGCCACGGAGCCGACACAGAGAGCACGGGTGCACGCATGGCGAAACGGGAGACCCCTGTGAGAACGTCGGGAGTTCGCCCGCCACGGGTGAACAGGATCGTGGTTGTGGCGGGGATGGTCGTACTGCTCGGCGGGATCCTGTCGGCGTGCTCTTCCTCGTCTCCGACCACGACAGCGACTGTGCTCCTCGTCGGTACGTACCACGGCAAGTCGGGCCAGTTCACCTCGATCCAGGCGGCTGTCAACGCCGCGCACGAGGGCGACTGGATCCTGATCGCGCCGGGCGACTACCACGAGACCGCAGACCTGCAGAAGACCCCGACTGCGACCGAGATGAACGAAGGCGGCGTCGGTGGAGTCCTCATCACCACGCCCGACCTCCACCTGCGGGGGATGGATCGCAACACCGTGGTTGTGGACGGCACCAAGCCCGGCGCGTCGCAGTGTTCGGCGAACCCCTCGGACCAGGAGTTCGGCATCACGGACTCGAACGGCAAGCCGTACGGACGCAACGGCATCGTCGCCTTCAAGGCGGGCGGCGTGTCGATCGACAACCTGACGGCCTGCAACTTCCTCGGCGGCGCCGGCGAGTCCGGCAACGAGATCTGGTGGAACGGCGGGGCCTCCACCGGAGACATCGGCTTGACGGGTTACTCGGGCCACTATCTGACCGCAACGTCCACATACTTCGGCGGCGAGTCCACCGCGGCAACATACGGGATCTTCTCCTCCAACTCGTCCGGGCCCGGGGTGTGGGATCAGCTCTACGCAAGCAACATGAACGATTCGGGTGCGTACATCGGCGCCTGCCACCAAGCGTGCGATGCGACCGTCGACCACGCCTGGTTCGAGTACAGCGCGCTCGGGTACTCGGGAACCAACTCAGGCGGGAAGATCCTCATCGAAAACTCGCAATTCGACCACAACCAGGACGGTCTCGACACCAATTCGGCCATCAGTGGTGACCCCCCAGCACCCCAGAACGGTGCATGCCCGAGCGGGGGTACCAGCGCCACCACCGGGACGCACTCGTGCTGGGTCTTCATCCACAACGACGTTCACGACAACAACAACGGTGACGTCCCGGCATCGGGCAGCGCCGCGGCGGGACCCATCGGCACGGGCATGACCGTTTCCGGTGGGCGCAACGACACGATCAAGGACAATTCGTTCCACGACAACGGGGCGTGGGGCATCCTGTTCGTGCCCTACCCCGACTCGGGGACGCCGGTGATGGGCCAGACATGCAAGGGGTCAGGTGGGTTCGAGGAGTCGGCGTTCGGCTGCGTCTTCGACCCTCAGGGCGATGCACTGATCGACAACACCTTCACGCACGACGGGTACTTCGGCAACCCCACGAACAGCGACTTCGGCCAGATCACCCTCGGCACCGGTGAGCCGCGGAATTGCTTCTCCGGGAACACTGCTCCAAACGGCAGCGCGCCGGCGAACCTGGAACAGGTCCAGCCCACCTGCGATGGAACGCTGACGACGGCCGCAAACACGGGCGGCGCTCTCCTCGGCCAGGTCCTCTGCGACACCGGGTTCGGCAGCTGCCCGCCCGGTGCCAGCTACCCGAAGATCCAGACAGCGGTCACCATGCGCCCGCTGCCGACCTCCCTGCCCAGCATGCCGAATCCGTGCGCCGGTGTGCCGACGAACCCCTGGTGCCCATCGGGATCGTCGGGAGGCTCTGCGCTCGGCCGTCTCGGATACGGCGGTGCTCCACCCTTGGCCGTCGGTGGACTGGCACTTGCGCCGTCTGCACGCCGAAGGCTGCGGCACGCGAGGCGGCGTGGCACCGCCGGACCAGCGGAAGGCTGAACCGCAACCCGCGTCCCTCGATTCGGCCGAAGCGGCAGGAGCTGAATCCCCTTCCCTTCACGCAACAGGGATGACCTACCGAGCGGCTTCACCTGATGCGCCCGCTTCGGACTTCGGGCCGATCCTTGTCTGACCCACCCGATCGGTGATAACCCCTGCACATGCTCAACTCGATCCGCCGCCCTGCAGTTGTCACGATCGTCGCCGTGTCCTTCACCTTGGCCCTCTCGAGCTGCGGTGCCAGCTCGCCGACAGCAACCTCCGTGCCGTCGTCGGCCGGAACGTTGAGCGTCACCTGGATGCAGAGCTACGCCGCTCCTGGCACCCCGGCTCGGTACAACAAGGTCGGGGTCATCAAGGTCGGACCGAGCAGTGCCAAGAATGTCCTGGTGCTCGAGCCGGGTACCTCCGCCGCCGCCGCCTACTTCGTACCCCTTGCCAAATGGATCGTCTCGAACACCAGTGGCTGGCAGGTCTGGGCCGTCGAACGTCGGGAGAACCTCCTCGAGGACCAGTCCGAGCTCAACTTGTACAAGGAGAACAAGGTCACATCGACGCAACTGTTCAATTACTACCTCGGCTATCTGAAGAACCCGAGCATCACCGATCACTACCAACCCGTCGCGAATTCCACCGTCGAATTCGCGTCGCAGTGGGGAATGAATGTCGCGGTCCAGGACCTGCATGTGGTGATCGGCGCCGCCAAGGAACTCGGCGGCAAGGTCGTGCTCGGTGGTCACTCGCTCGGCGGATCGGTGGTCACCGCGTACGCCACCTGGGACTTCGACGGGCACGCCGGTGCCGATCAGCTGGCGGGCCTCGTCTACATCGATGGTGGTAGCACCTCGACCCCGACAAGCGCTCACGACGCGACCCAGGCACTCCAAGCGCTCCAGATCCCGAATGCCAGCCCATGGCTCGCCTTTGGCGGGATTCTGGCTCCGTACGCCGGATTGTTCGAGGCGACGGGAGCAGCATCTGCCCTCCTGGACCCGAACGCCCCCTCCTTGGGCCAGACGTCGGGACTCTTGCCTCCAGATATCGTTCCCTCGGTACGCGTCACCAATCTGGGTCAGTACGGATACGCGCTCAACGCGTCGACTTCGCCGTCGAGTTTGCTCGCAGCCCAGGCACACCTCGGCCAGGGCATCGCCGCACAAGGCCCCATTCACGGCTGGAACGGCTCTGGAGCTCTCACGCCGATCGACCGCTTTGCGACGATGTTCTCGGGTGAGGGAATCCAGAACGCCAACGGCACGGAGTGGTATTTCCCTCAACGTCTGACGGATGACACGGGCGCCGTGGACAACGGGAACGCCAATCCGGCCCAGAGCGTGCTCGACGTGGACGCGACCATGGGCCACAACCTCCCGAAGGACCTCCTGATCTACGCCTTTGGTGCACGCCTCGGCGGAGCGTCCGTGCCACAGGACGCCCAGATCCTGGCCCAGCAGTCGGGTATCCCTCCGAGCAACCTCACCCTGGCGAACTACCAGAGCACCTACTCTCACAACGACCCGGCCGGGGCCTACCCCGACAATGCCTTCTTCGACAGGCTCATACCATTCCTGGGGAAGGTTGCCTCAAGCGGTTAGGGACACGGTCACTGTTCGATGCCTCCGACCTCTCCTCGACGGCCGATGCCCTCGCACGCCTGGATCTCAGCTCGCCTTCTCCTTCGGTCGAAGGTGGACGAAGACCCGCCCGAAGTTGTGCGAGTCCTTCTCGACCCGGTCATACAACGCCTTGATGTCCTTCCGATCGAGGAAGCGCAGCACCCGCTTCTTCAATTGCCCGCTCCCCTTTCCCGGGATGATCTCGATCAGCCGGATCTTCTTCTCGATCGCCTCATCGATGATGGCCCGTAGGGCACGATCGATATCCTCACCTCGGTTGTAGATGTCGTGCAGGTCCAGCGTGAGCTTCGCCATGGGTGTTCTCCTCCGGCCTGCCGCCTCGAGACACGCGGTTGCAAGGACGAGTCATTGAACGGTACCCGATCCTCCGCGGAACACGCCGAATCGTGAGAGCGGAAACCCAGTGGCGGTCGGCGGAACGCTGATGGGACTCTCGACCATCAACGCCGACATGCTGTCTGGTCGAGACGCCGGTGAACGATCGGATCTGGGCAGTGGCTGCCCAGATCCGGTCGAATACCGGTCCGGTCCCCGCGACGTTCAGCTGTGCGACTCGACGAGCGTCTGAGGGATGGAGCTTCCGTTGAGGTAGTCGCCGACTGCTTTGCACAGTGCGCCGTTGCACGTGACATTGAAGAGATAGTTCGTGTTGGCACTTGCATCGGGTGTCGACTCCACCGACCAGCTCGTTCCGTTCCAGCCCTCGGCAAGCGTCTGGTTGACCGAACTACCGTTCACGTAGCTTCCGACCGCTTGACATGACGACGAAGAGGTGCACGACAGGTTGTTGAGGAAGTCGACGCCCGTTCCCTCGTTCGGACTGGAGACGACCGTCCACGACGTACCGTTCCACGATTCGGCAAGGGTCCGCTCCAGGTTGGAGGCATTGTCGTAGTTACCGACGGCCTTGCACGAGGTGGCAGCAAAGCACGAGACCCCGAACAAAATGTTGCTTCCCGCTCCGATATTCGGGCTGGACGTGACCGACCACGTGGATCCGTTCCAGGACTCGACGAGCGTCTTCGTGATCGTGCCGCTCTGATAGTCCCCGACAGCTTTGCAGGAGGAGGCCGAGAAACACGACACCCGCCGCAGGTAGTTTGTGCCGGTCCCAACGTTTGGACTCGTCATGAGTGACCACGTAGACCCGTTCCAGGACTCGATGAGTGTCTTCTGGACGCTGCTGGCGTTGATGTAATACCCGACAGCCTTACAGTTGGTCGACGAGACGCAGGACACGTCGTAGAGGTAGTTCGTATTTGCCCCGTTGTCGGCAATTGGGATGATCGTCCAGGCCGTGCCATTCCAGGACTCGGCGAGGGTCCTGTCGACGCTGCTGCCGTTGACGAAGTAGCCAACCGCTTTGCACAAAGTGCTCGTGACACAAGCGACCCCAACGAGATCGTTGTCCCCTGCGCCATTGTTGGGGGTCGACTGTGTCGCCCACGATGTGCCGTTCCAGGACTGGGCCATGGTGCGCTTCACATGGCTTGCCGTGAAATAGGCCCCCACGGCTTCGCAGGAGGTGCTGGTGTGACAGGCCACGGTATTGATCCCATCGCCGCCTGCCCCCTTGTTGACGCTGGTGACGATGGACCACGACCCAGTGGCCCCGGCGGTCGATGGCATGGCCAGAAGGAGCAGCGCCACGCCGAGGGCAGCGACGAGTGCACCGCTGAGGCGCCAACGCCCCGTCGTGCCAGTACCAGTGCTGTGCTTCCGCTCTACCTTCCCACCGCATTCGCTTGCACCATGGGTCCGTCGCCCAATGCCCCGGCTCTCTCTGTGATCTTCTGACAAACCGCGCCTTTGCACTCTTGTGCCTCCCTTGTAGCTGTCCTTGCTTGGACGATACGGCGCCTACCGGCACGCGCCAAGGGTGATGACTCCCAGAGGTCGTTCGTGGTAGCACCACTCCTCGATCGCCACGAAAGCGAACGATACGGATCACCACTTCTCCGCTCCCCCGAGCGCGCGAGATGGCCTGACGATCCTCGATTGCGAGCACCCGACGGAACGTTTCCCTCCGACGCCCCGGTGCGGGTAGGCGCCGACGGCACCGCTTGCGTCGTCTCCCTACCCAATTGTGACGACGTTCAGGGACTCAGAGCAGTGCCCGATGGTTCTTCGAATTCACTCGCTGGTCACCGCTGAACGGGGCGGGATGATGCCGGCCCCAGTGGTCAGACAACCTTCCTTTGCGACGGGGTCAGCCGCACTCGGCAGCTTCGGCGGTCGGAGGAATGCCGGTTTGGCGTTCAGATCCAACATGTCGAAGAGGCTGTAGGCATTGGCATCGCGACGCGTGAGAGCCGGGAGGTTCCACTTCTCTTCGGCGGTCTTGAGGATCGACGTGTGGTCGTAGACGGTATGGGAGACGAAGTCGGGTCTGGCGTAGGGGCTCACCACACCCGACGGGACGCGGAATCCATACCGATCGAATCCTCCGGGTGGATCCCCTGGCTTCAGCGCGGGAGGAATGTCGTCCGGAGGCACGGCAGGCGGCGGCGGTACGTGGTCGTAGTAGCCCCCGTGCTCGTCGTACGTCCAGATCAGCATCGTCTTCGGCCAGTTCGGACTGGACATGACCGCGTTCACGACCTTGCCCATGAACTGATCGCCGAACTGGACGTCCTGGGGATTCTCCTCTGACGACTTGTCATAATCAGGCTCCACCAGGCTGAACGACGGGAGAGTGCCCGCAGCGGCATCTGCGTAGAACTCGTCGATCTTGACCACGCCATTGGAAAGTGGATTGGTGTCCTCGAGGTAGGGCAGGTATACCCCGAGCGTCGGCAAGCTCGAGTAGTAGTCCTTCCATGTGATCCCGAACTTGTCGAGTTGCTCGTAGATGACGCCGTTGGGTGGGAGCTCCAGGGGGAAGCTGTCGTCGATCAGCCCCAGCGATGTTCCTGAGATGAGGAATCTGCGATTCGGGTCGGTCTGGGCCATGACCGAGCAGAAGTACCGGTCGGCGATCGGAAACGTTTTGGCCATCCCGCACGTGAAGGGCAAATCTTCCTTGGTGAAGTAGCCCATGGCCTCCGCGGTGGTGCTCGTCACGAATCCCTGACAAGTACCGTCGTCATATGCCTCGTGGGTGACCTTCCAGTCATTACCGATCCCGTTGGTCTGACACTCGGTCGGCATATGGAAAGCGTGGACATCGTTTCCGTGGCCGTCAGGATTCTTTGCGTTCGGGCGACCGTTCGGCCCGATGGTGAACCCGTCCCCCCTGCCGATGAGTCCCAGAATGTTGTCGAACGAATGGTTCTCCATCATCACCACGACAATGTGTTCGATCTCTGGGATCTGATCAGTTCCTGGTGGGAGATCAGGTCGGGGTCGAGAACCCACCGCCTTGAGCCTTTGCCGCCCCACCGTGGTCGTGGTCGAGGTGGCGACGGAGCCGGATCGACTTCCACAGCCCGCGAGCACCACCGAGGCACCGAACACACTTCCACCGATGAACTGCCGTCGATTCAGTTGCATCAGCTCACCTCGCGCTTCCCGCTCGGCTGGACGGGTCGGTCCCTCGCGCCGGCGAACAATCAGGTCCTCCGGATCTAAGCAGGGGTCGGGTCTCCGGTCCAGGCTCGCAAGATCGCACGTTGACCGCGAGGCTCCATGACTCGAGCTGCTGACTCCTCGGACTGATAGCGTGGCCGGGGATGCGGGCTCCACGAATTGCGTTGCTTCTCGCTGTGGTCGTGCTCGCCATTGCTGCCGTATTGGTCTCGAGGGCGATGGGCGCGTCCGGCGCCTCCAGCTCGGGCCCGTCAGTCACGACTATTTCCCTGGAGATGGCCCACGCCTACAAACCCGTGGCGGCCCCTGGGACGACCGACGACTACCACTGCACGCTGGTGAACCCCCGTGTGGCCCGGAACTCATACATCATCTCGAGCCAATTCATCCCTGGGAGTACCGAGGATCACCATGCGGCACTCTTCCTCGTACCACCCTCGTCGGCTGCATCGGTGGAGCGTGACAACGACGGGGGGAAAGGGTGGACGTGTTTCGGGGGACCGCTTCCCGGTACCGCGCTGCTCGGACTCGCTGCAGACCCACTGCTCACATTCTGGGCCCCCGGCGCGGGCACGGACAACTTCCCGAAGGGAACCGGGGTCTTCCTCAATGCCGGGAGCCTGGTCATCATGCAGGTCCACTACAACCTGCTCGTAGGCGACAATCCTGTGAAGAACTCGCTGGTGCTCCACACGATGCCTGCTCCCTCGCCGCTCCTCCCGCTCCATCTCAACCTGATGCTCGCACCACCGAACATCCCCTGCCCGACTGGCGTGACCGGCCCGCTGTGCAACCGAACTGCCGCGCTCGCCAACCTGGGTCAACGCTTCGGCCAGAGCGCGGTCTCCGAGGAGGACGGCATCGAAGCGCTGTGTCGGGAAAACCAGTCTGATCCGCCTCAGGGGGACTCGGCATCGTGCACGACACGGTTCGGTACGAGTGGCTACATCGTCCGGGTGTACGCGCATATGCACCTGTTGGGAGCGGCCTTCACGATGGTGCTCAACCCGGGAACGCCCGAGGCAAAGACCGTCCTCAACGTGCCCAACTACAATTTCCACGACCAGCGGTCCTACAACCTGGCCACACCCATTCCGGTCATCAGAGGCGAACCCGTAACGGTGACCTGCACCTACGATCCGTCACTCGAACAGGAACTGCCAATCCTGCGCAAGGTACCTCCCCACTTCGTGACCTGGGGTGACGGGTCGACCGACGAGATGTGCATCGGGCTGGCGTGGACCTCGAGCGTGCTCCCCAATTCTCACGCCTCCGCTTAGTTACTTCCCCCTGAAAAAGCCGGAGTAACACCAAACCAAGATTGCTCGTCGCCTCCGTCTTGCCGTGCAGTGATTCTCGGCTCCGATCCTGGTGGCGGTGGGTCCGATTCGTCCTATTCGGAGGTTGTCAGTGCTCCGATCTTCACTAGGTTGTGGTTGAAGACCCCATAGCCACACCAGGTGCGGACTCCTTCGATGCCGTCGATCTGTGTCCGGTTCCACCCGAAGTCCCGTTTGAGGCAGCTGATCCGGCCCTCGCTTCCCGTTCTCCACTTCACCAGGCGTTGGAACTGCGCTCGGCTCTCGACGGCGCGTCGTGACGCGCTCGGTTTGCCTTTGGTGGGCAAGACGACGGTGCGCACCCCGAGCGCGCTGAGCTGGTCTCCGACTGCATTCTCGCCATACCCTCGGTCGGCGGTGACCGCCGTGGGCATTCGCCTTGCACGCCGAGCGACGCGTTCAACCGCTGGGACGAGCATGGGTGCATCCGGGGGATTGCCCACCTCGACGGTGTGGTCGAGCACCACGCCGTCCTCGTTGTCGACGACCTGGGCCTTGTAGCCGAACTCGACGGGCTTGCCGAGTCTGCCCTTGCGGATCGGATGGGCATCGGGATCATGCAGTGACACCAACCTGGTCGCCCCGTCGGGCACCTCACCACAGAGACGTCGCTCGGTCTGCTCGGCGACCTGTTCGATCCGATCGGCAGTGATCTCCAAGTCGCCGGCAATTGCGCAAAGCCTTCCTGGGGCGGCGTTACCAAGGCGCCTCAGTCCTCGGCGGGCGTTCGCCGCCACCTGTCGGGCCTCGGCGACGGCCGTCTGGGCGATCCGGACCATGTCGGCATTGATGGCCATGACCTCGTCTTTTGCCTCGCCAGTGCGTCGTCGAAGGTTGGCACCGATGGACCGGGCCCGAGCCCGCATCATCCGAGTCCGGTCCCGAGAGGTGGTCTTGGACGCCAATCCCGCACCCTTCAACTTCTCGATGCCTTTGGCCATCTTGGCCACGCCCTTGGCCAACAGACCCGAGTCCGTCGGGTAGGCAACGTTGGCGGGAACCACCGTGGTGTCGGCACGGACCTTGTTGGTCTTCAACACCTTGGCCGCCTGGGCCTTGGCCAACAGCGCCTCGTTCAACCCGTCGACCGCCGATGACCCGCACCGGGTGGTGATCTTCATCAACGTGGTCGGGTGGGGCACTGCCAAGCCCAACGGGATCCGACAGAACCGCTGCCACGAGATGGAGTCAGCGACCTCGCGACACAGTGGCTCGAACCCCAAGCGGTAGCGGTACTTCAAGAACATCAGCCGGAGGTACGTCTCGATGGGCACGGACGGGCGTCCGAGGGCGGCGTGGAAGTGGGCCCGGAACGGTTCGAAGAAGGCCGGATCGTCCAGCAGGCGGTCGACCGACTCCAACTCGGAGGGCATCCCGAGGCACATCTCGGGGAGGATCGCTTCCCACAACGTGGGCTGCGCGTTTACAGTTCTCAACACGATGGCCTCGATCCGTACTAGTCCTACGGTTCGGGGCCATCCTTATCGATCTGGGCTCAAATCGCGAGTATCTACGGCGACTTTTTCAGGGGGAAGTAGTTAGCATCACAGCTCAGCGTTGCCGGTAGCCCTGGCCCGTTCAGGCACCCATCTCGACAAGCTCGCCCAGGAGTTCTTCCCACGGAGACTGGTCCCAGCCATCCTCTTCGCCGAGGGTCTTGGCTACCCCAATGGCGTCCTCGACCCATTGGATGTGGATGTCCTCATCCGGGTGACGTTTCACGCCTTGATTGCCAGTCAGTCCGAACTCCAATCCGAACCAGGTGTCCTTCCACTCTTTGTGCAGCTCTTTGATCTCACGCCATCTCGGGTGAGATTGGCTCTTGTCGTCGGCCATCGCGAATGCCCAGTGAAAGCAGCGCCGCGCACGCTGTGCATCAGCCTCGGAGGTTGACTTCGAAATCCTGTCTGTAAATCGCTCAAGCTTGCCTGCTTCTTCCGTTGGAAACTGCTCTTGCACATTGCGTGCGAACAGTTCGAGGATCGGCGAATGCGTTACGGTTTTGCTCATTGCGCAACCCTAACCTCTTTGAATCGAAGCGAATTGTGACGTGCGCCGGACCATTGCGGAAGGAGAAGGGGACCGGGACAGGGTTCCGCCTGCGAGGGCCTGTTCGACGTACAACGTGATCGCCGCGACGCCAGGACTGTCTCTTGGACCTTGGCCAGTCAATTTGTCGTCCGTGGAGCATCAACTGGCGTTCGGATCATTGGTTCTCGGGGCACCCGGGCGCTTCTGATTGGAGGGTCAGGTCTGGGTCCGGTAGTGGACGTACACAACACCGTTGCGGAAACGGTGCTCCCCCAGTAGCTCCAACGTTGCGCGGACGTCGCTCGGGAATGCCGGCTTGCCGCCACCGACGAGCACAGGATAGATGAAGAGCTGATACTCATCGACGAGCCCGGCGTCGAATCCGTGCGCCGCCAGGGTCGGCCCGCCGATGGTCAAGTCGCTGGCGGCGGACCCCTTCATCTCCCCGACCGAACCGGGGTCGAAGTGGTGCTCGAGCCGCGTGTTCGCGGTCGATACCGCGGACAGGGTCGTGGAGTAGACGATCTTGTCGGCCGCTCGCCAGACGGTCGCGAAATCGGCCATGAGCTCGGACTGGGCGGCCAGGGTGGGGTCTGACTCCCAAACGGCCATCGTCTCGTACATGCGCCGTCCATAGAGGTAGGTTCCGGCGGGGCGCACGAGGTCAGTGATGAACGTGAAGACCTCGTCGCTGGGCTGGGTCCATTCGAATCTGCCGTGCGCGTCCTCGATGTAGCCGTCGAGGGACACATTCGCGATGTAGATCAGCTTGGCCATGTTGCTCCCCGGGTTCCCGCGTGACGGTCCATGGGAGCAAATGTACGTCGCTGGGGCGGTCCCTACCGACTCCCGACCGGCGTTGGGTGGGGCGCCAGCGACCGGCGACCGACATCTGGGGCGGCCTCGGTTGCTGACCCTGCGCTGCTCACACTGGGCGTCTCGGACGAGGGGCCGTTCGCCGAGCCTGACATCCGTCCCTGAGCGTGATCGATCAGCTCGGCCACTTCGACCTCAAATCCAGACGTCCTGGAAGCGCTTTTCTTCAACGTGCATGTTGAGGACCCAGTCGCTCGTGCATCCAGGTACCGCCAGCGACCAGAATGGCAAGGTGGCAGACGACCCGCCAAGCTTCCGGTCCGGTTGAGGTCCCCGGTGCATCTGAGCGAGCGGAACAATCGAACCGACACCCGGCAGATGCGGGTCGGCATCATCGGGACCGGATTCGGTTCCCGGGTAGTAGCCGGGGCGTTCCGGGAGTCTGGATGCGAGGTGATCGACGTCGTCACCGCTCGCGATCCGGTATCCGTGCTCGCACTCTGTCGCTCGCGAGTTGACCTCGTCGCGGTCCATTCGCCGCCATTCCTCCATGCTGACCACATCACCTGGGCGATCGATGCCGGGCATGCCGTGTTGTGTGAGAAGCCGTTCGGCATCTCAGTTGACGAAGCGACAGCAATGACAGATGCTGCCAGCGCCGGTGGGGTCGCCAACTTCGTGAACTTTGAATTCCGCTATCAACCGGCACGTGTCGCCATGGCAAACCTGATCGCTTCGGGTGTCATCGGTTCGCCGGAGCACCTCGCATACACCGCCTACACTTCGGGGTCACGTGTCCCCCTCCGCCCGTGGGGATGGCTCTTCGATCGGTCCCGAGGAGGTGGTTGGATCAGCGCCTTCGGCTCCCACGCCATCGACCTCATCCGTTGGTTGCTTGGGGACATCACCCGGGCAGGCGCGACAACGTGGATCAACGTCACCGAGCGACCCGATGCCGAAGGGACCATGCGGCAATGCGATGCGGAGGACGCCTTTGCCGGCTGGGCCGAGCTTCGCTCAGGGGCCACGGCGACTGTCAACTCTTCGTTCGTGGCAGGCGTCTCGGTAACCCCGCGCATTGTCGTTCTCGGTTCGGAGGGTTCGATCGAGAACATCGGGGACGCTCGTGTGGTCGTTCGCCGGAGTGACGGATCGGCGGACCAGCTCGAGTTCGAGCCACGGGCTGGCGATCCGCACGCTGCGGCCATGACTGCATGGGCGGCAGCAATCCGTGACTCGGTGCTCACCGGGCAGCCGATCGGGCCGTCGTTTGCCGACGGGCTTGCCTGCATGCAAGTCATAGAACAGTGGCGGGCGGTGCCGGCGCGCCGGATTGAGGAAGTCGTCGAGGCATGATCGGAAGGGACCCCTTGCCGGCAGTCAGGGACCAAAAGAGACCAGGGGGGGCCTATGAGCGTCAGCGCTCCTGGTCAGCGGGGGAAGCCCCTTGTCTGCTGATGAGCGATCGGTCCTCGTTGGACATGGCCTTAGGACAGGACGATCCTTGGGTCCTCAGTAGGACATCACAGCGAAAGGAGCGTTCGTGCCCCAGCACGTGATCCTCGCCGACCACTCCCCTGACATCTGCCCTTCAGCCAACGCACGGAGCAGGGCCCGTGCCATGGAGGGTATGGGACAACACCTGCCGAAACTCTCCGAAGAAGCTGGCGTTACCTTCCTCACCGGTCCGCTGCACCTTGACCCGGGACACCGTACGATCGCAGTGGTCGACGCACCAAGCATCGAGGCGGTCACCCAGTTGCTCTACGACTCGGGTCTCTCGCAGTGGAATACCGTTGAGGTCTGCCCCACTACTCCGGTTGCCGAGCTCATGGCCGGCGTCGAGAGGTTCGCCATCGTCTTTGAATAGGCGCTGGGTCGGGCGCTCAATCGACCCACGTCTGGACATGGTTCCGAACGCCGGATCGGTCATCTGACGCTCAGTCCGTGCTAGCAAACACCCATGAAGTTGGTGCGGCCTACCTGCAGGGATTCGCTCATCCGCATCCTCGCTGTGGCGACTTCGATGCTCTGCCTGGTGCTGGTCGACGCTGCCTGCACTTCCCTTACCACATCACGCACCGACAATGCCCCCCGCTGGTCATGGCTCGGAGAATCGAACGCTGCGACTCAAGGAGGCCAAGTGTCGGCGATCTCCTGTGCTTCGTCGAACCTCTGTGTTGCAGTCGGTGCCTACAACCCGGATGGTAATCCCGGCCAGGTCGGGAACTCGGTCACCGTCTTCCAAGGAAACAGGTGGTCAAAGAACACAGTTCTCGGCCAGAAGTGGGACGGATGCATCAACCACTACGTCTGTCCGCTCCAAGGGCACGGTCTCTACCTCATCTCCTGCGCACCGCCTCGATTCTGCATGACGATGGATACGGCCTCAAAGTCCTTCGTGTACGACGGCAAGGCATGGAAGGAGATTCCTCAGAACTTCGGTCTGCCACCCGCCATCTATCAGTACGTCGGAACGTCTCTCTCGTGTCCCAGCCCACGCTTTTGCATGGCCGTGAGCAACATCGATATCACGGACACATTCGAGGGCTCCACCTGGGGCATGCCCGAAAGGGCGTTCGCTGGAAATGTCGATCCGAGTGGCGTGTGGTGTCGGAACGCTCACTTCTGCATTGTCGGCGGTCTTCCCGGCATTTCCACCTATTACACCTATAACGGCACGAGTTGGTCCGAGGTTGGAGCGAGCGCACCGAATGGCTTTTTGCAGCAGTCCTGGTCCTGCCTCACGGACACTGACTGTCAGTTTTCCAACGGCTACACCGTTCCCGTCCCAGTTGCTCAGGCATCTGCTCCACCCGGCGGTGTGCTTTCTTGTGCCACGAAGACGTTCTGCATGGCCGTGTCACCGACGAGTTACTCCGAGTTCAACGGCAGCCGGTGGTCGAAGCCAGATGCCATGCCTCACGGACAGCCCCTAAATCTCTATCCGTCTGCCCTGGGGGGTCCGCCGAGCGGTGCGCCATCACTCTCGTGTGTCTCGTCTCACTTCTGTCTACTGGTCGCTGCAAATGGAGCCACTTGGGTCTGGCGGTAGCCGATCGGGCGGCGTCGGTCCAGACGCTCAGCGGCTCTCCCCCACTCGCCGGGACAGTGGCACGCGCCGGCACTTCGAGGTCAGGCCCACGTAGGCCACCCGATGGGGCAAGATAGGGCCGTTGGCTCTGAGGCTCTGGAGGCGGGACATGAAGACCCACCAGGTGAGACCGAGGTGGCGGATGCACGTGCCGACCGTGATGGCAATTGCCCTCGTTGTGGTCGTCGGGATCTTGGTGGGCAGTCCTTCTCTCGCCCAAGCGACGGTCATGCCGACGCTCACGGTGAGCAAGGTGGCCGCGCCGGTCGGTACGGTCGTCACCGTCACGTACGGTCCGGCGAACAACGGGTGTGGAGAAGCGGAGTTCGAGCCAGCGGCGGGCTGGAGCAGTGGTTCCGCCAGCCTTGGTTACCTCGGCGGGTACAATTCGAACGGATCATCCGGCAGTCAGGATTTCGTGATCCCCAGGGTCCTCGGTGATGTGTCCCCCCACACCAACGCCCCGGTAATCCCTGGCAGCTACCAGTTCGTGCTCGTCTGCGACACGAGCAACGAGCCGGCCACCGCCTTCTCGGTGTCGGTGCCCTTCACCGTCACGTCCGGGTTCCCGCCCCAGTTCGTCGGCATCGCCTCGACCAAAGATGGCAAGGGCTATTGGCTCGCCCAGGCCGGTGGTGGGGTCTTCAGCTACGGCGACGCAGCCTTCTATGGCTCCCTACCGGGCGACGGGATCGTGCCCAACGACCAGGTGACAGGGATCGCCGCCACCCCTGACGGCAAGGGGTACTGGCTGGTGAGCGCAGACGGTGGCGTCTTCGCATTTGGTGATGCGGGCTTCTACGGATCGGTGGTTCCGACTTTCAACAACATGCCGATCGTCGGCATGGCGGCCACCCCCGACGGCAAGGGGTACTGGGTGGTCGCCTCAGACGACAGTCTTTTTCCGTTCGGCGATGCAAAGGCCTACATCTCGCCCGGACCGTCTGGGCAACTCAACCAGCCGGTCGTAGGGACAGCCGCAACTGCCGAAGGCCTGGGGTCCTGGGAGGTGGCTGCCGATGGCGGCATCTTCAGTTACGGAGCCGCCCGGTTCCACGGTTCTCTCGGGGGTCAATCCCTCAACCAGCCGATCGTCGGCATGAGTGCGGACCCGCTGACTGGCGGGTACTGGGAGGTGGCTGCCGATGGCGGCATCTTTGCTTTCGACGCACCATTCATCGGATCGACTGGGAACACGCACCTGAACCAACCGATCACGGGGATGGCAGGCACCCCCACAGGACTTGGCTACCGCCTTGTAGCCGCTGACGGCGGCGTCTTCAGCTTCGGCGACGCCAAGTTCTACGGAAGTGCCGCTTGACCTAGTCGATGGTCCGCGAGGTGCCGGACCATCCCAGATCACCTGTATGACTGGCGTTGGTGGACACCCAGTGGTCGGTTGCCAAAAACGCAGATTAGGAGTTCGGGCGCCAGTCGTTGTTGCTGGTGTGGTCGCCCGAGAGCCATCGAGCGAGATCACGATGAGCATTCTCACGGCGGATCAGGTCGATCTTCTCAACATCCGGATGATCCACAGTGAACTCCAGGAGTAGACCGTTCGGATCGGTGATGTAGAGGGACCTGCAAAAGCCATGGTCGGCCATCATCGCCACCACGTTCGATGCCTCTGCCCGCTCGTGGATGGCGTCTTGCTGCTCGGCTGTGACGAGCATCGCTACGTGCCGGAAGAGCGAAGGGGGAGGTGGCGGTGCGAACTCTTCAGAGAACCGTCGGTTGGCGAACTGGAAGAAGGCCAGGCTTCCACCGTCACCGAGGCCGTAGAACGTGTGACAGAACTCTTGTTCTTCCCCGCCCATCAGGCGTTCGACTTCCGTCCACGTGGCGACCAGCGGCAGGCCAACGATGTCTTCGTAGAAGCTTCGGGTGGCTTCCTGATCGTTGGTGACGAAAGCGTGATGATGCAGTCGCGTCGGAGGTGTCGGATAGATCTCGGGAGCCGCGGAGCTGGGCATCGTGGTTCCTCCTTTGCGGGACGATTGTCAGATGTGAGCTTATGGGTTGTGGAAAAGAACTCCAAGGCGATGTTGTCAGGGTCGCACAAGGGCAGCCCCGACGAATAGCTCTCGTCACGGAGATCGCCGTCCTCGATATCGACTGCATCGAGCCAAGTCGCCCAGGCCCCCAGCTCGTCACAGCTGGCGCAGCGACGGTCGGTGCCACCTCTGGGTGACCCCTGGGCGAGGTTCAGGGACGGGCTTTAGCGTCAAGTGTCGCCGTACGGACTCCCGGAAGTCGCAGGTCAGTCCCTCAAGGTGGCCTGGACAGGCCCACACCGCCCGACACCGATCCCCTCTCGGCGGACGTGACCGGCACGCTGGTGCCGTGCTTTTCTCCGGTTTTGCCGTAATAGGAGGCAACCTTTCCAACACCCAGGGGGGTTGAAGTAGGTAATGGACGGAAATCGGCATCGAAGCCAGCCCCGGATTGACTTCGACCGCTTCGTCGCCGAGACGGCTGAGCCGTTGCTGCGTTCGGCCTACTTGATCACCTGGGACTTCGCAGAGGCGGAAGACCTGGTTCAGGAGTGTCTGTTCAAGGTCGCCCGCCGATGGCCACGGGTCAAGAAGATGGAGCGGCCCATCGCGTACGCGCGTACGGTGCTCATTCACCTTGCGTTGGACCAAGGGAAGCGGCGGAGCCAGCGGCGCTCAGAGCTCGGACCTGAAGCGACCGGGCTGCTCGAGGCGCACCACGACGATGCTGCCGTGCGCACCCTTGGAGGTGTCGAGACGAGTACCGACCTGCTGGGGGTGCTCAGAGAGCTGCCGCCGCGGCAACGCGCCGCTCTCGTGCTGCGGTACTTCGACGACCTGAGCGAAGCGGAGGTCGCGGACGTGATGGGTTGCTCGGTTGGGACGGTGAAGAGCACCACCTCGCGAGCCCTCGGGCGCCTCCGTCGGGAAGTCGAAGGCACTGAGGCGGCATCCGACATCACGGCGGACGGCACACAAGCAAACGGTATTAGCGGTTCGTCGCGGGCAACCGACCTCCGAACGGCCGCGCTCTCACATGCCCGGCCAGACGTGGACGCAATCGCACAAGCCACGAGACAACCAACTGAAAGGAGCACCACCAAATGAAGACGACATTGGAAGAGGAGCTGATCTCCGCCCTCAGAGCTCGCGGCGGCAGCGCTGCCGATGGACGCGTCGGAGAAGCTGCGCTCCGTCGATTACCACCCACGCCGGCATCGCCACGCCGCTCCTGCAGCACTCGGCGCGACTGCTGTCGGTGCCGCCGCGGCGGGAACCGCCCTGGTGGTCGCTCTCGGTGGGGCCGCTCCCGCTTACGCGGGATGGAGCGCTGCGCCGACCGCGGCCTCGTCCTCACCGTCGTCGCAGGCCGACCAGAGCTGCCTGGGCGCGCTCTCCTCTGACCAGCCTGCCGGCGGCGAGTTCGGCTCTGGACCCTGGCAGTCCCTGCTCACCGACGTGCGTGGCCCGTTCACAGTGGCGCTCTACCAGAACGACAGCGCCTACATGGGCTGCTTCACCAGCTCCTCTTTCACGCAAGTGACCCAGGTGAGCTCGGATGGTGACACCTCGAACGGCGTGCTCAAGGTCAGCGGCTCCAGCTCCGGCTCTGGCTCCGGCTCTGGCAGCCCCGCGCAGGGCCTGTCGACGGTGACGGTGGGCGGTACTACCTCTGGCGATCTCCAAAACGTCGTGCAATCGCATCTCTCCACGGCTGACGGCCCGTACACGCTGGTCGACGGACGAGTCGCGTCAGGGGTGACAGGGGTCACCCTCGTGCTCGATCACGGGCAAGACGTTGTGGCCACGGTGGCCGATGGGTGGCTTCTCGCCTGGTGGCCCAGCGATGCAGCAGCAACCTCGTCGCAGGTAACGAATGGGTCCGGTACGACGTCCGAAACTCTGGCCTCATCGACCAAGGGACCAGCAACGCCCCCCGCCCCCGGTTCCTGCACGCCGACCACGACTCCCGACGGAACGAACGGGGTAGTCCACTGCTCCAGCTCCGGCGGTGAACGGTTGGGGTCAGGGAACTCTGGCAACAGCGGCAGCAGCCAGAACGTCACCCGAGCCGGGAACAGCGGCAACGCCGGCGGGACCGGAACCGGCCCGACGAAGTCCTGAGCCCGCCCGCCAACGAACCCGCCGCAGCGAGACCAACATCAAACCAGAGTTAGGGAGCTACCAACCGGGGGATGAGCAAACGCACCCCACTGGACACTCGCACACATCTGGTCTTCTGGGACCGGGTCAATCGCATCGCGGTTCGAGTGCGACTGTCTCCGTCACGCGCATGCGGTCAGTATTACCCGATGGCCGGGTTGGAGCCCGCTGTTGCGTCGAGCGAGCGCTAACCGCTCGTCTGGATGGTGGCGACCACGTTCTGGAGTACGTCGTCCCAGTAGTCGTAGGCGTGCAGAGTGCCCGGGAGAGTGGTGTCGGTCACCTGGCAGCCGTTTGCGGCGAGTGCGGCTGCCATCGCGGTGGGCTGGTCCAGCGGCATGAGCTCGTTCGCGCTGTTGTAGAGGAGCCAGGTCCCCGGGCAGTTGGTCGGGGTCACGTGGTCGGCCGGCGACCAGGCGGCCTCGGTCGTAGAGGGGCAGGTCAAGAGCTGACAGCCGAGGGCCACCGACGCCCGGTAGGCGAGGTACTGGACAGTGACCCCAGTGAGTCCGTCGGGGAGCAGGGTGGAGAAGTTGAAGGCCCCAGAGAGGGTGACCACCGCCTTGACCGTGCCCGGAGGGAGCATCTGGGAGACCGAGGCCACGAGGTCCCCGCCGGCCGAGACGCCCAACAGGGTGAGGTTGTTCGGGTCGCCGTTGTAGAGGGTCGCGTTGGCGAGGGCCCAGGCGGTGGCGCGGATCACCTGGCTGGTCTGGAACTGGAGCGGGGGAGACGGCATGGGGACGGTGGCCGAGCCGTAGTTGACCACGACCACGGTGAATCCCGCCGCCTGCAGGTCGTTCGCGACGGCCGGGGTATTCCCGTAGTTGTCGACACCGGAGAGCCACCCGCCGCCGTGCACCACGACCACCAGGCGCGCCCCGGGCGTCGCCGCCGGGAAGACCGAGAGGGTCTCGTAGGGACCCGGGCCGTAGGAGAGGTTGGTCACCCGGGCCGGCAGCGCGTCGGCCGGGACAGCGTCGATCATGCAGAGCACTCCTATCGCCGTCACCGCCGCCGCGACGATCCGTGCCAGTCGTCTGGAGAACATACGCCCGCCTTTCTGACGCCCCCAACGGCGTCACCGTTGTTCGACTCGGCTCAGCATCGCCTGCGACACCCGCCAGGTCAAGTCAATCGCGCTCATCCCCGCTGCAGCGCGTTACCCGCGTCACGTGGCGCGACAGTTCGCTTGTGTGACGCTAGGGCCAACCCCACTCTGGACATGCCCCGGAGGTTCGATTACGGCATACCGCATGCGGGAGGGCGCCCCGTGGTGCCGGAGTGGGCAAGCTCGCGCTCGCCAAGCACGCGTCGGCAAAGTAACGCGCTCCTCGCAGGGGCGATCGGGGGCACTCTGCCCTAATTCGGTTGTCTTCAGTAGCTTGGTCGACCGTGGCTGCCCGAACTGCTCCTCACAACCTCAATCACGAAAGCAACCCACGTACAGGAAACGGCAACCACCAGGACGGCACCGGCGAAAGCGAATTGGGCTGGGGTGCCCCAGATTCCGTCGGGGATAGCCAATAGCACGGCAAGGGCTACGGCCACTGCCCCCGCCCGGGCCGTCTGGACCCATCGAGCAGTCAACAGGGCACAACAGGGCACAACAATCAGCAGGCCGATGAGGATGATGCGGCTGCCTAACAGGATGTCTGCGACGGACACGACGAACGCGACAGTCATACTTGCCTTCCAGAGAGGATCAGAGGACCAGCCCCAAAGGGTGTGATCGTCCCTCTTCAGGGTGGACTCCGAACCGTCATCTGGAGTGGGAATGCCCAATTCCCGTGGGCCATCCGGAGACACCATCGAAACCCTCACTCGTTCGGTACTCCTCGTCCGCAGGATACCCCGAGGCGAGCCTGTGTGGCGATGGACGCATTCCGACTTGAGGGACCGGAAGGCGCTGTCTCTGTGGGGCTTTACGCAATCGCAAGCAGGGTCGCTACAAAGGCTGCGTAGCCGCCGATGATCAGCCACCCTGACCACGGACGTAGACCCCGCCCGACGTATGCCAGTACCAGTGTCAGAGCCGTGAGGCCGACGTACCACCCAGCAATCACGAAACCCCCGCCCGACAGATGGGTCAACCCAATGAAGACCGCCGGGAGGAGAAGGCCGACTGCCACATTCAACGTGTTGCTATTCAGCCCTGTACTGAGCGCCGCTTCTCCTCTCCCGTTGCGGGCTAAGTGCACTGCGGCCACGGCATTCGGCAGACTGGTCACGGCCGCAAGTACCAATCCGCCCACGACAATCTCGGCAATGCCGAAGTGGACACCAAGCGAGGACGCGCCCCGCTCCATCGCCACACTTGCGGCGACCACCACCACCAGGGACACACTGGTAACCAGAACATCGACGGGCCTGCCCCGCTGTGGGCGGATCGCGACAACTAGCTCTAGCTCCTCTTCATCGACTGCCGAAAGAAGCCACTTCTTCGGTCGGACAGGGAGGGGGAGCCACTGAAGACCCCTGCGGTGTACGCCGAGGAGGACGACGTAGGGCAGCAAGACAACCAGTACGAGGAGGAGTCCGAGAGTGGGACTGACGACGGCGGTAACGGAGATGAGACACACGAGTGCCACCCAAAGAGCGATCGTGCCGCCGAGCCAGACCACCTTCCGGTGAAGAGCAAAACCTCCGGCTACCACGGCCCCGAGGCCTAACAGCGCAGCAAGATTGAAGACGTTCGATCCGATTACGACCCCGGCACCGACCGCTCGTTGGTGTTGGGCGAGCGCCGTAATCGACGCCGTGATCTCTGGCGCGTCAGCAGCGAGGGCGGCAACCATTCCGAGTAGGGCCTCTGAAAGGCCAATTCGCTCACCGACGCGTTCCAGCCGGGAAACCAGCACCCAGCTCATCGCGAGGCTGACGACAGCCCCAACGACGAATTCGCCGGTTGAGATTCCGATTCCCACGTCGGCCCCATTTCACGATTGACACCTTGCCGACCAGGCTTCCCGGCTCTCCAGAATGCAATCTACCAATTTGGTCACTCGCCGCAGCGGTCCAAAAGATTCCCCATCAGTTCCGCCGTCGACGGTCCTGAACTGACTGTCCCCGAGGTGCGTGATTGAGACTTATGACAGACGCTGCTGCTGATTCGTAGCGTTCAGAGGACCCTGGTGGGGTCACTCCTGGAGTGCCTGCCGGCGGCAGATGTCGTCTAGTTTCCGATCGAAGAGCTCCCCACCAGGTCCTTGTCGCCTGGTGGCTTGGATGAGGGGTAGGCAACCATTGCGAGCGCGGGCGCGCTCAGGTGTTCACGCCCGCTGGATTCGGGCAGTAGAACAACTCGTGTAGCGCGTTGCGCACTCCGTTGCGTACTTGCCCAGCAATTGAAGAAGGGACCGGTCCAGAAACCGGTCCCTACCTGCGTGGGCCGTGCGGTGTCCGGTTCCATGACTTAGTGGACACTATGTCCCAGGACATCGTGGACACCTGCTCAGGTGGTGTCCATGGACCGTGCCCGTTACGCCGTCGATGCTGTGGTGACAGAGGGCCGGTCTCTCCGGTCGGTGGCCTCTTCCCTTGGGATGTCGAAGTCCTGGGTGGCAAAGCAGGTCGCCCGATTCCAGGTCGGGGGCTACGAAGCGCTCGTCCCGCAGTCGAGGGCTCCCCACCGGCGCCCGACGCAGGTGGCCACAGAGTTGGAGAACGAGATCGTGGCCCTGCGCAAGCAGCTCGACGAGGAGGGCTTCGACGCCGGGCCACTCACCATCCAGTACCACCTGCGCCAGCGCCACGGAACAGCTCCGGGCCGATCCACCATCCACCGGGCCCTGGTCCGTCGCGGGTTCGTCGTCCCCCAGCCCCAGAAGCGGCCACGGTCGTCCTGGATACGGTTCGAGGCGACGCTCCCCAACGAGACCTGGCAGGCGGACATGACCCACTGGTCGCTTGCCGACGGCACCGGTGTGGAGATCCTCGATTTCGTCGATGACTACTCCCGGATGGTCACGGTCGCCGTCGTGTTGCCGGTCACGACCGCAGCCGACGTGGTGGCCGCGTTCTACCAGGGTGCGGGGCGGTTCGGGCTGCCGGCCTCGATGCTGACCGACAACGGTTGCATCTTCACCGCACAGTTCCGCAATGGCCGGTGCGGATTCGAGACCGAGCTCGCCACGTTGGGCATCACCATCAAGCACGGCAAGCCCTACCATCCCCAGACCCAGGGAAAGATCGAGCGCTTCCACAAGACCCTCAAGCGCTGGCTGCGCAAACAGGAGCGGCCACCTCCATCGCCGAGCTCCAGGGACAGGTCGACTACTTCGTGCGCTACTACAACGAGACCCGGCCCCATTCGGCACGGGGCATGATCCCGCCGAGACAGGCCTTCGACGCCCTCACCAAGGCCGCCCCGGACCCCGACAGATACCCGATGGCCCCCCACACCCGGGTCCGCCACGACAAGATCGACACCACCGGGGTCTTCACGCTCCGCCACGGGACGAGGCTCCACCACATAGGGGTCGGTCGGGCCCACACCGGGAGGCGGGTCATCGTCCTCGTGGCGGACCTCGACATCCGGGTGCTGAGCGAGGAGGGGGAACTGCTCCGCCACCTCACCCTCGATCCCAAAAAGGACTACCAGCCCCTCACCGCGGGCCTTATCACGTAACCTGCATAGGTTCGTCTGTCCGCGATGTCTCGCGACATCACAGCGTGGGCCGTGCGGGACTTGAACCCACGACCCCTTGCGTGTCATGCAAGTGCGCTACCAACTGCGCCAACGGCCCGTGGAGGACGACGATACCACCGGGCCACGCCCGCTGGTCACTTTCGTTTCGCCACGCGACCTTGTGACTGAGCGGACCGATGACGGTTGCACGCGTACCAGGTACAGACCGTCCGGGCGGGCGCCGTCCTCCGTCGACCCGTCAAGAGTTCGCTGGTGTGGGCACCGTGGGGGTGGCCATCTCGATCGCGTCCCACCCTCCGAGAGCCTGCTGTCGCTCCACCTGAGCAGCATGGCCGCCCCGGAGACCGAAGAGGCGTTTGGCATAGAGCAGGTACGCGACGATCGCCAGGTTGATCACGAATGCCACCACCTTGAACACGGAGACCTGGAGACTGAGTTCGTAGATCTCGAAGGGGAGGAACGCGCTGGTCACGATGAACGTCAGGTACTCGGCCCACCGTCTCGCGCGCCAGAGGCCGACCATCTCGGTCGCTTCGACCCCGGCGAGGACAGCGAAGACCAGCCCGAGGAGAAGCAGCTGCCTCGGTGAGTAGTCGAATGCCTTGCGCAGGTAGCCGAGGAGGCCGCGCACCCTGCTGGCCGCGGCTCCGCTCCCGGACAATGCGTTCATGATGTTGAGGTAGTCCGCGTGCAGCGCGGCATCGTGGCGGGCGAAGGTGAGCAACACCACCGCCAGGAACGCAAGGACCACTGCGTGGATGGCGCGATCGATGGCGATGAGGCGGAGGACATAGAGATCCCGCAGCGGACGCCCACGCAGCGGCAGTTCGATCTCGTCCCGGGACGGCACCCTCGTCGCGGTGGGAGCTACCGGGACCTGGGACGGCACCCATGCGTCGCACCGCAGGCACCGGCACCAGCGAAGGCCGTCCAGCTCGCGCACCACGACCGCATCCTCCTCGGTGACCAGTTCGGCCTCGGCACCAAACAGGACGTGACCCTTGAAGCCACACGTGAGCAGCTCGTAGCGATTCTCCGGCCGTGTCCTCGGGGGCACCTTCGCAGAATAGGCTCAACCCGGATGACGGAAAGGGTCATGATGACCGCAACCACCGAGTCGCACGTGCGCGAGATCGAGGAACAGGGGTACACCATCCTGGAGGGCGCGATCGATCCCGCGCTGGTCCAGCAGTTGCTCGACGAGCTCTCCCGACTCGAGGAGCAGCTGGGAGTACTCCCCGCGACCAACGCCTTCGAGGGCACCCGCACCACCCGGATCTACAACCTGCTCGCCCTGGGCCCGCTCTTCACCGAGATCCCGATCCACCCCGCTGTCCTTCCGGTCTGCGAGCAGGTACTCGACCCGGGCCTGCTGGTCTCGTCGCTCTCGTCCATCTCGATCGGGCCCGGCGAGACACCCCAACCCATCCACGCCGACGACCAGGTCATCCCCATCCCCAAGCCGCATCCGGCCACGGTCTGCAACACCATGTGGGCACTGACCGACTTCACCGAAGCCAACGGAGCGACTCGCGTCGTCCCCGCCTCACACACCGCCGACCACTCTCCTGACCTCCGTCAACAGTACGACTCGGTCCCCGCCGAAATGGAACGAGGCAGCGTCCTGATCTGGCACGGAAGCCTGTGGCACGGCGGAGGCGCCAACACGACCGCTGATCGCCGGGTCGGGATTGCCATGAACTACTGCGCGGGATACATCCGCCAACAGGAGAACCAACAGCTCGGGATTCCCCTCGCCACGCTGCGAGCGTTCCCCCATCGCCTCCAGGAGCTGGTCGGCCTCGGCATCTACCGCGGGCTCATCGGACACATCGACAAGCAGGTCCCGGCCAACCGCCTCTTCGGGGCGAACATCGACCCGCATCTGGTCTGGGACTACGCCGCCCCACCCGACAGCCCGGCCGGAGGGGACGGCCCGCCGGCCTGACCCGTCAGCTGTCGAGTTCGGATCGCAGAACACGCCTGCGGCCTCGATGCCATCGTCCACCGCTCCTCGGCCGGAGCGGGGACACACGGGCTCCAGAGGCGGCGGGCGGAATCGAACCGCCGTACGGGGCTTTGCAGGCCCCTGCCTAAACCACTCGGCCACGCCGCCAGTGCGCCCGGCGATCCTATCCCCACGGTCGGGATGCTTGAATCTCTCCCATGCGCATCGGACTCATCGCCCCACCCTGGACTCCCATCCCCCCGAACCTGTATGGCGGCATCGAACTGGTGGTGGACCAGTTGGCACGCGGCATCCAGGCTGCGGGGCACGACGTGCTGCTCTATACGACCGGAGACTCGACCTGCCCGGTCCCCCGCCAATGGGTGCTTCCCCAGGCCGAGGGCCAGCGCATCGGGATGGCCGTCCCCGAGCTCCGTCACGTGATCCATGCCTACGAAGCACTCCAGGACTGCGACGTGGTCCACGACCACACGATGATGGGCCCGTTCCACGCCGAGCACTACCCGGGACTGCCCGTGGCGACCACCATCCACGGACCGTTCAACGAGGATCTGCAAGACCTCTACCGGGCGCAGTCCGGCCGGATTCCACTCATCGCGATCTCGCACGCGCAGCACCGAGCCGCCCCCGACATTCCGGTCGCCAGGGTCATCCATCACGGGATCGACGCCTCGCTGTTCCCCGTGGGCGACGGCAGCGGGGACGCCGACGGGCCCTACGTCGTCTTCCTGGGCAGGATGGCCGACGACAAGGGTGCCCACCGAGCGGTCCGGATCGCCCGGCGCGCCGGCATCCGGATCCTGATGGCGGCCAAAATGCGCGAACCCTGGGAGAAGCGCTACTTCGCAGAGCAGGTGGAGCCCTTGCTCGGCCCGGACGCGCACTATCTCGGCGAAGTCTCCCACCAGCGCAAGCTCGAGCTCCTCACCGGGGCCTCGGCCCTCCTCTTCCCCATCCGGTGGAACGAGCCGTTCGGGATGGTCATGATCGAGGCCATGGCCTGCGGGACCCCGGTCCTGGCCTTCCCCGAGGGTGCCGCGCCGGAAGTGGTCGCAGAAGGGAGTACCGGATTCCTCTGCGAGGACGAAGACGCCATGGTCCGGGCCATCGACCGACTCGGCGAGCTCAAGCGTGCCGACTGCCGGCTGGCGGTCGAGGGGTACTTCTCCACCCAGCGAATGGTGGCAGAACACATCGAGCTGTTCGAGTCGATGACCGCCTGATCAGGCGGTCGTCAGGGACCGCCGCGACCGGTGGGAGCGACCGGAGGCGCGAGCGAGTTCAGTGGCGCCGGAACAAGAAGCGGGCCACCACGACCACGAGGGCCACCACGATCACCGCCTTGATCGCGAACCACACCAGGCCGGCCACGAAATGCAGTGCCGCGAACGCCACCCAGATCGCGACCAGTCCGCCCACCACCAAGAGCACGCCGTCGAAGACGGTGAGCCCTGAGCGCTTCTGATCCTGGTCCTCGGCCATACGACAAGGCTACCTGCCGAAGGCTGCCCGCAGGTCGCGACACGGTGACTGCTGCCGGGCCAGCGGAACCTGACGCCCGGAGCCGTGCCTGCGACCGGCCGGTGGTACGGTCCGGCCGTGTCACTGCGCGCTCGTCGCCAGAGCCTGATCGAGCGCCCGGAGCTTCGGGGTGACGCGTTCTGCCGGGCCTATGCCGATGCCGCCGACGAGTGGCTGACCGGCCTTTTCGACGAGGCCACCGGCGGCGATGGTCGGGGGCTCGCCATCATCGCCGTGGGTGGGTATGGCCGCCGGGAGCTCTGCCCGTTCAGTGATCTCGACGTGCTCCTTCTCCACAAGGGACGCAAAGGCGTCTCTGCGACGGCCGACCGGATCTGGTATCCGGTCTGGGACGAGGGGATCTCGCTCGACCACAGCGTGCGCCGCCCGAGCGAAGCCCTCGATCTGGCCGGCGACGACCTGCGGGTGGCCCTCGGCCTGCTCGACGCCCGGGTCGTCTGCGGCGAATCGAAGGTGGCGGAGCCGGTGCTCGAGGGGGCACGCGACCGCTGGATCAAACAGAAGCCTCCCTGGCTCGGGGTCCTCGCCGAGCTGGTCGCCGAACGCCACCACGCCAACGGGGATGTCGGCTTCCTGCTGGAACCCGATCTGAAGGAGTCGCACGGGGGACTCCGCGACATCGCCGCCCTCACCGCCATGATGCAGGCGGTGCCGATCCTCGGCGACTACGTCGACACGGTGGCGCTCGAGGATTCCCGGGTGGTACTGACCGCGGTGCGCGTGGAGCTCCAACGACGTGCCGGACGCGAGCTCAACAAGCTCCTGCTCCAGGAGCAGGATCAGGTTGCCGCAGCGCTCGACCTCGAGGACGCAGACGTGCTCATGCGATCGGTCGCCACCGCCGGGCGCACCGTCGCGTGGGAAGGGGACGACGCGTGGCGCAGGCGGAGTGCCTGGTCGCGGGCGCAACGCCGCGGGCGCCGGGCGCGTGGAGCTGTGTCCAATGCCGGGGCAGTGACCGCCATCGGCACGGAACCGGGCATCGGGCTGACCGAGGACGAGGCGGTCCTCACCGAGAGTGCCGACGTGGCTCGGGATCCCGGCCTTCCGCTCCGGCTGGCCCTGGTGGCTGCCCAGCGCAACCTGCCGATCTCGCGCGACGCGCTCAACCTGATGGGCCGCAAGTCTCCAGCGCCTCCCGAGCCATGGCCGGTGGAGCTCCGGACCACCCTGGTCGAGCTCCTCGCCACCGGCCCACCGGCCGTCGCCGCCATCGAGGCTCTCGACCAGCGCCACCTGGTGGAGCGTCTCCTCCCCGAATGGGCAGCCGTGCGCAACAAGCCGCAGCGCAACCCCTACCACCGGTTCACCGTCGACCGGCACCTCCTCGAGGCGACCGCCAACGCCGCCACCATGGCCCACCGGGTGGACCGGGTCGATCTCCTCCTCATCGGCACCCTCCTCCACGACATCGGCAAGGGATTCCCCGGCGACCACACCGAGGTCGGGATGACCGTGGCCGCCCGGATTGCCACCCGGATGGACCTGCCCCCGGAGGACGTGGCGGTGATCGTGAACCTCGTGCGCCTCCATCTCCTGCTTCCCGACACCGCGACGCGCCGGAACCTCGACGACCCGGCCACTGCCCGGCGTGTGGCCGACGAGGTCGGCGACCGTCCGACCCTCGACCTGCTGGACACGCTCGTCGAGGCCGACAGCCTCGCGACCGGTCCGTCGGCCTGGGGTGCGTGGAAGGCCGGCCTCGTGGCGGACCTCGTGGAGCGCGCAAGCGGTCTCCTGGCCGGAGAGCCGGTGGCCCCGCCCGCCCCGTTGATCACAGAGGAGCTCCAGGTGATCATGGACACCGTCCGGGTCCACGGGGTGCCCGCCCTGTCCATCGACGACCCGATGGTGACGGTCGTGGCTCCCGACCGCCCGGGCCTGCTGGCGGAAGTGACCGGAGCACTCGCACTCCACGGCCTCAACGTCCGCTCGGCGGTCGTGGCAGGCGAGGACGGGGTGGCCGTCGAGGTCTTCACCGCCGAACCGGAGCGGGGCACCTGGCCGGACGCGGTCCGCCTCTCCGACGACCTCGCATCGGTCATAGCGGGTCGTCTGGCCCTCGAGGACCTGCTCGCAGCCCGCGCCCACACCTACCGAAACGCCAAGCGGACCTCCCCCGAACTCGTGTCCACCCAGGTCACCATCGACAACAATGCCTCCGCCACGGCCACGGTCGTCGAGGTCCGTGCCGAGGACATCGTGGGCCAGCTCCACCGGATCACCCGGGCCCTGGTCGACTGCCGCCTCGACGTCACCTCCGCCAAGGTCTCGACCTTCGGATCGGCGGTCGTCGACGCCTTCTATGTGCGCGGCCCGGACGGCAGGAAGCTCACCGACCCCCAGCGGATCGCCGCTGTCGAACGCGCCATCGTGGAGCGGGTCGGGTCCTCGGGCGCCGCCTGATCCGACCCTGGCGCAGGATCGCGCGCACTGCCTGGTAGATTCAATATCGAGACTGCCATGGCCGACATCCACGCACACTCGAGGCCGTCGCGGGACCGCCGTCCGTTCCTTCGTGCCTGGCCGCTGACCCTCGCTCTCGTCGGTGTCCTCGCCGTCGGGGTGGGTGCGTTCGCCCTCGCCGCTCGTACCTCGGATGCCAAGGCCTCGGCCAGCCCGACCTCGGTTCCCCGTATGACACCCTTCACGGTCAGTTCGGTGGCCCCGGCCGACGGGACCACCGGGGTGTCCAGCGACGCGACGGTGACCGTGGCCTTCACCAGGCCGCTCACCACCGATTCGCCGACGCCGACGCTCACCCCGCCGGTGGCGGGCACCTGGCAACTGGTCTCCCCGACCACCTTCGCCTTCGTCGCGGCCGGTCCGCTCGTGCCGCTCTCGACCGAGACCGTCACCGTCCCCGGTGGCCCGAGCGGCGTCCACGCTGCGGGTGGTGGGCATCTCGCGCAGCCCGTGGCGTCCCACTTCACGGTGGCAGCGGGCAGCACGATCCGCCTCCAACAACTCCTCGCCCAGCTGGGCTACCTCCCGGTCGGCTTCACACCGACCGGAGCGATGGTGGCCCCCCAGGAAGCGGCCCAGCCCCAGGAGGGCACCTTCGCCTGGCGGTCGACGGAGCCTTCCTCGCTCGTGTCCGAGTGGACCCCGGGCGTGTCCAACGTGATCACCAGGGGCGCGGTCATGGCGTTCGAATCGAAGCACGGCATGCAGACCGACGGCATCCCCGGGCCGGCGGTCTGGCAGCAGCTCCTCTCCGACGCCGCCACCGGAGCCACCCAGACCGCCCCGTACGACTACGTCTATGTGTCGAAGGCACTGCCCGAGACGGCCACCGTCTACAGCAACGGCGCAGCGGTCTACTCGACCCGGGTCAACACCGGAGTGGCCGCTGCCCCGACGGCCTCGGGCACCTTCCCGGTCTACATACGCTACGTCTCGACCACCATGAAGGGCACCAATCCCGACGGGTCGAAGTACTCGGATCCGGGCATCCCCTGGGTGAGCTACTTCAACGGGGGCGACGCCCTCCACGGCTTCGTGCGGGGCTCCTACGGGTTCCCCCAGAGCGACGGGTGCGTCGAGATGCCCCCGGCGAATGCTGCGGTGGTCTACCCGCTCACCCCGATCGGCACCCTGGTCACCGTTTCCTGACACCCGGGCCGTAGCGACACCTCGAGCGCGGTCACCGAGCGGAGGGAAAGTCGGGGTCGCGCCGCTCGCGGAGGGCACGGATGCCTTCGGCGGCATCGGGCCCGAGGAAGCCCAGCATCTCCAGGGCGAGGGATTCGCCGAAGACGGGTGCCGCCTGGAGCATCCACTGGTTCATGACCCGCTTGGTCCACTGCACCGCGGTCCGGGACCCGGCGGCCAGACGCTCCGCGATGGCCAGGGCCTCGGGCAGCACCCGCTCGTCGGGGACGCAGCGGGTGACCAGGCCGATCCGTTCGGCCTCTGGTCCCTCGACGAAGTCGCCGGTCATCAGGTAGTACTTGGCTCGCGCCATGCCGCAGAGGAGCGGCCAGAGCAACGCCGCGTGGTCCCCTGCCGCCACGCCGAGCCGGGCGTGCCCGTCCGAGAGCCGGGCCGAGGTGCCCATCACGCTCACGTCTGCGAGAAGCGCGACGGCCAACCCGGCGCCGACCGCCACCCCGTTGATCGCCGACACGACCGGCTTGACCGAGGCCAGCATCTCGTCGACGACCGCCTTGGCGTCCCGCCACTGCTCGAGGGTCGCCCCGTAGTCGGCGGTCATCCGTTCGACCATGGCCAGGTCCCCGCCTGCCGAAAAGGCCCGGCCCGCACCGGTGATCACCGACACCGCCACCGAGTCGTCCCGGTCGACGACCCGCCAGACAGCGGAGAACTCGCGATGGAGCAGCTCGTCTGCCGCATTGAGCACATCCGGACGGTCGATGGTGATGAGGAGGACGCCGTGGCCCGGGCGGTCGAACCGAAGATGGGCGAAGTCGTCGTAGCCGGCGAAGACTGCGGGGATCGGATGGTCGGTCATCGATGCATCATGGCCGGTGCCGCGACCGATCACGATCCGAGGAGCGGGTGGGAGAGACCGAGCTCGGCCAGCGTCCGGCCCGGTTCCCGCGGCTCGACCGCCCGCGGATCGGCATCGGGCAGCCGAAACACGTAGAGGTTCCAGAACGGAGCCAACGCAGCCGGTTCGATGTCGAGGTACAGCCGCTCTTCGACGTCGGTGCACCGGACGAACCCGGCCTCGGCGAACCGCGCGGTCCACCATTCGAACGATGCGATGGTGAGATGGCCCTCGACCAACCTGCCGTCGGCGTCGAGTGCCAGATCGGCCTCCGGTACCGGGCCCCAGTAGTCGGGTCCGAGGCCGCGGTAGTGGTCGACCCGCTCCGGGCGCACCTTTCCCTCGAAGTGGCCATCGGGCCCGGAGCGGTTCGGGCCGAACGAGGGGATGGTCGCGAACAGGACGCCACCGCAGACCCGGGAGAGCTCCGCGATTGCTCCGGGCACCCGGTCCGGCGGCAGGTGCTCGAGGATCTCGAGAGCGGTGACCAGCTCGAAGGCACCGTCGTCCCACGGGAGGCCGGCGAAGAGGTCGGCCACCCGCACGTGTCCGACCGCGCCGGGCGTGGCGTGGTCGACCGCGAACCGGCTCAGGTCGCACCCCTCGGCATCGATCCCACGCTCGCGCAGCACCTCGACCAGGTAGCCGGTGGCGCATCCGACGTCCAGAGCGGTCCGGACGCGGAAGTTCCTCCAGAGCAGCCAGCCGGAGATGTCGGCATTCGAGGCCACCCGGTCGTAGCGGGCATATCCGGACCGGCCCTCCCGGTCGCCCGAGCTGTTCCGGCCCTCGCCGAAGTAGGCGCCGCCGTAGGTGTCACCGGCAGCCGCACCGCGCGCTTCGGCCAGGGTGAGCCCGCGTTCGGCGGCCCCGGTGAGCTCCCTCCCTGCCCGCTCGAGGATCGAACGCACCCCCCGATGACGTGCAGCCAGGTCTGCGGCCGCCCTGCGGGCCAGGTCGGCAGCCGACTTCACGCGGTCCGACGGCATGGGATGGGAGGTTAGCCGTGCCGATTTTCATGCATTTTCCGAGCTGGGCTCCCGGGAAACCGACCGGCTCCGCAGGGGACCAGGGAATTACCACTATTTGTGTGGAGTTTTTCACTCAGCGCGGTTATTGTAGGGGTCTGGAACCACGGAGGAAAGCACAGGAACCATGGTCAGGAGACGCGGGTCCTCGGGAGGATCACCGATGAACGAGCAGGCTGTGATGACCGATCAGAACCCCTACCGACCCTCCGGGTCGTCCGTATCGCCGGCGGCGGATCGGCCCTTCGGGCCGGTGCCCGTGGCCGATCGCGAGCGCGGCACCCGCGACCAATTCCCCGTGGTCCAGGAGGAGACGGCCACGCGGCCGGTCGACGCGTCCCTGGTGGGCTCGTTGAGCGTCTTCTCGCTCTCCGACGTGCTCAGCCTGCTCGCATCGACCGATCAGACCGGCGAGCTCGAGGTGGTGGGCGAGGGCGTCGAAGGCCGGCTCTGGCTGGACGGCGGCGAATTGTCCAATGCCGAGGTCGGAGCCGCGGCCACCATCGGCCAGGCAGTCTTCGAACTGGCCTGCGCCGTCGAGGGGTGGTTCAGCTACACGGCCGGAATCGTCTCCTCGAGTGGCCAGCCGACCGCTCCGGTCAAGGCCGTCCTCGACGAGGTGCGTCCCCAGGTCGAGGAGTGGAGGGAGATCCGCGACGTGGTGCCGCTCGAGTCGGTGGTCACCCTCTCCCCCACCTCTCCCGGCCAGGACGTCCAGATCCGAGGGGACCAGTGGCAGGTCCTGACCACCGTGGGCACGAACGGGCTCTCGGTACGCGACGTGCTCGACCAGATCGGCGGCGAACAGATCGTCGTCCTGCGCACGCTCCGCGACCTGCACGAGTCCGGGCTCATCGTCCTTCGGCCAGCAGAGGAGCCCTCCGAAGGAATGCAACCTCGGCCGGTGGCAGTCTTGACCGACCTCGATCCGGTGACTGCGCTCCCGACCTCGCCATTCGGTTCCACCCGTGAGGACGAGGCCGGCACGCCGGACGGTGTCCCCCGCCCCCCGGCACCGAGTCGCCGGCCGCGTCCCGCGAGGACGGCCATGACGGGCTCGCCGAGGTGGCCATCATGCCGCCGCCGATCGCCGGCGACCCGTGGACTCCGGTCGCCGAGTCGCACGACACCGACAGCGGCATCGCCTGAGTCTCACGGTCCGGACCGCTGTCAGGAGGTGGTCGTGATCGTGCAGGTGCCGTCGTGGGCACAGTTGTGCAAAGCGACCGCCAGGATGATCACGAGGGCGACGCCGAGCGCAATCCCCACGAACCCGACGATGATTCCCGCGAGGGCCATACCGCCGCCGCGCTCTGCGCCGTTGGACCGCTTGATCTGCGACCGGGCAATGAATCCGAAGATGATCGCGAGCACCGCCGGGATCCCGTAGACCCAGAAGAAGAACGAGCACACCATCGAGGCGACGGCCAGGCCGTTGTTCCGGGGAATGGCCGGGTACCCGTAGGCGCCTCCCGGTGGATAGCCGTAGGGCGCGGTCGACGGGTAGGCGGGAGGTGCGCCGTACGGCGGTGGGACCAGTGGTGGCCTGACGATGGGCGCGGGTCCGGGGGCCTGGAGCGGCGAGTACCACTTCCCATCCGATGCCTGCCACCAACCGGGGCCCTGCGAGACGTCGCTCATGGGCACTGCTCGTCGCCGGCCGGCACGGTTGCGACGCTAGTGGGTTCCCGTGAGCATCAGTGGGGGCTCGGGGCAGCATCGGGACTCCCGGACAGGCGCTCGGCGAGTGCACGGAAGGCCCTGCCGCGGTGGGAGACGGCGTGTTTCTCCTCGGCATCCATCTGCGCGAACGTGCGGCCGTCGAGGCCGTCCGGGACGAACACCGGGTCGTACCCGAACCCGAACTCGCCGGACGCACACGTCGCGATGGTGCCACTCACTTCGCCGACGGCCGACAGCTCACCTCCGTCCGGGAAGGCAACCAGGGCCACGGTCCGGAACCGGGCCCTCCGCGCACCCGGAGCGACGGCCCCGACCCGCTCCAGCTCGCCGAGGAGCTTGGCCACGTTGTCGGCGTAGCTGGCGTGCTCGCCGGCGAACCGGGCCGAGTAGACGCCGGGTGCGCCACCGAGCGCATCGACCTCGAGCCCGGTGTCGTCAGCGACCGCGGGCAACCCGGTCGCCTCGCAGAGGGCCCGTGCCTTCAGGCGGGCATTCTCCAGGAGTGTCTCGCCGGTCTCCTCCACGTCCGGCACCCCGGAAGGCCGGGGGATCAGGATCAGGCCTCGCGCCTCCCCGAGGATGGCGGCGATCTCCGAGGCCTTGTCCGGGTTCGCGCTGGCCACCACCATGCGCTGCTCGTCCATCGTCGGTCGCTGCGGCTCAGCGGGGCGCCGGGGCCTCGGTCAGTGTCTCGGCCTCGAGGTCGAGGAGGTGGGCGATCCCGTGCTCGGCGAGGCTCAACAGCTCGTCGAGCTCGCTCTTGGTGAAGGGCATGCCCTCGGCCGTGCCCTGGACCTCGATGAACCGACCCGACGAGGTCATCACCACGTTCATGTCGACCTCGGCCCGTGCATCCTCCTCGTAGGGGAGATCGAGCATGCAGACCCCGTCGACCACGCCGACGGAGACGGCGGCCACCGCTTCGGTCAGCGGGTTTGCCCGCAGGGTCCCCTTCTGGACGAGGCGGGTCAACGCGTCGTGCAGCGCGACGTAGGCGCCGCAGATCGATGCCGTGCGGGTCCCACCGTCGGCCTGGAGCACGTCACAGTCGACGGTGATCTGGACCTCGCCGAGCGCCACCATGTCGCAGACCGAGCGCAGCGAGCGGCCGATCAGACGCTGGATCTCCTGGGTGCGTCCGGACTGCTTGCCCTTGGCGGCCTCCCGGGTGACCCGCTCCCCCGTCGAACCCGGCAGCAGCGAGTACTCGGCGGTGACCCAGCCCTTCCCCGAGCCCCGCATCCAGGGCGGGACCCGCTCCTCGACCGACGCGGTGCACAGCACCCGCGTGCGGCCCATGGAGACCAGTACCGAGCCCGGCGCGAAGACGGTGAAGTCGCGCTCGAAGGACGCCGGCCGCAGCTGGTCGATGGACCGCCCGTCGGCCCGCTCGGTCGTCTGCCTGCTCATCGTTCCCTCGCTCACAGTGCGCTCCATTCGATTGCTCGGCCTACTCTCCGTCGGAGGTGGCCCCGGTGTCCATCCTCGCAACCGAGGCGGCGGACTGCATGGCGGGAGGCGGCAGCTCGGGTGTTCCCCCGAGGCTCAAAAGTAGGTGATCTCCTTCGCCCGGGCCTCGACCGCGTCGATGTCGTCGGTCCACGCCCCGGTCGAGAGATACTTCCACCCGCCGTCGGGGCTGATCGTCACGATGACCCCCGACTCGAGCGATGTGGCGGTGAGGATCGCCCCGGACAGGATCGCCCCGGTCGAGAGACCGGCGAAGATACCCACCTCTGTGAGTCTGCGGGTCCATTCGATGGACGCTCGTGGCCGCACGATCTTCTTGCCGTCGAGGAGCTCGGCACCGTGCCCCTCGACGAAGATCGGGGGGATGTAGCCGTCGTCCAGATTGCGGAGTCCGTCGACCAGCTCGCCAGCCGGTGGTTCGATCGCGAGGACCCTTACGTCCGGCTTCTGCTCCTTCAGGTAGCGGCCGACGCCGAGCAGGGTGCCCGACGTGCCGAGTCCGGCCACGAAGTGGGTGACTTCCGGGCAGTCCCGCCAGATCTCCGGTCCGGTCCCCTCGTAGTGGGCTCGCGGGTTCGCCGGGTTGCCGTACTGGTAGAGGAAGGCCCACTCGGGATGGTCGGCTGCCAGAGCTTGGGCCCGGCGGACTGCGCCATTGGATCCCTCGGCACCCGGGGACTCGATGATCTCCGCACCCCAGGACTCGAGCAGCTGTCTGCGCTCGATCGAGACGTTGGTGGCCAGGACCACCTTGAGGTGGTACCCCTTGATGCGGCAGACCAACGCCAGTCCGATCCCGGTATTGCCCGAGGACGGCTCGATCAACGTGGCACCGGGGGTGAGCCGACCGTCCTTCTCTGCCTCCTCGACCATCGCAAGGGCGACGCGATCCTTGACCGAGCCGCCCGGGTTCTGCCCCTCGAGCTTCATGAGGATCCGGACGTCCGGATTGGGGCTCAACTGGGAGATGTCGACCAGCGGGGTGTTGCCGATGAGGTCGAGCACCGAGGCGTACCGGGTCATCGCACGTCCGGCGTCCCCGCTGCGACCGCTCCCCCGGCCACTGCCGGCAGGATCGAGAGCTCGTCGGCGTCGGTCACCCGGGTCTCGGTCGCCGACAGGTAGCGGACGTCGTCGTCGTTGACATAGACGTTCACGAACCGGTGGAGGGCGCCATGGTCGTCGATGACCTGTCCGGCGAGACCGGGGTACTTCGCAACCAGAGCCTGGAGCACCTCGCCGACGGTCGACCCCTCGACCGTCACGGTCTTGGCCCCTCCGGCATGGGACCGGAGCACGGTCGGTAGGTTGACTTGGACGGGCACGGGTTCTCCTTTGGGTCCATGGACCGGATCACGCGATTCGGGACAGCAGTTGCTCGGTTCGGATGGCTGGCCGCCGCCCGTTCTGGGCGCCAGGTCCCGCTCACCGTTGAATCATGACCAGTCGACTTAGGATTCTACCGGGAGAGCAGGCGCACCGGCTCCTCGGTCGGTTGACCGTCGATGATGCGGTAGCTGCGCACGACCGGTTCGGTGTCGCGCAGGGAGACCAAGATGTAATGCCAGGTGGGATCCGGCGCCTGGGCCAGATCGGTCGCCGAGGGGTAGGCCTCGGTGTGGGTGTGGGAGTGGAAGACCCCGATGATCGCATTCCCGGAGGCTTCAGCGTCGCGGTCGGCCAGGAGGTGCTCCCGGGGGTCGACCGTGTACAGCTTGGCCGAGGCGGCGACGTTGCGGGTCGGATAGCAGGTGACGGCCTCGCCGGTTTCGAGATCCCCGCCGAGCAGGCCGCACGCCTCCTCGGGGAGTCCCACCAGACAGTGGGCGACCATCCGGTCGTGGACGCTGCGGGGGAGGGTGAGCATGGCACCTTCACGCTAGAGGACTTGTAATCGGAGTCGGGCGACTACGGTCGTCATCGGATGGCAGCGGCCAAGAAGAAGAGTGGGGTCTCCCTCGTCCGGTTCTCCGGGCGGGTCCGGGAACCAGGGTGCGCGGGAGGCTTACCGCCTGGTGGCCTCCAACCGGCGTGCCCGGCACGACTACGAGATCCTGGACACCGTCGAGTGCGGTCTGGTCCTCCGAGGGTCCGAGGTCAAATCACTGCGTGAGGACCGGATCGCCCTGCAGGATGCCTATGCCCGCATCGACGACGGGGAGATGTGGCTGTTCGGGGTGCACGTGCCGCCCTACGCCCAGGCGAACGGCTTCGGAGCGCACGATCCGGACCGCAGACGCAAGCTCCTGCTCCACCGCCGCCAGATCGACGAGTGGATGGCCAGGTCGAAACAGCAGTCGTTGACGATGGTACCGCTCTCCATCTACTTCAAGGACGGTCGGGCCAAAGTGGATCTGGCCCTGGCCAGAGGGCGCAGGCAGTACGACAAACGGCACGCGATCGCCGCGAGAGACGCCGGTCGGGATGCTGCCCGGGAAACACGGTCCGCGGCCAAGTCCGGCTCGCATCAGTAGGTCACGGAGTTCGGTAGACTTGCTCATCGGGGGCGCCTCCCGGTGCCGCCGATGGAGAACCCCAGGGGGTGACAGGCTTCGACTCTGGTCGTCGATGTGGAAGAAGCGAGCCGTGGTCTCCGGAGCCACGTTAAAGAGCCGGAACACAACACAAACGGCGAGCCTCAGCTCGTTCTCGCAGCCTAGAAACTGCGACGTCCCACCGGTCTCAGTTCCACGGGCCGGTATCCGGGCGCCATCTAGTGGGACTTACCTGAAAGCTGTGCCGACCGGCCGTCAGGGACACCTCAGTCGGATACGGACCGGTGCGGTCGCCGGTAGCGGCACCGGTCCCGACAATCACCGCCGGCTGCGCTCGGAGAAGCCCCACTGAGAAGCCGGAGGACGCGGGTTCGATTCCCGCCACCTCCACGATGGGGTGTTCATGAAAGAACGCCCTGAGTGTTCATGAAACCCCCCGTTGGAGGTGGCGACTGAGTTCATGACTCGTCCGCCACCCCGGAACGACGAACCGCCGGCCCTCGGGCCGGCGGTTTCGCGTGGATAGGGATGTCGACGTTGTCCCTCAGAGCGCGGAGCGATCAGTCCCGAAGGCCAGAGTCTCTGTTCGTCACTCGTTCCGGTCAGCCAGGTGGCGGCTGCGATCTCGGGTCCACCAGGTCGGACCAGATTCCTGTGCGGCGCTTCGCCCGTCGGGATCGGGTGGGCCGGGTGTGGTCGACGATCTGGGCTCGTCCGTGCTCTGCTTGGCCCGGAAGCTGCGGATCCGGTCGAGGTTGAAGGCGGCGACCGTGAAGCCGAGCAGGACGGTCATCTTCACCCCTCCGAACACCCGGAAGAACCCCCGAGCCAGGTCGACGAAGGCGCCCTTCAAGGCCGAGTTGACCGACTCGACGACCTGGCGTCTGCCCATCGAGATCCGCCAGGCGGTGGTGCCGTAGGGGATGCGTTGGGCAAGGGCCAGCTCGACCGGGGCGACCGAGAGGATGCCCGAGCAGCAACGAGTGACACCTGTCGGGCAGTTCCACCAGCGGGGCCCGGCGTGAGCGACGCATGGACTTCGGGACCTGTCGGCTGCGGAGCAGACCGGCGCAGAACGGGCACCGCCACCGGGTCACCCCGTCGGTGTCTGGACCGGAGTGACGGACCAGCCGCCACCGGGCCCGCTGATTGAACTTGGCTTCGTAGACGAGCTTCTCGATCTCCGGACGCACCCCGAGGGGGTGAGGGCAGCTCCCGGAGATCGATCGGGAGATGAGCAGAGAAGAGCTGGCCGTCGATGAGCAGGGCCTCTCCGGAGAAGGGCCTGCTCCCCCGCTGGTGGGTGACGGGCTGGAAGGTCTGGTGGATGCCGGCCTGATTGAGGGGATGGGCGGTCGAAGCTGGGCTTGCACAGCGAGTACCCGGGATCCCACACCACATCGTCGAGTCGCAGACCGGAGCGCTTCAGCGCCAGCAGGCTGTTGACGACCGCCTTCCCCCGATGGGTGCCAGCGGGAACCAGATTACAGGACGTAATGACGCCGGGCACCTCCGACTCGAGGGTCGTCCTGTCGAGGGCATTGGTCCATCGCACGTCGCGAGTCTGGACGGCCAGGTGGAGCTCGTAGCCGACGAACGGGCCCGCCTGCCGGCTGTTGGTGGCCGAACGATGCCCCGCCCGTGCATCGGGATCAACGGTGTACCGCTTGCGACCGTCCGGTCCCACACCGAGAACCTTGGCCCGCTGAATGGGCCGCCTCGCTCGAGACCGTGATCCAACGTCTGGCACCTGGGTCTCACTGGCTTCACCATCAAGGTCGACGGTGACCGCTTCTCCGTGCAGCGCTCCCCAGGTTTCGACGTCGGTTCCGTCGACCGCCAGCGAGCCGCTGGTCAGCATCTCCTTTGGGACGGCAGCTCTGGCCAGTTAATCTGCGAACCACTGGGCATCGACGCCTGCTTCGCCGGAGTCCAGGACTGCACAGAGCTTCACGAACAGGCGCTCAGTCCTCGCAGAGGATCCCGATTGGTCCCAGCAGCAGATCCCCACGCTGCGTCGCTGTTCGTCGGTCAGGGCGTTGAGTACCCGGGTTACTTCGACGAGGTGGGCCTGGTGGTGGCGATGGAAGGCGTTGAGCTGACAGGCCACCAGGAAACCCAACAGACTCAGGTGTCGGGGTCGCCCGATTTCGGAGTCGACGAAGGGTCCGAGAACCTCGAGGATGCCGGAGCGCTCGACCAGTTGGCGTGCAAGATTTAGATCGGCTCCGCTGGTCGGTCGGCCGTCGCTCACATCGAGGGGCGCGCGCCTCAAGACAGAGCGCCTCGAAGCAGGCGCCTGGCCTCTTGCTCGGACATGGGTGCCACGTCGTCGAGCAGATCCGAGAGGACGGTAACCCCTTGGAGACCGGCGGCTGCAGCCAACTCAGGCAGCCGGGTTCCAGCGTTTAGATGCCAGAGCAGCCAGGTCGAGCGCAGTCGAGCAGCCGACAGTCGGGGGTGTCCGGGAGGCACCTCGAGACCGGAAACCAAGGAACTTGCCCGGTTCCGGGACGTCGAGTACCCACCCACCAGAAACCGGTCCCCTGCCGACGAAGCCAGATCCATGACCTCGGCTTCCCACCGGGCCAACACCGGTGCCAAACGCGGCGCCGGTTCGCCGACCCGGACCTGAACCACCTGGTCATTGTCCATGGCCACGAGAAAGTCCGCACTTATGGCCATGAGCGGTCCGCACTGTGGCCACCAGAAGTCCGCAGTTTTGGCCACCAAATGTCCGCACCCCTCACTGAAGCATCCACCTGAGGGCCCCTTCGGCCGGTCACGGTGGCGGTGCTAGCCAACCGCCGCACCGACCGAAGGGACACCTCCATGAAATCAGTGAGGGAACGAATGGACATGCATGCTGCCTACCAAGAGGTGGGCTCCTACCGAGCCGCAGCGGAGATCTGCGGCACCACCGACAAGACCGTCAAGCGGGTCGTCGAGAGCGGCCAGGCGGCCGAGGCGCTCGGGAGCGGGCGAGGTGGCCGTGGCGCACAACTACGACCCGGTCAGCGCCATCATCGCCGAGCGGGTCGCCCGGACCTCGGGTCGGATCACGGCCAAACGACTCCTGCCGGTCGCGGTGGCGGCCGGCTACTGCCGGCTCGGCCCGCAACTTCCGCCGGGCGGTGGCCGACGCCAAGGCCGAGTGGCGCCGTGATCACCACCGGGGGCGCCGGCCCGGGGTCTGGGCGCCGGGCGACATGTTGGTGTTCGACTGGGGGGAGATCGGACCCCTGTTCGTGTTCTGCGCCGTGTTGGCCTGGAGCCGCTTCCGCTTCGTCTTCTTCGCCGACAACCTCGGTGCCGAGACGACCATGGCCGCGCTGGCGTCGTGCATGGAGACCATCGGCGGTGTGCCCAAAACTCTGCTCACCGACCGCATGGGGTGCTTGAAGGGAGGCACGGTGGCCGGGCTCGTGATCCCGACGCCGGACTACGTCCGCTTCGTCACCCACTACGGGACGCGACCGGACTTTTGCCAGGGCGCGGATCCTGAGTCCAAGGGCATCGTCGAGGCCTTGGTCGGCTACGTGAAGTCCGACCTCATGATCCCCGAAGAGCTCAGTGTCGCCGACCTCAAGGGCGCCAACGCCAAGGGGGTGCCCTGGTGCGACGAGGTGAACGCGCAGGTGCATTCTGAGATCGCCGCCATCCCGGCCGAACGGCTCTGGCTCGAACGTCCGCTCCTCGGTGCGCTGCCGTCACTGCGGGCCCGGATCGGCCAGGTGGTCATGCGCAAGGTCGACCGCCTCAGCTGTGTCCGATTCGGCTCGGCCCGCTACTCGGTGCCGACGGTCCACATCGGTCGCCAGGTCGAACTGCGGGTGGCCGACGGCACGGTCATGATCGTGTTCTTGGGCGAGATCATCGCCGAGCATGGCATCGTCGCCCCTGGTGAGACCTCTGTCTCCGACGAGCACTACGGCGGGGCACGACCGGTCCCCGACCGGGCGGTGCGGCCCAAGACCGCAAGCCGAGATGGCGTTCTGCGCCCTCGGTCCGGTGGCCGAGGCCTTCATCAAAGGGGCGGCCGCCCGAGGCGTGACCACCCTGGCCGCCGACCTCGTCGAGCTGTGCGCCATGGAAGCCGCCCACGGCAAAAACGAGCTCATCGCCGCCCTGGAGCGGGCGGTCGCCTTCGGCCGATTCCGGGCCCACGACGTGCGCTCCATCCTGGCCGCCGGAACCGGTGTCCCACGGCCCCGTGCCCCGGGCGACGCCCTCATTGTCGACCTGCCCGTTGTCGCCACCCGCTCCCTCGGCGACTACGCCATCGGGGAGGACCAATGAGCACGACACCTCCGCCCTCGCCCCGACCTCGAAGCGGGGTTGCGCCGGCTGCGGCTCGGGGCCATGCGACATCTGTGCCCCGAGTTGTTGGTCTTGGCCAAGACGCAGCGCTGGAAGCCCGAGGAGTTCTTGCGCACCTTGATCGAAGCCGAGATCGCCTCGCGTGACGCGTCGAACGCCCGGAGTCGCCTCTTAGCGGCCGCCTTCCCGGTGACCAAGACCCTGGACGAGTTCGACGTCGGTGGCGTCGTCGATCAAGCCGGCGACGTTCGACTACCTGGCCAGCCTCGAGTGGATCGGCGCCAAGGAGAATGTGTGTCTGGTGGGACCGGCGGGGACGGGCAAGAGCCATCTCCTCGTCGCCCTCGGACACCGCGCCATCGAGGAGGGAAAACGGGTGCGCTACTTCAGCGCCACCGATCTCGTCGAGACCCTCTACCGCGGGCTGGCCGACAACTCGGTCGGCCGGGTCATCGAGCAGATCATGAAGGCCGACCTCGTCCTGATCGACGAAATCGGCTTCGCCCCCATGGACGACACCGGCGCCCAGCTCTTCTTCCGCATCGTGGCCGCCGCCTATGAAAACAAGTCTCTCGGCATCGGTTCGCACTGGCCGTTCGAGGACTGGGGAAAGTTCCTCCCCGAGCACACCACCGCCGTCAGTCTGCTCGACCGCCTGCTTCACCACAGCGTCGTCGTGGCCACCTCCGGTGAGTCATTCCGGCTCAAGGAGGCCCGTCAACGAGGAGGTGGTCCCAAGCTCACCTAGAGTTGAAAATCACACCGAGGGGTGCGGACTTTTGGTGGCCAAAAGCTCGGACTAAAAACTGGCCACGGA
>CAVRXS010000001.1:0-480649 GCA_963725275.1 uncultured Acidimicrobiaceae bacterium | reverse complement strand
CGGGTGGGTGAGACAGTTCCGACGAACCGGAGAGCATCGCAGAGAGAAGACTCTTTTCGGCCGCGTGGCCTTCGAGTTCGGCCCGGTCTCGCCTTGACTGCAAAGGTGGAACTCTTCGCTCCATACCGAGGTACGGTTGACGCGGCCTGAAGACGTGCCGCTGGCTACGGAATATTGGCGGGGGGGTATTGAATGACACACTCTTTACGCGGGGCAGGCCGAGCCGCCCTGACTGCGTTGGTGATGACACTTGGAGTAACGGGTGCAGGATGCGCCGGTCAGAATGCGATCGTGTCGGCGCCAGCCTCTGGGGAGACCTCGACCCAAGGCGACGCACCCAATGGCGGACAACCAGCTCAGCTCAGCGGCCCCATCGAGCCCGCTGACGCCGCGTACCTAATCGCCGGAGCCTGGGGACCCTCCCTCAAGGCCGCCGGTTATGAGCAGCGCGAGTATTTCGCGTCGGGGACGGCGTACTCCTACCAGGCGGCCGGACCCGAGCACAACGCGGGAACGTGGAAGGTCGCTCGCGCTACCAGCGCGCGTTATCGCACTCGAATCGTAGTGCGCATGCCGACAAATCCATCGCGTTTCAACGGGACAGTGGTCGTGGAGTGGCTAAACGTCAGTGGAGGCGGGGATGGCGCTGTCGACTCGGTGTACTTGTCACCAGAGTTGGAACGAGCGGGCTTTGCCTGGGTGGGCGTCTCCGCTCAGCAGGTGGGAATCGACAATCTGCGCCAAAAGGATCCGGCGCGCTATGGCTCACTGATGGATCCCGGGGACCAGTACTCCTACGACATCTACACCCAAGCCGCCCGAGCCCTGCTCGTCGGTGGCCACGCGAACCCCCTGGCCCCACTGCACCCTAAGCGGCTGTTGGCGGTGGGTGAGTCCCAGTCGGCGCTCTACCTGACCACCTACATCGACGCCATTCAGCCCCTCTACCATGTGTTCGACGGCTTCTTAGTGCACAGTAGGGCCGGGGGAGCAGTGGGGATCCCAGGTGCATCACCGAGCGGCAGCTTCGGTGGCGGCGTCCACATCCGCACCGACATCGGCGTCCCGGTGCTCATGATGATCACCGAAACAGATGAGACTTTCGGCGGGTACTACCAGGCCCGTCAGCCCGACACGCGCTTCATCAGGCTCTGGGACGTCGCAGGCTCCTCTCACGCAGACTCCTACATTGTCACGCCTCAGTCGCTCGAATCTCTTGGCTGCACCTCGGTCGACGAGGCACCAAGTCATTTCATCTTTGAAGCCGCCCTCTCCGGCATCAATACCTGGATGGTCACCGGTTCGCCGCCGCCGTCGGCACCTCGTATGGATGTCCAGGTTGTTGACGGCACGCCTACGGTGCAGACCAACGCCAGCGCAACGGCGATCGGTGGCATCCAGGGTCCTTGGGAACGGGTGCCGATTGCGGCCTATTCGAACACCACACCCACCGGATCGGCCGGGTTCTGCGTCCTGTTCGGGTCGACTCGTCCCTTCAGCGAAGCGCAGCTCAAATCCCTGTATGGGACCAAGTCGTCCTACCTGAAGGCATACACGACGGCGACGGACGAGGACATCAAGGCGGGCTACATCCTTCCGGCCGACAAGGCTCAAGTGCTCGCCTTCGCCAAACAGGTCCCGTTCTAACGGCTGGGCGTTGGCTGATAGCCAGGCCATAACGGGGTTTTCCCTAGGCTTTCCGTACTCTTCTGACACTCACACTGCCCCCGAACGGTTGGGTGGGGCACTTTCAGGCGAGGGTTGCCGACAACTGCTTGCTAGCGCGAACGGCTTCAGCGGAGACGCGGGGTTCGAACATCGCTCTTTGCCTTGGTTGGCAAGTGCCAATGAAATACCGCGTCTGACCAGGGAAAATGTTGTGATTCCGACAACGACGTGGAGGTAAGGGGATTCGAACCCCTGACCTCTTGACTGCCAGTCAAGCGCTCTACCAACTGAGCTATACCCCCGAAGGTCGCCTCAGAGTATCAGCACCCTCTCGAGTGACGAGGAGGCCGTGCGATGCCGGATTGGGTGGGGGCCATCCTGTCGGGCGGCCCGCCGCCGCACAGGTCACCTGCCTCGAAAGCGGTCCTCTTCCTGCTGCGGCTCGGCACGCTCCGGCTCCGGCTCCGGCTGCGACCCCCGGACTCGCCCTCTCTGCGCTCCGTCCTGCGCTCCGGTCGGCGTGGCGGCTGAGCGGCCACCTGGTGACCGGTACCATCGACCCCCATGGCACGGGCCTACGACGTCATCGCGGTCGAGAAGAAGTGGCAGCGCCGCTGGAACGACGAGGGCACCTACGAGGTGGACGCCGACGACCCCCGGCCCCCCTGGTACGTCCTCACCATGTACCCCTACCCGTCGGGCCCGGCCCACATGGGCCACGTCCGCAACTACACCTTCGGCGACCTCCTCGTCCGCCACCGGACCATGCTCAGGTACGCGGTGCTCTCGCCCTTCGGCTTCGACTCGTTCGGCCTGCCCGCCGAAAACGCGGCCATCTCCACCGGCACCCACCCCCGGGTCTTCACCGACGCACGCATCGCCGAGCTCAAGGAGTCCATCCTCTCGTTGGGCGCCGTCTACGACTGGCGACGCGAGGTCCGCAGCCACGATCCCGAGTACATCAAGTGGACCCAGTTCATCTTCGAGAAGCTGCTGGCCGCCGGGCTCGCCTACCGTGCCAACGCCCCGGTCAACTGGTGCCCCGGCTGCCAGACCGTGCTCGCGAACGAGCAGGTCCTGGCCGACGGTACCTGCGAGCGCTCGGGCGACCTGGTGGTCATCCGCGATCTCGAGCAGTGGTTCTTCCGGATCACCTCCTATGCCGACGAGCTCCTCTCCGGTCTCGACGACCTCGAATGGCCCGAGCGGGTCAAGACGATGCAGCGCAATTGGATCGGCCGCTCCGAGGGCGCCGAGTACGACCTCGTGGTCGAGGGGCGCGACGGCTCGGACGGGCAGGAGCCGCTCGCGCTCCGCGTCTTCACCACCCGTCCCGATACCTCCTTCGGCATGACCTACGCGGTCGTGGCTCCTGAGCACCCGCTCGTCGACCAGCTGACCACCCCCGACCACCGGAAGGAGGTCGAGGCGCTCCGGGTCCGCGCCGCTGCGAGCTCGGAGCTGGAGCGCCTCTCCGAGTCCGGTGCCGCGCTCGCCAAACGCGGCGCGTTCACCGGCTCCTCGGTGATCAACCCCTTCACCGGGACCGCTGTCCCGGTCTACGTGGCGGACTACGTGCTGATGGGGTACGGGACCGGCGCCATCATGGCGGTGCCCGCAGAGGACGCCCGCGACTGGGACTTCGCCCGTGCCTACGGTCTGCCGGTGGTCCGCACCGTGCGCCCTCCCGACGGGTGGGACGAGCACGGCGCTCCGGACGGAGGACCGGGCGGCGCATACACGGGCGCCGGCGAGAAGATCAACAGCGAGTGGCTCGACGGCCTCGACATCCCGACCGCCAAGGCCCGCGCCATCGACTGGTTGGAGGAGCGCAGTATCGGCACACGCACGGTCAACTACCGGCTGCGCGACTGGCTCATCTCGCGCCAGCGGTTCTGGGGCTGCCCGATCCCTGTCGTGTACTGCCCCGACCACGGCATCGTCGCGGTGCCGGTCTCCGATCTGCCGGTGCTCGCCCCGGACGACGTCGAGTTCCTCCCGACCGGTGTCTCACCCCTCGCCACCAACGAGGCGTTCCTGCACACGACGTGCCCGACCTGTGGCGGCCCGGCCACCCGTGAGACCGACACCATGGACACCTTCGTCGACTCGTCGTGGTACTTCCTCCGGTTCACCGACCCGTGGACCCCGGGAGCCCCCTTCGATCCGGAGATCGCACGGCACTGGATGCCGGTCGACCAGTACATCGGCGGCATCGAGCACGCCATCCTCCACCTGCTCTACGCCCGGTTCTTCACCAAGGCGCTGGCCGACGTCGGGATCGCCCCCGAGGGTCTACGCGAGCCGTTCGCCCGGCTGTTCACCCAGGGAATGATCCGGATGGGTGGGACCAAGATGTCCAAGTCCAAGGGCAACCTGGTGGCACCGTCGAGCTACCTGGAGACGGTCGGCGCCGATGCGCTCCGACTCTTCCACCTCTTCGTCGGTCCACCCGCCGACGACGTGGACTGGACCGACCAGACCGACAGCGTCATCGAGGGCTGCGCGCGTTTCCTCGACCGCGTCTGGCGGCTGGCCGTCCCGATCGAGCCGCACCAGGATCGGGGGGAAGGGGACGATCCCGCTCCGGGTGCGCTGGCCATCCGGCGGGCAACCCACCGTCTCATCGACCGGGTGTCCCGGGACTACGAGCGGTGGTCCTACAACACCGCCGTCGCGGGCTGCATGGAGTTCGTGAACCTCCTCCATCCCTACGCCCGGGACGGCGGCCGTCCCGGGGTGGTCGACGAGGCCGTCGACACCCTGCTGTTGCTGCTGGCCCCGATGACCCCCCACCTTGCCGCCGAGGCCTGGGAGCGCCGCCACGGCGACCACATCCATCTGCTGTCCTGGCCGGTCGCCGACCCCGATCTCGTGGCCGAGGAGACGGTGACCATGGTGGTCCAGGTCAACGGCAAGGTCCGTGACCGCATCGAGGTGGCGCCCGGCATCAGCGGGGCCGAGGCCGAGGAGCTGGCCCTCGCCTCGTCCGCCGTGCTCGGCGCCCTCGACGGGGCGCGCCCGAAGCGGGTCATCGCCAAGCCGCCGCGGCTGGTCAACATCGTCGTCTGACGCCCCCGCAGGCCCGGCGAACCGGGAGACCCGCCCTACGAGAAGCCGGCCAGCACCTCTGCCCACCGCTCGGCGGGAATTCCCGAGGGGGCGTAGACGTTGAACCGGTCGACGAGGCCGTCGAAGCGTGCCCGCACCAGGCCCGGGAGGGCGTCGAGGTCGCCGACCACGGCGAAGGTCTCGAGCACCTCGTCGTCGATGAGGGCGGTCATCTCGTCCCAGGCGCCGCGTCTTCGACAGGGTGTTGAGGTCGTCCTGCAGCGCGCCCCACCCGTGCAGCTCGAGGACCGGCCGGTAGGCGGGGGTCGATCCGTAGAAGGCGAGCTGCTTCCTGGTTGTGCCCATCACCGCCTCGAGCCCCGCGTCGTCGATCCCGGTCACCACCATGCCCGGCAGCGAGACCTCGACGCCCGACCTCGATCGCCCGCTGAGGGCGATCCCGCGTTCGAGGGCGGGGAGAGTCACCTCGCGTAGGTAGCGCTCGGTGGTGAAGGCGTGGGCCAGCAGCCCGTCGGCCACCTCGCCGGCCACCTCCGCCATCCGGTTTCCGACTGCTGCGAGGAAGATCGGTGGATTGCCGAAGGGGTTGGGACCCGGGTCGAACATGGGCGTCATCAGGGTGTGGCGGTAGAACTCGCCTCGGAAGGCGAGACGGCTGCCGTCGGCCCAGCTCGCCCAGATGGCCCGGATGGCGAGGATGAGCTCGCGCATCCGGGGCGCGGGGTGCGACCAGGGCATCGAGAACCGTTTCTCGATGTGGGGCTTGATCTGCGACCCGAGACCGAGCATGAACCGGCCCCGGGCCATGCTCTGGAGGTCGTTGGCCGTGGTGGCCAGGGTCATCGGGTTACGGGCGAAGGCCACCGCGATCCCCGTACCGACCTGGATGCGCTCGGTGTGCGTTGCGGCCAGGACCAGGGGGAGGAAGGGATCGTGGCTGGTCTCCGCCGACCAGATCCCGTCGTAGCCGGCCGCCTCGGCCTCCCTGGCCCGGTCCACGACTGCGGCCGGATCGAAGCCGATGGTCCCGTCGATGCGCATGCGTCACGCTAGCAAGCAGGGCCTCGAGGCTGCCTGGAGCCTGGAAACCGGGAAAAATACGAATTAGTAGTTGCATGATCACTCACCGTGACGGCACAATTGGGTCGTGGCAGCGCCCCCGGAGTCTCGAGAGCTGCTCATGGTCGGTCCCCTGAAAGCGGTGCCAGCCCCCCGGCACTCGCTCACCCCCCGGCCGGTGCCGAGCGCGCCGCTGGTACCCGAGCGCGCCGCACCGGTCGTCGGGGCCGGCTCAGCGCGGTCGGCCGACGTGCCCGACACCCCGGCCGGCACCGGGGTCACCGACGAGGACCGCAACCGCTACGGGGCCCTTCTCGACCGCGCCGCCGACCGCGGTCTGCTCTCGCTCGCCGACTACCAGGTCCGTCTCGGCGAGCTCGCCGAGGCGACCACGATGGACCAGATGCATCGCATCGTGACCGAGCTCCCCGTCTTCTCCGCTCCTCCGGCCAAGACCAATGCGAGCTCCCGGCGCCGGTCGCGTGCGACCGTGCCGACCGGCTCTGCCCTGGAAGGTGCGACGCCAAATACACCGTGGGTCGGCGGTACGGGCGGCCGGACCCTCGAGGGGCGTGGTCGATGGCTCGTGTTGGCCGCGATGGTCGCCGTGCTCTTGGTCTCGCTGATCGTGCTGGCCGTGTTCGCGGCCCACCTGACCCACGTGCGCTCCACGGGGCTGCCGGTCTGGCGGCCCCGGTCTGGCGCGGCCTTCCTCAGTGCCCTTCGCCTCTGAGGAACTGCTCGAGCTCGGCGGCGATCTCGTCCCCGCTGGGCAGCTCGCTGTCGGTGCCGAGCGACGTGCCTTCTTCGGAGTCGAGCGCTGCTTCGAGCCGACGGACCATCTCGAGGTGGTCGGGGTTGGCACCGATGAGCTCGTCGACCTGGGCCCGCGAGGCCTCCCCGGCCGTCCGCAGCGCTGAGGAGTCGAGGACCGTCCCGCTCACCGCGCAGAGGCCTTCGACCAGCGCGGCGCTCGCCTCGGGGTAGGGCATCGCCGAGACGTAGTGCGGGACCCGGGCCCAGAGGCCGATGACCGGGATCCCGGCCTCTCCGAACGCCACCTCGAGGGCGGCCTGCACGCCGGCCGGCACCTCGAGGGTGCCGTGCACGGTGCCCACCCGACCGGCCAGATCGGCGGAGCTCGGGGGGACGGTCGAGGCCAATCGCACCGGTCGGGTGTGGGGGGTCGGCGCCGGAAAGGCGCCGAGGCCGACCACACGGCGCACGTCGAGGATCTCCGCCAGCTCGACCACCGCACGTATGAAGCTGCGCCACCGGAAGTCGGGCTCCGGCCCGGTGAGGTAGAGCAGGTCCGCACCTGCCCGGTCCGCGCCGGCCACCATCCGGATGGTCGGCCAGGTGAGCTCGGTGGTCACGCCGTCCTCGAGCCGGGCGATCGGACGTCGGGCCCGCTGATCGATGAGTGGCTCGGTGTCGAAGGTGGCCACGACCGCGGTGGGGGACGTCGTGAGGAGGTGGGTGATCGCCGCAGTGGCGCCCATCCCCGCGTCGACCCAGCCCTCGAGCGCGACGACCAGCACCGGGTGCTCGACCCGCGCACCGGGCGGTCGTCCCCAGCCGGGATCGATCTCGTAGAGGGAGGTGGGGTCGGTGCCGCTCACAGAGACTCCACTTCCGCGAGGGCCAGCTCACCGAGTCTCCCGACGTGGTCGGCGAACCGGTCGACCCCGCTGCGGTCACCCGCGGCCGCCCCCCCGGCGTAGCGGGCGTGGACCCCCTGGAGGATGCAGGCCAGCTTCCAGAACCCGAATGCCCGGTAGTAGGGGATCGAGGACACGTCGAGCCCCGACGCGGCGGCGTAGCGGTCGCGCAGCTCGGCGCGCGTGGCGAACCCGGCCAGGGTGGTCGGGGCGACGCCGAGCAGCGCCTGGATCGGGTCGCCGTCCTCGGCCCAGTAGACGAGCAGGAGGCCGAGGTCCGCGAGCGGGTCACCGAGTGAGCAGATCTCCCAGTCGAGGATGGCCCGCACCGAGCCCGCATCGTCGAGGACGGTGTTGTCCAATCGGTAGTCCCCGTGCACGATGGAGACCGCCTGCTGTTCGGGGATGCGCGCCGCGAGCAGCGCGTGCACGGTATCGACGACCGCCGGCCCGCGCGCGCCGTCGACCGTCGACTGGGTGAACTGGCCGTGCCACCGCTTGAGCTGGCGCGCGATGTACCCGTCGCGGCGGGCGAAGTCCCCGAGGCCGACCGCGTCTACGTCGACCCGGTGCAGCCCGGCCAACGTGTCGACGAGCGAGTCACTCGCGTGGGCTCTGGCGCCCTCGTCGAGCTCGGCGGCGGCGGCCTCGTCACGCAGGATGTGGCCCTCGACGAACGACATCACGTAGAACGGGGCTCCGTTGACCTCCGGGTCGGTGCAGAGCCCGAGGGTGCGGGGTACCGGGACGGCGGTCCCCCCGAGCGCCGTGATGACCGTGTGCTCACGCGCCATGTCATGGGCGGTCGGCAGGACGTGGCTCATCGGCGGTCTGCGCAGCGCCATCGCATGACCCGCCGCGTCGGTGACCTTGTAGGTGAGGTTGGACCTCCCCCCGGCGATGAGCTCGAAGGTGAAGGGCGCCAGCGCCCCGGCCACGGTCGAGGCGATCCATTCGCTCACCGGCCCTCGTGCGATCCCCTCCACCTCGGCCCCGGCGGTGTGCGTGACCACATCCATGGCCCGACGCTACCCGCGCCACCCGCACCTTCCTCGCCACGGCCGGCCAGGAGCTGTCCGCCCGATATCGTCGGAGGCATGGTCGACGTCACCGATGCCACGTTCGAAGAGGAGGTTCTGCTCCGTTCCTCCGAGGTCCCGGTGGTGGTCGACCTCTGGGCCCCGTGGTGCGGGCCCTGCACGACCCTCGGCCCGATGCTCGAGCGGGCGGTGACGGCCACGGAGGGCGCGGTGACCCTCGCCAAGGTCAACGTGGACGAGAACCCGCAGATCTCGGCCGGATTCCGGGTCCAGTCGATCCCCGCCGTGTTCGCCCTCCGGGACGGTGCGGTCGTCGACCAGTTCATCGGCGCCCTGCCCGAGGAGGCGGTCCGGTCGTTCGTCGAGGGGCTCGTGCCCGTCTCGTCCGAGGCCGACCGGCTGGCGGCCGAGGGCCGTGCCGCGGGGGACGAGGACCTCCTCGGGCGTGCGCTCGAACTGCAGCCCGATCACCCCGAGGCCATCGTCTCGCTAGCCGGGTTGCTCATCGGCAGGGGAGCCACCGACGAGGCGATGACGCTGCTGCAGCGGATCCCCGAGACGCCCGAGACGAGGCGCCTGCTGGCCGAGGCCCGGCTCGCCGCCACCCACACCGACCTCGGAGAGACCGACGTGGACACCCGGCTCACCGGGCTGCTGGACCGGGCCCGGGACGAACCCGATGCGCATCAGGAGTTCCTGGACCTGCTCGAGACGCTCGGGCCCGATGACCCGCGCACCGCGACCTACCGCAGGGCCCTGGCCTCCCGGCTCTTCTGACCGCTCCACCCGCTCGGCGGAGGCCGATAGCGTCGGCCCGGTGCGCGCCACCACCCTCCGCCTCGGCCAGCGGGTCCTCCCGATCGGCCGGCGGGCCCTCGTCATGGGCATCCTCAACCGGACCCCCGACTCCTTCTACGACAAGGGCGCGACCTTTGCGCTCGACGAGCTGGTGACGCGCGCGGCCGGCATGCTCGAGGAGGGGGCCGATCTGCTCGATGTGGGTGGGGTCAAGGCCGGCCCCGGCCCCGAGGTGGGGGAGGCCGAGGAGCTCGACCGGGTCGTCCCCGCCATCGAGGCCCTCGCCGCCCGGTTCGACGTCGCGCTCTCGGTCGACACCTGGCGCGCCTCGGTGGCACGCGAGGCCTACGCCGCCGGAGCGGTGGTCGGGAACGACATCAGCGGGTTCTCCGACCCCGACTACCTCCCGGCAGCCGCCGAGGCGGGCGCGACGGTGGTCGCGACCCACATCCGTCTCGGACCGAGGATCCCCGATCCCACTCCCGTCTATGCCGACGTCGTCGAGACGGTCTGCCGGTTCCTCGGGGAGCGGGCGTCCTCGGCCCTCGCCGCCGGCCTGACCCCCGACCGTGTCGTCCTCGACGCGGGCCTCGACCTCGGCAAGACGGCAGAGCAGTCGCTCGCCCTGCTGCGTGCCTCGGACCGGCTCGCCGATCTCGGGTACCCCCTGCTGCTCTCCGCGTCGAACAAGCCGTTCCTCGGGGTGCTCCTCGGGCTCGAGATCGGTGAGCGCCGCGACGCCTCGTTGGCCGCGACCGCACTCGGGGCGGCCCTCGGCTGTCGGATCATGCGGGTCCACGAGGTCGGTGCCCACCGCCAGGTCTGCGATGTCCTCGCCGCGATCGGATCGGTCGCCTCGTGAGTGCGCGGGCACCGGTCACGTCGCCCGCGGGTGCAGCACCTCGCGGGCGGGCCGCCTACCTGGTGCGGGGGGACGATCCGGCGCTGGTGGCCCAGGCCGCCCACGCGCTGGTCGGGCGACTGGTCGGCGAGGGTGACCCGTCGATGACCGTCGAGGAGTTCGGTGGTCCCGGGGTCGAGCCCGTCGACATCGGAGCGGTCATCGACGCCTGCACGACGCCGGCGTTCCTGGTGGACCGGCGGGTGGTGGTCGTCCGCGAGGCCGGCCAGATCATCGCGGCCGACGCCAAGCGGCTCGCCGCCTACGTGGCCGACCCGCTGCCCACGACCGTCCTGGTCCTGGTGGGCGGCGGCGGCACCGTCGCACCGGTCCTCTCCAAGGCGGTCGGGATGGCGGGAGAGGTCCTCGACACCTCGGTGGGGACGGGAAGGGCGCGGTCCCAGTGGCTCACCGACCACTTGAAGGGCGGCCCGGTGCGGCTCGACGGCGCGGCGGCGGCCCGGCTCGCCGACCACCTGGGCTCGGACATGGGCCGGCTGGTCGGGCTGCTCGACACGCTGGCCGCCGCCTACGGAGCGGGGGCCACGGTCACCCTCGACGACCTCGAGCCGTTCCTCGGCGAGGCCGGCTCCCTCGCCCCGTGGGACCTCACCGACGCCATCGACTCGGGGACGACCGAGCGTGCCCTGTCGGTGCTCCGCCGGATCCTGACCGTGGGCGACTCCCACCCGCTCGTGGTCTTGTCTCTGCTCCATCGGCACTACCGCCAGATGCTCCGGTTGGACGGGTCGGGCGTGACAACCCCGGAGCAGGCCGCCGAGGTACTCGGGCTGAGGAGCGTCTTCCCGGCCAAGAAGGCCCTCGCCCAGGCAAACAAGCTCGGGTCCGGTCGGATCGCCCGGGCCATCGGCCTCCTGGCCGACGCAGACCTCGACCTACGCGGGGCGACCGCGCTCCCGGGGGATGCCGTCCTCGAGGTGCTCGTAGCCCGCCTCAGCCGGCTGGTCCGCCAGGGACGCTGACGGGGGGGACAGACGGACCAGCCGGCAGAGTGGGAAAGGGTGCCGGTGCTGCGGATTCGGCGATCAGACGGACACGGCGTCGCGGTCCTGGAGCCCGGCGTCGGCGACGTTCTCGGTCCAGTGCTCTCCGTCCCAGTACCGGAACTCGTGGCGGCCGGTCGGGTCGGCTTTCCAGCCGGACGGGACGGTCATGGTCGTGCTCCCGGTGGCGGTCTGGGCGGACCGTGCCACCCGCTCGACGCCGGGGACGGCGTCGCGTTGGCCGCGGCCGGTAGGCGCGGGACAGTCCGACCGGCGAGCGCAGGGTTGCGTTGCCTTCGGTCTGCAGGAAGCTTCCACCGACCGGGAGCGAGGCGGCGTCCCCGCCGAAGGGGTACGGCCCTTCGCCCCGGATCTCGCCGAAGCTGCCGAGTGCCGCCGGCGCGGTGATGGTGCCGAGCGGCCGGCCGTCCTCGCGCTGCTTCTGCACCGAGTCCTCGCCGAAGCGCTCGAAGGGGAGGCTCGCCGCCCGCCCCGCCGATGCCTTGGCGACGACCTTGGGGCGGGCCCCGTAGAGGTACATGCCGAGCCCGACCAGCGGAAGCAGGAGGATCAGGACGAGGTAGGCGATCCTGCTTTCCTGGGCCGCCCGCCAAGCCCACCCCGGCTTCCGGAAGAGGTCGATCACGCCGGCGATCATCGAGAGGGTCACCAGGCCGATCACGAGCCCGATCGAGAATGCGTTGGGACCTACGATCTGTGCGGTCATTGAGCACTGCCTCCTGTTGTCGCCGATGTCACGGGGTGGATGGGGTCACTGAGGGGCGCCGGCGGCCTGGGGAGACTGCTCGGCTGTTCCTCCGGGGATCTCCCGGGGGTCCGAACCCTGTACCGTCTGGCTGCGACTGGTGCTGCTGCGTCCGGGGACGCCAGGTCGGTCAATGACTGCGTGCTGTATGTGAATCATCGGTGTTGCTGAGGCACTGCATCATCACTCTTAGTGTTCATCATGTGACACATAGTAGTCAAGCAATTTCGGAGGAGTTTTCTGGGCGTCGGTCAGCGGAAGTCCCGTGAGGCCGGGACCGGGCCGAGCGGCAGTGGCTCGAATCGCTCGGCGACGAGGGTCATCGACCCCTCCGACCGCTCGATCCGCCCCCGTACCACGAGCGCCGGGCACGACCGGGCCACCGACTTCCACCGGATCCAGGCACCCCGGGAGCACACGATGTTGACCATCCCGGTCTCGTCCTCGAGGTTCAGGAACACCGCCCCGCGGGCGCTCTCGGGCTGCTGGCGGTGGGTCACCACCCCCCCGACGGTGACCCGCTCACCGGCAGGCCGACCGGACAGGGCGCCGGCCGCCAGCACCCCGCGCCGGTCCAGTCCGGCCCGGGCCAGCTCCATGGCCGTGGTGTCCGGGGTCATGCCGAGTGACCAGAGATCGTCGGAGGCCCCCTCCCACGGGGTGGGTACCGGGAGGGGTGGCGGCTCTGCCCCGGTGACCACACCCGGCAGCCGGTCCGCGGTGGCCTGGGACGCCGCGCCCGCCCCCCAGACGAGGGACCGGCGTCCGGTCCCCCTCCCCGGACGCCGGTCGCCACCCCCGACCCCGGCTCCGGCCAGGCTGTCGAGGGCGCCGCCAGTGGCGAGCGCCTCGAGCTGGACGCGGCTCACCCCGGCGCGGCGCACCAGGTCCTCCATGTGCGCCCAGGGGGCGCCCGCCTCGATCCGGGCCGCGGTCTCCGTCCCCACGCCGCGCACCGACGAGAGGCCGAGGCGCACCGCGCACCGCACGGTGGCCCCGCACCCCTCCGGCTCCGTGGGCTCCTCGGGCTCGAGGGATGCGTCGGCCCGTCCCGCGTTGACGTCGGGCCGCCGGACGACCACCCCGTGGCGCTTGGCATCCGCAACCAGGCTCTGGGGGGACCAGAACCCCATGGGCTGGGCGTTGAGCAACCCGGCGGTGAAGGCGGCCGGGTAGTGCACCTTGCACCAGGCGGTCGAGTAGACGAGATGGGCGAAGGCCACCGAGTGGCTCTCGGGGAACCCGAAGCTGGCGAAGGCGGCGAGCGCGACGTACACCTGCTCGGCCACCTCCCCGTCCACGCCGCGTCCGGCCATCCCGGCGAACAGGCGGTCCCGCAGGCGGGCCATGCGCTCGCCGGAGCGCTTGGCGCTCATCGCCTGGCGCAGCTCGTCCGCCTCGGTCGGGGTGAACCCGGCCACGTCGATGGCGATCTGCATCAGCTGCTCCTGGAAGAGGGGAACCCCGAGCGTCCGTTCCAGCGATGGCCGGAGCAGCGGGTGGAGGTAGGTGACCGGCTCGGTCCCGTTGCGGCGCCGGATGTAGGGGTGCACGGCGTTGCCCTGGATGGGCCCGGGACGGATGAGGGCCACCTCGATGGCCAGGTCGTAGAAGCAGCGCGGCCGTACCCGGGGGAGGGTGTTCATCTGGGCCCGTGACTCCACCTGGAACACGCCCACCGTGTCGGCCCGGCACAGCAGGTCGTAGACCTCGGGCTCCTGCTCGAGTCGTGCGAGGTCGATCTCCACGTGATGGAAGGAGCGCACCAGGTCGACCATGTGGTGGAGCGCGGTGAGCATGCCGAGGCCGAGCAGGTCGAACTTGACCAGTCCCGCCGCCGCGCAGTCGTCCTTGTCCCACTGGAGCACGCTGCGTCCCGGCATCCGGCCCCATTCGACCGGGCAGACCTCGATCACCGGACGGTCGCAGATGACCATGCCGCCCGAATGGATGCCGAGGTGGCGGGGGAAGTCGAGCAGCTCGCCGGCCAGCTCCTGGACCAGGGGAGGGAGGTCCTCCCGCTCACCGAGGGGCTCACCCCGTTCGACCGACTTGGCCCAGACGTCCACCTCGGCGGCGGTGTGCCCGAACGCCTTGCCCACGTCGCGGCAGGGCGGAGCGGGACCGGTAGGTGATGACGTTGGCCACCTGGGCGGCGTGCAGCCGCCCGTAGCGCGCGTAGACGTACTGGATGACCTCCTCGCGCCGGCGAGGACTCGATGTCGACGTCGATGTCGGGGGGGCCGTCGCGGGCGGGGGAGAGGAAGCGCTCGAAGAGCAGCCCGAGGGAGACCGCGTCCACGTTGGTGATGCCGAGGGCGTAGCAGACCGCCGAGGTGGCGGCCGACCCCCGCCCCTGGCAGAGGATGTCCTCCTCCCGGCAGAACCGGACGATGTCCCAGACGGTGAGGAAGTACCCCGCGAAGCCGAGCGCGCCGATGACCTCGAGCTCGTGGTCGAGCCGGGCGTGGGCGCCCGCGACCCGCTCGGCTCCCCGCGGCCCGTAGCGGTCGTCGGCACCCCGACGGACCAGCTCGACCAGCCAGGTCTGCTCGGTGTGCCCCTCCGGCACCGGGAAGTCGGGGAGCCGTGGCGCCACCAGGCGCAGGTCGAACGCGCAGGCCGCACCGATCTCGGCCGCCCGCTCGACCGCCCCGGGCCACCGTGCGAACCGGCGGCGCTGCTCGGCTTCACCCCGCAGACACGCGGTGGGGGATGAGGGGAGCCACCCCTCGAGGTCCTCGAGTGCCCGTCGGGACCGCACGGCGGCCAGGGCGGTGGCCAGCGGGAAGCGGGCTGGCGTGGCGTAGTGCACGTTGTTGGTGGCGACCGGGTCCACCCCCCGTCCTGCGGCCAGTACGGCCAGGGCGTCGTTGCGGGTGGTGTCGAGCGGTGTGCCGTGGTCCCAGAGCTCGACGGCCACGTGGTCGCGCCCGAAGCGGTCGACGAGACGGTCGAGGGCGCGGCCCGCAGCGCGCGGGCCCTCCCCGGTCAGCGCCGCGGCCAGCGCCCCCTTGCGGCAGCCGGTGAGGACCTGCCAGTGCCCGCCGTGCCGGTCGGCCAGGGCGTCGAGGGTGAGGAGCGGCTTGCCCTTCTCCCCGCCCGCCAGGTGGGCCTCGGCGATGACCCGCCCGAGGCGGGCGTACCCCTCGGGGCCGCGGGCCAGCACCACCAGGTGGGTGCCGTCCGGGTCGGGCACCCCCGTACGCGGTGGGCGGCGCCCGTCCCCGTCAGGGTGAGCTCGGCCCCGAACACAGTGGGCAGACCGACGGCCCGGGCCGCCCCGGCGAAGCGGACCACACCGTAGAGGCCGTCGTGGTCGGTGAGGGCCAGGGCGCAGAGGCCGAGCCGGGCCGCCTCCGCGGCCAGCTCCTCGGGGTGGCTGGCCCCGTCGAGGAAGGAGAAGTTGGAGTGCGCGTGGAGCTCGGCGTAGGCCATCATTCCGTCCGACTAGCCGTAGGTGGCTTCGACCCACCAGCGACCCCGTTCGAGCAGGAGCAGGTGCGCGTACCCGGCGGTGACCGCTTGCAGCCGGGCACTCCGCCGCCGGGACCGCGACCACCACCGTTCGTCCGACGGCCAGGGGCCCGCCCACCCGGAGAGCGCGGTCCAGGGTCCCTCCTCCACCGAGAGGCGGTCGGGTGGGGAGGTGAGCAGGCCACGTCCCGAGACCCGCACCGGACTCCCGCTGGCATCGGCCAGATCGGCGCTGAGGGGTGCGGGGTGGACGACGGCCGGGGCCGGCGGCGGAATCCGCCCGGGCCAGGGGGCGCCACCGTCCCGGCTCTTCTGCTCGGCCCGGGCGTTCCAGGTCACGAAGCGGGCGCGCTCCACCGGCCCGCGCCCGCCCTGGAGGTGGGCGGTGACCACGCCCTCGGGGCCGAGGAGATCCTGTACGGCCTCCAGGCACCTGGCTGCCCGGGCGTCGGTGTCGCTCACCCCGCCCCAGAAGCCGGGCTCGGTCGCCGCCGGTGCCACCCGGTTCCCTCCGGTGGTCCGGCGCGGGTCGTAGCGGACCGTGCGCAGACCGGCCGCCTCGCCGGTCCGTCCCCCGGCGACCCGGTGCCCGAGGGCGCCGTCTGCTCCGAACCGCCCGAGCACGTGGGCTTCGGGCAGTGCGGCGAACTCCCCGAGGGTGTGGATGCCCAGCCGGCCGAGCAGCTCGGCGAGATCGGGCTGGCCGAGGCTGAGGACCGGCAGCGGAGCGAGGAACTCCGGAGTCCCCCCGGGCGGGACGACCAGGTCCCGTCCGGCAGCGAGCACGGCGGCGAACAGCCCGTCGGCCACCCCCACTTCGGTCGGGGTGAGGGCCGAGACAGTGGCACGGACCAGGTCGGCCAGGGCGGCCTCGCCACCGAAGTAGCGGGCGGGCCCGCGTGCCGGCAGCGAGCAGATGCCGGGGCGCACGGTGGTCACCCAGGGGCAGAGGGTCTCGATCCTGGCGACCACCGCGGCAAAGGCGCGGAGGACGGCCCCGCCCTCGTCCTCCTGCAAGAGCTCGGGGCAGCGCACGACGAGCAGGCGGTCCATGTCAGGTCCCGGGGTCCCCGGCCCCGCCCACCGTCCCGTCGGGCGCGGGAAGCCACAGGTGCCGGCTGGCCGGCCGGCCGGCGGACCGGCGCCCGGCCGCGGTCACCGTCATCCGTCGCCGGCGGAGGTACCCCTCGCCGGTCCCGACCCCCTCCCAGACCGCCTCGTCGACCCGGAGCCGGAGGTCGGGCGGCTCGGGCCAGTCGGTCCGTCCCGTTGCCACGACCAGCACGGCCCCGCGCCCCGTGCCCGTGCCACCAGCCGTCGGGCCACTGCCGGCCGGGGCGGGAAGGGTGGGCACAGCAGCACCAGGTCGACCCCCTCGAGCAGCGCGGCGGTGATCTCCGCCCACGCCGCCCCCGGCCGGGGCACCACGGCGAGGCGCCCGAGGTCGATGCCGAGGTCGTGGGCGGCGACCGCGCCGAGGGCGGGATGGCCGACCAGCGCGCACCACGAGCCGGCGCCCGAGGCCGCGGACACCAGGGCCAGCGCCACGCTGAGGGCGCCACCCTCGGCGGGACCGTGCACCACCAGGGTGGTACCCCGGCGCAGGACCCCGTCCGGCAGCAGCCCGGCCAAGGGTGCCGCCACCGGGAGGAGGCGGGTCCGGCCGGCGGCGACCGGGCGGGCACGCTCGCCGATCAGGGCCAGGGCGGCGAGGGCGGTCGTGTCGAGCCCCCGGTCCAGGCTCCCCCGGGGGGGCGGGGGCATCCCCTCCTCCGGGGTATCCGCGTCCCGTCGCCGGGGAGGTGCTACGAACATATGTTCGATAGTAGCGAGCGACAGAACGGTCTGCCCAGTCCGTTCCGCCCGCCGGGTCAGCGTGCTCCGGGCACCCCCACGCGGCCGGCGTTCAGCGGATGACGAAGTCCGAGAGGTTCGGCTCCTTCGTCCACGCCCAGTAGTCGACCAGGCGCCAGGGGCTCAGCACGTGGATCTCCCCGTGGGAGTTCTTGAAGAAGGAGTGCTTGACCGAGGGCTGGGACCACACCAGCTTCTTGATCTCGCGCTGGCTCCGCTCGTGCCAGTCGTCGTAGCGCTCCCGGCGGGGCTCCATCGACCGGTGGTCGCCGACCACGAGCGCCTCGAGGCACCGGGTGATGTAGCGCATCTGGCACTCGGAGTGGAAGATGAGACTGCCGCCGTGGGCCAGGTTGGTGCCCGGGCCGTACATGCAGAAGAAGTTGGGGAATCCCGGCACGGTGATGCCGAGGTAGGCCGCCGGCCGCTCCCCCACATCGTGCGCAGGTCGACCCCGTCCCGTCCGGTGATCTCCATCGGCGCGAGCATCCGCGTCGCCTCGAACCCGGTCGCGTAGACGATCACGTCGGCCGGGTACCGTTCGCCGTCGGCGGTGACCACCGCGTCCGGCTCGATGTGGTCGATGGCGGTCCGGACCAGGTCCACGTTGTCGCGGGTGAGCGCGGACAGCCACGCACCGTTGTCCTGCAGCGTGCGCTTGCCGGTGGCCGGGTAGTCGGGCACGACCTTTGCCAGCAGGTCGGGATCGTCGCCGATCTGGCCGGCGATCCACTCGGTGAACATCTGCCGGGTGAGCTCGTTGGTCTCGCTCACCGCACGCTGCTGGTCGGGGTAGTCGGCGTCGACCCGGGCCGCCTCGAGGCCCTTGTCGCAACCCGGCCAGAAGAGCAGGAACCGGTACCACCGCCCGTAGAACGGCAGGTGCCGGAGGGCCCAGCGCACCCCCGGCCCGACTGTCGCGTGGTAGTTGGGGTTCGGGAACATCCACTGGGCGGTCCGCTGGAAGACGGTCAGGTGCCCGACCGCCGGGGCGATGGTCGGGGCGATCTGGAAGCCGCTCGCCCCGGCCCCGATCATGGCCACCCGCCGACCGTCGAGTGCGACATCGTGGTCCCAGCGGGCCGAATGGAAGGCCGGCCCGGCGAAGGTCTCCTGTCCCGGGAGGTCGGGAAGATGGGGACGGTTGAGTTGGCCGACGGCCGAGATGATCGCACGGGCCTCGAGCACCTCCGCCGTACCGTCGGCGGCGCGCACCCGCACCGACCAGGTGGCGGTCTCGTCGTCCCATACCGCGCCGAGCGCTTCGGTCTCCCACCGGACGTGCCGCCCGATGTCGTACTTGTCCATGACCGAGGAGAAGTAGCGCTGGAGCTCGGGCTGGCGGGCGAAGTACTCGGTCCAGTGGTCGCTCGGCTCGAAGCTGTAGCAGTAGAAGTGGTTGCCCACGTCGACCCTCGCACCCGGGTAGGAGTTCTCCCACCAGGTGCCGCCCACACCGGCGTTCTTCTCGAGGATCGTGAAGGGGATGCCGGCCTCGAGGAGCCGGATGCCGGCCAGCAGGCCGGACTGGCCGCAGCCGACCACCACCACCGGGAATGTCGCACGGTCGGAGGCACTGGCGGCCGTCTCGACCCGGCGCGCGTCGCGGCCGTCGAGCTCCATCTCCTCCATCAGCAGCGGGACGTACTCCTCGGGGACGTCCTCGCAGACCAGCCAGCCCATCATCTCGTGGACCAGCCCGGCGGGGAGCGGCGCGGGTTCGGGGCAGCCGCGCGCCCGGTAGTCGCCGATGACCCCGAGGGCGAGGGCCCGGGCGTCGGCCTTGTCCTCCTCGCTCATGTACCCCTGCACCTCGTTGAGGAACAGGCCGGCCGGCCGCAGCCGGCCACGGATGATCTCCGGGTCGCCGGACATGTGCACGAGCGAGAGCAGCAGCGTCGGGATCGAGACGTCGAGGAGGGCGTCGGCGATCTCGGCGTCGGACGTGTCGAACGGCTCGCCTGCGTGGGGATTGCGCACGGCCGGACACTACGCCGCAGCGCCGGGGTGGTGGCGTGGGCCCCCGGCCACCGGTGTGCGAGAGTACGGAGCGTTGACGTCGGGCGACCAGGGAGAGCCGTGCGCCAGGTGGTGATCGAGGGGGCGGGACGGGTCGTCGTGGCCGATGCTCCCGATCCGGTGCTGCCCGGACCCGGCGGTGCCGTGCTGTCCGTCGACGCGACCGCCATCTGCGGTTCGGACATGCACTTCTACGACGGCGACCTCCCCGCCGGCGGGGGACTCCCGGTCGGCCACGAGTTCCTGGGCACGGTGGTCGAGGTGGGCGCCGACGTGCGTCGGTTCCGAGTCGGCGACCGGGTGCTGACCGCCTCGGTGACCGGATGCGGGAGGTGCGCGGGATGCGCCACCGGGGACCCCGTCCTCTGCCGCGAAGGGCCGAAGATCTTCGGATCGGGGGAGCTCGGCGCGGGCCAGGCCACCGCGGTTGCAGTGCCGGCCGCCGACTTCCAGCTCCTGTCCATCCCCGACGGGCTGGACGACGAGGCGGCCCTCCTCCTGACCGACAACCTGTGCACCGGATGGGCCGGCGCGCAGCGCACCGACACGCCACCGGGCGGCACGGTGGCCGTGCTCGGACTCGGCGCGGTCGGCCTCTGCGCGGTCCGGTCGATGCTCGCCCTCGGTGCCGGGCGGGTGCTGGCGGTCGACCCGGTGGCCGGTCGGAGGGACCGGGCCGCAGACTCGGGCGCCGAGTCACTCGAGGGCCCGACTGTCGACGCGGTGCTCGAGGCGACCGACGGCCTGGGAGCCGACGCGGTCATCGACACGGTCGCCCGCGACGCCACCCTCGACGACGCGTTGTCTTTGGTGCGACCGGGGGGCACCGTCTCGGTCATCGGGGTCCACGATCTGACCCCCTATCCGATGCCGGTCCTCTCGGCCCTCCTGCACAGCGTGACCCTGCGTCTGACCACCGCACCGGTCCACCGGACGTGGAGCGAGCTGGTGCCGCTCGTGACCGCCGGGCGCCTCCGTACCGACGGCATCTTCACCCACGCCTTCCCCCTCTCCGAAGCCCCGGACGCCTATGCCGCGGTGGCCGCCCGGAGTGCGGAGTGCATCAAAGTGCTGCTCCGCCCCTGACCGGTCCGGTCGCGCCGACACCCGCGCCCACGGCACCCCCGCCGGGGCCCCCGCCCGGGGCCCGAATGAGCCCCACGGCGCGCCCCCGGCGCTAGCATGGGCGCACCAGAGAGAGGAGGTGGTCCAACTGAGCGATAAACGATTTGGGACCCTGGAGGTGGCTGGCCGCTGAGGCGGCTCGCTGTACCACCTGGCGAATCCCAGCCAGACACCCACCGGGCCACCTAAGCCGGACCGTTGGTCCCATCCGGCGCCTCGCGGGAGCCCGGCGCACCACAGCAAAAGCCGTAGCTGCACGGCGCCCCCCGGGGCGCCGTGCAGCGCGTCGAGGGCCTGTTCGGTCGGCCCACAACTGGGGAGGACGGCCACGAGCAGCCCGGCGACGACCGGCAGGATCGGGTAGGCGATGCGGAGTCGATCGGCCACTACACCGATGAGCAGACCCGGTCCGTCCGCGACGTTCACCATGACCGGTCGGCAACGTCCTCGACGGGAGCCTCAGGGGACGTCGCCACCCGGGTCAACCTATCGGGGGCGGTCCCGCCTAGAGGACGCCCTCCCAGAGCCCGACCGGGGCGTTCCCCACCGGGAAGTGACCGGGCAGCCGGCCCCCCGAAGCGGCACGCTCGATGCGCTGCTGCATGCCCGGGCTGAGGTCGCCGGCGGCGATCATCTCGAAGTAGGTGGCCGTCGTGTTCCCCACGTCGAAGAAGTCGCGCTGCCAGCTCCAGCGGAACTCGCCCGCGTACCGGAACCAGCTGCCCCCGAGCCCGGCGGTCTCGTAGTGGCTCCCGTCGGGGCGGGTGGCGTCGGCCACCTGTCGCCAGAGACCGAGGATCTCCCCCTGGACGTCGTCGATGAGGATGCGCATGTAGGGGTAGGTCCAGCCACCGAGGCCCTCCATCTCGAGGCCGACAGCGAACTCGCGGATCTGGTCGCGCCCGACGGCCATGAACTCGTCGTTGGGTCCCACGTTCCATCCGTAGGTTGCGTCCTCGGTGTACATCTCGGCAAGAGGTCGCCAGTCCAGCTCCGCTTCGCAGCGCCGGTTGAGGTCCAGCCAGCGCTGCATCATCTCTTCGAGCTCACTGCGGGGAAAGAACGGCACGGGCTACTCCTCTTCGACGATGGACAGTGCGTGGGTCGGGCAGTACCGGACGGCGCCCACGATCGTGGGCCGGCAGTCCGGGTGCCGGGCGAAGCCGGCCATCAGCGGAGGACCACCGAGGTGGGGAGGGCGGCGAGGCCCCGGACGTTGATCGAGTGGACCCGCTCGATGCCCGCGGGGTCCACCTCGTAGCCCGCGACCCGGGCGACGAGCTCGGAGAGTCCGATCCGGGCCTCCACGCGGGCAAGGGACGCGCCCATGCAGAAGTGCCTGCCGCTGCCGAAGCTGACCAGGCGGCTGGTGTCGCGGTCGAGGTCGTAGCGGTCGGCTTCGGGGAAGACTGCGTCGTCGCGGTTGGCCGAGCCCACCAGCAACAGCACCCGGTCCCCCTCGGGGATGTTCGTACCGTGAAGGTCGACCGGTGCGCGGGTCACCCGCAGCAGCATCTGGCTCGAGGTGTCGTAGCGAAGGGTCTCTTCGACCCAGTCGGGCACCCGCGCCGGATCCCTGAACGGCTTGGCCCGCTCATCCGGGTTGCGCCACCCCCAATACCACGCGTTCCCGAGCAACTTGGTCGTGGTCTCGTTGCCAGCCACCACCATGAGGAACAGGAAGGACACGATCTCCTCGTCGGTGAGACGGTCGCCGTCGACCTCGGCCACCAGCAGTGCCGAGGTCAGATCGTCCTGTGGCGCCCTCCGGCGTTCGTCGACCATCTCCTGGTAGTAGCCCACCAGGGTCAGTGCCGCCTCCATCCCGGTGGGCGGCACGTCGAACACACCGTCCTCGCGATGGAGGACCAGATCGGCGAGGCGGCGCAGCTCAGGACGGTCCGTGCGGGGAACGCCGACCAGCTCGGAGATCACGTCCATCGGCACCTTGCCGGCGAAGTCGGCGATGAAGTCGAACGTGCCGCGCTCGAGTGCCGGCTCGAGGTGCTCGCGGGTGATCTCACGGACCCGGTGCTCCATCGCAGCCACCTTGGTCGGGGTGAACCCCTTGCCGACCAGCGAGCGCATCCTGGTGTGTCTCGGAGGGTCGAGCGCGAGGAAGGACATGGTCCGGTGGGCGTCTGGACTGAAGGCACTCGGATCGAGGGAGACGCCGTAGGCGTTCGAGTAGAGATCGACGTTGCGGAACGCGGCCAGTACGTCGTCGTGCCGCGACAACGACCAGAAGTCGAACTCGTCGTTGCGGTAGACCGGCGCCTCCGCTCGTAGCCGCGCGTAGGTGGGATACGGGTTCTCGTGCATGTCGTACGCGTACGGGTTGTAGTCGAGGGGCCGGCGGAGACCGGAGGTGGTCACCGCCCCTCGCCACCCTCGGCGCCAGCCGTTCCCCGGTCTGGGACACCGATCATGAGCGTGGCCGCACCGGCCACGAACGAGGGGATGTCGAGGAACGACATGTGGCCGATGCCGGCCGTGAGGAGGGCCCCCGAATAGCAGGTCTCGAGGACCTGGATCACTCGAGGATCGGTGTCCGGGCCCGCCGCGGCCGCCAGCCGGCGGTGGATGGTGCTCCCAATGCGGTCGCGGAAGTGTCGGACGTCCGGGTTGGGACTGAGCAGTGCAACGGTGCAGGCGTCGACCAGTGCGGGGCTCTGCGCGGCGAAGAGGATCATCGCCCGCACGGCCTCCTCGATGCGCTCCGCCATCGGGTGGCCGTCATCGCCGGCGACCGGCGGCAGTGCCTCGATGTGTCGCCAGAGCACCTCGGCAAGGAGATGGTCCTTCGAGCTGAAGTACGTGTACGCGGTGGCCGGGGCGACGCCGGCCCGGCGGGCCACGTTGCGCACCGTGAGCCCGGAGTACCCGACCTCCGCGACCTCGTCCTCCGCGGCCTGGACGAGGCGAGCGACCACTTCGGCCTGACGCATGCTCAGGCGGCGCCTGGTCGCCTCCACATGGACGCCGAACGGCGCACCGTCCCCGCTGGGGAGGGCGGAGGTGCTCACCGCTCGGCCTGGGCCGCTGTCGGTCTGGTGTCGGTCATCGACGCATACTACGGTCCAGACATCTGTCCAATCCTCCCGCGTTCCGGCTGCATCGCCCGCGTCCGGGCTCTACAGCCCGAGACGAGCGGGTCAGGCAACATGTCCACTGAAGACGTCCGATGACGGCGCCCGCCGACCAGCTGGCGACCCACGACCGGGGAGTGAGCCTGACCGTGCCCAAGGAGCGATCGACCGACGGGGCCGAGGGGGTCCGCTGCCGGCCGTCGGGGTGGCCTCGGCGGCGACCGGCTGGAGACCGCCTTCCTCGTCGTGAACACGATCTCAGCAGCCTGCGTGCAGGCAACGACTCCGCCTACAACCGGTCGGGTGTGGGCCGCGAGTCGGGCATTGCCGGGTTCGAGGAGTACCTCGAGATCAAGTCGATCGCCGAACCCGCGTGATGGACCCGACCGGGGGAGCAGGCAACCATGAGCGAGCCGAGCGCGGGCGGGACGCCCCGTTCCAGGGGCATGGCCAAGATGCAGGAGGTCTACGGCTTTTCCGTCGACCCCGACCAAGTCGAGGGTCCCTACACCGCGTTCACCGTCGACCACCTCTTCGGGACGGTCTGGACCGGGGAGGCACTCGGGATCCGGGACCGCCGCCTGACCACCATCGGCGTGCTGGCCGCCTTGGGCCAGACCTCGCTCATCGAGATCCAGTTCCGCTCGGCGCTCGCGCGCGGCGAGCTCACCGAGGAGCAGGTGCGCGAGCTCGTGCTGCACCTGACCCACTACGTCGGGTGGCCGCTCTCGACCGAGGGCAACGCCGCGGCCGAGAAGGTCATCGCCCAGAACCGTATGGCGGAGGCCGCTGCTCCACCGCCCGGCACCAGGGGAGCGCGGACGTGAGCGCGGCGGAAGCCACCGACGGCGCGCCCGTGACGGAGGGTGGTAGCCGACCGCCGCGGATCCGGCGCCGCGGCCGCAGGTGACCGACCACCGGATCGAGGTCAGTCTCGAGGACGGCGTCATGAGCGTCGCCTTCGACCGCCCCGAGGCACGCAACGCGTTCGACCGGGCCATGTACCGGGCGGTGACCGGTGCACTGAGCGACGCGTTGACCGACGACGAGGTGCGGGCCGTGGTGCTGTGCGGCCGCGGCACCGCGTTCTCCTCCGGCCAGGACTTGAAGGAGATGGCCGCCATCGCGACCGGGGAGTCCGGCCCTGACGCCGGGTCGGGCTTCCAGGAGCTGCTCGACGTGGTGGTCGGGTTCGACAAGCCGTTGCTCGCCGCGGTGCACGGCGTGGGGATGGGGCTCGGATGCTCGCTGCTCTGCCACGTGGACCTCGTGCTCATCGAGGAGGACGCCCGGCTGCGGCTTCCGTTCGCCGAGATGGGCGTGCCGCCCGAGGCCGCCAGCAGCGTGCTGCTCCCGGTCCGGATGGGGTGGCAACGGGCCGCCGCCGCGCTGCTCGCCTCGGAGTGGATCGATGCTTCCCAGGCGGTGGCGTCGGGCCTCGCGTTGCGGGTCTGCCCTGCTGGCACCGTGCTCGAGGAAACCCTCGCCCTGGCTCGCACGGTCGCCTCGTTCCCGGCGCACGCCACCCGTGAGATCAAGCGCCTGATGCTGGCCGGTCGCGGCTCCGCGGTGGCCGAGGCCCGCAGGCGCGAAGAGGCCGCCTTCGCCGCTCTCTTCGTGGACCCCGCCCGCAATCCGGGGTCCCAGCTGGTTGCCGGGCTCGGGGAGTGACCGGCCGTGCGGCTCGGGATCACCGCCTTCCTCACCGACCGGGCAATGGTGCCTGCCGACCTGGCGATCGCCGTCGAGGAGCGCGGGTTCGACTCGCTCTACCTCCCCGAGCACACCCACCTCCCGGTCAGAGCCGACACGCCGCCTGCCCTGGTCGAGGGGGTGCATCTGGAGGACTACCGGCGCAGCCTCGACCCGTTCGTGACCCTGGCCACCATGGCATCGGTGACCACCACGCTCCGTCTCGGGACCGGGGTCGTCCTCGTCGCCCAGCACGACCCGATCGTGCTGGCCAAGCAGGTCGCCACCCTCGACCACCTGAGCGGCGGCCGGGTCGTCCTCGGCATCGGGTTCGGGTGGAACCGGGCAGAGGCGGCCGACCACGGCGTCGACTTCTCGCGGCGTCGGGAGGTGGCCCGCGAGCATGTCCTCTGCATGCAGGCGCTCTGGGGTGCCGACCCCGCCGAGTACCACGGGGACCACGTCGAGCTCGACCCGTGCTGGAGCTCGCCGAAGCCGATCCAGCGTCCGAGCGTCCCCATCCTGGTCGGAGGCCGTGCCGGCCCTGCGACCTTCGCCGCCATCGCGGAGTACGCCGACGGATGGCTCCCGGTCGGCGGCTCGGGGCTGGCCGATGCGGTGCCGGTGCTGCGGCGTGCGGCCGAGGCCCGCGGGCGGGACCCCGGATCGGTGCGGGTGGTCCCATTCGGAACCGTCCCCTCGGACGCAAAGCTCGCCCACTTGCGCGACCTGGGTATCGACGAGGTGGTGCTCCGGGTGCCCTCCGGTGGTCCTTCGGTGATGCTCCCGGTGCTCGACGAGCATGCCGCCTACGTGGCGCGGTTCGGTGACGCCGATGGCTGAGGAACGACCCCGACGGCCGGGACCACCCGGTCGGCCCTGGAGTGGCGGGGGACGCGAGCAGCTGGCAGCGGCGGTGCGTCGCCTGATGGAGCTCACGGTCACCTCGTCCCCGCCGCCGACGGTGCTCGCCGACGCCGCACGACAGATCACAGAGCTTGCGGACCGGTTGGAGGTCTCGGTGCCCGAGGAGGGCCCAGTGCCGATCGGTCGGTTCGCCGAGCATCCGGTCGGGCCCGACGAGGTCGGCGCCCTCGCCTCGGCCATGCCCTTCGACATGGTCATCGGCAGTTGTAATCCGCTGTCCCCTCCGGTCGAGGTCGAGTTCAGGCCGCCCCTGGCCATCGGCCGAGTGGTGTTCTCACCGACGTACGAGGGTGCGCCGGGGTGCGTGCACGGCGCGGCCCTCGCCGGGTGCTTCGACATCATGCTCACGGCGGCCAACGTGCTTGCCGACGCGGCGGGTCCCACCGTCGAGCTCTCGATCAACTACCGCAAGCCGACCCGGGTGGGCGTGGAGTCGGTGTTCGAGTCGTGGGTCACCCGGCGGACCGACCGCCGTGTGTTCAGCCAGGGGAGGCTGCTCCAGGACGGCGTCGTCACCGTCGAGGCGGTCGGGGAGTTCGTGCACATGGAGCGCACCCGCATCGCGGCGATGCACCGGACGGAGGAACGCCCGGCAACGGCCGGGGACGGGTGAGCGGGTGCGCCACGCGCGCGCCGTCCACATTCTCTAGAGTCTGGTCACGGCGTCCCCGGGGAGGGGATCGAAGACCTGCCCGGAGCGTCGACGACCAAGGGGGAGACTGCCTGTGAGGTATTCCATTCGGAGCCGTTCCGGCGCGTGCAGGAGGGGTGCTCCGGTCGCGGTGACGCTCACCGCCGTGGCACTCGCGGTCACCCTGACCGCCTGCTCCTCGACCACCAGTTCGCCGTCGACGACCAGCGGGAGCGGGTCGACGTCCGGTATCCCGGCGTCGGCGTTCAGCAACACCACCGGTCTCACCGCGACCACGGTCTCCATCGGCAACGTGTCGACCCTCTTCGAAGGCCTGTTCAAAGGTGCCTACATCGGGACGGAGGCCTATGCCGCCTATGTGAATTCCCAGGGCGGCGTCCACGGGCGCAAGATCCTCGTCGACTCCTACGACGACGGCTACGCCGGTGCACCCAACAAGCAGTACACCCAGGAAGCTGCCCAAAAGGACTTCGCCCTCGTCGGCGGGTTCTCCACGTTCGACAGCTTCGGGGGCACCGTGCTCGCCGCCAACCCGGGTGTGCCCAACGTCACCGTCAGCCTCGACACGGCCACCGGAGCCCTGCCCAACAGCTTCAGTCCCCAGCCGGCCTCGGGCGGCTGGCAGCTCGGCCCGCTCGTCTACTTCCAGAAGAAGTACCCGGCCGACGTGAAGCACGTGGGCGCCCTCATCGCGGACGTGCCGTCGGCCATCTCCAAGTGGGTGGCCGAAGAGGCGGCGATGAACTCGCTGGGCTACAAGGTCGTCTACGACCCCCAGTTCGGCATCACCCAGACCGACTTCACCCAGTACGTCGTCTCCATGCGCAACGCCGGGGTCAAGATCCTCTTCGTCGAGCAGATGCCGGAGAACTATGCGGCCGCCGTCGTCAAGGCGCTCAATCAGCAGGACTACCACCCGATCGTCGTCTTCGGCGCTTCGACCTACAGCGAGGCACTCGTGCCGAACTCGGGCGGTGCGGCGGCCATCGACGGCAGTTATTTCGATCAGGCCGCCTCGCTCTACCTCGGGGAGGACTCGTCAGCGATTCCGGCGGTGAACACCTTCCTGAGCTGGATCCAGAAGGTCTCCCCGGGATTCAAGGCCGATCTCTATACCCTGTACGGCTGGACCTCGGCAGAGCTGTTCACCCAAGCCCTTCGAGCGGCAGGCTCCAACCCGACCCGGGGCTCGGAGCTCGAGCAGCTGCGCAAGATCACCTCGTTCAACGCGGGCAACCTCCTCGCCAATTCCGACCCGGGCGGCAAGGTCCCGGCCTCCTGCTACATCACCGGCCACATCGTCAACGGTCAGTTCCAGCGCCTCGACGATCCGCCGGTGACCGGCCCCACCCACGGCTACCGGTGTGACGAGCCGTACTACTACTACCCGCCGAAGTAGGAGCGGGGCGGAAGGGCGTAGGGAAGGCGGCAGCCGCCGGGGCGGCCGGGCGCCGTGCTCAGGACTCGGGGGCGGCCTGCGCCGCGCGCCGCATGAGGCGGCTCTTGCGGTTGGCGGCCTGGTTCTTGTGGATGACGCCCTTGGACGCGGCCTTGTCGATCCGCTTGACCGCCAGCCGGAGCTCCTCTTCGGCGGTCTCCGCGCCGCCGGTGATGGCCGACTGCGCCCGCTTGGTGCGCGTCCGCAGCTCCGAGCGGACTGCCTTGTTGCGCGCCTGATGCTTGACCGTCTGCCGGTTGCGCTTGATCTGGCTGCGGATGTTCGCCACTACTGGTCCTCGTCGTCCTCGTGTGCTCGGCCGGGGCGGCAACAGCCACCACCTGCTACCCGTGCGGTGCCCCCCGGGAACCCGTCGCGGGCACCCACCGGGGACAACGAAGGATAGCAGCTCGCCCCCGGACGGTCGGGCCGACCCGGGCATGGAGCGCTCGACCGGTCCGGCGAGGCGGCTTGGGTACGCTGGAGAGCCCGTGCTCCCCGCCGCCCGAATCCGCAACTTCTCGATCATCAGCCACGTCGACCACGGCAAGTCGACGCTGTCCGACCGCATCCTGGAGCTGACCGGGGCGGTCGACCCCCGCCAGATGCGCGAGCAGTACCTCGACTCGATGGACATCGAGCGCGAGCGGGGGATCACCATCAAGGCCCAGAACGTGCGGGTGCCCTGGGCCGATCACACCCTCCACCTCATCGATACCCCGGGGCACGTCGACTTCGGGTACGAAGTGAGCCGCTCGCTGGCCGCCTGCGAAGGGGCGGTCCTCCTGGTCGACGCATCACAGGGGATCCAGGCGCAGACCCTCGCCAACTGTTACCAGGCGCTCGACCACGACCTCGAGATAATCGCAGTGCTCAACAAGATCGATCTGCCGGCCGCCGACCCCGAGCGGTGCGCCGCCGAGATCGAGCAGGTGCTCGGGATCGAGGCCGCCGGCATCCTCCGCCTCTCGGCCAAGACCGGAGAAGGCGTGCCCGAGCTGCTCGACACGATCGTTGCCCGGATCCCGGCCCCGTCCGGGGACTCCCACGCCCCGCTCCGGGCCCTCATCTTCGACTCGGCCTACGACCAGTACCGCGGGGTGGTCAGCTCGATCCGGGTCATGGAGGGGACCCTGACCGGGTCCGACCGGCTCCGGTTCATGCAGGCCGGGATCAACCACGAGATCGAGGAGATCGGCATCCGGACCCCGGACACCGTCCCGGTCGCCGAGCTCGGCCCCGGCGAGGTCGGCTATCTCATCGCCGGCATCAAGGACGTGGGCGGCGCCCGTTCGGGTGAGACGGTGACCACGGCCGTCCATCCGGCGACGACCGCGCTCGACGGGTACCGCGACCCGAAGCCGATGGTCTTCTGCGGGCTCTTCCCGGTCGACGGCGACGAGCTCCCCGACCTGCGAGACGCCCTCGAGAAGCTGCGCCTCAACGACGCCAGCTTCACCTACGAACCCGAGTCCTCGCGCGCCCTCGGGTTCGGCTTCCGCTGCGGGTTCCTCGGCCTGCTCCACATGGAGATCGTCCGCGAGCGGCTCGAGCGCGAGTTCGATCTCTCCCTCATCGCGACCGCCCCGTCGGTCGCCTACCGGGCCTTTCTGGCCGACGGGTCCGAGGTCGACGTGGACAATCCGAGTGAGCTGCCCGAGCCGTCCCGGCTCGACCACGTGGACGAGCCCATGCTGCGGGCGACGATCCTCACCCCGGCCGAGTACACGGGCAGCGTGATGGAGCTCTGCCAGGGACGGCGGGCGGAGATGCTCAAGATGGAGTACCTCTCCCCGGAGCGGGTCGAGTTCGTCTACGCGATCCCGCTGGCCGAGGTGGTGGTCAACTTCTTCGACCAGTTGAAGAGCCGGACCAAGGGGTATGCAAGCCTCGACTACGAGCCCGAGGGATATGCCACCGCCGATCTGGTCAAGGTCGACCTGCTCATCAACCACACCCCGGTGGACGCCTTCTCCACCATCGTGCACAAGTCCGAGGCCGACAGCTACGGGCGGCGGATGACCGAGAAACTGCGTGAGCTGATCCCGAGGCAGCTGTTCGACGTGCCCATCCAGGCCGCCATCGGTGGCCGGGTCCTGGCCAGGGAGACGGTCAAGGCACGCCGGAAGGACGTCCTCGCCAAGTGCTACGGCGGCGACATCACCCGCAAGCGCAAGCTCCTCGAGAAGCAGAAGGAGGGCAAGAAGAAGATGAAGAGCATCGGGAGAGTCGAGGTCCCCCAGGAGGCGTTCGTCTCCGCCCTCCGCCTCGACGACTGACCGGGTCGGGTCCCCCGATGAACCCGGGACGCGCGCATCGTGCGTCTAACGTAGCCCTGGTGCCGGACGGTTCCGCCATCGTGGTCTCGGATCTCTCGAAGACCTACCGGATCCTCCGACGGGAGGAGCGGACCAACTATGCGGCAGAGGCGCTGCTCAAGCGCATGCGCGGCCGCAGGCAGCGTCCCGAGCAGTTCGAGGCGCTGCACGGCGTCTCCTTCGAGGTCGGTTGGGGCGAGGTGGTCGGCATCATCGGTCGCAACGGCGCCGGGAAGAGCACCCTGCTCAAGATCATCAACCGGATCACCGCGCCGACGACCGGTCGCATCGAGCTCGGCGGGCGGGTGGGCAGCCTGCTCGAGGTGGGCACCGGGTTCCACCCGGAGCTCACCGGGCGCGAGAACGTCTTCCTCAACGGCACCCTGCTCGGGATGCGCCGCAAGGAGATCGCCCAGCGCTTCGACGCGATCGTCGACTTCGCCGGGACCGAGAAGTTCCTCGACACCCAGGTCAAGCGCTACTCGACCGGCATGTACATCCGCCTCGCCTTCGCGGTGGCCGCCCACCTCGACTCCGAGATCCTGGTGGTCGACGAGGTGCTCGCGGTTGGTGACTCGGACTTCCAGGCCAAATGCCTGCGCAAGATGCGCGAGGTCGCCCGCGACGGCCGGACGGTGCTCGTGGTCAGCCATCAGCTCCAGACCGTGTCGGATCTCTGCAGTTCGGCCCTCTATCTCAACGTGGGACACCTGATGCTCCACGGCACCGTGGAGGACGCCCTCGAGGAGTACAAGCGCAGTTTCGCACGGGAGGCCCCGCTCCTCGAGGTGGCCACCCACCGACCGGGCACCGGCGAGATCCGGTTCTCCAAGGTGGCGGTGGCCGACGACATCACCAAGCCGGGGGACGACGTGGTGGTCGAGTTCTCGGTCGAGGCCAATCCCGAGTTCGGCAGCCGCTACCACCTGTCGTGCTTCATCAACAACGAGGACGGCATGGTGATCGCCCAGTGCGACTCTCGGGTGGTCGACTTCTGGCTGGACCCCTCGACCGATGCCCAGGGCCGGCTGCGGCTCCGGACGCCTTGGCTCAAGCCCGGGGCCTACACCGCCGACCTCTTCATCCATGCCGGAGGACGTGCGACCGACATCTGGGAACAGGCCTGCCATTTCCAGGTGCTCCCGGTGACGCCGTACCCGTTCCCGACCACCCCCGACGGCACCGACCACGGCGTGGTCTACCCGGACTTCGACTACTTCCAGAACTGAGCGTCCGTGGCCAACATCGTCATCACCCCTCCGGGCAAGTTCTCGCTCCCCAAGGTCGCCGAGCTGTGGGAGGCGCGCGAGGTGCTCTACCGGTTCGGGGCCCGGGACGTGACCCTCCGCTATCGCCAGACCTTGCTCGGTGTGGTCTGGGTCGTCCTGCAGCCGCTGCTCGTCGCCCTGGTCTTCACCTTGGTGTTCAGCAAGGTCGCCAAGCTGACGGTCCCGCACGTCCCGTACCTGGTCTTCGTCTTCGTGGGGCTCCTCGCCTGGAACCTGTTCAGTGGGATCGTGAACCGCGCCCAGGGATCGCTGATCTCGAACCGGGACCTGGTCTCCAAGGTCTTCTTCCCTCGCATGTTGGTACCCCTGGCCACCGTCTACTCCTGTCTCGTCGACTTCGTGGTCACCACCGTCTTCCTGGCAGTGCTGTGGATCATCAACGGGATCAACCCCGGTCCGCAGGCGTTCCTGCTCCCGGTCTGGGCGATCCTGGTGATCCTGCTGGCGAGTGGCCTCGGGCTGATGACCGCCGCGCTCACCGTGCGCTACCGCGACGTGAACTACTTCGTCCCCTACATGCTCCAGTTCCTCCTCTACGCGAGCCCGATCGCCTATTCGGTCAACGCCGTCAAGAACTACCGCCTCATCTACGACATCAACCCGCTGACCTGGCTGCTCCAGGAGTTCCAGTGGTCGTTGGCCAAGCAGCCCGCCCCGGCGACGTGGGAGGTCGTGCTCTCCTTCGTGGTCCCCGTGGTCGTCTTCGTCGGGGGGGCGATCATCTTCGAGCAGATGGAGCGCGGGTTCGCCGACCTGATCTGAGCGTGCGCATCCTCTCGAACGTCCAGGACCTCGGGCCCACCAACGGGATCACGGTCCAGACCATGCAGACCACCGTGGCACTGTGCGGCCGCGGCCACAGGGTCGACATGGCCTACGTCGCCGACGGCCCGTTCCGCGGCGACTACGAGGCGGCCGGGACGACACTGGTCGACGTGCCCCTCCTCGACCTGCACCTGCGCGGGGCGTTCGGGGCCGCCCGTTCTCTCGCCCCCTCGGTCCGCTCGGGCGTCGCCCTCCGACCCGATGTGATCTACGCCCACCGCATGCAGCCGCTGCCCTGGGCGGTTGCGACCGGTGCCCGGGCGCGACGGCCGGTGGTGAGCCACCTGCACGGGATCACCGGCTGCACCCACCGCGTGGTCAACACCCTCCTCGGCCACCGACCCCGCACCGTGCTGTCCGTCTCGTCGTTCCTGCGCGACCAGTTGGTCGCGGGCGGCTTCCCGGCCCGCCGGGTCGAGGTGGTCCACAACGGCATCGATCCGGATGCCTACCCGTTCGGCGACCTGGCGGCCCGCACGCAGGCACGCGACGCCCTCGGCATCGACCAGGACGCGTTCGTCGTCCTGTTCTACGGCCGACTGGACCCGACCAAGGGGGTCGACGTCCTCCTCGACGCGGTCGAGCGGATGCGGGACGCCGGCAGCGGGGTGCAGCTCCTGATGATCGGGTCACCGGCCACCGTCGAGTACCTGCGGGCCATCCGGCCCCGGTTGCGGCAACCGGGGGTGACCTGGCTCCCCAACCGTCCCGATGTGGTCACCCCGCTGCACGCGTCGGATGTGGTCGCCGCACCGTCGGTGTGGGACGAGCCGTTCGGCCGGGTGGTGGTGGAGGCGATGTCGACCGGGCGGCCGGTCGTGGCCACCGCGGTCGGAGGGATCCCAGAGGTGATGACTGGCCCGTTCGCCCGCTTCCTGGTCCCGCGGTCCGATCCCGACGAGCTGGCCCGCCGCCTCTCCTCGCTCGCCACCTGGCGGACGGACGAACCCGGCCTCGGGGCGGACTGTCGCGCGCACGTGGCCGACCACTTCACCCTCGCGTCGATGGTGGATGCCATCGAGCATCACCTGCAGGGCGCGGCGGGGGTCTGAGTCCTCGACCGGCCTCGCCCAGGATCACGGGCGCCGGTCAGCGGCCACGTATCTCCCGGCGAGCTCCATCGCCTCGATGCGCCCGGTTCCGACGTGGAAGTTGTGGTCGAGGGACAGCACCACGTCGAAGCTGAAGCCGTCGCTCATGGCGAGCTTGCGGAGGCGCCGTTTCGCCCCCCTGGTCATCGGAACGGCGTCGTCCGGTCCGGAGATGATGTGCACGGCCACCCCGCTCGCGACGAGCTCGCGCAGCTGCCGCACCGGGGGATCTGTCCCGGCGAGGACGTTGACCATGTGCCACACGACATCAGGGACATGAGGGGCGATCGCACGGGTCAGTCGGTGACCGCGCATCGTGTGCAGATTGATGAGCTGCCGCCGGCGCCGTAGTCCGGTGGCCGGCGCCGGGGGTGGGGCCGCCGCCGACGGGCGCTCCCCCCCGACTCCGACCGGCGTCGCGAAGCGGGTCGGATTGAGCAGGCACACGCCGGCGATCCCTCCCATGGCGGCGATCGCGGTGGCTCGGAAGGCGCCCGAGCAGAGTCCGACAAGGAGGGTGCGGTCCGAGGGCGCGCTGGACAGGAAGGCGATGGCGTCGAGGATGTCGTCGGTCGCAGTAGAGGGGTAGTCAGCGGTCATCGCCGAGGTGATCGGCCAGGCGCTGTCCCCGACCCCACCGATGTCCAGACGGAGCGAGCGGACCCCGAGCGGTGCCCACCGTCGGGCCATCTGGACCCACTCGCGTCCGGGTCCGATGTGGGAGAGATTGACCGCATTGAGGAAGACCACGTTGTCGTAGCTGCGCGTCGCCGGTGTCCCGGAGGCGGAGGAGGAGGCGTCGTGCCGAGCATCGCCGGCCGGCTCGGTGAGGACCGCGTACAGCCGGTCGCTGCAGATGCGCACGGGGGACTCGCGGACCGTCGTCCCCCACGACGTCCTGAGCTGGAACGCTGCGGCGGAGGGGATCGCCGCGGTGTCGCCCGTGTCGGTGCCGGGCACGGACGATGCGAGGTGCTCGACGATGCGGTCGATGTCCTCGGGGTCCGGAGACGCGTCCTGCTGTTCCACACCGAACAGTCGGTGGGCCCCGTCGGGGTTCGCCATCGTGCTGACCGCGGCGAGCTCGGAGAGCCCGCCCGAGTTGTGCACCTCGGCCAGGACCAGGGTGGGACCCGGCGGGGCTGTGGCGGCGAGGGGCGGCAATTCCCGCACCGCCTGGGCGACGTGTTCGCCGAGGAGGAGCGCGGGAAGGTCGACCTCGCCCGGAGGACGGTCCGGAGCGGGCGCGATCATCCGCCGGAGCCCCACCTGGTGCCGGAGGAAGTCCTTCCCGCTCCTCGATGGGTACCAGTAGACGAGTGCGGCGGGTGGCGGTCCGGCGCCCGCCGCATTAGCGGCGAGCACGGCGCCGAGCCGGACGCCGACCATCGAGATCTGCGCGAACCCGTGTGTGCGCAGCAGCGCGACGGTTTCGTGGATCGTCTCACCCCACGCCTCCGGGCCGGTCTCGCCCGCCGGCTCGTCGCCCGAGTCGCCGCAGCCGAGGTAGTCGAACCGAAGTGCCACGAACCCTCGTTCCGCCAACCGTGGGGCGAGCGCCCGGAACGCCCGATGGCTTGCTTCGTACTCGTGGCCGATCGACGGGCACAGCACAACCGCGCCACGCGCGGGGCGCTCGGGAACCTCGTACAGCCACCCCGCGGAGGGTTGTCCCCGGACCGGAAACCAGATCGGTCGAGCCCGCGGCAGGGGCTCGTGGGGGGTGTCGGTGGTCTCGGTCGGCATGGTGGGGGGCGGTTGGCCGCGGGCTGAGGCTACCGGGTCGCCGGCCAGGGGTGGGAGGTTGTCGTCGGTAGGATGCAGTGATGAGCGGACGCGACCACACGGACCCGGAGCCATCGGGCGCGGCGGTCGCCGTGGTGACCTACGAGCGCCCGGACTTCGTGGCCCGCTGCCTCGAACACCTCGCTCGCCAGACGGTGGCTCCCGGTGAGGTCATCGTCGTCGACTCCTCCGACAGCGGGGACACCGCCCGCCTGGTCCGGGAGCGCTTCCCGGACGTGCGCTACGAGGTCTGCCCGGCGGGTCGGGGCGCCACGGCAACGGCGCGCAACATCGCCTACCGCAACACCGGCGGACGTGTGCTGGCCTTCGTCGACGATGACGCCTTCGCCGAACCGGAATGGCTCGAGCACCTGCTCCCTCTCTTCGACGACCCCGAAGTCGGCGCGGTCGGGGGCCGGCAGATCCGGGGTCAGCCCGGAGAGCTCACCGATGGGGTCGACGCGATCGGCCGGCTCCGCGACGACGGCACCCTGACCGGCAACTTCGCCGCCGATCCGGGGGCACCGGTCGGCGTCGACCACCTCCTCGGGGCCAACATGTCATTCCGCCGTTCGGTCCTCGACGAGATCGGCGGCATTCGCGACGGCTACAGCGGAACATGCATGCGCGAAGAGACCGATCTCTGCCTGAGGGTGAGGCAGGCCGGCTACCGCCTCGTCTACACCCCCGACGCGGTGGTCGAGCACGTCGCTGCTCCCTACGCCAAGGGCAAGCGGTTCGACCTGCGCTATGTCTACTGGGGTCAGAAGAACCACCTGATTCTGCTCATCCGCAACTTCGGATCCGGTGCACCGATCGTGCTGCGCTACCTCGCCGCGTCGACCACGGGTCTTCTCCGGGACGGATCGAAACGGGCCCGCCGGGCCGGGAACCGCGCCCGCGACCGGGACTTTCCCGGTGCGGCACGCGCCCGCGTCGGGGGCGGTTGCCCACCCCGCGGTGCTCCTGGCCTCGACCGTCAGCGGGCTCTGGGCCGGCGTGCGCATGGCGCGGCAGGATCGCCGGGGAGGCTGAGCGCGGCCGGTCGGACGATGGCCCGTCCGCCGATCACGATGAGAACGTGGGCCCGTTTGCCGATCACGATGAGAACGACGTCCAGAGCCGGGCGTGGGCCTCGGCGCTGGCCTCCCAGGTGAACCCGGCGGCCCGGAGACGTCCCCGCTCGATGAGGTCGCGGGTGGCAGGTCCGTCCTCGAGGGCGGCGAGGATGCCCTCGGCGAGGCTCGACCCGTCGGGCTCGACCAGGAGCGCGGCGTCTCCACATACTTCCGGGAGTGAGCTCCGTCGGGCGGCGACCACCGGGACGCCTGCGGCCATTGCCTCGAGTGCGGGCAGGCCGAAGCCCTCGTAGAGGGAGGGCACCACCACGACCGCCGCTGCCGCCATGACCCCCCGGAGCGTCTCGTCGGGCACCCGCCCGGCGAGGACGGTCCCGGGGAGCGGACCGAAGAGCTCGTCGCGCCGCGGCGCGGGAGGACCGAAGAGCACCAGCGTGAGATCGGACCGGTCGCCCCGGACCCGTGCCCAGGCGTCGGCCAGACCGGACAGGTTCTTGCGATCGGTGGACCCTCCTGCATGCAGCACGAAGGGCGGTCGGATCCCGAGCACCGCGAGCTCCGCCTCCGCCATGGGAACTGCGTCGAAGAATGCCCGGTCGACTCCGTTGTGAATCGCAATCGGGTTGACCACGGCGAATTCGGAAGCCACCTCGTCCGCCGAGAACTGCGACGGACAGATGACCACCGCGGCGCGCCGAGCCGTGGCCGCGGCATCACCGGGGGGCTGGCCCTCGTCGGCAAAGCGCCAGGACACGAGGTCGTGGATCGTGAGCACTTCCGGGGACGGTGCGGGGGGGAGCCGGAGGTCCATCCGGTGTACGACGTCGCAGCCGCGGTAGAGGATCAGCCCGGCGGCGCGACGGACCGGGGCCGGGGCGCTGCTCAGGAGGCGGGACGGAACCCGGGCGGTGCCCGCGAGGGGCGATCGCAGCGTGCGCACCGCGATCGGGCGGACTTCCCAGCCGGACCCGAGCTCGGCCGGGGCGCGCCGGGCCAGCTCCTGCTCGTAGCGCTGTTGGCCCATGGGCTGCGCGACCGAGAGGGAGACCATGCCCAGCCGACGGGTCACCACGCGCCCGTGCCGATCACGGCGCCGCGCCCGGCGGTAGCGTCGGCCGGGTGAACCGCTCGCGGGTCCTGGTCGGCGGCCCCACCGTCCCCGGGCGCGAGGCTCCGGCCGACCGGTCTCTCGCAAGCCGCCGCGAGCTGCTGGTCGGGGTCGTCCTCTTGGCCGCGGTCGTGGTCGGTGGCGTGTACGTGGCCGTCCGCCCCGCCCCGGGCGCGGTCGACATCTGGCTGCAGCAGGTCATCCCCGGCACGACGAGCCGGGCCGTGTCTGCTGTGACCGCGCTGCGGTACCCCTGGTGCATCGTCATCGGGTCCATCGTTGCATCTGCGGTGACCGTCCGACGGGACCGGCCAGCGCGCCCTGGCCTGCCTGGTCGGGCCACCGCTCGCCCTCGTACTCTGCGAACTCGTGGTCAAGCCGGCGGTCGGCCGCACCCTCGGTGGGTCTCTCACCTACCCCTCGGGGTCGACGGCCGGTGCTGCAGCGCTCGGTGTCGCGGTGGTACTGGCCACGCCCGCGCGGTTCCGCGTCGTCGCCGCTTCGGTGGTGGGGCTCTACGCGCTCGGCATGACCGCCGCCGTCGTGGCGCTCCGCTGGCACTTCCCGACCGACGCGGTGGCCGGACTGGCCTGGGGAGTGGGGATCGTGCTGGTGGCGGACGGCTCGGCATGGTGGGCCGCCCATCGCTGGGCCGGCCGTTCGGGCGGTGCGTGGAGAGACGACCCCGGGCCGATCGCGCCCTCCAACGCCTGAGCGCTCCGCGCGATGGCTCCACGCGGCAGCGGGAGGTCAGCGCGGGCGGCGGGGATCAAACGGCTTCGGTGGGTCCGGTCTCCCGGTCCTCCGGCCGGGTGCGGATGACGGCCACGGTCTTGCTCGGATCGTCGGGGTCGAAGTGGAGCGCGATGGGGCCCTCGGGCTCGTCGGGCTCGCCGGGGGCCTCGATCACGAAGGCCGGTTGCTCGCGCTTGTGCTCGAGGGCGTGCTGCAGACCGAGGGCGATGCCGCTCAGGACGGCGCCCGTCGTAGAGCGCTTCATCCAGTTGCTGAACCGGAGCGGATCGCCGGCGCCCTCCGGCGCCTCCGTGGCGTCCACGGTCGCGTCGTCGCCCGGGGCGGGGAGCTCCTGCTCGTCGTCCGAAGGAGCGGGGCCCGCCTGCCCGCCCTCCGAGGGCGGTTCCTGGCCGATCTGCACCCACCCCACGGTACTGGTGGACGCCGGCGGGGCGTGTCGTAGGATCGGCCACGTGCTCGATCGCTTCCACCCGCCGGCCGAGGAGTACCTCGAGACCATCTTCGCCCTGGAGGAGGAGGGGATCCCGATCATCCAGGCACGCCTGGCCGAACGACTGGGCAAGGCGGCCCCGTCGGTGTCGGAGATGCTCGACCGGCTCGAGGCCGACGACCTGATCACCCGGAGCTCGCGCCAGATCACCATGACACCCACGGGTCGGGATCTCGCCGAGGGCGTGGTCCGCAAGCACCGGCTCGCCGAGCGGCTCCTCGTCGACATCATCGGCCTCGACTGGGACAAGGCCCACATCGAGGCCGGGCGGTGGGAGCACGTGATCTCCGACGACGTGGAAGCCCGGCTGGTGGTGCTGCTCGGCAACCCCACGACCTGCCCACACGGCAACCCGATCCCCGGCGTGGAGCCGACCGCTCCCGAGCAGCGCCGCCTGGCGGAAGCCCAGCCCGGCGAGCGGGTCCGCCTCGAACGGATCACCGAAAGCGTCGAGCACGAGCCCGCATCCCTCTCCTACCTGGGGGATCACGGGCTGACCCCGGGCACCACGGCCGTCGTCAGCGCACGTGCTCCGGACGGGACGCTCACCCTGGTGACCGGAGACGACACCATCGCGCTCGGGCCGGCGATGACCGCACGCATGTTCATCGCCTCGGCCTGAGCGGTCGCCTCGGGGTGGGTGGCAGTCCTATCGGGGCCAGCACTCACTAGAGTGGAGTGCCAACGACGCCCGAGCCTGCGGGTGGAAGCCGCCCGCCGACCAGGCCACGAATGAGTGACGATGCCGACCGTCGACGATCGCAGAGGTGAGAAGGCCCCGGCTGGGGCGGGAGAGACCGATGGCGGCAAGGCCGTCGCTGACATGGACGCCCGGAAGGCGGCCATCCTCAACGCGGTGGTCACCGAGTACATCGGCTCGGCTCAGCCCGTCGGCTCCCAGCACGTGGTCAATGCGCCGGGGGTGAGTGTCTCGTCCGCCACGGTGCGCTCCGACATGGCCAGCCTGGAGCGCGAGGGGTACCTGACCCAGCCCCACACCAGTGCCGGCCGGATCCCGACCGACAAGGGGTACCGGTTCTTCGTCGACCACGTGGGCACCGGCTCGCTCGACCCTGGCGGTCGCCAGCAGGTCCGCAGGTTCTTCGACCACGCCCACGGGGAGATCGAGCAGATGCTCGAGCGCACCTCGGGGCTCCTCGCCGACCTCACCGACTGCGCCGCCATGGTCGTGGGTCCCTCCCACGAGTCGGCGGCCATCCGGTCGGTCCAGCTGGTCGGTCTCGGCCCGCGGCTGGCCCTGCTGGTGGTGGTGCTGGCCGACGGTGCCGTGCTCAAGCAGTCGGTCGAGCTCCCCTACGACGTCGACGATGCCCTCCTCGCGGACGCCGCCGTCCGGCTGGCCGCCCACGCGCTCGGGCTCCCGGTGACCCAGGTGCCCGCCGAACCGTCCCCGAGCGGCGACGCCACGCTCGACACGGTGGTGCTCGCCGCCGCCGCGGCGGTGCGTGGTCTCGGAGTCCTCGAGGGGGCCGAGCAGCTCTTCGTGGGTGGCTCGTCGCGGATGGCCGCCGCCTTCGACGCGGTGGAGACGGTCCGCTCGGTCCTGACCATCCTCGAGCAGCAGTTGGTCGTGGTCTCGCTGCTCCGGGACATCCTCGACACCGGCCTCACCGTGGCCATCGGCACCGAGCACGGGGTCGAGCCCCTGGCCTCGTGTGCCATCGTCGTCATGCCGTTTTCGGTCGACGGGGAGGAGGCCGGCACGATCGGCCTCCTCGGCCCGACACGGATGAACTACCCGCTCGCCCTGGCCGCGGCCCGCGTGGTCGGCGACCGGCTCGGGGAGCGCCTCGGCGAGGCCGGTCGATGAGCGACACCGATCTCTACGAACTCCTCGGGGTCCCACGCGACGCGACCGACGAAGAGCTCAAGCGCGCCTACCGGTCCAAGGCCCGCGAGCACCATCCGGACACCAACCAGGAGGGCTCCGAGTCGGGCGAGCGGTTCAAGGAGATCAGCCTCGCCTACGAGGTCCTCAAGGATCCCGAGCGGCGGGCCCGGTACGACCGATTCGGTCACGCCGGGGTGTTCGGCAACGGCCCCGCGGGCGCCGGCGACCCGTTCGGCGGCGGGCTCGGCGACCTGTTCGACGCATTCTTCAACGGCATGGGCGGCTCCGCGGGCGGAGGCCGGCGCCGCTCAGGGCCGATACCGGGCCCGGACGCGGAGATCGTGGTCCGCCTCGCCTTCCGGGAGGCCGTCTTCGGGGTCCAGCGCCAGGTCGAGGTCGACACGCCCGTGCAGTGCGACACCTGTGAGGGTTCGGGCGCCCGACAGGGGACCTCGGCGGTGCGCTGTCCCGAGTGCCAGGGCGCAGGTGAGCTGCGCCGGGTCCGCCAGTCCATCCTCGGCCAGGTGATCACCGCGGTGGCCTGCGCCCGCTGCCAGGGGACCGGGCAGTCCGTCGAGACCCCGTGCACCGACTGCCGTGGCGAGGGCCGCCGCACCGAGCGGCGTACCCTGACCGTCGACATCCCGGCCGGGGTGGACGAAGGGTCGACCCTCCGCCTGGCCGGTCACGGGCCGGCGGGCTTCCGCGGGGGTCCGAACGGGACGCTCTTCGTGCACCTCTCCGTCGAGGCCGACGCCGCCTTCCAGCGGTCCGACGACGACCTGCACGCGACGGTGCACGTACCGGTCACGCTGGCCGCCCTCGGCGGATCGATCCCCTTCGACACCCTCGACGACCAGCGGGACCTGGCGATCGCGACCGGTACCCAGGGCGGCGCGGTCATCACCCTGAAGGGGCTCGGGGTGCCCAAACTCCGGGGACGCGGACGCGGCGACCTCTACGTGCACGTCCGGGTCGACACCCCGACCGGCATCGACGAGCAGCAGCGCGACCTCCTCCGCGGCCTCGCCGAAGCCCGGGGCGAGGTCCTCGGGGAGTTGCCGCACGGCGAGGGGCTGTTCTCCAAGATCCGCTCGGCGCTGGGCTGACCGTGCCGCCGGGGGAGGAGCCCGGGGCCGCATCCGGCGTGGGTTCCCCGCAGGCTCCCGACCCTGTGCTGGTCGCCGCGTCCGCGTTGGTCTTCGTGCCGGACCCCGCCGCTCCCGAGCTCGAGGAGGCCGACCGCCACCACCTCGTCGACGTGCTGCGTCTCGCCCCGGGCGAGCTGGTCATCGCCGCCGACGGGGACGGGCGCTGGGTGCCCTGCCGCATGTCGGGGTCGACCGGCCGCGACGGGACTGCCCCCACGACGCTGCTGGTCCCGGACGGCCCGGCGGTCGAAGCCCCACGAGCACGTCCCGCGATCACCGTCGCGTTCGCCCCGACCAAGGGCTCCCGTCCGGAGTGGGTGGTCCAGAAGCTCACCGAGCTCGGGGTCGACCGGATCGTCCCGCTCCAGACGGCGCGCTCGGTGGTGCGCTGGGACGGAGAGCGGGGCCGGCGGGCGGTCGAGCGCCTGCGGCGGGTCGCCCAGGAGGCGGCCGCCCAGTGCCGGCAGGTGCGACTCCCCGAGGTGGCCCCGGTCTCCCGGCTCTCCGACCTCGCGGCCGTCTGCGGGGATCCTCCGGTGCTGGCCGTCCCCGGCGGCGGCCCTCCGACCCTCGCCCATCCGGTCCTGGCAGTGGGTCCCGAAGGAGGCTGGGACGAGGCTGAACGATCGGCCTCCGGGGCAGCCGTGGGCCTCGGCCCGACCGTGCTCCGGGCGGAGACAGCGGCGGTCGTCGCAGGCGCAATCCTCTGCGGTATTCGCAGCGGGCTGGTGAACACAGTTGCGTGACCACGCTCCGTGAGGAAGACTGGGTGGACGAGTGACGCAGTTCAGACTCTTGCGTAACCACACTCCGTGAGGAAAACTACTCAGAGGGCCAGGGAAATTACGCAGAGGGGCAGGGTCACCCGTGGACCGGCCGTGTCGGTCCACCCCCGCTCCGTGATGCAGGTCGGCTGTGTGCCCGGAGAGCGCACGACGGCCCCGGACCGGGGGTCACCGGTGGGGAGCGGAGGACGTGGATATGTCGGTCATTGACAAGGCAGTCGAAGTGCTGGAAGAGGACGAGCAGGAGGAGGCGGCGCGGATCGCCTACGCCCGTGCGGTCGGGTCACGGCTGCGGGCAATGCGCAAGCAGATGCGCCTCTCCCTCCAGGCCGTCGAGGCCATGTCCGAGCAGGAGTTCAAGGCGTCGGTGCTCGGCGCCTACGAACGGGGCGAGCGGGCCATCTCGGTCCCGCGGCTCCAGCGCCTCGCCAAGCTCTACGACGTGCCGGTCGACCAGCTGCTCCCCCCTGACGAGGGCGCCAACAGGTGGGGCACGAGCGTTGGCGGCGAGGAGGCCGCCCCGCTGACCGCCCGCCGGGCGATCCAGGCCGGTGCGGGGGCGGACAAGGTGGCCATCGACCTCACCAAGCTCCACACCGTGAGCGGTCCCGAGCGCGATCTGCTGCGGCGGTTCCTCAGCATGATCCAGGTGCACCGTCAGGACTTCAACGGCAGGATGATCACCATCCGGTCCGAGGATGTGCGAGCCATCGCCTGCCTGTTCGGGGTCACTCCTGACAGCATGGGAGCCCGCCTCGACGAGCTCGGGCTGCTCGTACACGTCTGATGGTCGGAGGTCCGCCCGCCTCTCGGGGGGTACCCCGTTGAGCGAGCCGATCGTCTGGCTGAGCACCAAGGAGGCGGCAAAACGCCTCGGGGTGACCCTCCGGAGCCTCTACCGGTTCATCGATGAGGGCGACCTCGCCGCCTACCGGTTCGGCCGGGTGATCCGGCTCCAGGAGCGCGACGTGGAGGGGTTCATCGAGGCCAGCAGAATCTCCCCGGGCAGCCTCGAGCATCTCTACCCCGAGGTCAAAGGAGCGGTCCGTGCACTGGGGGATGCCGACGGCGCGTCGGTCGGCGTCGAGTGACGGCGGGGGTGGCCGACTGCCTGTTCTGCGGGATCGTGGCCGGCGACGTTCCGGCCGACATCGTCTGGCGCGACGAACGGGCGGTTGCGTTCCGGGACATCAATCCCCACGCGCCGGTCCACGTCCTCGTGGTGCCCACCCGCCACATCGTCAACGCGGCCACGATCGCACCTGACGACGCCGAGGACGTGACCGCCCTGTTCCTCGCCGCCAGGGCGGTGGCCGACGCGGAGGGGATCGGCGGAGAGGATCGCGGCTACCGGTTGGTGTTCAACGTCGGTCCCGACGCGCTCAACTCGGTGCCCCACCTCCACGTCCACCTCCTCGGTGGTCGGTCCTTCGACTGGCCCCCCGGCTGATCGGCCCCCGCCCGCTGCGCCGCCGCTCCGGCATCGGCGACCCGGGCCGCTGGTAGGGTCGTCGGCAGAACGCACGTGGCAGGCACCCCGGTCAAGATCCTCGTTCCCGGCAACCACCTCATGGCCGGACTCCTCGGTCAACGGGACGAGTTGCTCCGCCTCATCGAGGGGACGTTCGACGATGTCCGGATCGCGGTCCGGGGCAACGAGATCTCGATCGAGGGAGCGAGCGCGGACCGGGTGGCTGCGCTGTTCGAGGAGCTGATCATCCTCCTCGAGTCGGGCCAGGGTCTCGACGCCGTGCAGGTCTCCCGGACAATCGACATGCTCCACGACGACGTCCGACCCTCCGAAGTCCTCACCTCGGAGCTGTTGCGCTCGTCGCGCGGGCGGGCGGTGCGCCCGAAGACGAGTGGGCAGAAGCGCTATGCGGACGCCATCGCCCGCAACATCGTCACCTTCGGGATCGGACCGGCGGGGACCGGGAAGTCCTACCTGGCCGTCGCCCTCGCCGTCCAGGCACTCCAGGCCCGCCAGGTCAGCAGGATCATCCTGACCCGGCCCGCCGTCGAGGCGGGCGAGCGGCTGGGCTTCCTGCCCGGGGACATGATGGCGAAGGTCGATCCGTACCTCCGCCCGCTGTACGACGCCCTCCACGACCTGCTCGACGCCGAAGGGGCCCAACGGCTCATCGACAAGGGGACGGTCGAGGTGGCCCCGCTGGCATTCATGCGGGGCCGCACCCTCAACGACTCGTTCCTCATCTTGGACGAGGCCCAGAACACCAGCCCCGAGCAGATGAAGATGTTCCTCACCCGGATCGGGTTCGGCTCGAAGGCGGTGGTCACCGGTGACATCACCCAGATCGACGTTCCGGGAGGGCGCTCGGGTCTGGTCGGCCTCGAACAGGTGCTCGGCGGCGTGCCCGACCTCGCCTTCGTCCACCTGGGCGCCCGCGACGTCGTCCGCCACCGGATCGTGGCGGACATCGTCTCCGCCTACGAGCGCCAGTCGGACGGCGCCGGGGGGCACGATGACCCTTGACATCTTCGCGGCGGACGAGCAGGCCGAGCACCCGGTCAACGTCGAGCGCTGGGCCGCGCTCGCCCGCTCGGTACTGGTGGCCGAAGGGATCACCTCGGACACCGAGGTGTCGCTCCTCTTCGTGGACCCCGACGCGGTCGCCGCCCTCAACGAGCGGTTCCTCGGCAAGGAGGGGCCCACCGACGTGCTCTCGTTCCCCATCGAGGACGAGGTCGACCGCAGCGGGCGGTCACCCGACGAGGGCGGGACGGGCCCGGCCTCGATCGAGGCCGACAGCGGTCGCAGACTCCTGCTCGGCGACGTCGTGGTCTGTCCGGCGGTGGCTGCGGTCAACGCCGTCGACCACGGGGTCACCTTCGACGACGAGATCGCCCTGCTCGTCGTCCACGGGATCCTCCACCTGCTCGGGATGGACCACGTCGCCGACGAGGAGGCCGAGCGCATGGAGCGGCGCGAGCAACAGCTCCTCGACCGCTTCCACCGCGTCTCCCCGCTGGTCGACCCGTCACGGTGACCGAGCCGGCCCGATGACCGCGACGTTCACCCCGGAGGACCTGGTCCTTGTCATCGTGGTCCTGGTCCTGCTCTTCGCGTCGGCCCTGTTGGCGCTCGCCGAGACCAGCCTCGTGCGCACCACCCGTGCCAAGGCCCTGAGCCTGGCCGACGACGGGCGCCGGGGAGCCAAGGTCCTGGTCCGTCTCACCGAGGACCCCCAGGGATTCCTCAACCCGGTGCTCCTGCTCGTGCTCATCTGCCAGCTCGTGGTGGCGACCCTGGTCGGCATCCTGGCGGTGCGGTGGTTCGGGGCGTGGGGGGTGGTGGCGGCCACCGTGTTCGAGATCGTGGTCATCTTCGTCTTCGCCGAGGCCGTTCCGAAGAACTGGGCGGTCCACCACCCCGAGCGGGCCGCCCTGTTGAGCGCACCGGTGGTCTCATCGGTCATCCACTTCTGGCCCATCCGCTTGATCTCGACCGGCCTGATCGGCCTGGCCAACGTGTTCATCGGCGACCAGACCGGGTACCTCGGCTCCGGCGTCACCGAGTCGGAACTGCTGGCCATGGCCGACGTGGCCGTCGAGGGGGACGTCATCGAGACCGAGGAGCGGGCGCTCATCCATTCGATCATCGAGTTCGGCGACACCGTGGTGCGCGAGGTGATGGTGCCGCGGACCGACATGGTGGCCATCGCGACCGACGAGACGGTCGAGGCGGCACTCGAGCGCGCCCTCGAGGCCGGCTTCAGCCGGATGCCCGTGGTCGAGCAGCAGATCGACGATGTGGCCGGGGTCGCCTACACGCGCGACATGATCCGCGCGGTACGGGCCGGACAGGAGGACGAGCCGGTCGGCGACCACCTGCGGGCCGCCCACTTCGTGCCCGAGACCAAACGGGTCTCCTCGCTCATGCGCGAGATGCAGGCCGACAAATTCCATCTGGCCATCGTGGTGAACGAGTACGGCGGGACGGCGGGGTTGGTGACCCTCGAGGACCTCATCGAGGAGCTGGTGGGGGAGATCGTCGACGAGTTCGACGTGGAGGAGGCTGCCGTCGAGCACCTGGCCTCCGGCGAGCTGCGTGTCAGTGCCCGCTTGGCCGTCGACGAGGTCAACGACCTCATCGACGCCAGCCTGCCCACCGGGGCGTGGGACACCGTCGGCGGTCTGGTCTTCGACCTGCTCGGTCACGTGCCGGTGGCGGGCGAGTCGGTCACCGCGGACGGCCTCCGCCTTGTCGTCGACCGGGTCAACGGACGGCGGATCGAGCGGGTGCGCATCGTGCCGGTTGCGGGGTCCGCCGCGGAGGGGGGGTGACCCTCTTCCGCTCCGGCTTCGTGGCCGTGGTCGGCCGCACCAACGTGGGAAAGTCGACCCTGGTCAACGCGGTGGTCGGGCAGAAGGTGACCATCACCTCGCCCCGGCCCAACACGACGCGCTCCCAGGTACGCGGGGTGCTCAACCGCAGCGACGCCCAGGTCGTCTTCGTCGACACCCCGGGGATCCACAAGCCGCGCACCGTGCTCGGTGAGCGGATGAACGAGTCCGCGACCGCCTCGCTCGACGACGTGGACGCGGTCGTGGCACTGGTCGAGGCAACGGGCGCGGTCGGCCCCGGTGACCGGATGGTGCTGACCCGCTCGGCGAAGCGGGTGCGGTCGATGGCGCGTGCGGCGCCCGACGCGGAGGCGACTGGCGGCGGCCCGGCCCTCCTGGTGGTGGTCAACAAGATCGACCGAGTCGGCGGGAACGAGGTGCTCACCCACCTGACCGAGGTCGCCGAGGTCATCGAGGAGCTCGACGCGGAGGACGGCGCGCCGCCGGTGCCGGTCGAGTACTTCCCGCTCTCGGCCGCGACCGGCGAGGGGGTCGAGGCGCTCGTCGAGTCCGTTGTGGCACGGATGCCCGAAGGGCCGCGGTACTACCCCGAGGGCATGGTCACCGACGTGGCCGAGGCCTTCTGGGTGGCCGATCTGGTGCGCGAGGAGCTGCTCCGCCGGGTGGTCGACGAACTGCCGCACAGCATCGCCTGCCGGGTGACCGAGTGGGAGTGGCCGCGGGTGCGCTGCGAGATCCTGGTCGAGCGCGACTCGCAGAAGGGCATCGTGATCGGGAAGGGCGGCACCACACTGAGGGAGGTCGGCACCGCCGTGCGCCGCCAGATGCCGGAGGGTGCCTACCTCGAGCTCTTCGTCCGGGTCGAGAAGCGCTGGCAGCAACGCGAGGATGCCCTCGACCGGCTCGGCCTCTGACCGCGGCGGCCGGGTTTCCGGTCAGCCGCCCGGTCTGCGGGCCAGCGCCACCAGCGAGCGGAGTCCGCGCCAGGGATCGTGCCTGGCCACGAAGGCAGCGGAGCGACCGGCTTCCCGCAGGCGGCCGCGGCGCAGCGCGTGGGCCGACCCATGCACGAGCATCCGGGTCCAGTACCCCCGGGTCCGCCGGATGCCGAGGGCGATGTCGTCGAGCAGGGCGACCTCACCCCGGTCGGCCGACCACCACTGCTGGATGCGCAGCGCGCGCACCGATGCCAGGGCCGCCGTCCGGTGGTCGTTGGTGACATTGGCGTCGTGGCGGCGGTAGTGCACGAGGACCTCGGGGAGGAACACGAAGGCCCCGATCCTGCCCATGCGGTACATGAGGTCGAGGTCCTCGCCCAGGGTCAGCATGGGATGGAACGGGCCCGTCCGGTCGAGCGCGGCCCGGGTGACCATCAGGGTCGGGAGCGGCGCCCAGGCGTCGTGGCGCAGGAACGCGCGCAGGTCCCCGGCGCAGAGCTCCCCGACCCCAAGGGTGCGACCCTGACGGTCGATGAAGTCCCACTGGGAGTAGGAGGCGACGGCGTCGGGCCTGCCGTCGAACGCGTCGACCCCCCGACGCAGCCGTTCCGGCTCCCAGACGTCGTCGTCGTCGAGGAAGGTCAGGTACGCGCCGTTGCTGTGGGCGATGCCGACATTGCGGGCAACGCTGACCCCGGCGTTCTCCTGATGGATGACCCGCGTGCGGGGGAGCCCCGACGCCGCCAGGTCGAGGGCTCCGGGCTCCGGTGCGCCGTCGTCGACGATGACCAGCTCCCACTCGGTCCAGGTCTGGGCGGCAAGTGCGTCGAGGGCCATGCCGAGGAAGGGACCCGAGCGGTTGGTGGCCAGCACGACACTGACCAGCGGCGGGGGCTCCATGGCCGCCCGAGCCTACCGGCGACTCGCGTCCGGGACCGGGGACCGTGTGCCGGTCAGCCCCCGGCGGTCACGGCCCGCAGGAACGCGACCACCTCGGCCCGGTCGACCGTGCGGCGCATCGGGGGCACCCGGGTCAGGAGTGCGCCGCGGTAGCGGGCGGTGGCCAGGCGGCTGTCGAGCACGGCGACCACCCCGCGGTCGGTGGCCGTGCGGATGAGGCGTCCGGCACCCTGGGCCAGGAGGGTGCCTGCCCGGGGGAGGTCCACGATCGAGAAGGCGCCCGGCCCCGCCCGCTCGCGGCGGGCCTCGAGCACCGGGTCGTCGGGGCGGGGGAAGGGGATCCGGTCGATCGTGACCAGGCTGAGCGTGCGCCCGACCACGTCGACCCCCTGCCAGAACCCGAGCGTGGCGAAGAGGCACGCCGCCTCGTCGGAGCGGAACGCCTCGAGCAGGGCCGGCTTGGGCAGGTCCGATTGGGAGAGAATCGGAAAGGGCACCCGTGTGCCGAGGACCTCGGCTGCGGCACGCATGGCCCGCCAACTGGTGAACAGCGCCAGGGTGCGTCCGCCGGCCGCGGTGATGAGGCTCTCGAGCTCGTCGTGGAGGGCGGGCTCCGACTCGGGTCGCCGTCGGTCGGGCAGGGTCCGGGCCACGTAGAGCAGCGCGTGCTCGCGGTAGGCGAACGGGCTCCCGACGTCGAGGACGTCGGTCTCCTCCGGCATCCCGAGACGCTCGACGAGCCCGAGCGGCACGGTGGCCGAGGTGAGCACCCCGGTGACCGTTCCCCAGAGCTGCTCGGCGAGGACCGGGCCGACGTCGACCGGGGAGAGCCGCAGGGAGGCGCCGCGCGGATCATCGTCCACCCAGACCACCTCGTCGTCGGTCGGCGAGGCCAGGCGCGCGAGGTCCGAGTCCAGGTGGCCGGCGGCGAGGAGCACCCGGTCGCGGCGGGCCCGCCTGTCGGTCGGCTCCTCGTCGCCGGCCTCGCGACCGGCCTGGCGGAGGCTGTCGACGAGACGCCCGACCCGGCCCGAGGCCAGGGCCAGGACGGTGCCGATGTCGGGGTCGCCGGTGGCCGGGCCGTCATCGGACCCCTCCGCCGGCGAACCGGTCCCGGGACGGGCGCCCGCTGGGATGCGACGTCCCGCCCAGGGGCGGAGCGCCCGCGCGAGGGCGTCGGCGAGGTCGGCCACGTCGTCGAGCGCGCGAACCGCGGCCGTGTCCGTGCCGGCCAGCATCGGGCGGGCCGCACCGGCCAGGGCACGGAAGCGGCCGGGCCCGACCTCGAGACCGAGCGAATCGGTCATCACGTCCTCGACCTCGTGCGCCTCGTCGAAGACGACCACCGTATGGGGCGGGAGGACCGCGCCCCGCTGGCCAGGTGCGCGCCGTAGAGATGGGTGTTGACCACCACCACGTCCGCCTCGGCGGCCCGGCTCCGCGCCTCCTCGGCGAAGCACTCCCGGCCGGAGGGGCACCGGAACGCGCCCGGGCACTCGCGGGCGGTTGTCGAGACCATGGCCCAGGCACGGAAGTGGGGCTCGAAGGGGAGCTCGGCCCGGTCTCCGGTGGTGGTGTCGTCCGCCCAGCGGACCAGCTGCCGTACCTGGTCGGCCAGGCCGCCCGGATCGGCGGGGCCCTCTGCTGCCTGCGCCCGGAGCGTGTCGTCGGCGTCAGGCGGGTCGGCCGACGCCGCGGAGAGGGTCAGCTGCTCGCCGCGTCCCCCGATCTCGGAGACCCGCTGCACGCAGAGATAGTTGCTCCGTCCCTTGAGCACGGCGAAGGAGAGGCCGCTCGCGATGGACTCGGCAACGAGCGGCAGGTCCTTCGATGCGAGCTGGTCCTGGAGGGCCTTGGTCGCGGTGGCCACGACCACTCGTTCGCCGGAGAGCGCGAACAGGCACGAGGTAGGCGAGCGACTTGCCGGTCCCGGTGCCGGCCTGGACCACGAGATGGCGGCGACCGGCCACCCCGTCGGCGACGGCACGGGCCATCTCCGCCTGGCCGACGCGCGCCTCGCCGCCCCCGGGCAGCCGAGCGGCCACCTCGGCCAGGGTGGCGGTCACCTCGTCGGGCATTGGCCGACACTACCGGGCCACCCCGATGGTCCTGCGACGGCCGGACGCCGTCGGCATCCATGTCTCTGCGCGTCAGGCGTGCGCGGTCAATGCCACTCGACGGCGAGCCCGAGGGCCACCCCGGTCCCGACGGTCACGATGCACCACCGCAGCACGGCCGCGGGCAGCCGGCGGCCGAGGTGTCCGCCGAGCTGTCCACCGATCGCCGACCCGATGGCGATGAGCACGATCACCGACCAGGAGACGGCGGTGGTGAGGACGAACAGCACCGCGGCCACCGCGTTGACGGTGAGGGCCAGAGCGTTCTTGGTGCCGTTGAGGCGCTGGAGGTCGTCGTCGATGAAGACGGCCAGCAGCGCGATGAGGATCACGCCCTGGGCGGCCCCGAAGTACCCGCCGTAGATACCGGACAAGAAGACGCCGGCCAGCAGGACCGGTCCGCCGTGTCGCGGTCGGTCACCGCGGGCGTCCATCCAGCGGCCGATCCTGGGCTGGACAGCCATGAGCAGGGTCGCCAGGGCGATGAGTGCGGGGACCGCCGCCTTGAAGACGCTGTGGGGAAGGGTCAGCAAGAGGACCGCGCCGGCCGCACCACCGGTCAGCGAAGCCGAGCCGAGCCGGAGCAGTCGGGTGCGCTGCCCGGCCAGTTCGTGCCGGTAGGACACGACCGCGCTCACGCTGCCCGGCACGAGACCGACCGTGTTTGAGACGTTGGCCAGCACCGGCGAATAGCCGAGCGCGAGCAAGGTCGGGAACGTGATCAGCGAGCCGGATCCGACGATCACGTTGACGGTGCCGGCCGCCAGTCCGGCCGCGAAGATAGCCAACGCGGCCTCGGGGGTCATGGGGAGGGTCTAGCCCCCGTGGGGCCCGGGACTCAACCACCGTGGGTCCGGGGCGTGACGGGTGGGACGGATCCGTCGGCACAGGGGATAGGTTCGCAGGGTGGACGACGACCGGACGGGTGCCGGAGGCGGCGAAGGGGGTGCCGCAGCCGCGGTCACTTCCGCCGACCTTTCCGGAGGTCCGATCCCGACGCATGTGGCCTGCGTCATGGACGGCAACGGCCGCTGGGCGGCCCGCCGCGGCCTGCCGCGCACCGAGGGCCACGCAGCCGGCGAGGCAGCGTTGCTCGACGCGGTCGAAGGCGCCCTCGAGCTCGGCATCCCCTGGATCACCATGTACGCCTTCTCCACCGAGAACTGGCGGCGGCCACCCGACGAGGTTCGCTACCTGATGGGGTTCAACGAGAGCCTCCTGGTCCGCCGGCGCGACGAGCTGCACGAGAAGGGGGTCCGGATCCGCTTCGCCGGTCGCCGCGACTGGCGGGTCCCCAAGCGGGTGCTCCGGCGCATGGACGAGTCCACGGAGTTGACCAGGCACAACCGACGCTGCACCTTGACCATGGCCTTCAACTACGGGGGCCGGGCCGAGATCGTCGACGCGGTGCGGGACCTGGTCGCCGACGGCGTCCGCCCGGACAAGGTCACCGAGAAGGCCATCCGCTCGCGTCTGTACTTCCCCGACCAGCCCGACCCGGACCTGGTCATCCGCACCTCGGGCGAGCACCGGATCTCGAACTTCCTCCTCTGGCAGCTCGCCTACAGCGAGCTGGTCTTCGACGACGTGCTCTGGCCGGACTTCCGCCGCGCCAACCTCTTCGCGGCGGTGCGGGACTTCCAGCGCCGCCAGCGACGGTACGGAGGGGTCACCTGATGGCCGCCGATGCTCCTCGGGGACCACGTGAGACCGATGACGTCGGGGGCGTCTGGATCGTGACCGGCTGGGTGGTCGGCCTCCTCGTCTACGCCGGGGTGGTGCTGATGGCCATGGCCGGGTTCTCGGCGGTGCTCCCGTTGGTGGTCGTCCCGCCGGTCCTGCTCGGGCTCATCGCCGCGAGCAACCTGCTCGGCGGTCGCAGCCACCGCAGTGCTCCGGCGAGCGGCCCCGACGGGCCCGGGGCCACCGGTGCTCCGGAGGGGCCCGGCACGTCGCCATGAGCCAGTTCCGCGATCGGGGGGTGGTCGTACGCACCATCCGGCTCGGCGAGGCGGACCGGATCGTGACGCTGATGACCGAGCGGCACGGCAAGGTGCGGGCCGTGGCCAAAGGAGTGCGCCGCACGACCTCCAAGTTCGGCTCGCGGCTCGAGCCGCTGACCCATGTAGCCCTGCTCGGATGGCAGGGCCGCGGGGACCTCGACACCATCAACCAGGTCGAGACCATCGACACCTTCCGGGCGGTGCGCGAGGACCTCGACCGGATGTCGGCCGCCCTCTCGATGCTCGAGGTGGTCGACCAGGTCGGCCAGGAGCGGCACGCCAACCCCCGCCTCTACGAGATGGCGGTCGGCGCGATCGGGGCGCTCGCCATTCACCCCTCACCGATGGTGGCCCCCGGGTTCTTCCTCAAGGTGCTCGCCCTCGAGGGATCGGCACCCGTGCTCGACTCCTGCGTCTCGTGCGGCCAGGACGAGGACGCGCAGCTCGTGGCCTTCGACCTGTTCGAGGGCGGCGTGCTCTGCCGCACCTGCCGGCGAGGGCGTCCGCTGACCCCCGAGGGGCTGTTGCTGCTGCGGCGCACCCTCGGGGGCGGGTTGTCCGGGGTGCTCGCCGAGCCCCGTTCGGCCGTGACCGACGAGATCGGGGCCCTGGCCACCGAAGCGATCGAGGTGCACCTCGATCGGCGGCTGCGATCGGTCCACACCGGCCAGGTGACCTGAGGTGGGCGTCGTGGCGCCGGGGGAGCCGGCTCCGTTCGGCGTCTACGTGCACGTGCCGTTCTGCCGGCACCGCTGCGACTACTGCGCGTTCGCGACCTACACCGACCGCGACCATCTGATGGAGGCCTATGCGTCGTCGTGCGTGACCGAGCTGGTCCGAGCCGTCGAGCGGGAGGGGATGCCGCCGGCCACCTCGGTCTTCTTCGGCGGCGGCACGCCGACGAGACTGCCGGCCGACCTCCTGGTCTCGATCCTCGACGCGGTGCCCCGACATCCCGGCGCCGAGGTCACCGTCGAGTGCAACCCCGAGGACGTCGAGCCGCGCCGCCTCGAGGCGTACCGGGCGGGCGGGGTCACCCGGGTCTCGCTCGGCGTGCAGTCGACCGTACCCCACGTGCTCGAGGGCCTCGGTCGCCGGCACGGCACCGAGGAGATCGCCCATGCGGCCGCCGCGGTGGCCTCGGCGGGATTCACGTCGTGGAACCTCGACCTCATCATCGGCGGCGCCGGCGAGCGGGACGAGGACTGGGCACGCAGTCTCGGCGAGGTGCTCGAACTGCCGGCGTCCCCGCCCCATCTGAGCGTGTACCTGCTCAGCGTCGAGCCCGGCACACCGCTCAGCACGTCGCCCGACCGGCACCCGGTCGACGACGTCCAGGCCGATCGCTACGAGACGGCGGACCGGGTGCTGACCGGGGCGGGCTACCGGTGGGAGGAGATCTCCAACTGGGCGCGCGACGGGCACGGCTGCCGCCACAACCGCCTCTACTGGGCCCAGGGCGAGTACCGCGGGATCGGGTCGGCCGCCCATTCCCACCGTGGCGGGCGGCGATGGTGGAACGTCCGCACGCCGGACCGGTACGTGTCCCTCGTGGCGGCCGACCGGGCGACGACCGCCGGCGAGGAGGTGCTCGACGAGGCGCGGCGGCGTGTCGAGGCACTCGCCCTCTCCCTCCGCACGCCGGCGGGCGTCCCGAGCGGCGCCCTGCCCGACGACCCGGACCTCGAGGGGCTGGTCAACCGGGTCGACGGTCGGGCCGTGCTGACCCTTCGGGGCCGCCTCCTGGCCAACGCGGTGACCGCCCGTCTGCGCGACCCGGAGGGCGCGATCGTACGGGTCGGCGGTCCCGGCGCAGCCGGTACGATGCCCCTCTATGCCTGAGCCGGACGACCCCGTCGACGCGGACGGGGTGCGCGCCGACCTGATGGAGAAGGTGGTCGGTCTCTGCAAACGGCGCGGCTTCATCTTCCAGTCTGCCGAGATCTACGGCGGGTTCCGATCCACCTACGACTACGGGCCACTCGGGGTGAACCTGCTGCGGAACGTCAAGAACGCCTGGTGGGAGGCAATGGTCCAGCGGCGGGACGACGTGGTCGGTCTCGACGCGGCGATCCTCTCGCCGCCTGCCGTCTGGGAGGCGTCGGGCCACCTCTCCAACTTCACCGATCCGCTCGTCGACTGCCGCCACTGCCACCAGCGGTGGCGGGAGGACAAGATCGAGGGGGTCTGCCCGTCCTGCGGGTCGACCGAGTTCACCGAGGCCCGCGCCTTCAACCTCATGTTCAAGACCCATGCCGGCCCGCTCGAGCACGAGGGCGCCGTCGCCTACCTGCGTCCCGAGACGGCCCAGGGCATGTTCATCAATTTCGCCAACGTGCTCATGACCACCCGCAAGCGTCCCCCGTTCGGGATCGCACAGGTCGGAAAGTCCTTCCGCAACGAGATCACCCCCCAGAACTTCGTCTTCCGGACCCGTGAGTTCGAGCAGATGGAGATGGAGTACTTCGTCCCCCCGCCAGAGGCGGACCGGTGGTTCGAGTATTGGGTCGACGAGCGCTACCGCTGGTACCGGGACCTCGGCATCCCCGCCTCCGATCTGCGTCTGCGCCATCACGGGTCCGAGGAGCTCTCCCACTACTCGACGGCCACGGCCGACGTGGAGTACCGCTTTCCGTGGGGATGGGACGAGCTCGAGGGGATCGCGAACCGGACCGATTTCGACCTGAAGGCCCATGCCGCCGCGTCCGGCGAGCGCCTCGAGTACTTCGACCCGGGCACCAACGAGCGCTACGTCCCCTACGTGATCGAGCCGGCCGCGGGGGCCACCCGGGCGATGATGGCCTTCCTCCTCTCCTCGTACACCGAGGACGAGGTCGGCGGCGAGGCCCGGGTGGTGCTTCGGCTCGACCCGCGGCTCGCCCCGTATCAGGTCGCGGTGCTCCCGCTCTCCAAGAAGGAGACCCTCGAGCCCCTCGCCCGCGAAGTGCTCAAGACCCTCCAGGCCCACGTCATGTGTGACTACGACACCACCCAGTCCATCGGCAAGCGCTACCGCCGACAGGACGAGGTGGGCACGCCGTGGTGCGTGACCGTCGACTTCGACTCGCTCGAGGACCGCGCGGTGACCGTCCGCGATCGCGACACCACCGAGCAGGTCCGCGTGCCGGTCGACGACCTGCTGGCCACCATCCGCGGCCGCCTCGACGCCACCTGACCCGGAGCCGTCCGGGGTCCGGTGGCCCGATTCCCTCCGGGTAGGCTTTCCGTCGGCGACCACGGCAGCGTGCCGATCGTTCCCCTTCCGTGCCACCGCGGACTTGCCGCCAGAGGAGACCCCGCCCGATGCCGTACGTCTTCGACTTCGACCACTCGCACCGCAAGCCGCCGATGGAGATGAAGGACCTCCTCGGGGGCAAGGGCGCCAACCTCGCCGAGATGACCTCGGTGCTCGGCGCTGCCGGTGCCTCCGGGGTTCACCATCGCCACCACCGCATGCCGGACCTACATGGAGGACGGATGGCCGGAGGGGCTGACCGGCGAGATCGTCAAGGCGCGTGCCCGCCTGGAGCAGAAGATGGGGAAGCGGATCGGCGACCCGGCCGACCCGCTGCTGGTGTCGGTCCGTTCGGGCGCCAAGTTCTCGATGCCGGGGATGATGGACACGGTCCTCAACCTCGGCCTCAACGATGCCTCCGTGGTCGGACTGGCCAAGCAGACCGACGACGAGCGCTTCGCCTACGACTCGTACCGGCGCTTCGTTGCGATGTACGGCCGGATCGTGCTGGACGTCCCAGGGGAGGAATTCGACACGCTGCTCGACGCGGCCAAAGAGCTGGCCGGGACCTCGTCGGACGCCGGGATCCCCATCGAGCTCTTGCACTATCTGGTCGACGCCTACCAGCAGATCGTCGAACGCCATACCGGGTCGCCCTTCCCGCAGGATCCGGACGAGCAGCTGCGCGGGGCCATCGAGGCCGTCTTCGCCTCGTGGAACGGTCCGCGGGCGGTGGCCTACCGGGTGCAGGAGCGGATCGCCCACGACCTCGGCACCGCGGTCAACGTCCAGGCGATGGTCTTCGGCAATCGCGACGACAACTCCGGAACAGGCGTGGGCTTCACCCGTGACCCGGCGACCGGAGCAGTCGGCGAGTACGGCGACTTCCTGGTCAATGCGCAGGGTGAGGACGTGGTGGCGGGGATCAGGAACACCGAGCCACTGGCGGCGCTCCGCGACCGCTTCCCGGTCATCCACAAGGAGCTGCTCGCGATCTTCGCACGGCTCGAGCGCCACTACCGCGACATGTGCGACACCGAGTTCACCATCGAGCAGGGCAAGCTGTGGATGCTCCAGACCCGGGTCGGCAAGCGGACCGGCCGGGCCGCGCTCCGGATGGCCGTCGACATGGTGGGGGAGCGATCGATGGCCCTGACCAGGGAGGAAGCCCTCGGCCGGATCACCGGCGAGCATCTCGAGCAGGTCCTCCATCCGCGGTTCGCCTCGACCGGGCACCCGGTGCTGGTGAAGGGTCTGGCGGCCTCACCCGGGGCCGCCGTCGGCCGGGTGTACCTGACCGCGGACGACGCGCAGACTGCAGCGGCACGGGGCGAGCCGGTGGTGCTCGTGCGCAGTGAGACCTCTCCCGAGGACGTGCACGGGATGCTGGCCGCGAAGGGCATCCTCACCGCCCGCGGTGGTCTGGTCAGCCACGCGGCGGTGGTGGCCCGCGGTTGGGGCAAGCCCGCGGTTGTCGGCGCCGAGTCCCTGCGCATCGGCCCCGGGTCCTTCTCGGTCGGCGACGTGGTCGTGGCCGAGGGCGAGTGGATCTCGGTGGACGGTACGAACGGCACCGTAGTGCTCGGCCAGGTCCCGGTCATCCAGGGCGAGACGCCCCCGGAGTTCGAGACGATCCTGGGTTGGGCCGACGACGTGCGGTCCGGACACCTCGGCGTGCGGGCCAACGCCGACAACGGGGCCGACGCGACCAACGCCCGCGCACACGGGGCCGAGGGCATCGGACTGTGCCGGACCGAGCACATGTTCCTCGCCGAGGACCGGCTCCCGGTGGTGCGGAGGATGATCCTCGCCGCGACCGAGGTGGAGGAGGAGGCCGCCCTCGAGGCACTTCGCCTCGCGCAGCGGGCCGACTTCGAGTCGATCCTCGAGGCCATGGACGGGCTGCCGGTCACCATCCGGCTGCTCGACCCGCCGCTGCACGAGTTCCTTCCCGACACCCAGGAGCTCGCCGTCAAGGAGGCGACCGTCGGGCTGACCGACGAGGAAGCCAAGCTCTACGAGGCGGCCAAGAGCTGGCACGAGGTCAACCCGATGCTCGGCACCCGCGGGGTGCGTCTCGGGGTGATCAAGCCGGGGTTGTACGCGATGCAGGTGCGGGCCCTGATGGAGGCCGCGCTCGACCGTGTGGCCGCCGGAGGTCACCCGATCGTGGAGATCATGATCCCCTTGACCGTGAGCCGCGAGGAGATGGCCCTGGCCCGTTCGTGGGTGGAGGGCGCCGTCGCCGAGGCCGAGACGGCGGCTGCGCTGGCTCCCGCAGCCACGGCTGCCCGATCCAGGGGCGCCAGGAAGGCGACGGGCTCGCTCGAGGTGCTCATCGGGACGATGATCGAGACACCGCGGGCCGCGCTCCGTGCCGGCGAGATCGCCGAAGTGGCCGACTTCTTCTCCTTCGGGACCAACGACCTGACCCAGATGACCTTCGGGTTCAGCCGCGACGATGTCGAAGGACGGATGATGTCCGCCTATCTCGAGGAGGGTCTCCTCAAGCGGAACCCCTTCGAGGTGGTCGATCCGGACGGCGTCGGCGAACTGGTCCGCCTCGGTGTCGAGCGCGGCCGGGCCACGCGGCCGACCCTCAAGGTCGGGGTCTGCGGCGAGCACGGAGGCGATCCCGAGTCGATCGCGACCTTCGCTGCCGCCGGTCTCGATTATGTGAGCTGTTCGCCGTTCCGGGTGCCCATCGCGCGGCTGGCCGCAGCCCAGGCAGTGCTGTCCGGCGATGCCGCCATCGGAGCGAAGACCAAGACGGCAGCCGCACGGGCCAACGGTTCGTCGGGGAGGGCCCCGGCAAAGAAGGCCACGGCACAGAACACACCGGCCAGGAAGGTCCAGACCAAGAAGGTCCAGACCAGGAAGGCCCCGGTCAAGAAGGCCTCGTCCGCCCGATCGGTGGGCAAAGCCGCCGCGCGGTCACCCAGGGGTCCGACCCGGTCGGCGAGGTAGCGAGAGTACCGTCCTGCCATGGGCATTCCCGACGAGGACGTGGCGCGGGTCCGGGCTGCCACCGACATCGTGGCTCTGGTCGGGGAGCACGCAGCCCTCAAGCGGCAGGGGCAGCGCTGGGTGGGGCTCTGCCCGTTCCACGGCGAGAAGACGCCCTCGTTCAGCGTCAACGCCGAAGCGGGGCTCTATTACTGCTTCGGGTGCCAGGAGCGGGGCGACGCCATCAGCTTCGTCCGCGCCACCGAGCACCTCGACTTCGTCGACGCGGTGCGCCGCCTCGCCGACAGGGCCGGCATCACCATCCGGGAGGAAGGTGGCGCGGGGCGGAACAGCCAACGCCGCAAGGTCTTCCTCGACGCCATGGAGGAGGCCACGGAGTGGTACCACCAGCGCCTGATGACCGGAGCCGACGCCGGCCATGCGCGCGACTATCTGCGCAGCCGCGGGTACGGGGGGGAGGTCGTGCGCCGGTTCCGCCTCGGATGGGCCCCGGACGGGTGGGACACCCTCTGTGCCGCACTGCACCTGAGCGAGGAGGTCGCAGTCGGGTCCGGGCTGGGGTTCGTCAACCGCAAGGGCCGGGTCCAGGACGCCTTCCGCTCCCGTGTGCTGTTCCCGATCTGCGATCCCTCCGGCCATCCCGTGGCCTTCGGGGGTCGGGTGCTGCCGGGCAGCCCCGACCCGGCCAAGTACAAGAACTCCTCCGAGACACCGATCTACTCGAAGCGACGCACCCTCTACGCCCTCAACTGGGCGAAGCACGACATCATCGCGACGGGCGAGGTGGTGGTCTGCGAGGGGTACACCGACGTGATCGGCTGCTTCGAGGCCGGGGTTCCCCGAGCCGTCGCAACCTGTGGCACGGCCCTCGCCGAGGAGCACGTGCGCCTGCTCAAGAACTTCGCCACCCGGATCGTGCTGGCGTTCGACGCAGACGGGGCCGGACAGTCGGCTGCCGGCCGCTTCTACGAATGGGAGCGTCGCCTCGAGGTCGACGTGGCTGTCGCTGCGCTCGCCCCCGGGACCGACCCCGCCGACCTGGCCCGGAACGATCCCGGGGCCCTGCGGGCCGCTGTCGAGGGGGCCAAGCCCTTCCTCGAGTTCCGGCTCGGGCGCATCCTCGATGCCGCCGACTTCTCGACCGCTGAGGGCAGGGCCCGAGGGGCGGACCGTGCGCTCGTGGCAGTGGCCGAGCACCCCGACGATCTGGTCCGCGACCAGTACGTGATGCGGGTCGCCGAGCGGTGTCACCTCGAGCCCACCTCGCTCCGGGACCGTCTCGAACGCATCCGCCGGGAGGGTCCGAAGACCCCGGCGGACGGTGCGGAGTCTCCGGTGCGGCGATCGTCCCCCGGTCAAGCGGGCGGCCCGGACGGCCCCGCCGTGCGAGCCCCTCGGCGCGACGCCGGCGCCGCGGTGCGCGAGTTCCGGCCCGGGCTCGAGGCCCTGCGCCTGGCCATCCACCGACCGGAGGAGGTCGGTGACCGGCTGGAGGCGGCGCTGTTCAGCGACCCCGTGCAGCGTGCCGCCTTCGAGGCGCTGGTGGAGGCCGACGATCTCCATCGGGCCATCGACGAGGCGCCGCCGGAGGTCCAGTCCCTGCTCGTGCGTTTGACCGTGGAGGAGCCACGGTCCGATCCCGACGAGGTGGTGGCTCAGCTGGTCCGAGACGTCGTGCGCCGTGAGCTCCCCGTCCTCACCGTCGAAGCCCGCAGTTCGGCACCGGCCATGGAGGAGGCTGCATCGGTGGCCGTCTGGCTCCAGGAGCTGGACGATCCCCGCACCTCGGTCGTGGCGTCGAACAGGTTGGTAGCCTGGCTGGTGGTGAGGTCGCAGATGATTGGCACGGGGCACGGCGGATGACGGCCAGGCAGGCAGTCCCGCCACGTCACATAACGGGGAGGGACGATCCAGGGTTGTCTCCGCTCGACGTACTCCCGGTCGACCAGTTCGAAGCACTCATCCAGCGGGGGCGCCTCCAGGGCGGTCTGACCCAGGACGAGGTGATGACGGTGCTCCGATCGGTGGAGTTGAGCGCCGACCTCATCACCGGGATGGTCGAGCGGATCCGTGCCGCCGGGATCGAGTTCACCTACGACACAGGCGAGACGACCATCGTCCCGATGTCGGTCGCGGTCGCCCACGAAGTCTCCGGACACCTGCGCGAGTGCTACCCGGCGGGGCAGGGCGAGGAGGCGGCCACCCTCGATGTCCTCGTGGTACCGGAACAGGTCGCGGTGCGCACCCACGCCAACGGCCGCGGCCCTGCTGCCACGGCGGAGACCCTGGTTGCACCGCCCCGGGTGCCGAAGAAGCCGCGGGCTCCACGGAGCGCGGCGAGCGACGGGTTCGGCGAGGGGGACAGCTTCCGGGGCTCGACCGCCGATCCGGTCCACATGTACTTGAAGGAGATCGGCAAGGTGAAGCTCCTCGACGCCTCGCTCGAGGTGGAGCTCGCCGAGCGAATCCTGGCCGGGAACGAGGCCTCGGCACGGCTGGCCGCCGACGAGATCGCGGACGGGGAGTTCAGCCGGACCGAACGAACCACCGACCGGCTGGCCGTGCGACGCGGTCAGCAGGCCAAAGAGGCGCTCATCGAGGCGAACCTGCGCCTGGTGGTGTCGATCGCCAAGCGCTACCGCAACCGGGGCCTCGCCTTCCTCGACCTCATCCAGGAAGGGAACCTCGGGCTCATGCGGGCCGTCGAGAAGTTCGACCACACCAAGGGGTTCAAGTTCTCGACATACGCGACCTGGTGGATCCGCCAGGCGATCACCCGGGCCATCGCCGATCAGGCGAGGACCATCCGTATCCCGGTGCACATGGTCGAGACCATCAACAAGGTGGTGTGGGCCCAGCGCCAGCTCCTCCAGGAGCTCGGACGCGAGCCGAGCGCCGAGGAGGTCGCCGGCCGGGTGGACTTCACCATCGACAAGGTGCGGGAGATCCAGCGGATCAATCAGGACACGGTCTCGCTCGAGCAGCCCATGGGTGACGAGGACGACTTCAGCCTCTCCGACCTCATCGAGGACCGCGAAGCCGTGGTTCCCGACGACGCCGCGGCCCGGATGATGCTCGACGACGCGCTCCGTGAGGCGCTCGGTCACCTCTCGCCGCGGGAGCAGGACGTGGTCCGGCTCCGCTTCGGGCTCGAGGACGGCAAGATCCGGACCCTGGAGGAGGTCGGGCAGGCGTTCGGCGTGACGCGTGAGCGGATCCGCCAGATCGAGGCGAAGACCCTCGCAAAGCTGCGGCGACCGGAGTCTGCCCAGCTGCTCCGCGACTACCTCGAAGAGGACTGACCGGCACTCCGGCCAGTTGCCGGCGAGCGGTCAGGCGGAGACCCGTCGGCCCTTGAGCGCCGAGGCCAGGTCGCCGGCCATCTCGACCACCAGGGCGTCGGCCGCCTCGTCGCCGTCGCGCCATCCGAGGCGAACCCCGATCGTGTCCCGGACCCGCTCGGCCCCCAGCAGGACGACGGCCTTGGCCTTCGCACCCGCCAGGTTCGCTGTGCCCGCCACCGGGGTGCTGCGCCGTGCCTGCCCGACGACCCGGAGCCGCTGGCCGGCGGTACCCCTCGAACCCAGGGCGTAGCCCACGCAGAAGGCCGCGGCGGCGGCGATCGGTGTCTTCATCGGGTCATTGTGCCCCGGTTCGCGGCGCCGTGCATCTCCCACCGTCGGACGGGTGACGACGGGCTAATCTCCTCACGCACACCGGGCCGGATCCGAAGATGGATCCCGCCGTCGTGGGCCTGAATCCGGGGTAGCTCAATCGGCAGAGCAAGCGGCTGTTAACCGCTAGGTTGTGAGTTCGAGTCTCACCCCCGGAGCAATCCATGATCTTTGGTGCCCATGTGATCGTGCACAGCACCGATGCGGCCGCAGACCGCTCCTTCTTCCGGGACGTCCTCGGGTTCCCCTGGGTGGACGCCGGCCACGACTGGCTGATCTTCGCGCTGCCGCCGGCGGAGGTGGCCGTGCATCCCGCCGATGACAACCGCGCCGAGCTCTATCTCATGGTGGACGACCTGGACGCGGAGATGCAGGCACTCGACCACAAAGGCGTCCGGTGCTCGGAGGTGGCGGTGGCGCGCTCGGGGATCGGTCACCACGATCGCACTTCCCGGCGGGGGTGAGGTGGGTCTGTACCAGCCGAACCACCCCTCGCCATTGGTGCCGACCGCCGTTGGTGACGAGTAGCCCGATGCCGAAATACACCGGGTTCGGCAAGGGCTACACGGGGTTCTCGTACCACGTCACGGGCGGGCACGAAGCCGAGGCCAGAGCGGCGGAGGAAGCGAAGCCGCCGAACCGGTTCGGCATGTTCGTCCTGAGGCTCCTGGGATTCAAGGGGAAGTCGTAGCCGGCCCGTGCCGGGCGTTTTGGCGACCCGAATAGTGGACGACTAGCGTGCGCGGGACCGGAGAACCGCATTCTTCGGAGTGGGTCCGGCAGGACCGCCGAGCCAGGCGGTGACCGCCGCCGGGCCGGGCACCCACCGGATCCTGCGATACTGCCTGCTCGACGAGGCCCGACGCGAGGATCCGTACACCGGCAGGCGTCGAGACAAGCAACGCTGCGGAGGAGAGAGACACATGGAATGTGCCGGCAAGAAGGCGGTCGTCGTCGGTGGGGCGTCCGGCATGGCGAGAGCGAGTGCGGACCTGCTCGTCAAGCGCGGCGCCGCGGTGGCGATCCTGGACCTGCCGACGTCGGCGGGGGAGGCGGCCGCGGCGGAGATCGGCGGCGGCACGACCTTCTGCCCCTGCGACGTGACCGATGCGGCGGGCACCGAACAAGCGCTTGCAGGTGCGGTCGAGCTGCTCGGTGGGCTGCACATCGCCGTGAACACGGCCGGCGGGGGGATCGCCAAGAAGACGCTGAGCAAGTCCGGACCGCATCCGCTCGAGGACTTCCGGGGGGTGATCGAGCTCAATCTCATCGCGACGTTCAACCTCAACCGCCTCCAGGCTGCGCACATGGAGCACAACGAGCCCGAGGACGGGGAGCGTGGCGTCATCATCAATACCGCGTCGATCGCGGCGTTCGAGGGGCAGATCGGCCAGGTCGCCTATTCCGCCGCAAAGGCCGGCATCGCCGGCATGACGCTCACCATGGCGCGAGAGCTGGGCTCCTACGGGATCCGGGTCGACACCATCGCACCGAGCCTCTTCCTCACCGGGATCACCTCGGGGATACCCGACGACTTCGCCGACCGGCTGACCGCGGACGCCGCCTTCCCGAAGCGGATGGGACGTCCCGAGGAGTACGCCAAGCTGGTCCTTGCCATCGTTGAGAACCCGATGCTCAACGGAGGGACGATCCGGCTCGACGCCGGCCAACGGTTCGCTCCGAAATGACCGTGGTGGGGACACCCCGCGCTGATCTGCGGCGGACGGCGCGATGAACCTCCTCCTACTGCTCGACATGGCGAGCTCGGCCGATCCCGACCGGGTCGTCTTCCGCATGGGGGACACCGACCTGACGAGCGGTGAACTCCGGGATCGCGCGCTGCGCATCGGGTCCGCGCTCGCCCGGAGCGGGGCCTCCTCCCTTGCGTTCGGTGCCACCAACAGCCTGGCCTTCCCCGTTGCGGTCTTCGCAGCCGCTGCGGCGGGCATCCCCCTGATCCCGCTCAACTTCCGGCTCGCGGAGACCCGGCGGAAGGAGATCCTGACCAGGCATCCCGGTGCCTTCGTCGTCGCGACCGAGGATCAGCTCCCCGGTCTCGTCGGAGACGGGTACACCGCGGTCAGCGCGGCTGAGTTCCTCGAACTCGGCTCCTCGGGCGCCGTCGAGCCTGCGGACCCCGATGCCGACGCGATCGCCGTGCTGCTGTACACCAGCGGGACGACCTCGGAGCCGAAGGCCGTCGTGCTCCGGCATCGGCACCTCACCAGCTATGTCCTCGGGACCGTCGAGTTCTGCTCGGCGACGCCCGCGGACGCAGCGTTGGTCGCGGTCCCGCCGTACCACATCGCCGGCGTCGCCCATGTGCTGACCAACCTCTACGGGGGGAGGCGGGTGGTCTACCTCGACGCGTTCGATCCCGAGGAGTGGCTCGCCCTCGTCGAGCGGGAGGGGGTCACCCACGCCATGGTCGTCCCGACCATGCTCGCCCGGATCGTGGATGCGCTCGAGGCCTCCGGCAGGACGGCACCCGCGTCGTTGACGTCCATCGTCTACGGCGGCGCTGCGATGCCGGTCGCGGTCCTCGAGCGGGCCCTGCGCGCCTTCCCGGAGGTCGGGTTCGTGAACGCCTACGGTCTCACCGAGACCGCCTCGACCATCGCACTGCTCGGCCCCGAGGACCACCGCTCGGGCGTCGACGACGCGGACCCGTCGGTTCGGGCGAGGCTGCGATCGGCCGGCAGAGCCGTCCCCGGGGTCGAGATCGAGATCCGTGATGCTGCAGGGACGGCGGTCGGACCCTCCGTGGTGGGGGAGATCCATGTCCGCGGCCCACAGGTCTCCGGCGAGTACCTGGGCGCGGATCGCCCTGCCGACCCGGACGGCTGGTTCGCGACACGGGACAACGGGTACCTCGACGACAAGGGCTACCTCTTCATCGCCGGCCGCGCCGACGACACGATCATCCGGGGCGGCGAGAACATCGCGCCCGCAGAGATCGAGGAGGCGATCCTGCTCCACCCTGGGGTGGCCGAGTGCGCCGTGGTGGGGGTCGACGACGACGACTGGGGCCAACGGACGGTCGCCGTGGTCGTCGCCAGGCCCGAGACCGCAGTCAGCGAGGACGAGATCAGGGAATGGGTCCGGGGTCGACTGCGCGGGTCGTGGACCCCCGATGCCGTGGTCTTCCGACCCGAGCTTCCCTACACCGAGACCGGAAAGGTCCTCCGCAGGGAGCTCCGGGCCGAGCTCGCGAACAGCTAACGCTCAGCGCTGCGCGGCGAGGGCTATGCCCCTCCGACCAGGTGCTCGTCGATGGCGGCGCCCAGAGCGGAGGCACAGAAGTCCCACACCTGCTCCGGCGAGAGGGCGACGGAGGCCGTCGAACCGACGACGCGGGCCCCGATGGTGCTCTGGAGGAGGTGGTGGATCAGCAGCGCGGTACGTGCAGCATCGAGTCCGGGGCGCAGCCGACCTGCGGCCGAGGCGTTGGTCAGCAGCTCGGCGAGCAGGTTCACCTGGGGTTCCATCGCCCGGTCCAGGTCGTCAGGTCTGCTCTCCGCCAGCCGGTGCTGCTGGATCATGAACGCCCGGGTGGCCGGTTCCGTCTTGCCGCTCAGCTCGAAGAGGGCGCCGAAGTAGGTCTTGATCTTGGCGACGGGGTCGGAGACCGCATCGCACCGGTTCCGCAGTCTGGGTTCGACTTCCGATGCCAGGATCGTCTCGTGGATGGCGAGCAGGAGGTCGTCCTTGCTGCAAAGAAGAGGGAGAAGGTTCGGATCGACATGCCGAATCCTCCTGGTGCTGCAGCCGGGCGACAACTGGACAGGCAGGTCATGGGCGCATCCCTCGCGCTGATGCGATGCCGAGCTTCTCGGGCCTGCATCCCTTCTGACCTGGTCAGCAATTGCGAAGCGCGTGGTATCGACGGGGCTCAGGGACGCTGCGGGGCCCCGGCCCGGAAGGTCGACGCGAGCCACGACGTCGCCAGCTCGAGGACCCCGCGGGACGCCTCGGCATCCGGAGCCATGAGGTCGAACCCGTGGGGAGCTCCCGCCACCACCCTCAGGTCGGTGGGCACACCGGCATGGGTGAGGGCGGTGGCGTACGCCACGTCCTCGTCGACGAAGCCGTCCGCACCGCCGACGATGAGCAGCGCGCGCGCCGATCCAGTCAGGTCCTCCGCCCGCGCCGGCGCCGCATAGGGGGGGACCGCGCCCCCAACGAGCGGTCCGAGATAGGCGCGCCAACCGAAGGCGTTGTTGCTGGGTGACCAGACCGTGGTGTCCCACCCGCTCGACTCCGTGCACTGCCGGTCGTCGAGCATCGGGTAGAAGAGCAGCTGCCCGGCGAGCGTCTGACCGAGGTCCCGTGCGGCGAGAGCGAGGGCGGCGGCGAGACCGCCACCGGCACTCGCACCCCCGACGACCACCCTGGTCGGGTCGATGCCCAGCACGTTCGCCGTGTCGAGCACCCACGCGAGCGCGGCTCGCGCATCCTCGTGTGCGGCCGGGAACGGATGCTCCGGGGCGAGTCGGTAGTCGACGGAGACGGTCACGCAGTCCAGCTCGACCGCCCATTGCTGCATCCGGGCGGAGTCGATCAGGGGGGATCCCATGACGTACCCCCCGCCGTGCAGCCAAAGGAGGCACGGGTGGGGGCGGTCGGTCGTCGGAGCGAATGCGTGCAATTGGAGCGGTGGGTCTGCACCGATCTCGAACCGGTCGGCGATGATCCCGGGGCGGGCAGGTGGGGGCTCGAGCAGGGCGTCGATCGAGGCGCGGATCGTGGCGAGATCGATCGCGTCGTCGCCGAACCCGACGTCGAACTCGGCCAGGTGGGCGAGCTCGGGGTCCAGTGGCGGCTGGTACATGGGTGCGCATCCTCTCGTCGGTGGGGGCGTCCCGACTCGGGCGGCGTTCGGGCCGTCGGGTAATCGCCGCTCCTCGGGTTCGTGCTCAGTCTGCTCGGGTTCAGCCTGGCTCGGCGGCCCGGTCCGGGATCCTCGGCTTCGGCACCTGAACGCCATGCGGGAGTTTCACTACGACCCCTTCTCCGTGATCCCGAAGGACCAGGCCACGGTCGGTGCCCTGCGGGCGAAGGCGGCGGGCCGGGACGTTTCGGTCGTCTCGAAGGGCAAGCCGGCCGAGCGCATGCGGAACGCCGACGGACCTCGGTTCGGGGCCGAGCGGAACGAACCGGCCTGAGCAACGGCGCTTCCCGGGACGGCCCGAACCCGGACCCTCTGCGCGCGTCCACCGCGTACGCTGGTCGGCGAACCCGGCCGGCCCCGCCCGGCCGGCACCACCAGGGGGAGCCCGGCTCCCCGAGGAGCGTCGTCCTGTGAAGCAGATCGGCACATCGACCGAGAGCGCCAAGGGTGGAGGTCCGGCCCGCACCGCCCCCGTGTTCGACCCGGCGACCGGGGAGCAGTCGGCGGAGGTGGTCCTCGCCACCGCGGCAGATGTCGACCGGGCAGTCGGGATCGCCACGAGCGCCTTCGAGTCGTGGCGCGACGCGTCACTTTCGACCCGCACCCGGATCCTCTTCGCCTTCCGCGAGCTCGTCACACGCCACCGCGACGACCTCGCCCGGCTGATCACCGCCGAGCACGGCAAGGTGTTCGAGGATGCACGCGGGGAGGTGGCCCGCGGGATCGAGGTGGTCGAGTTCGCCTGCGGCATCCCCCATCTCCTCAAGGGCGAGTGGTCCGAGGACGTCTCGACCGGGGTCGACGCCTCCTCGATCCGCCAGCCGCTCGGGGTGGTGTGCGGGATCACCCCGTTCAATTTCCCGGTGATGGTGCCCATGTGGATGTACCCGGTGGCCATCGCCTGCGGGAACACGTTCGTGCTCAAGCCCTCCGAGCGCGACCCGTCGCCATCGGAGCTCGTCGCGGAGCTCTGGGCCGAGGCCGGGCTGCCCGATGGTGTCTTCTCGGTGGTGCACGGTGATGCCGAGGCGGTCGACGCGCTGGTCCGGCATACCGGTGTCGCCGCGGTCTCCTTCGTGGGATCGACCCCGGTCGCGGCGTACGTCTTCGAGCGCGCCAATGCCTCGGGCACGCGGGTCCAGGCGCTCGGTGGGGCCAAGAACCACGCAGTGGTGCTCCCCGACGCCGACCTCCCATCGACGGCCGACGCGCTGGTCGCGGCCGGCTACGGCTCGGCGGGCGAGCGCTGCATGGCCGTCTCGGCTGTGGTCGTGGTGGGCGATGCCGACCCCCTGGTCGCGGCCGTGGCCGAGCGGGCGAGTGCCCTGACCACCGGTCCCGGTACCGACCCCGCCTCGGACATGGGGCCGCTCATCACCCGGGTCCACCGCGACCGGGTCGCCGGCTACCTGACGTCGGCCGAAGCCGAAGGGGCCACGGTGGTGCTCGACGGTCGCGACGTCAAGGTACCCGGTGGGGACGAGGGCTTCTATCTCGGACCGAGCCTGGTCGACCGGGTGACCCCGGGGATGCAGGTCTACCGGGACGAGGTCTTCGGTCCGGTGCTCTCGGTGGTACGGGTCGACACCCTGGACGAAGCCATCGCCATGGTCAACGCCAACCCGTTCGGCAACGGCACCGCCATCTTCACCCGCGACGGCGCGTCGGCCCGCCGCTTCCGCCGGGACGTCTCCGTCGGCATGGTCGGCATCAACGTCGCGATCCCGGTCCCGATGGCGTACTACTCCTTCGGGGGATGGAAGCAGTCGCTCTTCGGCGATGCCCATATCCACGGCATGGAGGGTGTCCGCTTCAACACCCGTCTCAAGTCGGTCACCACCCGGTGGCCCGAGCCGTCCCCTGGCACCGGTCCCGGATCGGTGGCCCTCCACTTCCCCGCCGGCGACGCCGGGTGAGCTAGGCCCAGCCGCGGAGAGACGCCACCACACCCCCGTCGACGAGGAGATCGGTGCCGGTGAGGAAGCTGGCCTCGGGACCCGCCAGCCACGCCACGGCGTCCGCGATGTCGGTCGGGGTGCCGAGGCGGGGGATCGGGCTGCGCTCGAGCATCTCGCCCATGAACGGCTGGGCGGCGCTCTCGCGGTGACCCATCGGGGTGGCGATCATACCGGGGCTGACCGAGAGGATGCGGGCCCCACGCGACCCCCACGCGGGGGCGGCCGCGACGACACGCAGCTGCGCTCCCCGCTTCGAGACCGCGTATGCGGTCCCCGGGTCGACGTCCTCGTCGAGTCCGGCGGCGGCGAGGACCTCCTCGGTGGAGGCTGTCGCGATGGCCGCTTCGATCTCCGGGGCCATCGCCCAGAGATGCCCTGCCATGCTCGCGATGCACACGCCGACCGATCCCTCGACGGCCGACTCTCCGAACCGGTCGATCACGAGCGCGGTGCCGAGGAGGTTGACGGTCAGGATCCGTGACCCGCTGCCCATGGTGGGGGACAGTCCCGCGGTATGGACCAAGACCTCGAGCGGGCCGATCTCGGCTGTGAACCGGACCAGCGCGGCCACCGACGCGCGGTCGCTCACGTCGACCTGGAGGCCGTGCGCGTCGAAGCCCTCGTCCCGCAGGGTGGACACGACCGCGTCCAGCGTGTCGCGATCGGACTCGGCGAGGACGAGCGACCGCCCGCTGCCGAGGCGGCGAGCGCAGGCGAGTCCCATGCCACCGGTCCCGGTGATCACGACGGACATCAGGCCGACCCTATGCCCAGGTAGGCGCGGCCAACGGGTCGCATCGCGGGCGTCACGGTCCCGTCCGCCTCAGAAGAGGACCGGGAGCCTGTGCCACCCTCGCACCGTCGAGGTGTGGACGCGCTCGGCGTTGTCCATGTCGACCTGCCATTCCGGGAAGCGCGCGAGCACCTCCTCGAGCGCGACCCGACCCTCGAGCCGGGCGAGCGCGGAACCCATGCAGAAGTGGAGGCCGTAGCCGAAGGTCACGTGGTGATCGATCTGGCGGCGGACGTCGAAGCGCTCGGCATCCTCGAACTGGCGATCGTCCCGATTGGCCGCCGCGTTGAGCAGGAGCAGCGCCGAGCCCTCGGGGACGATGGTCCCGTGGAGCTCCACGTCCTTCTGCACGGAGCGGGCCTGCACCGGCGACGGCGCCTCGTAGCGCAGGATCTCCTCGATCGCGCCCGGGATCTGTGAGCGATCGTCGACGAGGAGCCGCCGCTGGTCGGGGTGCATCCCGAGGAGGTATCCGGTCCAACCGATGAGCTTGGTGGTCGTCTCGTTGCCCGCACCTGCCAGGAGGAGGGCGTAGTTGAGGATCTCCTGTTCTTCGAGATGGCGCTCGACGCCGGTTTCGTCGGTGAAGGTGGTCTCGAGCAGGTCGGTCATCAGATCATCCGACGGGTGTTTGCGCCGGTAGGTGATGTAGTCGGCGAACATCGAGATGTCGGAGACACCGGCGACCGCGGAGCCGGTGTCCGGTGCGCGGCCCTCGTCGATCTGCAGGGCAGTGTCGAAGCGGTCACGAACGGCTTCGCGGTCCTCGTCCGGGATGCCGAGCATCTTGCTGATCACCCGCATCGGCAGATCGGCGCCGAGGTCGCGCACGAAGTCGAACCCGGCGGCGTCGCGCAGCGGATCGAGCGCGGCGGCGCAATAGTCCCGCATCTCCTCTTCGAGGAGCGCCACCCGATTTGCCGTGAACACCCTGCCCAGCAACCGCCGGTACAGGTTGTGGAGGGGAGGGTCCGAGAAGATGAACATGCCCCTCGGGATGTCCCACTCCGAGCGGATCAGCTCGAGGACGGACCCCCGACCGGAGCTGAAGGTCTGCCAGTTGATCGAGCACGCCTCGACATCGGCGAATCGGCTCACCGCGTAGAAGTCGAGCGCCTCGTTCCGGTAGAGAGGGGCCTCGTCGCGGAGGCGCTTGAACACCGGGTACGGATCCGCGTCGATCGCGAAGTCGTACGGGTCGTAGTAGATCCCGGTCGCGTCCTCGACCATCGGACCCCGGTCGTCGGTGGTTCCCGTCGGTGTTCCGGTCTGGTCGGACATCGCTACGAGACGAGGACGCCGGGAGTGTCGCCCAGGATGACGCAGCGGCGACGCTCGACGACGAAGCGATCCATTGCTGACGTCCCTTGGTGATGAGAATCGGATACTCCGTCTGGCAACGTGTGGTTACCATATCGCATGGACGGAGCGATCCACTACGGGGCGTCCGACGGCGTCGCCCGGATCACGCTCGACAGGACGGCGAAGCGGAACGCCATCACCTCGGCCATGTACACGGCCCTCGCCGAGCGGTTCGACGAGGCGGACCGGGATGCCACGGTGCGGGTGCTCGTCCTCGAGGGGGCGGGTGGGACGTTCACCGCCGGAAACGACCTGCACGACTTCCTGGACGATCCGCCCGCCGGACCCGAGAGCCCGGTGAGTCGCTTCCTCGTCGCTCTTGCCACGGCGCGCAAGCCCCTGGTCGCCGCAGTCGACGGGTGGGCCGTCGGGATCGGGGTCACCGTGCTGCTGCACGCCGATCTCGTGGTCGCGTCGGAGGACGCCTGGTTCCAGATGCCCTTCGTCGACCTCGGGCTGGTTCCCGAGGCCGCCAGTTCGCTGCTGCTGCCCCGGCTGGTCGGCTCCCACAAGGCGGCGGAGCTCCTGCTCCTCGCCGAGCGGTTCGATGCGGCGGCGGCGCTCGCCTGCGGACTGGTCAGCCGGGTGGTGGCCCCCGAGGACCTCGCTCCGACAGTGGGATCGATCGCCGCGGCGCTCGCGGCGAAGCCGGCGGGGGCACTCCAGCTCACAAAGGAGCTGCTCCGCACGCCGGTGTCGGAGATCACCGGGCGCATCGAGTTGGAGAGCGCGGTCTTTGCGAGGCAGCTGGAGACCCCCGAGGCCACCGCCGCGCTCCGGGCGCTCTTCGAGGCACGGGGATCGCGCTAGACGTCCAGGACGGTACCGTTCCGGCGAGGCGACACCCGAGGAGAGAGCCACGTGTCCAGCAGCACACCGTCCAGGCCGCTTCCCCTGGTCACCAGCGAGAACGCGTTCTTCTGGCGGGCGGGGGCAGACGGAGCGCTGCGCTTCCAGCGCTGTGACGACTGCTCGCGCCTGCGCTTCCCGGTCGCACCGGTCTGCCCGTACTGCCTGTCGACCTCGACATCCATCGCCGACGTCGGGGGAACGGCCACCGTGGTCGGGTGGACGGTCAACCACCAGCAGTGGACGCCGGCGATGCCACCCCCCTACGTGGTTGCGGTGGTGGCGATCGACGAGGACCCCGTGATCCGGCTGACGACCAACATCGTCGGTGCCGGAGTCGACCCGGTGCACCTCGGGATGCGGGTCAGGGTCGTCTTCGAACACCAGGACGACGTCTGGATCCCGCTCTTCGAACCGAACGGTGAGCCGGACGGTGACTGGTCGGTACCCGGTCCGCCGCCTGCCCCCTCGGCGCCGGCCACCCTCTCCGGTCCACGGTTCGAACACGCCTGCGCGATCACCGGCATCGGCATGTCGGCGGTCGGGCGCCGGTTGATGCGTCCTCCGCTGGCCCTGACCGTCGAGGCGTGCCAGGCGGCGCTGGACGACGCCGGGCTGACCTATGCCGACATCGACGGGCTCTCGACCTACCCGGGGGGCGGGACGCTCGGCGGCTTCTCCGAGGGAGGCGTGAACGCCCTGGTCGAGGCCCTCCGCATCACGCCGGTCTGGCACAACGGAGGTGGGGAGATGCCAGGCCAGGTCGGTGCGTTGGTGGCGGCCATGCTGGCAGTGTCGTCGGGGCTCTGCCGGCACGTCCTCTGCTTCCGGACGCTCTGGGAGGCGACCTACTCGGAGCTGCTGCGATCCGGAACGCTCCAGCCGGCCAGGGGCGGACGCGCGAGCGGGATGGGGGAGGGCCGGGCGCCGTTCGGCGCGCTCTCGGCGGCCAACTGGATCGCCATGACCGCGTCCCAGCACTTCGCTCGCTACGGCACGACCCGCGAGCAGCTCGGTGCGATCGCACTCAACGCCAGGGCCAACGCGGCACGCAATCCCGTCGCCATCTACCGTGATCCCCTCTCCATGGACGACTACCTCTCGGCCCGGCTCGTCTCGACCCCGTTCGGGCTGTTCGACTGCGATGTGCCCTGCGACGGCTCGGTGGCCGTCATCGTGTCGGCCAGGGACGCGGCGGCCGACCGCCCTCGTCCCCCTGTGCTCGTCGACGCCGTGGGGACCAAGATCGAGGACCGGCTGTCGTGGGACCAGGGGACGCTCACCCACGAGCCACAGGTGTTCGGCCCCGCGCACCACCTCTGGAGCAGGGCGACCGTGTCGCCCGCCGACGTGGATGTCGCCCAGCTCTACGACGGGTTCAGCTTCAACTGTCTCAGCTGGCTGGAGGCGCTGGGGTTCTGCGCCGTCGGGGAGGGCGGACCCTTCGTCGAAGGTGGCAGCAGGATCGCCCTCGACGGGGAGCTGCCGCTCAACACCGCCGGCGGACAGCTCTCGGCCGGGAGGCTCCACGGGTTCGGGCTCATCCACGAGGCGATCGTCCAGCTGCGCGGGGACGGCGCCGACCGCCAGGTCCCCGGGGCCGAGGTCGCGGTGGTCGCGACCGGTGGTGGGGTCCCCGGTGGCTGCGTCCTCTTCACGGTGGACCGGTAGGCCTCCTCCGGCGGCGGTGAGTGGGGGTTCCCCCTCGCAGTAGGATTCGCTGCTGAAATTGCGTTCCTCGCCTCCGTCCGCACCGCCACCGCCCGAGCGCCTACGGTCGGGACCCGAGCGCTCGCCGAGAAAGGCCGATGATGGAGATCACACCCGGAGCCAGATTGAGGAGCGCCGTCGGCGCGACCGAGGTCGTCGTCATCAAACCACCGCAGGGTGAGGGGGTCCTGACCTGCGCCGGGGTGCCCATGGTGCCCCGTGATGACGGAGCGGCCCCGTCGCCCCCAGCGGATGCCGCCGAGGGCGAGCCCACCATCATCGGGAAGCGGTACTCGGAGGAGTCGTCGGGCATCGAGGTCCTCTGTTCCCAGGCAGGGGACGGACCGCTCGCGTTCGGCGGGGTCGTGCTCACGGTCAACGCCCCCAAGCCGCTGCCCGCGTCAGATTGACGCCACATGCTGACGGCGGGGCCGGCACGGGGCGACGGGGACTGACCCGCCGAGAGCTCCTCGCGGCAGGGGTTGCGTCCGGCGTCGGGCTCCTCGCGTCCGCCTGTGGACGGGGCGCAGCATCGCCGGCGGCGACCACCCTGGCGAGGACCGCGCCGGCAGGCTCGGATCTCGGAGCAGTCGAGCACGTGATCTTCCTGATGATGGAGAACCGATCGTTCGACCACTACTACGGGTCTTACCCGGGCGTCCGGGGCTTCGATGACCACCCCGCCGGCGACCTCGGTGCGTTCTCGCAGGCGTGCCCGGCCAACACCTCCGCATCCCCGGTCGGGCGGCTGCTGCCGTTCCACCTCGACACGACGCACAGCGACATCGCCGACTGCACCTTCGACCTGACCCACAACTGGGGACCGCAGCACCAGTGCCGGCACGGTGGGCGCATGGACTCGTTCGCCCTGGTGCACACCGATCCGGCAAACGAAGGGCCCTCCCAGGGGACCCTCACCATGGGCTACTACACCCGGGCCGATCTTCCCTACTACTACGCACTCGCCGACGCGTTCACGCTGTGCGACGGGTACCACTGCTCGGTCATGGGCCCGACCCATCCGAACCGGCTCATGCAGATGTCGGGCACCCTCGATCCGGCGGGTGTGGCCGGTGGACCGGTGATCGAGACCAACCAGTCGCCCTCGGCACTCTTCAGCGTGCACTGGGACACCATGCCGGAGGTCCTCGAGGATGCCGGGATCAGCTGGAAGTACTACAACCCCCCCGGACCCCTCTACAGCATCGAGTCGATGCGTTCGGTCGGAATGACCACCGACAGCGTGCTGCCCTATTTCTCGCAGTACGAGAATCCGGCCTCGCCGCTGTACCAGAAGGCCTTTCTCCCGACCTTCCCGGCCGACTTCGTGGCTGACGTCCGCGCCGGCACGTTGCCCCAGGTGAGCTGGATCAGCACGCCCATCGGCTACGACGAGCACCCCCCCGCGCCGTCGTTCCTCGGGGAATGGTTCACCAGCCAGGTCCTCGGTGCGCTGGTGGCGAACCCGGCCGTCTGGTCGAAGACCGTCGTGTTCCACATGTACGACGAGAACGACGGGTTCTTCGATCACGTCGCCCCGCCGGTGGCCCCACCCGGCACGGCGGGCGAGTACCTCACCGTGCAACCTCTCCCGCAGAACGCCTCCGGCATCGCCGGGCCGGTGGGCCTGGGGTTCCGTGTGCCCATGCTGGTGATCTCCCCGTTCAGTCGCGGCGGGCACATCGCGTCGGAGACCTTCGACCACACCTCCCAGCTGCGCTTCCTGGAGGAGCGGTTCGGTGTCCGGGCACCGAACATCTCGCCGTGGCGTCGTGCCACCGTCGGGAACCTGGTGTCCACCGTGCAGACGGCCAGGAGCGACGTCCAGATGCCTGATCTCCCGCCCACCAGGGACGATCCCAGCTACCTGGCCGCCAAGGGGTGCACGCAGCTGGACCTCGTCGAGGTCGCCACCAACCAACCCCCGTACCCGTTGCCGGCCGTCCAACGGATGCCGTCACAGGAACAGCGAGCAGCAGCGGTCACCAACTCCTGATCGGACCTCGGTTGGCGCGGCTCCGTCGAGCACCAGAGGGACGAACGAGCGCGCCGCGTGTCGGCGTGAACACGCTGAGCACTCGTCGAGCCGGAGGTCCTCGACCGGCTCTCGTCAAATCTGGTGAAAACTCCAAATTGTCTCGCCAAAACTCCAATTTGGGGTGTGCAGACAGTCCGAATGGTGTTATCACTTCCGTCAGCGCAGATGCCATCACGTGGCACCGCGCTCGCGTCCGGCCGGTCGGGGAGTGGACGTCGGGGGAAATCAGTACAGGCGATGTCATCTGACATCACGGCGAGAAGGGCGGGGCCCATGGTCTCACGCAGGTTGGTCATGGCGGCGATTGCGGTCCTCGTCCCGATCGTGGCGGTCAACGCCACGCTGGTCTCCGAGTCGGCCGCAGTCACCCCGGTGAAGGGCACCGGCTCGATCACCTGTTCGTACGGCACGACCACATCAGCGGCGACAGCCGTGAAGGTCACCTTCAATCCACCATTGGCCAGGTCTCCGGGCACCCTGGTGCACGCCACCAAGCAGCCGAACGAGGTGATCACGATCGCCAAGGCGATCCTGGGCAAGTGCACGCGGACCCCGAGCGGGAACCCCGCCGTCACAGGCGGTTTGGCGACCGCCGCCGTGACCGCCAAGATCCCTGCGGTTTCACTGGGCAGTGGCAAGTGGGATGTGGGCAGTTGCAACATCTTCATGCAGATGCTCTGGGCCAAGGTGACCACCCACTTCTCCTGGTCGGGCCCCACGATTCCGCTCATCAACTCCACACTGGTGACCAAGACCAGTACGCAGAGCCGGGTGGTCGGAAGGCTCGGATTCGTCGCTTCCGGGACCGCGACGGGCTCGTTCGCCGGAACCAACTCGAGCATCACCGGGATCTTCAACGCGCCGTCGGCCACCGCGATCAGCAACACCTGCGGGGGCGCGACGAGCAAAGTGGCCACGGCGACGCTCTCCGCGACCCTGAGCACCATTCACCTGGGTACCTGACCCCAGCGGACAGGCGAGATCCAGCGCAGGGCGAGATTCGGCGGAACAGGTGACGAACGACGGGGGAAGACGGATGACCAGGGGAATGGCGGGATGGACGAGGGGAAGGGCGGTATGAAGATGCACGCGTTCCGGACGGATATGGACGACCGACGCGCCCGCAGGCGGGGCCGCCGCGCCGGCCTCGCCGTGCTGCTGGCGTTCTCCTCGGCGTTCGTTGCCGCGGTGACCTCGCCCCTACCGGCCGGCGCCGCGGGCACGGCGATCCTCCAGTCATGGGGCGACAACACCTATGGCGAGCTGGGCAACGGCTCCAAGACCAACGCCGGACGTCCCGGTGACCGTCAAGTTGCCGACGGGGGTCACCGGATTCACCGCGGTGGCCGCCGGCGGCGAGCACACCCTGGCCATCGGGTCCGACGGGAATCTCTACGCGTGGGGGGACAACGGCTACGGAGAGTTGGGCAACGGCACCACCACCTCTTCGAACACGCCGGTCGAGGTGCAGATGCCCACCGGCATCAAGGCCATCAAGATCGCCGCCGGGCTCATCGACAGTCTGGCCATCGGCTCGAACAACAAGGTCTACACGTGGGGGGACAACGGCTACAACGAGCTCGGAGACGGCAACAGCACCGACTCGGATGTTCCCGTGCAGGTCTCCCTCCCGGCCGGTGTCAACGTGGTCAGCAAGATCGCTGCCGGTCAGTACCACAATCTGGCGCTGACCGCGTCCGGAGCCGTCTACGCCTGGGGCCTCAACAGCGACGGCCAACTCGGGAACGGCACGACCAACACCCCGACCATCCCGGTCAAGGTCGCCATGCCTGCGGGGACTACCGCCAACAACATCGCGGCGGGCGGCTACCACAGCATGGCCAGCGACACCGCGGGCGATCTCTACGCCTGGGGCTTCAACGCAGACGGACAGCTCGGCCTCGCTCCCCTCGACGAGACATCGGAGTCGAGCCCGACCCTCGTGGACATGCCGAGCGGTGTCTCGGCCACGCAGCTGGCGGCCGGCCTCTACCACAGCCTTGCCGTCGGGTCCGACGGCAACCTCTACGCCTGGGGGTACGACGCGGACGGGGAGCTCGGCCGCGGCACGACCACCAACTCGGCCATCCCTCGGGTCACCAACCTGGCCGGGGGTGCCACCCCGACCGCCATCGCTGCGGGACTCTTCGACAGCTACGCCCTCCTCCCGGGCGGCACCCTCTACGCGTGGGGTCAGAACGGCCTCGGCCAGCTCGGCGACGGCAACAAGACCGCGACCCTGTCGCAGGAAGCGGTGACCTTCGCACCTGGCTCCACCGTGACCGCCATCGCGACCGACTCGTCCTCGTCCGACTTCCTCGCGACGGCCACCCCGGCTCCCGCGGTGACCACCACGAGTCTCAGTCCCTCGATCGCGTCGCCCGTCTACGGCCAGACCGAGACGCTCACCGCCACGATCACCGGATCGGACGGCGGAGGGACGTGTCGACTTCGAACAGGGCACCTCGTCGCTCACGGGCTGCAGCGCGGTGTCGCTCACCGCGTCGGGATCCAACTACCAGGCCCAGTGCACCACGACCACGCTGGCTGCCGGCGTCAACGACCTGGTCGCCGCATACTCCGGCGACTCCGGATCGGCGGGTAGCAACTCGTCGACCCTCGCCATCACCGTCACACCGGCGCCGCTCACGGTCACTGCCTCCTCACAGGCGACCGTCTACGGGAGCGCGCCGGTCCCGGTCACCGCGTCCTTTGCGGGCTTCGAGAACGGGGACACGGCTACTTCGCTGACCACCCAGCCGACCTGCTCCACCTCGGAGAGCGCATCCAGCCACGTCGGGCACTACCCGACCTCGTGCAGTGGGGCGTCCGATCCCAACTACTCGATCACCTACGCCAACGGCGTGGTGGCTGTGGGACCGGCACCGTTGAGTATCGCCGCCTCGTCGCCGATGATGACCTACGGCAGCGCGGTGCCGGCGGTGACAGCCTCGTATGACGGATTCCAGAACGGTGACACCGCATCCTCCCTGACCGTGCCTCCGACCTGTTCGACGACTGCCACATCCCAGGACCCGGTCGGCACCTACCCGAGCAGCTGCAGCGGCGCCTCGGACCCCGACTACACGATCACCTACACCGCCGGCTCAGTCGTCATCGGTGCCGCGCCCCTCGTGATCATGGCATCGTCCGTCGCGACCACCTACGGGACCGCTGCCACCGCGATCACCCCGTCGTACTCCGGCTTCGAGAACGGAGACACCGCGGCCAGCCTCACGACGCAGCCGACCTGTAGCTCGGCGACCACCGCGACCACCGGGGTGGGGGTCTACGCCTCGTCGTGCTCGGGAGCGTCCGATCCCGACTACTCGATCAGCTACGTGAACGGCAAGGTCACCATCTCGCCGGCTCCGATCACCATCACCGCGTCGTCGAGCTCGATGATCTACGGCGGGAGCGTCCCGGGCGTCATCCCGACCGTGGACGGCCTCCAGAACAACGAGGGCTCCTCGGTGCTCGGCAGCATCTCCTGTTCGACCAGCGCAACGTCGGTCTCCGACGTGGGCTCGTACGCGACCTCCTGCACCGGGGCGTCCGATCCCAACTACGCGATCACCTACGTCAACGGCTTGGTGGACATCACCCCGGCTCCGGTCACCGTGACGGCGTCCTCGGATTCGATGATCTACGGAGGCAGCGTCCCGACGATCACACCGACCGTGGACGGGCTCCAGAACGGCCAGGACGCATCGGTGCTCGGAGCCGGCCTCACCTGCACGACCCAGGCCACCACGACATCGCCGGTCGGCAGCTACACCTCGTCGTGCTCCGGCGGCTCCGACGCGAACTACGCCATCGAGTACGTCTCGGGCACGACCTCGGTCACCCCGGCACCGCTCTCGATCACCGCGTCCTCCGGATCGATGGTCTACGGCGGAACGCCGCCCACGATCACACCGCTCGTGTCCGGCCTCCAGAACGGGGAGACCGCCACGGTCCTCGGGCCCGGCCTGTCCTGCACCACCTCGGCGGTCTCGTCGAGCCCGGTCATCGTGTCGGGCTACGAGTCGACGTGCTCGGGTGCAGCGGACAGCAACTATGACCTCACGTACACCAGTGGCACGGTGACCGTGACCCCGGCACCGCTCACGATCACCGCGTCGTCGGGAACCATGGCCTACGGCAGCACCCCACCGATGATCACCCCGACCTATGCGGGCCTGGCCAACGGGGACACCGCTCCGGCGACCCCGCCGACCTGCAGCACGACCGCGACCTCGTCGAGCACCGTCGGCTCGTACCCGAGCAGCTGCTCGGGCGCCACGGACCCCGACTACACGATCAGCTACGCCACCGGCTCGATCACGGTCGATCAGGCCACGCTGGTCATCGTGGCCTCGTCGGGATCGATGAACTACGGCGGCACCCCACCGTCCATCACCCCGACCTACGAGGGTCTGGCCGACGGGGACACCGCTCCGGCGACCCCGCCGACCTGCAGCACCACAGCGACCTCGTCGAGTGGCGTCGGCACCTATCCGACGACCTGCTCGGGCGCCGCCGATCCGGACTACACCATCGCGTACACCGACGGTTCCGTCGCAGTCCGTCCGGCAGCACTCACGATCACCGCATCGTCCGCATCGGTCGCCTACGGGGTCGCACCGCCCGCGATCACCCCGACCTATTCGGGCCTGGTCAACGGGGACACCGGCCCGGCGACCCCGCCGATCTGCAGCACCACCGCGAGCTCGTCGAGCACGGTCGGCTCCTACGCGAGCACCTGCTCGGGCGCCGCCGACCCGAACTACACGATCAACTACAACGCCGGCACGGTGACCGTCACCCCGGCGGCTCTCACCATCACCGCATCGTCGGGGTCCATGGCCTATGGCAGCACCCCGCCGACCATCACCCCGATCTATGCCGGCCTGGTCAACGGTGACACCGGCCCGGCGACCCCGCCGACCTGCAGCACGACCGCGACCTCGTCGAGCACCGTCGGCTCCTACCCGAGCAGCTGCTCGGGCGCCGCAGACCCCGACTACACCGTCAGCTACACGGGGGGCCTCGTCGCCGTCGGTCCGGCCACCCTGGTCATCGTGGCCTCCTCGGGTTCGATGACCTATGGCGGCACCCCGCCGTCCATCACCCCGACCTACGAGGGCCTGGCCAACGGGGACACCGCTCCGGCGACCCCGCCGACCTGCGGCACGACCGCAACGTCGTCGAGCGGTGTCGGCACCTACCCGGCAACCTGCTCTGGCGCCGCTGATCCGGACTACACGATCGTCTACAGCAACGGCTCGGTCGTGGTCCATCCGGCAGCACTCACGATCACCGCGTCCTCCGCATCAATCGGCTACGGCGTCGCCCCACCGCCGATCACCCCGACCTATTCGGGCTTCGTCAACGGGGACACGGCTCCGGCCACCGCGCCGACCTGTAGCACCACCGCGAGCTCGTCGAGCACCGTCGGCTCCTATCCGAGCAGCTGCTCGGGCGCCGCCGACCCGAACTACACGATCAGCTACAACGCGGGCACGGTGAAGGTCACTCCGGCCCCCCTGACCATCACCGCGTCATCGGGTTCGATGAACTACGGCGGGACCCCACCGACCATCACCCCGACCTATTCGGGCCTGGTCAACGGGGACACGGCTCCCGCGACCCCGCCGACATGCAGCACGACCGCGACCTCGTCGAGCAGCGTCGGCTCCTACCCGAGCAGCTGCTCTGGCGCCGCGGACCCCGACTACGCGATCAACTACGCCACCGGCTCGATCACGGTCGGACAGGCCACGCTGGTCATCGTGGCCTCGTCGGGCTCGATGAACTACGGCGGCACCCCACCGTCCATCACCCCGACCTACGAGGGTCTGGCCAACGGAGACACCGGCCCGGCGACCCCGCCGACATGCAGCACGACCGCGACCTCGTCGAGCGGCGTCGGCAGCTACCCGGCGACCTGCTCGGGCGCCGCGGATCCGGACTACACGGTCGCCTACACCAGTGGCTCGGTCCAGATCGATCCGGCACCCCTCAGCGTGTTCGCCTCGTCGGTCTCGACGAGCTACGGCGCCGCACCGCCTGCCATCACCGCGACCTACTCCGGCTTCGTGGACGGGCAGAGCGCGACCAACCTCTCGGCAGCTCCTTCCTGCACCTCTGCCGTGCTGCCGACCAGCCCGGTCGGCAGCTACGCGAGCAGCTGCTCCGGGGGCGTCGACTCGGACTACACGTTCGACTACACGCCGGGAACCGTCACGGTGTCTCCAGCGCCTCTGAGCATCACCGCCTCGTCCGCGTCGATGGTGTACGGGGCCTCCGTACCGCAGATCTCTGCGGTCATCACCGGCCTCCAGAACGAAGAGGCGAGTTCCGTGCTGGTCGGTCTGGCCTGCGGCACGGCGACCACGTCGGCGAGCCCGGTGGGTTCCTATCCGACGAGCTGCTCGGGCGCGGTGGACGACAACTACACGATCGCCTACAGCGCCGGATCGCTCTCGGTGACGCCGGCACCGCTCATGATCACTGCCTCCTCGGACTCGATCACCTACGGGGGCACGCCGTCGGCGATCACCCCGATCGTGTCCGGACTGGTCGACGCCGAGTCGGTGTCGGTCCTCGGTCCGGTCCTCACGTGCGGCACGACGGTCGTTCCCACCACCCCGGTGGGCACGTATTCCAGCAACTGCACCGGGGCGTCCGACTCCAACTACTCGGTGACCTACGTGGCCGGTACGGTGCAGGTCGTGCAGGCGCCGCTGGTCGTCGCCGCCTCGTCGGCCTCGATGTCCTACGGCGGCAGCCCGGCCACCATCAACCCGACCTACACCGGATTCGTGAACGGTGAGAACGCGGGCGTCCTCAACAACGCACCGGCCTGTTCGACCACCGCCACTTCGTCGAGCCCGGTTGGCACCTACCCGAGCAGCTGCTCGGGAGGCTCCGACAACAACTACGCCTTCAGCTACGTCTCAGGACAAGTGGTCGTGGGTCCCTCGGTGCTGGTGATCTCTGCTTCGTCGGGCACCTCGACCTACGGCGGATCCCCGTCGGCCGTCTCGCCGTCCTATTCGGGATTCAAAAACGGTGACACGTCCGCTTCGCTGACGACCCACCCGACCTGCACGTCCGTGGCCACTGCGGCGAGCCCGGTCGGGAGCTACGCGAACACCTGCTCGGGTGCGTCCGATCCCAACTACACCATCGACTATGTCGCCGGGTCCCAGCACGTGGCGACGGCCTCCGTCACCGTGCAAGCCTCCTCGGCGAGCATGGTCTACGGCAGCACCCCGCCGGCGATCACCCCGACGGTCACCGGTCTGGTCAACGGTCAGGGAGTGTCGGTGCTCGGGACAGGATTGAGCTGCAGCACCGCCGCAACAGCTGCCAGCAACGTCGGTTCGTACGCCTCGACGTGTACCGGAGGGTCCGATGCCAACTACGCGATCACCTACGCCTCGGGGACGGTCACCGTCACCCCGGCCGTCCTGACGGTCACGGCCAATAACCTGACCATGCAGTTCGGGACCGCAGTGCCCACGCTGACCGCCACGATCTCCGGCTATACCGACGGACAGACCCTGTCCACATCGGGCGTGTCCGGCCAGCCCACGTGTACGACCACGGTGACCCCGACCACTCCGGTCGGTACCTACCCGATCGTCTGCCAGGCCGGGACGCTCAAAGCGACCAACTACAGCTTCCAATTCGTCGGCGGCACGCTGACGGTCAGCGCATCGACGACGCTTGCCTGCCTCACGATCGGCTCGGTGACGGTGGCCGCAGGTCATGCCGACCTCATCGCTCCGGGGTGCACCGTGATCGGGTCGATCACCGTGAACGCCGGCGGATCGCTCGACTCCGAGGGGGCACTCGTCCTCGGTGCGCTGGTGTCCAACGGGGGAACCGTTCGTGTGTGCAGCACCAGCTTTGCGCTGTACCTCTCGGTCACCGGAGCCACGAAACCGATCGTGCTCGGAGACGGCACGTCCTCGTGTGGTGGATCGACGCTCATCGGCGCGGTGACCCTCACCTCGAATACGGGTGGTGTGTCCGTGCAGCGGGCGGACGCGTTGGGTGTCATCGCGGTCCAGAAGAACTCGGGAGGCGTGACTGTCATCAACAACGGTGTGTTGGGCGACCTCACCGTGACCCAGAACACGGGTACCGTGGTCGACCGCCCGAACACCGTCTACGGATGGGAACAGCTCCAATAGCCGCTTCGCATGTCCGGGTGCGCTGCGTCACCACCTGCGACCGCTCTGCAGCCGGCAGCCGATGGAACCCGCTACCCTGCCAGGACCGGACGTTCCCGCCTCGGCTCGAGCCCGATCTCGACGACGGTGACTTTGGTCGGACCAGTGGGGAACGAGACGTTTCCCCGGGGCAGTAGCTCAGTGGTCAGAGCAGGGGACTCATAATCCCTCGGTCGCTGGTTCGATCCCAGCCTGCCCCACAGGATGGGACCCACCCTGTGACACGGATCGTGCATGCGCTCATGCCCCTGGCCCCGCAGGGCAGCACGCTGCACACGGTGGCCCGGCACCTGAGCGAAGAGGCGACGGCTGCCGGCGACACCGCAGCGGTCCTTGTGAGCCACAACCGCGACGTGCAGGTCGACGATGCGGAGAACCTCTATGTCGACTACACGAAGCGCTGTCCCCGGGAGCGCTTCACCCGGGCAGAAGTGGCGCTCGACACCCTGGCCGGCGCCGCGGGGCTGACCAGGCCGTATCACGGTCGTCTCTACCTCCCGGCGATCGCGGCCGCCGAGACGTGGCGACCCGACGTGGTCCTGCTCTACGAGGGCCACTACGCGGCCGCATCGCTTCCACTCTGGCGCCAGAGACTGCCCGGAGCCGCCATCGTGCTCTATGTGCACAACGCGGTCTCGAGGACCTATGGACGTCGAGAGCTCGGTCGTCTGCTCGAGGCGGCCGACGGGGTGATCTGCGTGAGCGAGTTCATGAGCGCAACGGTGCGGGCCCGTGTCCCGAACCGTGCGGAACGCATCCGGACCGTGGAGAACGGCGTGGATCTCGACCATTTCACCCCGGATGGATCACGCAAGCGGGCCGAGCCGCTCGTCGTCGTGTTCGCCGGTCAGGTCGCCCCACACAAGGGACCCGACCTCATGCTGCGGGCGATGGCTGAGATCAAGCGGGCAGCGGGGCCGCCGATCAAGGCGCTGATCGTCGGGAGCAGCTCCTACGACGCGGGGAGCGACCTCACCGAGTACGAGCTCGGTCTCCGCCGCACCGTCGAGTCCGAAGCGCTCAACGTCGAGTTCATCCCATTCGTCGACCGCGACCGGCTCCGCGATCTCTATCGAGCGGCATCGGTGGTGTGCATCCCGTCCGTCTTCGACGAACCGTTCGGATTGGTCGCGTTCGAGGCCATGGCCTGTGGGACGGGCTTGGTCACCTCGAAGCGCGGTGGACTGCCGGCGGCCGGCGGAGCGGCAGCCGTCACCCTCGACCCGACCGACACCGGGGAGTTCGCACGGGTCCTCACCGAGCTGGCCGACCACCCCGACGAGGTACAGCGGTTGGCCGATCTTGCCATCCGGCAGGTGGAGGGGCGCACCTGGGCGCGGGTCAACGCGACCATCATGGAACTCGTGTCCGGCTGGCACTGATCGCGCCACACCGCGATCGGACACCGTGGCAGTGGGAGTTCGGAGCCCTCGGTGCTCGTGTGGTCACCCAACGCAGTCGATGCCCACGGGCGCGAAAACATTCTCTGACGAACGCGGTGGGGGTGCTGACGCGGCACTTGACACCACTGATATGGTGGATGCACCACAAAGCCACCTGGTCGGAGGTAGGCACATGAGCGAAGTCGAGGCGTTTCGGATCTGTCCCCGTTGTGGGTCGGAGGATGTGCCCAAGCTCATCGTGCGGTCGGCACGGACCTTCGGCACCGAGCCGTGCTGGCGTTGCCGGGTGTGCAACCTCGACTGGTCGGACTCCGAGTACAGCGCCCTGCGGGCTTCGTAGCGCCCCTGTCACCAACGCGTCACAGACGTGCGGGTCGCCTGCGGTCCGACCCTTCCGGTCAGGGCCCTCCCGGGGCCGGTCCGATTCCTGGCTGTACGACCAGATCGCTCGCGCTCCACGTCGGTCCGGCCGGACCCCAACCGGTGATCGGCCCACCGGGGACGCCGTGTGTCCCGGACCCGTCCGAGCTCGGCCCGGGCGAGCGCTTGCGCCGGAGCACCAAGAGCGGACCGACCACGGCGACGGCTACGGAAAGGACCAGGATCGCACCGCTGACGAGGGCGCGCTGATCGGCCGACGACTGGCACTCGTGGACGAAGGCCTGCCACTGGGCGAGGGCTGCGGCGTTGGAGGCAGCCGGCTCGGGTCCGGCCCCGATCGAGGCCGGATTGCGGAGCGCGGCCAGCGCGGACTCGGATGCCGTGCTCGGACCGCAGGTGCCCCCGGCGGCCGGGGCGGGCAGGGGCACCAGGACGCCGCTGACCGCGAACGCTGCCCCGAAGAAGCCCACGAACACGAAGAGCAACACGAGCACGATGCGGGTTGGCGAGAGGGTCACCGGTGGTCCTTTCCGTCGTCGACGATCGTAGTCAGCAACGGCACCACTGGCAGCGCGGGCGGAGCGGATCATGGCAAGGCGGTCCTGACGTCCGTGCGCTGTTCGGGCTGCTCACGGAGGGTTCGGCTACCGTAGGAGCCCATGGACATCGAGCAGTTCTACAGCGCGGACGAACGGCGCCGGCAGTCGGGCGAGGTCGAGTTCGGGAACAACTGGTTCGATGCAAAGGGCAGCCGCTACGAGCTCAGCTGGGTCGAGGACACCGGAGAGCTCTACGCGATGCTCGAGCTGGTCCCGGAGGCCGACTCATGGACGCCGTTCGGCGACATCGAGGTCGGCCAGTTGGCCGTCGACGGCCTCACGGTCACCGTCCTCGGGACCATTACCAGCAGGGCCGAGGTCGAACAGATCCTCGACGGGTGGGCCGACGCGATGAACAGCCCCGACGGCATCCAATGGGTCGCCGACCGCCTGAAGGCCGCCGGGGTCCGGGCGTTGTCCTGATGCGGTTCTCGTATGCGGAGTCGATGGTCGATCCGTCCTACTACTTGCCACTGGCCCGGGCGGCCGAGGATGCAGGGTATGACGGGATGGTGGTGCCCGACAGCCTCTGCTATCCGGAGGAGTCGGACTCCACCTACCCCTTCTCGCCCGATCACACCCGTGAATTCCTCGAGGACAAGCCGTTCATCGAACCCTTCTCGCTGATCCCGGCGATGGCCGCGGTCACCGAGCGCCTTCGGTTCGTCACCTTCGTGCTCAAATTGCCGACCCGCCACCCACTGGTCGTTGCCAAGCAGGCCACATCGGTGGCCGTTCTGACCGGCAACCGGCTCGCGCTCGGGGTCGGCACCAGCCCCTGGCCCGAGGACTACCAGTTGGTCGGTGTGCCCTGGGAGAACCGGGGCCGCCGGATGGACGAGGCGGTCGACATCGTGAAGGGCCTCTCGGCAGGTGGCTACTTCGAGTACCACGGCGAGTGTTACGACCTCCCGCCGGTCAAGATGAGCCCCATCCCGACCGAGCCCCTCCCCATCCTCATCGGCGGCCATGCCGCCCCCGCCCTGCGCCGGGCCGCCCGCTGCGACGGCTGGCTCCACGGGGGCGGCGACCCGGCCGATCTGCCCGGTCTGCTCGAGGCGCTCTCCCGACTGCGCGAGGAGGCGGGAACGGCGGACCGGCCCTTCGAGGTCCATGTGATCTCGCTCGATGCCTTCTCGGTGGACGGGATCCGGCGGCTCGAGGAGCAGGGGGTGACCGACGTCATCGTCGGGTTCCGCTGGCCCTACGAGGTCGGCGCGGACACCGAGCCACTGCAGGCCAAGCTCGACAGCCTCCGTCGCTTCGCCGAGACGGTGATCGCGAAGGCCGAGCGGTGAGCGCGGCGCAGGAGGGTGCGCCGAGTGTCGTCGATCTCTCGAGGGCCTCGATGGCCGCGGTGGAGGCCGGGGACCGGGCTGCCTGGCTGGCACTGTTTGACGCCGACGCCGTGGTCGAGGATCCGATCGGGCCCTCGCCGTTCGATCCGGACGGCGCCGGCCACCGTGGAGCTGCGGCGATCGCGGCCTTCTACGACGAGGTCATCGCCCCGAACGAGTCGATCCGGTTCGACATCCAGCGGTCGATCCACTGCGGCGACGAGATCGCAAACATCGGCGTGATCCGGATCACCTTCCCCGGAGGGTCGGCCATCGAGGTGGACGGCGTCTACACCTACCGGCGTACCCCCGACGGCAAGCTCGCGGCCATCCGGGCCTACTGGGAGCCGGAGCAGATCCGCTCGGTCTCCTGAGCCAGACCGCCGGGCGGCCCGAGGATCCCCCGCGTCACTCCCACCCGTCGAAGCCGTACTGCCGGTGGGGGCCCATGACCGCACACTCGAACATGCCGTAGCCGACCTTGCCCTCGGAGGTGAAACGGGCGGCGTACTCGGTCAGGGCCCAGTTCGGGTAGGTCGGGTCCGCCGGGGGGATCTGCTGTCCCTGGACCACCAGGTCGCCCTGGTACATCCCGTGCTTCCAGTCCGGCTCCAGCCCGTAGCCGCTCCCGAGCAGCAGGGGGAAGGCCAGCAGGGTCTCGACCTCGACCTCTGCCGTCTTCTCCCCGTGGGCGCCGAAGTAGCTGAGGGTCGCACCGGTCACCGCCCGGCTGCCGGCGGCGAAGCGCAGCTCGTGCTCGGGGCGTCCGAGCCACTCGGCTTCGCGTCCCGACCCGAGCGGAAAGATGCGGTGGGCGTCCTGCATGATCCGCTCGCCCGAGGGTCGTTCCTGGATGATGGTGACCAGGGCGTGGTCGTCGAAGCGCACCGGTGCGTAGACCCAGAAGAAGCCGCCGGCCGCGTCGGTGACCCTGATGCCGGGGTGCTCGGCCTCCCCGACCGGGCGCACCCCCCAGGACCGGTCCCGGCAGCCCCACCACCGGTCCGGGGTCAGCTGCATCTGACGGTCGCCGAGTGCGAGGGTGCCCGTCCAGCCGCCGACCTGGGCGAAGCGGGTCGAATCGAAGGTGACCCGCGAGAACTGGCGGTCGAAGTGCCGCGGCCTCGAGGTGCGCCTCGGAGAACCCGTCGTAGACGGCGTCGAGCTCGAGGCCCCACTCGTTGGGCTCGACGATCACCCGCACCTTCTCCAGGCCTTTGAGCACCTCGACCCGGATCGGGCCGACCGAGGTGTCCATCCGGTCGGCGCCGAGGACCTTCGACGAGCGGACGACCCGGTGGTCATCGCCCCAGAGCACCGACACGAAGGCGTCGGCAACGCTCAGGTTGGGGTACTGGCCGACGCCGATCACACAGAAGAGCTCCTGATCCGTGCCGTACACGTCGCTCGTACCGCCGTGGATGTTGAAGTAGTAGCGGTCATAGAAGTTCCGGTCGGATGTGCCGACATGCCGCATCGGCTCGGAGATCTGGTGGACCGGGTAGTCGTCGAGGGGGGAGAGCACGGGATCACTCCTGTCTCCGGCAGGGGCCGGAACCTGATGCCGCCGGGGGACGGGACGAGTGGAGCGTAACCGCCCCCGGATGGAGCCGGCGGACCGCGGCTACGATCATGGCAGGTGGGCCGCCCGTGACGGGATGGCCGCCCGGCACACATCTGCTCGCGTCCAGGGAGGACCCCGTGAACTCGTACGACCGTCTGTTCATCGGAGGGGAGTGGGTCGAGCCGTCCTCTTCCTCTGTCTTCGAGGTCCACTCGCCCACGACGGGTGAGCTGGTGGGGCAGACCCCCGAGGCCAAGGAGGCCGATATCGACCGGGCGGTGGCGGCCGCCCGCGACGCAGTGGACCACGGGCCCTGGCCGCACATGACCCCCGTCGAGCGCGCCGCCGATCCTGTCCAAGGCCGCCGAGGCGATCCGCAACGACATGCAGGGCATCGCCGAGCTCATCTCCTCCGAGATGGGCTCGCCGGTCTCCTGGGGCCTCATGGCCCAGGTGCTGGCCCCGACCATGATCCTCGACTACTACGCCGGTCTCGGTTCGACGTTCGCCTTCGACACGGTCAAGGACGGCCTCCTCGGGCCGGTCCTCGTGACCAAGGAGCCGATCGGGGTGGTGGCGGCCATCACCCCGTGGAACGTGCCCCTCTTCCTGGCCGCCGCCAAGCTCGGTCCGGCCCTGCTCTCGGGCAGCTCGGTGGTCTTCAAGCCGGCTCCGGAGACCCCGCATCGACGCCAACGTCTTCGCCGAGATCCTGGCCGACGCCGGGCTGCCGAAGGGTGTGCTCAGCGTGGTGCCTGCCGGCCGCGAGGTCGGCGAGCACCTGGTCAGCCATCCCGGGGTCGACAAGGTCTCCTTCACCGGGTCGACCGCTGCCGGCAAGAAGATCGGTGCCGCCTGTGGAGCCACCCTCAAGCGGTTCAGCCTCGAACTCGGCGGGAAGTCGGCCGCCATCCTCCTTGACGACGTCAAGCTCGACGAGGCGCTGCCCCTGATGATGCCCAACGCCATCATGAACAACGGTGAGGCCTGCATCTCGCTCACCCGCATCCTCGCCCCTCGCGATCGCTACACAGAGGTCGCCGACGCCCTCGTCGAGCAGGTCCGGGCGCTGAGGGTCGGCGACGCCCTGGACCCGGCCACCGACGTCGGACCGTTGGTGGCCGAGCGCCAGCGCGACCGGGTGGAGAACTACCTCCGGATCGGCCAGGAGGAGGGGGCAAAGGTGGCGGTCGGCGGCGGCCGGCCCAAGGACCTCCCGAACGGGTGGTTCGTCGAGCCCACCGTTCTCGTGGACGTGGACAACTCGATGCGCATCGCCCAGGAGGAGATCTTCGGCCCGGTGCTGTCGGTCATCCCCTACGACGACGAGGCGGACGCGGTGCGCATCGCCAACGACTCCGACTACGGCTTGTGCGGCGCGGTGTTCAGCGCAGACAACGACCGTGGCCTCGGGGTCGCCCGACAGGTCCGCACGGGGACCTACATGGTGAATTCGGCCATCCCGATCGACTTCTCCTCGCCGTTCGGTGGCTACAAGGAATCGGGTGTGGGTCGCGAGTTCGGTGAGGACGGCCTCGAGCTGTTCCTCGAGAAGAAGACCATCAACCTTCCTGCCGGGTACAGCCCGACGGTGTGACCCGGGCGGGCCCGAGCTGCTCGAACGGCGGAGTGCAGCGCCGGTCCGGGCCGACGCCGAATGCCCCCAGCAGGTGCCGGAGAGCTGCAAACATGGTGGGTGAGCTGTGGCGCCCCGTTGCATGGTCGGGGCCACACGCGTGGGTCCGGAGGCCCCGTCAATGACCGCTGAGACCGACGCCGGCATCCGGGGAGGCGCCCATTCGAGGCCGCGTGGGCGGACCGTCGTCTTCAACTTCGTCCCGGCGCTCGACGGGCTGCGCGCCATCGCGGTGCTCGGGGTCCTCCTCTACCACGGGGGAGCCCCGCTGGTCGACCGGCGGCTTCCTCGGGGTCAACGTCTTCTTCGTGCTCTCGGGCTTCCTCATCACGAGCCTGCTGCTCGGCGAGTGGGCCGCCCGCCTCAGCATCCGGCTCGGTGAGTTCTGGGCACGACGGGCCCGCCGCCTGCTGCCGGCGCTCCTGCTCATGCTCCTCGGGGTGGCGATCCTGGCGAAGGTGTTCGCCGCCTCCGGCGAGTTCGCCTCGCTCCGGCTCGACGCGCTGTCGACGCTGTTCTACGTGGCCAACTGGCACTTCATCATCGGCGGGGCCAACTACTTCAGCGCCAACGCTCAGCCTTCGCCGCTCGGCCACATGTGGTCACTCGCCATCGAGGAGCAGTTCTACATCGTGTGGCCGCCGGTCGTACTGGTGCTGCTCCGCCTCGGTCAGCGGCTCCGTCCGTCGCGCCGCCTGTGGCCGGTGCTGGCCGCGGCGGTGACCGGGGCAGTGGCCTCCGCACTCGACATGCGGATCTCGTTCCTCCACGGTGCATCGCTCACCCGCCTCTACGAGGGAACCGACACCCGGAGCCAGGACATCCTGGTCGGAGCCGCGCTGGCGATCGCCATGGCCATCTGGGCCGAGCACCGGACGGTGCACCCCTCGGCAATTCCCGAGCTCACCGCCGGGCGGTTCGGGCGGGCCCACCCCTCGGCCGGGACCACCGGGACCGCGACCCCACGCCCGCACAGGCGTGACCTGCACCGCCGGCGGGGCCCGAGCATCCGACCGATCAACGCCTGGGAGATCAGCGGCCCGGTGGTGCGCCCGGCCATCCAGGCCCTCGGGTGGTCTGTGCTCGTCGTCGGACTGGTGCTCTGGACCCGCGTCGACCGCCCCACCGCCTTCCTCTTCGAGGGCGGAGAGCTCCTCGTCGCGCTCGGCGTGGCGGCGGTCATCTTCTGCGTGGTGACCGCACAGACGGCATCGCTCTCACGCTCCCTCGGCAATCCCGTGTTCCGCTATGTGGGCAAGATCTCCTACGGCATCTATCTCTGGCACTACCCGCTATTCGCGGTGTTGGACGCTGCCCGGATGCACCTCTACGGACTACCCCTCTTGGCCGTCCGGATGACGGTGACCATGGTGGTCGCCACCGCCTCCTACTACCTGGTCGAGATGCCCATCCGCCGGGGTCGGATGGTCTCCATCACCGAGTGGCGGGCCTGGGCGGCGACCTCCGCTGCCTTCCTCGGAGTGGTCGCCGTCACGGTGGCTGCGACCGTGCCCGCAGTCGCCGGCCCCGTCGGCCCGGTCCGGGTGGTGGGCACCGGCTACACCGGGGAACCCGTCAAGGTGGCGATATTCGGCGACTCTGTCGCCTGGCGCCTCGGGTTCGCCCTGCTGGCCGACCAACCCCAGCAGCACTACGACGTGAGCATCGACAACGGCGCCATCGTGGCCTGCGGGGTGCTCCGGAGCACCGAGTACGAGGCCGGAGGCGTCACCGATGCGATGGTCCCACCGTGCAACTCGTCGTCACCTCCCTCCGCCCAGTGGCCTGCGCAGTGGAAGGACGACCTCGACCAGTTCCACCCCAATGTGGTGATGATCCTGGCCGGCCGGTGGGAGGTCATGGACCGACTCGTCGACGGCCGGTGGCTCCACATCGGCGAACCTGCCTTCGACTCGGTGCTCCACCAGTCGCTCGAGCAGGCTGTTCAGGTCGCGTCCTCCGACGGAGCGCTCGTCGTGCTCATGACCGCCCCTTGCTTCGACTCGGGAGAGCAGCCCAACGGGCAGCCGTGGCCCGAGGACTCGGCCGCTCGGCTCTCCCTCTACAACCAGATGGTGCGCCAGGTGGCGGCGGAGCACCCGGCAACGGTACGCCTGGAGGACTTCGGTGCCCTCGTGTGTCCCGGTGGGGTGTTCTCCACAACGATCGACGGCGTCCAGCTGCGCGACGGAGACGGGGTGCACATCGTCCCGACACCGGCCGCGGGCCAGTGGTTGGCTGCGCACCTCCTGCCGGGGGTGGTCCAGGTGGGCAGAGCTCAGATGGCCGGCCACACCCTGCTCACCCCACCGACGGGATCGACGGTCCCCTCGCCGCCGATCACGGTGTCCGCCTCCGGTACCACCTCGGCCGGCGGCGGTGGGCACGGTCCCTGACCGACGTCCCTCAGCTTCCCGAGGCAGGCGGAGGGATCGTGCCCGGTGATGGCTGCTGGTCGAAGAGCGAGCTCTCCGCGGCACGGCACTGGGCCTGCAGCGACGGGATGAGCATCTGCTCGGAGACCCTGTTGGTCTCCGAGAGGGTGGTCATCAGCGCCTGGTACTGGCTGTCGCGATAGGCGGCCTGCGCCGCGATGGGGATCGCCGAGAGCAGTTCGATGTAGGCGCGTTGTCGGAGTGCACTGGCGTCTGACGCGGAACCGGGCTCCGAGGCCCGGTGCATGAGGCTGATGGAGCGGTCCACATAGGTGCAGGCCTGCTTGGCGAGTCCGTTGCCACCCGCACTGCAGGCGGCGACGGCGGTTCCGGCCGCGATGGTGGCGATGACGCCGATGGCGAGGCGGGCCAACCGGCCCCCCGCGCCGGGATGGGTCACCCGAGCCAACTGCCGGCGGAGTCGAGCAGGTACCGGCTGACCGCAAGGCAGCGGTCGAACACCTCACACATCATCTCCTCGCCGGCCAGCACGCGGGCGAGGGAGACAGGTGATCGGGCCACGATGCTGAGCCGGCGTTCGGCTGCCTCCGTCGCCGATGCATACGAGTCGATTGCCGACACTTCGAGGGGCAGCTCGATCCCGCCCACCCCGGCCAGATCGATCGCCAGACGGAGCAGGTCGGGGCCATTGGGCAGTGGGGGGAGGGACCAGGTGAAGGTCAGCGCGAAGTGGAACTCGTCAGGGGGGTCCTCCTCCTCCGGAAGGCCGAAGACGGCGTCCTCGAAGGAGAGCAAGGTCCGTGGATCGACCTCCAGGGCGAGGTGCAGGTCGAGTGGGCCGCCGCAGCCGTCCTCGGGGTGGAGCTCCACCTCCCAGACCTGGCGGAGTGAGTAGGTCTCGACGAAGTGGCGCTCATCGTGCACGTGGAAGCCGTGGTCGACCGAGTGATCCTTGAGATCGGCCACATATCCGGCCACATCGATGACTGCCACAGGAGACAAAGCCTACCGGGCCTGGATCGGCTCCGGTATCGTCGGACGAGTGGAGGACGACGTGCTGCTCGGGGTCCTCCACGCCACTGCTACAGCGGTGGGTGAGGCGCTCGGCGCGTTGGACGACTGGGGTCTCGCGGGGACCCGCGAGGGACAGTACCGGTCCGATCTCGCGGCCGACGACGCGGCCCTCGCGGTGCTCGAGACGGCCGGGGTGGGGGTGCTGTCCGAGGAGTCGGGGCTCCACCACGGTGACCGGGAGCTGATCGTGGTCGTCGATCCGGTGGACGGGTCCACCAACGCTGCCCGGGGGATCCCGTGGTATGCGACCAGCCTGTGTGCGGTGGACGAGTCGGGTCCCCGGGCCGCGGTCGTGGTCAACCAGGCGTTGGGCGTGCGGTTCGAGGCGGTACGTGGCGGCGGCGCCCGCCGGGACGGCCGTGCGATCCGGCCCTCGGGCTGCGAGCGGTTGGACGAGGCGATCGTCGGGTTCTCCGGGTACCCGCCGCGGTACCTCGGCTGGTCGCAGTACCGGGGGCTCGGTGCAGCGGCGCTCGACCTCTGCGCGGTGGCCGAAGGTGTGCTCGACGGATACGCAGTGGTCGGTGGGTCGAAGCTCGGCAGCTGGGACTATCTGGGCGGGATGCTGGTCTGCACCGAGGCGGGGGCGGTGGTGGCGGACGTACTCGACCGGGACCTGGTCACCCTGTCGCACGACGAACGCCGGACGCCGGCGGCTGCGGCAACCCCGGCGCTGCTCGAGGCGTTGGTCGACGCGACCGCGCAGTAGCGTTTGCAGGTCGGGCGTTTAGCTCAGTTGGTCAGAGCAGCTGGCTTACAACCAGCAGGTCGCCGGTTCGAGTCCGGCAGCGCCCACCGGTTGGCGGCACACAAAGGAAAACCAGAGAGGGCAGGGGCGGCCGGAAGGCAGACAGGGACAGGCGACAGCCGACGGCGGGCGGAGAGCCCGACAGGCGGACCGGCGACGGGGCGTTATTTCCCTGACCCGTGTAACAACACTTCTGCCATACCCTCGGCCGGCCCCGAGCCACTGGGAGTCAAGGTGGCCCTGATGGGAGTTGATTTCCACGAAGCAGCCACCCGGTCAACCCGGTGGGTATAGCTTCCTGAATAGTCGGGAAACGTTGATTCCGGCCGAGGAGGGACGGTGCGATGATCCACGGGAGAATCGTCGGGACGGTTCCGACCCTGGCAGGCATCGTTACCGCATCCGGAGTAGCGAGTCTCGGATCGCCCGTCCAGGCGGGCGCAACCTCCGCCTGGACAGTCTCCTCCAGCCCCAACACCGGGACGGGATCCACACTGTCGGAAGTGTCGTGCGTGTCGCGCACCTCGTGCACTGCGGTGGGTGGCGCAACAACGCGAGCGGGGCCTTCAGGACCTTGATCGAGTCGTGGAACGGCAGTTCCTGGACGATCACCACCAGCCCCAACACCGGGACGGGCGATAACCTTCTCTCGGGCGTATCGTGCGTGTCGACCACCTCGTGCATGGCCGTGGGTGTGTACTACACCGCCGACGGCAACGGTATCGGCCGGATCCTGACCGAGTCGTGGAACGGCAGCACCTGGAGGCGTTACTACGCCCCCAGCCCCCTCAGGGGGCCTTACGGCATCGTGGGTCTCAACAGCGTGTCATCCGCGTCGGCCACTTCCTGCCAGGCCGTGAGCTCATACGCCGCCCGCCACCTGGTTGCCTTCATCGAGTCGTGGGACGGCACCGCCTGGACGGTCTCCACCAATCCCAACCCCGGGACGGGTGGAAACAATCTCTCCGCCGTGTCGTGCGTGTCGACCACCTCTTGTGTGGCCGTGGGTAGCTACTACAACGTCAACCACAGCGGCGGGACCTTGATCGAGTCGTACTGACGCTACCGGGGCACTGCCCCACAACAATGATCAGGGGGGTACCCAGAGTGCCGCTGACCGGCATTTCCCACCCGCCATCATCTTGATCTTCTCGAATACGAAGTGTTGTTTTTGCTCAAAGACGGTGAGTGCCTATGACTGATGCACCTGGTGGCTAGTCGCCCTGCCCGCCGTGGCACGTGGTTGGGGGAGTGAAAAGTGGAGTTGCGTCCACGGGCTCAGTCGCCGGTGGATCGAGAACGACCCTGGCATGGCGGGTCCACCTGTCCTCGCACGCCAGCAGAGCGTGTTTCTCCGGATCGTGCTTCGAGTTCTTGTTCCCGCCCATCCATAGGTCGACATGGTTCGTGTTCACGCCGCCGCACGGGTCGCACTGGTCCTCGTGGATGAAGTATTTCTTGAGGAACGGCACGTAGACGATCTGGCACCACGGACCGTTGAGGTCGATGGGCTCGGCGAAAGTGACGGGGTCGCTGTAGGTCCCCACTCCGCCGGCCGTCTTGTGGATACAAGGGTGCGCGATCTGGGCGCTGGGGGGCGTGTTGTCCACCCAGCCATAGAAGGTCACCCAGTCGATGACCGAACTGGATCGGGGGGTCGCGCAGATGCCGCGTTGGCCAGACCGACCATGAGCATGATTCCGATCGCCATGACCAGAGGCACCACCAACAAGCCCGATCGTGGCCAGATCCTCATGGGGCCCTCCTGAACGTATCGAGCTGCACGAGCCCACGCCGAGCCACAAACTTATCCCAAGGTCGCCCGACTGCGCCCGGTCAAAAGTGCCAGGTGTCCCTGACCACCTGCGAGAGTGTCACACTCCGGCACCTATGTGCGGTCCTAGCGCTGAGACGAACGAACTATCTCCAGGTGATGTTGAGCATGGCTCTGCATATCAGAACCGTGGTCAAGTCCCTCCCAGCACCACGTTGATGTGGCTGCACTGACCATCACTCGACAGAGAGCCAAGACCTGATGGTCGAACTCGCCCGGATAGAGGTCGGCGACTTCTGGCTCCAGATGGGCAAGGTCCCATTCAAGAGGTCCAAGCTCCACGGTCTCGAAATCGATGAACCTTGGTGTTTCGTCAACGACGAGAATATTGAATCTGTGCGGCGAACCATGGATCACCTGTTCGCTGCCTGTCATCTTCGCCAGCCGAGCGATCCCGTCGACCAATGTCTTGCGCAATAGAGCGCGGTCAACGTTCAGAAGCTCGGGCGCGAGATATGGACCCTCTAGAGCACGCACGGCAGCCATCAGCGGCTCCCTAAAGGAGGGAAAGGTTGCTCGATCCCGCATCGAGGCCAGCCAGGAGTGCAGGTCGAAGAGGTGCTCCGCGATCTGAACTGCACTTGGTTCGAGTGCACCGTTCTGGGACTCGTACCGCCAAAATGTGATGGCGTTCGCGTCGATGCTCACGGGTTGCTCAAGACCCACTTCGAACGGAGGCACCACCGGAGCGGCTAGCTCAATGAGTTCTCGTACAACTGCGAGTTCTCTGCTCGCTCTCTCGTGCTCGTTGCAGATCTTGGCGACGACAGGGCTTGGTGAAAGCCACACGACCACGTTATTGGTCGACCTCAGGTTGACCGGCTGATGCACATCGAATCCGCTGGACCGGACCAGATCGGCCACACGGGCAATCACATCCACACGAACATGGTGACACTTCTCCACCTCGCGGGGGCCCGAGACCGCCGGACTAGCGACAACGCCGTAAAATGAACGCCGGTGCATGTCGAGTTCTACAAGATGGAAACGCACGGGCGGCGGCTATCCGCATGGGAGGCCACTCGCTCGAAGCGGACCAAGGTTCCTGGGACCGTCATGGCAGGGGAAGACCATCCCGCATGACCTCGCTCAGTTCGTCATCGAAGCGTCGACGGGCTATCAGCACGGATTCTGGGGTATCGTCGCACAGGGGGCTACCTTCAAGAGCACGGGACGACGAAGGACGAAGCCAGGTCGCTCCTTGATAGCGGATCATCGTGACGAGCTAGCTGCCGCGGAGCAACTGGCCGGTCTGTATCTTGGACTCTGGAAAGCGAAGAAGCCTTCTCCGGTTGCCGATGCACTCAACCGGGCTTCGGCCCAGTGGCAGGAACTAGCTCTCAACCAACGACTGGTCTTCGAGTGGCCGTCACCTCTTGGGACCATTACGGGCCCGTGACTACCCTGGACCAGCACCTCGGCCAATGGGTATCCGGCACCACTAGAAGAAGTCTGGGAGTCGCTCCCCACCTGCTCGCGCCTGCCTCATAACGAATCTCCTATGGATGTCAAGGGGCGGTTTTGGCGTCGAGGTGAAGCAACGAGGCAGGACATGAAAGGGCCACTCACAATGACGAGGGCAAGCTCTTATTAGGCCATCGGGCTGTCACGACGACGAAGTCGATGAAGCTCGGAGTGGCGGACCGGCAAGTCGTTAGCAGGCCAGCGTCGAGACGCGGCAGCCGGTATGTGTGGGCCAGGCCCGCCACTCCGAACAGCTATTCCCGGGGGAGGTAGTGGTAGACCTCCCGGGCAACGTAGCGCTTGAGGATGCGCATGATCTCTTTTTTGGACTTGCCCTCGACGGTGCGACGGGCAACGTAGGTCTTGGTCGGTGGGTGGCACGACATGCGGCTCAGCACGATGCGCCAGAGCGCGTGATTGGCCTGACGGTCGCCCCCTCGGTTCAACCGATGACGGGTCACCTTGCCCGAGGAGGCCTCGAGCGGCGACACCCCGCAGAGCTTGGCCCAGGTGGCCTCGCTGCGGAGTCTCGATGGATTGTCGCCGGCAGCGATGAGAAGCAGGGCGGCCGTGTCGTAGCCAACCCCGACGAGCTGCACGAGCTCGGGTGCCACCTTGTCGACGAGACGAGCAATGAGGGCGTCCAGTCGGCTGCCCTCCTCATCGAGGGCGACCGCTCGGCGTCCGAGGGTGGCCAGTGCCGTCTTGGTTGCCATTCGCACCTGGTCGGCATCGGCGTGCACGCGGAGGACGGCCACACCTTCGGCGAGTCGCCACGGGGGGGTGCCGACGAAGCGTTCCCGCAGCTCATCGGGGGCGGTGTAGATGAGTTGGCGGATCTGGTTCATGGCCTTGGTGCGGGACTCCCGGGCGCTCCGACGGGCGACCATCAGGGCCCGAATGGCCTCCACCGAGCCGTCGCGAGTCTTGGCTGTGCCAAAGGCGCGTCCGGACTGGGCGGCGCGTGCGGCCTCGACCGCGTCCAAGGGATCGGACTTGCCCTGCCGCCGGCGAGCCTGGCGGTTCTGCCGGTCGACTTCGACGACGAGGAGGCCCACGCTCCGGAGATGGCGCGACAGGCCCGCCCCATACGATCCTGTGCCTTCGACGCCGACCATGCCGATGGTGCCGAAGTTGCGCATCCACCTGCTCAGCTCTTTGTAGCCGTCGGGGCTCGCACGAAACGACTCCACCCCCAACAACCCGCCTTGGGGGTCGATGACCGCCGCCACATGGACATCGGCATGGGTGTCGACTCCGCCCACGTGGGCGCGTTCGCTCTCTACGATGGTTGTCACTGCCACTCCTTCTTCGCATTAGGCCAAGGGGTGGCACGCACTGCCGGAACGGCGGGAACGTGGCGTGTCGACCTGCTTGAACAGGACGACCGATCACACCGCCCGACCGGTCGTGCCGGACGAGCCTGGACATCAGTCGACGAACTGCGATGGGCACGGTAGATGCGCAAGCATGCGTGCCGAGTCAGACCGAGCCCCAGGTGCTGCTGACCGTAGTGTTGGGCCCACAGCGCTCGGTGGATGGTCTGGCTGCAAGGCACTCTCACACTCTTCATGCCGGATCGATACGGACCCTGTGGGCCTAAAGGCCAAGGGCTGTGCGCAGCTCCGTTACGGCGGCAGCGATTCTGCTGACCTCCTCTTGAAGGATGTCAAAGTCTGAGCGCAGCGCCGCGACCTCGTCACTCATCGAACGTTGATGGACCCGACCGGGCTGATTCGTGATCTCAGTGGTGTCGCTGGGCTCTGATGCCGCCGTGCTGAGGTTCTCTGCCCAGCGCTCCTCCTTTTGGCCAGGGCGCCGGGACAGGCGGGCCACGAGCGGCTCGTCGCCCTCGGCCATTCGGTCTAGGTCCCTCTCGACGTCCGCGATGCTTCCAAAGTCAGCCATCCGCTCCGTGCGCGCTCGCAACTCTCCAACGGTCTGGGGCCCCCTCAGTAAGAGGACCGCGAGGATGGAGAGACTCCCGGCGCCGAGGCCGTAGTGTTCGTCGAGCACTTGGCGGTATCGGGTGGCCGAGCGGCCGTGGGACGGGTGAACGAGGCGAAGCAGTCCGACCTCCCTGAGCGACGACAAAGCCTGCTCGACCGTTCCCTCGTCGTAGGCAACCACTGGGTCGCGGTTCGAAGTCTGGTTGCACGCCGAGATGAGGGCATTGAGCGTCAGAGGGTACTGCTGGGGCGTTGATAACTGCTTCTCGGCCAGGCTGCCGACCACCCGTGCTTCAACTGGACTCAGTTTCATGAAGAGAGGATCCTATCGGTGGACTACCCGATTCCGGAGGAGAGTGGTGTCCCCTATCAACCTGATATACGTGTGATCCTCGATGCATCCCCGTGTCTTCCACACCGGCCTGAGAGCGTGCACGGATGAGCACTTTCCCCTCCCTTGTCCGCGGCGTGTCTCCGAATGGAGAGGACCGGTACTTCCTCGGCGATTCACTCGTTGATCGCTATTTGGAGTTTGTGGCTGGGAGGGTCCGGGCGAACTCGCTGCGGGCCGTGGCCTTCGACCTCAAGACGTTCTTCACAGTCGTCGACAAGAGCCCGACCGATGTTGTGGCCGCCGACATCTTCGACTTTCTGGCCCACCAACGCGGTGACCGGCGTGTCGTTCGTCTGATCGACGGCGAGTCAGGGTTGGCGGCCCGGACGATCGCTCGCCGGCTGTCGTCGATCTCCGGTTTCTACTCCTACGTGATGGCCCGGGACGACACACCGCTCCGGGCCAACCCGGTGCCTCGAGGGTTGTCGACCCGACGGAGGGGCGGAAGGAGCACGCTCGCCCCGCTGGTGCGGGTGCCCCGCACGTTGCCACAGATCCTCTCGCCTGGAGAGGTCGATGCGTTGGTCGGTGCGCTACGCACCCATCGCGACCGGGCCATGGTCTTCGCCATGGCCTTGGGTGGGCTCCGGCGATGCGAGGTGCTCGGTCTGCGTCTCGCTGACATCCAGGTGGCCGAGCGCTCGCTGTCATCGCCGAAGGCAAGGGCGGCCACCAGCGGATCGTGCCCATCTCAAATACCTTCTTTACTTCGGTGGGCGAGTACCTGCGCTTGGAGCGCCCGGGTGGTGCCCCGACCGACCGGGTCTTCGTGGCATTGAAGGGTCCGAGCCGGGGAGATGGCCTGACCGCCGACGGGGTCGATGTGATCATGCGGGGTGCCCGTCAGCTAGCCGGCCTCGAGCGGGCCACCTGTCATCAGCTCCGTCACACCTGCCTGACCCGGCTCCGAGAAGCGGGTATGGCTTTGGAAGCCGTGCAAGCCCAGGCCGGTCACGTCTCCATCGAGTCGACCCGGGTCTATCTGCACCTCACCAACGACTGGCTGGCCAAGGAGTACCGGTGTGCCGCCGATCTCATCGATGCCGGGCATGCTGACGAGTTGCTCGCCTTGGAGGCCATCAACGCATGAGTGCCCTTGTCGCCCCCATCGAGCCGTGGATTCCCGAGACCGCCTCCGACCGGGAATGGGTGGTGCTCGCCGCCATCTGCCCCCAGGCCACTGCCACTATCGGGCGCTACGTGCAGCAGCTAAGCACCTTCCTCGCTCCACGGAGCGTCGAGCTCGCCGACACCACGCTGCGCCAGTTGGTCCGCTGGATGGCGGCCGAGACCGACATGACCACGGTCGCTGCCATCACCCGAACTCACATGGAGGACTACAAGGTATGGCTGGCCGTCCAACCCGGGACCAGCGACGGACACCTGGCCAAGAACACCCAGCGCCACCGACTGCGGATGATCCGGATCTTCTTCGAGCGCCTCATCGAGTGGGACTGGAGCGATGCTCCGGCTCGGAACCCGCTCTTCCATGGCGACATCGCCCCACGGACCCAGCCGCTGCCCAAGTTCTTGAACGACCAGGACGCAGCCAAGCTGATGCGAGCGGCCCGGTCCCACCGACTCCCTCGCTATCGGCTGGTGATCGAGATGTTGGCCCGCACCGGCATGCGGGCCGGTGAGCTCTGCGACCTCGCCGCCGACGCCGTCACGCTGATCGGGGACGCCTATTGGCTCCGGATCCCGGTCGGCAAACTCTGCAATGACCGGTTCATCCCCCTCCACCCCGAGCTGGTGGTGCTGCTGGCCGCTTGGACGGCGGACAACAGCGAATACATCCGGGCCCAGAAAGGGCTGATGGCCGACCACCACTCGCCGATCGACCGGCGCACCGTTCATCGCATCGTGGCCACCACCGCGAAGAAGGCCGGCATCGGCAACGTCCACCCCCACCAGCTCCGTCACACTCTGGCTACTCAGGCCATCAACCGGGGCATGCGTCTCGAAGCCATCGCTGCACTACTCGGTCACCAATCGATGGACATGACCCTTGTCTATGCACGCATTGCCGACCGGGTGGTGGCCGACGAATACGCATCGGTCGCCAACCAGATCGATGCCCTCTATGCCACTGCCGGGTCACCGACGACAGCCTTGCCGGCCGAAATCGAGACCGCGGCCATGATCCGCCTTCGCCAGGAGTCCCACGCACGGATGCTCGGGAACGGCATGTGCACTCGACCGGTCGAGCTGGACTGCCGAATGGAGTCGATCTGCGAGACCTGTGCTTATTTCAAAACCGGCCCGGAGTTCGTGCCAGTTCTCCTCCGTCAACGCGACCACGCCCGCAAGAACGGACAGGAGGACCGGGCTCAGCTCTTCGACGGCCTCGTCGCCAAGGTCATCGAGGCTCCGAGTTGACACGGATTACCCCTATCATCGGGAGCGGGGCGGTTACCGCCAGCCCGCTCCGATGGTCAGGATTGCTCGTCGGTGCCTTGGGTCACCGATCGACCCTTGGCTCTTCTACCTCGGCATAGCTTCGGACTGGCCTACGGCGCGCCGGCCTGGGTCGGCCAATTCGCGTCACGTGGCAGGGCCCGGATCAACGCTCTCCCCCAACGGCTCCCCTAGCATGGATCACGAACTGAAAGGGGGGTCGATCTGTGACCTCCGCCTGGCGTGCCCTCACCCTCGACGACCGTGACCCGGCGTTGCCCTTTGAGGATGTGGTGCGGCTAATCGACATGTCCGGGACCGCTACATGCGCTGGCTACAGCCGGAGCGACGTTGTCGAAGCTCTCCACGAGCACCAGCCGGCGGTCGCAGCCGTGTCCTCTTCCGGAACCCTGGTCGGCGCGGTAGTGGCTCGGGTGAGCGGTCCCGACGCCCATCTGCTCGCCCTCGCTCTCCACCCTGACTGGCGCCACCAGGGCATCGGCTCGGCCATCCTGCGTCGATTGGACCAGGAGATCATCCACCGGGGGGCGCGCCGTCTGCTTGCGGTAGTCCTCGCTGGACAAGTGGGCGAGGACGCCTTTGCCAACCAGGGCTTCAGCCGACTCGACGGACTCCACCTCTACGCCCGAGAGGCCTCGATGGTTCCCGAGGAGCTTGCGCTCGTCGAGCGCTTCGGCGGTCAGGTGCCAGTGGACGGGCTGTGGGAGTCGATGAAGGGTTTCTCGTTGGTTAAGGGGGTCTTGGAGCGACGGGTGGTCTCCCCGCTGGCGCACACCGAGTTGGCCGACCGCCTCGGGCTCCGGCCACCTGCAGCGGTGTTGCTTTTCGGCCCTCCGGGGACAGGCAAGACGTCATTCGCCCGCGCCGTCGCCTCGCGGCTCTCCTGGGCGTTCGTCGAACTGCACCCCTCGCTGCTTGGTCAGGGGGTGCAAGGGGCGCGGGCCCTCCGCGACGCGCTGGTCGAGCTGGGACGGGTCGACCGGCTGCTGTGTTTTATCGACGAGGCCGACGAGATCGCCACCGACCGTGCCGAGCGGCCCGACAGCCAGCCACTGGTGAACGAGCTGCTCAAGGCCATCCCAATGTTCAAGTCCCGACCGGACCAGCTGATGGTCATGGCCACGAACTCCATCGCCGCCATGGATCCGGCGCTCCTGCGACCCGGTCGGTTCGACCTGATCGTCCCAGTGGGCGCACCCGACGAGGCGGAGCGGGCCGAGTTGGCCTCGGAGTTCCTCCCAGCTGGTGAGCCGGCAACCGTGGCTGCTCAAACGGCGGGGTTCACGCCGGCCGATTTCGCGTCGGTGGCCCAGCGGAGCGCGCAGTTCGCCTTCGATCGGGCACTCGACGGCGGCCGATCCGAGATCAAAGCGAACGACGTCCTCGATGCCGTGCGGCTGACCAGGCCGTCGGTGAGTGACGAGGCAACAGCGCGGTTCGCCGAAGAAGCCGAGAGGTACGCCCGCCTGTAACCCGTCGCCAAGTCCAGTACCAAGGACGTCAACCGCGTCTGAACCCGGGCTAAGCGAAGGTGCCGCACAACAGTGCCACCGATCGAATCACGCCGCCCATGCCCGGTCAACCCACCAGGGGTTCTCGTTTCGCGTCGTGTGGCGGCCCCACCGGCAATTCTTGGTGTGAACGCCTACGGCCTGGTCGCGATCGCCATGAGGTGAGGGCTGGCTCCGAGCAGGCTCGGCTCACGCTCGACCCGGGTGATTGCGTCTATCACGATGCCGTGCTCGACCGGATCGTCGAGCGAGTCGCTGAGATCGGCCCCAGCGCCTAGCCCCTCCACCGCGAACACGTCGGCGTCCGGAAATCCCGCTGAGCGCACCTCGTCGCGTAGCCCGTTTGGCGTGTGGAAGTAGGCGAGCGTGAACCACTCCGGGCGGCCCTCGACGTCGGGGTTCCGATGGACGCCGTCACGAAGGTCCCCCAGCACGATTGCCTCGAATGCCGGGTGCGTGATGAATCCGGTGCGCAAGCCCTCCCACGTGGAGGCAAAGCGCGAGATCCCCGCAGCGAGAAGGACGCCTCCCGAGCGGAGCACCCGAAGGGCTTCGGCGAGAGCCCGGAGGCGGTCAGCTGCCTCGACGAGGTGATAGAGGGGTCCGAGCATCAGGACAGCGTCGGCGGACGCGTCCGATGCCGGAATTGCGCGTGCGTCGCCGAGTTCCGACGAAGCCAGCGGAGACGTCCGCTGAGCAGCGGACGCTGCTCGGGCCGCCTCGACGTGTACCGGGAGGGGGTCGATGAGATGGACCTCGTAGCCCTGGCGGGCGAGCGGCAGCGCATAGGCACCCTCGGCACCGCCGACATCGAGAACGACAGCGGGGGGTGGTGGCAGGAAGCGGGTGAGGAGTGCTCGGGTCCGTTCGGCCTCGAGACGGCCCCAGGTTGTCAGTCGGTCGCGCTCGACGCCCTGCGAGTAGTGGGCTGCAATGTCCGGTTCCAGGTCCATGACCTCAGCTCGCCAGAGTGACAGCGGTCCTGCACTGCAGTCCGTACTGCGTGTCTCGCTGACTCCGAACGCTGGCAGGTCGCCGACGGGCACTAGCAACCGCTTGGCCGTCTCCCGACGGGTCCACCAGCTCAGGGTGCCACGAGCTCGATGGCCACGCCATCGGGATCGCGCAACTGCAGTGAGGGGTGACCGTTTTCCAGGACGATTCCTGCATGGTCGATACCGATCGTGGCGAGGTGCTCGGCCCAGGTATCCAGCGAGTCACCATCCGCTACGGCGAACGCCAGATGGTCCACAGCGGCGCCGTCTGATCCGGACGATCGATCGCACGGATCGTCGGTCCTCGTGAGCACGATCACGAACTTCGCAGCCGGCTGTCTCAGCGCGACGTAACCGATGTCGGGGTTCTCGGCAAACGGAGCAAGACCGAGCACTTCGGTGTACCACCGGGCGCTCGCCTCGAGATCTGATACCAGGAGTTGCACATGCGAGAGCCCGGTGATCGGCGCGTTCCCTACGGGCTCTTCAGCCACTGTCACCTCTGCCATGCTACGGGACTCTCACTCGACGACGGTGAACACCGCCGTGCCCGATGTCACCGTCCTGTTCGCGCCCTCGTCGACCATCAGCAGCTGCACGCCGACCTGGCCGCTCGCGCCGCGCACGGCTTCGCCATCGACGCGGAAGGGCCCGGTCTTGCCCCGAGCGAGGAACATGACGTGCCAGGTACGTAGTTGGAGCCGATCCGTTGCGGCGAGGTCGCTTGCGTAGTCCATGGCCGCTGCCTCGAGCACGACGTGCTGAGGCCCGATGTGCAGCGCCGCATCGGGGGACGCGAACTCGACAGAGAGTTCGGGCAGCATCCAGTGACCGTCGGGTCGGCGGGAGGCGCCGAACACCTTCCAGAGGGGTGGCAGATCCGGCGAATCGATGACCTCGATGGGCCTCTCGGGCATCTTCTCCAATCCTTCGGGCACCTCGCCGATACTGATGCCCTGACCCTCCGTGAAGGCGATGACCCGGTCGGGCCTGTCGGCATCGACGATGCGCGACCGGCTGAAGCCCATCTGGCGTCCGATCTTCAACGTCTCCGATCGGACCTCGATGCGTCTCACGTCGTGCCCGGGATCGAGGATGCACGCGCTGTGGATCACCGGGTTGGGGACTGCTTCCAGGTCGGAGCGCCCTCCGCCCTCCGGTGAGCTGATGGCGATCGGCGCAACCATCAGGCCGCCGGTCGAATTACGGAAGTCATGGCGAACAGTGACCGTGCTGTCGCTGTCGGCGCCCGAATCCATCGAACCGTAGCGCCGTCCGATGTACCGATAGCTCAACAAGCCTGTCCAGCGGCGTTCCAACTCGGCGGCGTAGGCCTCCTTGTCCCCCCTGAGGTCCCGGATGTCCTTCATCGGCAGGCTCGCTCTCTCTCCAGTGGAGTGTTCAGCCGTTGGCGTTCATCGGGGTCTCCCGTCCGGGGAGACCCCCGCATCGCGGAGGAGGGCCCGGGTGAGCGTGCTCATCTCGTCGCGGGGGAGTCGGTCCGGGTGCCACCACCCGACCTCACTCGTCTCGTCGCCATCCGGGTGCGGCGTGCCACCGACCACCGTGGCATCGAAGACGGTCACGACGTAGCAGGTCTGATCGCCGTTCGGGTAGGTCAGCCGGTATTCGGGACCCCCGACCACGGCGAGCATCGGACCGAGGCTCAGCGTCACACCCGCCTCCTCCTCGGCTTCCCTGAGTGCTGCGTGCTCGGGTGACTCGTCCGGTTCGACCGCGCCACCGATGGTCGCCCATTGGTGGGTGTCGGCGATCCGGACCAGGAGGATCTGTCCGGCCTTGTCCCGCGGTATGGCCGCTACGGACGGGAGCACCAGCAACTCGTGGCCCACCAGCTCGCGCAGTCGCCGGATGTGTGGCGAGATGGTCATCCGGTCGAGGCTAGCCGTCGCCGGATCACGACAACCGCGGACGAACCCCGAGGTGGCGGGGGAGCGGTGTCTATCCGATGGACCGGGTCATCGCGGATCGACGATCACGGTGGGCTCGATCCGGATCTCTGTGCTCAGGGAGTTGGCGATGAAGCACTCGCGGTGGGCGACCTCGACGAGGTGCAGGACCCGCGCCTCGCTCGTGCCCGGAGCCACCCGGATCCTCGGGTGGAGGGTGATCACAGTCAATCGAACCGGTGGTTCGTCCTCGGGCATCACCCCCTCGCCGTCGTCCTCGTACGCACGGACGTCCACCTGGGCGCGGGCGGCGACCGCGAGAAAACTCAGGAGCTGGCACGAGACGACCGCGGTGACGAGCAACTGCTCCGGATTGAGCAGCCGCGGATCTCCGTGGAAGGCGGGGTCTGCAGACAGCCGCAGGACGGACACGTCAGGGGATATCCGGGCTTCGTGCCCGCGGCCATAGGTCAGGTAGCCGTTGCCGGTCGAACCGGACCAGCTGCAGCCGACCGAGTAGCGGTGGACACTCGGTTCTCGGTCTGCCCGAACCATGAGGAGAGGGTACAAGCGGATCGAGGGGCGGTCCCGGTGCACCTCCGCTGCCGAAGCCGTCCTGGTCGCCCCCTGACAAGCGGGACTACGGTTGATCCACCGCTGAGTGCCTGGGTCGGGGAGCGATGCATCAGGACGAGCCTGCGACAACCGAGACTGTGGCCCGTCCCCGAGGGGGGCTCCCGCAGCGATCGCGCGGTCTGACCTCGCCCGGACGCACTCCGTCGTGGCGATCGCGGTGAGCGTGGAACGGGAGCGTCCCGCGCTCGTGGTCGGCGGGACGTCGGGAATCGGTGCCGCACTCGTCTCCCGGTACCGGGACCGGGAGATCCCGGTGGTCACCTGGGACATCAAGGACGACCCGGACGTCGTCTGCGACATCTCCGAGTCCGCCCGGGTCGTCGAAGCGGTGGAGGAGACCCTGGCTCGGTTCGGCCTCCCGTGTGACGTGACGGTGACCGCAGGGATCGGACACGCCGGCTACCTCAGGACGATCACCACCGACGAATGGGACCGGGTCCTCTCGGTCAACACGAAGGGCCCGCTGCTGGTCATGCGCGCGCTCGCCGACGCCATGGTCGCCCACTCCGAGGGTGGGTCCATCGTCGCGACCTCGAGCATCAGCGGACGGGTGGTCGATCGCGGCATGGGCGCGTACTGCGCATCGAAGGCGGCGCTCGAGATGGTCGTGCGGGTGGCCGCGGTCGAGTGGGCGCCCCACGGGATCCGCGTGAACGCGGTGAGCCCCGGGGTGACTCGGACGCCGATGCTCGGGAGGGCACCGGTCGACGCGGGCTGGCTCGCCTCGGTCGGACGGCGCACCGCCCTCGGTCGTCTCGGCATGCCCGAGGACATCGCCGAGGCGATCGGCGCGCTCCACGCGATGACCTGGGTCACCGGCGAGATCCTGACCTGCGACGGTGGGCTCTCCCTGCACAGCCCCATCGACTCGTTCGGCGACGACGCCGGGGCAACCGGGACGGGTGATCGTCCGTGACCACCGCGTCGACACCCGTCGCCCGGTCGGACCGGTCCCGCCGGCCCCGGCGGAGCGGAGCGACCCGGTGGCGTCCGACGGTGGCCGTCCTCGGGGCCGGTGCCGGGGGGATCGCCATGGGAGCGGCGCTCACCCGTGCCGGGTACGACTACACGATCTACGAGAAGTCCGACGGCGTCGGCGGTACCTGGCGTGACAACACCTATCCGGGTGCGGCCTGCGACGTCCCGTCGCACTTCTACTCCTTCTCGTTCGCCCCCAACCCGTGGTGGAGCAGAACCTACGCGACCCAGCCGGAGATCCTCTCGTACCTCGAGCGGTGCGCCGACCAGTTCGGCGTGCGGTCCCATGTGCGGACGGGGACGGCCATCCGTGAGGCACGGTGGTGCGAACACGAGCAGCAGTGGTCGCTCACCGCCGACTCCGGCGCGATCTTCCATGCCGACGTGCTGGTGAGCGGGCTGGGAATGCTGAACGTCCCGTCGATACCCGATCTCCCCGGAGCTGAGCGGTTCAGGGGGCGGGCGTTCCACTCGTCGCGCTGGGACCACTCGAAGCCGCTGACCGGCGAGCGGGTGGCGTCGATCGGCACCGGCGCGAGCGCTGTCCAGTACGTGCCGGCGATCGCTCCCGACACCGCCCATCTCACCGTGTTCCAGCGCACGCCCATCTGGATCTCGCCGCGGATCGAGGGCCCCTATACGGCAGCGGAGCATCGCCGGTTCGCCCGCGTCCCCTTCGCTCTGCGCTGGCAACGGGCGAAGATCTGGTGGACCTATGAGCGTGCGGAGTTCGAGACCGGATCCGAGGGCATCCGGCTCCAGACAGCGTTGGCCCAGTCGTACCTCGAGCGCAAGATCGAGGATCCCGACCTCCGGGCCGCCCTGACGCCGGACTACCCGGTGGGCTGCAAGCGCCCGCTCATGTCGCGCGAGTGGTATCCCACCCTGATCAGGCCAGACGTGAGGCTGGTGACCGAACCGATTCGCGAGATCACCGAGCGCGGGATCCGGACCGCCGACGGAGAGGAGCACCTCGTCGACACCATCATCTTCGGAACAGGGTTTCGGGCCAACGAATACCTCCGCTCGGTCGAGATCTGCGGCCGGGACGGACAGCGTCTGCACGACCGGTGGCGTGACGGTGCCGAGGCCTATCTAGGGGTCACCGTGCCAGGCTTCCCCAACCTGTTCCTGCTCTACGGCCCGAACACCAATGGCACGACGTCGGTGATGTTCATCCACGAGGCCCAGGTGCGCTACATCATGGGGGCGCTCCGCTCCATCACCAGGCGGCGCGGCGGCTCCATCGAGGTCCGCGAATCGGTGTCCGCCCGGTACAACCGACGTGTCCAGGCCGCGCTCGAAGGAACGGTCTGGACAGCCGGGTGTACCAACTACTTCCGGGCTCCGAGCGGAAAGCTGGTGACCCAATTGCCGATGAAGGGCAGTCGCTACTGGATGCGGACCCGGGTCTTCGACCGCTGGCGCTACCGGTACCGGAGGCCGCGGGGATCCGTCGGGCCCGGGCCCGGGAACCGATCGGACAAGTAGGCTCGCAGCGACCGTGGTCGACGAGGGGAGGCGCTGGTGGGAGTGACCGGTCTGGCCAATCTGGCGGTGAAGGTGGCCGATCTCGACGCGGCCTGCGCGTTCTACGAGGGGGCCGGCTTCGAGGTGCGGGACCGGATGCAGTGGGCGAACGGGGAGCGCGCCGACGTCTACCTCGGGCCGCTGATGATCACACTGTTCACCCGCGCCATCTACGAGGACTCGGTCGCACTGCCCGCGGAGGGGTTCCTGCACCCCGCACTGTTCACCGACGACCTCGATGCGGAGCTCGAGGGCCACGAAGTCCTCTGGGGTCCCGAGGTTGTCGAGGGGTCGTTCGGCCGACGGCGCATCGCGTTCGTCTCGGCTCCGGGTGGGATCCGCCTCGAATTCATGGAGCAGCTCGGGCCACCGGCCTGAATCCTGCCCGGGACCGGCGGTCGTTCCGGGTGTGGCCGAATTTGTGGGTAACCCGACATTGACGCCAGCGTCGCGGTCCTGCACGCTGGTCCCATGGAGAACGGGCGATGACCACAACCGGGCGCCGACTGCGTGTGGTGATCGCTGCATACCCCGGTATCCAGTCGCTCGACGTGGTGGGCCCGCTCGAGGTGTTCCACGGCGCCGACCGGGTGGCCACCGAGCTGGGCCGGGCCGGCGGCTACGACGTCACAGTGGTCTCGAACACCGGGCCGACCGTGACGACGAGCAGCGGGCTCACCCTGGCAACGGCGCCGCTTCCTGCGGTCACCACCCGGGTCGACACCCTGGTCCTGCCGGGCGGTGACGGCGCCCGGCACGCCCGGCGGGACGGGTCGCTGATCTCGTGGATCCGTGCCATCGCGCCACGCTGTCGGCGCGTCGCCGGTGTGTGCACGGGCGCCTTCCTTGCTGCCGAGGCCGGCCTGCTCGACGGCCGGCGCGCCACCACCCACTGGGCCACGGCCGCGCGGCTCGCCGACGAGTATCCGTCCGTGCAGGTCGACCCGGACCCGCTCTATGTGCGCGACGGGCGGATCTGGACGAGCGCCGGGGTCACCGCCGGGATCGACCTCGCTCTGGCGCTGGTCGAGGACGACCTGGGCGTCGAGGTGGCCCAGACCGTGGCGCGCTGGCTGGTCATGCTGGTCCACCGACCGGGCGGCCAGACCCAGTTCGCCTCGCCGGTGTGGGTACCCCGCGCCGAACGCTCGACCGTCCGCACGGTGCAGATCCTGGTCGAATCCTCACCCGCCGGTGACCACCGCCTTCCCGCGCTGGCAGCCGGGGCCGGCATGAGCGTGCGCCACTTCTCCCGGGTGTTCGTCGACGAGACCGGTGAGACCCCGGGGCGGTTCGTCGAGGGGGTACGGCTCGAGGCGGCCCGCCATGAGCTCGAGACGACGACCGACACCCTCGATGCGATCGCCGCCCGGTGCGGCTTCGGTACCGCGGAGACCTTGCGACGCGTCTTCCGACGCCGTCTGCGTGTCTCTCCGGACGCCTACCGGAGACGGTTCCGCGTTGTCCCCGGCGGCCGCTTCGACGATCGGCAGTCCGAACTGTCGGCCCGGGGACGGAGCCCACGGGAGCAGACCCCGGCATGAGTCCCGCTCACCTCCGGGTTGCCATTCCGCTGTTCCCGCGTTTCACCGCGCTCGACGCGATCGGACCGTACGAGGTTCTCCAGCGGATCCCGTCGATCGACGTCACCTTCGTCGGCCACCGACGGGGCGAGGTCCGCAGCGAGAACGGCATGCTCGGCGTCACGATCGACGCCGCTTTCGCCGACCTGCCGGCGCCCGACGTGGTCGTGTTTCCCGGAGGGACCGGCACCCGCCCTCTGACCACCGACGACATGGTGCTCGAGTGGGTACGCAAGGCCCACCGCACCTCCCTGTTCACCACCTCGGTCTGTACCGGGTCGCTCGTCCTCGCCGCGTCGGGCCTGCTCGACGGTCTCACCGCGACGACCCACTGGGCCTGCATGGCCGAGCTCGGCGCCCTCGGTGCGGTCCCGGTCTCCGAGCGGGTGGTCGAGCACCTCGAACACCGGATCGTGACCGCGGCCGGCGTCTCGAGCGGCATCGACATGGCGCTTCGCCTGGTCGAGCTGCTGGTCGATCGCACCGCTGCAGAGGCCTGTCAGCTCATGATCGAGTACGACCCGAGTCCGCCGGTCGATTGCGGGTCCCTGAGCGCAGCCGGCGATGCCGTCCTCGGGAGGGTGGCCGAGTACGCACGAGTGCGCGACTAGCGGCCCAGGCCCCGGGCACCGGGCGGCCGCCGACCGGGAGTGCCCGACACATCGTTCCTGGTCACGAGCGGACTCTGTGCCGCGCTCTATTGGCGGACGGTGCTCGTCGGTATACTCCTCCCAGCGCAACGCAGCCTGTCCGTCGTCGGACTGGGGTGCCGTCGACGGGGTGAGACGGATGCGGGCGACCGGGTGCGAAGGGGCTCCTTGATGAAGCAGTGGTCGCAGGTCATGAGGAAATGGAGCCTCTGGCTGCTCGGCGACGAACCGCTTCCGGGAAAGGGAACCCGCGCGATGCTCGCCGGGACGTTGGCCGTGCTGGTGGTCCTCATCGCAGGTGGCCTCGCCCTCATGCCGGGATCCGCCCCGCCCAAACACAAAGCCCACAAGCCGAAGCACGCTTTGACGCTGCCCACGCTGGCCCACCCCACGACGACCACGTTGGCGGGGGGGACTTCCATCACGACCGCACCGAAGTCTGCGGCAGCCCGCGCCCGTGCCGCCCGGCGTGCGCGGGCGCGCGCCCGCCGTTCCGGCACCGGGACCAAACCGAGGCGGTCGACAGGGACCACGACGACCACGGCTCCCCGGTCGAAGGCAGCCGCCGCGCCCTCCTCGGCTTCGTCGTCGAGTCGCCTCGCCACGTCCGCGCCGGTCGTCGGTCCGTCAGCTTCTGACGCGACCGCAGCCGCAGCAGCAGCGGCCGGCTCCACGGTCCTCGGCGGAACGGCGGCCGGGCTGGCGTCGCCCGCACCCACCCCCAAAAGGGCGGCGCCGCTGAAGCCGTTGGCGACCAACGCCTCCACCGGAGCCGGCGACTCCCTGGTCACCTGGAAGGAACGCGACCGCGTCCGGGTCACCGGGTACGACGTCTTCGTCGGCGCCGCTCCGGGCGAGGAGTGGCCGACGCCGGTCAACGGGACCACGCTCGTTACGGGCACCTCGTACCTCGTTACGGGGCTCACCACCGGCCAGACCTATTACTTCACGGTGCAGGCCGTCGGTCCGGGCGGGCGTTCGCCGATCTCCAACGAGGTGTCGGCCACTCCGGTGAACGCCTACGTTCCGCTCGGGACGCTGCCCGGACCGGTCGTGAGCATGGCGGCGACCGCCGATGGCAACGGGTACTGGGTGGTCACGAGCTCGGGGGCGGTCTCCGCCCACGGCTCGGCCCAGGACTTCGGTTCGGCGGCCGCGCTCGAGCTGGCAGCACCCATCGTGCAGATCGTGCCCACCCCAGACGGCAAGGGCTACTGGCTGGTGGCCGCCGACGGTGGTGTCTTCGCCTACGGTGACGCCCCGTACGAGGGATCCGTGGGCGGCCTCGAGATCAACGCGCCGATCGTGGGCATGGCCGCGACGGTGGACGGCAAGGGCTACTGGCTGGTGGCCGCCGACGGTGGTGTCTTCGCCTACGGTGACGCCGCGTTCCTCGGATCGCTGGTCGGGGCGCCGGCCTCGTCGGCAACAGCCCCGCTCACCGGGTTGATCGGCCTCCCGAGTGCCACGACGGCCGGGACGTCCGGAGCCGCACCGACTCCGACGTCCGCCGGCACACAACTGGTCGGCATCGCGGCAGATCCGGCCACCGACGGCTACTGGGTGGTGACGGCGGGCGGGACCGTTACCGGATTCGGGGCACCGAACCTGGGCCCCACGCAGACCGGCACCTTCCCCGTGGACACGGTTGTCGGGATCACGGCCTCCCCCGGCGGAACGGGGTACTGGGAGGTGACCCGTTCCGGCGGTGTCTACGCCTACGGGGCCGCCCCGTTCCACGGGTCGGCCGGGGCGGTGCCGCTCAACACGCCGGTGTCGGGCATGGCCGTCGACAGCACGAGCGGCGGCTACTGGCTGGTCGGCCTCGACGGTGGGATCTTTGCGTTCGACGCCCCGTTCCAGGGGGCCGGCTGATCCGAGCCCGCGGGCCCGTGGATCAACCGCCCACCAGGCGCTCGAGCGCACGGGCGTGCCATGTGGTCCTGCCGAGCCGTTGCTCGGCCCGGTCCGCGCCACCGGCCAGACGCAGACCGGCGTTGATCCCGAGATAGCGCACGGGCTCCGGCTCCCACCGCCTCGAGCGGTGATTGACCCAGGCCAGAGCGGTCAGCTCGGAGGTGCGACCGAGGACGAGGTCGCGCAGCGTCCGGCCGGCCAGGTTGGTCGTCGAGAGGCCGTCGCCGACGTATCCGCCGGCCCAGGCGATGCGGGTGGTCGCGTCGATGCCCACAGAGGAGAACCAGTCGCGGGCGATGCCGAGCGGTCCGCCCCACCGGTGGGTGATCGCGGCGTCGGCAACGGCCGGGAAGAGCTCGATCAGGGTCCGGTGCAGTGCTGCGTGCACGCCGGCATCGCAGTCGAACTCGGGCCTGATCGACGAACCGAAGTGGTAGGGCGCGCCCCGCCCACCGAACGCGAGGCGCCCGTCCTCGGTCCGCTGCCCGTAGATGATCGTGTGGCGGTGGTCGGAGAACGTCTCGCGCTCCGCGAGTTCCGCCTCGGCCCAGAACGCGTCGGGAAGCGGTTCGGTCGCGACCATGAGCGAGTAGACCGGCACCAGGGTGCGCGCTTGGCGCGCCAGGCTGCCCGTGTATCCCTCGGTGGCGCGGATGACCGTGCCGGCCCGCACCGTGCCGTGGTCAGTGGTGACGGTACCCGGGTCGATCGAGCGGACCCTCGTCTGCTCGTAGAGATGCACACCGCGGCGTTCGACCCGCGTGGCCAGTCCCCGCACCAGGCGGGCCGGATCGAGCGCAGCGCAGTGTGGGGTGAAGGTGGCGCCGAGCACATCTGTGGCCCCGACCTGTTCTGCCGCCTCGTCGGCCGTCAGGAGACGGAGATCCTCCTCGCCGACCCCACGTGCCCGCGCCGCCTCGACTTCGGCCCGGGCGCGCCCGAGCTGTGCCGCGCTGCGGGCGAGGACGACCGTGCCCCCTCGGGTGTAGCCGCAGTCGATGCCCTCCGCCTCGACGACCCGACCGACCTCACGCACGGTCTCCTGCATTGCCCGGTCCATTGCGGCTCCGGCCCCTGGACCGGCCATCCGGTCGAGACGCTCCGCGGAGACCGGGAAGAGAGCGGAGCACCACCCGCCGTTCCTCCCCGACGCGCCGAAGCCCATCACCTCGCGCTCGATCACCGCGATCTGGAGATCGGGATCGGCCTCGGTCAGGTAGTAGGCGGCCCACAGCCCCGTCAACCCTCCACCGACCACGGCGACGTCGACCTCGATGCCGCCGGGGAGCGGATCACGGAGCTCGATGCGGCCGGGAAGGCCGTCCCACCAGAGGGAGAGCCGGCGGTAGCCCTCCCCGGAGGGCGCGCTCAGAGGTGCGTCCACGCCTCGGTGAGTACCGTGCGCAGGATCGAGGTCATGTACTCGAACTCCTCCGGCCCGCAGATGAGCGGAGGGGCCAGTTGGACGACGGGGTCCCCCCGGTCGTCGGCCCGGCAGATGAGACCGGCGTCGTAGAGGGCCCCCGACAGGAAGCCGCGCAGGAGCCGCTCGGCCTCGTCGTCGTCGAAGGACTCACGGGTCTCCCGATCCTTGACCAGCTCGATCCCGTAGAAGTACCCCGCGCCCCGCACGTCTCCGACGATGGGGAGGTCCCGCAACGTTTCGAGCAAGGCCTTGAACTCCTCCTCGTGCGACCGCACGTTCTCGAGGATGCCCTCCTTCTCGAAGACGTCGATATTGGCCAGGGCCACCGCCGCGCTGACCGGGTGGCCGGCGAAGGTGATCCCGTGGAGGAAGCTCGCACCATGGAGGAAGGGCTCGACCAGTCGGTCGTCGACGGCGAGCGCACCCATCGGCGAGTAGCCGCTGGTCAGTCCCTTGGCCATGGTGATCATGTCGGGGACGTACTCGTAGCGCTCGGACCCGAAGTAGTACCCGAGCCGACCCCACGCGCAGATGACCTCGTCGGAGACGAGCAGCACGCCGTACCGGTCGCAGATCTCGCGGACCCGTTGGAAGTACCCGGGGGGCGGCGGAAAGCACCCGCCGGCGTTCTGGACCGGCTCGAGGAAGACGGCCGCCACGGTCTCGGGCCCCTCGATGAGAATGGCCTGCTCGATCGCGTCGGCCGCCCACAGGCCGAAGGCCTCGATGTCGTCGGCGAAGTACGTCGCCCGGTAGAAGTTGGTGTTGGGTACCTTGATCGCGCCGGGGACGAGGGGCTCGAACGGGGTCTTGATATCGGGCAGGCCGGTGATCGAAAGGGCGCCCATGGTGGCCCCGTGATAGGCGATGTTCCGGCTGATGACCTTGAGCCTGTCGGGCTGGCCGGTCAGCCGGAAGTACTGGCGGGCGAGCTTCCACGCCGACTCGACCGCTTCGGAGCCCCCGCCGGTGAAGAAGATGCGGTTGAGGTTGCCCGGGGTCAGGTCGGCGATCTTGTCGGCCAGCTCGATCGCGGTCGGGTGGGCGTAGCTCCAGACCGGGAAGTAGGCCAACGTGGACGCCTGGCGCGCCGCGGCGTCGGCCAGCTCGGTGCGACCGTGGCCGATCTGGCTGGTGAACAGGCCGGAGAGCCCGTCGAGGTAGCGCTTCCCGTGCTGGTCGTAGACCCAGGCGCCCTCACCGCGGACGATGACCGGGATCTCGTGGTCGTCGCTCGCCGTCATCCTGGTGAAGTGCATCCACAGGTGGCGTCGTGCGTCCTCCTGCAGCTTCTCGTTGGACAGTTCGGTCATCGGGTCCCCCAGGTGTAGGTCTGCTTCTTGAGCTTGAGGTAGATGAACATCTCGGTGTCGCGGACACCGGGGATCTTCCGGATCACCCCGTTGAGGATCTCGAGGATGCGCTCTTCGTCCTCGCAGACCAGCTCGACCAGGATGTCGAACGATCCGGCACACATCACCACGTAGTCGATGTCGTCTACTGCTGCGAGCCGATCGGCCACGTCCCGCGCGTCCCCGTCTGCCCGGATGCCGACCATGGCCTGGCTCCGGAAGCCGACCTGCAGCGGATCGGTGACCGCCACGATCTGCATGATCCCGGCCTCGCGCATCTTCTGGACGCGCTGGCGCACGGCGGCCTCCGACAGTCCGACCGCCTCGGCGATGGAGCCGTAGGTGCGCCGGCCGTCCTGTTGGAGTTCCTCGACGATGGCCTTGTTCGCGTCGTCGAGGAGTCCACTGGCAGAAGTGGTCGGGCCGGGAGTGGTCACGACCGGACTGTCCGGCTTGCGCGACGCACGGGGAATGCTGGAATCCGACGGCGAGCTCTCGCAGTGTCCATGCCGAATTCTTTATACCAGTTAACGCGGTTTCGAGGGGAGAATTCAATGGATTCCGTGGTCCAGATGGGAAGAACTTCCAAAAATGCTTGTCTGGCTCCGGTTCTTCAGTCACTATGACGGGGCAGACGGCGGGGACCAAGAGGGTCCTCCGCCCGACGGCGGTCCGATCGGGATGACCGGGCGCCCTGGGGAGGGCGAGTGAGCGAGCAGACGACCAGACCGGCGACCCTCTCCAATTTCGTCGGTGGGCGGCAGGTGGCGGCCCGGTCCGACGCAGTCTCGGAGCTGGTCGACCCGAGCACCGGCGAGGAGTACCTCGAGGCGCCGATTTCGCGCGCCGAGGACGTCGACGCGGCAATGGCCGCCGCAGTCGCCGCCTTCCCAGGCTGGCGGGACGCCACTCCGTCCGAGCGCAGCCTCGCACTGTTCCGGATCGCCGACGCGATCGAGGCCCGGGCCGCGGAGCTGGTCGCCGTCGAGAGCGCCAACACCGGCAAACCCCGGGCGGTGACCCTCGCCGAGGAGATCCCGCCGATGGTCGACCAGATCCGGTTCTTCGCAGGAGCGGCCCGCCACCTCGAAGGGAAGGCGTCCGGCGAGTACCTGGCGGACCACACGTCCATGATCCGGCGCGAGCCGATCGGGGTCTGCGCGGCGGTCACCCCGTGGAACTACCCGATGATGATGGCGGTGTGGAAGTGGGCTCCGGCCATTGCCGCCGGCAATGCGATGGTGCTCAAGCCGTCGGACACCACCCCGGCATCGACCGTCCTGATGGCCGAGATCATGGCCGAGTTCCTGCCGGACGGGGTGTTCAACGTGGTCTGTGGCGATCGCGAGACCGGCCGGCTGCTGGTCGGGCACCCGACACCCGCCATGGTGTCGATCACCGGGAGCGTGCGGGCGGGCATGGAGGTGGCCGAGGCCGCGTCGCACGACGTGAAGCGGGTTCACCTCGAGCTCGGGGGCAAGGCGCCGGTGGTCGTCTTCGACGACGCCGATGTGGCCGCAGCCGCCGAGGGCATCGCCGTTGCCGGGTACTTCAATGCCGGGCAGGACTGCACGGCTGCCACCAGGGTGCTCGCCGGCCCGGGCATCTATGACGATTTCGTGAGTGCTCTGGTCGAACAGGCGGGCGCCCAGACCGTCGGCGGGACCGAGGTCGAGGACGCCGACTACGGCCCACTCAACAATGCCGCGCAGCTCGCACGGCTACGCGGGTTCTTCGACCGCCTGCCCGCCCATGCGGAGGTGGTGACCGGTGGAACACCCCTCGGGGATCGCGGGTACTGCTTCGCGCCGTCGGTGGTCACCGGGCTCCACCAGGACGACGAGGCCGTCCAGGAGGAGCTCTTCGGACCCGCCATCACCGTCCAACGCTTCCGCGACGAGGAGCAGGCCGTCGCCTGGGCCAACGGCGTCCGCTTCGGCCTGGCCTCCAGCGTGTGGACCCAGAATCACGGCCGGGCCATGCGCATGGCCAAGGCGCTCGACTTCGGGTGCGTCTGGATCAACACCCACATCCCGATCGTCGCCGAGATGCCCCACGGCGGCTTCAAGCACTCCGGGTACGGCAAGGACCTCTCGTCGTACGGCTTCGAGGACTACACCCGCATCAAGCACGTCATGAGCTACATCGCAGGCTGACCCGAACGGCACGGTCGGCCACCACCAACTGCAAGGGGAGAACACATGAGCACCGACGTCGTCGACGGCACCGGCCAACCACCCGAGGTACCGGGTCCGTTCGGGGCCCCTGTTCCCTCTGGCGAAGCAGGACCCACACTGCGCGCCGACACCCTCAACCTGTTCGACTCGACGGTCGTCGCTGTCTCGTCGGTCGCGCCTGCCTACACGTTGGCGGCCACCATGGCGGTGCTGTTCCTGACCGCCGGTGTCGGCTACGCGGGACCGGCGATCATCTGGATCAGCTTCGTCTTCGTGCTGTTCATCGCCATCGCCTACTTCCACCTCAACCGGCGTGATCCAGACTGCGGAGCCTCCTACGCCTGGCTCTCCAAGCTGGTGCACCCCGCCGCGGGGTGGTTCAACGGCTGGGTCCAGGTGGCCACCTCCGTGCTCTTCTGCGTCTCAGCCCCCATCGTGGCCGGCCAGTACACCCTGCAGCTGTTCAACGAATGGGGCTGGATCTCGGCATCGACCGCGGCCTCGGTCGGGACGGCGGCGGTGGCCGCCGCCTTCTGGTTGGCCCTGATCACCTTCATCTGCATCTGGGGGATCCGCTGGACCACCAACTTCCAGTGGGTGCTGCTCATCATCGAGTACGTCGCGGTCATCGGCTTCTCCTTGTGGGGGATCATCAAGGTGGCTGTGAGCCATCCTCACGGGTCGACGGGCTTCCACTGGTCGTGGCTCAACCCGACCAACATCGGCGGGTTCACCGGGTTGTCTGCCGGCCTCGTCCTCGGGGCCTTCTTCTACTGGGGGTGGGACACGGCGGCCAACCTCAACGAGGAGTCGAAAAACCGCACCAAGATCCCGGGCCAGGCAGGCATCATCTCGATGTTCCTGCTGCTGCTGGTATTCGCGATGAACATCATCGCCGCCCAGATGCTCCTCCCCGAGAGCGCATGGAACGCCCATCAATCGACGATCCTGCTGTACTTCGCCCAACAGGCCGCCGGGCACTGGGCCGGCTACATCATGTTGGTGGCTGTGCTGTCGTCGACAGTCGCCACCACCCAGACCACCCTGCTCCCGTCGGCCCGGATCACCCTGTCGATGGCACGGGACCGGGTCTGGCCCCAGGTGTTCGGCACCATCCAGGGCAAGCTCAAGACCCCAATGGTGGGCACGCTGATCCTGGCCTTCCTCTCCCTCCTGGGCATCGTGATGGTCAGCAACGTGTCTTCGGTCTCGACCGTGTTCAACCACCTGATCTCGAGCATCGGCGTGCTGATCGCCTTCTACTACGGAGTAACCGGGCTGTCCTGCGCATGGGCCTACCGCAAGGTCGCGTTCCAGAAGGCCGGTTTCTTCGTCACCGGCATCCTGTTGCCGTTCGTCGGGGGAGTCGTCCTGCTGGCAGTCGGCTACCAGGTGATCAAGACGTCCGGCTGGAGCGGGGCCGGTGCTGACATCATCACGTTGCTCTTGGGGATCCCTCTGGTCATCGTTGCCCGTCTCACCACCAAGGGCGACTTCTTCAAGACCAAGCCGGTCGCCTATACCGAGATCGGCGACTGAGGCGCGCGTGATCGTCGGGGTACCCAGGGAGCTCAAGGAGGACGAGTACCGGGTGGCTCTCACCCCGGCGGGCGTGCGCGAGCTGACCGCTGTCGGGCACACGGTCTACGTCGAGCGCGACGCCGGGGTCGGGTCGTCCATCCCGGATGCCGACTTCGTCTCCACCGGGGCCACGATCGTGGACGACCCGCATGACATCTGGGCCGCGTCCGACCTCATCCTCGGGGTCAAGGAGCCGATCGCCGAGGAGTACCCGAGGCTCGGCCTGCACAAGGACCAGGTCCTCTTCACCTACCTCCATCTGGCAGCGTCCCGCGCCTGCACCGACGCGCTGGTGGCCGCCGGCAACACCGCGATCGCCTACGAGACCGTCCGCCAGGGCGACGGTTCGTTGCCGCTGCTGACCCCGATGAGCGAGGTGGCCGGTCGGATGGCACCCCTGGTGGGCTCCCACCACCTCATGCGTCCCGGCGGCGGTCGGGGCACCCTGGTCTGTGGCGTGCCCGGCGTGCGCTGCGCCAAGATCGTCATCCTGGGCGCCGGCGTGGCCGGCATGGCGGCCGCGACCCTCGCGGTTGGTCTGCACGCCGAGGTCTACGTGCTCGACCGCAACCTCGAGCGCCTGCGGCAGGTCGACCATCACTTCCGGGGAGCGCTCGAGACGGTGGCCTCCTCCACACATGCCATCGAGGAGTCCTGTCTCGATGCCGACCTCGTGATCGGCGCGGTGCTCGTGGTGGGTGCGAGGGCGCCCGTGCTCGTGACCGACGAGCTGGTGGGCAGGATGCGAGAGGGCTCGGTCCTGGTCGACATCTCGGTCGACCAGGGGGGTTGCTTCGAGTCGACCCGGCCGACCACCCACTCCGACCCCACCTTCGAGGTCCGCGGCTCACTCTTCTACTGCGTGGCCAACATGCCCGGCGCGGTGCCCCACTCGTCCACCCACGCGTTGGTCAACGCCACCATGCCCTACGTGCTCGAGATCGCCGACCACGGCTGGCGCGACGCGGTCCGCGCCGATGCCGCCCTGGCCGAGGGGGTCAACGTCGTGGAGGGCGCCGTGGTCTACCGGCCGGTGGCCGAGGCTCACGGAACCCCCTACACCCCGCTCGAGACGCTCCTCGGCTGAGGTGTCACCCGGATCGGCCCGGGCGGTCGGGAACGGGTCGGCTGACTAATCTGCCGGCATGACCACTCCCCGCGTCGCCGTCGGTCCCTTTCCCTCCGAGTTCGCGACCGACGCGGTGGCGGCCGGTGGAGGCAAGACGGTCGAGCTCGGGGAGCAGCCGGACGCCCTGGTCTGGCTCGACCCAGGAGACGTGTCCGGGCTCTCCGACTGGCTTGTCCGGGCTCCCGATGCGCGGTGGGTGCAGCTTCCCTTCGCCGGTGTCGAACGGGTCGCCGAGGCCGGCCTGTTGGATCCGAAGCGCATCTGGACCTGCGCCAAGGGTTCCTATGCCGAGCCGGTCGCCGAGCACGCCCTCACCCTCGCCCTGGCCGGGCTCCGCCACCTGCCTGCCCGGGTCGAGGCCCGGTCCTGGGGGATCCCGGCGGGCACCTCCCTCTACGACCAGAAGGTCACCATTCTCGGAGGGGGTGGGATCGCCACCTCACTGCTCGAGCTGCTCGCCCCGTTCCGGGTCGAGGCGACCGTCGTGCGCCGCCGTCCCGACCCGGTGGCCGGTGCGGCACACACCCTGCCGGTGACTGAGCTCCACGACGCGCTGCCCGGGGCCCTGGTGGTGGTGCTGGGCTTGGCCCTCACCCCGGAGACGACCGGCATCATCGGCACGCGTGAGCTCGAGCTCATGGACCAGACGGCCTGGCTGGTCAATGTGGCCCGTGGGGGCCACGTCGACACCGCGGCCCTGGTCGACGCCCTGCAGCGGGAGGCGATCGCGGGGGCGGCCCTCGATGTGACCGACCCGGAGCCGCTACCCGACGGTCATCCACTCTGGGACCTGCCCAACTGCATCATCACCCCGCACACGGCCGACACCATCGAGATGGTGATCCCACTTCTCGCCGAACGGATCCGGATCAACGTGGAGCGGTTCGCCGCGGGAAGCACCCTGGAAGGTCTGGTCGACCCGGCCGCGGGGTACTGACCGCCGCCCGGCCCCGGGCCGGCGGATCGGCCTGCCTGGCGATGACCACCGGTGAGGGCGCCGTCACACCCGCCCGGGAGGATGTGGGGAAAGGGAAGAACCCCGCAGGCTCACCGACCCCAGGAGACAGGACCATGCACGGACCGGAGACCGACGGCGGCACGTTCACCATCGACTGCGCGGGGTGCGCCCACAGCGACACCCCGGTCTGCGAGGACTGCGTGGTCTCCTTCATCGTGAGCCGCGACCCGGAGGACGCGCTGGTGGTCGACGCGGCGGAAGCCCGTGCCGTCCGACTGCTCGCGCGCGCGGACTGGTGCCCGGGGTGCGTCACGAGCCGCGGCCGGTGGCCTCTGACGGAGCCGTGCTCTGACTGAGCTGCGCTGACCGGGCAGCGGCAGCCCGGCTGCGGACCGGGTGGACCACCTGCCCGTGCCAGCATGGGGCGTGCGCCGTTCTCCCGTCCCACCACCGTCGGGCCCGGAGAGCGGCCCAGCCGGAGGTGACCTGCGCGAAGAGCTCCTGCGCGCAGGTCTCGACCGGGGCCTCGCAGCCGTCGGGATCGCCGGTGTCGGGGTGCTCGGCGAGGCACGCACCGCCCTCCACGCTCGCCGTCGGGAGGGACTCCACGGCGGGATGCAGTTCACCTACCGCAATCCGGACCGCTCGACCGATCCCGCGCGGATCCTCGGCGGTGCCCGGTCCATGGTGGTCGGGGCCTGGGGGTACCGCCGTCGGGATTCTGCGGGCGGTGACGGGGACCGCGGCGCACGCCCGGCCGGCGCCGTGGCCCGCTACGCGCACCGCGATCACTACGCGTCGTTGCGTGCAGCGCTCGGAACGGTCGCCGACGTGCTGGCCCGGCGCGGGTGGCGGGCCGTCGTGGTCTGCGACGACAACGCCCTTGTCGACCGTGCGGCGGCCCAGCGCGCCGGCCTCGGCTTCTACGGCCGCAACAGCATGCTCCTGCTCCCCGGCCTCGGCTCGTGGTTCGTCCTCGGCTCGGTGGTCTCCGATGCGCCGCTCGAGCCCACCGGCGCCGCGGGACCGAGCAGCCCGGCGGAGGGGTGCGGCGGATGCACCCGGTGCCTCACCGCCTGCCCGACCGGTGCCCTGGTCGCTCCGGGCGTGCTCGACGCCCGTCGCTGTCTCGCCTGGTTGGTGCAGGCCCCCGGGACGTTCCCCGTCGAGTTCCGCGTCGCGCTCGGCGGCCGCATCTACGGGTGCGACGAGTGCCAGGAGGTCTGTCCCATCAACAGGCTCGCAGACCGGCGGCACCCTCCTGTCGAGCCCGAGGCCGGGTCGGAACCCGCGGTCGGCCTGCTCGACCTGCTCGCGGCGAGCGACGAGGACCTGCTCTCCGCACATGGTCGGTGGTACATCGCCGAACGCGATCCCCGCTACCTGCGGCGCAACGCGCTGGTCGCCCTCGGCAACGTGGGTGACCCCGCGGACCCGGCCACGGTGTCGGCACTCGCACGGTACGTCCGATCGGACGACCCCCTCCTCGCGGAGCACGCCCGCTGGGCGGCGGACCGCCTGGGCCGGCACGACCTCCCGGCCCCGGTGGACGTGCCCGTCCGGTGACCCACCTGCTCGTCACCAACGACTTCCCGCCCAAGGTGGGGGGGATCCAGATCTATCTGTGGGAGCTCTGGCGCCGGCTCGATCCGGGCTCCTTCACGGTGTTGACGGCCTCCTCCGATCCGGACGCCGGCGCCTTCGACCGGGAGCAGGCCGAACGCGGCGTCCGGATCGAGCGGGTGCCGGCCAAGGTGCTGGTTCCCTCCCCGTCTCTCGTCCGTCGCATCCGGGCGACCGCGGCACGGATCGGGGCCGGTCTGGTGGTCCTCGATCCGGCGTTCCCACTGGGCCTGGTCGGCCCCAGGCTGGGCATCCCCTACGCGGTTGTGCTCCACGGCGCCGAAGTGGCCGTCCCGGGCCGCCTGGCGGTGACCCGGCAGCTCCTCTCCCATGTGATCCGGGGCAGTGCGTTGGTCGTCTCGGCCGGGGGGTACCCGGCGGCCGAAGCGCGGCGCGGCGCTGCGTGGGCGGGCGATGCCCCCGGTGGTGGAGATCCCGCCCGGCGTCGACCTCGACCGCTTCTCCCCGCTCGGCGCCGACGGGCGGGCCCGGGCCCGGGCGGACCTCGGCCTTCCCGTCGATGGCCCGCTCGTGGTCAGCGTGAGCCGGTTGGTCCCGCGCAAGGGCATGGATGTCCTCATCGACGCCGCCAGCCGGCTCGCCCCCGTCTTCTCCGGCCTCACCGTCGCCATTGCGGGACGCGGCCGGGATGCCGAGCGCCTGGCCGGTCGGGTCGCCGAGCTCGGCGCACCGGTGCGGTTGCTGGGCGGCGTGTCCGACGCAGACCTTCCCCGACTGGTCGGCGCCGCCGACGTCTTCGCAATGATCTGCCGCGACCGTTGGCTCGGCCTCGAGCGCGAGGGGTTCGGCATCGTCTTCCTCGAGGCCGCCGCGGCAGGCGTGCCCCAGGTCGCCGGCGCGTCGGGCGGCGCGGACGAAGCCGTGGCCGACGGTGAGACGGGCATCCTGGTCCGTCGACCCGCCGAGGTCGGCGAAGCGACCCGCGCCATCGCCCGACTGCTCGAGAACGACGGGCTTCGCACCCGGATGGGAGAGGCGGCCCGCCGTCGGGTCGTGGCATCCTTCGACTACGACCGACTCGCCCCTAGGCTGGCCGCGTCGCTCACGGGCGTGGGAGGCTGATCTTGTGTGGGTCGCGACAGACGAGTCGAGGAGGAGGGTCGATCGTGGCGGAGCATGCCACTGAGCGAATGGTCGTCTCGGCCACCCCCGCGCGCTGCTTCGCGGTGAGCGCGGACATCGAGAGCTATCCCTCGTGGGCCGCCGACATCAAAGAGGTGACGATCGACGAGCGCGACGACGAGGGCCGGCCGAGCCTCGTGACGTTTCGGGCCGCTGCGTTCGGACGCAGCACGAGCTACACGCTCGCCTACGACTACTCGGAGGCGCCCGGAGTCCTGGCCTGGGTCCAGACCGAGGGCGATATCACCAACAAGCTCGACGGACGCTACGTCTTCGCCCCGGCGCCCGACGGGGGAACCGAGGTGACCTACCACCTCGAGGTCGAGATGAAGGTGCCGGTCCCGGCCTTCATCAAGATGCGGGCCCAGAGCCGGATCATGTCGATCGCCCTCCGCGACCTCAAGGCCAGGGCCGAGTCTGCGGCGTGACACCGCAGGCGGTGCCCGCACCACGCGGCGCGCCCCTCCGGGTCGGGATCACCCTTCCGCAGTTCCGGGACGATGCCGACGCCGCGTTGGCCGCCGCCCGGCGGGCCGAGGCTGCGGGCATCGACGGGGTCTTCTGCTTCGACCACCTCTGGCCCATGGGCCAACCCGGGCGCCCGGCGCTCTCGCCCATCCCTCTGCTCGGGGCGCTGGCAGCGACGACCTCGACCATCGTGCTCGGCACCCTGGTCGCCCGGGTCGGGCTCCTGCCCGACGAGGTCCTGGTCGAGGCGCTCACCAGCCTCGACACCATCAGCGGGGGTCGCTTCATCGCGGGGATCGGCACCGGCGACCATCTCAGCCGCCGCGAGAACGAGGCGTACGGCATCCCCTTCGAATCGGCCGGGGTCCGGCGCGGTCGCCTGGCAGGCATCGCGACCGAGGTGCTGGCCCGCGGCGTGCCGGTCTGGGTCGGCGGGGGACGGCCACAGATGGTGGCGCTGGCCGCGAGGGTCGGTGCGGCGGTCAACCTGTGGGGAGCCGATGCGAGCCGGGTGGCCGAGCTCTGTGTGCTCGTCCCGGAGGTGACCTGGGGTGGGCCGGTCGGTCGTACCGTGGCCGAGGTGACCGACCGCCTGGGGGAGCTGTCGGCCGCGGGTGCGACCTGGGCGGTGGGTGCCTGGGAGGATTCGCTCGACGTGGTCGCAGAGGCGGCCGACAGGGTCCGGGCCGCTCCCGGACCGCTGTCCTGAGGAGCGCGGCAGGTCGCGCGCTGCGCACCGGTCGAAGACGCTCTGGAGTCCGGGCCGCAATGGGCGCGTCGGGCCAGGGGGCGGCGGTAACCTGAAGCATGGAATTCCGCCGGATCAACGGGCTCCCGCCGTACGTCTTCGCAACCATCAACGACTTGAAGGCTGCAGCCCGGCACGACGGACGGGATGTGATCGACCTCGGGTTCGGCAATCCCGACATTCCTTCGCCCGACGTGGCCGTCGAGAAGCTCGGCGAGGCTGCACGCAACCCGCGCAATCACCGGTACTCGGCGAGCCGGGGCATCCCGAAGATCCGCCAGGCCATTGCCGACCTCTACCTCCGCAAGTTCGAGGTCGAGCTCGACCCCGACACCGAGGTCGTGACCACCATCGGCGCAAAGGAGGGTCTCTCCCATCTGATGTGGGTGCTGATCGGCCCCGGGGACACCGCACTGGTACCGTCGCCGTCCTACCCGATCCACATCTACGCGCCACTCTTTGCCGGTGCGGACGTGCGCCACGTGCGGCTCGACGCGCCGGGCGCGGGAAGCGGTGACACCCCCGGTGCGAGCTTCTTCGGCAACCTCATCGAGGCCTGGGAGTCCGCATGGCCCAAGCCCCGGGTGGTCGTGCTCTCGTTCCCGCACAACCCGACCACCGAGTGCGTGGACCTCGCGTGGATGACGCGGATCGTGGACTTCGCCCGCGAGCACGACATCGTGCTGGTCCACGACTTCGCCTACGCCGACATCGCTTTCGACGGCTACACCCCTCCCTCCATCCTGCAGGTGCCCGGAGGGAAGGAGGTGGCGGTCGAGCTCTACACGATGACCAAGTCGTTCTCGATGGCCGGCTGGCGCGTCGGCTTCCTCCTGGGCAACGCCGAGATCGTCCAGGCCCTGACCAAGCTCAAGAGCTACCTCGACTACGGCACCTTCCAGCCCATCCAGATCGCGGCCATCGTGGCGATGAACGAGGCGCCCGACTATCCCAAGGTCGTCAACGAGACCTATCAGGCCCGTCGTGACGCGCTCTGCGAGGGGCTCAACCGGATCGGGTGGGAGATCACCCCGCCGCGGGGGACCATGTTCGTCTGGGCCCCGATCCCCGAGCCCTACCGCGAGATGGGCTCGCTCGAATTCTCCAAGTTCCTCGTCCGCGAGGGCGACGTCGCCACGTCTCCCGGGGTCGGGTTCGGGCCCGGTGGGGACGGCCACGTACGGTTCGCCCTCATCGAGAACGAGCAGCGGATCGGCCAGGGGGTCCGCAGCCTGCGCCGCGCACTCACCCGGTTGCGGTAGCCGGACGACAGCAGAGGGGCTCCGCCGCGCCCGGGTCAGGCGTCGTGCCGGTCGCCGGTGCCCACGACCACGGCTCCGCCGAAGGTCGCACGCATCCGCGCCGCCGAAGACGAGAAGAGGGCCCGCCGGGGCAGTCCGATGGAGCGCAGCTCGTCCGCCATCGGGTGCCGTCCAAGCACCAGGGTGGCGCCGCCCGGCCGTCCGTTGGTGCCCTCCGACGCGGTCGTCCATTCGGTACGTCGCAGGACGCCGTCACGGAAGGAGTAGCTCGGGGGTGCCTGGGCCGGTAGGTGCACCCGGCCGCCGGCTGCCACGGTCAGGGTGAGCACGTGCACCCCGTCGTCGACGAGGCGCACGGTCGTGCCGGTCCCGGCGCGTGCACCGTTCGGATCCGGCTCGTCGATGGTGATCGACGTGACCCACTTGGGGAAGCCCCAGATGTCCCGGCCGGCGGCGCAGGTGAACTCCTGGTCGACGGGGAGCCGGTGGATGTAGGCCCCGATCGCCCCCTGGGCGAACTCCCTGGCCCGCTGCGCGGCGGTGGGGTGGGGCAGGGCGTCGTGTGCGCGGACCACGAAGCTGACCGCCACCTCGTGGTACGGGTCGAGGTCGGTGTCGTCGTAGCGGCAGACGGCCAACGCGACGAGTGCGCGTCCGGGCACCGGTCCGGTGACCTCGAGTCCGGTCCGAGCGACCACCCGCTGGGCGGCCGCAGCCGGCACCAGGTACTGGACGCCCCACTGGGCCGCGCGTCGCACCTCGACCGGCAGCTCGATCGTTCGTCCGAGCACGGTCCAGGAGCGGGGTCCGTCGGGCTGGGCGGCGCCGTCGGGACGACCGGGGGCGTGCGCGGTTGCGCGGACGGACATGGAGTGCAGTTCAGCACAGGTGGGGATACCGTTGCCTTGTGGCCTACTGGATCATGAAGGCGGTGATCAGCCCCTTCCTGTACCTCCTGTGGCGGGTCAAGGTCGAGGGCCGGGAGCACGTCCCGGCCGAGGGTCCCGTCGTCCTTGCCGCCAACCACCAGTCATTCTGCGACTCCTTCTTCCTGCCGCTCGTCGTCCGGCGCCGGGTGACCTTCGTGGCCAAGGCCGAATACTTCGACAGCTGGAAGACCGCTTGGTTCTTCCGGGCGGCCGGACAGATCCCGATGAACCGGAGCGGGGGAGACGCCTCGCAGCGGGCGCTCGACACGGCCACCCGGGTGCTCGAAGCGGGCAGGGTCCTGGCCATCTACCCGGAGGGCACCCGTGCACCCGACGTCCGCCTGCACCGGGGGAAGACCGGCGTGGCCCGGCTCAGCCTCGGCTGTGACGTCCCGGTCATCCCGGTCGGCATCGTGGGCACCCGGGCCGTCCAGCCCCCGGGCAGCATGTTCATGCGGCCGTTCCATCTGGTCACCGTGCGGTTCGGACCCCCGGTCGCCTACCTGCACGGGGGAACCCGGATCACCACAGGCCGGTGCGGAGGGCCCCCCGCGACGTCCGGTCCGGAGGAACATGGCTCCGCCCAACAGGAGCAGCTCCGCGAGCTGACCGACGCGCTGATGACCGAGATCGCCGCGCTCTCGGGGCAGGAGTACGTCGACGAGTACGCGAGCAGGAAGCATCGTGACCGGGCAGCGCCCGGGGCGGTCCCGGGGCCGGCGGACGAGGCTGCCGAGCGGGCCGCCGGGTGACCCGACTGCTGTGGACCGTCCTGGCCGCAGGTCGTAACCGGCCGGAAACCGAGCGGACACACTCGCCGTCTACCCTGGCCGTGTGCGGAACTACCTGATCCGGGTCCAGCTCCCCGACCGACCGGGGGCCCTCGGGGCGGTGGCCAGCCGGATCGGCTCCGTCGGCGGTGACGTGATCGCGATCGACATCCTCCAGCGGGACAACGGGGTGGTCGTCGACGAGCTCGGGGTGGGTCTCGCGGGCGACCATCTGCTCCAGCTCATGCGGGACGAGATCCTCGAGGTCGACGGGGTGATCATCGAGGCCCTGCGCCCCGTCGAGGGTCCGCTGCCGGACCGGCACTCTGAGCTCATGGACATCGCGACGGATCTGTTCGTCCAGTCCTCGACGGCAGCGCTGCTCGACCGGCTGGCGGAGCGGGTGTGCCGCAGCCTCGCCGCGGACTTCGCGGCGGTGGCGGATGCCGATGCCACCCGGGTGATCACGTCGGCGGGTGAGCCGCCCGATGACGACGAGGTACGGAAGCTGGCGCTCACCGCGGTCTCGCCGCTGTCGCCACCGGTCCGGGCGGACAGATCGGGGGTCGATTCGTTCGACGAGAGTCCCGGCGTGGCCGCAGCCGTCATGGCCCGGGCCGGGGTGGTGCTCGTGGTCGGCCGGGTGTCCCCGGTCTTCCGGGCGTGTGAGCGTCAGTGGATCGCCATCATGGTCGAGCTGGCCGACCACGGCTGGCGCGACATCGCTTAGTCGGCATCACCCGTCCAACCCCGGGAGCGTTCGACCGCCCGGAGCCACGCCTCGTGGGCGATCTCGATCTGCGCGTCCGACTCGGCGGGGGAGAACGCGGCCTCCTCGTCCCAGAGCTCGGCCAGGTCGTCGAGCGAGCTCCATACCCCTTCGGCGAGGCCGGCCATGGTGGCGGCACCGATCGCGGTGCTCTCGACCGACCGGGGACGGAGGACGTCGAGTCGGGTCTGGTCGGCGAGGTGCTCGAGGAGCAGGTCCATCACCGCCGCCCCACCGTCGACCCGCACCACCGAGGGTCGCGTCCCTGTTGCGCACATCGCGTCGAGCACGTCGCGCGCCTGGAACCCCATGGCCTCGATCATGGCGCGGGCCACCTGGGCGCGGCCGGAGCCGCGGCTGAGGCCGACGATGGTCCCGCGTGCGGAGGGGTCCCACTGCGGGCTGCCGAGGCCGGTGAAGGCGGGGACGATGACCACGCCCTCGCTCGAGTCCACCGTGCGGGCCAGCGGCTCGAGCTCGGACGACCCGGTGATGATCCCGAGTCCGTCCCGCAGCCACTGGACGCCGGCCCCGGCGACGAAGACCGAACCCTCCACGGCGTACGCGAATGGGTCGCGTCCCGCAGTCCGGGTGTCGCCGCCGTCGGCGCCGAGGTCCCATGCGATCGTGGTGAGCAGCCCGTCGACCGGCTCGGGACAGATCGCTCCTGCGTTCATGAGGATGAAGCTCCCGGTGCCGATGGTGGCCTTGACCATGCCGGGGTCGAAGCAGGTCTGCCCGAAGAGGGCGGCATGCTGGTCGCCGGCCATCGCGCTCACCGGCACTCCGGCGATCGGGGACGAGCCCCCGAGCACCGAGCCGTCGACCAGGCCGAACCGGCCGCACGACGGGTACACCTGAGGAAGGACCGCCATCGGGATCGCAAAGAGGTCGCAGAGCTCGTCCGACCACCGCCGGTCCACGATGTCGAACAGCATGGTGCGCGAGGCGTTCGTCGCGTCGGTCGCGAAGACCCCGTAGGCGATGCCGCCGGTCAGGTTCCAGAGGAGCCATGCATCGACCGTGCCCATTGCCAGGTCGGGCCCGGCCGGGACCCCACCTGGTCCGAGCAGCCACTGCATCTTGGTCCCCGAGAAATACGGGTCGAGCACCAGCCCGGTCCGCCGGCGGACCAGCGGGAGGTGCCCGGCCTCGGCGAGGGCGCGACACGCTGCGGCCGTCCTGCGGTCCTGCCAGACCAGGGCCCGGTGGTGGGGGAGCCCGGTGGAGCGGTCCCAGGCCACGACCGTCTCGCGCTGGTTGGTGATGCCGATGGCCCGAACCGCATGCTCGGTGACATCGATCCGGGCGGCCACGTCGGCGAGGGTCGATCGGACCGTCGACCAGATCTCTCGGGGGTCGTGCTCGACCCAGCCGGGCCGCGGGAAGTACTGGGTCAGCTCGCGGTACGCGACATCGAGGACCCGAGCCCGGTCGTCGATCACGAGGGCCCGTACGCCGGTGGTGCCGGCGTCGATGGCGACGGTGACGGGGGTGCGGGCGACCACAGGGGGACTGTACCGAGAGCGGCGGTCGGGGGCCCGGGCGCCGGGTGGCTCGAAGTGCTTGCTCCCCGCAATGATTTGCAAACCTTCGCGAACGCCATCTGAACTGGGAATTCTCGGCTACCGGGGAGGGCGGATCCGGTCGTACACTGTTGACAGGGGTGTAACTACGCTGCTGTAATGAACCCACTATCTCGTGCCTCGGGGGAGGGTCGACCACAATATATTGTGTTTGGCCCGTGAGTATGGGGCCGATCCTGGAATCCAGGACGGCGCCCCGACGGGGCACAGCACCCGCAGCAGGCAGAACCGCAGCAGCAGACGACGCACCGGAGTCGGACGGAATCGGCGGACACCGAGGCCGCAGAGAGAAAGAGGTCCCATGGCCATCGCACCCCAGCGAGTCGACATCGGCATCCGCCGCCACTTCACCACCCCCGGTACCGACCCCTACGACCAGATCGTCTGGGAGCACCGTGACGCGAGGATCACCCACTTCCGCGACGGCACGGTGGCGTTCGAGCAGCTGGGGGTCGAGGTCCCCGAATCGTGGAGTCTCAACGCCACCAACATCCTGGCCCAGAAGTACTTCCGCGGGACGCCCGGCACAACCGAGCGCGAGTGGTCCCTGCGCCAGGTGGCCGATCGGGTGGTCGACACGGTGACTGCCTGGGGAACAAAGGACGGCTACTTCGCCGACGAGGAGGAGGCCGAGAGCTTCCGGGCCGAGCTCAAGTACCTCATCGTCCACCAGATGGCGGCATTCAACTCGCCGGTGTGGTTCAACATCGGGGTGGCCGGCGTCCCCCAGCAGGGCTCCGCCTGCTTCATCCTCTCGGTCGACGACACCATGGACTCGATCCTCAACTGGTACTCGGAGGAGGGTGTGATCTTCAAGGGTGGCTCGGGTGCCGGGGTCAACCTCTCGCGGATCCGTTCCTCGCACGAGCTGCTGAAGGGCGGGGGGACCGCGTCGGGCCCGGTCAGCTTCATGCGCGGGGCGGACGCCTCGGCGGGGACCATCAAGTCCGGCGGCAAGACCCGCCGCGCGGCCAAGATGGTCATCCTCGACGCCGATCACCCGGACATCGAGGACTTCATCTGGTGCAAGGCCATCGAGGAGCGCAAGGCCCGGGTCCTGCGCGACGCGGGATTCGACATGGATCTCGACGGCAAGGACTCGATCAGCCTCCAGTACCAGAACGCCAACAACTCGGTGCGGGTCACCGACGAGTTCATGCGGGCGGTCGTCGACGGGCGCGACTGGGAGCTGACGGCGCGCGGCGACGGCGCGGTCGTCAGATCGGTGCCGGCCCGCGACCTCTTCCGTCAATTCGCGAAGGCCGCCTGGGAGTGCGCCGACCCCGGGATGCAGTTCGACACCACCATCAACCGGTGGCACACGGCCTCGAACACCGGCCGGATCAACGGATCCAACCCGTGCTCCGAGTACATGCACATCGACAATTCGGCTTGCAACCTGGCCAGCCTCAATCTGATGCGGTTCCTCCTGCCGGACTCGTCGTTCGACGTGGCCGGGTTCCGGGCAGCGACCGAGGTCGTCTTCACCGCACAGGAGATCATCGTCGGCAACGCCGACTATCCGACAGACAAGATCGCCGAGAACTCGCGCCGGTTCCGTCAGCTCGGAATCGGGTACGCCAACCTCGGGGCCCTGCTCATGGCCCAGGGTCTGCCGTACGACTCCGACCCGGGTCGGGCATGGGCCGGCGCCATCACCGCCCTGTTGACCGGTCACGCCTATGCCACCTCGGCGAGGACTGCCGCCCGGATGGGCCCGTTCGCCGGGTTCCACGAGAACGTCGATCCGATGATCGACGTGCTGCGCATGCACCGGGACGCGGTCGCCACCATCGACGAGGAGCAGGTGCCGATGGAGCTGCTGTCGGCGGCACAGGAGGCCTGGGACCTGGCTGTCGAACTCGGGGAGCAGCACGGGGTGCGCAACGCGCAGGCGAGCGTGCTGGCACCGACGGGCACCATCGGACTGCTCATGGACTGCGACACCACCGGGGTGGAGCCAGACCTCGGCCTGGTCAAGACCAAGAAGCTGGTGGGCGGCGGGACCATGTCGATCGTCAACCAGACCGTGCCCCGCGCCCTCACCCGGCTGGGCTACCGACCCGACGAGGTCGACGCGATCATCTCCTACATCGACGAGCACAAGACGATCGTCGGGGCACCGCGCCTGCAGCCCGGGCACCTCGCGGTCTTCGCCTGCTCGATGGGGGACAACACGATCCACTATCTCGGACACGTGCGCATGATGGGCGCGGTCCAGCCGTTCATCTCGGGGGCCATTTCGAAGACGGTCAACCTGCCCGAGGACGTGACGGTGGAGGACGTCGAGCAGCTCCACATCGACGCATGGCAGATGGGGATCAAGGCGATCGCCGTCTACCGCGACAACTGCAAGGTCGCCCAGCCCCTCTCGACCACGACGAAGGAGGAGTCCGGTTCGGAGGCCGATGTTCCTGCTGCATCCGAGGCCGAGGCGCACGCCCGCGAGCTGAGCGGGCGGATCGCCGAGCTCGAGGCCGCGCTCACCCACGAGCAGGCACGGGCATCGAGCACGGTGGTGGTCGGAGCGGTGCGGGAGCGGCTGCCCCGCCGTCGCACCTCGTCGACCTTCGCCTTCCGGGTGGCCGACTGCGAGGGGTATGTGACCGTCGGCGAGTACGAGGACGGTCGCCCAGGAGAGGTGTTCATGAAGGTGTCCAAGCAGGGCTCGACCCTCGCCGGCATCATGGATGCCTTCTCCATCTCGGTCAGCCTCGGCCTCCAGCACGGGGTGCCGCTCGCCACCTACGTGCGCAAGTACACCAACATGCGCTTCGAGCCGGCCGGCATCACCGACGACCCGGACCTTCGGATCGCGACCAGCCTGGTCGACTACATCTTCCGCCGGCTGGCGGTGGACTACCTGCCGATGGAGGAGCGGGCCGAGCTCGGTGTGCTCTCCACGTCGGAGCGGCTCCAGCCCACCCTGCCGGGTGTGGAGGAGACGACGACCCCGTCGCCCGGCGTCGTCGAGTCCGAGGCGGTCGACCCGGTGATCGCAACCGTGGTCGACGGCAGCGCCCCGGCTCCGAGTGTCCCGGCCGACGCGCGGCGCGCGACCGAGCGACCCGCCTGGTACGAGCAGCGTGACGCGCCCTACTGCTACCAGTGCGGCAACGCGATGCAGCGGGCCGGCTCCTGCTACGTGTGCGCGAGCTGCGGGACGACCAGCGGCTGCTCGTAGTGTGAGCCGCTGACCGTTCGTCAGTCGACGGATCTGTGGTTGGCGCCGATCAGTGCGATCGCGATGACCACCGGGACATCGCCGGGGTTGCTCCAGCGGTGCCGTGTCCCGTTCTGGACGTACGAGTCACCGGGACCGAGGGTGACCGTCGCACCGTCGTCGAGCTCGAGGGTGGCCTGGCCGCTGAGGACGACCCCGTAGTCGACGGTGGCGGTCGTGTGCATCCCGGGGTCCTTCGGATCCGTGTACTCGATGAGTCCCGGGAGCTGCTCCTGGAGCTCGGCGACGGCCACCGTCAGGTCGAGGTCGGGCGGGGGTTCGTCGGCGATGCCCGGCGGCATGGTGAAGAACCCGAAGCGGAACCCACCGACCGGCGGGAAGTAGCGCGCCCCGTCGGGTTGGGTCCCGTCGTCGGGGAACGACCGGGTCTGGTCGGCGCCCCAGAGACGGTGGAACTCGAACCCGGGCACGAGGGGGAGCACGATCGGCGGCACCATCTCGTCGCTCACGAACACGGCCGTTCCGTGCTCGTCGTGGCCCGTGACGACCCGTCGGATGTCCATGCTCGTCTCTCCTTCTCTTTCGTTGCGGGCCTCCGATGGCTTCCGCCCGGCCGTGCGTTTCCAGCACCGTAGGCGGTGGACCGACCGATCACTCGGAACTCGGGCGCACGGAGGGTGTGGCCGGGCGCGGCCGGTCGCCGCTTCCGGTGGATCCCGACGGCGGCGCGGCTGTCTATCCTCGGCGGGGTGACGCGAGCCCACCGGCACCATGGTTGACGCGCCTGCAGACGATCCGGAGGCGCCCGAGCACCCCGGGGCCGTCCACTGGCTGGCGGACTACGTCTACGGGACCATCGCGACCCTGATCGCGGTTGCCGGTCTCACCTTCGAGGCGCACCCGGGAGAGCTGACCACCGCCAGCGTGGTCATCGTGAGCGCCGTGGCCATCTGGTTCGCCCACACCCTCTCCCGCCTCGTGACCAAGCCGTCGTGGCAGCACCTCGAGCTACGCCGTAGCGATGTCTGGCGCGAGCTGCTGAGCTCGTGGTCGATCGTGGCAGCTGCAGCCCCGGCCACCCTGGTCTTCGTGCTGGCCGGCGCCCACCTGTGGTCGATCCGGGCCGCGTTCGCCATCGCCGAGGCAGTCGGCGTGCTCTCCCTCGCGGTGGTGGGGATCGGGACGGTGGGAGGGAGCGACCGACCCCTCATGCGTCGCATCGCCTACGTGGTGGGGCTGGTGTCGGTCGGCGTGGTCATCGTGCTGTTGGAGGCCGCCACTCACCTCCTCTGACCGACCGGTAGGGTGGGGAGGAGCCGCCTACCGGCTCACGGAGGTGGGACGATGGCCAATGAGTGCGACTCCACCGGGGGGGCGCCCGCGACAGCCGGGGCCCCGATCGAGGATCCGCTGACCGAGGCCGAGCTCACCGACTTGGCGCTCGCCGATCCGTGCGGAGGGGTGGCCGACGACGCGGTGCCGCTTTCGGTCTTCCTCGGTCACGAACAGGGGCTGCTCCCGGCGTGGTACATGCCGTCGCCGATGTCGAGGTACAGCCCCCGCTGGCGACTGCCGGTGGTCCTGGTCATCGTCGCCGCATTCCTGACCATCGAGGCCTTCGGCCTCTGCAGCACCTTCGGCCAGGTCGTCCCGGTCTGAGGCGGGAGAGCTCCTCTGACCTGCATGGATTGGATCCGGAATACCACTCTTCATAGTGCTATCACCGCGATGAGTGGTATTCCGAGAGATCCGCAGGTCGTGTATTGCAGCGGGCGCGCCAGGGCGTGCAAGATGGACGAGCGAGAGCAACCAGGCCGGAATTCCAGTAGGTTCGGGCAGACATGGGGCAGTGTCCCCGTGGGGAGAAGGCAGCGATGATCTGGGTGAGACGGTTGATGGTCGGCGGTGGGCTCGTGGCCGCATCGTTCCTGGTGACGGCGCCCATGGCGGGTGCCGTGGACACCTACGTCTCGACGCCGCCAGCGGTCAGCTCGGGGACGTCATCTCTCCCGTTCACCAGTGAGCCCCCGGCGACCGGTGCGACCGCGACCAGTACCGGGACCGGAACGGCGCTGGGTTCCTCGAGCCTGCCCTTCACCGGTGCGGACATCGCTGAGCTGGCAGTGATCGGAGTCGGCGCGGTCGCAGCCGGACGGCTGCTGCTCGTGCGGCGTCGCCGCTCCGCCGTCTGAACCACCCCTTCCTCCCGCTCGCCGGGTCCCTGGAACAGCCGCGCGATCAGAACTGCGCGGGGAGCAGCGGGGCGAGGGCCTGGAAGAAGAGGAACACCACGCCCAGCCAGGCGAGGAGACCCGCGGCCAGCACCCCTGTACGCCGGCCACCCCGCGTCCTGCGGGCGAGGACCCAGATCCCTGAGATGAGGATGGCCACCGCGATCCCCCAGAGGACTGCGGCCGCCAGGTTCCGTGGCTGTGTGACCGGTGTCACCCGGTGAATCGCGGTCGGCGTCGTGGTCGAGATCGGCGTGACAGCCGTCTTGGCGTGGGTGAGCACGTCCGCCGTCAACGCGGCGTGGACCACCAACCGTTGCGCGGCGCTGTAGCGCGGGTTGCAGGTGGTCAGGGTCAGGGTCGGGGTCGGGGTGGGGTCGACCACTGCGACGTCGGTCGGGAGGACCGCCTGGCTGCTCGTGACGCTGTAGACGAACAGCCCCTGCACGGTGGCGATCTCGATGGCGTCGCCCGGGACGAGCTCGTTGAGGTTGTAGAAGGGGTGGAGATAGGTCGTGCGGTGCCCGGCGATGGCCACGTTGCCGGACTCGCCGGGCATGGGCGTGGCCGGGTAGTGGCCCGGTCCGTCCTGGAGCTGGGCCTCCCCGGTCCCCTCCACGACGACCATCGAGAGCGAGATGGTCGGGATCGAGATGACGCCGACCGGGCCGCCGAGCACGGGGTCGACGATGGGGGGTGCGATCGTCGGGGCGGCGGGGGGGACCTCGGCCGGAAGCCGGGGAGCGGTCACCCCGGCCCGGTGTTCGGCCGCAGCGAACTCGCTGCGGAGTTGGGCCTGGGCTCTGGCCGTGTACAGACCGGTCCCCCACAACAGGTAGGGGATGAAGAGGAGGACCAGGATCCCGGCGACCAGGAGGACGCGCCCAACGGCCATGCGTATGGTCGTGAACGACACGGTGCAATGCTACCGGCAGCACCCTGCAACCCCCGGGCGGCCCGCCCTCGGCAGGACCAGCTCAGAGGGTACGATTGCCGCCGCACGCCCGCTTCGCCGAGGTCCGGCGGGTCCTGCCCATCGGGTCGGTGCCAGCGGGATCGAGTGACGCCGTGAGCAATCCAGGGGGACGACGGCGACGCAGGTGGATCCTGGCGGTGGGCATCCTCCTCGTGCTGCTGGCATGGTCGGCTGTGCTGGCAGCCAGGACCTGGTCGGCCTACCGCCACGACCAACAGGGCCTGGCCCAGCTCGACGCGGTTCGGGCAAACCTCGACCCCGGCCAGGTCACGGCAGCCTCCACCCAGCGCTCCCTCGAGACGGCTGAGGCCGCGTTCGACGCGGCCCGGGCCGACCTCTCCTCGCCGCTGTTCGCCCCGGTGACCCTGGTGCCGGTCATCGGGCGGCAGTTCAGGTCCGTCCGTGCGCTCAGCACCGCGGCCGGCCAGGTCTCGGCCATCGGCGCCGGCTTCCTCGGCGATGTCCACCAGGTGCTCGACCTGCCGCACTCGGCCGGTCCCGAACGGATCGCCTCGCTCGAGCGGCTGTCCGCGCTCTCGCTCTCGTCCGCCCGCCAGCTGTCCGGGATCGACACCGGACCGGGAAATGCACTGGTCTCGCCGCTCGCCAGCAAGCACGAGGAGTTCGTCTCACAGCTGGACGATGCGCGCACCCGGCTGGCCGACGCGGCAGCTGTGTCGGCGGTCACGGCCACGATCCTCCAGGGCCCCCAGACCTATCTGGTGCTCGCAGCCAACAACGCCGAGATGCGGGCCGGCTCGGGCGCCTTCCTCGACATCGGGGTGGCCACGACCGCAGTCGGTTCGGTCCAACTGGGCGACCTCGGCCCCTCGGGGGCGCTCACCCTGCCGGCCGGCGAGGTGACCGCGACCGGGGACCTCGAACGCAACTGGGGTTGGCTCCTTCCCGGTGTGGACTTTCGCAACCTCGGAGTCACCCCGCAGTTCGACGTGACCGCCCCGCTGGCCGCCCGCATGTGGCAGGCGGCGACCGGGCAGCACGTCGACGGGGTCCTTGCCATCGACGTCGCGGGCCTCCAGCAGATCCTCTCGGCGACCGGCCCGGTCGAGGTAGCCGGCCAGACCATCGGTGCCGACAACGTCGAGCAGTACCTCCTCCACGACCAGTACACCGGCCTGACCGACAGCACGCTCGGGATCGTCGACCGTCAGGACCAGCTCGGCGCCCTGGCCTCCGCGGTCCTGCGCCAACTCCAGGGGGAGTCCACCGACCTCCGCTCGTTGGCCTCCGCGGTCACCGGTGCGGTGGCCGGACGGCATCTCATGCTCTGGTCGACCTCGCCGACGGCCCAGGCCGCCTGGGTGGCGAGCGGGGTGAGCGGCACGATCGCTCCGGACTCCCTGGCGGTGACCGTGCTCAACCGGGGCGGCAACAAGCTCGACCAGTACCTACCGGTGTCCGTCGGTGTCGGAACACAGCCGTCGGGAACGGGCACCGAGGTCACCGTGACCACGAAACTCGAGAACCAGACGCCGGACGGTCAGTCCCAGGTCATCGCCGGACCGTACCCGGGTCTACCCGTCTCCTACGGCGAGTACACCGGGATCATCGCCGAGAACCTGCCGGCCGCGGCCTCGGACATCACCCTCACCGGAGCCGGTCCGCTGAGCGCGAAGGGGGGTGAGGGGCCCACCTGGCTGATCGCCGCGCCCTTCACCGTGACCCAGGGTGCGACCCGGACGGTGGTCGTGCGCTTCCACCTCCCCGGCGCCCACGGGTCGATGACCGTGATGCCGTCGGCCCGGATCCCGGCCGAGCAGTGGACAGCCGGGGGTCGTACCTTCAGCGATGCCCGCCCCGAGGTCATCAGCTGGTGAACCGGACCGGTGGTCCGATCCTCAGGCGGACCAGACGCCGGTGACCACCGCGCCCGGGGCGACGTCGGCCAGCACGACCGCGTTGGCCCCGATCCAGGCGCCGTCGCCGATGGTCACCGGACCGAGCACCTTTGCACCGGCCCCGATCCGGACACCGTCGCCGATGCGCGGCTGGCCCTCGTCCTTGCCGGTGTGACCGAGGGTGACCCCGTGGTAGACGGCGAGGCCCGATCCGGCCACCACCTCGTGACCGATGACCACGCCGACCGTGTGGACCAGCGCGAACCCCGGCCCGAGCCGGGCCGCAGGATGGATCTCGGCGCCCGACGAGCGGATGGCCGAGGCCTCGAGCCAGAGCGCGAGCGGCCGCAGGCGATGGTGCCAGCACCACGACGCGGCGCGGTAGGTCATCACCGCGCCGAGGCGCGGATAGAGCGGGAGGCGGAGCACCGATCCGGCCACGACCTGCGCGGGGGTGCTGTCCCACGCCGCCGTCATGTGCCGCAGGTCCTCCACGAGCGCAGACATGGCCCGTAGTGTCGCACAGTCGCAATCGAGCCCTCGGGCTCCGGAGCGAGCGCCCGCACGTTGCAACTGGCCCCCGATGTCGGGTTGTGCTCCAATTGGTGGGTGAGCGACCCCGAGGATCCACCCGGGCGCGCGGCGGGTGACGAGCGGCGGGCGTCGGGGCGGATGAGCCTGCGCGGCTATCTCGACACCCGTGCCGCCGAGGGCGGCCATTCGAGCATCCCGTTCTCCGACGCCCTCCGTCCGTTCATGGCTCCGGGGGTGCGGCTGCGGGCCAAGCAGGTGGCCACCGCCATCGCCACGCCGCTCGAGCGCCGCAAAGCCGGCTCCCTCGCGTCGGGTGGCCCCCTCCGGCTCCACCTCGGCTCGGGCGGCAACAACCTTCCGGGTTGGATCAACGTGGACCTGGTCGGGGCCCATGCGGACGTGGCCTGGGACCTGCGACATCCCCTGCCCTTCGCCGACGACACCGCCGAGGCGGTCTTCCTCGAGCACGTGCTCGAGCACATGACGGTCGCGGTCGGGATGCAGGTGTTGCGCGGCATCCGCCGGGTCCTCGCCCCGGGTGGCATCCTCCGGGTGGGCGTCCCCGACGCGGGGCTCTATGCGAGGAGCTACGCCGCCGGCGACGCGGTGCTCGACGAGCTCCGACCGGGCCGGCCCACCCGCATGCTGGCGCTCGGCGAGGTCTTCCAGGAGCACGGGCACGTCTCGGCCTGGGACGGTGAGACCCTGGCGCTGGTGATCGGCGAGACCGGCTACGAGCTGCCGACGATCATGCCCGGGGGCACCTCCGCGATCACACCGGCCCCGGACAGTCCGGTGCGGGTGCCCGAGACGGTCTACGTCGAGGCCGTCGTCCCGCAGTAGCGCGCGCTCGCCCACCTCCCTGGCTCGCCGCGTGGGCGCCGGTAGGGTACGGCAATGCCTGCGGCCCACGGAGAGGGGGACCCGCCCCTGCCCGGGTCGTCGGCGGACGAGTTCGGCTTCGGGCGGCGGGCGCGGGGCTTCCTCCGCCGCAGGCTGGGTCTCTCACTCTTCCGGTTGGCTCACCCGCGCATCCACCTGGGAGCGCGATGCGACGTGCGGTCGGGCGGGCTCTTCCTCGTCGCGCGTGGTGCAGTGGCGCGCTTCGGCGCGCGGTGCGTCATCGACCGCGGCTTCACCCTCGAGTGCCGGGGTCGTCTGGAGGTCGGGGATGGCACCGTCTTCGGGCACCACTGCACGGTCGCCGCTGACCGCAGCATCGACATCGGTCGCGACTGCCTGTTCGCCGAGCTGGTCTCGATCCGCGATCACGACCACGCGTTCGCCGACCCATCCACGGCGATCATCGATCAGGGTCGGTCGACCGCTCCGATCCGGATCGGCGACAACGTCTGGATCGGGGCCAAGGCGACCGTCACCCGGGGGGTCACCATCGGCCGCAACACCGTGGTCGGCGCCCACGCTGTGGTCACCCGCGACCTGCCGGCGAACTGCGTGGCGGTCGGCGTGCCCGCCCGTGTGGTCCGCATGCGCGACCCGGGGGACGCCGACCGGGAGTGATGGGCCGCGGCACCACCGATCGGTGACAGCGCAGACGAACGATCGCGCGTCGCACGGTGAAACGCAGCGGACGGAGCGGTCACGATCGATCGGATCGGCTGGTCACCGGGGTACGATGCGGCGGGTGGGTGCTCCCCCGACGGACCCGGCGGCGGCGGCTCCGTCGGGTGGGCGACGCGTGTTGCGCATCTCCCACAGTGGCGTGGTGACGGCCTGGCGCGAGCGCGAGCGCCTGCTGCGTGGGCGCGGGGTGGACCTGACACTGGTGGTCGCGGCCCGCTGGGAGGAGGGCGGCTCCCTGGTCGAGTTCCGCGCCGAGGGCGACGAGTTCGTCGTGCCGGTGCGCACGGTCGGGCGCCACCCCAATCTGTTCCTCTTCGATCCGCGCCCGCTCTGGCGACTGCTCGGCCGGACGCGGTGGGATCTCATCGACATGCACGAAGAGCCCTTCGGCCTCGCCGTGGCCGAGGTGCTCGTCCTACGGTGGTTGCGGGCGCGCGGCACACCCTTCCTGGTCTGCTCGGCCCAGAACCTCGAGAAACGCTATCCACCACCCTTCCGCTGGTTCGAGCGCTGGTCGCTCCGGCGGGCGGCAGGTGCCTACACCTGCAATCTCGAGGCCGGGCGGATCCTGCGGCGCAGGGGCCTCGCGGGGGAGCTCGAACTGCTCCCTCTCGGCGTCGATGTCGACCGCTTCCACCCGATGGACCGGGATCCGCCCACCGGCGAGCTGCGGGTGGGCTATGTCGGCCGGCTCATCCCCCACAAGGGGGTGGCCGTCCTCCTGCAGGCGATCGCCTGCGACCCCCGTCTGCGTGCAGAGGTCTACGGGGCCGGGCCGGCGGCGGACGGGCTCGCCGAGTTGGCCGGGCAGCTCGGGGTCGCCGACCGGGTCGTGTTCCACGGCCACGTCGACGAGGTCGGGATGCCCGACGTCTACCCGCTCCTCGACGTCCTGGCGGTGCCCTCGGTCCCGATGGCCGGCTGGGTCGAGCAGTTCGGGCGGGTGGTCGTCGAGGCCCAGGCGTCCGGGGTCCCCGTGGTCGCGAGCGCGAGCGGGGCGCTCCCGGACGTCGTCGGCGACCGCGGGCTCCTCGTCCCGCCCGGCGACCCGGCGGCGTTGGGGGACGCCCTCGTCCGCCTCCTCGACGAGCCCGGGCTCTGGCCCCGGTTGGCCGAAGCGGGTACGCGTGGCGCCGGGCGGTACTCGTGGGAGCGGGTGGCCGCCGACCAGCAGGCGCTCTACGAGCGTGCGCTCTCCGCAGCAGGTGCCGGCGCGGCAGCCCCGCGGGGCGCAACGGCCACCGACCGGTAGAGCTCCTCGAGCCGGTCGAGGTGGCGCGAGAGCGAGAACCGTTCGAGTTGGCGCGCCCGGAGGGTGGCACCCACCCGCCGTCGAAGGGCCGGATCCCCGGCGAGCTCCTCGAGGGCGCGCGCGGCGGCATCGGCGTCGCCTGCGGGGAAGAGGATCCCGGCCCCACCCACCGTCTCGAGGTGGGCTCCACCCTCGGCCGCCACCACGGGCACGCCGTGGGCCATGGCCTCGACCACCGAGAGGCCGAACGGCTCCCCGGGGGCGGGCGCGAGCAGGATCGACGACCGGGCGAGGAGCGCGTCGGTGTCGGCCACCTGCCCGGCGAACGACACGCTGCCTGCGCACCCGAGCGTGCGGACCAGCGTCTCGAGGTCCGGACGGAGCACACCGGACCCGGCGACCACCAGCGTCCATCCCGAGGCGGGCAGCCCACTGCACGCCCATGCCCGGATGCCGACGTCTGGAGCCTTCTCCCGGTCGAGCCGCTGCAGCATCACGACGGTCGGTGCATCGAGGGGGGCCTGTGGCCGCTCGGCCACGCCGTTCGGGATGAGGACCGACGGCCCCGAGATGGTCCGGGCCACGTACGCGCTGATGGCGATGTCGCGTTCGATGGACCGCTCGGCGACCCGTGCCAGCGCACGTGCGGCCGGGCTCGAGCCGCGCCCGTGGGCGAAGTGCCGGGTGGCGACGGTCGGGCGCCGGTCGACCGGCCGGGCCAGCCAGGCCGCGACCTCGGCTGCGGTCATGTGGGCGTGGATCAGATCGGCGTCCCGGTGCCCGGCGAGGATGGTCACCCCCCGTCGCACCGAGGTCGCCGGCCGGTGGTCGACCGAGGGGATGAGCTCGTCGCGCATGCGTGAGGGATCCCCCCCGATGACCTCGACACGGTGACCCCGGCCGGCCAGGCCGTTGGCAACCTGGCAGACGTAGCGCTCGACGCCGGCGAACGCGCCGGTCAGGACGACGTGCACGATCGAGAGGGTTCCCGCAACGGCGCGGTCGTCGGCCGCCTCCTCCCGAAGGGGTCCGCGCCGGTACAGGGCGAACCTGGCCGCCGCCCGCCGTCGCCGCTCGCCGCGGAGGACGACGGCCCGGACCGCTGCGCCGGCGAGGGCTGCGCTCCGGTAGACCCACCAGCCACCGGTGCCGTGGTGCTTGCGGAGGTAGCGCTCGTGGGACGCGTGGAAGTGGGCCTCGCGCCGGGCCTCCGCCCCGCCCGTGCCGGAGCCGACGTGGGTTGCCGTGACCCCTGGACAGAGCGCGACCGTCCAGCCCCGATCGGTGGCCCGACGCTGCCAGTCGGCCTCTTCGGCGTAGAGGAAGAACCGGTCGTCGAAGGGGCCCACATCGGCGAGGGCTTCACCCCGGAGCAGCAGGACCGACCCGATGAGGTAGTCGGTGCGCCGTTGGAGCCCGCCGAGCCCCAACGCCTCGACCCAGGCGCCGAACGGCGAGGGGAAGGGCCAGCCGACGCGGGCCGGTTCGCCGGTTGTGGGATCGGCCTGGGGCGGTGCCACCGCGGCCAGCCGGTCGTCGGCCTGAAGACAACGCTGGAGGAGCGCCACTCCATCGGGGGCGATGGCGGCGTCCGGGTTGAGGAGCAGCACGTCGGTGCCCGGAGCGATCCGACCGGTCGTGCCGAGGTTGACCCCGCCGGCGAACCCCAGGTTCCGTCCCGGATCGACGTAACCGGCGCCGGAGCGCTCGACCACCGCCCGTACGTCGGGATCGGAGGAGTTGTCGACGACGGTGACCGGGTAGGCGCCTTGCAGCGCGCGCGCAACGCCGCGTCGAGCAGGTCCGGTGCGCCGTAGGCGACCACGACCACGGTGACCGGCCGGCGGTCCCCGGCGGTCACCGCCGCCTCACTGTCTGTAGGCGTAGGCCCGGTAGCCGTCCGAGTTGATCCGCCGCACGTGGTTGAGGACGAGGCCGAGGACGTGACAGTTGGTCGTCTCCAGCCGGTGGACCGTGCGTTCGAGGTCGGTGCGATCCGTCCGCCCCTCGGTGGCCACGAGGACGGCGCCGTGCGCCATGCTCCCGAGGATGGCGGTGTCCGGGGCGGACAGCACAGGGGGGGTATCGAGCAGGACCACGTCGGCCAGCAGAGGCAGCTGGTCGATGACCGGCTGCATTCCCGGGCTGCCGAACAGCTCGCTCGGACTGTCGAGGAAGGTGCCGACCGGCAGCAGCTGGAGGCCCTGGATCCCTGTCTCTACCAGATGTGCGGCGACCGAGGTGTTGCCGAGCTCCGGTTCGCGCGCCTCGCGTGGTGGACCGACGTCGCTGTCCCGGCGGGGCGAGCGACCGTCACCCCGATCGAGCCGAGGGGCGCCGCGGAGGGTCGGCAGACCGGCGGGTCCCCCGGGCCCGTCGGGCTCGGCAGACTTCCAGTTGGCCTTGATGACGTCGGCCAGGCCGGGCCGGTCGGCCGCTTCGAGCCCGAAGATCTCCTCGAGGCGGGGACGGCGGAAGTCCGCCGAGACCGCGATGACCTTGCTGCCGCTGCGCGCCCAGGCCGCGGCGAGGTTGGCGGTCACGAACGTCTTCCCGTCGCCCGGCTCGGGGCTGGTCACGACCAGCACCGGGCACGGGTGCTGGTCGAGCAGGACCCGGAGGCTCGTCCGCAGCTCGCGGATGGACTCGGCCATCGGCGACTGGGGCGCCTGCACGATGGCGATCGCCACCTTTCCGTTGCGCACGTCGTCGTCCTGGGGCAGCTCTGCGAGCACGGGGGCATCGATGACCGACTCGATCTCCGGGCTGTTGCGCAGGCGGTCGTCGAACTGCTCGCGCACCAGCGCGATCCCGCACCCGACCAGGAGCCCGGCGAGCACCCCGATGGCGAGCAGCTTGCTCTTGCCGAGTCCGGTGGGCACGCCCGGCAGACCGGCCGCCACCTGGATCGAGGAGTAGGGGACACCGAGCTGGATGTTGGACTGCTCGGCCTGCAGCGTTCCGTAGGTCTGGGTCTCGGCCGCCACCTGTGCCGTGATCAGCTGGTTGCTCGACGAGCCCGGTTGGGACTGGAGCGCGGCGATCTTGGCGCTGACCTCGCCCAGGGCGAGACCGATCTTGTCGATCTGGCCCTGCACGAACACCCCGATCTGGTCCACGAAGGCGGTCGAGTAGGCCCTGGCAACGGCCTGCGCCTGCTCGGCGGTCGGGGCTGACGCGGTGATCGTGAGTGCCCCGGTGGTCGGGTCGACCGTGCCGGTGACCCCGGCAGTGGCTGCCGCGACGTCCGGGTTGCCGAGCAGTTTTGCGGCCTGGAGCTGGACCGCGGTGCTCCCGAGCTCCTGGACCGGATCGGGCAGGGTGAGCGAGGAGGCGGAATTGCCCCCCTGGGCCGGCGTGTTGATCTGCACCAGGGCACTCGACTCGTAGGTCGGGGTGTGGAGCTTGGCATAGGCGAACGCAGCCACGACCGCGACGACGAGACTGACCACGATGGTCAGCTTCCGGCGCCAGAGCGTCGAGAGGAACTGGTGGGCAGTCAGTGGATGCTCGCTTTCGGTGCGGGAATGACGATTCGAGGATACGGCCTGTCCGGAGGTGTGCGCAGCATCCCACCCGCGGCCGGGCCGATGGCCGCGGGCCCCGTCAGCGGGCGCACGCTTGCTCCCGGACCCGTGTCATGACCGCGTCCATCGCCTCGGCCCGCTCCCGCCATGTCGGGACAGGGGTTTCCTCCCCGGCCGTCCCCGGCGGGGGAGGTCCCTGGGTCAGCGCCGCGCCGGTCGCCTCGACGAACGATTCCCGTGGCGAGATCACGACGGGGGGCCCCAGCCCCCGGAAACCGGCCACCGGGGTGGCCACCGTGGGGCGCCCTGCGGCCAGGCATTCGTAGGCCTTGATCGGGTCGAGGCTCTCGGTGAAGGGGTTGACCTGGTGGGGGACGATGACCACGTCGGCGTGCCGGAGATAGGCCGGTACCTGGTCGTAGGGCCGGGCGCCGAGGAGGTGGACAGAGGGGATCGCGGCCAGGCGGGCGCTCTCGGCCGTGGGCAGGTTGTCGGGTCCGACCAGCACGATCTGGAGGTCGGGTCGGGCCCGGGCCAGGTCGCCGAGGAGGTCGAGATCGACCCGCTCCTCGTGGAGCGTGCCCACGTAGAGGGCGACCGGCCCTTCGGGCAGGTCGGCCGGCCTCGGATCGGTGCGCCGGAAGCGTTCGACATCGACTCCGTTCGGGATCAGGTCGACCGTGCGGGAGCTCCCCCGTGAACGGGCCAGGTCGGGTGAGCACACCACCACGGCGTCGCTCCGCGCGACCAGGAGGGCGTCGTCTGCCCGCAGCCGGTCGCGCTGGCGCGGAGCGAGGGGGGCGAGCAGCCAATCGTCGGTCACGTCGTAGATGATCGGCCAACCCGAGGCCACGCTGAAGCGCGCATACGCGGCATCGTTGACCCACAGCAGCGGGTGGTGCAGTCCGACCCGGTCGACAGCCCGCGCCACCTGGCGGCCGAGGAGCCGGTCGGACGCCGATCCGAGCGAGCGGGGGAGCCACTTGCGGGGACGCAGCACGTGGACCTGGGGGTGGACCTGTTCGAGCCGGCGACCGGGCCGTGGCCGCAACACACCTCGGCGGATCTCGTGGAGGACGTCGAACGCGGGGGAGACATAGAGCACGGACAGGCGGGGATCGAGCGCCACGAGCTCGTCGACGAGGATACGGATCCTCCGACGGACCGTCCCCCACGGCTCGAGGGAGCAGACCACCAGGGAAGGGTCGGGGGACGGGCCGGCGTGCGCGCTCACCGTGCCCACTCCGTCTCGCAGAGAGCACGGTCGCGCACCCCTGGAACGCTACGCTTGCTGTGCCGTCCCCGCGTTCCACCCGAGCGCCAGAGGCCCGATGACTCCAACGCAGCCGCCACCGTGACCCGCAACTCCTCCACCTCCGCGCCCGCGGACACGACGCGAGCAGCGCGGATCGAACGACTGGTCGGCAGTTCGACCAGCTGGGCGGCGGTGGTCGCGATCGCAGTGGGAGTGGGGGTCGCTCTCGCGGTGAGCCCGATCGCCGGGTTGGCCCTCGCCGGTCTGGTCCTCGTGGTCGGTGTGCTCATCGCCGACCCGGTCCTGTTGGTGGTCATCGTGCTCCCGGGCTCAGTGTTCATCCAGAGGGTGGGCGGCGCCACCACCAACCTGAGTGTGGCCGATCTCCTCGTCTTCGTGGGTGGGATCGTCTGTCTGTTCCACGTCCGATGGAGCGAGGCCCCCTACCTGCGTCGGTTCCTCGCGGGGATCGTCTGGTACGAGGCGGCGCTCATCCTGGTGGTCGTCGACCATCCGTTCCGCGGAGACATGATCGAGTGGTTCCACCGGCTCTCCTATCTCGCCGGCAGCGTGCTGGTCGGGTGGGTCATCGCGACCAACGGTCGGGCCAGGCAGGCGGTGCAACTCTTTCTCCTCGCCTCCTCGGTGCTCGCGGTCATCACCATCGAGCACGCGTTCACCCTCCACTTCCATCCGGCCCAGTGGGGTGTCTACCAGAAGAACGCGATCGGCTCGGTGTTGTGGATCGCGATCGCCGTCGCCCAGATCAACCCTCCGTGGATGGCGTTGAACCGGACCCAGACCAGGATCGCCAAGTACCTGTGCCTTGGTGGGCTCCTGGCCTGCCAGTCGCGTCAGTCGGCCATCCTGCTGGTCGTCGCGGTGGCGACGGCCGTGGTGCTCAATCCGGAGGTGCGGCGGCGCTCGAAGCTCATCGTGGTCGCAACAGTTCCCATCCTGGGCCTCGTGTACTACAGCCTCGAGCTCGCCGCCCGCAACAATCCCAAGTTCAACTCGGTCGCGATCCGCTTCGGCCAGATCGGGGCGGCGATCCACGTCTGGCACCTGAGCCCGATCCTCGGGGAGGGACTGCGGTTCTACAACCTGCCGCAGTTCGTCACGGTGACCCCGCCGCCGAACGTGTTCGTCGACAACCTCGCCTCCGACGGGCTGCTCGGCTCGCTGGCATTCGTCGGCCTGGTCGTCTTCAGCATCAGGGTCCTGCTCCGGCTCCCGCGCACCTACGGCACGCTGGGTGTCGCCATCCTCGCCGCCCACTACGTGCACGGGCTCTTCGACACGTTCTGGATCGGGGCCCTCTGCATCACCCCGTTCGTGATCGTCGGCATCTCGCTCGGCATGGCCGACGCACACCGCAACGACCCGGAGCCGCCGACGTCGGTCCACGACGGTCGGGACGCCCGCCAGGCCGCCCCGGCAGGTCTCGACCGGGCACCTTGGCTGCCCGCCGGGTGAGCCCCCGGTGACCGCGGGCCGATTGCGCCTGGTGCTCAACGCCCTTCCGCTCGAAGCGAGTGGGGGAGGGGTGAGCACCTACATCAGGGAGCTGCTCCGGAGTCTGACCGAGGTGGTCGACGCCGAGCTCGTCGTCGCGGTCCGGCCCTCGGGACTGGCCGTGCTGCCGAGCGGGCTGACCCCGTTGGTCACACGCGAGTCCCGGGGAGTCCGCCGGGCCCTGGCCGGAGCCCTCGGATTCGGTCCGGCCGACCTGACCCACGGTCTGGACGTCGACCTTCCCGTTCGCCGGCCGGGGCCGACCGTGTCGACCGTCCACGACATGGCCGTCTTCGACGTGCCCGGGACCTTCCCGCGGCATCGGGTTGCCGGGGAACGCCTCCTCGTCCGGGCTGCGCTGCGGCGGGCAGATGTCGTGGTGGCGGTGTCCGCGTTCACCGCAGAACGGGTCCGCTCGCTGACCGGGCGCGACGCGGTGGTCGTGCACGAGGCCCCGGGTCACGACATGGTGCCGGCCCGGGCAGACGCCGTCTCCGACGTCCGCGCCCGCTACCGGCTGCCCGAGCGGTTCGTGCTCCACGTGGGCAACATCGAGGCCCGCAAGGACCTGGCCACCCTCGCCGAGGCGTGCGAGCGGGCCGGCGTCGCGCTCGTCGTGACCGGCCACGGCCTGTGGGGCGCCCGCGCCCCCCGAGGAGTCCTGGCCATCGGCCATGTGCCGGAGGCCGACCTTCCCGCCCTCTACGGCGCGGCCACCCTGGTGGGCTACGCCTCACGCTACGAAGGCTTCGGCCTCCCCCCGGTCGAGGCCATGGCCTGTGGTGCCGCGGTCGTCTCGACGCCGGTGCCGTCGGTCGACGAGGTGGTGGGCCCGGGTGCGGCGACCTTCCGGCCCGGTGATGTCGAGGGCCTGACCGGGACGCTGCGGGACCTCCTGGCCGACGACGACCGCCGCGCCGAGCTGGCCCGGTGCGGGGCCGGTCTGGTCCGGTCGTTGAGCTGGCGTCGGAACGCCCTCGCGACGGCCGGGGTGTACCGGTCGCTCGGCGTGGCCGTCTGACCCACCTGTCCGGTCGCCGACCTGGGGCTCCAGGTCGGCGACCGGAGTGCCGATACCGGGCTCATGACCGGGCGCGGGCAGGACCAGGGCCACGGTCGACCGCTGCTCGCTGAGCCGGTGTGGCCAGGGGCGCCTGCGGTGCCACCGGGAACGGTCGGGCCGGTCGAGCTCCACATCATCCCACCGGGGCTCCTGGATGACCTCTACGACCCGGACCTGATCATCGTTCCCGGCTACATCGGACCGGACCGTCGCCGGACTCCTCGTAAGCGGCACGAGACGAGCCCCTCCCACGATCGGTCGTCCGGGATCGTCCGGACGCTCCTAGTCGTCCTGGTCACGGCAGTGGCCGCGGTCCTGCTGACCCTGATGGCCATCCACCCCGCCCCGGCCGCCACCGCGGCGACACCACCAGCGAGCAGGGTGGCGGCCCGGAGCCGGCCCCCCAGGACGAACGGCCTCCGAACGGCCGCCCCGACCCGGCCGGCCGCCCCGACTGGACGGGCCGCCGCCGGCGCGACGCGAGCCCGGGGCACGGCCCCGGCATCGGCACGGATCGCCTGTGTGCCGGCCGGTGCTTCGGGCGCATCCTGCGTGCGCCGCCGCGAGGCGGCCCATCGGCGCGCGTTGGCCCACCTCCGGGCGTTGCGGAGGGCGCTGCGCAGCGAGCGCGCGGCCCGCCGGGACGCCCTCCGCCGCCCCTCCACCCCGGCCCGGTAGCAATCCGGGCGCTGGGCCGCAGCGCACCCGAATCCGCGGACGGATCTCGACCGGAGCGCTTCAGATGACTCCCGGACCTGCCGATCGTGAGGCATGGATGCTGTACTGAGGGGTGATCGTGACGCGCAATTGCCGATCGGGACGAAGGACCCCGTCCCGGACCGGGCGTCGGAAGGGACGAGCTGGACCCGTTCCGACCTGGGCGGACCTCCGGACGCCGGGCTCGCTGATCTGGCCGATCTCGACGATCCGAGACGGGTCCTCTCCGAGGGGTACATCGGCGTCGACCGCCGGCGACCCGGGTTGGCAGCCACGCTGGCCCGGGCCACCTTCAGCCAGCGCCGGTCGCTCCTGCGTCTCGAGTTCCTGACCGTCGTGGGCGCCGTCGCCATCGTCGCCGCACTCGTACTGTTCCCGTTGGCCGCCAAGCCGAACACGACGAACGCGGCCGCGACGACAGCCCTGTCGCCTCGGACGGCGGCGCACCCGGCCACGACCCACCGTGCCGCGGCGCACCCGTCCGCCGTGCCGCCGCGAGCCGGATCGGCGGCTCCTGTATCCACGACGACCACGCCGAGCGCGGGCAGCGGTACCACCGTCCCCGCTTCCACCGCGCCGGCCCCGGCGTCGCTTCCCCAAGCCGGGCCCCCTGCCACCGTCCCCGCTCCCACCGCGCCGGCGCCGACCACGACGGTCCCGGTCCAGCCCGCGTCGACTCCTCCCCCCACCCCCGACTCGATGGGAGCGGCCGCTCTCGCGCTCGTGCGGTACCCGTGGCAGAGCATCCCCGGGTACTCGATCCAGTTCCTCCCCATCTCCGACGCGCCCTCCCCGGGGTTCTACGGCAACACCAACTTCACCTGGGGCCAGCCCGGTGGCGTGTCCACTCTGTACGTCTACCCCGGTGAGTCGGTCGACCAACTGGCAGGGATCATCGGCTTCGAGATCGGCCACGAGGTCGACGCAGCCGGTGTCGATCCCGGGGGCGGCCACACCCAGATCGAAAACATCCTCGGCATCCACCCGGCCAGCTGGGCCCCGGAGTGCGACTGCGCGGAGCAGGCGTACCTCTCCGGTTGGTATGCGGCGGCCTTCTCCAATGCCTGGTCGCCGGGGGTCGGCGACTGGGCGACCATCGCCCCGGAGCCGAGCGGCGCCGTCCTGGCTGCGATCCAGCCCTGGTTGAACCCGAGCATCTCCTAGGACCTGACCGATGCCCTCCTTCTCCGCGATCGTTCCGACGCCGTTCCGAGACCATCGACGCGCTCCCGGCGACACCCGGGTTACGCTCGCTCGCACGATCGACCCCAGCCCATGACCCGCATCGCGCTCCTGCCGAGCTCCTATCCGCCGTCGCTCGGCGGGGTGGAGGAATCGACCCGCAACCTCGCAATCACGCTCGCCAACACCGGTGACGAGGTCGAGGTGTGGACCGGGACCGGCGACGACCGGGCTCCCGAGTCTGCCGAGGTGCGAGACGGCCTGGTCGTCCGGCGATTGCCGATGCCGTTGCCGGCCGCCAACCTGGCGGCGCTCTCCCGGTCCGTGAGCATCGGGAGCCGGACCCTCCGATCGCTACGGCGGGCGGTTGCCGCCTTCCGGCCGGACGTCCTCCATGTGCACTGCTTCGGGCCCAACGGCTCCTACGGCACGGCTCTCTCGCGGCGCAGCGGCATTCCCATGGTGCTCACGCTGCATGGTGAGACCCTGATGGACGATGGCGACATCTTCTCGGTGTCACGGACCCTGCGGGCGTCGCTCCGGTCCGGCATCCGGGCAGCGGCGGCTGTGACCGCGTGCTCCGCCTTCGCCCTGGCCGACGCCGAGGACCGGTTCGGACTCCCGGCCGGTCGGGGCACCGTGGTGCCCAACGGGGTCTCGCTGGCCGAAGCCCTCGACGGGTCGGGCGAACTGCCTGGACCGGTCGCCGCCCTGCGGGGCCGGCCCTACGTCCTGGCTCTCGGACGGGTGGTCGAGAAGAAGGGGTTCGACCTGCTGCTGGACGGCTATGCGGCCATGGATCCGGGACTGCGCTCCGCGGACCTGGTCATCGGTGGCAGCGGGCCGGCGCTCGAGGCCCTCGAGGCCCGGGCCGAGGACTCCGGCATCGTCGGACGGGTCCATTTCACCGGGCGGCTCACCCGCGAGCAGGTCGCGTCGACGATCGCCGGGGCGACGGTGTTCGTCATGCCCAGTCGCCTCGAGCCGTTCGGGATCGTCGTGCTCGAGGCCTGGCGGGCGGGCGTGGCGGTCGTGGCCAGCAACCGGGGTGGCGCGCCCGAGTTCGTCGACGACGGCGTGAACGGACTGCTGGTGGACCCGTTCGACGCGGTGGCGATGGCACGCGCACTCGAGCGCCTGCTCTCCGATCCGGACGAACGCCGAGCGCTGGCCGTCGCAGGACGACGCCAGGTCGAAGCGTTCGACTGGCCGGTGGTCGCGGACCGGTACCGCGCCGTCTACGACTCGGTCCTGGCGCACTCGAGCCGCACTCCTGCGGCGGCGGGCGCGGCTGGAGATGCCGAACCGGTGCGACCGAACGGGGTGGAGCGGTGACCGCCGCGCCCGCAGAGACCTTCCGGGTCGGTGTCGACGTGATCGCGGTGGCCGATGTGGCGGAGTCCGTCGCGCGGTTCGGCGACCGCTACGTGGACAGGGTCTACACACCCCACGAGATCGCAGCGTGCCGGAGCTCGCTCGTCCCCGAGGGAAGTGACCCCACGTACTCGGCGGAGTCATTGGCCGCGAGGTTCGCGGCAAAGGAGGCGGTGCTCAAAGTCCTGCGTCCCCGAGACGTGCGGCCCGAGTGGCGTAGTATCGAAGTACACCGGATGGCAGGAGGGTGGTGCGAGATCCGGCTCTCGGGTCTTGCTGCTGCGATGGCGGCTGCCGCCGGGATCGACGAGTTCGCCGTGAGTCTCACCCACGAGGCGCCGGTAGCCGCGGCCGTGGTCGTCGGCCGATGCGTCACCGGGCAGAGGGAGGAGTGATGGTGGACGACACGATCCGCGGAGTGCTCGCAGAGCACGGTCGCCTCGCCGTCCCGGTCGAATCGCTTGCCGACGATGCGGACCTGTTCGGTGCGGGGATGACCTCGCACGCGAGTGTCAACGTGATGCTCGCCATCGAGGACGCGTTCGACTTCGAGTTCTCCGAGCAGATGCTGAAGAAGTCCACCTTCGAGTCGATCGCCTCCATCCGGGCAGCGGTCCTCGAGATGAAAGAAGGGTGACTGGCTCATGACCACCGACACGTACGACCTGGTGGACGCTGGAATGACCGACGTCAGCGCCCGGATGGCCTCGATCGCCGACAAGGTCGCGGGCCCGGCGGCGGGCGACGTCGACGAGCAGTCGCGGTTCCCGTCCGAGACGATCGACGCGCTGCGGGCAGAGGGCCTCCTGTCCGCACTCGTGCCGGTCGAGCTCGGCGGGCGGGGAGCCAGCATCACCGAGGTGTCCGACGGGCTCATCGCACTCGGCCGTCGCTGCGCGTCGAGCGCCATGGTGGTCGCGATGCACCACATCCAGGTTGCCTGCCTGGTCGCGCACGGACGCAACGACACCCTCAGGTCCTACCTGCGCGAGCTGGTCGACCACCAGTACCTCCTGGCCTCGGCCACGACCGAGGTCGGCACCGGCGGCGACGTCCGTAGCAGCGTCTGCGCGGTCGACGTGACCGGCAGCACGTTCCGGTTGGAGAAGCAGGCGCCGGTGATCTCATATGCGACCCACGCCGACGCGATCCTGGTGACCGCCCGCCGGACGCCGGAGAGCCCGGCGAGCGACCAGGTGCTCGTCCTCTGCCGTCCGCCCGATCTCGAGCTCGACCAGGTGGGCGAGTGGAACGCGTTGGGCTTCCGTGGAACGTGCAGCACGGGATTCGTCCTGCGGGCAAGCGGGGATGTCTCCGCCATCCTCACGGACCCCTACGCCGACATCTCGACGCGGACCATGCTCCCGGCGGCCCACCTGCTGTGGAGCTCCCTCTGGCTCGGCATCGCATCCGACGCGGTCGCCCTCGCCCGCAAGTTCGTGCAGGCCGAGGCGCGCCGGCGTCCCGGGATGACGCCGGCTGCCGCGCTGCGCCTCGCCGACGTGACAGCCCTGCACCAGCAATTCGTGGACCTGCTCCGCGCCTCGGTGGCAAGGTACGAAGCTGCCCGCGACGACCCCGACCGTCTCTCGTCGGTCGCCTTCGGCATCGCCATGAACTCCCTCAAGGTCTCTGCGTCCACGCTGGTGGTCGATGTGGTCAGGGCCTGCATGGTCATCTGCGGCCTGGCCTCGTACCGCCTCGACTCCCCGTACAGCCTCGGCCGGCACCTGCGCGACGCGATGGGCGCGTCGCTGATGGTCAACAACGACCGGATCATGGGGAACAACGCGCAGATGCTCCTGGTCCACCGCGGGGAGTGAGGGAGATGGCCGTGGCACAGCAGGACCGGCCCGACGAGGAGCAGCCGTGGGCGGAGTTCCGCCGCCAGCTCCTCGCCACCGGACTGCTGCTCGCCACAGGGGTCGACGGGCTCTACGGCCGGTCGGAGACCTACGAGGGGGTGGCCGACGCCGTGGACCGGCTCGTACTCCGGGTCGGCGTCGACCAGGGTGCGCTGAGCATCCGGTTCCCCCCGGTCATGCCCTGGGCCACGTTCGAGCGCAATGGCTACCTCGAGTCCTTCCCCGACCAGATGGGGTCCGTCCACACCTTCCGCGGTGACGAGGGACGCCACGCCGAGCTCGTGCGCCGGGCCGAGGCCCACGAGGACCGGGGACCCCTGCTCGAGACGACCGACATGGTGCTGTGCCCGGCGGTCTGCCATCCCCTCTACCCGACCCAGTCGGGCGTCCTGCCCGAGGGCGGCCGCAGGGTCGAGGTCTACGGATACTGCTTCCGTCACGAGCCGAGCTCGGATCCCTTCCGGATGCAGGCCTTCCGCCAGCACGACTACGTCTACCTGGGTACGCCGGAGGGCGCCCGCGCCCACCGCGACCAGTGGGTCGAGCGCGGCACCGAGGTCCTCTCCGGGCTCGGGCTGACGGTCGAGGCGGTCGTCGCCAACGACCCGTTCTTCGGGCGACCCGGGCGGATGCTGGCGGCCAACCAGCGCTCCGAGGAGCTCAAGATCGAGCTCGTTGCCCCGGTGTTCGCCGCGGGCCGGCCGACCGCCATCTCGTCGTCCAACTGCCACCTCGACCACTTCGGTCGACCCTTCGGCATCGAGACCACCGACGGCGAAGTCGCCCACTCGGCGTGCTTCGGCTTCGGCGTCGACCGGATCACCCTGGCCCTCCTCGATCGGCACGGGACCGATCCCACCCGCTGGCCGGCCGCTGTCCGGTCGGTCCTGTGGCCGTAGCCGGCGGCCCCGGAGGGACCGCGCTGGGCAGCCCGGTCCTGGCGGTGACCGCCGAGGGATACCGGCCGCACCCGCTGCATGCCGGGGAGCGCAGCTGGACCGAGACCAACTGCTACGTGGACGTCTGGATCGAGGTGCTCCACGCGCTCGGCCTGGACCCGCTGGCAGCGGGGGCGTTCACGCTGAGCTGTGACTACGACGGCGATCAGTGGACGTTCTTCAAGCACCCCCCGGAGGACCTCCGCGCGCTCTACGGCCTCGAGGTCTCCGAGTACAACGTCTGGCGGCCGGTGATCGACCACGTGGTCGAGCAGCTGGCGTACGGCCGCCTCACCACCGTCGAGGTCGACTCGTGGTTCCTTCCCGACACCCGCGGCGTCTCGTACCGCACGGCTCACGTCAAGAGCACCATCGTGCCGAACCTGGTGGACGTCGCCGATCGCCGGCTCGGCTACTTCCACAACGCCGGGTACTTCGAGCTCGACGGCGAGGACTTCGACGGGGTCTTCCGCCTCGGCTCCCACGCCGACCCGGCGGCCCTGGCACCCTACGTCGAGCAGGTCCGTCTCGAGCACGTCGAACGCGACGCCCCGGACCTGGTGGCGCGGGCGCTCGAGGTCACCGCGGAGCACCTGAACCGGCGGCCCACGGACAACCCGTTCCCGCGGATGGCCGCCGGGTTGGCCCGGGACCTCCCTTGGCTCTCCGAGCAGGACCTCGAGACCTTCCATCTCTACGCATTCGGCGTCTGCCGGCAGTGCGGGGCGGGCGCCGAGCTGGCTGCCTCGTTCGTCGACTGGCTCAACCTGCACGACGGCCCCGGCACCGAGCCGGCCGCAGTCGCCTTCCGCGCCCTGGCGGACGGGGCGAAGGCGCTCCAGTTCGCCCTGGCGCGGGTGGTCCGTGGACGGACCGTCGACCTCGACGCCGTGCTCGGCCCCATGGCCGACCGGTGGGAGGTGGCGATGGGCATCCTCGTCGACCGCTATGGACGCTGACGGCGACCTGCTGGCCGCTGCCGAGTGGACCTGCGCGGGAACGCCCGCAGGGATGGCCGGGTCCCCCGAGGAGCTCGCCGCCCTGCCCCTCCGCTGGATCGGCGCTGCCGTGCCGGGCACGGTTGCCGGCGCGCTGCGGGCCGCCGGGGCGGAGGAACCCGGCTCTGCGCAGTTGGACGCCGAGGACTGGTGGTTCCGCTGCCGGTTCGCCACCCCGCCGGGTGAGGGAGGGCCGGCACGTCCCGATGGTGGGTGGACCCTGACCCTGGAGGGTCTGGCCACGCTCGCGGACGTCTGGCTCGACGGCCGCCACCTCGTGCGCTCCGAGTCGATGTTCACGCCCTGCACCGTGCCCGTCGAGTGCCCCCCGGGGGAGCACGGGCTCTGCATCCGGTTCGCCGCGCTCGCACCCGAGCTGGACCGGCGACGTCCCCGCCCCCGCTGGAAGACGGCGGCAGCCACCAGCCAGAACCTCCGGTGGGTCCGGACCACCCTTCTCGGGCGCCAACCCGGATGGACGGTGACGCCGGCCCCGGTCGGCCCGTGGCGTCCGGTCCGGCTGACGCCGAGACCGCCCGTGACCGTGGTGCGGCACCGGGTGGCGGCCTCCTGCTCCGGCGAGGGCGAGGGGCTCGTCTCGGGCACGGTGCGCGTTGACCTCGGGCTGGACGTCGGCCCCGGGTCGGGCCGCGTGGCGGCGACGGTCGAGGCCACCCTCGTCGTGGGTACACGAGCCGCACCGCTCGAGGTCACCGAGGCCGATGGTCTCGTCAGGCTCCGGGGTGCGGTCACCCTCGACGAGGTCGAGCGGTGGTGGCCCCATACCCACGGCCCCCAGGCGCTCTACCCGGTCCGCGTCGACGTCGGCACCGAGACGCTCGATCTCGGCACCGTGGGGTTCCGGACCGTCGAGGCAGACCGCTCCGGGGGAGGCTTCCGACTCAGCGTCAACGGGGTCCCTGTCTTCTGTCGCGGGTCCTGCTGGTACCCGATCGACCCGGTCGGCTTCGCCGTGCCCGACGGCGAGGTGGTCCGCACGGTTGCACTTGCCCGCGCCGCCGGCATGAACATGCTCCGTGTGCCCGGGGGGACCGTGTGGGAGGACGAGCGCTTCTTCGAGGCGTGCGACCGCGCCGGCATCCTGGTCTGGCAGGACGCGATGCTCGGCTTCCTCGACCCCCCCGCCGACGAGGCGTTCACCGCCACCCTGGTCGCCGAAGTCGAGGACCGGCTCTCGCGGGCGGCGAGCCATCCGTCGCTGGCCGTCTTCTGCGGTGGCCAGGAGCTCGAGGAGCAGGGGGCGATGCAGGGTCTCCCGCCCGAACGGTGGGCCACACTGCTGGTCGACGACCTCCTCCCCGCGGTGGTGGAGGGGCTCGTCCCCGGGCTGGTGACCCTCCCGTCGTCGCCGACAGGCGGGCACCCCCCCTTCCGGGTCGACACCGGCGTCTCCCACTACGTCGGGGTGGGGGTGTTCCTCCAGCCGCTCGGCGATCTGCGTCGATCGGCGCCCCGGTTCGTGAGCGAGGGGTTGGCGTTCGCCATCCCCCCCGAACGGGCCACGGTGGACGAGGTCTGCGGCGGCGCAGCCCGGGCAGGCCACGACCCGGGCTGGAAGCGGGCCATCCACCACGACACCGGGGGATCCTGGGACCTGGAGGACGTGCGCGACCACTACGTGCAGGTCCTGTTCGGCGTGGATCCCGCGCTCCTCCGGCGCACCGACCCCGAGCGAGCCCTCGACCTCGGGCGGGCCACGGTCTGCGAGGTGATGGCCCAGGCCGCCGCGGAGTGGCGTCGACCGGGATCGCCTTGCGACGGGTTCCTCGGGCTCGCGCTCCGCGATCTCCGTGCCGGCGCCGGATGGGGCCAGCTCGATGCCCTCGGTCGGCCCAAGGCCTCCTGGTTCGCCCTGGCCCGGGCGTTCCGGCCGGTGGCCGTCCTGGCAACGGACGAGGGCCTCAACGGGGTCGCCCTGCATCTGGTCAACGACACCGGGGCGCCGGTCGAGGCCACGCTCGTGGTCGGGCTGCACACGGCCGCCCACCTGGTGGAGGAGGGCTCACGCCGGGTGTCGATCCCCCCGAGGGGTGGGATCGAGGTCCCCGCCGACTCGCTCTTCGACGGCTTCCGCGACCTCGCCTACGCCTACCGCTTCGGTCCCCGGGCCTACGAGCTGGTCACGGCCGACCTGGTCGACGATGCCGGCGCGGTGCTCGCGTCCGCCGGGTTCCTCCCAGGGGGTCCCGCCCGGACGGTGGAGGTCGACGTGGGGCTTCAGGTGGGACTCGAATCGTCCGATGGAGGGGAGTGGTCCCTGTCCATCGCCGCCCGCAGGTTCTCCCACTACGTCCACGTGGACGTTCCCGGCTTCCGTCCCGGCGACTCCTGGTTCCACCTCCGGCCGGGCGGGACCCGGGTCGTCTCGCTGGTGCCGGAAGCAGGAGCGGGCCCGGAGCCGCGGGGCAGGGTGCGCGCGCTCAACGCCCTGACCGAAGTGCGGGTCTCGACCTAGCACCGGGCTGCTCCGGGTCGCGAATTCGCGGTTGTGTGACGGGTTGCTGCTCATCTACCATGGAACAGCAGGTCGCGTTCGGTGCGCCTGGTGGTTCCCATGGTTGATGCAGCCGGCCTGTCGGCGGATGGTCCACCGTCGACCGGCGAAGGAGAGGGCAGGCCGGCTGGAATGGCGATTCTGGATCCAATGGAGCGGGTCACGCGTGAGCGCGTGGCTCCAGCTGTGGTGCGGCCGCGGGTTGCGGCCGAGCCCGGGCGGAACACCGGAGCCGCTGCCAAGGTTCGTCGCCACGCCCTGCGCCGCCTGCTGGTGGCAGATGTCCTCGGCCTGACCGCGGCAGCCCTGCTCGGGCCGCTGCTCGTCTCGATCGTCTCGAACAATCCCGAGTCCACGGCGGGCCGCAACGGGACGGCATCTCTCTTCGACATCGCGGTGATCCCGCTGTTCATCGGGGTGTTCGCGCTCTACGGCCTCTACCGCGGCGTCACCCGCCGCATCCGGATCAGTGTCTTCCCGGATCTCCGTAACATCGTCCACGCCCTCATGATCAGTGGCTTCCTCTACGCGATCGTCGGCTACGTGGCCAAGCGGGCGTGGAACATCGACGAGCTCTCGGTCGCCAAGATCGCCTCCATGTGCCTCATCGCGGTCGTCATGGTGCCGATCGCCCGGGTGATCGCCTTCGGTCTCGGCGGGCGCGACTCGGTGGGTTCGGTTCCGGTCATCGTGGTCGGGACGGGCAAGCTGGCCCAGACGGTCGCCAGCCATCTGCGCGCCCACTCCAGTGTCGACTTCGTCGGCTTCGTCGACGACAACCCCCTCGGGCGCAACGACGTGCTCGGCGAGCTCGAGGAGCTGCCGGATCTCTGCCGGCGATTCGACGTGGCGCGGGTGGTGGTCTGCTTCTCCCAGACCCATCCCGAACGGACGACCGAGATGCTGAAGGGACTCACCGGCACGGTGGGGGTCTCCATCGTGCCGCGCTACTACGAGCTCATCACCAGCCGGTCCCACGTGGAGGACCTGTCCGGACTGCCGATGGTGGACATCGCGCCGGCCTCGCTGAGCGCGGGGTCGCGGTTCCTCAAGCGAACGGTCGACATCGTGTCGTCGACGGCCGTCCTGGTGCTGGCCTCACCGTTCCTCGTCGTCGTGGCCGCGGTGATCAAGTGGACCAGCCCCGGTCCGATCTTCTTCCGACAGGAACGGACCGGGCGCAACGAGCGGACCTTCTCGATGATGAAGTTCCGCACCATGATCGACGGTGCCGAGGAGCACCGCGCGGAGATCGAGCATCTCAACGAGATGGACGGACCGCTCTTCAAGGTCACCCACGACCCGCGGGTCACCCGGGTCGGACGATTCCTCCGGCGCACCAGCCTCGACGAGTTCCCGCAGCTGATCAATGTCTGGAAGGGCGACATGTCGTTGGTCGGGCCGCGCCCCTTCGTGGTGCACGAGGCCGCCAGGATCGAGGGGTGGGCCCGCAAGCGCTTCGAGGCGCGCCCCGGGATGACCGGCCTCTGGCAGGTCTCCGGGCGGAACGAGCTCTCCCATCTCGAGCTCTGCCGCCTCGACTACCTCTATGTCGCGTCCTGGTCGTTCTGGTGGGACATGCAGATCCTCTGGCAGACCCCGGCGACCGTCTTCAGGGGCCGCGGCGCCTCGTAGCCGTCACGGCGTGCGTCCGCGGGTTCAGTCCCGGTGCCGCCGCTCCTCTGCGAGGACCTCCTGGATCCGGGCCAGGAACCTGGCCGACGAGAAGCGCAGGGCGTGCGCGGTCATCGCCCCGGCATCCCAGGTCCGACCGGCCAGACGCTCCACGGCGGCGGCGATCGCGGTCGGGGTCGCCTGGTCGAAGAAGACCCCGGTCGTCCCGTCCTCGATCGTGTCGAGGAACCCGCCCCAGCGCAGCGCGGCGGTCGGACGGCCGAAGGCCGCCGCCTCGACCGGCGTCAACCCGAAGTCCTCGTAGGAAGCTGCGACGAGCCCGAGGCACGATCCGTAGAGCCAGCGCAGGCCCGCGTCGTCCACCCGGCCCAGGAGCGTCACGTTGGCCGGGGCGACCGCCGCGATCCGCTCGGCCTCGGGACCGGTGCCCACCACCACCAGCCGTCGGTCGGGCAAGCGGCCGAAGGCCTCGGTGACCGCGCCGACGTTCTTGTAGGCCAGGAGCCTGGAGACGCACAACAGGAACCCGGGCTCGATGTCGGCCGGCGCGTCGCGGGGTCCGTCCGTCTCGATGTCGACGGGTGGGGGGACCACGTCGGCGTCGATGCCGTAGAGGTCGGCCACCCGGGCGCGCACCGCGTTGGAGTTGACCAGGTACCGGTCCGCCGATGTGGCCGCTCGTCGGTCCCACCGCCGGAGGGCCGGGGCGAGCGCGGCGAGCACGGCCGCCGATGACCGCGACGAGCCGGCAAGGTACCGGTCCGACTGGTAGAGCCATCGGGCCGGTGTGTGGCAGTAGACGACCTTGCGTCCGGTGACCCTTGCCCCGTGGGCCCACCCGCTCGACGAGCAGAGCGCCACCTCGGCATCGACGCGGAGCCGGGAGAAGGCGGGTGCGAGGAGGGGGAGGGCGAGACGGTGGTGGGCGCGCAGGATGCCGACCCGGTCGAGCGGCAGCGTGCGGATCTGGTGGTCGGCGAACCCGGGGAAGGTCCCCCGCGGATCGTAGAGCGAGGTGTAGAGCGGGGCGTCCGGGTAGGCGGTGGCCAGCGCGAGGACCACCCGCTCCGCGCCGCCCTGCTGGGTGAGGTAATCGTGGACGAGTGCCAGCGGGTGCGGTCCGCTCACGCGAAGGCGGCGCCAACGGCAGCGGTGTCGAGGAGCGTGTCGACCGAGACGATCTTCCCGTCAGCCACTCGCCAGATCTGGACCTCCTCCATGTCGACCGACCGGCCCTTCGGGCTGGTGAAGGCCACGTGCAACCAGGTGATCACCAGGTCGCCGTCGGACAGGAGGGCCTTGAGCTCGAACTCGCTGAAGTCGAGCTCGGCGAGCTGGGCGAAGAAGTCGGGCAGGCTCCGCTTCCCCTCGTAGACGCGGAACCAGGGTGCGGCGTCGCGGTCGGCGGCATTGACCGCCCACCGGACGTTCCGGTCGACCATGCCCATGACCGCGAGCAGGTCGCCGCGGCCGAGCGCCTCGGTCACCGAGCGGACGATGTCGGCATTGGCGGTCACAGCTTCCTCCTGTCCTCCCGGGTGCGGGACATCGCTCCCCGGTCCCCGAGCGTAGGGGCTGGTGCCGGAGGTGGCGGGCACCGCCCCGCCGCCCTCTTGGCTGTCCGTGGCGACCGGTACACTGCCCGCGTTCACGTCCTCTTCGTCTGCACCGCCAACATCTGCCGGTCGCCCATGGCGGCCGCGCTCCTCGCGGCGCAGCCGGGTGCCCGTCCGGGTGTCGTCGACGTCGCCTCGACCGGCCTGCTGGAGGCCGGCCGGCCGGTACCCGACGAGGTGCTGGACGCCATGTCCTCCCGGGGCATCGACCTCTCGGGCCATCGGAGCAGCACCCTGTCTCCGGCGCAATTGGCCGCGGCCGACCTGGTGCTCGGGATGGCCCGTCGGCACGTTCACGAGGTCGTGCTGCTCGACCGGGGGTCACTGCCCCACACCTTTCGCCTCAAGGAATTCGTCGCGGCGCGCCACCGGGGTCGGACCCCGACGCGACGGGCAGTCCGTCGAGGAGTGGGTCTCCGCGGTCCACGGGACCCGCGATCGGGCCTCGCTCCTCGATCGCGAGCCGTCGGACGACGTCGTCGACCCCTACGGGGGGCCGGCTGCCGGATACCGGGCGACCGCGTCGGAGCTGGAGGTGCTCGTCGGAGACCTGGTCCGCCTGCTGCACCCGGAGTGACATCCGTCAAGACGTGCGGTTGCGCGGGACAGGTGCGAACATTGTGCTGTGCCCGACGGCTGCGTCATCAGGGAGCTGCCGGACGGCGGCCGCGAGTTCGTGCTGGAGGACCCCGTCCTCGCCTGCATCCAGGTCGACGCGGTCTGCAGGCTCCGGTTCGGGCTGACCGACGTGGCGGTCGGGAGCCAGTTCTCGGTCGAGATCGACGGGATCGGGCACCGGCTCGACCCGCGGCGGACCGGGGAGCTCGGCCCCCTGCTCGCGCTCTACCCGGGCACCGCCCGCTGGCTGTGGGCCTCACCCGGGGGCATGCTCACCCTGGTCTTCGAGAACGGGTCCCGTCTCACCGTCGTCCCCGAGGTGATCGCACCGGCCTGGTCGGTCGGGGCCATGTCCTGGCCGCCGGTTCGACAGACCTGATCCGTCGGCCGGGGGGCCGAACGCCGATCTCAGGTGCGGAGCAGCTCGGGGTGGCGGGCCGCGACCATCCGCTGCATGCCCTCGCGCCAGTCGACGCTCGTGGGTCCGACCAGCTCGTGCATGCGGGTGAGGTCGATCTGCACGCTGTCGATGGTGTCCCGGGTCGGGGCGAAGCTGGGTGTGCAGCCGGTCAGCTCGCCGAGGTGGCCGCACCACTCTTCGATGCTGGCCGCCTGGCTGCCGCCCCAGTTGACCACCGTGGCCGGGACGGAGGCCGCTGCGAGCAGGCCGGGGACCATCGCCACGATGTCGTCCTCGTGGATGGGGTGGTAGACGCTCGGTGCGTCCACGTGGACCGGGATCTCGCTCCCGTGGAGCATCATCTCGAGATGGATGGCCGGCCACCCGCCCCGTGGGCCGTAGGGGACCGAGAGCCGGGCGATGGTGGTGGGGATCTCGAAGCGTCGCGCCGCCCACCGGGCGGTCGCCTCGGCTGCGATCTTGCTGATCGAGTAGGTACGGAGGAACGGCCAGACCCCGTGATTGTCGCCGAGCTCGTCGCCCTCGGCGAAGACATGGTGGCCCATCGGCTTGTAGATGCCGGTCGTGGAGCAGTGCAGGAAGGCCTCCGCTCCCTGGTGGTGCTCCATGAGCCAGGCCAGCCCACCGCTGTTCGACTCGAGGTCGGTGTCCCAGTCGTTCGACTTGGCCACCGCGAAGTTGACCACGAGATCGGCGTCGCGGGGGAGTCCGCCGACGTCGCCCGACGCCAGATCGATGGGGACGCAGCGGATCCCGGCGGACTCGAGCCGTTGGCGGGCGTCGGCGTCGCGGAACCGGGCCCCGCCGACCACCTCGTTGTCGGCCGCGAGGGCATGGGCCACCGGTTCGGCCACCTGCCCGGTGACACCGGTGATCACGATGGTCTTGCCGGTGAGCGGTGCGGGCATGGGCACTCCTCTGTTCTTGCCCGGTCCGGCACGGTCAGTGGGTCGGACGGGCGGACGGGCGGACGGGCGGGACGGACGCCGGGCGATCCTACCGGTGCTGTGGACACCGCCCGCTCCCCTGAGCCATACTGTCTGTTCCGCCAGTTTTCGTCGGGAGGCCACATTCTCCCAGGTCACCGATGCATCGCCCTGGCGGGCCGACCAGCAACCGCAACCCCAATTTCTAGGAAGTGACTGTTCCATGAGTGCCACCTGGCGCAAGCACGCAGCCTGCCGGGGCATCGATCCTGACGTCTTCTACCCGGTTTCCGACGAGGAAGCCGCCGAGGCCAAGGCAATCTGCGATCAGTGTGCCGTCCGTGAGGCATGCCTCGAGCACGCACTGGCCAACCGGGAGCGCGAGGGGATCTGGGGCGGCACCACCGAACGGGAGCGCCGCCGCATCCACCGGCAGCGTCGCAAGTCCGCCTGATCCCACCGGGCGTCGACGACACCGGTGCGGCCATCCCTCGCATCGTGACCGCCGGGTCGTGCGACACCACCGCAGCAGTGGCCCGGCTACGGGCGACGCTCTCGGCGCACACGGCGGGCGATCGGCGCGAGGAGCGCTCCCTGGCGGTCGTGCTCGATGCGTTGGAACGGCTGCCTGCCCCATTCGACCGGAACGCCGAGCCGACCCACCTCACCGCCTCGGGCATCGTGGTGGGCCGCCAGGGGGTCGTCCTTCTGAGGCATCGCCGGCTCGACCGGTGGCTCCAGCCCGGTGGCCACATCGATCCGGGTGAGTCCCCGGAGGACGCGGCCGTCCGCGAATGCCGCGAGGAGACCGGCCTCGTGGTGACGCACGTCGCAACCGGCCCGTTGCTGGTGCACGTCGACGTGCACGATGCCGCCGACGGACATGTGCACCTCGACCTGCGCTATCTGCTCGACGGTCCCGACCTCCCTCCCGACCCGCCTGTCGGCGAGAGTCAGCAGGTGGCCTGGTTCGGCTGGGACGAGGCCGCCGAGATCGCCGACCTGGCGTTGGCCGGGGCGTTGCGGACTGGCCGTAGGCTGAGCGTGGCCGCGCCCGGGGACCACCGGGGAGGTCCCGAGGAGGACGATGGCTGAGCCCTTCGACACCCTGTTGCAGGTCCAGGCGCACGACACCACGCTCGACCAGCTGCACCACCGCTGGGAGACACTCCCGGAGCGGGCGGCTCTGGCCGCGGAGGCTGCACGCCGGCGCGCGCTGGCCGGCGAGCTGGCGGAGGTACAGGCTGCCGTCGACGACCTGGTCGCCCGCCAGCGTGCCCTCGAGGAGCGCATCGCCTCGTCGGCCCGGCGCCGCCACGAGCTCGAGGAGCGTATGCGCACCGGCGCGGCCTTCGCCCCGCGTGACCTGCAGGCGATGGACCACGAGGTCCACCAGCTCGAAGAGCGCCAGCGGCATCTCGAGGAGGAGGAGATCACCCTGCTCGAGGAGGAGGAGCCCCTCGACGAGGCCCTCGCCGGCCACCGGCGGACCGAGGCCGAGCTGGCGGCCGAGGTGGAGCGGCTCGAGGCGGCCATTGCCGAGGCCGGGGTGACCATCCGCGCCGCCGTCGCCGAGGAGGAGCGACAGCGCGCCGGCCTGCGCGGCCCGGCTCCCGTCCGACCTGGCCGAGCGGTACGAGCGACTGCGGTCCCATCTGGGGGGGGTCGGCGCGGCCCGGCTGGTCGGCGACCGGTGCGACGGCTGTCACCTCACCCTGCCGTCGGTCGAGGTCGAGCGCATCCGCGGTCAACCCACCGACGTCATCGTCTCGTGCCCCCAGTGCGACCGGATCCTGGTGCACGCGTGAGTGACGTTGGGCCGGGGACCGGTTCGGCCGGCAGGCCCGTCCGGTGCTGATCCTGGTTCGGCACGGGGAGTCGACCGGCAACGCGGACGGGTTGCTCCTCGGTCGGACCGATGCCCCCCTGACCGAGCGCGGCCTCGACCAGGCCCGGTCCCTGACCGACGCGGTGTCCGGCGCGACCCGGATGATCTCGAGCCCGCTGGCCCGCGCCCGGGCTACCGCCGAAGCCCTCGGCACCGGTCTGCCTGTCGAAGTCGACGAGCGATGGATCGAGATCGACTACGGCGAGTACGAGGGCAGTCCGCTGGGCTCGGTGCCCGCGGAGGTCTGGACCCACTGGCGGGTCGATCCCGGATTCCGGCCCCCCGGCGGCGAGAGCCTGCTCGAGGCGGGCGCCCGCGTCCGTTCCGCTTGCGAGGAGCTCTTCGGTCCCGACGGCGCGGGCGTCCGGGATGCCGGGCCGGTGGTGGTGGTCAGCCACGTCTCGCCCATCAAGGCGGCGGTCTGTTGGGCGCTCGGGCTCGGCGACGAGGTCGCCTGGCGCCTCTACCTGGCCACCGCCTCGGTCACCCGGATCACCTGGGGCCAGGCCGGGCCGCTCCTCTCCGGGTTCAACCACACCCCCTGGTCCTCCGCCGGTTGACTCCGCGGAGCACGGCGGGAGGTCTCGGCTTCCTCAGCGGAGGAGCTGGCCCGCCGAGAACGCCATCGCCCGCTCTGCCGAGGGGGCAGACCGGAGGGCCAGGTCGTGGAGCCCGGACCAGGCCTCCCACCCGGTGGCCAGCTCGAGGGCGTCGAGCAGGAACCCGGCGTCTGCACCCCTCGCCCGGAGCTCGGGTGCGAGTGTGTGGGCGAGCTGTTCGCGGAGGAGGGATCGCTGGGCGACCAGCACCCGTACCAGACCGGACGATGTCGAGGCCCGGGCGTACGCAGTCCGGTAGACGGGACCCAGTTGCTCGAAGAGCTGCCGACGCTGGCGGCACAGGGCGCGGACCCGGGGCGCGGTCGGACCGCGGGGCGGCACTCCCCGAAAGAGGCTGCGTTGTCGGAAGAGGGCGAGTTCGACGGCGCCCACCAGGAGGCCGTCCATGCCGCCCTCGAAGTGGTTGAAGACCATCCGTCGCGAGATCCCGGCCCGCCGGGCGACCTTCTTGGCGGAGGGTGGGTCTGCGTGGCCGTCGATGAGGTCGATCATGGCTTCGAGGAGGGCGAGCCGGCTGTGCTCCCCGCCGCGCCAGCCGGCGGTCGGAGGCCTGTTCCGGCGCGGCGCGTCCACGGCTGACTGCGCGCTCGGCCCCGCGCGTGACGCGCGCGTGCCACCCTGCCCCTCCTGCCCCTCCTGCCCCCACGCCGCCAGGTTACGACGCTCCCGCCGCGGATGTCCGGTGAACGAGCCGCGTTCCGAGGACAGATTCAGGGGTGCACGACCACTTTGATGGCATCCTGTGTCCGGTCGTCGGCAACCCGGAAGGCCTCGGTGGCGTCGTCGAGGGAGAAGTCGTGGGTGACCATCGCACCGTGCAGGTCCGGCGTCGCGGCGAGGACACGGGCCGCCTCTCCGAACTCGTCGACGCCGTGGTGGTGGCCGTAGGTGAACGCGGGGAGCAGGGTGATCTCCTTCATCTGGATGGAGAGACCGATGGTCACCGGCGTCCAGTAGGTGCCGAGGATGGAGACCGTCCCACCGGGACGCACCGACTCGGTCGCGGCATCGAGGGAGCTCTGGGTGCCGGCGGCGTCGAGGACGACGTCGTACCCGGCCCCCGCCCCGATGCGCGCGCCGAGCCGGGCGCCTGCCTCCACCCGTCGCTCGCGGTGGGAGATCAGGTCGACCTCTGCTCCGAGGTGACCGGCTCCGGCGATGGTGCACAGACCGATCGGGCCCGCTCCGATGACGAGGACCCGCATGCCCGCGACCACCCCGGCCCGGTGGAGGCCGTGCAGGGCGACCGCGAGCGGTTCGACCAGATGTCCCTCCTCGAGCCGTACCCCGGGAGGAAGGGGTCTCGCGCAGGCGGGGTCGACCCACGCCTCATCGGCCAGGCCGCCGTCGCGGCTGACTCCGTACATCGACCCGAGGGACGCGACGCACTGCTGCTCCTCGCCGGCCAGGCAGCGGTCGCAGATGCCGCAGCGGGCGACCGGCAGCACGGCCACAGCAGAGCCGTCGTCGAGCTGTCCGCAGAACTCGTGGCCCAGCGTCACCGGGGAGGGCCCGAAGCTGGCCAGCTTGAGATCGGAGCCACAGATGCCCGAGCTGGTCACGGTGACCCGAACCGTGTCGGTGGTCTCGGGCTCGGTCGGGACGACCCGGATGCCATCGGCGGTGATCCGAACGCCTCGCACCGCGGTGGAACCTACCATCGGCAGCGCCGCCTCCGACCGGTCAGGCCGGCAGGTGGTACCAGGCGAGGACGCCCGCGCCGCGTTCGGGCGGCACCCCGACCAGCCAGGTCAGGAACTGCACCGAGCGGGCAGGACGGCGGACGTCTGCGACTGGCGCGGCCAGCAGCGTGTCCACGCCCCACGCACGGAGCTGGGCGAGCATCGTGGCGCGCAGCGCCGGCGTCTCGGGCGGCAGCACTCCGGTGGCCAGCGAGAGCAGCGCGCGGGTGGTGACCGAATCGGTCACGTACCCGGTGGCCGGATCGAAGGCGATCTTGTGCTTCCGAGCCTGGGGCACGAGGAAGTAGCCGCCGGGCATCTGGAAGCGCATTCCGGCGACCGCCTGCCAGAGCTGACCGTCCGGCGTGGGCGTCGAGGGGAATGGGTAGAGGAGCGCGACGCTCCCCGGGGGGATCCGGTCGAGCGCGGCCGACCGGAAGTAGGCGGGGACCTGTGGATCGCCGAACCCCTGCAGCGGGATCACCGGGATGAGCGGGACCAGGCAGACGGCGGCCAGCAGGGCGGGGATGACCGCTGCGGCAGCGGCGCCGCGCCGCGCTCGCCGGCCCCCGCGCGGGACCCGCCCGGTGAGCGCGCGATGCAGCCGGTCCACCGCGATGGCCAGGACCAGCCCGGCGAAGAGGGAGACGTAGACGGTGTAGCGCACGGGGACGGTGTTGGAGAGGAGCGGAAGGTGGACGAAGACCCGCTCCGGCAGGGGGAACCCGGTCAGTGCCGCTCCGGGACGGGTGTCGAGGGCGAGCGCCCCCCCGAGGGAGACGACGAAGGCGGTCCCGAGGGCAACGGCTGCCACCCGGATCACCGGTTCCCGCCGCCAGAGCAGGACGACGGTGACCACGACGGTGACGACCAGGCTGATCCCGAGGTACGAGCCGTTCTCGACCCTGCTGCTGGCGAAGACCGAGGAGGTGTGCAGCGCCCAGGTCGGGGCGAGCCAGGTGTAGGGCCCGGGGACGAGGATCCCCAGGAGGTCGGCACGGTAGGCCTCGGGCACCAGCTGGATCGGGCCGGAGATGTAGCCGGGTCCCCGCAGCGCGAACCAGACCGGGTAGCAGAGCAGGACCCCGGCCACCCCGGCCGCCCAGGCAGTCCCGACGAGCGCCCGCTGTAGGTGGTCCCGCACCCGCCGCCGGCCGACCAGCGCCGCAGCGGCCAGACAGACGATCGAGAGGAGCACCGTCGAGGCGAGGAGCTCGCTCGAGATGAAGAATTGCGCCGTCAGGAGGAGCCCGAGCGTCGCCCCGGCACGGCGGGACGACCACTGCTGGCGCACGGCGACCTCGTGCACGGCGAGGAGGATGAGCGGTGGGAGTGCAACGAAAGTCAGGTTGAGGTGTCCGTTCGCCTGGGCGATCTCATAGGGCGAGAAGCCGTAGACGAGCCCGCACACCCAGGCCGCCGGCCGCCAGGTGGTCCATCGCCGGGCAAACGCGTAGGCAGCAGTGGCCGACGCGGCCAGGGCCACCGTGCTCAGGACGTTGAACGTGGCGATGGGTCCGAAGAGGACGGTGATCGGCGTCCCGATGAGCCCGAGGAGGGGCACGCTGGTGTTGGTGAGCAGGTTGACCCCGGCCGGGTGGTTGGCCCAGGTCGTGAAGAACGGGTTGTGCCCGTGGAGGATGGCGAAGGCCGTCCAGCGCAGGTACCAGACCCCGGCGTATTGGTCGCCACCGGGTTGGAGGCGGGAGCTGATCCCGCCCGACCAGGCCTGCCAGTAGACGGCCACCGAGAGGACGACGTAGCTGGCCACCACCATTGCGGTGGCCGTCCGCCCACCGCCGGGGGACCGGGTGCGCGACGGTGCGGGGGCATCCCGCGGCTCGGGTGCGGGCGAATCGGCGGAGCTCGAGATGCTCCCTTCGGCGACCGCCATCGGGCTTCCACGGTAGTAGGGCCTCCGCGTGCGCCTCGTGATGCGGACCCGGCTGACGGGCGGCGGATGCGTCTGGACGGGTTGCAAACCGGATAGGGCCGCAGACCCACTCCGGCGGCCCCGACCGCCGGAGTGTGCATAGACTGCCCCAGCGAACTGACGGCCCAGCGTGGAATCGGGTCGTGGGAGAGGCGGTCGTGTTCGCCATCACGGTGAGTGACCTGTTGTTCCGGAAGCGGCAGTTCTTCATCGCCATCGCCGGGGCGGCCCTCGTGTTCGCGATGACCCTGTTGCTGACCGGTCTGGCGGCCGGGTTCTCTGTCGAGGTCAATGCGACCGTGCGGGCGTTCGGGGCCGACTGGTGGGTGGTGGAAAACGGTTCGTCGTCCCGCGTGGCCGCGCTGAACCCGGTCGCCGGCGGCGCGGCAGCGAGGGTGGCCGGCTCGCCTGGGGTGACCCGGGCGACCCCGGTGATCATCGTGCCTCAGACCGCGTACGTGGCCGGATCCCCGGTCAGCGTCAACATGATCGGGCTGCCGGTCGGCGGGTTGGGTTCGCAGCAGGCCACTGAGGGCCGGAACGTGAATGGCCCGGGCCAGGCGGTGGTCGATGCGCGGATGGGCCTCGGCCTCGGGCGGACGTTCTCGGTGGGTGCGAGGACCTTCACGGTGGTCGGGGTGACAAGCGAGCGGACCCTGCTCGGCGGACTGCCCGAACGCGTACGTGACCCTCGGGGACGCCAGGACCACAGCGTTCCGGGGGGCCGACCTGCTCAGCGCGGTGCTGGTGACCGGCACCCCTCACGCACTCCCGCCGGGGCTCTCGCTGCGCTCCAACCAGGCCATCGAGCAGGGAAGTCTCCAGCAGATGGCCGCCGGCATCTCGTCGATCGACAACTCGAAGGTGTTCATGGCCGCGATCGCGGCGGTCATCGTGGCCTCGTTGGTCTATGTGACAGCGCTCGAGCGGAATCGTGACTTCGCGGTCCTGAAGGCACTCGGAGCGTCGTCCGCGACGCTCTTCTTCGGGCTGGCCGTGCAGTCGAGCATCGTCGCACTGGTCGCCGCCCTCGTGGCCGCGGTGCTGGCCCAGTTCATGACCGGCGTGTTCCAGCAACCAGTTGCCATCCCCGGAAGCGCTTACCTGGTTCTCCCGCTCGTGGCGATCGGAATCGGGCTGTTCGCCAGCCTCATCGCGCTGCGGAGAGCCGTGTCAGCCGATCCGGCGAAGGCCTTCGCGGGCTGAGGAGGAGCTGTGGCCGAGCTCGAGGTACGCGACCTGACCAAGGAGTTCGACTCGGGCGGCTACGTGGTCAGGCCGCTCGACAAGCTCAATCTCGAGGCCGAGGACGGCGAACTGGTCGCCTTGTTGGGCCCGAGCGGCTGCGGGAAGACCACGCTCCTTTCGTGCCTGGCAGGACTGCTCACCCCGACCTCCGGCACGATCCGCTTCCAGGGCGTGGACATCGGAAGCCTGACCGGTGCCGCGGTCGGAGAGCACCGTCAGCGGACGGTGGGGGTGGTGTTCCAAGCATTCAACCTGCTGGCGAGCCTCTCGGCCCGCAAGAACGTGATGGTCCCGATGACCTTGGCCGGGATCGGGCACCGGGAGGCAGGCCGGCGTGCCGACGAACTGCTCGAGCGGGTCGGGCTCTCCGATCGCCTGCACCACCCGCCACGACAGCTTTCCGGCGGCCAGCAGCAGCGGGTTGCGATCGCCCGCGCGCTCGTGCACCATCCACCCCTGGTGCTGGCCGACGAGCCGACCGCCCATCTCGACCACATCCAGGTCGAGGGGATCCTGCTCCTGTTGCGGGAGCTGGCGACAGCGGGACGGATGGTGGTCGTCTCGACCCACGACGACCGCATCACCCACATCTCGGACCGGGTGATCGAGCTCGTGCCCCACGCGTCGACCGCAGAGTGGGAACCGGTCGAAATCGCCCTGGCTGTTGGAGAGACGCTGTTCGAGCAGGGTGACCGCGGTGACCTGGTGTACGTCATCGAGGAGGGCAGCGTGGAGATCTTCAGGGAGCGGTCCGACGGCAGCGAGGAGCTCCTGGCCCTGCTCACCGCGGGCAACTACTTCGGCGAGATCGGCCCGATTCTCAATCTGCCCCGCAGCGCCTCGGCCCGTGCCGCGGAGCCGACCTGCCTCTCCGCCCTCACTGTTCGAACCTTCCGGAAGCGCTTTCCCTCGACCGTGCGGGAGGCTCGGGCAGGGTGAGCAGCCGCGGCCACCGGTCCGCGCAGCGTCGACAATCCGAGGTGCCCCGGTTTAGAGTGCCTGCATGTTCGACTCGGTGGTGGTGGGAGCAGACGATTCGGCGACAGCGGCCAAGGCGGTGGAGGCGGCCATCGACCTGGCGAAGCTCGCCGGAGGCGACCTCCACGTGGTGACGGCCTACAAGCCGACCTCGACCATCGCCAACCGTCCGCCCGGCGAGTTCCACAGCGTGGTCGCCGCGAACGACCAGGCCCAGGGGTTGCTGGACGACCTGGCGGCTCGGGCCCAAGCCGCGTCTGTCAGTGTGAAGACCCATGCCCTCAAGGGTGATCCGGCCCAGGCGCTGGTCGCGATCGCCGAACGTGAGAAGGCCGACCTCATCGTGGTGGGCAACAAGGGCATGGAGCGCAGGGTGCTTGCCAGCATCCCGAACTCGGTGGCTCATCAGGCGCCGTGCTCGGTGCTCATCGTCAAGACGGTTTGACGCGGTGAGCCGGGCCGTCGGGTCCGTCCCACATCCGTTCGCCACCCCGGTCCCGTGAAGGAGCGTCCATGTACGACACCGTGGTGGTAGGAGCCGACGACTCGCCGACGGCCGCCGAGGCGGTCAACCGCGCGGTCGCCCTGGCAAAGCTCTCCGGAGGCACGCTGCACATCGTGACCGCGTACAAGCCGAAGCCGGTCGATGGGGGCGATCTGCCCGACGAGTTCCGTTACACGGTGCCCTCGACCATCGAGGCGGACGTCCTGTTGCGCAATCTCGGCGGCGTGGCCGAGGAACACGGCGTTCGCTACGAGACCCATGCGGCGACCGGCGATCCGGTGGATGCCCTCATCGGGGTCGCCGAACGTGAGAATGCCGACCTCATCGTTGTCGGGAACAAGGGGATGCACGGCGCTCGCCGGGTGTTGGGGAGTGTGCCCAACTCGGTTGCCCACCGGGCACCGTGCTCGGTGCTCATTCTGGCGACCACCTGACCCATCTGTTCGCTTTCGCCCTGTACCAGGGCCATACTGGCGGACGGCTGCCGATCCGGGCAGGCGAGGATGACCGAGGGAGGGCCGGGCGATGGCTAACAGAGCAGAGGCGGGCGGCGGTGTCCCGACCAAGATCGTGGTCGGAACGGATGGCTCGGCCACGGCCGAACGCGCCGTGGCAAAGGCGACCGCCCTGGCGCGGGCGCTCGGTGCGGAGCTGATCATCGTCTCGGCATACAGCAGCCGTGCCCCCGCCGGGGTCGCCGCGGCCGGTATCGCCATCGACTCGGGGTGGGTCGCCGCCGCCCATACCGCAGCCGAGACGACCGCCAAGGAGGCCGGGGAGAAGGCCCGTGCGGCGGGCGTGGAGAAGGCCGCCTACCAGGCGGTCGCCGGTGAGCCGTCCGAAGCGCTGATCCGGGTCACCGAAGAGGAGAATGCCGACCTCCTGGTGGTCGGGTCGAAGGGAATGCAGTCGACCGCCCGCTTCCTTCTCGGCCCGATCGCCAACAAGGTCTCGCGCAAGGTCTCCTGCGATCTGCTCATCGTCGAGACCAGCGAGTAGCCGCCGCCCCGCCGCCCGCTGGATCAGCCCGAGGGTGGCGGGGTGAAGGGCGAGCCCGAGGGCTGTCGGTAGGTCCACGCCCGGGTGCTGTCCTGCCCTCGGGCGCGTCGTCCCGTGCTCGCTGGACCGGAGCGCCGCAGCTGCTCACGGCTCGTCACGTCGACCATCCGGCTCGGGTGGCTCGATGCTCGCCGTGGCGTCGATGATCCGCCCCGAGGGCTCGAGGTGCGTCCTGCGCGCCCGGTACTGCGGGTTGAGTGCCATCACTACCCGGTTGACGGTGAAGGCCAGGAGTCCGATCACCATCGCCGCGGCGGTGATCACGAGGATGACGAAGGCGCCGAGGACGATGGCTGCCACGACGGCGACGACCGCGACGATGCTGAGGATGGAGCCGAGGCATCCGAGCCCGGCACCCGGCCGGCCCTGGGAGTGGACGGTCACCCGCATGCCGCCAGTCTGCCACCGCCCGTTCAGCCGGTTACCCCGCCCTTCGGGCCAATCGTGCTTCGCCGACTCAGCCGGCGGTGCCGAGGAGTGCGCAGGCGGGCATGGCCGTGACCGTCTCCAGCGGTGTTGCGGGCCCGGAGCGGCCGGCGCCGGTGATCGGCCCGGTGGTTACGGTGGTCGGGTGACCGACCCGCCCGATCTACCGGATCGTCGCGCTGGAGAGGATCGGCTCGGCATAGACGTCCCGGTGGACGTGTTCGAGCAGTTCGTCGCTGACGCACTCGATTCACTGCCCGAGCAATTCGGCAGGGCGATGACCAACGTGACGATCAGGGTGGAGGAGGAGGCCTCCGAGGGCCCTCCGCTCTTCGGCCTCTATACGGGGGTCCCCCTCACCAAGAGACCACGAGGACCCTGGTACGCCAATCCGGACCACATCGTCATCTACCGGAGGACCATCTGCAGCCACTGCCGATCGGAGGCGGAGGTCCGCGCGCTCGTCCACAAGACCGTCCTGCATGAGGTCGCGCATCATTTCGGGATCAGCGACCCCCGCCTCGAGGAGCTCGGGTGGGGATGATCCATGCGATCCCGTTGCCCTGCGGGGTCACGAGGATCCGGAAATGAAGGTGCTGCTGTCCGTCGTTCCAAGGACAGCGTCGATCGGGCCTCCGTCCTATGTCTTAGGGGATCATTACGAAGGCTTCATCTGGCCCTAACTTCTGCCGATCATCCTGGAAGCAGCGATCATCAGCCACCCACTGTGGAAAGGATGCGGCAAGTGAATCTGTCACGGCGCCAGCGCTCTACCGGACATCGAGTCGGTCCCTGTCAACGATGCGGACGGACCCTTCCCCTCGCCAAATCGACGTCGGTCTGGACGCTCATCCTCGGGAGCGGACCCGAGCGCCGGTGGATGTGCAGGCCCTGTGTTGCCGACTGTGTGGCCGAGATCGACTGGTTGGATGATGCTGCACCATCGGCAATCTCCGGTGAACGGACCTCGTACCACCAAGGTGAACGGAACGTGGCATAGCTCCTCCTCCGACGCTCCCGGTGCGGTGACCTCGGAGAACGTGGTCCTCGAGCCGGGGGGGCCACACCCGGTTGCGTGCTCCCCGGTCGGTGCTTAGATTGTGCCGTGAACGCTCTGGCGTGGAGCGGGCGGATCGACCGGAGGTGGACCATGAGATCTCGAGTGACTCGTTGGCTTGTCGCGCTATTCGGAGCTGCCGCACTGATCATAGGCATCGTCGGGGCGGACGCCGGAGGGAACGCTGCAGCACAGCCGCAGCTGCTATTCCCCCCGACCACACTCGTCGTGCACTGTTTCCCGAGCCCGTACCAAGGGTTCTCCACCATCGGCGCTGCTGTGAGCGCGGCGATGCCCGGTGACATCATCCAGATCTGCCCGGGAACCTACGACGAGGACGTCGTGATCCCCCCTGGCAAGCCACTCACCCTCGTAGGCGTCGGCCATCCCACGATCAACGCGGCAGGCCTCGACAACGGGGTACAGGTGCTCGCTTCGGGCAGTACCGTCACCGGGCTGACCGTCACCAATGCGATCGGGGAGGGGATCCTCGTCATGGGAGCACCCGGCGCGCCCGTCCAGAACGTGACCGTCGACTGGAACACGGTCGTCCACAATGATCAGGGCAACCCGACCGGTGCAGTGGTCAGCGGCTCGAGCTACCCCGAGTGCAACGGGGCGGGGGAGGAGCCCGGCGACTGCGGCGAGGGGATCCATCTCATGGTGGCGGACGACTCGACGGTCGTGCACAACGAGGTGACCGGTAACAGTGGGGGAATCCTGCTGTCGGATGAGTTCGGACCCACGGACGGCAACGTCGTCAACTTCAACAACGTGTCAAACAACATGTTCGACTGCGGGATCACCATCGTCAGCCACAACCCTGGCTCGTTCGCCAACGGCGTGCCCCAGCCGACGGCCGGTGGGGTCTTCGACAACCAGATCATGTCGAACTGGATCCTGCAGAACGGGCAGGCAGGCCAAGGCGGGGGCGTGATCCTTGCAACGCCGTTCCCGGGCGGTGCGGTCTACAACAACATGATCCAGAACAACCTCATCTCCGGGAACGGGCTCGCCGGGGTCACCGTGCACAGCCACGCGCCCGGTCAGGACCTCAACGGCAACGTGATCACCCGGAACTACATCGGAACGAACAACCTGGACGGAGATTTCGATTTCTCGCCGGCGATCGACCCTGCCACCACCGGAATCTTCGTCGGCGCGGTCGCTCCGCTCAGCATCACCATCCAGAACAACACCATCGCCAATGACTCCTACGGCATCTGGATGATGCCGGCGGTATCCGCCACGGGCACCACCACGAACACCTTCATCCAGGTCGGATTCCCCATCGTCGTGGCACCCTGACCCCGGGGGGTCCTCTCCGGGACGTGGATCGTCGGGCGAGGACGCGTCCACGCCATACGCCAGACGTCCCTCCCTCGTGACCGATCGGCTGAACAATGAGCATCGGCACGGTGACTGCGATCGGGGACTCCCATGACAGGTCGCTGCGACCCGGTTCCCTCAGCTGACTGAACCGATACCAGTTGCGATCGGCCTGGTTCCGGTGCGTCTCGGTCCCTATGACGCCAAGTGCTGAGCCAGAAACGCGAGTGAAGGCGGCTCCTCCGACACGAAGAACGGATCGGTGTGGCAGCCGTGTGAAATGTCCACGACTGCTCCTTCGGGCAGGGTCTGAATGAGGGCCTCGACCCCAGGGTGAAACGGGTCCTGATCACCAGACGCCACCCGGACCGGTTTTCCGGACAGCGCGTTGGCGTGCGTGACGGCGTCGTAGGTGCGAAACGCCCTCGGTGAGGCGTACGCACCTGCATTGGCCGAAGAGGCCTCGGCGTAGGTCGTCCAGATGGCCGGACTGATGGCAGCCACGGCGGAGATGAGATCGGGATACTGCTCGGCCAGCATGATCGCGCCGTAGCCGCCCATCGAGATTCCCATCGTGCCGATCTTCTGAGGTGGTCGCCCGAGTCCGAGCTTCTGGCAAAGGGGAATCAACTCGTCGATGACCATGCCCATCGGATTGTCGCCCGGGTGAGGATTCCAATAGCCACCGCCACCGTCGATGGTCACGATGGCCATGGGTGCCAGAGGGTGGCCGTCGACCCGGAGCGCCACCGCCTGTGCCGGTGACATTCCGGCCAGTGCATCCGTGTGGTTGCCACCGAAGCCGTGGAGCATCACGACGAGCGGCAAGGAGGTCCCTGCCCCGTGGCCCGGCGGGTAGCCGATGGTGTATCCCACGGTTCGATTCCGGGCGGGTGAGTAGAAGGTGCCGCTCGTCGAGTCACCGAGCGGCGAGTAGACGGGCGCCGGGCTCGCCACGGAGCAGGCTCCGTCGAATTGGTCGAGCGTTTGCTGGCCGGGAACTACCCCGTGGGATATGAGCTCGAACCCTGTCGCCCCAGCCACGACGACCAATCCGGCCCCGCCGATGCCGAGCTTGAGGAATCGGCGTCGATTCCACGTCCCACGCTCCCCGCCGACGGAACCATTCGTCCGCGCCTGCCGTCCACCGGCGTCTCCCGGTTGTTCCGCCATCCGATGATCATTGCCCGAATCCCCCCCGGGCTCGCCCGGCCCGGCGTTCTGGCCTGCCCTCGGGCACACGGTCCCGGATACGTGCACCTCGTCGGATCCGGCGTTGGTTGAAAAAAACTAGAACAGGTTCTACTATGCATGGAGGTGACGATCGGAGGGCAGCCAGGGATGTGTACTCCAGCAGGTCAACGGATCGCCTTCGTCCAGTCCACGTGGCACGAGTCGATCGTCGATCGGTGCCGTCGCTCGTTCGCAGATGAGATCGCAGAACTCGGGGTGCCGCGTGACCACGTCGATTTCTACAGGGTGCCAGGATCGTTCGAGCTTCCTCTCCACGCCAAACAACTCGCGCTCACCGAGCGGTACGCAGCGGTTGTTGCGGCCGGACTGGTGGTCGACGGGGGCATCTATCGCCACGAGTTCGTTGCCGAGGCGGTCATCAATGGCCTGATGAGCGTGCAACTCGACGTGGGCGTCCCGGTCATCTCCGCCGTCCTCACGCCCCATCATTTCCACGAGCACGAGCAGCACCTGGCGTTCTTCGCCTCGCACTTCGAGCTGAAGGGCAGGGAGGCCGCCAGGGCCTGCGTCGGAACGATGAGGTCACTCGCCGTCCTGTGAGGGCTCCGCCCGGCGGCCCTGGGTACCCCTCAGTAGCATCGGCAGATGCCTGCGGTCGTCCTCCGAGGTCCGGCGAACACAGCTCCAGAGGTGATCGTCGGGCCCTTCACCTCCTTCGACCGGGCCGAAGAATGGGCCCGGGCGCATCCCAGGCGCGATGGCTATTGCGTCGCCGAGGTGCTCACGGACCCGGCCGACGTGACCTGATCCGGGTCGGCAGTCGTCCGGCTGATTCTGGAACAGACCTGGTCAGCCCGGTGGTCGCCCGCCGCGGGTGCGGTGACGGCCGGCACGGTCCTTCCTGGCACGTTCCGATTGACCGGCGCTCGGGTCCGACTTCCTGCCGACACATACCATGCACTCTCGTGCCTCCTGGGTGGCCTCCCATCGTGAATCCCCCTTCTGATTCCTTCAGATCGTCGGAACACGGACCGATGAGACGTCATGGGTGGTGTGCCGAGGAACCAGGGCGTGGCAGTCTCTCCGCTCTGGTTCACCATCTCCGAGGTCGCCGATGTCACGGGTATCGACGAATCGACCATCCGCAACGAGGTCCGGGAGAACCATCTCCATCCTCGGCGGCACGGGACGACTGCCATGATCGTCGATGCAGAGTTGCAGCGATGGCTGCACGTCCGGTTCCCCTCCCACGAGCCGATCGATGGACGGCGGCATCTTGGGCAGCCGCACCCGGGATCCGAGAGTTCGAGCGCTCGAAGCGGCTTCTCGGTTGAGCAGTGGTTGGATCAAACCGAGTACCGGAAACGGCAGTAGCTCACCGGTCGGCTGCAGTCGACGACTGACCCGCTCCGGGTGATCGCGGGCACCGAGGGTTGTGGGACGCACCGACCTGGTGATCGAGGACACTCGGCTTCGAGTATCGACCCAGTGCTCGAAGGACCACCTCGACGGTGTTCGTGATCACTGCCAGAGGTAACATCGCCCTGCGTGGAGACGGAGTCCGTCGTGTCCAATCCGAGTCCGTCCAAGTCGAAGCTGACTGGTGGGCAGAAGTGGATGATCGGTGGGCTGATCGTCCTCCAGATCCCGTCGAGCCTGATCTTCTATCCCTTGGCAGCGATCTTCGCCATCACCGGCATCTTCGTACCGATTGCCATCGTGCTCGTGGGCGTCGGAACGCTGCCCATCTCGTTCGCCATGAAGTGCAAGGGCCGCTGGCAAGGCGGCTGAGTTCCGGAGGGAACAGTCGTTCCGGGTGAGGACGAGCGGACCGCTATCCACACGCCGGTAGGTATCGGCTCCGGGTCGTAGGAACCTTCGCGAGCAGCAACCTGGCTGAGCACCCACGTCCGCCTGGATCCGAAGAGCCGGCACTCGGCACGTCACGCCGAGAACGAGCGGATCCTCGGGACCGTCGAAGAACCCTTCTCGCATCAAGCTGGTGACAGCGAGGGAACCGCATCGAGTCGAGCGGGCAATAGTTGGATGATGGCCCACCTCGGGGAAGGCACCCAACCGGACGCTTCCCTCATCCGACGTTCGTTGGACGATCCCGACCAGTTCACCAGCATCGTCGAGCGCCATGCAGAGGCGATCCATCGCTATTTCTCGAAGAGATCACCCCATTCTGCTGTTGACGACCTCGTCTCCGAGACGTTCATGGCCGCATTCCGGAGCCGTCAGCACTACGACTTCTCCTACCTCGAAGCTCGTCCCTGGCTCTTCGGCATCGCAACCAACGTCCTTCGTCACTTCCGACGGTCCGAAGGCCGGCGAATTGCTCGGCTGAGCAGCTGGCGTGTCCAAGAATCCGAACAGGACAGGACCGAGGAGGTCGAGTCGAGCGTCATAGCCGATACGGAGGCGAACAGGATGAGATCCGCACTGGAGCAGATCGATGAGCGGTATCGGGATGTGCTGGTGCTGGTCGCCGGGCCCGGTCTGACGTACGAGGAAGTGGCCAGAGCGCTCGGGATCCCGATCGGGACGGTCCGCTCTCGAATGTCCCGGGGACGGAGCCAGCTTCGGGAACTTCTCGACCTCGGTGGGCAATACGAAGACGAGGGCGGACCGACCGGGAACATCTCGACTGCTGAAGGGCTCTTGGAATGACCGACGATCTCGACCTGCTACGCCGCTACATGAGAGACGGTTCCGGAGTGGACTTCGATCTCCAGGAGACGCTCAGGCGATTCGAGGCCGCGGTTGAGTCGGACGCCCAAGGAGACGGTCATGGAGCGCCGGAACCCCTTCAGGTGCGACGGTTGAGGAAGCGCTCGCGTCGGTTGGTCGTCATGGGTGGTGTCGGGGCGGCTGTCGCAGCCCTTCTGCTGGTTGTCCTGATCATTCCGAACATCGGACCTCGTCAACCCGTCGCAGCAGCAGCGGAACTCCGCCAGATCGCCAGCAATGCGGCCAGTCAAACCGCTCCGCAACTCGGTGTCGGCCAGTACCTCTCAACCGAGGAACGGGTCTCACTATTCGCGAGCGTGACCCAGGTCGGCCCGACCCAGACTCCCGATGCGCAGGCAACCATTGCTGCAACGGTCAACCAGTGGACAGACGAATACGGAGATACCTGCATCTCTGCAACGTCGACTCCGGCACAATTCGCCACTCCGGCCAACCAGGCGGCGTGGAAGGCCGCCGGCGTCCTCGACAGCCCGAACGGGCAACCCGACACGAGTTGTGTGACGAATAGCCCCTCGCCATTCGGGTCCCCCACGGAGGACGGGGGCATCATCGACGTATCGCACTTGCCGACCGATCCCTCAGTCCTGGCTCATCAGCTGAGCACAGGGACGACCGGTATCTCCGGATTGGACCAACTCTCTCTCCCGAAGGGCGAGAACGTAGGATTCGACCGGGCCGTGTACCTCTTGGTAAGCCCCGCTCAGGGGGTGACGCCGGCGTTCACATCCGCCTTGTACGGGGCACTGGCCCTCATTCCTGGGATCGCCATCCTCGGCGACATGACCACACACTCAGGGGCGACAGGCCTGGGCTTCACCGGTGATTCGACAATCGGGAAGAGCGTCATCGTCGTGAACCCGACCAACGGTGTGCTGTTGGAAGCACGGAACATCGAAAGCCCGACGGTCTACACCGGATTGGGAGCGTCGTATCTCGCGCCTCCACCGACACCGAGCATCGGTACGGAGGGAGGCTCGTATGGCCTGACCGTTGAATGGCTTGATCCTGTCGGATCACCGACGGTCGTCGATTCCTTGCCGTCCGGACTCTCCCTGTCCCAGCCGACCCCTGTTCCTGCAGCCATCAAGGGCATCACCGACCGCAACGTCACGTATGCCCAAGTCAGCTCACTCCAAGATCGCCTCACGAAGCTTCTGGGCTCCGGCATCAGCAGCTTCAGTGCGGGATCGCCGGCACTCGAGGCAAGAGGTGAGACAGCTCCGACGGCACCCGGGGGCAAGGATGTCGGCATCGGATGGACGCTCGAGTTCGAGTTCGGAAGCGTACAGGACATGCGAGAGGCAGCCCAGGTGCTCGAGGCCTCCGGCTTGTTCGTTTCGATCACCCAATACGAGGGCAAGGCCGGCACGACCCCCGATGCGCGGTCTACCTCGGGGGAGGCACCTGCTCCCGCATCGATCGTCCGCGAGGTTTCCACCATTCCTGCCTCGGTGTACAACGAGGTGGGAGTGCCCGCAGCCTCTGCGACGCCACCCGTGTCACAGCCGATCGTCCTGAGCGATCAGCCACCGCTGACACTCCATGGCAAGACCCCGTCAGTCCTCTGGGACGGTGCTGGGTACTGTCCCTACTGTGCAGCTGAGCGGTGGGCACTGACAGCTGCACTCTCCCGCTTCGGTACCTGGTCCAACCTCACGCTCATCTCCTCGTCGTCGAGCGATGTCGACCCCGGCACCCATTCGTTCAGTTACGACGGGGCGACATACACGAGCCCCTACCTGACCTTTGGTGCCATCGATCCGGTGAACGCCGCGTCTCAACCCCCGAGCAGGGACGAGCAGGCGGTCCTCAACAAGTATGCGAACCCGAAATACCTCCCCGGCGAACAGGCTGGCCAGGGGGCAATCCCCTTTCTTGACGTAGACAATGTGGCGCTGATCTCAGGAGCCAGCTTCAACCCCGGCGTGCTCGCAGGCTTGTCGTGGACGACGATCGCAACGGATCTGAGCAATCCCGACAGCCCGGTCACTCGGGCGATCGTGGGAACGGCCAACTACATCACGGCGGCCATCTGTTCGAGCATCCACGGCGCTCCGGCTTCGGTCTGCAACAGCCCGGGTGTCGTGGCCGCGGCCAACGCACTGAAGCTCCGTTGACACCTTCCAGCACAAGGGAGCGGTCTCGCCGGTAGCGCCTCATGGGGAACGTGGTTGACCCCGGGCTCATGTTGAGCATAGACTTTGAGCAATCGCTCAAGAGAGGGGTGCAGATGTGGCCAAAGCAGGCACGGTGAGCAGGGTGGCGGAGCGAGGCGGGGGCAGGTCCGAAGCAACCCGTCGTCTGTTCGTTGATGCTGCCATCGAGACCCTGAAGGCGGAGGGCTTCGCAGGGGCGAGCGCACGGGCCATCGCCGAGCGTGCGGGGTCGACCCAGGGATTGATCTTCTACCACTTCGGGTCGGTCGCCAATCTGTTGTTGGCCGCACTCGACGCTGTCAGCGACGAGCGATTGCACCACTACGGCGACGTGGTCGCTGGAGCGCGGACTCCAGGTCAACTGGTGGAAGCTGCGAAGGTCATCTTCCGCAAGGATCTGGATGCCGGGTACATCACGGTCTTGGTCGAGATGATCGCCGGCGCATCGTCAACTCCCGGGCTGAACGTCGAAGTAGCGGCCCGCATCGAGCCGTGGAGGAGGTTTGCTCAAGCCGCTATCGAGCAGGCTCTTGGCGACTCACCGCTGAGCACGGTTGTGCCCTCACGGGACCTGGCCTACGGGATCGTCGCCCTCTACCTGGGTCTCGAGATGCTCAGCCATCTCGAGGGTGACCGAACGCCAGCCCTCGATTTGTTCGCTCAGGCAGAGCGCCTCGCCGACCTCCTCGAAGTGTTGACCAAAAGCACCACAAAGGAGCCCGCATGACGACGATACTTCCGACCGCCGAAAGGGATCGCTCTGCCGGAGACACGGGTCTCGACGTCGTAACCGGGGCCTTCAGCTACTCGGGGAGAGCCATTGCGCGGTTCTTGACGGAGAGTGGCCGCCAGGTTCGAACGATCACCGGACACCCGAACCGCTCGACGGGAGGTGGACCCATCGAGGTGCGCCCGCTCGACTTCGACGACCAACTGGGCCTGGTCGAGTCGCTACGGGGAGCAACGACCCTGTACAACACCTACTGGGTTCGGTTTGCCCACAAACAGATCGACCACGACCGTGCAGTGACCAACTCGCGCAGTCTCTTCCAGGCAGCCAGGCGTGCCGGGGTGCAACGGATCGTCCATGTCAGTATCACCAACCCCAGCATCGAGTCCCCCTACCCCTACTTCCGAGGGAAGGCGCTTGTCGAGCGCGCCCTTGCGGAATCCGAGCTGTCCTTTGCCGTCGTTCGTCCCGCCATCCTGTTCGGCGGCGATGGGGTATTGATCAACAACATCGCGTGGCTGTTGCGGCACCTGCCCATCTTCGGGGTCGGGGGTCGCGGCGACTATCGGATCAGGGCGATCCACATCGACGACCTCGCCCAACTGTGCCTCGAGAAGGGAAGCGAACGTCACGACAGCGTCACCGACGCAGTCGGTCCTGAGCGCCCGACGTTCCAGGAACTGGTGATGCTGATCCGCCAGGCGGTCGGCAGTCGCTCCGCCATCGTCCACGTGCCGGGCGCAGCAGTCCCGGTGCTCTCACGCATGTTGGGGGCGATGCTCCACGACGTCCTGCTCACTCGGGAGGAGTACTGGGCGATGGCGGACGGACTGGCAGACTCCGAAGGTCCGTCAACGGGCACGACCTCAATCTCGGAGTGGGTGTCCGGATCTGGAGACACGCTGGGTCTCACCTATGCACACGAGATCAAGCGCCACTTTTCTTGAAGCTCGACCGCTCGGCCAGGAGCGAAGCGATTTCGCTGTGAATCACCAAGGGCTCCGTCCCCTGTAGCGCAACGGGTTCTACGCAACGGTAGCTCTGCCGATCAGCAGGTTCGGTCGGACCGCGGGAACGATGGCGACGATGGCGGCTGCAGCCGCGAGAAGGCCGAGAGCTCCGCGAAGGCCGACGGCGCTGGCCACACCCCCGACGAGGGCCGGTCCTGCCACAAGCCCCACATAGCCCCCAGCGGTGACCGCCCCCACAGCGGCAGCACCATGGGGGCGGTCCTTGCCAGCGGCGGCCACGAGCAGGGGCCAGCACATCGAGATGCCGCCCGCCGCCAGTACGAGCCCGACGGCCCCCATGAGGGGGACCCGAGCCGTTGCCAACAGCACCGTCCCGACGGCAGCGACGCCAGCGCCCATTGCCACGCCCCGCGGCGGTCCCCGCCGACCGATGCCTGGTCCCAGTGTTATGCGAGCTGCGGCCGCCACGGTGTAGCCGAGCACGGCGCCACCTGCCCCGAGCAACACGCCGGCACCGAGGTTCGATCGAAGGAAGAGCACTCCCCACAGGTCGATCCCGCCCTCGACCATGGCAGACAGAGCGAAGATCCCCGCAACGACGAGCAGCCGCTCGTGGCGCAGGAGGGAAAGAGCCCTGTGCCAGGGGACCTGTTCGCCCCGCTGGGAACCCGGGATGTGCGACCGACCGCAGATGACCGCGAGGACGCCAGCCGCTGCAGCGACCACCACCCAGATCCACCGCCACGAGATGTGCAACGCCAGCAGTCCACCGCAGACGGCTGCACCTGCTGCGGCTCCCATGTTGAACCGGGCGTGGAATGCGACCAATCGGCCCGGCCGATCTGCCAGTGCGGTCATCGATGCCACGTTGATGGTCACATCGATGAGACCGGCATTGACCACCACCAGCACGATGGCGAGCCCCAGCAGGTCCGGGGGTCGGCTGACCGCGCCGAGCACCAAGAAGGCGGTCCAGGTCCCGAGCGCGAGGCTGATGACCCTCGCCGTCCCGAACCGCTCACAGAGCCCACCCCCGACCACGTTGGCTGCCGCGCTGCCGATCAAACTGATCGAGAGGAGGAGCCCGAATTCCCCCACTGACAATCCGAGCGAGCGCTCGATGTCGATTGCGGCCACCGCCCAGGCGCCCCAGAACAGACCAAAGACCACAAAGACGAAGGCAACCGGCCGCAAGCTCACCGACACGTTCTACTGCCTCAGGGGAGATAGGGCGACGGCGATGGCCCACGCGGTGAAAGTAGCGCCGGTTGAGACCGCAGGCGCTTCCGCTCGGGTACTGGCTGCAGCAGTGACCGAACACAATGTGACTGGTCCTGTGGATTGCTGACCAGAGCGAGCTGGCCCGATCACGACGGGTTGGCGGCGGCGATGAGCCGAGCCGCCAACGTGTTCTATCCACTACAGGTCCCGCTAGGGTGCTGAGTCAGAGAAGGAGGTCGGCAAAATGAGCGATGTCCAGGACTGGAACCACAAGATCATCGAGGAGTTTCGGGCGAACGGGGGGAACGTCGGTGGACCATTCGCCGGCGCCCCGGTCTTGCTGCTTCACACCACGGGGGCGAAGACCGACCTGGGACGAGTGAACCCGATGATGTACCTGGACCTTGACGGGCACCGTTATGTCTTTGCGTCCAAAGCGGGCGCTGACACGAACCCGGATTGGTACTGGAACCTTGTCGCCCATCCCGGCGTCACCGCTGAGGTGGGAACCGAGACATACGACGCAGCCGCCGTACCGGTGACGGGGAACGATCGAGATCGGATCTACGCCGAACAGGCTCGCCGATACCCGGGGTTCGCCGAGTATGAGCAGAAGACGAATCGGACGATACCGGTGGTCGAACTCATCCCCCAGGACTGACGGAAGCATTCGACAGCGCCAGACCGTCTGCGGTGCGCTGTCCCCAATGTCCCAGACAGGCCTGAGTAGCGTGACACCCATGGACCTCCGTCTCGAGGACCGAGTGGTGTTGATCACAGGCGTCGGCAGCGGCATCGGTCGAGCGACGGCATTGCTCCTCGCAGCGGAGGGAGCCGTCATCGCCGCTATCGACGTGGACGCTGAAGGGCTTGACTCGACGGTTGCTGCAGTACAGGCAGACGGGGGCAGAATCGAAGCGCGTGTCGCCGATGTCGCTGATCGAGACGCCCTGACGGCCTCGATCGACTCTCTCGTCGCGGAGTTGGGCCCGCTTCACGGGGTGTTCGCGAACGCCGCCATTCTCCCACCGCCGGTGCCTGTCGAGCAGCTCGACTGGGACCTGTGGCATGAGGTCCTGAACGTCGATCTTACCGGCGCGGTCTCGACGCTCGTGGCATCGTTGGCCCACGTGACCAATGGTGGGTCGCTCCTCGTGAACGGATCATCGATGGGCATTCGCCCCAGAGAGGGAAGACTCGCCTACGTTGCCGCGAAGGCGGGCCTGCACGCCGCGGCGAGGGCTCTCGCCCTCGAGCTTGCGCCGAAACGGATCAGAGTGAACGTCGTTGCACCCGGCCTCACCGATACCCCCATGGTCCGGCGTATTCCCGGCCACATCGAGAGCGGGCTGCGGAGCGTCCCCCTCGACGAGTTGGTTCCTCCCGAAGAGGTCGCAGCGTTAGCCGTCCACCTTCTCTCCGACAATGCACGTCATGTGACCGGCGCAGTGTTCAGTGTCGACGGAGGGCGAACTGCCGGCTGACGTATGTGGTCCACTCGCCGTACAACGATCCGGTTGACCACGAAGCCACGGACCAGGGCCGACTGTCTCCTGGCGCGCGCTCGCAACGGGTATCGCAGCACTGGTACCGCGACGGAGTCGGCCCCGGCGAGCGAGCAGAGCCTTGGTGCCGGCATCCCGGATCGACCGGACCAGCGGCGCCTGTCGCCTCCCCCCCACCCATCTCGTGTTGATGGCAGTCCTGGCGCGCCGATCCCCTCGGCGGAAAGAGGATTGGCGCAACGCGTCAGTTCGGAACTTGGGGCGGCGGAACCCCGCTCAACGTCCTGACGACTAACGAGTACCCACTGCTTCCCGGGAGTAAACCCCGGATTTGGGGCCTCGGTCCGCCGCCATGACCTGGACCTTTACCTGGCAGCCCGAGGGTCCCAGATCATTGGGTCGAAGTGGCAGGCAGGGTGCCACTGACCGGCACACACGATGCGGACGTGTGGATACGTAGCTGGGATCGGTGCTTTTCGGGCCCAACACGAGTCTCCTCACCGTCGATGCCGCGCCGAACCACCGAGGGGCCCGTAGGTGAAGGTCAGGGTATTCGATGTCCCCGAATCGGTGATGATCGCTACCGAGGCGGCGGAGGTGGACTCTTGGTCAGGAGGGATGACAACGGTACAGGTCGTCTGATCTGGACAGACGACGGGCGCCACCTGACCCCCTATCTCTGCACTGATCCGGCCTGAGGGGCTCAGGAAGTTGGACCCGGTCACCGTTACCATTTGACCGGCCTGACCACTTGTCGGCGCCAGGGCCGTGAGGGCGGGCGGGCCGGGCTTCGCCAGCGCAGTCGAGGTAGGGGTGGACGACACTCCGGCATTTCCGGAGCCACTAGCGCTCGAGCCGCCCGGCAGCGTGGTGGTTCCAGGTCCCGGGAACTCCGTTGTGGCTGTCGCCTGACCGTCAGATCCACTGGGATTCGTCAGTGTCGTCGAGGTGGCCGCGGGCGACACCCCGCCGTGCCCGGAGGTCTTGCCCACCGCACCGCTCGCAGGCCCGGGGTATCCCGTGGTCGCTGTCGCCTGACCGTCAGGCTGTCGGTCACCATTGTTCGCCGTACCGAGCAGAGCTGCGAGCATTACGACCAGGAGGCTGGCAGCGATGCCGATTGCCACCCGCAAACGACGTTCACTCGAGCCCGATGGTCGGGCGCGGCGTCGGCGGGCTCCCGCGGGAGCATCGGTGAAGCCGGGGTTGGTGGCCGGCGCCATTTGTGTCGCCGGTGGAGAGGGTGCGGTGGCAGACGCATCGACGCTCCCGTACGTGCGTGGCACTTCCGCCCGGGTCCTGCGTGGCTCCGGGCCCACCCCTGCCACGCGGGACCGACGTGCGGCCTCGGCAATGGCCGCCAACGCCTGGGGGCTGAGTTTGGGGTCGCTCTGATTTCCCGGTTGTCGTCCTTGCACGATTCCCTCCGGAGGGGTCCTGCCTGCCGTTCATGGCGCCACTCCACGCAGCTTCCCTAGCTCCATTATCCGCCCCACCCCGGTCGAGTGGGGGTCGCGCCCGAACCCGTTGCGGCCTGACTCCGAGCACCGGTGACGTACCCCGTCACGCGTCGCAACACCTCATTGGATCATGGGTGCCGGAACGGTTGCGCGACAGTGGGCCCACTGAACCTGCCGACGACAAGATACCCAGACGGACGAGAGGGGCCGGACAACCCGGCCGGTTGGACTCACCCCGACCGATGCGAGATACGTCACAGCGCATGACAGGCAGTTCAGAGCCTTTCGGGCGTTGTCGTCTGGAAACAACGATCGACCGGTCAGTTCCGTTACATCTGCGATCCACCGATCCGTCCGTTTCATACGGAGTCAGGTGGGTACCAATGAACAGTTCAACCCGCGAACGACGCGGGGAGGAAGGAGAACCAGGATGATCCGCAAACTGCTACTGGTCGCTGCGGCGATCGCGATGCCTGTGAGCGCCGGGGCCGTGACTCTCGTCGCGACCGCAGGGCCCGCTGCCGCAGCGGGACCCACGATCAACTGCCATGACACCGGCGTGATCACCTTCGCTGGCACGTCCGGGCTCACCCACAACGGGTATGCCACGACCGCGACGACCTCCACGACAGCGGTGAGCAAGCAGACGTACACGGCCGGCTCGACCGCCTGCTCCGGCACCGGACCTGCACTGAGCATCAAGTCCACCAACACCAAGTGCAGCGCTTCCGGTGAGACCACCCAGGTCCCAGCATGTACGGGGCACCCCACCGAATACGGCTACGGCTCCTTCAAGAGCTACCAGTCCGGTGGCACGAGCGCCATCGGAACGAGCGTCAAGACCATCACCTTCACGGTCAACGCCCATACGTACACGTCGAAGACGTGCACCACCACGGGCTGCGTCGCGACGCATGTCTGCCCGAAGTCGGCGACCTACGGTACGGAGGCCGGGTTCGAGCTCAAGGGCAATATCACCACTGCCGGGACCTACAGTGGTGCTGCCACCACCGCCATCGTCTGCATCGGGGCGATCACCGGCACCAACGACAAGGTCCAGGCCGGCGCCACCAAGCCGGGCTTCACCTACAACCTCCTCCAGGGAGAAACGGCCGGCTCGACGATCACCATCAAGACGGCCACCATCGACCCGAAGGAGAGCACCCTCAACATCGCCTAACCCCCGTCGCCGGTGGCCATGCCCCGCCGGGTGACGCGTAACAGGACGAGGACGGGACTGGGCTCCAGTCCCGTCCTCGTCGCGTACCCCGGGATGGCCCAGAGCTACCCGCTGTGGCGATTCGCTTCCGCGACGGCCGGGCCACTCAGTAGTGGATCAGGCACTCACCCGAAAGCGAGCAGCACTTCATTTGCTATCGGGTTCCGTAGTTCGGTGTCCCGGAAACACCGGCTCAGGGTGCCCACCCTCGCTCCCACCAGTAGCTCCCATCAGGGTCCACAGTGTCCGAACAGATGTTCGTAATCGTCGGGCAACGCGCCGTGTGGTTGGTATTGCTGCGGGATGGGTAAAGCAGTTGGCGTGGCGCTGTGTCGGCACCAACCGTTCCGTGTCCGCATGAGTTGGCATCGGCCGCGCCTCGGCGTCTGTGACGGATGCGGATGGCACGAAGTCACCAGGAGGCATGGCCTGCGTTGGTTGTGCTCGGACTGCTCGTCCCTACGGCCGGGGCTCTATTCAGCCGCCGTGGATTTGCAACTGGAGGAGGGCAACCGGACGCAGCCGTCGAACGCTGACGCACCAGTGGTGCCGCTTTATCACTGGCCCCGCAAGACCGAGTGGTTCAGCGATGGAGGTGCGGCGTAAATCGCGCTGACGCTTCGCCGCGGGGTCCCACGCCCGGCAGGCTGCGACAGTGCGTGCCGGGACCGGTCCTGGTGCCCCCCACTGTGACCGGTCCCGGCTTCTTCAACATCCCTGCGAGCACAGAAACAGCTAAGCCGATTCCACGTCCGATGCCTCAGAGGTCGTGTTCACCGGCTTGGGGATGGATGCCTGATCAGAGCTCCATCAGCGCTGGCGCCAGCTCGCGGTAGGCCGTGAACGGGAACGAATCGTGAGGGGCGAGGACCTGAACGCAGACATGGTTCGCGCCAGCATCGAAGTGCTGACGTATGTGATTGGCGATTCTGTCCGGGTCACCCCAGGCCACAACTGCATCGACAAGTCGGTCGCTTCCTCCTCCGGCGAGGTCCTCGTCTCCGAAGCCGAGTGAGCGGAGGTTGTTGGCGTAGTTCGGGAGGGAGAGATAGCCCGTGGTGAATTCCCTGGCCCCCTCTCGCGCCGCGCGTGCATTCTTCTCCAGCAGCACGGTGACCTCAGGGGCCAGTAGCGCATCGGGTCCCAAAACTTCGCGGGCTCGAGTCGTGTGTTCGACGGGGACGAAGTACGGGTGGGCACCCGCTGCTCGCTCGGCCGCGAGTCGCAGCATCCGAGTTCCGAGCGCGGCGAGTATCCTGCGCTCTCTCGGCACCGAGGGCCGGGCTGCGTCGAGGGCATCGAGGTACTCGACCATGTGGCTGTATGGACGGCTGTAGTTCTGGACAATCGGAGCGTGGCTTGCGCCGAGACCGAGGACGAAACGGCCCGGATGGCGAAGATCGAGGTCCGCAACAGCCAGGGCGATCTCGTCGGGGTCGTTGACCCAAATGCTTACGATTCCGCTGACCACCCTCAACCGATTGGTTGCGGCCAATAGTCGTTCGAAGTGTGGCGAAAGTGCCGCTTGGAACCCTCCCGAGGACCACAATGCCGTGTAGCCGAGATCTTCCAACTCGGCGGCGACATCCACCGAGGCGTGATCGGCGGCCCGCCAGTTCCCACTCCACCAGACGCCCACTCGTCCGAGATCCACCGAATCACGCTACCCGGCAGTGGCGGTTCTTCTAGAGTCCAATCACTTCTCCACAGCGACACCCAGCCCGACCGGCTGCACATCGAGCAGCCCTTGAAGGCGAGCGGCCATTCGTGTCCGCAGCGGCAATCTTGCAGGGTCGATGCTAGAAATGCCGGGAATGCTGGGAGTAAGTCGGGTCACGTTGACACTCTTGGTTCCGCTCTCGTTGATTGCTGCCGCCTGTGGTCCCAGCAGCGGCCCATCCGCGGCCAGGTCGACCTCGACGAGCATTGCGCCGTTCACCCATCCTTCGGTAACGGTGACCCCATCATCGGTGCTGACTGCCGGTCAGCAGGTTCAGGTCCACGTGAGCGGTTTCGAGATCAGCTGGAAGGTCTACTTGTCCGAGTGCTCTTCCGCCTCGGCTGCAAACAAATATGGGTGCGGCGAACAGCTCGCTGCTCAGCCGTTCATCATCACGGATGAATCCCGGAGTGGATCCGGCACGTTCATCGTCGAACCGGTAGCGTCCGGGAAGCCGTATAACACCGCTGACGTGACTCCCTGCACGACGAACTGCGTTCTGCTGGCCACGATGGGCGGCGGTGGCGGGTTCGCAGTCGCTCCACTTGGCTTTGCAGGGTGAGGCGTCGCCTATCCAGTTTGTGGACCGACTCCGACAACGGAACGTGTCCCCAAATCGCACTGGATATGCGGCGTTCGCGGCGCCTACCGGCTCATCGCGATGGACCGATCGGGCGCGAATCCTCAAGTCGACGGCGCGGCGGCCCTCAGCATGGTGAGCGCGCCGGCCAGAGCAGCATCGAGGGGTTCCAACGACTCCATTGTCTGGGTCAACAAGAGGCCACCTTGAAGAGCGGCGAAGATCGACAATCCCAGCGCCCGAGGATTGCTACCGCGCCGGAGTAGCCCTGCCAAGCACATCCGCGCCACGCCCGCTTCGAGATAGGAGCGCCACCGCTCCATTGACGCAGCCAACTCGGATGCCAGCTCCTGGTCGGTTCCTGCCACTGTTCACGTCCACAGGCGTGGTGTACGGGTTTGACCCGCTGAGGTTCGCTCTGAGCCGCTGAAGCGGGGAGTCCGGGGTGTGGGTCCCGACGACGAACAGGAGTTTCGCGAGATCCCCCACTCGCGACGACCACCGCATCAATCTTCAAGTTCCGTCCAAAGAACACGAAGGAGAAGATGCGGTGGAAGTCCCAACACGATGGATGCTCTGGCCTGGCTGCGCAAGCACCTCGACGAAGCCGACCCAGACCTGCTGCGCTCGATGGTCAAGGCTTTGCCGATGAGCTGATGTCGGCCGAGCCAGTGCCGTCTGCAACGCCGGCTATGGCGAGATCACCCCAGAACGGCTGAACTCGAGAAACGGCTATCGGAGTAGGGACTTCGATACCCGAGCGGGCACGATCGAGCTGGCCATCCCCAAGCTGAGATCCGGCAGCTACTTCCCCGACTGGCTGGTCGAGCCCCGGCGGAGAGCTGAGCGGGCCCTGTCGCCGTGGTGGCCCAGTGCTACGTCGAAGGGGTCTCGACCCGTCGGGTCGACGACGTGGTCCGCTCCATGGGCATCGACGGGATCTCAAAGTCCCAGGTCTCAGAGCTGGCCAAGTCCCTCGACGAGATGGTGAGCGCCTTTCGCAACCGGCCCCTCGACGCCTGCCCCTACTCCTCATCTGGTCGACGCCCTAACGCAGAAGGTCAGGGAGGGTGGCCGCATCGTCACGTGGCTGTCGTCGTGGCCACCGGGGCAACGAGGACGGACCCGCGAGACCCTCGGCCTCGACCTCATCACCACCGAGGACGGGGCGGGCTGGACGGCCTTTTTGCGGGGCTTGGTCGCCCGAGGACTCTCCGGCGTCGCCCTGGACGTCTCCGACGCTCATCAAGATCTGGTGACGCCTCCTCGATGCGGCCTGGAGTGGCCTGGCGCGCTGTCGGGTCCACTTCGTGCGTGCGACCACGAGCCCAGGCTACCCGCCCTTGGTGGCCACTCACCCGCTTCACAGCCCATCACGTCGAGTCCTGCTAATACTGGTCGAGCGTACGAACAGTCACCGAGCGCTTCGTCGATGCGCCGAATGATACGAGGTCAAAAGCCAGCATGGACGGTTGCTCCGACAAGCACCGCCATCTCGTCACCGGACGGCCACAAGCAACATCCGCCGGGCCGATGGCCATGGCATCTTCCCCGGCGAAGCGCCCACGCTGGCGGTGACCGGCCGCCGAGTAGCCCGACGAGTGGGAAGTCGGTGGTCGTTACTGGAAATCATTGCTGCAAACGGCACGCCCGATTCATCGACAGCAGCAGCGAGGAGGTGAATCTGGCAGAGCTCGCCGACCTCGTCAGGACACCTCAGACTGGCTGGCTGGCAGCCGGTGCACACGCGAGCGCTCGGGGGCCGGGTCGATGTACTCGTCAACAATGCGGGCATCTACCCGGGAGGTCCAACGGCCGACACCGACGAAGCGACCTTCAACGAGGTATATGGCGTGAACGTCAAGGCACCGTTCTTCCTGACCGCTGCCATCGCCCCGGCGATGGCCGAGCGCGGTAGCGGGGTGATCATCAACCTCGGGTCCTGGATCGCGCGCCTCGGCATTCCAGCCGCTGCGCTCTACAGCTCGACCAAAGGCGCAATGGAGACTTTGACGAGGGCCTGGTCGGCCGAGTTCGGCCCCGCATGGGTTCGAGTGAACGCAATCTCACCCGGCGTTGTTCGTCTGCCGCCGGCCGACGGCGGCGAACATCCCGGTGACGTGATGATGCGAGGCACGCCGGCGGGCACGAGCGGCACCCCAGACGCGATCGCACACGCCGCCGTTTACCTCGCCAGCGACGAGGCCGCATTCGTTCACGGCACGGTTATTGACGTCGATGGAGGCAGGCTGGGTGTAGCGGTCATCTCCAGCTGAGCGCCGTGACCTGTTACAACGTGATCGCCCCCGATCGGGATCGAGTGATGGCGGCGATCTCAGCAGAGTCGGAACCCTGATCGTCCGCGGTCGACGGCGTGAGGTGAGAGGCTCTGCCGTTTGCAGCGGTCGCTTGCTCGGGGCCAACCCGGCCCGTCAGTTCACGTAGGAGCATCTCCATCCTCTCCAGCCCGTCCTCCAACTTGTCGGTCTTCTGGTCCACGAAATAGCTCGCGACAGTCGCGGTCAGCACACCGATGAGGCCTATGCCGACCAGCATGAGCACGACGCTGACACCCTGGCCGAACGGAGTCACCGGGTAGCGGTCCCCGTAATCCACGGTGGTGACCGTAACGATCGCCCACCAGAGTCCTTGGCCGAAGTCGTGGATGTTGGCACCCTTGGCCGATCGCTCGGCGATGGTCACCAGGCCCGCTGCGCTGAAGACCATCAACCCTACGGCCAGCAGGACGAAATGAACACCGTTGTGGGTGAGGATCTTCTTGCCACGGTCGAGGATGTCGGCCGTCACCACACCGACCCGACCCAAACGTGCCAGCTTCACTAACCGACCCATCCGCGCTGGTCTGAAGAACGGGACAGCGACAATGACTAGATCCAGGATGTGCGTGCGGAAGAACCGCCCCCGATTCGGTGCGAGACCCAACTTTGCCAGGTACTCGACAGCGAACAACGCCCACACGACATAGTCGATGGATGCAAACGTGCTGGCGACAGATCCGTGGACCGGGGTCAGCAGGGGAATGATTAGTACTGGGAGCCAGAGGGATGGTGATGATGAGCACGGGACCGTCGACCTCCCTTGCGAACCGCTCGTACGCCTCTTCCGAATCGTTGCACCCCATTCGCTTGTGGACGCCGTGCGCAACCACGAGAAGCTCGGGATGCCCTTCCTGGGCGCTGACGACTCAGTTGTAGAAGCCCCGCACAGCGTCCGGTGGGGGAACTCCGGGCCTCAATGCTCAGCTCTACGGCGCCGCTTGACAGCTAAACGGTCGACGAGTTGCGATGGTTCGGTTTCCAAACTCCGTTCCACCGCCATTCGCCTGATGATGTGGTCGATTGGACAGTCCCATCGTAAACACCGAGTTCCCTGTGCGATGAAGCGTACACGTGGCACTTGAACGTGTTGCCTGGGTTCCAAGAGCTTGGTGGACTACAGACCACGCTAGAAACACCGGCGACACCGAGCTGATTGGCGCCGGTTCCGGTGACGGCCTGTTTGACCTGGGACGTGATTTCCGCAAGCGAGGGTCCGGCAGAGGACGGACCGGACGTTTGCGAACTGCCTCCAAGCCACACGCCGAAGGTTGTGGCACCTACCACGGTCACCGCCAGGACAACAATCGCCACCCTTCGTATCGGGTGATCCTTCTTCGGAACATCAGAATCAAAGTCTTCATCCGGTGAATGCCAGTTTCCATCCGAGCCTACCCACCAACCCGGATCGTGTGGATCGCCGTTCATTGCGCCTGTACCGCCAGAGGAATATCCGTTCGGCGTCACCGTGGGTCGACAGTAGCGGCAACGGAAGGGGACGGCACTCCGTACCACCGAGCATCCAGTGACGTAGAAACAGCCAACTCGCCAACCGCATTGAGGACTCGCCCCAGCGGGCGGTGACAGCCAGTTCATCGGAGGCGCACATAACTGCGGGTACGGAACACGGCTCAGGCAGCCCCGGTGATCGCCCTCACCTGCCGACTAGCGTTCGCCGACGTGCCCAATCACAGCGGTACTGGACTCGACGACAGGTCATCCAGTGCCCCATCCGACCTTCGGGTGCCGGAAGGGTGTCCCACCGCTCCGGTGTTCGGAGGCACCCCCACTCCCATCTGTCACGTTCCCTCCAAACGCTTGCTGAGAGTTCCTATACCTGGGCCTACGCCGGGTGAGGGACTGGGAAGAAGGATGTACGGCCCGGTGTTGTCGATGGTCAGGTGGCCTCCTGGCCTCCTCAAACAGCATCCGCAAGAACCGCCGGTTCCCCCCCGCCGGGGGTTCTTCGCATCTAGCTGACTACGATCTGCCCGTGGTCGTGATCCTGGCCCTTCCGGTGATGGGTTTCGTGTGGCTCCGCCACCGCCTGCTTATCCGGCAAGAGGCCCACCGCCTGCTCGAGAGAGCATGGGCAGAGGCAGAGGTGTCGCACCGGGAGAAGGAGATCATCGCCGAGATGGAACGCCAGTTCGTCGAGGGCTAATCGGACGTCAGCCTTCCCAGCGACCAGCGACCAGAACCTCGGTCAATACCTGGCCCACTCCCGGTGTTCAGGGTCACCCAGAATCCAACTCAGGTTATGGCGACCTCATATGGATAGGTCCCGACCGCCACCGTCTTCACTACCGTGTTGGTCGAGGTCTTGATGACGCTCACGGAGTTAGAGAGGATGTTGGCCACATAGGCGTAACTCCCGTTGGGAGTGATGGCGACCCCGTCTGGGTTCCTGCCGACCCTCACCGTCTTCACTACCGTGTTGGTCGAGATCTTGATGACGCTCACGGTGTTGGAACCGTCGATGGTCACGTAGGCGTCGCTCCCGTTGGGGGTGACGGCGATCCCGTCTGGCACACCACCGACTGTCACCTTCTTCACCACCGTGTTGGTGGCAGTCTTGATGACGCTCACGGAGTCGGAGTTGGCCACATAGGCATCACTCCCGTTGGGGGTGATGGCGATCCCACCTGGCTCGTCGCCAACCCGTACCGTCTTCACCACCGTGTTGGTGGCGGTCTTGATGACGCTCACGGTGTTTGAGCCGAAATTGGGAACGTAGGCGTCGATCCCGTCGGGAGTGATGGCGACCCCGCCTGGAAAGGTACCGACCCGCACCGTCTTCACCACCGTGTTGGTGGATGTCTTGATGACGCTCACGGAGTCAGAGAGGGTATTGGCCACATAGGCGTAACTCCCGTCGGGAGTGATGGCGACCCCGCCTGGGGAGCTACCGACCTTCACCATCTTCACCACCGTGTTGGTGGAGGTATTGATGACGCTCACGGTGTTTGAGTCGGCGTTGGCCACATAGGCGTTGCTCCCGTCGGGGGTGATGGCGACCCCGTCTGGCTCGGTGCCGACCCGCACCGTCTTCACCACCGTGTTGGTGGCGGTGTTGATGACGCTCACCGTGTCAGAGATGGCATTGGTCACGTAGGCGTAAGGGATTGTCAGGGCTGCCGCTTTTGGCGCTCCCAGGGGTGTCAATGCAACGGCCGCGAGTCCGGCGACACCGACCGCAATACCCGCCCTCATCGCCAACGGGACAATCGGGACTCAACAACCTGGGCCATATCGTTACCGCCTCTGCTGATGACCACTGCCGACCGAGGAAAATGTGGAACGGCGAATCCAAGCACGCTAGCGGATAGGGCCTGCGGCAAGCTCGGCCTAGCTCGAAAGTGCTAGGTCGGTGGAACCCGTTGCCGTTATGGATATCACTGTCCGTGGCCAAAGCCGGGTCCAACGACCGCATCCACGCTTGAGGAACACACTCGGTAAGAACCACCACGTCGATGTCGGAGTCCATGCGAGCCGCCGCCACCGCCCACGATCCGACCACGGCGACCCCATGAATGTCCTCTTGATCCCTCGCCCAGGCGAAGAGGGATTCTCGGATCTGCTCGTACTCGACGGCTCGCTCGTCGGTGACCACGACTCCAGTCTGACTTTGCCGAAAGGACATTCTGAGGTGCGAGAGGAACGTCGCAGATGTGCCATATGACCGCCTGGATCGAGAGGCATTCGCACATTCTCCTGCGTCAGATCTGTGCCAGACGGTGGGAGAGTAAGTACAAACCCCCCGGCCGCAGGCAGAGTGACGGTGAGCCGGCCTGTAGGCGGGATTCTGTCCACCCCCTAATGGGGGTTGGGTGGCCATCCATCTGAGCGGTCTACCCGGGGGTGGAGCTCCCGAGGGAGCGCCGGACGGGCCGCCCGTCCCCCTGTTCGACCTTGCTCCGGGTGGGGTTTACCGAGCCGACCGGGTCACCCCGGCCGCTGGTGCGCTCTTACCGCACCGTTTCACCCTTACCTGTGCGTCGCCCGGGGGCCACGCCATCGGCGGTCTGTTCTCTGTGGCACTGTCCTGCAGGTCACCCCGACTGGCCGTTAGCCAGCACCCTACCCTGTGGAGTCCCGACCTTCCTCGGCCTGTTCCCGTCCGGGGTTCCCCCCGGCCGACACCGGCCGCGACCACCCGGCCGGCTCACCGTCACAACCATCGTCCCACAGGACACGACGGCCCAGCGCATCCCGGATCTGGGGGCGCTGTCGGCGTGCCACCCGTGCAGCAGCCAGCCACCGTCGGCCGTCCCGTCCCACCGGGGTTCTAACCTGGCGCCGTGTCCCTCGAGTCCCGGGCCCGCCGCCTCATCACCGAGCACACCGGCATCGACGTGCTCACCATCGTGGACCTCTATGCCCGCATCGACCGCGCACTCAGGGACGCCCTCCCAGGCCAGGTCTGGGTGTCGGGTGAGGTCCGCTCTCTCAGCGTCAGCTCGAGCGGTATCTGTTACATGGATCTGGTCGATCCCAGGCACGCCCACGACAACAGCTCGCCCGTCCTCAAGGTCGTCTGCTGGTCCAGAAGATGGCGAACGGTTCGCTCGACCCTCGACCAGTTGGGTATCACCCTCGATACCGGGATGGTCGTCCGAGTGCGCGGCGAGGCGCAGCTCTACAAGCCCCGCGGGGTCATCAACTTCACCCTCTCCGAGCTCGATACCGACGCGCTGCTCGGCAAGGTTGCCGCCGAACGCGCCCGGCTGATCAAGGCACTCGTCGACGAAGGCCTCTATGACCGCAACCGTCGCCTCCCGGTTCCGCCCCTTCCGCTCCGCATCGGGCTGGTCGCCAGCCCCGGAACCGAGGGCTACCGCGACTTCCTGGGTCGCCTCGAGGACTCCGGCATGGCCTTCGAGGTGGCCGTCGCCAAGTCCCAGGTGCAGGGTCGTCACGCCGCGGCCACGGTTTCTACGGGTATCGGCAGGCTCCAGGGCCCCGACCGCGACATCATCGTCGTGGTCCGAGGTGGAGGGTCGAAGGCCGACCTGGCCACCTTCGACGCCGAAGGGGTGGCACGGGCCATCGCCACCTCCACCACCCCGGTATGGACCGGCATCGGCCACACGGGCGACCAGTCGGTGGCCGACGAGGTGGCCAACCGTTCCTTCATCACCCCGACCGAGTGCGGCCAGGAGCTCGCTCGCCTGGCGCTCGAATTCTGGCGGTCCAGTACGGAGGCGGGTGTGGCCGCCGCCCGGATGGCCGTCGACGAGGTGGACCGCGTCCAGCGCGGCCTCGACCGGGGGCGCCACGGGATGGCCACCGGGGCGCGCTCCCAACTCGACCGCCACGCCGACCGCCTCGTCCATCGGGCCGGCATTCTCGCGCGGTGCGGGCCGTGGCCAGCTGGACGCACATGCACAGCGTCTGACCACCTGCTGTGGCACGGTGACCCGCGCGGCGGCGAGCGGCTTGCGGGCCGAGGATCTCCGCGTCGAGCAGTGGCGGCGGCTGCTCGGGGCCTACGACTACCAGCGCCAGCTCGAGCGCGGCTACTCGGTGACCCGCGATGCCTCCGGCGCGGTGGTGCGGACGGTCAACGGTCTGTCCCCGGGCACCGCGCTGCACACCCTCGTCTCCGACGGCCAGGTGTCCTCCACGGTCACTGCCGTCGAGGCGCGGGGGACGATGATCGCGACGATCCGGATGGAGGGATGGAGTGATGGCGACAGATGCACCTGGTGAGCGTGGGTCCGGAGGTCCGGAGGTCTCCGGCCTCAGTTATTCCGACGCCGGCGCGGAGCTCGACGCGATCATCAAGGAGTTCGAGACCGGGGTGGTCGATGTCGACCGCCTGGTCGAGCAGCTGGAGCGTGCCACCGACATCGTCGACGAACTCGACCGTCGCCTCCGTCGCACCCGCATGCGGGTCGAGGAGCTGGTTCCCCGGTTGGAGGCCGTCGGACGCACGGAGGTCGGTGGCGACCGGATCGACGACGAGGAGGGCATGGCAGTTGACACCTCTGACGCCGACGCCGACGACGACGGTCCGCCCGGACTGTTCTGATCGACGGTTCTCAGCTGATGTTTCGTTCGCGGCTCGCCCAGTAGGGGGCTCGGAGATCGCGCTTGAGCACCTTGCCCGACGGGGTGCGCGGCAGCTCGTCGCGAAAGTCGATCGAGGTCGGGCACTTGAAGTGGGCCAGCCGGTCGCGGGTGGCGGCCAGAATGTCGGCGGTGAGCGCCTCGTCGTCCACGGATGAACCCGGGGCCTTGACCACGATCGCCTTGACCGTCTCGCCCCACCGGTCGTCGGGCACACCGATGACCGCTGCGTCCGCAACCGCCGGGTGGGCGAGCAGCGCGTTCTCGACCTCGGCCGGGTACACGTTCTCACCCCCGGACACGATCATGTCCTTGATCCGGTCGTGCAGGAAGAGGTATCCCTCCTCGTCGAGCCATCCGGCGTCACCGGTGTGGAACCACCCGTCCCCGGAGAGGACCGCGCCGGTCTCGTCGGGCTTGTTCCAGTAACCGAGCATGTTCTGTGAGGAGCGGGTCACCACCTCGCCGACCGCGCCCGGTGGCAGTACCTCGCCGGTCGCCGGGTCCACGATCCTCAACTCGACGTGGTCGAAGGGCCGGCCAGCCGAGCGGAGGAGGTGTGCTCTCGGGCCGTCGGGGTCGTGGTCTCGCGACTCGAGCCCTGTGATCGCCCCAGTGGTCTCGGTCAGGCCGTAGACCTGGATGAACTGACAGTCGAGCGCGCGCATCGAGCGCACGAGGACGTCCTCGCTGATCGGCGAGGCGCCGTAGAACACGGTGCGGAGTGAGCCCACGTCGGTGGTTGCCAGCTCCTTCGTCGCGAGCAGCATCATCAGCACCGCGGGCACGACGAAGGTCTCGGTGATGCGGTGCTCCTCGATGACCCGCAGGATGGCGGCGGGGTCCAAGTCCCGCACGACGATCGAGTGCCCACCACGCGACATCCCCGAGAGGGCCCAGCCGGTCCCTCCGATGTGGAACAGCGGCATGGCCACCATCGACACGGTGTCCTCGCCGATATGGAAGACCTCGCTGGCCTTGGCCAGGATGGTCGCCAGGTTGTCGCCCGAGATCATCACGCCCTTGGGTAACCCGGTGGTCCCCGAGGTGTAGAGCTGGGTCACCACATCCTCCGGCCCGGGCTCGAACCCGGGATCGGTGGCGTGCGGTTGCGCCGTGCTGTCCAGCCAGTCGGCGAATTCGTCGAGCACGACCCAGTGGCGGACGGAGGTCACCAGCGGAGCCATCTCCTTGACCGCGGCCGAGTAGTCGCTGCCGTGGAAGAGCACGGTGGCCCCGGCGTCCTCGAGGACCGCCGCCATCTCGGCCGGGGCGAGGCGCCAGTTGACCGCCACGCTGACTGCTCCCATCAGGGCGCAGCCGAACAGCACCTCGAAGTACTCGATGCCGTTGCGGTCGAGGAAGGCCACCCGATCCCCGGGAACGATGCCGGCCACGGCCAGTGCGCTCGCCACCCGCGTGGCGTCACGGTACATCGATCCCCAGGTCACGCTCCGCCCGTCCTGGGTGAGCATCGGCGCGACGGGCCGGATGGTCCCCCAGTGCCGGAGCATGGCGGCCGCAGACCCGATGTCGGGACCTCCGGTGGGATTGCGCTGGTCGGTCATCGCATGGCCACCTTCGGTCGCTGGTGCGGGGATCGTATCCTGCACCGCGGTCAGGGCTCAGGGGGACCCGTAAGGTGGGGGAGTGACCGACGACACTCTTGCACCCGAGCGGTTGTACTTCCGCCAGCTCCTCGCCGGTCGGGACTTCGCGACCGACGATCCGGTAGCCCGTCAGATGGTCAACTTCGTCTACCTTGTGGGCGACCGGGAGACCGGAGAGGCGGTCATCGTCGACCCGGCATACGGCGTGGACGACCTCCTCGCGATGCTCGCCGCCGACGGCATGGCCTGTGTCGGCGCGCTGGGCACCCACTACCACGCCGACCATGTCGGTGGGGACCTGATGGGTTGGGGCGTCGAGGGCATCACCCGGCTGCTCGAGGTGTCCCCGGTGCCCGTCCACGTCCAGGCCGCCGAGGCTCCATGGGTGATCCGGTCGACCGGCGTCACGGCCGGGGAGCTGGTCACCCATGATGGCGGAGATGTCCTCCACGTCGGAGGGGTGCCGATCACCATGGTCCATACTCCCGGCCACACCCCGGGCAGCCAGTGCTTCCTTGTAGGGGACCGGCTCATCGCCGGGGACACCCTCTTCCTCGAGGGGTGCGGCCGCACCGATCTGCCGGGCGCCGATCCCGCCGCGATGTACGAATCGCTCATGACCCGGCTGGCCCGGGTCCCCGACGACACGATCCTCTACCCCGGGCACCTCTACTCCCCCGAGCCGTCGGCCACCATGGGGTACACCCGGGCCCACAACTACGTGTTCCGGCTGCGGACTCCCGAGCAGTGGATGACCATGTTCGGCGGGTGAGACCACCTGCCAGCACCCTACGATGCCGGCCATGAGCGAACCCCTGTCACCCGAGTCGACCGTCGTCGTGGTCGGAGCCTCGCTCGCCGGGTTGCGGGCAGCCGAGGAGATCCGCCACGAGCATCACACCGGACCGGTGATCATCGCGGGCGACGAGCTGCACGCCCCCTACGACCGCCCACCCCTGTCCAAGCAACTGCTGGCCGGCAAGTGGGATGTCGCACGGATCCACCACCACGCGCCCGACGTCCTCGACACCCTCGGGCTCGAATTCCGGCTGGGCCGCCGGGCCACCGCGCTCGACACGGATGCCCGCGTCGTCTCGTTCGTCGACGGGACCGACCTCCGCTACGACGGCCTCATCGTGGCCACCGGTGCGTCGGCCCGCCACCTGCCCGGCACCGAGGGGATGCCCGGTGTCTTCACCCTCCGCACGCTCGACGACTGCCTCGGCATCAAGGCCGGCCTCGAGGCGGCCGGCCCCGAGCCGCGCCTGGTGGTGGTCGGAGCCGGGTTCATCGGGGCCGAGGTGGCCGCCACCTGCCGCACGTCCGGTGCAACGGTGACCCTCGTCGAGTCCCTCCCCACGCCGATGGGTCGGGTCCTCGGCGACCGGATGGGCGAGGTCTGCGCCGACCTCCACCGCTCCCAGGGGGTCACGGTGCGCACCGGCGTGGGGGTGGACCGCCTGGTGGCCGATCCGGGCGGTGCCGACCCGCTCACCGTGCACCTTGCGGATGGCACCCGGCTTCCGGCGGACGTGGTGGTCGTCGGGATCGGGGTGGTCCCGGCGGTGGGCTGGCTGGCCGACGCGGGGCTCGCGATCGACAACGGCATCATCTGCGACAGCGCGCTGTTCGCCGCGGAACAGGTGGTGGCCGCAGGTGACATCGCCCGCTGGCTACATCCCTCGAGCGGGGGACTCGTCCGGGTCGAGCACTGGACCAATGCGGCCGAAGGCGGAGCCGTCGCCGCCCGCAACCTGCTCGCGGGATCGGCCGCGGCCGAGGCCTACGACCCGGTGCCCTTCTTCTGGTCGGATCAGTACACGACCAAGATCCAGATGCTCGGCCTGCCCACGGTGGACGACGACCCGGTGGTGGTGAGCGGTTCGCCGGAGGAGGGGAAGCTGGTCGCCCTCTACCGGGACGGGGACCGACTCGCTGCGGCGCTGGGCTTCAGCCAGGCGCGCCAGCTCATGGCCTACCGGCCCCTGCTGGCCGCCGGTGCGTCATTCGACGAGGCGTTGGCCCACGCGCGGTCCTGAGTGTTGCGACGCGGCCGGCGCCGCTGGATGCTCCGGAACCGGCGGGTGAAGGCGAGGGCCCGGGAGATCTGGTCGGCCGACGGCTCGATCCCCGCGTATGTGGCCCGCTCCACCAGGGTGGTGACCGAGAGGATGCCCTCTGTGTACGCAAGATCGGCAGCGGCCAGGCGCGACCCGTAGGCGGTCAAGGTCTCGTTTCCGAGCCGTGGCAGTCCGAGGCGTACTCCGCCGCGACCGAGGTCGGCTGCCACCTGGTGCGCCCAGGTTGGCGGGCGCTGCCGCCTCCGGCGGACCATGAGCACCCCTGCGCCAGCCGCGACCGCCACGAGACCGAGGGGGATCCAGGGCAGGCCGGCGAGGAACCGACCGGCGCTGCGGGCCAGGACCGAGCCGGGCGACGGGTTGGCGAGCGGCACCGCCGCGGTGGGGTCGAAGTTCTGCCAGCCGTACCCGGGGAACCAGACCTGTACCCAGGCATGGGCGTCCTTGGCCTGGACGTCGTAGAGATCGGTGATCGGGTCGTAGGCACCCGGGACGTAGCCGACAGCCTCGCGGGCGGGGATCCCAAGGGTGCGCAGCATGACCACCGTCGCGGTCGAGATCTGTTCGCAGTAGCCGAGACGGGATCCGAACAGGAAGCTGTTGACCGCGTCGGCACCCGGGGCCAGCGGTGGGATGTCGGTCGTGTAGTGGATGTGGGAGGACATCCACTGTTCGATTGCCTCGACCTTGGCGTAGGTGTGGGGGTCGGCGTCACCGGGGGTGGCCGCACCCCCGGTGATCGCAGCGGCGAGCGCCGCGACACGCGGATAGGGGTGTGGCAGCTGGAGGTAGCGGCGCTCCTGCTCGGGGGGAGCGCGACCGTGGCGGACGGGGCGGCCGGCGCGGTCGCTGCCTCGAGCTCTGCGGACGTGGCGGAGTTGTCGGCCGAGACCACCGTGTAGATGGTTCCCTGACCCATCGACGTGGAGGACACGATGGTGCCGTCCCCGGTCAGGTAGAGCGACTTGGACTCCACGTAGACCCGCTCGGCGTTGTCGGCGTGGAAGACCAGGTTCGGCCCGGACTCGGCCAGGTAGAACGTCTGGATGTCCACCGCACCACTGGCCCTTCCGGCGACCTGATCCTGGGCCAGGGGGATCGCGAATGGCGAGCCCGATTCGAGCCGGACCACGTGGTTGCCGTCGACCGGGTCGGCCGACTGCAGCCAGTCCTGACCGGTCCACTGGTCGTAGGTCTGGCCGATCCAGAAGTTCGGACGGCTGGCCCGCACCCGCATGACCACCTCGTTGCCGAGCGATGCCCGGACCCCGGTGTCGAGGGACGTGGCGAAGCCGAGGAAGCCTCCCACCCGTGTCCGCCCGTCAGCGCTGGCGGCGTGCGCCGGCAGCGAGGCCGACCCGTCGGTCAGGTCGTTGGGGCTGTCCACCGGTGGCGAGCCGGCCGAGGAGGACGGGAAGACGAGGGAGGTCGAGACCCGGGGGGCGGGAAGCACTCCGATCAGCAGGGTGGCGACCAGGGCGACGATCACCCCGGACAGCGTGAGGGTCCCCCAGGGCACGCCTTTGGTTCCCGTCATCGACTGCCACATGGCCAACAGTCCCCAGAGGCCGCAGCCGAGCCAGGCCAGGACGAACACCCCGAGGGCGAGGTCCACCGACTGCGCCGCGGCGACCGCGACCAGAGCGGTCGACCCGGCCAGCGAGTAGGCGACGTCACGCCGGGCCGGGACGTCGAATGCGTGGGTGCTGAGCACCCAGGCGAAGAGGACGGCCAGTGGGCTCTCGACGGTCGAGATGTCCCCCGGAGTGGCCGAGTGGGTCACCGTGGCGATGAACCAGACGAACCCACCCACCGCGCACACGGCCAGGATCGGCTTGACCGCCGGCCACGGGTCGCTGCGACGGCGGTAGGAGAGGAAGTTCCCGACCACCGTGGCCGCGATGGTGAAGAGGGTGACCGGAACGCTGAGCTCACCCTGGCTCCAACAGGCCCCAGCGCCGACCACCACCGCCCCGACCGACGCGGCGCGGAAGGAGATCGAGTGCTCTGGTGGGCCCGGCCGGTTGGCCTGGACGATGCGCTCCCAGACGGTCACGCCGGGCGTCTCCGGCGGGGCCGGGGGACAACCACCTCCGTGGGGGGCGCGGGCACGGCCCGGGCCAGTCGCCGGCCGAGGTCGACCCGGTCCCGCACCGGACGCACGACCCGCCCCGACTGTTCACGGGTGACCATGACCACCGACTGGCGACGGTCCAGGCGGTCGCCGACCTCGGCCATCACCCGCTCGGCCTCCGCCTCGGCCGCATCCGGGTCAGCGGGCAGGTCGACTTCGACCACCGCCGGGTCGTCCGTCGGTCGCTCGGTCTCGCGCACCATGAGGCTGCCGACATGCGACGTGACCGGCCAGTGGACGGCCCGGCGCGGGTCCCCGGGCGCGTAGGGGCGGATCCCCCGTGGCTCGGCCAGACCGGCGGGAACCCGGAGCGTCGCCTCGCCGGGTTGATCATCGACGGTGACCTCGGTCTCTCCGGGCGACCCGGTCCGCGGGGCCACGTGCAGTGGCCGGGGGAGGGCCACCACGAGGTCGCGGGCCCACCAGAGCAGGCCGAAGGGTGCACACGACGCGACCTCGATCGCCACCTCCTCCTGGACGCCCCGGCGGTCGGGCGTGCACTCGAGCTCGATCGTGCGGGTGCCCCGCACCGGGCCACCGGCGTACTGGAGCGGCCCCGCCGGCCAGCGGGGGTGCAGGCGCACCGGCCGGCTCGCCCGGACGGTCAGCTGCACGGGGCGACCGGCCTGGCCGTCGGCCGGGGACGCGGTGCAGACCAGGGCTGCCCGCCCGGCCGGGACCACCGGGGCCACCAACCCGACCAGCAGGATGGCACCGAGCAGGGCACCGACCGCCTGCACCCAGCCGGACCCGCTCGAGTGGGCGACCCCGGCCCAGGCCACGAGGGCCACCACGCTGCCGAAGACCGGGCCGAACCAGGCTGTCGGGTGGACCCTCCGGCGCATGCGCACCCCGCGGGGCAGGCTCACGTGGGGGGAACGGGGAGGTCCGCGACCATGCGGGCGACGAGCGCCGGGCCACCGTCGCTGCCGCCCTCGGCGATGAGCCGGTGGGCGAGGCAGGCCACGGCCACCGCCTGGACGTCCTGGGGGGTCGTATAGGCGCGGGCGGACAGCACGGCATACGCCTGGGCGCTGCGCAGGAGGGAGATGGCAGCCCGCGGGCTGGCTCCGAGCCGGACCGTGCCCGCGGTCCGGGTGGCCCGGACCAGGGAGACAGCGTATTCGGCGACCGGGGTTGCCACGTGCACGGAGGCGGTCGCGGCGATGGCCCGCCTCCACCCGTCGGCGTCGGACACCGGGACCAGCCGGTCCAGTGCGTAGCGGCCGCCGTTGTGGAGCACCAGCCGGGTCTCCACATCGGCAGCCGGGTAGCCGATCGATGTCGAGAGCCCGAACCGGTCGAGCTGGCTCTCCACCAGCGGGTAGGTGCCGAGCTGGCCGATCGGGTTCTGGGTGCCGATGACCAGGTGGGGACGCGGGAGCGGCCACGACTCGCCGTCGACCGAGACCTGCTGCTCCTCCATCGCCTCGAGCAGTGCCGACTGGGTGCGCGGCGGGGTGCGGTTCATCTCGTCGAGCAGGACCACGTGCCCGAACACCGGGCCGGGGCGGAATTCCCACGTTCCGTTGTCGGGAGAGAAGACCGTGACCCCGGTCACGTCCGACGGCAGCAGGTCGGGATGTCCCTGGACCCGTGAGAGCTCGACGCCGAGCGCGGTGGCCAGGGCCCGCGCGAGGACGGTCTTGCCTACGCCGGGCACGTCCTCGATGAGGAGGTGGCTGCCGGAGAGCGCCGCGACCACCGCGGTGGTGACCGCGACCGGCGTCCCCAGGAGCACGCCGGAGAGCGCCGCGTGCAGGGCGCGCCCCGTCACCACCGCCTCGTCGATCGGACCCGTGTCGGCAGCCGGACCACCGGCCGGCACTTCGTCGTCGGGCACCGCGTGCTCGGGGACCGCTCTGGGCGCGGCGAGGGGCACGCCTCCGGCACCCCGTGTCTCGATGCCCGCGGTCATGGGATCTCCTGCTCTCCCGGCCTCGGCCGGTGGGGTCGGCGACAGCGCCGTGCGTGGTACCTCACCCACCCTATGCGGTCCTCCTGGAGCCGTTCAACGCGTCGGGGACGCCGCTCCTCCTGGTCTCGGTGCGATCCATGGTCAGAAGTCGAGGACGGAGAGCTCGGGGATGGTCCCCTCGGAGCGGGCCCGCGCCTCGAGCCACCGGCTGCGGGTCGCGGCGTGCGTGGAAGGGCTCCCCTCGGGTGTGATGACGGTCCGCGGGGACCAGGTCTCGGCCACGTCGTCCTCGCCGTCCCAGGTACCCACCGCCATGCCGGCCAGGAACGCGGCGCCGAGGGTGGTGGCCTCGACCACCGGGGCGATCTCGACAGGGCGACCGCACGCCTCGGCCAGCGCCCGGGTGAACACCTCGTTGGAGGACATGCCCCCGTCGATCCGGAGGCTGTCGACCGCGAGACCCGAGTCGGACTCGGCGGCCTCGAGCAGGTCGGCTCCCCGGTGGGCCACACCCTCGAGCACGGCCCGGACCAGCTCCGCACGGCCGCTCCCGCGGGTGATGCCGAGGAACGTCCCGCGGGCACCGAAGTCCCACACCGGCGTCCCGAGGCCCAGCAGTGCCGGGACGAACCAGACGTCCCCGGTCTCGGCGCACCCGGCTGCCACCGCGGCCGACTCTGCGGCGTCGTCGATGATGCCGAGATCGTCGCGCAACCACTCCACGCAGGTGCCGGCGGAGAGCATGATGGCCTCGATCCCCCAGGTGATCACCCCGGCCCGCCGCCAGCCGATGATCGGGATGGTCCCGGCGGGACCGCGGACGGCGCCGGGTGGGCGATCGGGGCCGAGGCACTGGTCAAGCATCCCGCCCGTGCCGAAGGTGGCCTTGGCCTGCCCCGGCCGGGTGCAGCCCTGACCGATGAGCGAGGCCTGCTGGTCGCCGGCGATGCCGGCGATGGGTGGTCCACCGGGAAGCGTGCGGGCAGCCCCCACCGTGCCCGAGGAGTCGACGATGGTGGGCAGGACCGCTTCGGGAATGCGCAGTGCGGCCAGCAGTTCGTCGCTCCATCCGGATCCGTCGCCGCGGAGGAGCCCGGTCACCCCGGCGTTGGAGGCATCGGTGACGTGCAGGTCGCCGCCGGAGAGGGTCCACGCCACCCAGGTGTCGACCGTGCCGAAGGCGAGCTCGCCGCGTAGCGCGCGGGCACGATCGGGGTCGGCCTGGTCGAGGACGGCCGCGAGCTTGGTGGCCGACGCATTGGGCGCCACCCGGAAGCCCTGGGACTGGAGCTCGATGCAGGTGCCCACCGTGCGCAGGTCCTGCCACCCGAGCCCGGGAGCCACCGGGACGCCGGTTGCCCGGTCCCAGACCACGGTCGACGCGCGCTGGTTGGCGATGCCCACGGCGTCGACCGGGCCGCCGGCGCTCAGACTGCGCGTGGCGACGTCTGCTACCGCGGCGGCGATGGCGGTTGCGTCGAACTCGACCAGACCGGGGAACGGCGTCTCCGGCAGCACCGGGATGTGATGGACGTGCTCGACGGTCGCGTCCGGGCGGACCACCGCGCCCCGCACTCCCGAGGTACCCACATCGACGACCAGGATGCTCATGGCCAGGGTGCCGGGCCGAACGGGCTGTCGAGGCCGAGCTTGCCCGGGTTCAGGATGCCGTTGGGGTCGAGGGCTCGCTTGACCGAGGCGAGCACCGCGAAGGAGCTCCCGAGCCCTTCCTCGAGGAACCGCCCGCGGTTGAGCCCGATGCCGTGGTGGTGGCTGATGGCCCCGCCGGCGTCGAGGGTGGCCCGGGTCACCCGGTCCCAGGCCTCGCGGTAGTAGCGGGCCGACCACGCGTCCCGGGCAGCGGGGTCGTCGGTGTCGTCCGCCGGCCGACCGGCGAAGGTGAAGTAGAGACAGGCACCGTCCGGGTAGGCGTGGCTCTGGTGCGAGGAGGCGGCAAGGGTCCCGTCGATCGCGCCGAGGGCGCCGACGACGCTCCGATAGAGGGCGGGCAGCGCAGACCACCGGGCCGAGACCTCGACGGTGTCGACGACGACGCCCGAGCGCCAGAGGGGGGCGAGGGCGGACACGTCGTTGCGGTGGCCCAACCAGCGGTCGACCAGCGCGGTCCCGAGCGGCTCACCGCCGCGGCACTCGTCGTCGACGATGGCGATCGCCGCGGCCACAAGGGCCGGATCACCCTCGTCGAGCACGACGAGGACGTTGGTGTCGGGCAGGTCGAAGGAGCGTCCCGACTCGGTGGCGTCGTAGAGGCGGAGCACGGCGGGGGTCGCGCCGCGCCGCAGGATGCGGCGGCAGGCGTCGAGGCCGTCGGCGAACGTGGCGAAGCCGACCGCCCGCCGGACCTCGTCCGCGGGTACCGGGTGGACCCGGAAGCGACCGCCGGTGATGACCCCGAGGGTGCCCTCGCTCCCGACGAACAGCTGGGTGAGGTCTGGACCGGTGGCCGCGCGCGGGCCGCGTCCCCCGGTGCGGACCACGCGGCCGTCTGCGAGGACGACTTCGAGGCCGAGCACCATGTCCTCGATCTTCCCGTAGCGGTTGGAGTACTGCCCTGCGCCCCGGCAGGCAAGCCAACCGCCGACCGTCGAGAGGTCCATCGACTGGGGCCAGTGGCCGAGGGTCACCCCGTGCTGTCCGCGCAGTCCCGCCTCGACGTCGGGGCCGAAGGTCCCGGCCAGCAGGTCCGCGACGAGCGAGTCGGTGTCCACCGCACCGATGCCGGCGAGGCCGCAGAGGTCGAGCGCGACCCCGCCAAAGACCGGCACCGAGCCACCGCACACCCCGCTGCGCCCACCCGCCGGTGTCACCGGCACACCGGACGCGTCGCAGAGGGCCAACACGTCGGAGACCTGCGCGGTCTCGGTCGGACGGGCCACGAGCGCCGGCCGGCAGGGAACCGCGCCTTCTGTCGCCCACCCGATGGCGAGTGGCCACCAGTCGCGCCCGGCCTCGGCCCGGTCCTCGTCCAGGACCGAGACCTCTGCGCACGCATCCGCCAGCCGCCGGGCGAGGTCGTCGTCGACCTCCACCCGGGTGCCACCCAGCCGGTCGGTCACCCGGTCGGCCGCCGCGTCGATCGCCGTGACCGGCGTCGGGGTGGTCACTCGGCTGTCACACCGGGCGCCCCGACCGGTGCGGGTCCCGGGTCGGGATCGCCCGCGGCATCGAGTCCGGCCCGGGTGAGCTCTGCCAGGAGGGCGGTGGCGTAGCGGTCGGCCTCGCTGGCGATCCGAGCGGCGTCCCAGCCGAGCTCGGGCCCGATGAGCCCCGCCACCCGGGCGGCTGCCCGTGCCGTGGCCCGGGCATCGCGCAGTGAGGCCCGGGTCCGCCGGTCGAGGACGTCGGAGACCGAGCGGGCCATCTCCGTACGCACCGCGAAGACCGCTTCGGCACCCAGATAGGGAAGCCCGTCGACGAGGGGCTCGAGCAACTCGGGCCGCCCGTCGGCCAACGCCAGCACCGCCGGGGTCTCCGTCCCGTACCGGCCGGCCAGGTGGGAGGCGAGCGCCTCCGCGCGGTCGTCCGTGGCCGGGCGCGCGCTGCTGCTGGTGCCGTTCGCCCCCGCCGAGTGTCGTCCGGGGGTCGCGCCGTGCAGGCGGAGGTCCCGCGTCACGCAGGGGATGGGTCGCCGGCCGAGGGCGACCACCGCGGCGTCGACCGTGTCCTGGGCCATCTTGCGATAGGTGGTGAGCTTGCCCCCGGTCACGGTGACCATGCCCCCGGCCGAGGTCTGCACGGTGTGCCTGCGGGAGAGGTCGGCGGTGCGCTCGCTCATCGCGGCGCGGCCCCCCGGGGCCAGCAGCGGGCGCAGCCCCGACCAGATCCCGGTGATGTCGGCGCGGGTGAGCGGGCGGGTGGTCACCGCGTTGGCGGCGTCCAGGATGTAGTCCACGTCCTCGGGCGTGCAGCCGGGATCGTCGAGGGGTCCGTCCCACTCGGTGTCGGTGGTGCCGAGGTAGACCTGGTCGCCCCAGGAGACGACGAAGATGGACCGGTGGTCCTCCCGAACGGGGATCACCGCGGCGATGTCGCAGGGGAGGGCGGTCTCCGGCACCGTGATGTGGATTCCCTTGGCCGGCCGGATCGAGTGTGGGTTGTGCAGCTCGTCGAGGGCCCGGACCTCGTCGGCCCAGACACCGCCGGCGTTGACCACCACCGAGGCCCGTACCTCGAAGGGGGTGGACCCTTCGGGGGCGACCGTGGCTCCGCGGACCCTTCCGTCGTCACCGGTCACCAGGCCGGTCACCGGTGCGTGGTTGGCGGCCACCGCACCGTGGTCGAGCACCGCCGTGCGCAGGACGGCGAGGGTGAGCCGGGCGTCGTCGGTCCTGGCATCCCAGTAGAGGAAGCCGGCCGCGAGACGGTCGGCCCGCAGGGTCGGCATGTGGGCAAGTGCCTGCTCCCGGGAGACCTTCTCGTGGCGCCGGCCGATCCGGATCCCACCGGTCACGTCGTAGAGCCACAGGGCGGTCCGGTACACACGCGCCACACTCCGGTTGACCACGCCGGCACGCCCGAAGAGCGGGATGAGAAAGGGGAGGGGGGTGACCAGATGGGGCGCGTTGTCGAGCAGGCGCTGGCGCTCGGCGAGGTTCTCGTAGACCAGCTTGTACTCGTGCTGCTGGAGGTAGCGGAGCCCACCGTGGACGAGCTTGGAGGACTTGGACGAGGTGCCCGAGGCGAAGTCGTCGCGTTCGACCAGGGCGGTCCGCAGCCCCCGGCTGGCCGCGTCGAGGGCCACCCCCGCCCCGGTGATCCCGCCACCGATGACCAGGAGGTCGAAGGGCTCGGACGCCAGGAGGTCGAGCGCCCGTGCACGGGTGAACCGGTCGGCACCGGCCACCGGGGAGCGCCCCGATTCTGACATGGGCAAAGCCTGCCACAGGTCGGCCGCCCCCTCGCCGGTCAGCGCTCCTCGGTGACCCTGAACCGCTCGACGTAGAAGGCCAGGGAGCGCTGCAGGCGTGCGCGGTCGATGCCGAACTGGGCGAGGTCGTAGACGACTCCCCCGTACCGGCCCCTCGGGTGCTCGTCGAGGAAGGCGACCATGGCCGACTCGGAGGCCGCGGTGAACGGTTGGCCGGCGACCGCGTAGACGCGCCGGACCATGGCCAGGTCGTCCTCCATGAACTCGTCGAAGTGGACGTCGATGGTCCGCTCGGACGGGAGGATCTGCCGCTGGTCGACGCACGAGCGGAGCATCCGCTCGAGACGGTCGGCCCAGTAGCCCCCGAGCCAGTGGAGGTCGACCCGGTCGTGCCCGAGCCGGGCGGAGTAGCCGAGCATGGTGACCATCGACGCGGTGACCGAGACCGGGTCCCGGTGGGTCACGACGAAGGTCGCGTCGGGGAAGGTGGCGAGGAGGGCCGGGAACTGCTCGAGATGCTGGGGGGACTTGAGCACCCAGCCGCGTCCCTCCCCGCAGCCATTGCAGGGCCTGGAGGATCGTGCGCAGGTAGGAGTAGCTGGGTCCCTGGTCCCGGGCCAGGTAGCTGTCGCGCCAGGTGGGGATCGGGGCGATGGTCTCGAAGAGCATCGTCGAGATGTCGATGGCCAGGAGCTGGATCTCCTCGTGGACGTGGTCGGTGGTCATCTCGTGCATGCGCCGGAACTCGTGCAGGGCCGTGTCCACGACGGAGAGCGAGAGCTCTGTGCGGGCGCGACGCGGGTCCGGGTCGCCTGGCGCCGGCCGTTCCCGGTCGGAGAGCACCGGCTCGAGGCTCTCCCAGTAGGGGAGCGACCGGAGCGCCGGGTCGGAGGCGATGAGGTTGTGCAGGTGGGTGGTGCCGGTGCGGGGCAGTCCACAGATCACGATGGGCGCCACGATCGCCTCATCGAGGATCTCGGGGTGACGCATGACCAGGTTCTCGATCAGGAGGCGGTTGCGGAGGAGCCCGGTGAGGAGCTGCGACTGGGCGAACAGCCCGGCATGGTCGAGCCGTGCCTCCTCCCGCAGCGAACGGCAGAGGATCTCGAGCCGGCCGCGGAAGTCGTCGGGCCCGAAGTCGTCGAGGCCGGTCTCGGCCATGGCCGCGTCGATGAGCGCATCCGGTTCGAGGGAGACGGTCCGCCCCGCCTCGGCCATGAAGTCGAGGACGGCTCGTGCCTCGTCGCTGTACCGGGGCTCGGCCAGATCGTCGATGGTGATCGGCGGCGGGCGTCCCGCCGGGCTCATCCGCCTGCTGGCACCGGGACCACGACGGCCTCCGGGTGTGCCGGTGTCTCGGCCGGCAGGAACCACCGGAACCAGATCCATCCGCTGTGGTGGCCCGCCGTCGAGACCCAGTTGGGATGCCCGGGATCGGTGGGGGAGATGACGATCTCCCACGAGCCGTCGTCCTCGTAGCGCACCTGGGTGCCGTTGATGGTCACCCGCTCGTAGTCGTAGTTGTAGGTGTGCAGGAACGGGTTCCACAGACAGAGGTTCCAGAAGGCGCATTCCGGGGACCGTCCCCGCAGGACGAGGGCCTGACCATCCTCGAGGAGGTACCGGCCCATCGCGTACCGCGGCGTCCCCGGCTGCCCAACCGACAGTCGTCGTCGGCACCGGGTAGGGGGGATCGATGCTGTTGGGCTCACCCGCGGGCAGCGGCACCATGGCGGCCTGGTCCCGCAGCCAGGTGAGCGCGGCACGGAAGCGTCGGGCCAGCACGGCGTCGTCCTCCCGGAAGGTCGGCGGCGGCGCGTCGGTTGCGACCGCCCAGGCAGCACGGGTGCCGTGGGACGGGTCGGCCAGGTAGTCGCGGGTGATCATCGCCACCGCGTCGGGGTCGAGCTTGATCCATGGCGACCCGTCGCCCGGATCGTCGGGTGAGAGGACCATGGTGATCACACCGTCGGGCCCTGGAGCGACCTGCCGTGCGTTGAGGCTGCCGACGATGCGATCCGAGTAGCGCCCGTCGTCTGGACCCCCGTAGACGGTGAGGGAGAGGTACGCCGCGTCCCCGGGCCGAACCCGCACCCGGTACGTTCGGGACGGGTCCACCGGGGCGAAGCAGTAGAAGGCGTCGGCATTGTCCCCGCCCCACTTCTTGTAGGGGCCCACGATCTCGACGAACCGGGGGCGGTCGGGGTCCGCCCAGACCTGGGTGTCGGCGGCTACCTGCACGATCGTGAGCAGCCACTTGTGCGCCTCGAGCAGGGTCTGCTCGTCCCCCGGGCCGGAGAGTTGCTCGACCAGTCGTCTGTGTTGCGTTCCCATCTCTGCGAGCAGCTCGGCGAAGACCGCCTCGGTCTGGGTTCCCATGGCCGCTTCCTACCACGCACGACGCGCCGGCGTCGGCGGGCTTCGGACCCGACCAGCTCCCCGCGGCACGCCGGAGGGAGTGCAACCGAATTGACACTTGACCCGCAGATTCCCATCCGGCAAGCTTCGGCCGGCGCCGGTCGATTCGTTCGGCTGTTGGCGTCGATCAACATGGCGCGAGTTCACCGACGCGGGTGCCGGTGCGGTCGGATCAATGTCCAGCGACGGAGACAGGAGATCGGGATGACTTCGAGCGGAACAACGGCGAGTGATGGTAGGTCCGAGGGCAGGGATCGGAAGCGGACGGTGGTGAGGGGAAGGACATCGCTCCGTCTCACCCTCTCCTTCTCGGCGGCCCTGGTGGTGGCGGTGCCGCTCGGGTTGCTGGGCGGGACCGGAGCCGCGTCGGCCACGCCGGTCGCGACCACCTGCGGAAGCTCGGGCGGGGCGTCATTGGCAGCCGGGACCTACAGCTCGGTCACCGTCACCGACATCTGCAACGTCGATTCGGGGCAAGTCACCGTCACCGGGAACGTGACGGTGAGTGCGGGCGGCTCCTTGCTTGCCGCGTTCGCCCTCGACCAGGGCAACCCGGGGACGACCTCGGGCTTCACCGTGGACGGCAACATCACAGTGGCCAGCGGCGGTACCCTCATCCTCGGCTGCGAGGCGAGCGCGTTCCAATGCTTCGACGACACCGGTACTCCACCGACGCTCAACTCGGCCGACACCGTCAACGGCAGCGTGACGGCGACCGATCCGCTGGGCGTCATCGTGCATGAGACGACCATCGGCGGGGATGCCGTCCAGACGGGCGGCGGCGGTGGGGTGAGCTGCACCCCGAGCGGCGTGTTCGCCTCCTTCATGTCGCCGGTGTACAGCGACTACGAAGACAGCACCATCGGTGGGAACCTGCGGGTGACCGGTCTCAACTCCTGTTGGTTCGGCGCCCTGCGAGTCAGCACCGGCGGTAGCGCGACTTTCAGCGACAACACCTTCTTCGACCCCGACGCGATGGAGACCCTCACCAACACGATTGCGGGCAACCTCATCTGCTCGGCAAACGATCCGATCGTCCACTACGGCGATTCGGGTGCGTCGCCGAACGTCGTCGCGGGATACGCGACCGGTGAGTGCGCCTTCGGTGTCACCCAGCCCAGCCCACCCGCCGATCCGACCACCCATCCACCGACGCCTGCCGGCCCCGAGATGGCGATCGCCGTGCCTGCGACGAAGCCCCGCGGCTACTGGCTCGGTGCCCAGGACGGGGGGGTGTTCAGCTTCGGGGTGCCGTTCCTCGGCGCCGGCGCGGGAACCGGGCAGACCCTCAGCCTCCCTGTCGCGGGCATTGCAGCGGTTCCCGGAGGGAGCGGCTACAACCTCGCCAGCGCGTCGGGGCCCGCCTACGCCCACGGAGCCCAGGCGAGCTCCTGCACCGGGCTTCCCGGGCCGCTCAACGAGCCGGTGGTGGGTCTCGCCCCGGCCCCGGGCGGCGACGGGTGCTGGCTGGTCGCCTCGGATGGGGGCGTCTTCGCCACCGGGACCAACGCACCCTTCTACGGATCGGCCGGCGATCTGGTCCTCAACGAGCCGATCGTCGGCATCGCCGCGGCCCCGGCGGGTAACGGGTACTACCTGGTCGCATCGGACGGTGGCGTCTTCGCCTACGGGGCCGGTGCGACCTTCCACGGCTCCATGGGCGGCCAGCACCTCAACCAGCCGATCGTCGGCATCGCGGTGGACCCGTCGACCGGCGGCTACTGGCTGATCGCCCGGGACGGTGGGGTGTTCGCCTTCGACGCACCGTTCTTCGGCTCGATGGGGGGAACACCGCTCAACGAGCCGGTGGTCGGCGGCGCCGCCGCCCCGACCGGCGACGGCTATTACCTCGTGGCCTCGGACGGCGGGATCTTCGCCCTCGGGAAGGGCGCGGTGTTCCAGGGTTCGACCGGGGCCATCGCCCTCAACCAGCCCATCGTGGGGATGGCGTTGGGCTGACCCGATCCACCGGACCCTGCCGGAGCGGCCGCGCTCGGCGCCCCGGCAGGGACCGGCCGCGACCGTCGAATCACCAATGAGTGTTGATCAACAATCATTGGTGGTATTGTCTGTGGCGTGCACACACCGGAGGAATTGACCGACCTGTTCCGCAGGTCCGGCCGCAAGGTGACCGCACAGCGCCAGTGCATCTTCCGGATCCTGGAGGGCGACGAGACCCATCCGTCGGCCGAGGCGGTGCACGCCCTTGCGGTGCGCGAGATGGCGACGATCTCCCTCAAGACCGTGTACCAGACGCTGCACGACCTGGCCGAGATGGGCGAGATCACCGCCCTCGACGTCGGCACCGGCCGTACCCGCTTCGATCCGAATGTCGACCATCCCCACCACCACCTGGTCTGCCGCAGCTGCGGCAATGTCAGGGACCTGGTGCTCGACTTCCCCGGCCTCGAAATCCCCGAGGGCGCCGCGCTCGGCTTCGAGGTCGGCGCCGCAGAGGTGGTCTTCCGCGGCATGTGTCCGGACTGCCGCGCACGGATCCCACGCGCCCGGCGCACCCCCTCCGTGGCCGCAACCCGCTGATCCCGCCCCCGAGGGGGCACCACACCGAACAACAAAGGAGCACCGTGCCAGCACTCAAGGACACCAAGACGGAAGCCAATCTGAAGGAGGCGTTCGCCGGCGAGAGCCAGGCCAACCGCCGCTACCTCTACTTCGCCCAGAAGGCCGACGTGGAGGGATATCCGGACGTCGCCGCCCTCTTCCGCTCGGTCGCGGAGGGGGAGACCGGTCACGCCTTCGGGCACTTCGACTTCCTGCGCGAGGTCGGTGACCCGGTGACCGGGGCCGCAGTCGGGCCCACCGACGAGAACCTCAAGTCCGCCATCGAGGGCGAGACCTATGAGTACTCCGAGATGTACCCGGGGTTCGCCCGGACCGCCCGCGACGAGGGATTCGAAGAGATCGCCGAGTGGTTCGAGACGCTTGCCAGGGCGGAGAAGAGCCACGCCGGCCGGTTCACCGAGGGACTCGCCTCCGTCTCCTAGGACGCTGCCGCACCGGGACGCCGGCCCGGGGGATCCTCGGGCGGCGGTCCCGCGTGGCGGTGCCACCTGTCGATGACCACCACCTACGACCCAGACCATCCCCGATACCTCGACGAGGAAGACCTGAGAGCCGAGCTCGGGAGGGTCTACGACCTCTGCCAGGGGTGCAGGCTCTGCTTCAACCTCTGCCCCTCGTTCCCCACGCTCTTCGACTTCGTCGACGCGCGCGACGGCCACGTGGCAGAGATGACCACGAGCGAGCAGGACCAGGTCGTCGACGAGTGCTACCAGTGCAAGCTCTGCGCGCTCAAGTGTCCCTACGTGGCGCCCCACGACTGGGACCTCGACTTCCCGCGCCTGATGCTGCGCGCCAACGCTGTCCGCAGCGCGGGCGCCCTCCCGCTCCGCCGACGGGTGACCGACCAGGCCCTCGCCCGCACCGACCTGATGGGGACGGTGTCGAGTGCCGCTGCCCCGGTGGTCAACGCGCTCACCGGCACGCCCGGCTCGCGGGTCCGCCGGCTGCTCGAGCGGACCGCGGGGATCGCCTCCGGGCGGCTCCTTCCCCCCTACGCCCGCACGCGGTTCTCGACCTGGTTCCGCCGGCGTGCCGCTCGGCGTGGTCCGCAGGCTCTCCGGCCGGGAGCGGCCCAGGGCGCCGTCTCGGTCTTCCCGACCTGCTTCGTCGAGTACATGGACCCGGCGATCGGCCAGGACCTGGTCAAAGTCTTCGAGCGCAACGGGGTGTCGTGCTCGCTCCCCGAGGGGACCCGGTGCTGCGGGGCCCCGTGGCTCCACCAGGGGAACATCCGCGAGTTCACCCGTGCCGCGACCCGCAACGTGGCTGTCCTCGCGACCGAGGTCCGAGCCGGGCGCGAGGTGGTCGTGCCGCAGCCCACCTGCGCCTACGTGGTCCGCAGGGACTACCCGATCTACCTTGCCGGCACCGCGTCCGCTGCGGATGCCGAACTGGTGGGCGCACACACCGCCGATCCCGCCGAGTACCTGGTCGCCCTGGATCGGGCGGAGGGGACCACCCTCGACAAGCGCTTCCCAGGACGGGAGGCCGGGCTCGTGCCCGACCAGGTCACCTACCACGTGGCCTGCCACCTGCAGGCCCAGCAGACCGGCCTCAAGGGGCGGGACCTGCTCAAGGTGGCCGGGATCAAGGCCACCCTCGTCCAGCGGTGCTCCGGGATCGACGGCACCTGGGGGTACCGCGCCGAGAACTACGACCGCTCGCGCGGCGGTGGCCAAACCCCTCGTGCGCGAGATCGGGGCGGCGGGGAACGCCGTCGTGTGCGGCGACTGCCTGCTGGCCAACGGTGCGATCGAGCAGGAGACCGGCGCCCACCCGGTACATCCCATCCAGGTGATGGCGCGGGCCTACGGCATCGCCGAGGAGCCGTCTTGACCGGACCCCTCGTGCTCGACGACATCATCGACCTGCGGGCCTACGAACGTGAGCGCGAGACGTTCCTGCGGCAGGTGATCGCGGTCAAGAAGCTGCGGCGTGTCTCCGTGGGCTCGGTGGTGACCTTCACCTTCGAGAGCAGGACGACCGTACGGTTCCAGGTCCAGGAGATGGCCCGCGCCGAGCGGATGAGCACCGACCGGCAGATCCAGCACGAGCTCGACGTCTACAACCGTCTGCTCCCCGCTCCCGGCGAGCTCTCGGCCACGCTCTTCCTCGAGCTGGTGACCGAGGAGGAGCTCCGGAGATGGCTCCCGCGTCTGGTCGGGATCGAGCGTTCGTGCGGGCTGGTGATCGGCGACGGACCGACGCACTCCGTGGTGCCCTCGGTGCCCGAGGAGGAGCACGGGGCCCAGCTCACCAGGCCCGAGGTCACCGCTGCCGTCCATTACGTGCGCTTCCACTTGGCGTCGGACCAGATCCGTGCCTTCGCCGCCGGCCCGGTCTCGCTGGTGGTCGACCATCCGGGCTATCCCGACGGCCTCCCCGGGGCGGCGCTCTCCGATGAAACCCGGGCAGAGCTGCTCCGCGATCTGCTCGACGGCTGAGGGGCGCCCGGGGGGTGACGGCCTCCGCCGGATCACCGGTGGGCCAGATGGACCGCGGCCTCGGGGGTCAGGACCCGGAAGGCCGCGGACTCCTCGAGGTAGAGGTGCACCGCACTCTGATCGGCGGTGGTGAAGCCGACCGAGAAGTCCTGGCCGACGGTGAGCTCGGTGTCGCCCCCGCGCTGGGAGAGGACGACGGCCCCGTCCACGGCCGGTGCCCAGGCCACCGGGCCCCCGAGGATCTGCCGGAGGTGCTCGAAGACCGGATACCCACCGTGCTCGGTCGTCTCGGTGACCCCTGTGTAGGCGCGCGAGCCCAGGGCGATGGCGTAGGGCCCGCCGACGTCGCTGCTCCGGAGGGTCGCCACGGCCTTGGCCACGTGCTCCGGATAGAGGTCGTAGTCGTCGCCGATCGCAACCGGTTCGTGGGGTGAGGCCGGGATGATGCCGGTGATCCCGACCTCCTCGTGCCCGTGGAACACGAGGTGGTCCTCGGCGAGGGCCGCAGCACGACCCGCGTCGATGACCGGGCGAAGGTCGAGGTCGGTGGCGCCCCGGTCGGCGGCGGCCAGTTCGGCCTGTGAGACCGCGAACGGGGTACGCAGCTCGACCAGCGGGAGCACGCGCCGCCGGCCCATCCGTACCGGTCCGGCGGCATCCGGCACGCTGTCGACCCGGCCAAGGTCGACGGCCGAGTGCTCCCATCCCAGCGGCCCGAGGAAGTCCACGAGGCGTCGGGCGGCGAGGAAGTGCTTGAGCGAGCGTGCCGCCTCGTCGTCGATCTGCGACCAGGCGGTCCCGGTGACGGGGGCGAGCTCGCGGCGGAGATGGTTCATGTCGATGTCCTCTCGTGCGGTGTGCGGTCTTGACGGAGGGATCCGATCCCGAGGTCGTCGCGCCCGCTCTGGGCCAACGGATTGAGGTCCGGCGGCTCGACCCGGATCAGCGTGTTGCGGTCGATGTGGGAGAACGGCTCCTCCTGGCCGGGGATGGCGAGGACCCCCTCCTCCTCGTAGGACCAGGAGCCGTCGGGATGGACGACCACGTGCATCCGGTAGCTCAGGGTCCGGAAGCTCCGGTCGAGGAAGGGGTTCGACAGGATGCCGTAGACCTCCGAGCCGACCGCGGCCCGGACCTCGAACTCGGTGGCGTCGGGAGCGGCCGGGCCGCCCGCCAGCAACACCTGCCCGCGGGGGATGCCGAGGGTGAGGGTCACCGTTTCGGCGGCCGAGTCCCACAACCAGTATCCGACCTGGTCGTGGAAGGTCTCGATCTCCCCGGGCTTGACGATATGGGTGTGGTACCGCAGTCCGTAGAACAGCTGCGGCCCGTTCGTCTGGGGATCGATCGGCTGCAGTTCGTACCGCTCGTCGAATGCGTCGCGCCCGATGCCCTCGGCGACCGGGTGCTGGTCGGCCCCGCCGGTTCCCCGCCAGACGCCGGCCATCGGTCGGAGCGGCCCGAGGTTGGACAACGTGTCGGGATCGGCGTCCGGCTCGGTGTAGATGTCGTCGCCGTAGACCTCCGCGTCGGTGTCGGGCATCGCCGGGAGTCTATGTGGTCGGTTCCGTCGAGGTCCTGGCCCGCGTGCGGCTCCGCGTGGGCAAGGTGCGCGTCCAGGTCCCGGGCGGGTGTCCTGCAAGGTGCGGGCCGGAGGCTGGTCCCGTCGCCCGTGGCGGGCGGCCGGATCGGACCCGGACGGGACCGGCGGCGAGGCACCTCGGTGCACGGGAAGGGGAATTACATGAGCAGCGCCACCACCACGACCATCGTCGGGAATCTGACCCGGGACCCGGAGATCCGCTACACCCGCGACGGCCAGGCCACCACCACCCTCGGGGTCGCGGCCAACCGACGGTGGCAGAACCGGGAGACCAACGAGTGGGAGGAGTCCACCTCGTTCTTCGACGTGGTCACCTGGAGGGACCTGGCCGAGAACGTGGCCCTGAGCCTCACCAAGGGGATGCGGGTGGTGGTGACCGGGCGGCTCGAGCAGCGCAGCTGGGAGACCGAGGACGGCGAGCGCCGGTTCAAGGTCGAGGTCGTCGCCGACGAGGTCGGTCCCGGGCTGCGCTTCGCCACCGTCGACGTGCACCGGGTGCAGCGGGCCGGCGGCGATGCCGAGCGCGCCGAGCCGGCCGCGGCCGATGCGAACGGACTCGCCGGTGGCTGAGCCGACGGTCGGACGCCTCCGCTTCGGATCGTCGGTGGTCCTCTCCAAGGACGAGGCCTTCGAGGCCTGCCAAGCGCTCGCTGACGCCGGCAGCCACCTCGTGCGTTCCGGGAGGGGCGTCGAGGCCGGTGCCCTTGCAGGGCTGTTCGTCCTCCTCGAGGAGCGCCTCTCGGAACCGCGCCCCGACCCGCCACTGCCGGGCGGGCCGGGTGCAGCCGCAGGGCGGCGGGTTCAGTCCTCGCTGGGCTCGAATTCGAGCGAGAGCGAGTTCACGCAGTAGCGCATGCCGGTCGGGGCAGGCCCGTCGGGGAACACGTGGCCGAGGTGCCCACCGCAGCGCGCGCAGGTGATCTCGGTGCGCCGCATGCCGAAGGACCCGTCCTTGTGCTCCTCGACGGTTCCCTCCGCCAACGCCTGGGTGAAGCTCGGCCAGCCCGAGCCGGACTCGAACTTGGCCTCGGTCGGGAACAGTGCGGCACCGCAGCCGGCGCAGGTGAACATGCCGTTGCCGTCGACATGGAGCAGCTCACCCGACCAGGCTGGCTCGGTCCCCTTCTCACGGAGCACGGCATAGCGCTCGGGCGACAGCCGTTCGCGCCATTCCTCCTCGGTCAGTTCCACCCTCTCTGCGGCACCTGCATGGTCGCTGGTGGCACTCATCAGGCCTCCTCCTTCCGTGCCGGCTCCTCCGGGAGACGCCCGGACGCGCGTCGGCAACGATCACAAGGGGAAACGCCATCGGGTTCCGACATGTTCCCGGGCGGTTCTCCCGACCCGCCCGGGCACGAGCCCGACCGAGCCGGGCCGGAAGGGCCGTTTGCTAACGTCGCCCCAGCCGCCATGGACCTTCGAGACCGACCCGAGGACGAGGCATTCCGTAGCGAGGTCAGGGCATGGTTGGCCGAGCACGTGGTCGGTGCGTTCGCCGCCCTCGGCGGGCGGGGCGGGTCGGGCGACGAGACGTACGGCTTCGAAACCAGGCTCGCCTGGGAGAAGGAGCTCGCCGCGGCCGGCTGGACCTGTCTCGGCTGGCCCGAGGAGTACGGAGGGCGGGGGGCCTCGATCGCCCGCCAGGTCATCTTCAACGAGGAGTATGTGACGGCGCGTGCCCCGGGGCGGGTCGGCATCCTCGGGGAGGGCCTGCTCGGCCCCACCCTCATCCAGTACGGGTCACCCGCCCAGCGTGCGCGGTTCCTCCCGCCGATCGTGACCGGGACCGAGCTCTGGTGCCAGGGCTACTCGGAGCCGGACGCCGGGAGCGACCTCGCCAACGTGCAGACCCGGGCCGTCCTCGACGGGGACCAGTGGGTGGTGACCGGGCAGAAGGTCTGGACATCGCTCGCCCACCAGGCCGACTGGTGCTTCGTGGTCTGCCGGACCGAGCCGGGCTCCGCGCGTCACCACGGCCTCTCGTACCTCCTGGTCCCCATGGACCAACCGGGCGTCGAGATCCGCCCCATCACCCAGCTGACCCGGACCTCGGAGTTCAACGAGGTCTTCTTCGACGGGGCGCGTACCGCCGCGGACCTCGTGGTCGGCGAGCCCGGCGACGGATGGCGGGTCGCGCTGGCCACCCTCGCCTACGAGCGCGGGGTCGGCCTCCTCGGACACCAGCTCACCTTCCGCCGCGAGCTCGACCGTCTGGTGGCGGTGGCACAGCAGTCCGGACGCTCGGCCGATCCGGTGCTCCGCCAGCGGTTGGCCCGTTCCTACGCCGAGCTCGAGATCCTCCGGTACGACACGCTGCGGAGCCTCTCCGGCTACGACGGTCCGGTCGCACCCCCCGAGGCCTCGATCATCAAGCTCTACTGGTCCGGTTGGCACCAACGCCTCGGCGAGCTGGCGATGGACGTCCGGGGGGAGGGCGGCCTTGTCCTCGAGTCGGCCCCCTACGAGCTCGACGAGTTCCAGCGGACCTTCCTCTTCAGCCGGTCCGAGAGCATCTACGGAGGATCCGACCAGATCCAGCGCAACATCATCGGCGAACGGGTGCTCGGCCTGCCGCCCGAACCAAAGGGAGACCTGCGATGACCGATGGCACCGGACCGCCGATCCCCGAGCCGCCGGCAGGCCACGGGCTGCTCGAGGGCAAGGTGGTGGTGGTGACCGCTGCGGCCGGAACCGGCATCGGCTTCGCCACCGCCAAGCGGTGTGTCGAGGAGGGGGCCACCGTGGTCATCTCCGATGCCCACCAGCGCCGACTGGGCGAGGCGGCCGATGCGCTCGCCGCCCTGCCCGAGCTGGAAGGGGCCGTTCCGCTGGCCGTCCCCTGCGACGTGACCGTCGAGGAGCAGGTCCAGGCCCTCTACGACGCCGCCGTCGCCGAGCACGGCCGCATCGACGTCGCGGTCAACAACGCAGGGCTCGGTGGCCAGGTCGACATCGTCGACATGACCGACGAGCAGTGGTCGCTCGTGCTCGACATCACCCTGACCGGGACCTTCCGCTGCACGCGAGCCGCGCTCCGCCACTTCATCGCCCTCGGCGGCGGAGGGGTCATCGTGAACAATGCATCGGTGCTCGGGTGGCGGGCCCAGGCCGGCCAGGCGCACTACGCGGCGGCCAAGGCCGGGGTCATGGCCCTCACCCGTTGCTCGGCGGTGGAGGCCGCCCCCTACGGGGTGCGGGTCAACGCCGTCTCGCCCAGCCTCGCCGTTCACCCCTTCCTCAACCGGGTGATGGCCGACGAGGAGCTCGCCGAGCTGGCACGACGCGAGGTGTTCGGCCGCGGCGCCGAGGTGTGGGAGGTCGCCAACGTCATCGCATTCCTGGCCAGCGGGTACGCCACCTACATGACCGGCGAGGTCGTGTCGGTGAGCAGCCAGCACCCCTGAGCGGCCCGTCCGGTGGCGGCTGCCGCCCGGTCGTGCCGATGGGTCGATGCACTACCCTGACGGCGTGTCAGATGTGACGGATCCCCGGGGGGATCTCCAATGGGGGACCATCCCCGGCCTGGTCGAGGATGCCGCCGCCCGCTTCGGGGACGCCGAGGCCATCGTCGACCACCACGGCCCACGCGGCACGACCACCAGGTGGTCCTTCGACCGGCTGGCCGAGGAGGTGGCCGCTGCGACCCGGGCCATCGTGGCCAACGGCATCGAGCGGGGAGACCGGGTGGCCATCTGGGCCCCCAATTGTGCGGAGTGGGTGGTCGCCGCGCTCGGGGCGGTCGGAGCCGGGGCCCTGCTCGTCCCGCTCAACACCCGGTACAAGGGTGCGGAGGCCGCCTACATCCTGCGGGCCTCGGGAGCCAGGCTCCTCTTCACCGTGCAGGGGTTCCTCGGCATCGACTACCCGGCCATCCTCGACGAGGCGGTGTCCGCCGGCGAAAAGGTCCCCGAGCTCGAGCGGGTGGTTGTGCTCCGGAGCGACGACGCCGTGTCCCCGCGCCGCGGTTCCCGCGGTGACCAGGTCGTCGGGTGGGAGGTGTTCCTCGGCGAGGGAGGTGCCTGCTCGGCGGACGTGGCTGCGGGGCGGACTGCCTCGATCACCAGCGGGGACCTCTCCGACCTGGTGTTCACCTCGGGGACCACCGGCCATCCCAAGGGGTCGATGACCACCCACGGCCAGTCACTGCGAACCTTCGCCACCTGGGCCAAGGTGGTCGGCCTGCGCGAGGGCGACCGGTACCTCATCGTGAACCCGTTCTTCCACACCTTCGGGTACAAGGCGGGCATCCTGGCGTGCCTCATGACCGGGGCGACCATGGTGCCCGAGCCGGTCTTCGACGTGGACGCGGTCCTGGCCCGGATCACCGAGGAGCGCATCTCGGTGCTGCCGGGCCCGCCGACGATCTTCCGGTCCCTGCTCGACCACACGGACCGCTCCCGGTTCGACCTCTCCTCGCTCCGGCTCGTGGTGACCGGCGCCGCGGTGGTCCCGGTGGAGCTGGTCGAGGAGCTCGGGTCCGACCTCGGCGTCGAAACCGTGCTCACCGCATACGGGCTCACCGAGGCCACCGGGACGGTGACCATGTGCCGCTGTGGTGACTCGGCCGAGGTCATCGCCGGGACGTCGGGCCGGGCCATTCCCGATGTGGAGGTCCGCATCGTCGCGGGCGACGGGGCGGAGGTCCCGGCGGGCACGAGCGGCGAGGTCCTCGTGCGCGGCTACAACGTGATGCGGGGCTACTACAACGATCCCGACGCCACCGAGGAGGCGGTCGATCGTGACGGCTGGCTCCACACCGGCGACATCGGGGTGATGGACGGCGCGGGCAACGTGACCATCACCGACAGGCTCAAGGACATGTACGTGAGCGGCGGCTTCAACGTCTACCCCGCCGAAGTGGAGGCGGTCCTGCGACGGCATCCCGACGTGGCCCAGGTGGCCGTGGTCGGCGTGCCCGACCGCCGGATGGGCGAGGTCGGCCTGGCCGTGGTCGTGCCCACCCCCGGATCGGACGCCGACGCGCTCACGGGTGCACTGCCGGAGTGGGCGAGGGGGCAGCTGGCCAACTTCAAGGTCCCCGGCCGGGTGCAGGTGGTCGACGCCCTCCCGGTCAACGCCAGTGGCAAGGTACTCAAGCGCGAGCTGCGCGCCGTGTACGCGACGTGAGCGCCACCGCCCCGGCGGTCCGTTCTTCATCCGCAACGAAAGGAGCATGCCGTGCGAGGCATCGTCTACACCGGTGACGACGTCGAGGTCACCGACCAGCTGAGCATCGGCGACCCGGGACCGACCGAGGTGCGCGTCGCCATCGGCGCGGCCGGGGTGTGCCACAGCGACCTCTCGGTCATCAACGGCACCATCCCGTGGAAGGCTCCCTCGGTCCTCGGTCACGAGGGGGCCGGGGTGGTCGAGGCCGTGGGCTCCGAGGTCCGCTCGGTGCAGGTGGGCGACCATGTCGTCATCGCGACCCTGGCCAGCTGCGGGCTGTGCCGGGCGTGCGCCACCGGGCATCCGACCTGGTGCGTGAAGACGCTGGGCAACGTGTCGCAGCCCTTCACCTACAAGGGCGAGCCCGCCTCCAACTTCGCGGCCACCTCGGTGTTCGCCGAGTCGACCATCGTGAAGGAGGTCCAGGCCGTCAAGATCTCGAAGGAGGTGCCGCTCACCTCGGCATGCCTCATCGGGTGCGGGGTGCTGACCGGGGTCGGTTCGGTCCTCAACCGTGCCAAGGTGCAGGCGGGAGAGACCGCCGCCGTGTTCGGCGTCGGGGGCGTCGGGCTCAACGTGATCCAGGGCCTCCGCCTGGCCGGGGCGAGCCGGATCATCGCAGTGGACACCCTGTCCTCGAAGGAGCCCCTGGCGCGTCAGTTCGGGGCGACCCACTTCGTCGACGCCTCGGCCGCCGACGCGGTTGCGGCCATCCGCGAGCTGGTCCCGCCCGGACCGGACCGGATCGGTGCCGCGCTCGGGTGGACCGGCGGGGTCACCTGGTCCTTCGACTGCGTCGGTCACCCGGCGGTGCTCCGCAACGCGCTCGACGTCCTCGATTGGGGCGGTACCGCCCTCGCCATCGGCATCCCACCCCAGGGCACCGAGGTCTCCGTCGATGTCAACGCCCTCGCTTACGTGGACCGCGGCCTGCTCGGCTGCCGGTACGGGTCGGCCCGGCCCCACCAGGACATCCCCCTCATGGTCGAGCTCTACCTCTCGGGCCGGCTCATGCTCGACGAACTGGTGACCGAGCAGCGACCCCTGGAGGGGTTCCGGGAGATCGTCGAGGACATGGAGGCGGGCAAGCTCGCCCGCGGCGTCCTCACCTTCTGACCTCGCACGGATCGGATCGGTCGATGACGCAGCGTCACGCCGCGGGGGAGTGCGAGACGCTCACCGACGTCGTGCGCGCCGCGGCGGCCGCGCACGGCGATCTGGAGGCGTACGTCGAGCCTGCCGCGTCCACCATCCCGCGTCGCGCGCTGACCTTTGCGGCGTGGGACCGGGCAGCCGACGGGGTGGCCGGCCTGCTCGCCGGCAACGGGGTGGGCCATGGCTCGGTGGTCTGTCTGCTGCTGCCGAGCTCGATCGACTACATGGTCTGCTACGCCGCCGCCGCCCGCCTCGGTGCGGTCACCTCGGGGATCAATCCCCGACTGGGCCCGGCAGAGCGCGCCTCGATCGTCGAGCGGACCCGACCGGCCGTGCTGGTGGTCGACGACGGTGCCGCGCATCCCGGTGGCCCGATCGGGATCGTGCTCGAACGCTCGCTGGTGATGGATGGCGCGTCGGGGCAACCGCCGAGCCCGCTCCCGAGGGTGACGGGGACCGATCCGGTGGCCGTGGTCTGGACCAGTGGCACGACCGGCCTGCCCAAGGGCGCGGTGTTCGACCACCGGAACCTGCGTGCCGTGTCGGAGGCGGCCGACGTCCTCTCCATGCCAGGGGACCGGCGCCTGTCGCCGCTGCCGTTCGCCCACGTGGGGTCGATGACCCGGACCTGGGACGAGGCGGCGCACGGCATCACCACCGTCATCACCCCGACGCCGTGGCGGGCGGCCGACGCGATCTCGGTCATGGCCACCGAACGGATCACCGTGGCCCAGGGGGTCCCGACCCAGTGGGCGCTCGTGCTCGCCGATCCCCTCCTGTCGTCGGCCGACCTCTCGTCCCTGCGCATAGCTGGCACCGGGGCCTCCCGGGTGCCGGCCGAGCTGGTGTCCGCCATGCGGGCCGCACTGGGCGTCCCGGTGGTCGTCCGCTATACGTCCACCGAGGCGTCACTCGGCACCGGCACGGTGCCCGGCGACCCCGACGAAGCGGTGGCCACCACGGTCGGCCGCCCCGTCTCCGGGGTCGCCCTCTCCCTCGTCGACGAGCACGGGGCACCGGTTGCCGCCGGCGAGGTCGGCCGGGTGCGCCTCCGCTCCGCGGCGGTCATGCGCGGCTACTGGGGAGGTCCGCCGGCCGGCCCCGTGGCCGACGGTGTCGTCTACGACGACGCGAGCACCGGTGCGGTCCTCGCACCCGACGGATGGCTGACCACCGGCGATTACGGCTGGATCGACGTCGGCGATCGACTCCACCTGGTCGGGCGCGCCAACGAGCTCTATATCCGGGGCGGGTACAACGTCTACCCCGCCGAGGTCGAGCAGGTGCTGGGCGGGGTGTCCGGCATCGAGCAACTGGCCGTCGTCGGCGCGCCCGACCCGGTGCTCGGCGAGGTCGGGGTGGTCTTCGTGGTGCCGTCGCCGGGTTCCGCCCCGGATCCGCACGAGCTCCTGGCAGTGCTGCGGGAGACGGCACGGGCGACGCTCGCCGACTACAAGGCACCCGATCGCCTGGTGGTCGTCGACGCTCTCCCCCTGACCTCGATGATGAAGGTAGACAAGAGGGCCCTGGCCGCGCGGGCCGCCCTCGAGACGAACGGAGCGAGTGCACCATGACCGCTGGATCGACACCCGCCACGGGCGGGGTCACCGACGACCCCATCCGGATCGGCACCATGCTCTTCACGTTGGTGGAGCCCCACCGCGGTCACGAGGTCGCCTACAACCGCTGGTACGAGCGGGACCACTTCTATGCGGGCTGCCAGATCGGGGCCTACAACTTCGCCGGCGCGCGGTTCGTTGCCACTGCCCCGATGAAGGAGCTGCGCGCGCCGCGTGCCGGCGCCGGGGGACCGCCACCGCTGGTCGCCGACCCCCAGACCGGCAGCTACCTCGGGGTGTACTACGTGCTCGACGGGCACCACGACGAATGGAACCGGTGGGCGGTCGACCAGGTCAACGCGCTCCACGCGGCCGGTCGGATGTTCGAGCACCGCGACCACATCCACACCGGGCTCTACCGGTTCGAGTGGGAGCACCGGCGCGACGCCGACGGTGTCCCGGCGGAGCTCACCCTCGACCACCGTTTCGCGGGGATGGTCTCGGTGTTCGTCGAACCGGCCGACGGGGTGAGCGGCCAACGGATCGGGAGCTGGTACCGCGACGAATTCCTGCCGTCGGTGCTGCCCGGCTCGACCGTGGCGACCGTGCTCGGGTTCAGCCCCCTGCCGCTGCTCGCCGACGCTCCGGGGGACGTGCCGCGTGGCGAGACGCTCGACGAGCGCGTGCTCCTGTTCTGCTTTACCGATGTGGACCCGACCGCTGGCTGGGCGGACGTCGTCGCGCCCCAGGACGCGGCACTCGACTCCTCCGGACTGGGCAGGGTGGTCTGGGCCTCCCCGTTCGTCGCCACCGTGCCGGGCACCGACACCTACACCGACCAGCTCTGGGGGGCGCCGGCGTGACCGACGACGTGATCGAGCAGCTGGCCGCGCGGGCCGCCGACCGAGGCTGGGCGTGGGCGCCGACCCTCTGGCACCTCGTCGAGAGCCGGGCCGGGACCACCCCCGACGCCGTGCTGGCCCGGGAGGACACGGGGAAGGTGGTCACCTTCGCCGGCTACCGCGACGCCTGCCTCGCCACCGCCGCCGGTCTCCACGAGCAGTGGGGGGTGTCCCGGGACACCGCGGTGAGTTGGGAGCTGCCGACCTGGAACGAGTCCCTGGTCCTGGTCGGTGCGCTGGCCCGGCTCGGGGCCCGCCAGAACCCGCTCATCCCGATCTACCGGGAGCGCGAAGTCGGCTTCATCACCGAGCAGAGCGGCGCCGCACTGCTCGTGGTGCCGACCGTCTACCGCGGGTTCGACTTCGAGGCGATGGCACGCGGGATCGCCGGCAGACGCGCCGCCCTCCGGGTGCTGGTGGTCGACCGGACCCTTCCCGACGGTGACCCGGCGTCGCTGCCCCCGGCCGATCCCGACCCGGGCCTGGCCGCCGACGCGCCGGTGCGCTGGCTGTTCTACACGTCCGGCACCACCGCCGATCCGAAGGGCGCCCCCCACACCGACCTCACGGTCACAGCCTCGGCCCTCGCGATGGCCGAGTGCCTCGACATCCGGGCCGACGACGTCTCGGCACTGGTCTTCCCCTTCACGCACATCGGGGGGATCGGCTGGCTCATCGCGTCGCTGCTGACCGGCTGCACCCTGCTCACGACAGAGGTCTTCGACCCGGTGGCGACGCCCGCCTTCCTCGCGGCCAACCAGGTGACCCTGGCCGGATCCGGCACCCCGTTCCACCTCGCCTATCTCGCCGCGCAGCGGGCCGCGTCGGGGGACGAGCTGTTCCCCGCCGTCCGCTCCTTCCCGGGCGGCGGAGCTCCCAAGCCGCCCCAGCTCCACTACGACCTCAAGGCCGAGATCGGGGGGGTGGGCATCGTCTCGGGCTACGGCCTGACCGAGGCGCCGATCGTGGTCATGGCGAGCACGACCGACGCCGACCAGAAGCTGGCCGACACCGAGGGGCGCCCGACCCCCGGGGTCGAGCTCATCGTGGTGACCCTCGACGGCCGGAGGGCCGGCCCGGGCGAGGAGGGGGAGATCCGGCTCAAGGGGCCCCAGGTCATCCGGGGCTATCTCGACCCCGCCCTCGACGCCGATGCGTTCGACGGTGACGGGTACTTCCGGAGCGGCGACCTCGGCGTCGTCGACGCCGAGGGGTACGTGACCATCACCGGCCGGCTCAAGGACGTCATCATCCGCCACGGCGAGAACATCTCGGCCAAGGAGGTCGAGGACCTCCTCTACACCCATCCGGCGGTGGCCGATGTGGCGGTCATCGGGCTGCCCGACCCGAAGACCGGCGAGCGGGCCTGCGCGGTGGTGGCACTCGCGGAGGGGTCCACCTTCGACCTGCCCACCATGGCCGGGTACCTCGGGGAGAAGGGGCTTCGGGTCCAGGCCGTCCCCGAACAGCTGGAGCTCGTCGAGGCGGTGCCCCGCAACCCCGCGGGCAAGATCCTCAAGCACACCCTGCGCGAGCGCTTCGCGCCGTCCACCGCGGCACCGACCAAGAGGAGCGATCCATGAGCCCGATCCAGGGAGTCACCTTCGGCAGGGGGGGCGACGAGCACGACGCCGCCGACGCCGCCATCCGCGAGTTCGTCGGTCACCGGTTCGACGGCAAGGTGGCCATCGTCACCGGCGCCGGGTCGGGGATCGGCCGCGCGGTGGCGCAACGACTGGCCCGGGAGGGTGCTTCGGTGGCTGCACTCGACGTCGACGCAGCGACGGTGGCCCTGACGGTGGCCGACATCGAGGCGGAGGGGTGGCGGACCGCCGCCCACGTCTGCGATGTCACGTCGGAGTCCTCCGTGCAGGAGACGGTGGCGTCGGTTGCCGATGCGTTCGGCCCGCCGACCGTGGTCTGCAACGTGGCCGGGATCGGGCGTTTCTTCAACACCGCCGAGATGCCCTTCGACTGGTGGCAGCGGATCCTGGCGGTCAACCTCACCGGACCCTTCCTGGTCTGCCGCGCCTGTCTGCCCCACCTCATCGAGCACGGCGGCTCGATCGTGAACGTGGCCTCGAACACGGCACTCATGGGACAGGCCTACTCCGCTGCGTACTGCGCCTCCAAGGCCGGCCTGCTCATGTTCTCCAAGGCCCTGGCCGCCGAGTTCCTGGGCAGAGGGGTCCGGGTCAATGTCGTGGCGCCGGGCGGAACGGACACGCCACTGATGGGGGAGTTCACCCTCCCCGACGGGGCCAACCCGAAGCAGTTGACCAAGATCATGACCCCGATGGGGTTCTCGACCCCGGCCGAGATCGCCGCATCGATCGCCTTCCTCGCATCGGACGAGTCCTCGTACACGACCGGCGCGGTGCTCTCCGTCGACGGGGGCTTGACCATCTGAACCGCGCCGAGCCGGCGAGCGGATTGTCCGCAGTCGGCTGCGGTCACGTGCAACAATGCGGTGCATGGGGCGACTGGTGCCAGGTTGTCGCTCGGACCGCTGTCCCACGGGGGATGAGGTGACCCATGAGTGACGCCCGACCGGTCGAGGACTGGGCGACCGATTTCGACGTCATGGACCCCGCCTACGTCACCGCCCCCTTCGGCATCTGGGACGAACTGCGTGCGACCTGCCCGGTGGCCCACACCGAGCGACGGGGGAGCACCTGGCTGTCGACCCGGTACGAGGACGTGGTCGACCTGGCCCATGACATCGAGCACTTCAGCTCGTCCGACGTCATGGTCATCCCGATCGACGTCCCCGAGGACTCCCTCCTGGCCTACGGGTTGCCGCCGATCTCCGCGGACCCGCCGCTGCACACCTGGACCCGCCGCCTCCTCCTCCCCTGGTTCTCCCACCGCAAGGTGGAGAGCTACGAACCGATGACCCGCGAGCTGTGCGCACGGCTGGTCGACGGGTTCATCGCCGACGGTCATGCCGACGCGGCTGCGGACTACGCGCAACAGATCTCGGTCCGGGTCATCGCCGCGATCCTCGGCGTGCCGGGCTCGATGTCGGATACGTTCACCGGCTGGGCCCGGGATCTGTTCGAGTTCGCCGACGACCCCGAGCGGCGTGAGCGAGCCAGAACGGCGCTCATCTCCTACTTCGTCGGCGAGGTGGAGCGACGGGGCACGGATCCCGGTGACGACCTGCTGAGCGAGCTTCTCCACACACGGATCGACGGTGAGCCGATCGAGGACGCGGTGGTGCTCGGCGCGGCAGCCGTTGTCCTGGTCGGTGGTGTGGACACCACCTGGAGCGCGATCGGTTCCTCGCTCTGGCACCTCGCCACCAATCCCGAGGACGCAAAGACACTTGCCACCGATCCGGGCGCGATGCCGCTCGCCATCGAGGAGCTCTTGCGGGCCTACTCGCCGGTGACGATGGCCAGAGTGGTGACCCGGGACGTCGAGTTCCGTGGGTGTCCGATGGCAGAAGGGGACAAGGTGCTGCTGACCTTTCCGGCGGCGAACCGCGATCCGGAGGTCTTCGAGGATCCGAACCGGGTCGTCTTGGACCGGACCCAGAACCGCCACGTGGCCTTCGGGTCGGGCATCCACCGCTGCGCGGGCTCGAACCTGGCGCGGATGGAGCTCCGGGTGGCCCTCGAGGAGTGGCTCAGACGGATCCCGGCGTTCCGGCTGGACGAGGCGGAAGAGGTGACCTGGGCCGGGGGACAGGTCCGCGGGCCGCGTTGCCTTCCGGTGGTGTTCCCCTGAGCATCCGGGTCACCGGGCCGGTGCGGTCGGTCGACGGAGGTCCTGCCGCCTTGTGAGCCCGAGAGGGTCGCGCCGGCCGCCGATCGCGACCCCGAGCAGCTCGGCGCAGGGGACACGGGCGCGTGCAACAATGCAACAGGGGTCGGCAAGTTGTCGCCCCTTCTCTCTCACATCCTGATGAGGTGAGGCGTGGCTGAGATCCGACCGGTCGAGCACTGGGAGACCGATTTCGACGTCATGGATCCCGCCTACGTGGCCGACCCGTTCCGCATCTGGGACGAGCTGCGTGCGACCTGCCCGGTGGCGCACACCGAGCGGCGGGGGAGCACCTGGCTCCCGACCCGCTACCAGGACGTGGTCGATCTGGCCCATGACATCGAGCACTTCAGCTCGCTGGACATCGTGGTCATCCCGTTCGTGGGCGACGAGCCCGAGGACCCGATGCTGCCCTACGGCGTGCCGCCTATCTCCGCCGACCCGCCCCTGCACACCTGGACCCGACGCCTCCTCCTCCCGTGGTTCTCGCACCGCAAGGTGGAGAGCTACGAGCCGATGACCCGTGAGCTGTGCGCACGGCTGGTCGACGGGTTCATCGCCGACGGTCATGCCGACGCGGCCGCAGACTACGCGCAGCAGATCCCGGTGCGGGTCATCGCCGCGATCCTCGGCGTGCCCACCGCGCTGGCGGACACCTTCACCGACTGGGTCCGGGACGTGCTCGAGTTCGCCGACGACCCGGAGCGACGTGAGCAGGGGACACAGGCACTCATCACCTACTTCGTCGAGGAGCTGGGCCGCCGGCGGGAGCACCCGGGGGACGACCTGTTCAGCGAGCTCATCCACACCGAGATGAACGGTGAGCCGCTCGAGGACCCGGTGGTCCTCGGCGCGGCAGCCCTCGTCCTCGTCGCCGGGGTGGACACCACCTGGAGCGCGATCGGCTCCTCTCTCTGGCACCTCGCCACCCATCCCGACGACGCCAAGACCCTGGTGACCGATCCGGAGGCGATGCCGCTCGCCATCGAGGAGCTACTGCGGGCCTACTCGCCGGTGACCATGGCCCGGGTGGTGACCGGGGAGGTCGAGTTCCGCGGGTGTCCGATGGCAGAAGGGGACAAGGTGCTGATGAACTTCCCATCGGCCAACCGCGACCCCGAGGTGTTCGAGGACCCGGCCCGGGTCATCCTGGACCGTGCCCACAACCGCCACGTGGCGTTCGGTTCGGGCATCCACCGGTGCGCGGGATCGAACCTCGCACGGATGGAGCTGCGGGTGGCACTCGAGGAGTGGCTCAAACGCATCCCTGAGTTCAGGCTGGCCGACGGGCCGGAGGTGACCTGGGCGGGCGGCCAGGTCCGCGGACCGCGCCGTGTGCCGGTGGTCTTCCCGTGAGGATCCGGGTCGACGCGGACAAGTGTACGGGTCACGCCCGCTGCTACGGCCTCGCCCCGGAGCTCTTCTCGGTGGACGACTACGGTCTTTCGTCGGTGGTGGGTGACGGGACCGTCCCGCCGGACCTCGAGGACAAGGCGCGCCTGGCCATCGCCAACTGCCCCGAGTACGCCATCGAGGAGATCCCCGACTGAGTCGGCAGCGGGCCGTCGATCGAGGAGTACCGATGCGCCTGGGCAACATGTACGGACCGGACGCCACCTTCGCCGGAGTGCCGAAGGCGGACCTCGACGACCCGGCCAGCTACGCGGCTGCCGCCGCGGTCATCCTCGGTGCCCCCTTCGACGGCGGCACCAGCCACCGGCCGGGGTGCCGCTTCGGTCCACAGGCCATCCGGTTCACCGACTACCTGCCCCACGACGGCTCCCGGCCGCACCTGGCCCTCGGGGTGGAGCCACTCACCGAGCTCGGTGTGGTCGACGTCGGGGACGTCGAGATGCCCTCGGGCGACACGGACACCTCGGTGGCCCGGCTCGAGGCGGCCGTCGCCGCCATAGCTGCGAGCGGTGCGGTCCCGGTCGTGCTCGGCGGCGACCACACCATCGCCTGGCCCGACGCCACCGGGGTGGCCCGACACGTGGGCTGGGGTCGGGTCTCCATGGTCCACTTCGACGCCCACGCCGACACCGCCGACACCCAGTTCGGCTCGCTGGTCGGGCACGGGACCCCGATGCGGCGTCTCATCGAGTCGGGGGCGGTGCGGGGCGACCGCTTCCTCCAGATCGGATTGCGCGGTTACTGGCCGGGCCCCGAGACCCTCGACTGGATGGCCGGACAGGGCATCCGCAGCTACGAGATGAGCGAGGTGACCGACCGGGGGCTCGACGCCTGCCTGACCGAGGCCTTCGCCACAGCGATGGACGAGTGCGACGCGGTCTTCCTCTCGGTCGACGTCGACGTGGTCGACCCGGGGTCGGCTCCGGCCACCGGCACGCCCGAGCCCGGCGGGCTCAGCGCGCGGGAGCTGCTGGATGCCGTCCGTCGTACCGCCATGACGCTCCCGGTCGGCGGAGTCGACATCGTCGAGCTCTCGCCGCCGCACGACCACGCCGAGGTGACCGCGTACCTCGCCAACCGCATCGTGCTCGAGGTGCTCTCCGGCATCGCCTGGAGGCGGGCGCAGCAGGCGGGACGTCCCGTTCGGCTCCCGACCGACCCGCTCCTCGATCGCGAGGGTCGCCGCCGACCTCGACCCGCTTAGGAGAGCCGCTCGACGATCATGGCCATCCCCTGACCGCCCCCGACGCACATCGACTCGAGACCGACGGTCTTGCCGGTGTCCTCGAGCGCGTTGAGCAGTGTGGTCATGATGCGCGCCCCCGTCTGGCCGAAGGGGTGCCCGAGGGCGATGGCCCCGCCGCGCACGTTGAGCTTGTCCCACCCGATGCCGAGTTCGCGGGCCGAGGGGACGACCTGGGCTGCGAAGGCCTCGTTGATCTCGACCAGATCGATGTCGTCGATGGTCATGCCGGCACGGGCGAGTGTCTGACGGATGGCGCCCACCGGCCCGAGCCCCATGATCTCGGGATCGAGGGCGGAGACGCCGCTGGCGACGATGCGGGCGAGCGGCGCGATCCCGAGCTCCCGGGCCCTCGTGTCACTCATGACCACGACCGCGGCGGCACCGTCGTTGAGCGGGCAGGCGTTGCCGGCGGTGACCGTGCCGCCTTCCCGGAAGACCGGCCGGAGTTGGGACAGCCCCTCGAGGGTGGTGCCGGGCCGGGGTCCGTCGTCCTTGGTCACCACGGTGCCGTCGGCGAGCGTCACCGGGATGATCTCCCGCTCGAAGAACCCGGACTCCTGGGCGGCCACGGCCCGTGTCTGGGACTGGAGCGCGAACTCGTCCTGCTCCTCGCGGCTGACCTTCTTGTACTCGGCGACGTTCTCGGCGGTCTGGCCCATGGCGATGTAGATGTCGGGCAGCGCGCCGACCAGTGGGGTCCAGGGATCGCCGGCGGTGGGGGTGCGGGCGGTCGTGCGGGCCTCGGCCTCGGCAAAGGAGGTGTTGTGCGGGCCGACGTCCGCCGCGCCGTGGCTGTACCGGCTCACCGTCTCGACACCGGCGGCCACGAACACGTCCCCTTCGCCGGCCCTGATCGCGTGTGCGGCCATCCGGATGGTCTGCAGCGACGACGAGCAGTAGCGGTTGACCGTCACCCCGGGCACCTCGGGCAGCCCGGCCATGAGCGCGGCCACCCGGGCCACGTTGTACCCGGCCTCGCCCGCCGGCTGCCCGCACCCGAGGATGACGTCCTCGACGAGCTGCGGGTCGAGCGCGGGGACCCTGGCCAGGACCTCGCCGATGACCAGGGCGGACAGATCGTCGGGACGGCACTCGACGAGCGATCCCTTGTTCGCCCGCCCGATCGGGGTCCGACCGGCGGCGACGATGACGGCTTCGGGCATGTGGACTCCTCGGGACGGGCGGCGGGCCGAGCCGCAGCAACTTACCGGACGGTAACCATAGCGGACCAGTGCCCGACGTCCGGCTGTGGTGAGGTTACCGGGTGGGCCCGGGATCCGGTGAGCCCGCGGGTCATGGGTACGCTGGCCACGGTGACCAGGTGGCGCGTGCCGCGGGTCGAATGTAACGTGTTCTAGTCGCCCCCGACCGTCGACCGCGGCGCGCCGGAGCGACGCGAGTGGGAGCAGGGACGCCCACCCGCCCCTGACACGGCAGGCAGTGACGATCGGGAGGGACCGCATGGAGATCGGCTACACCGAGGAGCACGAGGATCTCCGTAACCGTCTGCGCGCGTACTACGCCACCCTGTTGACTCCAGAGGTCGAGGCGACGCTGGCCGGTAGCCACGGCATCGGGCCGGACATGCGCCGGGTCGTGAAGCAGATGGCCACCGACGGATGGCTCGGGATCGGCTGGCCCAAGGAGTGGGGCGGGCAGGGACGCGGTCCGATCGAGCAGTTCATCTTCTTCGACGAGTCGATGCGCGCCGGCGCGCCGGTGCCCATGCTCACCATCAACACCGTCGGGCCCACCATCATGCAGTTCGGGACACAGGAGCAGAAGGAGTTCTTCCTGCCCAAGATCCTGGCCGGCGACATCCACTTCTGCATCGGCTACACGGAGCCGGAGTCAGGAACCGACCTGGCCTCGCTGCAGACCCGGGCGGTGCGCGACGGTGACGAGTACGTGATCAACGGCCAGAAGATCTACACCTCACTGGCCGGCGACGCCGACTACATCTGGCTGGCAACCCGCACCGATCCGGAAGCTGGCCAAGCACAAGGGCATCTCGATCTTCATCGTGCCCATGGACACCCCGGGGATCAGGGTCGTCCCGATGCACCTGCTCGGTGACCACAACATCAACTACACCTTCTACGAGGACGTCCGGGTCCCGGCGTCGAACCTGGTCGGTGGCCGAGAACCAGGGATGGTCGCTCATCACCAATCAGCTCAACCACGAGCGGGTGACCCTCTGCTCCCCGGGCATCATCGAGCGGGCCCTCGCCGACGTCCGTGGGTGGGCCCAGACCACCAAGCTCGCCGACGGCCGACGGGTCATCGACCAGGAGTGGGTCCAGGTCCACCTGGCCCGTATCCACGCCAAGCTCGAGTTCCTCCGGCTGATCAACTGGAAGGTCGCCTGGACGCGCCACCCAGGGCACGCTCGACGTGGCCGACGCGTCGAGCATCAAGGTCTTCGGCACCGAGTTCTACATGGAGGCCTTCCGCCTGCTGATGGAGGTGGTCGGTCAGGCCGGTTACCTGACCAGGGGCACCCCCGAGGCCGTGCTGGACGGACGGCTCGAGATGTACTCGCGGAGCATGGTCATCCTCACCTTCGGCGGTGGCACCAACGAGATCCAGCGGGACCTCATCGCCATCTTCGGCCTGGGGATGCCCCGGTCGCTTCGGTAGTCCAGGCACCAAGAGGAGACAGCGCACCATGGATTTCTCATTCAGCGAAGAGCAGGAGACGGTCCGCTCCCTGGCCGACCGCATCCTGACCGATCTCTCGACCCACGAGCGCCTGCGCGAACTCGAGGCCGAGCCCGAGGGTGACCGCTTCGACCGCAAGCTCTGGTCCGAGCTGGCGTCGGCAGGGCTCCTCGGCATCTCACTCCCCGAGGATGTCGGCGGCGCGGGACTCGGCTTCGTCGAGACCGGCCTCATCGCCGAGGCCGTCGGCCGTACGGCCGCATACGTGCCGGTGGTGGAGACGCTGGCCGCAGCGGCTCCGGCCATCGCCCGGTTCGGGACGCCGGACCAGCGCCAGCGGTGGCTCCCCGGTGTGGTCGCGGGTGACACGGTCGTCACGACCGCCCTCGTCGAGTTGGGAGGGAGCCCGCTCGCGCCCTCGACCGTGGCCGAGCGGGACGGCGACGGCTGGGTGCTCACCGGGACCAAGTCCTGCGTGCCGTCGGGAACGGTGGCCGACGCCGTGCTCGTGCCCGCCCGCGTCGAGCCGGACGGGCTGGGCGTCTTCGTGGTCCCGACCGGGACCGACGGGGTGGGCATCGAGCGCCAGGTTGCCAACACCGGGCAGCCCGAGGGGTTGTTCACCTTCGCCGGGGTGCGGGTGGGTCCCGACTCGCTTCTCGGCTCGCTCGAGGACGGCCCCGCCGTGGTCGGCTGGTTGGTGCTGCGCAGCACCAGCGCGCTCGCCCTGGTCGAAGCCGGCGCCGCCGCCTCGTCGATCGCCCTCGTCGCCGAGTACACGAAGACCCGGGAGCAATTCGGGAAGCCGATCGCCACCTTCCAGGCGGTCGGCCAGCGGGCGGCCGACGCCTACGTCGACGCCGAGGCGATCCGTCTGACCGCCTGGCAGGCCGCCTGGCGGATCTCGGAGGGCCTGCCCGCCGACAAGGAGGTTGCCGTCGCCAAGTTCTGGGCCGCCGACGGTGGTCAGCGGGTGGTGCATGCGGCGGTCCACCTCCACGGCGGTGTCGGGGTCGACCGCGACTACCCGCTCCACCGGTACTTCCTGATGACCAAGCACATCGAGCTCACCTTGGGCGGCGCCACCGACCAACTGCTCCGGCTCGGGGCCGCCCTGGCCGCCGAGCCGGTCTGAGTTCGCTCGACGGCAACGGGAGTCGGTCGGCGTGGTCATGGCCCGCCGGCCCGGCGTCGAGCACGCCTCCTGGCCGATCGCGACAGCGGACCTCGTCGGCCTCGCCGGGCAGATGGCGGTGGCACTGTTCCGAGTACCGTTCCGCCGGCCATGGGACGGGGAAGGGGACCTTCCCCACAATCTCGCCGTGGCGTTGACCCGCGAGACGCTGCGCACCTTCATGGGCTACTCGTCGTCGCTGCCCATCGACGAGTTCCGGTCGGTCGAGCTGGTCCTCGACGAGCTCTGCGGGGTGGTGCTGCCCCCGATCGTGCGCACCCTCGAGGTCACCCAGGAGGCGAGCGAGGTTGCCGGGGTGCCCGGAACCTGGTTCCGCCCGAGGTCCGGCGCGAGCGGGGGCACCATGGTCTATCTGCACGGTGGCGGCTACATCGGGACCTCGCCGAAGATGTACAGCGTCTTTGCCGCCTGGTTGGCGCGGATGACCGGGTGCGAGGTCTTCGTGGCGGACCTGAGGCTCGCGCCGGAGTTCCCGTTCCCGGCCAGCCTCGAGGATGCCGTGCTCGTGCTCGAGGCGCTCATCACCGGCGGTGTCGACCCGGCCCGGGTGGTGGTGGCCGGCGACTCGAGCGGCGGCGGTCTGGCCACGTCGCTCGTCTACTCGATGGTCAACACCCGGCACCGGCCGGTGGGCGGGGTCGTGCTGTTCTCGCCGGAGGTGAGCCTGCGGCTCGACCAGCCCTCGGTTGCCGCCAACGCCGATCGGGACATCCTCCCCTGGAACATCCCGACGACGTCGTACCTCCACGGGGTCGACCCGGCATCACCCGCCGTCTCCGCTGTCGACCAGGACCCCAGGGGTTGGCCGCCCACGTTCGTCTCCTTCGGGTCCGACGAGGTGCTGTGTGACGCGATCCGCGAGTTCGTCGCGCATCTCGAGACCGCCGGGGTCCCGACGGTGGCGCTCGAGGAGCCCGGGATGTTCCACGTCTTCCCGATCCTGATGCCCTGGGCAGAGGGGAGCCGCCGGACCTACCGTGCGGTCGGCGAGTTCGTGCGCGGACTCCTCGCGGACGCACCGGGTGGCGACCGGTGAGTCTCTCGGTCTCCCATATCGGGATCTGCGTCTCCGACCTCGAGGGCTCCCTCCGGTTCTACACCGACGGCCTCGGCTTCGAGGAGGTGGCCGCCCACGAGGTGGGGGAGGAGTTCGCCGCACTCATGGAGGTCGAGGGGGTGCGCGTGCGTTCGCGGATGGTCCGCCGCGACGGGGTCACCCTCGAACTGCTGGCCTTCGACGCCCCGGGCACCACCGGCGATCCCGGTCGGCGGCCCATGAACCGACTCGGCCTGACCCATCTCTCCCTCAGCGTGGACGACCTCGACGCCGTGGCCGCGACCATCGGGGCCTTCGGGGGACGAGTGGTGGCATCGACCCGCACCACACTCGACCTCGGCGGTACCCGGCTGGACTTCGTCTACTGCACCGACCCGGACGGGGTGCGCATCGAGCTCATGGATCTCGGAGCCGCTCGGCAACCGTTGCCGAGCGCGTCCGATCCTCTTGTACCGTGAGACCGTGAGCCAATCGCCGGCGGATGTGGTCGAGATCGATCCCGAGGATGCCGACCGCCTCATCCGGAGCGGTGCCCTCCTGCTCGACGTCCGCGAGGACGACGAGTGGGCGGCCGGGCACGCCCCCGCCGCGACCCACCTGGCCATGGGGCTCGTCCCGGACCGGATGACCGACCTGCCCACCGATCGCACCATCCTCTGCCTCTGCCGGGTCGGCGGCCGCTCCGGGTCGGTCGCCCTCCACCTCGCCGCCGCAGGCTTCGACGTGCGCAACGTGGCCGGCGGCATGCAGGCCTGGGAGGCGCTGGGCCTGCCGGTCGTCGCCGAGGGCGGCGCGGCGGGGCGGGTCCTCTGAGACTGGGGATCGTCGGGGTGCGACCGTGACGGTGTATCTCGACGACTGGCGCCAGCCCGCCCGGCTCGGACCCATCGACGACCGGTGGTCGCACCTGGTGGCCGACACGGAGCAAGAGCTCCATGCCTTTGCGGGGGCGATGGGCATCCGCCGGGCGGCGTTCCAGGATCGGCGGGGCCGCCCCCACCACGCCCACTACGACCTGCCCGAGCGGGCGCGGTCCACGGCACTCGCCCTCGGGGCGGTACCGGTGTCCTGGCGCGAGCTCGGGCGCATGCTCCGTGACCGCCGTGCCAACGCCCCGGCACCCGGAGCCGATGGAGCGGACCGGAACGGAGGAACGGGGTGACCGCCCGGATCCCCGGGCCGAGGACGCCGGTCCTCGTCGGCGTCGGGGTGGCCGATGCCGACGCCGAGGCGGTCGAGCTCATGGCCTCTGCTGTGGAGGCTGCGCTGAGCGACTGCGGGTCGGCACGGGTGGCAGGTGCCATCGACCGGATCGCCGTCCCGCAGGGGACCTGGACCTACCCCGATCCAGCGCGCCTCGTCGCGGCCCGGGTCGGCGCCACCGGGGCGCGGACCCACCTCGTGGAGCTGGGCATCCCGCAGCAGAGCCTCATCAACGATGCGATGGCCGCCCTGCTCTCGGGATCCTCCGAGGTCGCCGTGGTCGTGGGCGGCGAGTCCGTGCGCTGGGCACGCGACCGCGAGCGTGCCGGCCTCGACGCGGCCGGGACGCGTCAGACTGCCGAGGGCCCCGACGTGCTCCACGCCCGGAGCGGCACGCTCCTCGAGCCGGTCGAGGTCGCCCACCGCCTCTGGGAGCCGGTCCAGCAGTACGCCATGATCGAAAACGCCCTGCGGGCGTCCGAGGGGCGCACCGTCGACGAGCACCGGTCCGACATTGCGGCCCTCTGGGCCCGCTACAACCGGGTGGCCACGCGCAACCCGCGCGCCGCCTTCGGGCAGCCCCGCGACGCCGGATTCCTCGGCACCCCCTCCTCCGAGAACCGCCCCCTCTCGTTTCCCTACAACAAGTGGCACGCGTCCCAGTGGACGGTCAACCAGGCGGCCGCCCTGGTCCTCTGCTCGGTGGACGCGGCCGGCCGCCTGGGGGTCCCCGAGGACCGATGGGTCTTTCCCCTGGTCGGACTCGAGTCGAGCCACGCGGTCTCGCTGATCCGTCGCAAGGAGCCGGCCACCTGGCCCGCGCTCTCCGTCCTGGCGGCGGCCGCAGCGGGGCGGATCGGGCGACCGGTGGCCGATGCCGACGTGGTCGAGCTCTACAGCTGCTTCCCTTCAGCAGTGCGGGTGCAGCAGCGGACCCTCGGGCTCGACCCCGGAGGCACACCGACGGTGACCGGCGGCATGGCGTTCGCCGGAGGGCCGCTCAACAACGCCGTCTACCAGAGCATGGCCGCGGTGATCCCCCTCCTCCGGGAGGATCCGGGTGCGCTGGGCCTGGTCACAACCGTGAGCGGCCTGCTCACCAAGCCGGGCCTCGGGGTCTGGTCGGCGCGGCCCGACGGCCGGCCCCCGCTCGTGGCCGACCTCTGTGACGATGCGGCGGCGGCCACCCGGGCGGTGGAGGCCGTCGAGACCCTCGGCGGGTACGAGGGACCGGGCACCGTCACCACCTACACCGTGACCTACGAGGGACTCGACCCGGTGCGCACGGTGGCGGTCTGCGACACGGCCGACCGGAGGCGGTGCGTGGCCATCAGCGATGACCCGGCGGTGGCCGCCCAGGGGTGCGCCGAGGAGCTCATCGGGGCCGCTGTCGAGCTCGCCTCGGGTAGCTTCGTGCAGATCTGAGGTGGATCCCCTGCTCAGGATGCCTGTCGGCTGCGCGTGCGGTCGTCCGACCATTCATGGTGGCAGCGCCGGCACTGCAGGCTCACCCCGTCGGTGGCCGCGCCTGAGCCGCGCACGATGAGGCGGGGCACGTCCGTCGACCCGCAGTTCGGGCACTCCTGACCGTCGCGGACCCCGTCCATCGTCCCACCTCTGACCAACGGCCGCTCGCCGGTACGAGCCGCCACGACTGCTCGCACAGTACCGTCCCGACCGCATCGGCGCCACCGGGTCCGCCTGCGTCGCACCGTGTGCAGGGGCCGCCCGGTAGTGTCACGCCCCGTGGTGCTCGAGCACGCGCTCTTCTCAATCCGGCCGGGGTCGCAGGGAGCCTTCGAGGCGGCGTTGCGCGAGGCCCGTCTGATCATCTCGGCCTCGCCGGGGTTCCGGGCGCTCGAGCTCCACCGCGGCATCGAGTCGCCGGACCAGTTCCTGCTGCTCGTCGAATGGGAGACCCTCGAGGACCACGTGGTCGGCTTCCGCGAGTCCGATGCCTTCACCGCCTGGCGCGCCGTCATCAGTCCGTACTTCGCGTCGCCGCCGGTCATGGAGCACTTCGTGGCGGTCGACGGTCTGGGCCGGTCCTGACCGCGACGCGCCGCTTCAGCCGGGTGCGCCGGCGAGGGCCCACGCCGCTTCGAGGTGGGAGACCAGCTCGGCCGGCGGGGTGCGGGCGTTGAGCCCACTGGTCGAGGGCATCACATAGGCCGGCCGTCCACCGACAGCTTCGGCCTGGGCACCGGCCACCGCCCTGCGGTCCACGACCTCCCTCCAGCCGGACAGTCCCACGAAGCACACGGCGCCGGGCCGCAGCCACTCGACCAGGCGGGTGACCCGGGCAAAGCCGGCCGCGTACTCCGCCCGGGTCACCTCGGCCGCGGTCCGGGTCGCGCGTTTGACGAAGTCGGTCATCCCCATGCCACCGTTGAACGCGGCGAGCGGGTCGCGGTCGACCGGGACGATGCCCGCGGCCAGGGCCGCCGGCCAGAAGCGGTTGCCGGGTCGCGCGTAGCCCACACCCGCGTCGGCCGAGAACAGCGAGGGGTTGACCCCGCAGACGAGGAGGCGCATGCCCTCGCCCACCGTGTCGGCCAGGGTGCGCTCCCGCACCACCCGAAGGCGCACCGTGTCGCCCTTCGTGACGAGTGAGTCCGCGAGCACGGTGAAGCCGCCCCCGGTCACCACGTCGACGAGCGCGTCCGGCCGCCATCCGGTGATCTCCAGATCGAGGGACGCCCCGACGGGGCGGGAGCGCTGCACCCGCCAGAGCGCGATCGGGAGCGCGGTGGCGGGGGCATCCCCGAAGCACTCGACCGCGTCGGGCGGGCCCGTGGCCGCACCGGTTCGGCTCACGACAGCGGTAGCGACGCCGAGGACGGTGGGGCAGCGACCCCCTCGCCCGTGGCAGTGGCACGATCCGTTCCGGACGCGCCCGTGCCCGGACCGTTCGGGTGCGCGGCGTCCCGATCCCCGGCCTCTTCCGAGCGGAGGCGGATCACCACGGTGCATCCGCCTCCCGGCGTGTCGTCGATGTCGAGCTCCCCGCCGACCGCCTCGACGAACCCACGGGCCAGGCCGAGCCCGACGCCGACTCCGATCTGCTGGCCCGGGTCGCCGAAGTGCTGGATCGGATGGAAGACGCGCTCCCGATCGCTCCGGGGGATGCCGGGGCCACGGTCGACGACCCGGATGTAGACCTGCCCGGCCACCGACCCGACCTCGATCCGCACCGGGGTTCCTCCACCGTGGACGAGCGCGTTGTCGACCAGATTGGTGATCGCCCGCTCGAGGAGTGCGGGGTCCGTGTCGATCGCGGGAACATCGTCGGGGACGTCGAACCCGACCCGGTCGCGTCGCGAGCCGAGCCCGTCGACGACGGCGTCGACCACCGCGCGGACATCGGTGGTCTGGTGGAGGATCTCGGTGGAGCCGGTCTGGAGCCGGCTCATGTCCAGCAGGTGTTCGACGCGGGTGTTCAATCGCTCGGACTCCTCCTCGATGGACTGCAGGAGGTCACGGGTCTCCTCGGGGCCGACGGTCTCCTCGCCGGAGAGGAGGCTCGAGGCAGCCGCTTGGATCGACGCGAGCGGGGTGCGCAGGTCGTGGCTCACCGCGGCCAGCAGGGCCGAGCGGAATTCGTTCGTCTTCGCCAGCGACTCCGTGGCTGCCGCCTCGGAACGGAGCTGATCACGCTCGAGTGCGGTCGACAGCTGGGCGGCGAATGCAGACAGGATGTCCCGGTCCTCCGGCGTCAGCCCCGGTCCCTTGAGGGCGAGGACGTCGCGTTCGGTGAGCGGGAGCACCAGCGTCGCGTCCTGTGGCGTGCGCACCGGCGGTGTCCCGGCCGTGGCCACCTGTGCCCAGGGCCCGCTGCTTGCGTCCACCCTCTCCGGGGTACCGCTCCCGGCGTCCTTCCGCAGCACGCTGGCAGCGTCGAGCCGGAAGGCCACCATCAGCTCGTCGAGCAGGCCACCGAGAGGCGTGCCCTCGGGAGCCACCATCCGCCCTGCCACCCTGGCGAGCATGGTGGCGTCCGCCCGCGACTGGACGGCCGCCGCGGTCCTGCGGGTCGCGAGGTCGACGAGCACGCTGACTGCCCCGGCGGTGATCAGGAACATCGCAAGTGCGAGCACGTCCCGGGTGTCGGCGATGGTGAAGGTATGGACCGGCGGCGCGAAGTAGTAGTTCGAGAGCAGGAAGCCGGCGATCGCAGCCAGCAGCGCGGGCCACACGCCTCCGGTCACCGCGACGAGCACCACCAGCACCAGGTAGCAGCTGAGTGCAGTGGCCAGGCTGTCGATCGTCCGTTGGCTGGTCAGCACGATCGTGAGGAGTGGGAACCCGATGACCCCGATGACCACCGCCGCGAGGCGGCGCCGGATCGGCAGGGGTGAGAGCAGGCGGTTGCGGTGGCGCGGGCCGGATGGCCGTCGCGTCGTGTTCCCTGCCCGCTGTGCCGGGTCGGCGCGGTCGGGATCGTGGTCCTGCAGCTCGGCGGCCGTGGCGATGACGTGGACGTCGAGGGATCCCCCGGCCGCCCGGATCACCGAGTTGATGACCGATCCGCGGACGAAGTCGTGCACACGGCCACGGTGTGTCGCGCCCATCACCAACTGGGTCGCGTTCTCGGCCAGCGCGACCTGCACCAGCGCAGGGGCCACGTCGGCGCCGACCACCTCGACATACCGCCCTCCGAGGTCCTCGAGCAGGACCCGGTTCCGGACCAGGTCCTGGGCACTCGTGCCGGTCAGGCTCTCGTCGGTGTGCACGTGCACGCCGACCAGCTCCGCCTTGATCCGCATCGCCATGCGGGCGGCCCGCCGGATGAGGACACCGCTGCCGCGCGAGCCGGTCATCGACACCACCACGCGCTCCTTGGTCTCCCACGGTCCGGCGATGCGGTGTCGCTCGCGGTAGTCGTTGAGCTCCTCGTCGACACGGTCCGCAACCCAGAGGAGCGCGAGCTCGCGGAGTGCGGTGAGGTTTCCCGGTCGGAAGTAGTTGCTCAGCGCCGCGTCGATGCGTTCGGGTGGATAGATGTTTCCGTGGGCCAGTCTGCGGCGGAGGGCCTCCGGAGCCATGTCGACGAGCTCCACCTGGTCGGCGGCCCGCACGACCGGGTCCGGAACGGTCTCGTGCTGAGTGACCCCGGTGATCCGCTCCACCACGTCGTTCAACGACTCGAGGTGCTGCAGGTTGATCGTCGAGATGACATTGATGCCCGCATCCAGGAGCTCCTCGACGTCCTGCCACCGCTTGGCGTGCTTGCTCCCGGGGACGTTGGAGTGGGCGAGCTCGTCGACGAGCACCAGTTCCGGCTTGCGCGCGAGCAGGCCGTCGAGGTCCATCTCCTCGAACGTCTGGCCGCGGTACTCGGTCACGGTCCTCGGGAAGATCTCGAGATCGCGGATCTGCGCGTCGGTCTGGGGCCGGCCGTGATCCTGCACCCACCCGATGACCACATCGGTCCCGCGTTCCTTGCGGCGCCATCCTTCGTTGAGCATGGCGTACGTCTTGCCGACCCCGGGCGCGGCGCCGAGGTACAACCGCAGTGTTCCCCGTGCCACGAGCTCGAGCCTCCCGGCCGCTACGTCGTGAGCACCGGGTCGGTCCGGTGCTCAGGTCCGGGAGAGGCTACCGGTGTCCGTCGACCACGGATGCTCATGGTGCGGCCTGCCGCTCGCCGACCCGCTCCGGATCCTCCCCCTCGGCACGCAGGCTGTAGCCGACACCCGGCGTCGTCCGGATCAGGGTTCCCGATCGGTCCTCGAGCTTCTGACGCAGCCGGTGCACATAGGCGTGCAGGTACTGGGCCTCACGTCCGAAGCCCGCACCCCAGACGGCGGACAGGATCATCTGGTGGGTGCAGGTCCGTCCGGCATGGCGGGTGAGATAGGACAGGACCTCGAACTCCTTGGCGGTGAGGTCCACCGGGGTCCCGTCCAGCCGGACCTCGTGATGGACGAGGTCGACCTCGAGGGAACCGACGGTGAGCACCGGGCGCACCGAGTCGGCCGGCTCGGGCGATCGGTGCCGGACACCGGCGCGGATCCGCGCCTCGAGCTCGGCCATGCCGAACGGCTTCGTCACGTAGTCGTTGGCGCCCCCGTCGAGGGCGGCAACCTTGCGGTCTTCGGCTCCGTTGGCCGAGAGGATGATGATCGGCACCTCGCTCCACTGCCGGATCCGACGGCAGACCGCCTGTCCGTCGATGTCGGGCAGCCCGAGATCGAGGACCACGATGTCCGGGGATGTCCGCGCCGTCTGGGAGATCCCGAGCTCGCCGTTGGTCGCGGTCACGACATCGTGGCCGCTTGCCTGCAGGCCGAGCCGGAGGGCCCGCAACAGCGACGGATCGTCATCGATGACCAGGACCTTCGGCACGGCCGCTACCCCCCGGTCCGGGCGCGCACGGAAATCAGGTCGTCCGCAGACGCGAGGCGATGGACATGAACAGAAAGGATAGCCGGGACCCTCGCGACCCAGGCCCATCGGGGCGGTGCAACGCGCCCTCTTGCTAGGTTTTCAACGCGGTCTCCTCGCAATTCCTCCGCGTCGCGGACAGGGGACACGACCGGGGACGATGAAGCCATGAACAGGACGCTGCTGGGCTCGGCGGTCGGGGCGGTGACCGCCCTCGGGTTGGGGTTCGCGATGCTGCCGTTCCGGTCCGATCTGAGCATCGCCACCGCCGGCCTGGTGCTGGTGGTCCCCGTCGTGGCCGGCGTGATCACCGGCGGGTTCGTGGCGGGTGTGGTGAGTGTCGTCGTCGGGTTCCTGGTGTACGACGTCGGGTTCATCCCCCCGTACGGCCGGGTGACCGTCGGGACCACCCAGGACTGGGTGGCCCTGGTCGTGTACGCGGTGATCATGTTGCTCATCTCGAGGGTCGTCGCCAGCCTCGAGGCCGCCCGTGCCCGCGCCGACCGGCGGACCAACGAGGCGCAGCGCCTCTCCGATCTGTCCGAGCTGCTGGTGGGGGACCAGTCGGTCGAGGAGCTCCTGAAGACGATCGTCCGGGCGGTCGCGACGGTGCTCGGTGTGCTCGGGGTGACCGTGCTCGTGCCGCACGACGGAGCGCTCTCCGTCGCCGCATCATCAGGGGAGGCGCTCACCGACGAGGACCTCCGCCAGCTCGACCCGCAGTCGGGCGTGCCGATCAGCCTGGGCACGGCGCCGGGGGATCCGGGCGCCATGCGCACCGTGGCCCTCGCTGCCGCCGGTCGTCCGGTGGGCATGCTCGTCGTGAAGGGCGCACCGGCCGACGAGGACCATTCGGTGATCCGAACCTTTGCGAACCACGCTGCCCTGGCCCTGGAGCGGGCACAGCTGCGGGAGCAAGCGCTGCGCTCGGAGCTGCTCGACGAGGTCGACCGGCTGCGGCATGCCTTGTTGGGGGCGGTGTCACACGATCTACGGACCCCACTGGCCAGCCTCAAGGTCGCGTCGTCCACGCTCTCGGACCCCGCGCTGTCCCTGTCGGCGGCCGATCAGCAGGAGCTCCACGGGCTGATCGATCTCGAGATCGACCGGTTGACCCGCCTCGTGAACAGCCTCCTCGACATGACACGGTTCGACGCGGGCGCGCTGGAGCTCCACCGGCAGGGGGTCTCCGTCTCCGAGCTCGCCGCTGAGGCGGTCGCTAGCCGCGGACCCACGCTGCGCGAGTACCCCGTCGAGGTGGAGATCCCCGACTCGCTCCCAGCGGTCGAGGTCGATCCGGTGCTCATCGGGCAGGTGCTCGCCAACCTGCTCGACAACGCCAATCGGCACGCGCCGCAGGGGATGCCGATCACGATCGCCGGCGCCACCCACGACGATCGGGTGGCCGTGTCGGTCAGCGACCGGGGCCCGGGCGTGCCACCCGCCGAGCGGGACGCGGTGTTCGACCGGTTCGTCCGGTTCGACACCGGGGGCGCGCCGGCCTCGGGCTCACCATCGCCAAGGCGTTCGTCGAAGCACACGGCGAGCGGATCTGGGTCGAAGAGACCCCCGGCGGCGGGGCCCGGTTCGTCTTCACCCTCCCGATTGCTGCGCTCGACGCGCATCCGCCGCCCCCGCGGATCGGTCCTGCTGCATCCGCTGCGCAGCGGTGACCAGTGCGAGGTGCCGTCGCCGGATGTCGGCCAGGTCCTCGGGCTCGTCGACATCCCGTTCGGCACCCCTCAGGCCGTTCGGCACCCCTCAGGATCATGTCCCCCTGGCGGAGCAGGACCTCCCGTTGGGTCGCGTCCCTCGTGTACTCGACGATGTGGGTAACCGAGTCGAGCAGGCGGATGATGACCGCCGGCATCCCGCGGCCCGCCTGACGCACCTTGTCGAATGCACGGTTGACCATGCGCGGATAGCTCGGATCGAGCTCGATCAGACGGATCCGACCGAACTCGTCCCGGTAGACGCCTTCGCCGAACACCCGACCGGAGATCTGGCCGAGCCCGGCGGAGAGCCAGTCGATGCAGGTGAGCGCGGTGAAGGTGTCGTTGACCGCCGGTGAGAGCGCGCGAATGGCGATCTCGACCAGCTGATCGATGGCGAAAACAGGGTCCTGGCTCAACGTCCGGTGTGGCCCGCTCAGGTGTGCCTTGGCGAGCGCAGTGTGCCGCACCACCGGGCCAGACGGTGGCGAGCGGCCGACCGGCCAGCACGAAGTGTCCCGGACGATACGAGAGCCGGATGACCGCGTCGAGAGGCGTGGCGATCCGTACGAGCTCTCCGTACGCGACGAACTGCAGGTAGCCGCTGGTGGCCGCTGGTGGCCCCGCGCTCGTCGAGCAGCGCGACGACCTCGGTGACGCTCCGGCCGCTCTCGTCCGTCCGGCCCGTCTGGTCCGCCGGCGGGTCTCCGATGGCTCGCGGGTACTCGGTGTCGATGGCCGCCTGGAGGTCGTCGGCGATCTGGGCGATGACCTCCGGCAGCTGGATCGACTTTGCGATGTGGTGGATGAAGTAGATCAGGACGCCGAGATCGACCAGGAGGGGCGCCTCGGAGACGGTGATCGAGAGGTGGGGCACGAACTCCCCGGTCGAGGTGGTGGTGATGCAGCCGAGCGTCACGACGGGGTACACGAAGGTGCCGACGAAGATGCCCAGCGTCATCTGATTGCCGAGGTCGCGCATGAAGTGACGCATCATGCGCGGACCGAACTGCTCGGACGCGCGAGTGTCAACGCCAGGATGGTGATGGAGAAGACGACGCCGATCACCGTGATGACCGCGGCGGCTATGGCGATGAGCACCTGGCGGCCGGCGTCGGCGCATCCGGTCCGGAACCAGAACGGCAAGGAGAGCTCGTGGTGGTAGGCGGCGATGTCCACCGCGAAGGTCGCGGCGAAGAGCAGCAGCGCGGCGACCACGAGGATGCAGGGAACCAGCCAGAAGGTGGTGCGGAGCGCCTCCTCACGCCAGCCGGGGAGCTTGCGTCGGCGACGCGACGGAGGGGTCACCTGGACGGGGACGACTGGGGTGAGCTCAGGATCGGTCGAGCGGCCTCCACGCGAAGTACTCAGAGCCGACCAGTCTTCCCGGCGCACCTGACAAGCCGTGGCAGCCTACCCCCACCCGGCAGACCGGCCCGTCCGTGCGGTTCAGACCGGGTGCGAACGATCGGCTGTGTACTCCTCGGCGGCCATGGCCGCGCCGACCTGGTCTGCGATGGCCACCGCCACCGTGAGGTCAACGAGTGGGACCGGCGTTCCGGGTGTGGGGTCGAGCAGGAAGTGGCCGAACACCCAGCCGCCCCCCCGGACCGGAAGGTCGACCGTCCGTGTGGGCAGTCCGAGCGTGCCGGTGGGCCAGGTCTCGGTGCCGACCACGACCTCGCCGTCGGGCGTCACCCGGGCGGTCAGCCCGTCGGGGGTGTGCCGGGTGAAGCGGCAGCCGCGCAGGGACAGCAGCGTGCGCAGCTCGGCGGCGGCGGTGCCGGCGACCGAGGCCGGATCGCGGCCGCTGGCGGCGAGCTCGGTGATCCGGTGGAGCTGCGCGACCTGATGGCGGCTGTTGGAGGCCGCGTCACGGTGCCTCCTTCCGCGGGCAGCCAGCTCACCGACGGAGAGTCCCACGACCAGCAGGAGGATCTCGGTGACCAGGTCCGAGTTCCGGCTGATCCGGAACGACTGGTATGGCCGGGTGAGGAAGAAGTCGAAGGAGAGCGCGGCGACCAAGGCCGAGACCGCTGCGGCCGCTCTCCGTCCGGTGCTGGCGACGGCCACGATGACCACGACGAGGATCATGGCGTTGTCGGCGGTGTCCGAACGGCTCCGCCAGGGGATGAGGGCCATGGCCGCGGCGACGGGTGCCAGCAGCGCGGCGACCATGATCCATGCGTCCGTGCTCAGCCAGGGGAACGGCCGGTGGCCCGACCGGTCACGACGTCCAGGTCTCGCGAGCTCCGTGATGGTTCCCACTCCTCCACTCTCGCACTTTCGTCGCGTCGGGGGAAGGTGCACCACGCTGCGGGTTCGGTGCTACGAAGGAGCAGTGGACGAACCGCCAACCGATCGCGAGGAGGAGCGGCCCCTCAGCCTGGTCACGCTGGTCAACTCCGAGGGGTACCTCGGCGAGGTCCGTGCCGGCCGGCACCGGCTGGTGGTCGATGAGGGCAGCTCGGTCGGCGGTGGCGATCGCGGGCTGAATCCGTATCAGCTGCTGCTCGCCGCACTGGTCCAGTGCACCGCGGCGACCCTCCGGATGTACGCCGACCGCAAGGGGTGGGAGCTCGGGGAGGTGCGGGTACGGGCGCAGCTGTTCCGTACCGACAACCGGTCAGGACGGACCGAGCGGATCGACCGGAGCATCCACTGCGCGGCTCCGCTCGACGATCTCCAGCGGACCCGCCTGGCCGAAATCGCCGACCGCACCCCGGTCACCCGGACCATCCGGGCCGGCACTGCGATCGACACCGTCCTGACCTGAGGCCCCCGACGCCGCGTTCGATCAGCGCAGGTGGATGCCACCGTCGACGAGGACCACCTCGCCGGTCACGTAAGTAGCACGGGCCAGACCGACCAGCACCTCCGCCACATCGTCGGGTGTAGCGGAGCGTCGGAGGGGCGCCTCCGAGCGGACGAACTCGCGCACCGCCGTCCATCCCTCGGTCCACGGCGTGTCGACCAGGCCCGGTGCGACCGCGTTGACCCGGACGTCGGGGCCGAGGGTGTATGCGAGGAGGCGGGTCATGTGGCTGAGGGCCGCCTTCGAGCACGCGTAGGGGATGGAGCTGCCGACCGGACGGTCGCCGGCCACCGACGAGACGTTGAGCACCTGGCCGCGGCCGGAGGTGCGGAGGTGCGGGACGGCTGCCACGGTGACTTGCCAGGTGCCGATCACGTTGACGTCGAAGATCCGTCGCCAGATCTCGGGCGATGCCGCATCGAGATCGGAGTGCGGGATCACCGCCGTGGTGCCGGCATTGTTGACCAGGATGTCGAGGCGTCCGTGACGGGCGACCACCTGGTCGACCAGCCCGACCGCCTGCGCCTGGTCGGCCACGTCAGCCCGCAGATAGTCCGCTCCCGGAATCTCGGCGGCGAGCGCCGTGCCGGCCTCGACGGAACGCACCGAGTTGAGCACCACGGTGGCACCGAGGGAGGCGAACCGGCGGGCGGTCGCGGCGCCGATGCCCGACGACGAACCGGTGATGAGGGCCACCTGGCCGGTGAGCGGCGTCGCTGTGGAATCGGCTGCAGTCATGGGGTGAGTGTAGGACCGGGGTTCCGGTAGGTTCTGTCCGTGCGCCGAGCGAGGCAGTGCCGACGGGGCGAACGGTGACATCTGGAGGGGACGGTGCCTCGGGCCCCGAAGTCGTCCGGGTGACCGGGTCGGTGCACGTCCCCGTCTCCGAGTTGCAGTTCCGGTTCGGCCCGAGCGGCGGTCCCGGCGGTCAGCACGCCAACAAGGTGAACACCCGGGTCGAGCTCCGCTTCGACGTGGCCGGCTCAGCCGCCCTCGGCCCGCGCCAGCGGGCCAGGGTCATCGAGCGGGTCGGCTCGGAGCTCCGGGTGGTCGCCGACGACGAGCGTTCGCAGTTCCGCAACCGGCAACTCGCCACGGAGCGCTTCCGCGAGCGCCTGGCCGCCGCACTGCGCGTCGACACGCCCCGTCGCCCGACGCGCCCGACCCGGGCGTCCAAGGAACGCAGACTGGATGCCAAGCGCCGCCGATCGGAGCGCAAGCGATCGCGGCAGGCCGACCCCGACGAGTGAGGGCCGAGCGTTCCGGGCGGTCAGCCGGCCTTGCTCACATCCTGGGAAGGGTTTGCCCACGCCGTGTCGAGCAGGCGGTCGATCTCGGTGGTCAGGCGCTCGGGGTGGACCCGCAGCTCGAGTACCGAGTTGGCCTGGAGCAGGTGGCCCTGGGGGAGGCGCCGTGCCAGTTGCTCGGCGTCGTGGAACGGGTGCACACGGTCGCTCCGGTGGCCGATGACCACGGCCGGAACCTGCATGGCGGCCCGCTCGGCGACGGTCGGCGTGATCGGCCCGGCCAGGATCCCGTGGAGCACGGCCGCTGTCTCGCGGGGGTCGTTGGAGAGCGTGTTCATCACGCTGTCGACCGGGCCGTTGCCGGTGCGGGGGAGCCGGCGGAACACGCTGGCCACGAGGTTCACCAGCGGCCGCGCGTAGTGGACTGCGAACAGCATGGGGATGAAGGTGGCCGCGGCGGCCGGGAGTGCCCACTCGAGCACCGGCATCTCGATGACCAGACCACGGACCCGCTCGGGCGCCTGCGCGGCCACGAGGAGGCTCACGTTCCCGCCGAGGGAGACCCCGCCGATCACCGCCTGATCGATGTCCAGGTGGTCGAGCAGGTTCACCACGTGGTGCGCGTAGGTGTCCATCCGGTGGAACGATGCCCGCATCGGGCGCGCGGACAAGCCGTGCCCGGGCAGGTCGAGCAGGATGACCCGGTTCCCCCTCGCGGCGAGGTCGACGGCCAGGCGGCGGTTGAGGTTGGCGTCGAGCAGGATCCCGTGCAGGAAGACGAGGACCCGCGGACCCTGTCCGTGCACCTCGTAATAGAGCTCGAGGCCCTCCGACTCGAACATCCCGACCTCGTAGGGGACGGCCTGCTGCCCCGCGCCGGTACCGGCCGGCTGCACTCTGGGCGCCCCCCGAGACGTGTGTGCCGCTTCAGCCCCCCCTGTCGTCATGCAGTCCACGGTACGCCGCGGGTCGTCGGTTTGCCAGCACCGGCAGCTCGGCCCGCACTCTGGTCAGGGTGTCGAAGTCCAGTTCGGCGATCACCACGCCGGGCGTGGGGTCGTCGCGCTCGGCCAGGACCGTCCCCCAGGGATCCACGATCATCGAGTGCCCGTGACAGTCGGGCATCCCCGGTGGGAGTTGGCCGACCTGGCCGGCGCCGATCACGAAGACCTGCTCCTCGACGGCACGGGCCCGGAGGAGCAGTTCCCAGTGGGCGGGCCCGGTGGCGGCGGTGAACGCGGCGGGCACCGCGACCACCGTGGCGCCGGAGAGAGCCAGCATCCGGTAGAGCTCGGGGAAGCGCACGTCGTAGCAGAGGGAGAGCCCGAGGACCGCACCCTCGCCGTCGAGCGCGACGGTCACCGCATCCTCACCCGGGGCGATGGTGTCCGATTCGCGGAAGGCAGCGCCCGCCAGGTCCACGTCGAAGAGGTGGATCTTGCGGTAGACCGATACGACCGCGCCGTCCGGTCCGAGCACGCAGGAGGTGTTGGCAAGCCGTTCCGCCGCGTCGTCGCGGCGCTCCGGGAAACTGCCGGCCAGCAGGTGGATGCCCCAGCGCCTTGCCGCTCCCGAGGCCCAGGAGACCGTCGGTCCTTCGATCGTCTCTGCACCCGCCCGCAAGGCCTCGGGCGTACCGGCCACCGAGAAGTACTCGGGGAGGACCACGAGGGTCGCTCCCGCCCGGGCTGCGGTCTCCACCAGGGCGTCGGCTGCCCGCAGGTTGCGCTCGCGGTCGGTCTGCGCGGTGGTCTGAACGGCTGCGACGCGCATCTCGCAGCGTAGGCCGGGGATCGGGCACAATGACCGCCGGGGGCCCACCCCGCGGTTCGGGCTCCGGCCGCGAGAAATGAGTGCCGTGTCCTTCGAAGACTCCGAGGTGGTCCGAAGCGCCGTCCGGGTGGAGGGCTTCCGCGACGACGAGTTCAACTACCAGTTGATCCGGACCCTCGGGGTGGCCGACTACGGCGGTTCGACGGTGGGGGAGTGCCTGGCGATCGTGGCGGAGATCGCCGACGGCAGTCCCGAGAGCTGGGCCACGGCGTTCGAGGGCCTTGCCGAGCGTGTCGAGAAGCGCGGGAGGTCCTGCCTGTCCGCGGGTCGGCGGGTCAGTCGCGCGTGACCATCTGCTGCGGGCCTCCACGTACTACCGGACGGCGGAGTACTACGCAGCCGGGACCACCGGCGGGGCCCTGCGGGCGGGTGAGCGGAGCCTGGCCTGCTTCTCCGATGCCTCGGCGCTGCTCGATCCACCCGTGGAGAGGGTCGAGATCCCCTTCGAGGGTGGTTCGCTGCCCGGGTATCTCGTACGGCCGGCCGCCGGCGGCGCGGACCGGGGCGGTCGTCCCACCCTGGTCGGGGTGGGAGGATTCGATTCGAGTGCCGAGGAGCTCTACTTCCACCTCGGGGCCCCCGGAGCCGAGCGCGGGTGGAACGTCTTCGTGTTCGACGGGCCCGGGCAGCTCGGCTGCATGCGCACCAACCCGGCGATGACCTTCCGTCCCGACTACGAGGTGCCGCTGGCCGCGGTCCTCGACGAGCTCGAGGGCAGGCCCGATGTCGCCGCCGACCGGCTGGCACTCACCGGCGAGAGCTTCGGGTCCTATTTCGCAGCCCGGGCCGCGTCCTCCGATCCGCGGGTCGGGGCGCTGGTAGCCAACCCACCGGTCGTGGACATGAGCCGGTACATGGAGGCGTGGGTCGGAACGGACGTGTACCGGATGGTGCGGGACATCCGGCCAGAGGACGTCGCCGGCGTCCCCGAGGACCTCATGCCCCGACAGATGCAGTGGGGGATCGAGGCCATCTGCACCCGCTTCGGTGTCCCCTCTTTCCACGCATGGCGCGAGGCCATGGCCGCCTACCGTCTCGGCGACCGCTCCGCCGACATCCGCTGTCCGGTCCTGGCCCTGGTCGGGGAGCGCGAGGGACCCGAGCCGATCGCGCAGTTCGAGTCGTTCGTCGCCGGTGTGTCCGGCCCGGTCACACCGGTGGTGTTCCGCCCGGAGGACGGTACGTCGACCCACTGCCAGTCCGACAACATCCGCCTCTCGGCCCAGGTCATCTTCGACTGGCTGGACGGCCAGCTCCCAGGACCGGATGCGGCAGGCTGACCCCGCCCCGGGTGGTGTCGGTGGTCGAACCCGGTCAGAGGCCGAGTCGGCGCGAGCAGGCGGGCCACTGGCCCCAACCGCTGCGGGCCTGCAGGCGGCTGGCGGCCTGATCCTGCACGGCCGGTGGGGCATCGCTCGGGAGGCCCGGATAGCCGAGACCGTGCCAGGTCTGGAGCGAGAACTGGTATGCCCCGTAGTACCCGTTGCCGGTGTCGATGGCATAGTCGCCGCCCGACTCGCACTGGCGGAGTTCAACCCACACACCTCCGGAGGGGGGGACCGCCGGGGGTCCAAGGGTCACCAGCGGGACCAGCGGAGAGGGAACGACGGCCGGGGCGATCGGAACCGCGAGGTGGAGCGAGGCCAGGGCGATGGTGAGCCCGGGGGGCGAGGGAGCCGTCGGGGACTGCCCAGAACCGGTATCCCCGGTGTCGATGCCGTCGAGTGCAAGGCGCGAGGTGACTTCGGCCGCCGTGCGACCGGCTGTCGCGGCGATCGGTACCCGGTGGAGCCGGTGGTGGCGCGGCAGACCCGTTGCCGCAGCTGCAGCGCCGAACGGCACCAGCGACGCGGCGAGGGCGGCAAGCGTCGCGCATGCGATCGCTGCGGAGACCATGTGCAACCGGAGCGAACGCAAGGCGTGCGCCTCCTTACCGTCGTCGGAGCCCGGAGGCGAACACCAAGAGTAGCAATAATACTACTTATAGTGGTATTCATGTCAACTCTTGCCCTTTCGGGCAATTCGAGATCGACGGGCGGTGCCTGCCGGGCGGTGCGATGCACAGGACCCTTCCGCGTCCGGGGTGGTGGGCAGAACCTGGAGTAGTGACGATGGATGCTTCGAGGAGGCAGGGTCGGGATGGGCGCCGGACGACCATCCGCTGACCTGGCCCCGGGAGCCCGTTGAGATGGTCCGTGCGAGCGGGGTCCCCGGCGGGTGGGTCTTCCGGGACCGGTTCGAGGCCGGATGGCTGCTCGGCGAGCGGTTGTCCCGGAAATGGGGCGGGTCCCCGGTCGTGCTCGCGCTCCCGCGCGGCGGGGTGCCGGTTGCCGTCGAGGTCGCCGAGCAGCTGGGCGCCCCGCTGGATCTGATCATCGTCCGCAAGCTCGGGCTCCCGTTCCGCCCGGAAACCGGGTTCGGGGCGGTCGGGGAGTGTGGCGTGCGGCTGGTCGACACGGACCTCGTCCACAGGGCCGGGCTCACCGAGCAGGCGGTCGCAGCGGTCGAGGAGCGGGAGCGCCGGGAGCTCGACCAGCGGGTACGGCGCTTACGGGGGGGCCGACCCCCGCTCTCGATCAGCGGCCGGACGGCGCTCATCGTCGACGACGGACTCGCCACCGGTGCGACCGCCCGTGCCGCGATCGGGGTTGCACGCACCCTCGGGGCACAGCGGGTGGTCCTGGCCGTACCGGTCGCTCCACCCGAGGTGGTCCGGGACCTCGGGAGGGTGGCGGACGAAGTGGTCAGCCTGGCCACACCCGAGCGATTCGTGGCCGTCGGCCTCTGGTACGACGACTTCGGCCAGATCTCCGATGACCAGGTGGGCGCGCTTCTGCGTCAGCATGCACCAGCGTGGATGGACCAGGCGGTCCTGACGGGTGGCGCAGGTACCGCTATCCCGCTCCGTGGGAGGCCAACGCGGCGAGGAGCGCCCGGTCGCCCCGCTCGGTCACGTCCTCGCGGACGCCGATCAAGGGGGTGACCGATGCCCAACCCTCGTCGACGAGGGCGGCGTCGGACCCGGGTTCGAGCTCCGCCCGCTCCCTGAGGCGTTCCGTCGAGACACCGCTCCCGCGCAGGGCGAGGGTGACGGCCCCGCCGGTCCGGTCGACCGGCGTGCCGTCGACCGGCGAACGCGCTGCGTACCGAGCGGATGAGGCCGATCGTGCCGAGGGTCCCGTGGCGGAGTCCTTTGAGCTCGTCGGGGGTCACCGCCGGCACGTTGAGGTTGAGTACGGTGCCCGGTTCGGTCTCGGCCAGCCCGGGGACCATCCCGGTGGCCAGTCCGACGGCGGTCTCCCACGGCACCGGATCGGCACTCCAGGCGATGCTGACGGCCAGGCCCCGGACGCCGAACTGGGCCCCGGTGAGGGCGGCGCCGACCGTGCCCGAGTGGAGTGCCGACCGTCCTGCGTTGATGCCGTGGTTGATCCCCGAGACCACGAGCTCGGGACGAGGTCCGAATCCCTCGATGCAGGCGAGGATGACACCCAGGGCGGGCGACCCGTCGATCCCGTAGGTGGGCACCGCGCCGAGCCCCGGGATCTCGACCGACTCGTAGGGGATCGACTCACGCTCGTATACCGCTCCCACTGCCGCTCCGGCGCCACTGTGGTCGGTGAGCGGGGCCACCACCATCAGTTCGTGACGGTCGCCGAACGTCGCCAGGAGACCCCGGGCCAGGGCCGCGATCCCGGGTGCGAAGATGCCGTCATCGTTGGTGATCAGGATGCGCATGGAGGACGTTTCCGTTTCATCGGGCCGCGGGGCAGCCGACGGCAGGCGGGGCGTCGGTCCATCGCGGGGCCGGCCCAGCGGGCCGGCGCAGTCGCTTCGCCTACCATACCGGGCGACATCGACCGGCGACCAAGCGGCTCCGGGTCTGCCCGCCGGTGTCACTGTTCACACGACTCGACCAGCCCAGCCCATGACACGACGCCCACCCGCCCCCGATCAGCGCCCCGCCGAGACCACAGCCGCGACCGGCGACCAGTGGGTGATCGGGCACGGTAGCCAGCGGGCGGTGGTCACCGAGGTGGGGGCCACCCTCCGTTCGCTGACCGTGGGGAACCGCTCGGTGCTCGACGGGTTCGGGCCCGAGGAGTGGAGTCACGGAGGTCGCGGACAGGTGCTTGCGCCGTGGCCCAACCGGCTCGGGGACGGCGCCTACACGTTCGACGGGGTGGCCGCTCGAGTTCCGCTCAACGAGCCGGAACGACGCACCGCCATCCACGGCCTTGTCCGGTGGGTGCCGTGGCGGATGGTCGGGCGCGCACAGAACCGGGTCGACCTCGAATGTGAGCTCCGGCCGTCACCCGCCTACCCGTTCGCACTCCGGCTCGGCCTCGAGTACCGGTTGGGGCGGGACGGGCTCACCGTGACCGCCGACGCCGAGAACATCGGCCCCTCCGATCTCCCCTTCGGTCTCGGCTTCCATCCCTACCTCACCGTCGGAACCCCGACCGTGGATCAGGTCCGCCTGCGGGTGCCGGCCTCGCGTCGACTGCTCACCGACGACCGCGGGTTGCCCCAGGGGCTGGTCGGGGTGGCCGGTACGGAATTCGACTACACGACCTCCCGGATGATCGGCGTCACCTGCCTCGACACCGCGTTCACCGACCTCACCCGTGACACCGATGGCCGAGCCCACGTCGAAATCGACCATCCCGACGGCGACGGACGAGTCACCGTGTGGGCCGATGACCGCTTCCGCTACTTCATGATCTACACCGGAGACACCCTCGACCCCGAGCAGCGCCGCACCTCGTTGGCGGTCGAGCCGATGACCTGTCCGCCCGACGCACTCCGGTCGGGGACGGACCTCGCCCGTCTGCAGCCGGGCGGACGATGGACCGGGTCGTGGGGGATCACCCCACGCTGACCTGCGTCGTGCGGTCAGGGCTCGACATGTCGCCACGCCGCTCATGCGCCGCTTCGAAACTGAACCAACGGGTCTGGCCGCGTCCCTCTCAACCCTTCACGTAGGAGAGCTTCTCCGAGACGAGCCCGTTCCGGACAGCGGAACAGGTCCACCCCCCGAATGTGGCCGTCCGCCCACGAGTAGCGCCAGCGCTGCACCACTCGGTCGTCGGCCGCGAAGGTCTCCTCGGCCTCGAAGACAGCGTGCACGTCGTCAAAGATCGGCTGCCAGGCCTTCCGAATGGCGTCTCGACCCTTGTAGCGGATGCCGTCAGGCCCCGGCTCCGTGGACTCGAAGACGCAGTCGTCGGTGATGAGTGCAAGCGTTGCGTCCAGGTCGTGAGCACCCCAGGCCGCACCGAATGTATCCACAATCTCGAGGCGATCCATCGGTCTGCTCGGGCCGACGACGATGTTCGTAACCGCTATGCCATGGCCGGCGAGACATCTTCCAGGCCGGATCGAATCATCTCGCGAAGTTCAGGCGTGTCCTGGTGACCGTGCTTTGCAACCGCGTGCGCTACCGCCGCGTCCAGAGTCTCCTCTTCCGTTCCGGCGATGGTAAGCGTGCAGCCGATGTCGTTGGGCACCTTACGGCAGTCGATCATTTTCCGGACCATACAAGAGCCCCTTTCTTCTGTTCAGGCCGGATCCGCTCCGGCCACTGTGGGCCTCACGGGTTCGCGTCGTTGCTTGCACCGAACCGGTCCACTGCGACGACCTTCCCGACCGTCCGTGACTCGTGACCAGTCGACAAGGACGCCATCCATTGGTCGGTGCACCCCGCTAATTGGTACCTTACCTACTAGTAGGTAGAAGTCAAGTGGTACCCTCGGACGTGACGAGGGGATCTGTGAGGATGAACCGAGTGGCGCAGGCGCAGGAGGAAACGACAGAGACAGCCGCCGAGATACTCGACGTGGCGGAACACCTGGTCCAGGTACGCGGCTTCAATGCCTTCAGCTATGCCGATGTGGCCGGGGAGGTGGGTCTCACCACTGCCGCCATCCACTATCACTTCCCGAGCAAGGCGGAACTCGGAGAGGCCCTGATCGCCCGCTATGCGACCCGGTTCCTTGCCGCATTGGTCGAGATCGACGATTCCTCTGAAGATCCCATTCGCAAGCTCGCTGCCTATGCCGATCTCTACGCCGGCGTGCTGGGGAGCCAGAGGATGTGCCTGTGCGGCATGTTGGCGGCCGAGTACGAGACCCTGTCGGCCGGGATGCAGGGTGCGGTCGCAGACTTCTTCGAACGAAACGAGCAGTGGCTCGCCGAGGTGTTGACGCAAGGTCGCGACGACGGACTGGTGACCTTCCCCGGGTCTCCACTCGAGGAAGCACGCACAATCGTGAGCGGTTTGGAGGGCGCCATGCTGATCGCCCGCTCGTTTGGTGATGTCAAGCGCTTCAGATCCGCCGCCAACCACCTGCTCACGGCTCTCTGCCCCTAGGCAGGGCGAGGGCGTGGATCGGATGCCTGCTCGGGTGCGCCCCCCGGGATTCGAACCCGGAACCTGCGGATTAAGAGTCCGTTGCTCTGCCATTGAGCTAGAGGCGCGTGCCGTGAAAGGTAGCCCCGTCGCCAGACGGGGAGACCCGGGTTCCCTGGGCGCGTCGGGGTGACCGAGGGGACTTGAACCCCCGACCTCCAGGGCCACAACCTGGCGCTCTAACCTGCTGAGCTACGGCCACCATGGAGCTCCAGTATGGCACAGCCGACGCAGGCACGGATGGTCCGCGGCCGGCGGTCTGTGCCTCGCCTCCGTAGCTCAACTGGATAGAGCGGGTGGCTTCTACCCACCAGGTTGCGGGTTCGACTCCTGCCGGGGGCGCGAATTCCGCCACGTGACTTCTCTCATGAGGTCAGGCGCTGCCGGGGTCTGCCGCCGTTGCACGGTGCGCGGGCAGAGGGCGACCTCCACGCGGCGCTCGGATTCCGTAGGCTGTCTCGATTCGCGCGGTCCTGCCCTCCCTCTCCGTGCTCGGAGCGTCGACGCGAGCGCCACGAGCCGTCCGCTTGCGGTCCCGCCGTGGCGCAGTGGGTGTCCGGGTTCTGTTCGGCGTGCTGCTCGCGGCCCCGGCCGGTGCCGCTGTGACGATCGCCACCCCCCTACGGGCCGGCGCCACGCCGTCGGGCACGACATGTGGCGGTGCCGACCAGCTCCCGTCGACGTGGAACTGCACCTGGACCAAGGCGCTGCCCGACCAGGGCGCGCCGATCGCACTCTCCTCACCGATCGTGGCAGATCTCGACGGACAGCCCTCGGCCGTCGTCGGTGATCGGACCGGAAACCTCTACGCCTTCCACCTCGGGAACCCGTCGCCGGGGACCTCGCCCACCGCTCCGACCATCCCCGGAGGATGGTCGAACGGAGGGAACGTCGGAGTGACCGACGAGAGCGGCCCGATCGACTCGACCCCCTCGGTCCTCTCCCGTCCCGGCACGAACGACTCCGTGCTGGTCGGCAGCGGTAACGACGCCGACCCGGACACCGGGGGGTACCAGGCCTACGGGCCGGCCGGCCACCGCGAATGGTTCACTCCGGTCGTCGATCCGTCCTCTGACGCCCATCCGGCAGCCGGGGTCGAGGCGGGGATCGCAATCGGCAACCTGCAGCCGTCCTCGGGAACCGGAGCGAGCGCCTCTGCGGGTTCGCTCGGTCAGGTCGGCTACACGATCGCGGCCTCGACCGGCGCGCCACTGCGCGGGTGGCCGTTCTTCGACTCGGACAGCGTGCACGCCACCGCGGCGCTCGCCGATCTCTACGGCACAGGCGTCGACGAGATCATCCAGGGAGCGGACCAGTCGGCCGGCACCGGCAGGGGCCAGACCTACCAGAACGGCGGTCACGTCCGCATCCTCTCCGGCACCGGCAATCTGATCTGCCGGGCCGACACCAACCAGGTCGTCGACTCATCGCCGGCGGTGGGCGGATTCCTACCCGGGGGGGCGACCGGGATCGTCGTGGGCACCGGTACCTTCTTCGCGAACGCCTCGGACACCGATACCGTCACGGCCTTCGATACCCACTGTCGGTCGGTCTGGTCGGCCCGGCTCGACGGCGGCACCTTCTCTTCGCCAGCCCTCTCCGACGTGCTCGGCAACGGCAGCCTCCAGGTTGTCGAGGGCACCGACGCCGGCAGCGCTGGTTCGGTGTGGGTCCTCGATGCCGCGACCGGGGCAACCGACTGGCGGGTCTCGCTGCCCTCCCCGGTCGTCGGATCCGTGGTGACCGCGGATCTCACCGGCAGCGGCCACGACGACATCGTTGCGCCGACGGAGAACGGCGCGTACGTCCTCGACGGGCAGACCGGCCAGCAGATCGCCTACCTGGGGGCGGACGTCGGTCTGCAGAACTCGCCGCTCGTCACCGCCGACCCCAACGGCACCGTCGGGATCACACTGGCCGGCTACAGCGGAGTGGTCACCGGTGGACAGGGCGTCGTCTACCACTACGAGATCTCCGGGATCAACGCGGGGCAAGCCGTCGGCACGGGCGCGTGGCCGATGTTCCACCACGATCCGCAGTTGACCGGGGACGCCGGGGGAACGCCTGCACCGGGCTCGGTCCCCGGCTGTTCCATTCCGGCGGCCGCCCTCGAGGGGTACGACCTGGTCGCCTCCGACGGCGGGATCTTCGCCTATCCGACCCCGGACCGGCCGTTCTGCGGCTCGATGGGCGGCAGCCATCTCAACGCGCCGATCGTGGGCATCGCCATGTCGCCTTCGACCGGCGGCTACTGGGAGGTCGCCTCCGACGGCGGGGTCTTCGCCTTCGGCGAGGCAGGATTTCACGGCTCGATGGGCGCCAGCCATCTCAACGCACCGATCGTGGGCATCGCCGCCACCCCTGACGGGGGCGGCTACTGGCTGGTCGCCGCGGATGGCGGGATCTTCGCCTTCGGCGACGCCCGGTTCCTCGGCTCGATGGGCGGCAGCCATCTCAACGCGGCGATCGTGGGCATCTCGCCCTCCGCCGACGGCCGTGGGTACCGGCTGGTCGCTTCCGATGGCGGGATCTTCGCCTTCGGCGACGCCCCCTTCTCCGGGTCGATGGGCGGCGCGCCGCTGGCCGAGCCGATGGTCGGCACCGCCACCGATACCTCGACCGGGGGCTACTGGGAGGTCGCCGCCGACGGAGGCATCTTCTCGTTCGGCCAGGCCCCCTTCTACGGGTCGTCCGGCGGGACGCCATTGGCTGCACCCGTGGTCGGGATGGCGGCTTCTGACGATGCCTTCGGCTACCGGCTGGTCGCCGCAGACGGCGGGCTGTTCAGCTTCTCCGCCCCCTTCTCCGGTTCGGCAGGCGGCACCCGGCTGCAAAAGCCGGTCGTCGGGATGGCCGGCTTCTGACCTGCTGGCGTCCAGGTTGTGGTCAGGGCCGGCAGGCGTAGACTCCGGCCGTGACCGACGTGTTCGCCGTGGCCAACCAGAAGGGCGGTGTGGCCAAGACGACAACCGTCCACTCCATCGGGGTGGCGTCCGCTGAGTTCGGGCAGCGGACCCTGGTCATCGACCTCGACCCCCAGGCGTGTCTCACCTTCTCCCTGGGATTCGACCCGGACGCGCTGCAACGCTCGCTGCACGACGTCTTCGTGCGCCGGGTAGCGGTGGCCGACGTCACGTGCCCGGTCCCCGGAGTGCCCGGCCTCGACCTGCTGCCGGCCACGATCGACCTGGCCGGCTCCGAGGTGCACCTGCTCACCCGCACCGGCCGCGAGCACGTCCTGGCCCGTGCGCTCGATCCGGTGCTGCACCTCTACGACCTCGTCCTCATCGACTGCCCGCCCTCGCTCGGCGTGCTCACCATCAACGGGCTGACCGCGGCCGACTCGGTCCTCATCCCGCTGCAGTGCGAGGCGTTGTCCCACCGCGGTGTCGGGCAGCTGCTCGAGACCATCGAGGACGTGCGGGCCTTCGCCAACGGTGACCTGACCGTCCGCGGGATCATCGCGACCATGTACGACGATCGGACCAAGCATGCCCGGCACATCCTGGAGGAGGTCGAGTCCCGGTACGGGATCCCGGTCCTCCAACCGCCGGTGCGCAAGTCGATCCGGTTCGCCGAGGCACCGGCCCGCGGGAAGTCGATCCTCCAGCACGCCCCGAATTCGCCGGGCGCGGTCGCATACCGCCTCATTGCCGCGACCCTGCTCGAGAGGAGCGCGGTGGCCGGCGCTCCCGGCTAGTGGGATCCGGACCCGATCCGCTCGGGAAGCGAGCGCTCTTCTGGATGCCCGTCGAACCCGAAGCGGTCGGGGACGAGGGTGATCCCGGTGGGGAGCGGTCGCCGCTGCCCGCGCACCCCCGCCCGGCCGGCAAGCACGCGCTCTTCTCGGCCGCGACACCGGCCGGTGAAGAGGATCGCGGCACGGCAACCGCGACGGCGGGGGAGCCGGTGCCACCACGTGGTGTCCTGACAGTCGTCTGCTCGCGTTGCGGGTCGATCAGCCGTGTCGGTCTGCTCGAGTTCGCCTGGCTCCACTTCCCGATCGCCGGCTGGCTGCCCCGGCGTCCGTTCGACCGCTGGTTGATCTGTCCAGCCTGCCGACGGCGGAGCTGGACCAGTGTCACCCTGACCAGGTGACGGGCGCCCGTCTGCTGGTCGCCAGCTCGACCCCGTCGAATCCGGGAGGGATCAGCGGGTGGCTGCTCCACTTCCACGGGCCCACCGCCTACGCCCTGGTCGGGTTCCTGGCCTTCGCAGAAGCAGCCCTCATGGTGGGATTCTTCATTCCCGGTGAGACCGCAGTGGTCATCGGGGGTGTCCTGGCCGGACTCGGGCGGGTCGACCTCGAGCTGATGATCGTGGTGGTGGTGGTGTGCGCCATCGTGGGGGACTCGGTCGGATTCGAAGTGGGCAAGGTGGCGGGCCCCTGGCTGCTGCAGCGCCGCCCGCTCAGGGGAAACCCCGCCGTCGGGCGCACCTTGGGTCTGCTCGAGCACTACGGCGGTCCCGCTGTCTTCCTCGGCCGTTTCGTCGCCTTCGCCCGGGCGATCATTCCGGCCCTGGCCGGCATGAGCGGGCTCCGGTACCGGGTGTTCCTCTTCTGGAACGCCCTCGGGGGCCTGCTGTGGGGCGTGGGGTACACCATGCTCGGGTACGTCGTCGGATTGTCGTTCGCCCACATCCTGACGACGGTCGGCCTCTGGTCGCTCGTGGTGGTGGGAATCATCGTGGCGAGCGTGGTCGCGGTCGAGATCCTCCGCCGCCGTAAGCGGCGTCGGCGGTCCGTCGGTCCCGACGATCCGGACACGCTCGCCGCGGAGTCCGGAGTCGAGGAAACGCGTGGCGGGACCGGAAATCCTTGAAGTGGGAGGGGGCGGTGCCTACCATGACCCGCAAACCGCATGCCCTCTCCGGGGGACGTGCACCGGACGCCGGGTGGGACGGACACGTATGGTCGATGATCTCGGGCGGGCGCGGCGGCAAGTGGTGTCCGAGCGTTGACCGCCTACCCGACCGCAGCATCTCCGGCCACGACACGAGCGGACACTCCGGACGCCCGCCGCGCCGCATGGCTCATCGCGAGCTGCCCCGACGCCTATGTCGAGATCGACCGCTGGGGAACGGTGGTCGAGTGGAACACGGGCGCCGAAGAGCTACTGGGTTGGGCCCGGGACGAAGTTGTGGGCCACTTCATGGCCGACACCGTCCTACCGGGCGGGTTCGCCCGCTCCGCATTCGGCGTGCTCCTTGCGGGCAGCCAGGCCACCGGTGCGGTGGCGACCACCGATTCCGAGGGTCCCTCCGGCGGACTCTCGCTCGTACTCCGTCACCGCGCCGGCCATCGGCTCCGTGCCGAAGGACGGCTCTTCGCTGCCGGTGAGGGGACCGACCGCACGGTTGCTGCATTCCTGCGCGACGTTGTCGACCGTGATCGCGCCGGCCGGGATCTGCGTCGCGACCCGGTGACCGGACTGCCGGACCGGTCCGAGTTCGGATCCCGTCTCGCGGAGGCCGCGGCTGGCGGAACGGGCACCCCCGGCAGTGTGGCCGTCTTGTTGCTCGACCTCGATCGGTTCAAGTCGGTCAACAACAGCCTGGGCCACGCTGCAGGCGACGCCGTCCTGAGTGCTGTGGCCCGGCGGCTCGAGGGAGTGGCGGCCCAGGTCGACTGCCTGGCCCGGTCCGGTGGCGACGAGTTCCTCGCGCTCGTGTGCGACGCAGGTGGCCGGGCCGATCGGCGGGCGGCCGCGTTCGTGAAACGGGTCCGCCTGGCGTTGTCGCGGCCGTTCGCCCTCGAGGGCAGCGAGGTCTTCCTCGACGGGTCGGTCGGGGTCGCCCTCAACACGTTCGGCGTGGATGACCCGGAAGAATTGCTCGCTCATGCCGAGGCGGCCATGTACCAGGCCAAGCGCCGGGGTGGCTTCGCGGTCGAGACGTTCGAGGAGTCCCTCCGCATCGAGGTACTCGACCGGGTGACCACCGAGCGCTCGCTCCACCGTGCCCTCGAGCGGAGCGAGCTGCTGCTCCACTACCAGCCGGTGGTCGAGCTCGAAGGGGCCACCACGGTCGGGGTGGAGGCGCTCGTGCGCTGGGAGCATCCCGATCGCGGACTCGTCGGTCCCCAGCGGTTCATCCCGGTTGCCGAGGAGAGCGGGCTGATCATCCCGATCGGGGCCTGGGTGCTCGAGCAGGCATGCACCCAGTTGCGCCACTGGCACCGCCTCGAGGCCGCGGGTCCGCTCGGGTCGGTCGAGGTCAACCTCTCGGCAAGACAGATCGATGACCCCGACATCGTCCCGACCGTCGAGCAGATCCTGGAACGGACCGGCGTGCCTCCCGAGCACCTCACCCTCGAGATCACCGAGAGCGCGCTGATGAAGGATGCGGCCGCGGCGCTGGTCGTGCTCCGGGCGCTCAAGGAGCTCGGGGTGCTGCTGGCCATCGACGATTTCGGTACCGGCTACTCGTCCCTCAGCTACCTCCAGCGCTTCCCCCTCGACATCGTCAAGGTCGACCGGATGTTCGTCGAGGTGCTGGGTGGCGGACCGGAGGGAGAGGAGATCGTCGCGGCGGTCATCTCGTTGGCCCACGCGCTCGGCCTCAAAGTGGTCGCCGAGGGAGTCGAGACCGTCGAGCAGCTCATCGTGCTGCGTGGGTTGCGCTGCGACTTCGCCCAGGGGTATCTCTTCTCGCGGCCGCTGCCGCCAGAGGAGCTCGGGGTCGGGTTCGGGCTGCAGCGGAGCGCCTAGTCGCGTATGGCAACATGGAAGCCTGCGATCCATGCGAACAGCGGAATCATCCGGAGGGCGACAGTCTGTGCAGAGCGGCAGGTCTTCGAAGCGGGACGCCGGGCGGTATCGCAGGGGCGGGATCGCTGTGCTGCTCGTCGCCGGGACGGCGGTCGGGGTCTGGATGGCGGTCGAGAAGGTGTTCGTCGACCGCTGGGAGCTCCAGGAACTGGCCAACCACGCTGCACGGGCCGGGGAGGGCGGCTCACCCGGTCACGGTGACCCGCCCCCGTCGGTGCCGACCGCAGGCGGGCGGGGAGATCGGAACGGGGCGGACCCGGTCTAGAGTCAGGCCGCTGTGGAACTCATCGACCGGGCCTACGGGCGTCTGACCGGGCACGACGATCTGTACTTCGAGATGCTCGACCGTGTGCACCAGCACCTGCTGCCGCGCACCTACGTCGAGATCGGGGTCAACACCGGCCGTTCCCTGACCCTGGCCCTTCCGGGCACCTCCTGCGTCGGCGTGGATCCGGAACCTCATCTCCGCTATCCGGCCCCAGCCGGTAGCTGGATCTTCTCCGAGACCAGCGACGAAATTCTTCGCATCCCACGATCTGGCGGCCCTCTTCGGGGGAGTCCCCGTCGATCTGGCCTTCATCGACGGCATGCACCTGTTCGAGTTCGCGCTCAGGGACTTCATGAACCTCGAGCGGAGCGCCCACGCCGACTCCACCATCCTCATCCACGACTGCCTTCCCGTGAACGCGGTCTCTGCCGGCCGCGAGCGCTCGTCCTATCCGTGGAGCGGGGACGTCTGGCGGCTGATCGTCCTGCTCCGCGAGCAGCGACCCGACCTCGAGGTCGCCGTGGTGGACTGGCCGCCGACGGGAGTCGGCGTCGTGCGTGGCCTGGACCCCGACTCGACTGTGCTGTCCGACCGGTACGACGAGCTCGTCGAGCACTACCTCGCCATGCCCTACGAGCTCCTCGACAACGGCACGATGCACCAACAGCTGCACACGGTGCAGGGGGAGTGGACGTCGGTCGCCGCACTCCTCCCCGACCGGTCCTACCGATCGGGGAACGTCGAGCTCCTCAAGGCCCAGCGGACCGCCTCCGCGCTCGTGCCCGCTGTCCGACGGGCCTATGGAGAGCCGGAGCGCGTGCGCGAGCGCCGGCAGCGGCAGCGGCAGCGGCAGCAGCGACGGCGGCAACGGCGGCTACAACGGCGGCTACAACAGCGGCAGCGGTACTTCCGGAACCGTCAACGAACCCGTCTCCGCAAGCGGTTCCGCAGGAAGGCTCGCCGACGGGTCATGCGCTACGTGAACCGGCTGGCACCGCGCGGGCACTCGACCGGGTCTGGGTGACTCGAGGTGCGCAGTCATCCCGATCGGGCAAGCGGGATCAACAGGGGGGGGTCCAACCGAACGGGGTCAAGCCCAATCGGTCGGGACGGCGGGATTTGAACCCGCGACCTCCTGCTCCCAAAGCAGGCGCGCTGCCAAGCTGCGCTACGTCCCGGCGAGCTGTCACTCGGCCACTGCACCGGCCAGCGTAGGTCACCGCGGCGCACCGTCCCCGACGCTTCGGGCGCGGGATAGCGTCACGGCGATGCCCACCGTGCGTGTAGCCGTCTTCGACCTGGGCAGCAGCTCCTTCCATCTGATGGTGGTGGACGCCTCCAGGGACGGACGGCTGGCGCCGGTGCTCCGTCGGCGTTCGTTCCTGCACCTCGGCACCGAGGTCGCCCGCACCGGCAGTGTGCCCGGGGACCGTTCCGCCTTGGCCGTTCGCACCGTGCGCCGCCTGCATGCCGCGGCCGAAGGCTCAGGGGCCGATGTGGTGGTCGCCCTGGCCACCGCCGCGCTCCGGGAGGCGGCGAACGGCACCCGCCTGTTGACACGGATGGAGCGCATCCTGGGCAGCTCGATCACCCTGCTGACCGGCGAGGAGGAGGCGCGCCTCTGCTTTCTCGGCCAGCGGGCGGGAGTCTGGGTCGGCCACGAATCCGTGCTCGGGTTGGACCTCGGCGGCGGGAGCCTCGAAGCGGGCGTCGGCACCGTGCACCGGGTGGACGCGGTGGCGAGCGTGGCCCTCGGGACCGCCCGCATCCGCGGGGAGCTGGGCACCGGCGATCTGCTGAGCCATGCCGACCGCCGCGCCATCCGGGAGGTGGCGACATCCCGGACCGGGCCGATCCGCAAGATGCTCGTGCAGCGGCCCGAGGCCCGCGGTCGGGTGATCGCGAGCGGCGGCACGGTCCGGGCCCTCGCCCGACTCGCCATGTGCCTCCACCGGCCGGACACCTGGAGCGGATCCTCCGCGCCGAGCGTCAATCAGGTCGAGTTGCCGGCCGGACAGATCCATGAGTTGGCCGAGCGCCTGGCCACCCTGGACCTCGACGCCCGGATGGCCCTGCCCGGCATCCAGGCACGGCGCGCCCCACTGCTCCCGATCGGTGCGGTGGTGCTCTCGACCCTGGTCCGCCAGCTGGACCTCCGTGGGCTGGTGGTCAGCGAGTGGGGACTGCGCGAGGGAGCGGTGATCGACAGCCTCTCGCTCCCGGCCGACCCGGAGTAGCCCGGACCCTCCCCGGCAGCGGGCGTCGCCCCGCCCGTGCGCCCCGTCAGGCCTTCTTGCCGAGGATCCTGTTCATCCCGGTGCCGCACACCGGGCACTTGCCCTTTGCCGAGCGACGCCCATTGGCCATCTCGACCTCTTCGCCGTCGAACTCTCGTTTTTCGCGGCACTTCACGCAGTAGCCCTCGTACGACGCCATGGCTCCTCCTCATGCTCCTGGTGACGCTCATCCGAGCGCCGACCAACCGAAGGTATCGGGGCGGTTCCGGCAAGAGGGGGATGGCAGGCCCAAGTGCTAACTCCAGCAAGCACTTGCCGACCCCTCCGGGACGGCCGGGCGGGCGATCAGTCGGTGGGCTCGCCGAACGAATCGGGCAGCTCAGCGGGGGTGATGGCTGTCAACATGCGCGCGACGTCCTCGGCCACCAGGGGTGGGCTGAAGTAGTAGCCCTGGGCAGTCGTGCAGCCCCGCTGGAGCAGGACCCGGCTCTGCAGCGATGTCTCGACGCCTTCTGCCACCGTGGCCAGGCCCAACCGGTCGGCCATCGAGATGATGGCCGAGACCAGGCTGTTGTCGGCCGCGTCGGGCCCGAGCACCTGGACGAAGGACTGGTCGATCTTGAGGGTGCTGACCGGAAAGGTCCCGATGCGGTTGAGCGAGGAGTTCCCCGACCCGAAGTCGTCGATGGTGAAGCGCACACCCAGGCGGCGGAGGCGGTCGATGTTCTCGCGTGCGGGTCCGGTCGTGTCGAGGACCACCCGCCGGGTGATCTCGAGCTCGAGCAGGGTGGGGTCGACGCCCGTCTCCTGCAGCGTGCGGTGGATCCCCTGGAACAGGTCGGGGTTGGCCAGGTCGCGCGACGCCAGGTTGACCGAGAGGCGAAGCGGGTCGAGCCCCAGATCGATCCAGGCACGCAGTTGGCGGCAGGCCTGCCAGAGGACCCAGCTGTCGAGGGCCACGATGAGGTCGCTCTTCTCGGCGAGCGCGATGAAGTAGGAGGGCTCGAGGATGCCGAGCGTGGGATGGTCCCAGCGGACGAGGGCCTCGACGCCCACCACCTGGGCGGTGCGCAGGTCGATGTAGGGCTGGTAGAGGAGGAAGAACTCGTTCCCGTCGAGCGCCTTGATCAGATCGACGTAGAGCTCGCGGTCGTCGAGGGCGCGCCTGCCGGGGTTGGCGGGGTCGGGCGAGAAGTGGTACATCTCGAAGGCGTTCCGGCCGAGGTCCTTCGCCCGGTACATCGCCTCGTCCGCGCGGTTGAGGAGGTCGTCGTAGCTGTCACCGTGCTCTGGTGCGATGGCGATCCCGATCGATGCAGAGGTGGTCACCTCCTCACCGAACACGAGGAACGGGGTGTGGATCCCCTCGAGCATGCGCTCGGCCAACAGGTTGATCGAGAGCTGGTCGGCAAGTCCGGGGAGAAGGATGGCGAACTCGTCGCCGCCCACCCGGGCTACCGTGTCCTGGCTGCGGACGGTCTCCACGAGCCGCAGGGCGACCTGCTGGATGAGGTCGTCTCCAGTGGCGTGACCGAAGGTGTCGTTGACCGTCTTGAAGTTGTCCAGGTCGACGAAGAACATGCACACCGGTTCGCCCACCCGGCGCGAACGCACCAGCTCCTGCTCGACCCGGTCCTCGAAGAGCCGGCGGTTGGGCAGACCGGTCAGCGAGTCGTGCCAGGCCATGTGGGAGACCTTCTCCAGGAGCTCGAGGTTCTGGATCGCCGTGGCCGCCTGGTCGGCGAGTCCGAGCAGCCGCTCGTGCAGGTCGGCGTCGTGGATGGCGGCCTCCGAGGTCTGGGCTCCGAAGTTGGCCGCGATGACCCCGATGAACGCCCCGGCGGCGAACAGCGGTGCGACCACCGAGGCCGCAGTGCCGGTGCGGCTCAGGAGCGCGCGCAGCTGCGGATCCTCGACGCCGGCGTCGAGGACCATCACCTCCCGCTCCCGGACCATCCGGGCGACCACCGGGGTGTCCGAGCGCACGATGACCAGACCCTCGGCCTCGGCCTCGGACGGGTCCGGCCGTGCGTCCCGCCCCGGTTGGGAGGGTCGCTGCTCGGGCCGGTAGGAGACGATGGGACCCGTGTAGGCGCCGGCAGACTCGAGGCCCCCGGTTCGGGAGGTGGGCGTGAGGACACCCGAGTCACGGTCCCAGAGGTAGACGGTGGCCTGGTCGCACCCGGTCATCACCGGGACGGCATCGGCCAGGTGCTGCACCGCGTCGGTCAAGGTGGTCAGACCCGAGAGCTCCTCGGAGAAGGACAGCAGCGTCCGCGCGGTGGCATCGCTGCGTCTCGTATCTCCCAGCACGGCGCACTCGTCGAGGAAGTTGGCCGCGTAGCGGGCGAAGTGACCGAGGATCCGCTCGTCCGCTCCGCCTGTGGGCGCGTCCGCGGACGTGAACGCGGCCAGGCGTCCGTACCGCCGCCGCGGCGAGGCGATGTCGACGATGACCCGGGACCCACCGGCCTCCTCGGGATGCTCCTGCCAGAGCTCGGCGGCCAGCCGCTCGGCCTGCGCGTCGTCGAGTCCACGGTGGTGGAGCTCGATCGGTGTGCCGGGGGCCAGACGGAGCATGAGCAGGTAGCGGTCCGCGGCGACGATCCGGTCGGCGCACTCCGCAAGGACCGCGACCGGAGTGGTCGCGTCGTCGACGAGGTGGAGCGCGCTGGCTGATCCCTCGACGAGGAGACCCTCGAGACGATCGGTCACTTCGGCCAGCTCGCGCAGCCGGCCCTCCGCGGTGTCGGCCCGGTCGCGCGCCCGCGCTGCCTCTGCTTCGGCCTCCCTCCGGAAACGCGTCTCGGTGTCGACCCGCTCTCGCAGCAGCGCCGCCCCTGCCTCCGCCTCCTCGCCCTCCCGGCGGGTCTCGGCGGCCCTTGCCTCCCAGCCGGCGGCTGTCGCCTCGGCCTCGGCGAGGGCATCCGACGCGTCCCGGAGCCGGTCGGCCGTCGCTGCCGGGCCCTCACCGACCGGGCCGCTCCCGTTCGGCGAGCCCGCCGGCGCATCCGCGATGGACGGGGTGCCGCCCTGCCCGGGCTGCGCTTCCTGCTCGGCACTGCGTTGCTCTGTTCCGGGTTCCACGTCGACCTGGCTCCTCGGCCGCCAGGTCAGGGCGTAGCGACAGGAACGACCACCGCGTGCGGCGCACTCGCGCTCGCTGATCATCGCGGGGTCGAGCCCGAAGAGGGTCGGGAGCTCGGCGAGGAGGCCTCGGGTCAGCTCGCAGAGGTGGGCGTGCCGTCCCTCGCCGTCGACGGGTGAGACCTCGATCAGCGCGTGGCCGTCGGCCACCTCGAGGGCCACTGCCTCGGACGTCGCGTCGAACTGACCGATGAGGGCACCGACGTGGCGGAGCACGACCTCGGGAGAGCCGAGGGAGAGCACGCGCCCGGCGAAGTCTGTCGCGTCCCTCGTCCAGAGGACCTCTTCTCCCACGTGCAGCCCCAAGGCGCTGTCGCCGGTGACCAGAACGGCGGCGTTGAACAGAGCGAGCGCGGCCGGTGCGGGCGTCCAGGTGTTGACATCCCCCAAGGTCGGAAAAGAACGACGTTCGCCGGCCAGGGCCAGGGTCTGGGCGACTCCCGACTCGCCGGCCTCGGAGCGGACGAGGGAGAGCAGCACCTGGATGACCGCGCCGGAGACGCCGTGACGCGCGGCACCCGCCCGCTCCACGTGCCCGGCCTCAACTGTCATGATTCGTCATCCGACCCCTCGACGGACCTCCCTGCAGGTCCGCGTCGCCTTCCCCCTCCATCATCGACCCGCGCACCCGGTTTCTTTACCTCGGCTCGGCCTCGGTCCGGACCCTGCTCGGGCAGTCCGACGACGGGCGGCGGGCCCGTCCGTCGAGCCGACACCGGTGCGTGGCGGACCCTGCCCGCTCTACACTGCCCTCATGACCATCTACGAACCGTCCCTGCACTCGCTGTCGGGCGAACCGGCGTCCGTCGGCGACTACCGGGGCAAGGCGCTGCTCGTGGTCAACGTGGCCTCGAAGTGTGGCCTGACCCCGCAGTACGAGGGCCTCGAGCGTCTCCAGACGACCTACGCCGACCGGGGGTTCAGCGTCCTCGGGTTCCCCTGCAACCAATTCGGCGGGCAGGAGCCTGGCTCCTCGGAGGAGATCGCCGCGTTCTGCTCCGCCACCTATGGCGTGACCTTCCCGATGTTCGAGAAGGTCGAGGTCAACGGCGACGGGCGCCATCCGGTCTACGAGCAGCTGACCGCTGTGGCCGACGCCGAGGGCGAGGCCGGTGACATCCAGTGGAACTTCGAGAAGTTCCTCATCTCGCCGTCCGGCGAGATCGTCCGCCGCTTCCGCCCGACAGTGGACCCCGAGGCGCCCGAAGTCGTCGACGCCATCGAGGCCGTGCTGCCGGGCTGACCGGACCGGGAACGGTCGACGGCTCGGGTCCGGTCGGCCTGCGACGCCCGTGCCCACCACCGCCGCCAACAGCGAGCCGGCCGTCGGTCATCTCGCCGAGGTCTGGTCTTCACTGGTCCGCGCCTGCGAGCAGGTCGGCGACGACCAGTGGGACCTCGCCACCGACTGCCCCGGGTGGACGGTCAAGGACCAGCTCTCCCATCTGATCGGGGTCGAGCGCATGATCCGGGGCGAGCCGTCCCCTCCGCGGCCGGCCGACCTGCCGGCCTACGTCCGCAACCAGTTCGCTGAGCTCAACGAGGCCTGGGTGGACGCCAGACGCGGCACCTCCGGCGCCGACGTGCTCGCCGAGTTCGTGAGGGTCGTGACCGAGCGGGTCGCCGAGCTCCGGGCGCTCGGGCCCGAGCGGTTCGACCAGGTGGGGTGGAGCCCGGTCGGCGAGGTCCCCTTCCGCGAATTCCTGGCGACGAGGGTGTTCGACAGCTGGGCCCACGAACAGGACGTCCGCCGTGCGCTCGGCCGACCCGGCGGTCGGAACGGAGTCGGCGAGTCGACCGTGCTCGACCGGTGCGAGCGGACCATGCCCTTCGTCGTGGGAAAGCGGGTGGCGCCCCCCGAGGGGACCTCGGTGGTGTTCAGCGTGACCGGCGTCCTGGCCCGGCAGGTCCCGGTGCTGGTCCGCAGTGGTCGGGGGGTCGCGGCCGAGGACCTTCCGGGGAGCCCCACGGTGGCCCTGTGCATGGACCAGGAGACGTTCTGGCGGCTGGGCCTCGGCCGGGTCGACCCGTCCCGGGTGCTCGCGACAGGTGAGGCACGGATCGAAGGCGACGCCGCGCTCGGCCGACTGGTGGTCGAGTCGATGGCGTTCATCGTCTGACCCGCGCGGTCGGGGCGCCGGAACCAGCGGAAGTCGGGCTCCCTGGTGCCAGTACACTCACCTATTCGTATGCGAGCGACAGCAGCGCCCGAGGAGGGTAACAAGGTCCGTCTGTCCATCGAGATCGACGAAGCGGAGATGGACGAAGCGCTCGCCGACGTGTTGAAGCGACTCTCGCGCGAGGTCAGGGTCCCCGGATTCCGGCCCGGCAAGGTGCCCCGAAAGGTCATCGAGGCACGAATGGGCGGCCCCGCAGCCCTGCGCAGCGAGGCGATCCGCGAGGCGCTCCCCGAGTTCTACGCACGGGCGGTGACGGACACAGAGGTCGACCCGATCGACCAGCCCCAGATCGACATCACCTCGGGTGACGACGCGGGCGCGGTCTTCTTCGACGCGGTGGTCCTGGTCCGCCCCACCGTGAGCATCCCCGGCTACGCCGGCCTGGTGGTGACCGTTCCCTCGCTCGAGGTTCCCGAGGAGGAGCTCACCGCCCAGCTGGACCGTCTCCGGGCGACGTCGGGTGAGCTGGTCGAGGTGACCCGGCCGGTCCAGACCGGAGACCAGGTCACCATCGACATCCACGGGAAGCGTTCGGGTCCCGGCGCCCAGGGGGACGACGACGACCTGTCGGCCGAGGACTACCTCTACGAGGTCGGGAGCGCCGGCGTGGTCCCAGAGCTCGACGACGAGCTCCTCGGCGCCAAGACCGGTGACATCCTCGAATTCGAGTCGACGCTCGGCACAGAGGACCAGCGGGCGTCGTTCCGCCTGCTGGTCAAAGACGTTCGCCAGACCGTGCTGCCGGAGCTGACCGACGAGTGGGCGGCCGAGGCCTCCGAGTTCGCCACCGTGGAGGAGCTCACCGCCGACATCGCCGAGCGTCTGCGGCAACGGCGGATCGTCGAGGCGCAGCTGGCCCTCCAACGCCGGACCATCGAGGCGCTGGTCGAACTGGTCACCGAGGAGATCCCCGAGCAGCTCGTGCACGAGGAGCTCCGAGAGCGGATCCACGACCTCAACCACCGCCTCGAGGGCCAGGGGTTGAGCCTCGCGCAGTTCCTCGGAGTCACCGGCAAGAGCGAGCAGGAATTCCTGGACGAGCTCCGCGCCGGAGCGCTCCAGAGTGTGAAGGCCGACCTGGCCCTCCGTGCCCTGGTGGAGGCCGAGGCCATCGAGATCACCGACGACGAGCTCGACGAGGAGCTGGCAGCGATGGGGTCCCGACTCGAGATGGACGTCGACCAGGTGCGGAACCAGTTGGAACAGGCCGGACGGCTGTCGGCGGTACGCTCGGACCGACGCAAGGCCAAAGCGATGCGATGGCTCATGGATTCGGTCGAGTTGGTCGATGAGAACGGGTCGCCCGTTTCACGGGACGACCTCACGGTGAACCAGGGCGAGGAGGAGGACCCGAAGTGAGAGTGACAGAGGAGAACGGGTCGATCGGCCCACGGGCCTACAGCGTCCCCTGGGTCGTCGAGTCCACCAGCCGAGGGGAGCGCAACTACGACCTCTACTCCCGCCTGCTACGCGAGCGCATCATCTTCCTCGGGACGCCGATCAACGACACCGTCGCCAACCTGGTCTGCGCGCAACTGCTGTTTCTCGAGTCGGAAGAAGCGGACAAGGACATCCACCTGTACATCAACTCGCCCGGCGGCGACATCACCGCGCTGTTCGCCATCTACGACACGATGAAGTACATCAAGCCCGACATGTCGACCTTCTGCTTCGGCCAGGCGGCGTCGGCCGCGGCGGTGCTCCTCGGGGCGGGTACCAAGGGCAAGCGCTTCGCACTGCCCCATGCCCGGATCCTCCTCCATCAGCCCTTCGGTGGGGTCGAGGGGCAGGCCAGCGACATCGAGCTCCAGGCCAAGGAGATCCTACGGATGCGGGACCTCCTCAACGGAATGCTGGCCAACGACACCGGCCAGAGCGCCGAACGGGTCTCGAAGGACACCGACCGCGACTTCATCATGACCGCAGACGAGGCCGTGGCCTACGGGCTGGTCGACGAGGTGATCTCGGCACGCGACAGCCAGCCGATCGAGGCGGTCGGCGCGGCATAGGCGGGGCGACAAGGGCCGCTCCACGGTGGTCGCGCGGCTAGGGTTGGATCACCTGGTCGTGGCTCCGAGGACGCAGCACGGCTCCCGGCCTGGTGCACGGATGGCACACGAATGAGCAACACGGACCGCTGACAGAACACGAGGAACCGACGTGGCGAAATTCGGAGATGGTGGTGATCTGGTCAAATGCAGCTTCTGCGGCAAGTCGCAGAAGCAGGTCAAGAAGCTGATCGCCGGTCCGGGTGTGTACATCTGCGACGAGTGCATCGAGCTCTGCAACGACATCATCGCCGAGGAACTGGCCGACACCACCGAGTTGAGCTTCGAGGAGCTGCCCAAGCCCAAGGAGATCTACGAGTTCCTGAACGACTACGTCATCGGGCAGGAGTACGCCAAGAAGATCCTGTCGGTTGCGGTCTACAACCACTACAAGCGGGTGCAAGCGGGCAACAACGGGCCCCACGACAACGAAGTGGAGTTGGCCAAGTCGAACATCCTCCTCCTCGGTCCGACCGGGTGCGGCAAGACGCTCCTTGCCCAGACCCTGGCCCGCATGCTGAACGTGCCCTTCGCCATCGCGGACGCCACTGCGCTGACCGAGGCCGGCTATGTCGGCGAGGACGTCGAGAACATCCTCCTCAAGCTCATCCAGGCCGCCGACTACGACGTCAAGCGGGCGGAAACCGGCATCATCTACATCGACGAGATCGACAAGATCGCCCGTAAGTCGGAAAACCCGTCGATCACCCGCGACGTGTCCGGCGAGGGCGTCCAGCAGGCGTTGCTCAAGATCCTCGAGGGCACCACCGCCTCGGTGCCCCCACAGGGCGGCCGGAAGCACCCGCACCAGGAATTCATCCAGATCGACACCACCAACATCCTGTTCATCTGCGGCGGGGCCTTCGCCGGCATCGACACCATCATCGAGAACCGGATCGGCCGGAAGGGCATGGGGTTCCGGGCCGAGGTGCGCAAGGCATCCGAGCGGGACGACTCCGAGCTGCTGCGCCACGTGCTCCCCGAGGACCTGATGAAGTTCGGGCTGATCCCCGAGTTCATCGGGCGCCTCCCGGTGGTGAGCGCGGTCTCCCATCTCTACAAGGAAGCGCTCATCCGCATCCTTGTCGAGCCCAAGAACGCGCTCACCCGTCAGTACAAGCGCACCTTCGAGCTCGACCATGTCGAGCTCGAGTTCACCGAGGACGCCCTTGAGGCCGTGGCGGAGCAGGCGCTGCTCAGGGGAACGGGAGCCCGCGGCCTACGGGCCATCCTCGAGGAGGTCCTCCTCGAGGTCATGTACGACCTTCCGAGCCGCACCGACATCTCCAAGTGCGTCGTCGACCGGGCCGTGGTGCTCGACAAGGTCCATCCGAGCCTGGTGCCGCTCAACAGTCCGCCGGCCAAGTCCCGGAGCCGCCGGGCCGCCTCCTAGGCGTCCGGCCAGCCGTTCGCCGACGGGCACCGCCTTCGCGACCCCGTCCCCGCCCCCGCTCGTTCCGTCCCGTGACCTTTGCAGATCTGCCCGATGCCCTCGAGTGGCTCGACGGGCACATCGACTTCGAGTCCACGGCACCCACCCGCCGCACCGCGCCGACCCTGGAGCAGATGCGGGCGCTGACCTCCCTGCTGGGTGAGCCGCAGCAGGCCTACCCGGCCGTCCACATCACCGGGACCAATGGCAAGGGCTCGACTGCGGCGATGACCACCGCGCTGCTCGCCGCCCGCGGGCTCAGTGTGGGCACCTACACCAGCCCCAACCTCGCCCGGGTCAACGAGCGGATCGCCCGCAACGGCGAGGCGATCGACGACGAGGCCTTCACCGAGGTACTCGACTCGATGGCACGGCTGGAGGGGATGCTCGAGGTGAGGCCTACCCGGTTCGAGCTGTTGACCGCGGCGGCCCTGACCTGGTTCGCCGACGAGGCGGTCGACGTCGCGGTCATCGAGGTCGGCCTGGGCGGGACCTGGGACTGCACCAACGTGGTCGACGGCGATGTGGCGGTCATCACCAACATCAGCTACGACCACACCGAGGTCCTCGGTCCCACCCTCGAGGACATCGCCACCGACAAGGCCGGCATCATCAAACCCGGCGCCCGGGTCGTGGTCGGAGAGACCGATCCCACCCTGGTGGCACTCTTCCGCGCCGCCGCTGCCGCGGTCGGTGCCGAGGCCTGCTGGGCGCGTGGGGTCGAATTCGCGGTGACCGCCAACCGGCCTGCCGTCGGCGGACGGCTCATCGACGTCCGCACCCCGGGCGCCGCCTACGGCGAACTGCTGCTCCCGCTGCACGGCAGTCACCAGGGGGAGAACGCATCGTGTGCGCTCGCCGCCGTCGAGAGCTTCTTCGGTGCGCCACTCGATGCGCAGCTGGTGGAGGAAGCGTTCGCCGATCTCCGGGTACCCGGCCGGATGGAGGTGATCGGACGCCGCCCGCTCGTCATCGTCGACGGCGCGCACAACGTGGCGGGGATGTTGGTCCTCAGCCGATCGCTGGTCGAGGAGTTCCCCGCGGACGGCGAGACGACCGCGGTCGTCGGCATGCTCGGCGGACGCGACCCGTCGGCCATGTTGGATGCCCTCCGCTCGGCCGGGGTGCGCTCGGTCGTGGCCTGCGCCCCGCGCTCGAACCGTGCACTCCCACCGGAGGTGGTGGCGGACGCGGCCACCGCCCTCGGCATGGCGGCGACGGTCGTCCGCTCACCGGCGGATGCGGTGGCCCACGCGGTCGGACGCTCTGGTCCGGACGACCGGGTGGTGGTGTGCGGTTCGCTCTACGTGGTCGCCGACGCCCGGCGCGCGCTGCTCCGCGACGCGGTCTGATCCCCGTTCCCCGGCTGTCGGTGACCTCGGCTAGCCTGCATCGCTCGTGGGACGAAGCCTGGTCATCGCCAAACCCGACGCCGTGGAGCGCGGCCTCTCGGGGGAGATCCTCGCCCGGCTCGAGCGCAAGGGCCTGCGGGTGGTCGCGGCCGAGCTCCGGACGATCTCGACCGAGGTCGCCGAGCGGCACTACGCCGAGCATCACGGCAAGCCCTTCTTTTCGGAGCTGGTCACGTTCATCACCCGCTCTCCTGCACTGGTGATGGTGCTCGAGGGACCGGACGACACCTACAAGGTCGTGCGGACCCTGATGGGCACGACCAACCCGGTCGACGCCGCACCGGGCACCATCCGGGGAGATCTCGCCTTGGAGATGGGGGAGAACCTGGTCCACGGCTCGGACTCCCCCGACTCGGCCGACCGGGAGATCGGGCTCTTCTTCCCCCGGCTCTAGGGATCGGGCAAGGCGCCGCCGCGACTCCCCGTGAGGGGGACCTTGTGCCCACCTGCGGATTCCCGTAGCCTGAAGGGCACATGCGGCCTGCCCTGAAGCGCCTGCGAAGCCGAAGCGCTGCGTGGTTGTGCGCTACGGCGCAGGTGCACCCGCTCGACAACGGAGGAGTGCATCTCTGATGCGCGACAACAGTTTTTCCCTGCTCGGACGCGATATGGCCGTGGATCTCGGGACCGCCAACACCCTGGTGTACGTGCGCGGCCGAGGGATCGTCCTCAACGAGCCCTCGGTGGTGGCGGTCAACGTGAAGGACGGGCGGCCGTTGGCGGTCGGGGCCGAGGCGAAGCGCATGATCGGACGAACCCCGAGCCACATCCAGGCCATCCGCCCGCTGAAGGACGGCGTCATCGCCGACTTCGAGATCTGCGAGAAGATGCTCCGCTACTTCATCCACCGCGTCCACCAGCGGCGCTTCGCCAAGCCGCGCATGGTCATCTGCGTTCCCTCCGGCATCACCGGGGTCGAGCAGCGCGCGGTCATGGAGGCGGCCGAGTACGCCGGCGCCCGCAAGGCATACATCATCGAGGAGCCGATGGCCGCGGCGATCGGTGCGGGCCTCCCGGTCCACGAGCCGACCGGCAACATGGTGGTCGACATCGGCGGCGGCACCACCGAGGTGGCGGTCATCTCCCTCGGCGGCATCGTGACCAGCCAGTCGATCCGCATCGGTGGCGACGAGCTCGACGAGGCGATCGTGACCTTCGTGAAGAAGGAGTACAGCCTCGCGCTCGGTGAACGTACCGCGGAGGAGATCAAGATCGCCCTCGGCTCCGCGTACGAGCTCGAGGAGGAGCTCCACGCCGAGATCCGCGGTCGCGACCTGGTCACCGGGTTGCCCAAGACGGTGGTCATCTCGACCCAGGAGATCCGCCAGGCAATCGACGAGCCGGTCTCGGCGATCGTCGACGCGATCAAGGTCACCCTCGATCGCACTCCGCCGGAGCTGGCTGCCGACATCATGGAGCAGGGCATCGTCCTGACCGGTGGCGGCGCGCTGCTTCACGGGCTGGACAGCCGGCTCACCCAGGAGACCGGGATGCCCATCGTGGTCGCACGCGACCCGCTGAACTGCGTCGCCGTGGGAAGTGGGCAGTGCCTCGAGGAGTTCGAGGCGCTCAAGCAGGTCCTGATCACCTCCTCGGCCCGCTGAACCGCGGGAGCCAGTGCTCCTGTGGCGATGCAGCGGCGATCCCGCCGCCCGCGCACGACCCTGATCCTCCTGGTCCTGGCGTCGTTGACCATCATCACCGTCGATGCCCGGGGAGGCTTCCACGTGGTCACCTCCGGCGTGCGGTCGGTCGCGGCCGACGCCTTCGCACCGGTGCGTTCGGGGGTCGATGCGATCGTGGAGCCCATCGGCAGCTTTCTGGCCGGTTCCGTCCACTACGGCGCGGTGCGGGAACAGAATGCGAAGCTCCAGCAGGAGATCGACCAGATGAAGGAGGACAAGGCCGGCCAGTCCGACGCCGAGCAGGCCCTCAAGCAGCTGTCGGCTCTCCTCGACCTGCCCTACCTGCAGAACCTCCAGACGGTCCCGGCCGAAGTGACCAACTACGGGACGAGCGATTTTGCCGCCACCATCGGGATCGGGGTGGGGCGGAGCGACGGGGTCCAGCTCGACATGCCGGTGGTCGGTGCGGGCGGGCTTGTCGGCCAAGTGGTGGCGACCAGCCATCACACCGCCACCGTGCGGCTCATCACCGACGGTCAGTCGGCGGTGGGCACCCGCTACGGGCCCGCCCCGGGCGCCCTGGCCGTGCTCACCGGACAGGGGTCGGGCAAGCCCCTGTCCGCATCCCTGGTCCCGTCCAACACCCACCTCACCGACGGCGAGGTGTTCACGACCAGCGGGCTCCAGGGCGCCGCCTACCCCTTCGGGATCCCGGTGGCACGGGTGGTGTCCTCGAGCACGGGGAGCAGCGCGGCCCAGGAGTCGGTGAGCCTGCAGCCGGAGGCCGATCTGGCCCACCTCCGGTACGTGGCGGTCCTGCTCTGGGGTCCCGCCTCATGACCGCCCGGGACACTGCCCGGGTGACCCTGGTCGTGTTCGCCTTCGTGGTCGTCCAGCAGACCCTCATGCTCGACCTGAGGGTCGGCTCCATCCACCCGGACGTGATGGTGCTCCTCCCGATCCTGGCCGGCGTCGTCGGCGGTCCGTCCCGCGGCGCGACCATGGGCTTCGGTGCGGGCCTCGTCGCGGATCTCTTCCTGCCCACACCGTTCGGGCTCTCTGCGCTGGTCGGATGCCTCGTGGGCTTCGGGGTCGGGGTGGCCACCCTGGCCCTCGACCGCACGGCATGGTGGCTGGTCCCGATGGCCGCGCTCGGCGGCAGCGCGGCCTACGAGCTCATGTACGCCTCGCTCGGCGCGGTGCTCGGGCAGCCCCAGATGCTCCACGTCGATCTCCTCCGGGTGGTACTCGTCGTCTCGGTGACCAACGGCATCCTCGCCCTGCCCGCGATGCGCATGGTGTCCTGGGGCCTGCCGGCTGCGTCGACCGAGGGGATGCCGACCTCCACCGTCACCGCCGGCGGCCTCCGGTGAGCAGGCGGTACGGCACCGGGCCGGTGACATGGCGGCTGGTCCGGCCCCGCCGCGTGCCATCCGGGTCCCGGGCTTGGGATAGTGGGGTGCCGTGAGCCGTTCCCTTCGACACCCGTTCGGACCCAAACGCGTCTTCGTGAGCGCAGGCGGCGCCAAGCCGACCCGCAAGCAGCCACGACAACCCCGGATCCGGCCGAGCAGGAAGCTCTCTGTCGGGTCGATCCTCGAGGCCCCGGAGACCACCGACAGCGCGCCCTGGCCTGCGGCTCCGGATCACCGGCATCGTGGTGGTCGTCCTGTTCGCACTCCTCGGCCTCCGCCTCTGGGCCCTCCAGGTGCTCCAGGCTCCGGCTGCCGCCCAGGCCGTCACCGCCAACCAGATCCGCGTGGTCCCGGTCGAGCCGACCCGTGGCCTCATCCTCGACCGCTCCGGCAATCCGCTGGTCGACAACGTGGTCACCGAACAGATCACCCTCTCCCGGATATCCGCACAGCAGGACCCGAGCGTCGTCGGCCGCCTGGCCGCGCTCATCGGGGAGACGACCGCGCAGATCCAGGCGTCGATCGCCGACACGCGTTACAGCCTCTACAAGCCGGTTCCGGTCCTCTCCGACGCGCCCCTCTCGGACATCCTCTACATCCGCGAGCACCAGGACGAGTTCCCCGGGGTCTCCTCGGTGCAGACCTCCGAGCGCAGCTATCCCCAACTCGAGGAACCCGGCCCGGCGGAGCAGGGCTATCCGGCCTCACAGGTGCTCGGCTACGTGGGCACCATCAACACCGCCGAGCTCACCTCCCGCGCATCCCAGGGCTATCAGGAGGGGGATCCCTTCGGGCAGTCCGGCCTCGAGTACCAGTACGAGTCCGCCCTCCGGGGGACACCCGGCCAGCAGCAGCTCGAGGTGGACTCGCAGGGCCAGGTCGCCGGGGCGCTCAAGACGACCCCCTCGAAGCCCGGGGACGACATCGTGACCAACCTGGACACCAACCTCCAACAGGTGGCCGACAACGCCCTGGCTGCACAGATCGGCGCCTTGCGCAACACCTTCGACCCCCAGTGCAACAACAACACCGGGTGCTATCCGGCCGCAACCGGTGGCGCGGTCGTCGTGATGAGCCCACAGACCGGGGCGGTGTACGCGATGTCGTCCTATCCGAGCTACAACCCGTCGATCTGGGTCGGGGGGATCAGTAGCGACGAGTATGCCGCGCTGTCCAACCCGGCCAACAACGAGCCACTCCTCAACCGGGCCATCGACGGGCTCTACACCCCGGGCTCGACCTTCAAGCTGAACACTGCCACGGCCGCGCTCGACTCGGGGCTCTGGTCCCCCGGCGAGTACTACGACGACACCGGGACCTTCACCGTTCCGGGCTGTGAGTACAACAGCCCGACCTGCAAGCTCCACAACAGCGAGGGGGACGGCGGCTTCGGCGAGATCGACATCTCGAGGGCATTGACCGTGTCGAGCGACGACTTCTTCTACAACCTCGGCGCCCAGTTCTACGACGATCGGGGGACCTATGGCCAGACCCCGATCCAGGACCAGGCCGCCCAGTACAGTCTCGGCGAGCTCACCGGCATCGACCTTCCCGGTGAGGCGCAGGGGAGGGTGGACAGCCAGGCCGTGCGGGCCAAGTTGCACGGCATGGACCCGACCGCCTTCCCGAACACGACCTGGTACACCGGGGACAACGTCCAGATGGCATTCGGCCAGGGTGGCACCTACATCACCCCGATCGAGCAGGCGGTCGCGTACTCGACCTTCGCCAACGGCGGAACCCGCTACGCCCCCGAGGTCGCCGCAGCAGTGGTCTCACCGAGCGGGCAGGTGATCCAGCGGTTCGCCCCCAAGGTGACCGGCCACGTGAACCTGCCCGCCGCCACCTACCAGGCCCTGCTGACCGGCTTCACCGGTGTGGTCCAGGACCCTGGGGGCACCGCGACTCTCACCTTCCAGGGGCTCAACTTCCCGGGTGGTCTCGCCGGGAAGACGGGCACCGCGGACACGGTGGCCGGCAAGGAGCCCACCGCATGGTTCGTCGGGTTCGGCCCGACCGCCGATCCGCAGTACGTGGTGGTCTGCGTCATCGACCAGGCCGGCTACGGGGCGACCGCGGCCGCCCCGGTGGTGCGGGACATCTTCAGCTACCTCGCCGCCCACCCGGTCGGCCCGGCGGCCGTTCCCCCTGCTCAGCAGGAGGTGCGGGCCAGCCAGGCGATCCCGCTCCCGACGACGACGCCTGCCTCGACGACCACGACCGTTCCAGGCGGCTGAGCTCCTCCGCTCGCTATCACCCGGCCGGGGCGGGACCGCACCGGCCAGCGCATAGCATGACCAGGGAGATGGAGTCCCTCTGGCCACAGGTCGAGCTGCTGTTGGCCCAGGTCACCAAGCCGGCCCGTTACATCGGCGGCGAGCTCGGTGCACTCGCACCCGAGCACGGTCCCGACGTCGTGTCCTGGCTGCTGGTGTACCCGGACACCTACGAGATCGGCCTGCCCAACCAGGGACTGCAGATCCTCTACGAGATCCTCAACGAGCGTCCCGACGCGTCGGCCGAACGCTCGTATGCCCCGTGGGTGGACATGGAGGCGGCGATGCGCTCCGCCGAGGTCCCGCTCTTCTCGCTCGAGAACCACCTGGCCGCCGGTGACTTCGACGTGCTCGCCTTCAACCTCTCGGCCGAGCTCGTCTACACCAACGTGCTCAATCTCATCGACCTGGCCGGGGTGCCGGTGCGATCGGCCGACCGCATGGTCGACGACCCGATCGTGCTTGCCGGCGGCCACTGCGCCTTCAACCCCGAACCCCTTGCCGACTTCGTGGACGCCTTCGTGATCGGCGACGGCGAGGAGGTTGTGGGCGAGATCAACGAGACCCTGGCCGCCTTCCTCGTCCCGTCGGGCACGCGCCCGGAGGGGGCGGACGGTCCGGACCGCCGCGAGGCACTCCTCCGGGCCCTCTCCCGGGTGCCAGGGGTCTACGTGCCACGCTGCTACGAGGCACGCCACGATCCGGAGACCGGCAGGCTGACCGCGATCTCGCCGAGGTTCGCCGACACCCCCGAGCGGGTGGAGAAGCGGACCATCGCCGACCTCGGCTCCTCGCCCTACCCGAAACAGCAGCTGGTCCCCCTCACCGAGGTCGTGCACGACCGCCTCAACGTCGAGCTCTTCCGCGGCTGCACCCGGGGATGCCGCTTCTGCCAGGCCGGCATGATCACCCGTCCGGTCCGCGAGCGCCCGGCCGAACAGGTGCGCACCATGGTCGCGTCGGGGCTGGCCCGCACCGGGTACGACGAGGTGGCGCTGACCTCCCTCTCGAGTGCCGACTACTCGGGCATCGAGGACACGGTGACGACCATCATCGACGACCCGGCGTGCTCGGGGCAGGTCTCGGTGAGCCTGCCCAGCCTGCGGGTGGACGCCTTCACCGTCGGCACCGCGGCCCAGATCCAGCGGGTCCGGCGTACCGGGCTCACCTTCGCCCCAGAAGGCGGTACCTGGCGGATGCGTCAGGTCATCAACAAGCTCATCCGCGAAGAGGACCTCTACGCGGCGGTCGACGCGGCCTTCAGTCAGGGCTGGAGGCGGGTCAAGCTCTACTTCCTCATCGGTCTGCCCACCGAGACGGACGAGGACACCCTCGGGATCGTCACGCTGGCCGCCCAGTGCGTGGCGATCGGCCGGCGCTACCACAAGGGGGTCACCGTGACCGCCTCGGTCGGTGGCTTCGTGCCCAAGGTCCAGACGCCGTTCCAGTGGTTCGGGCAGAACACCATCGAGGAGCTGACCCGCAAGGTCCGTCTCCTGCGGGACGCGGCCCGACCGGTACGCGGCCTGACCATCCGGTGGCACGATCCGAAGGCCACCGCCGCAGAGGGGATCCTGAGCAGGGGCGACCGCCGGATCGGGGCCGTGATCGAGCGGGTCTGGCGCAGCGGTGGCACCTTCCAGGAGTGGTCGGAGCGATTCGACCTGGACCTGTGGACCGACGCACTGGCCGCAGAGGGCCTGACCCTCGAGGACACCGTCTACCGCCACCGGCCCGAGGACGAGGTGCTGCCATGGGAGCACGTCTCGGCGGGGCTCCACCGGGATTTCCTCTGGCAGGACTGGAGGGATGCACTCGCCGAACACGGCCTCCCGGACTGCCGGTGGACCCCCTGCTACGACTGCGGCGCCTGCACCGGGTTCGGGATCGAGCACGTGGTGGCCTCCGCCTCCCCACCGGCCGGTGGGAGCCAGGGGACCGGGCAGGATCTCTCAACCGGCGGTCAGGTACCGGTACGATTCCTGTCGACGGCGCCGACCGGCGCCGGCCCGACCCCCGGGTCGGGAGAAGACGCCGTTCTGGTCGGGGAAGGGAGAAGCTGAGGTGCGTGTCCGCTTCCGCTTCACCAAACTCGGCAAGGTCCGGTTCACCAGCCAGCGGGACGTGGCCCGGATGTGGGAGCGGGCCCTCCGACGGGCCGGCCTCCCCCTGGCCTACACGGCAGGGTTCTCACCGCGCCCCCAGCTCAGCTTCGGTCTCGCCCTCCCGACCGGCTGCGAATCGCTGGCCGAGTACGTGGACGTCGCCATCGACGAGGGCCGCCCGGGCGCGGACCCCGTCGAGGTGTCCGCGCTCCCCGGCGTGCTCTCGCCCCTGCTGCCGGTGGGGATCGAGGTCGAGGAGACCGAGCTGGTCCGCCCAGGAGGGGACTCGCTCCAGCAGGCGGTCACCTCGTGCTCGTGGACGATGCGCTTCGCCGGGATCCCGCGCGATGAGCTCGAGGACCGGGTCGCGGCACTCCTCTCCTCACCCGAGGTCCCCATCGTGCGCGAGCGCAAAGGGCGAGAGGAGCACGACGACCTGCGGCCATCGGTGCGGACCCTGGCGGTCGCCGACGCCGACGAAGACCTGGCAGAGGATCCGTCCGGACGGACCGTCGGGCTCCTGTCCGAGCTGGCCACCCAACCCCGCGGGGTGCGCCCGGTCGAACTGACGCGGGGACTCATCGCGGTGGCGGACGGATCGCCCGTCCAGTTGCCGCCGGGACAGGGTGCGCGCCACGTGCCCGCCCGTATCCCGGTCCTGGACCGGGCATGTAGGACCAATCAATGGATCGAGCGCGAGGGGCTCCGTGTCGAGCCGCTCAGGCGCCGGGCCGTTCCGGCCACGGCGCCACGCGCCCAGCACGCTCTCGAGCGTGCGTCATGAGCAGTGTGAGAAGGGATTTCGATGTCAGATGCGACCACCGGGCGACCGGTCGGGGCCCCGACGGACGCGGGGTCACTGACCCCGTCCTCGGGCGAGAGCCCCTCGGAGCAGGGCACCCGCACAGCGGGCGCCGTCGCCGCTAGCACCACCGTTTCCGGGGCGGATTCCCCGGACCAAGCAGTCCCCGGCCACGCCCCGCTCGAGGGCGCCGTCGGGCAGCCCGGCACCGGCAATCGCCGCCGGCGCGGCTCGAGGGGACGGAGAGGCCGCGGCGGTACAGGCGCGGCACCTGGCCCGAAGCCCGACACGACGTCGGGGGAGGATCTGGCCGGACCGGCGGACGAGCGTGGGCTCACCCCCGGGGTCGTCTCGTCGGGCGCACCTACCCCGGTCCGGGGTCCGTTGGAGGTGCCCGCCTCGGCGGATGGCGCGGGCACCAGGGCGCCGATCCCGGTCCCCAGCGCGGCACCGGCCGAACGCCCGAAGATCGGAGACAGTCGTCCGGGACGCCCGCCGGCCAGCGCGCCGGACCGGACCGCCGCACCGGCCGCGCCCGAGCACGTCGCGAACGGTGGCAGCCGGGGCCGCCGGCGGGGCGGCGGTACGGGCGGTGGCGGGAGCACAGGGGCCAGCACCCAAGGCGCCGCAGGGTCCCGCCCGACCACCGTGGGCCGCAGCCCCGCGGTGCAGGCCAAGGGCGGGGCCACCCCCGGTGGCGACGGGCGCAAGGGCGGACGCGAGCGCCGGGGCAAGGCGGTCGGGCGCTACATGATCTGCGTCCACGTGCGCCCAGAGATGACCCAGATCGCCTTGCTCGAAGGTCGCACCCTTGTCGAGCACTACATCTCTCGGGCCGCCGACGACGCCACCCAGATCGACGGCAACATCTACCGCGGTCGGGTCCAGAACGTCCTGCCCGGGATGGAGGCCGCCTTCATCGACATCGGCACGCCGAAGAACGCCGTGCTCTACCACGGTGACGTCCGGTTCGACACCGACGACGTGGAGACACCCAAGGGGTCGGGGCACCCCCGGATCGAGCATCTGCTCAAGCCGGGACAGACCATCCTCTGCCAGGTGACCAAGAACCCGATCGGGGCAAAGGGCGCCCGATTGACCCAGGAGGTCTCGCTCCCCGGGCGCTTCGTGGTCCTCGTGCCCAATTCGACCGCCTACGGCATCTCCAAGCGGCTCGACGACGGGGAGCGGAAGCGACTGCGGCGGATCGTCGACGCGGTGCGTCCGGCGGGCCACGGGTTGATCGTCCGGACCGCGGCGGCCGGAGCCACCGCCGAGGAGCTCGAAGCGGACATCGCCCGGCTGGTGGAGCAGTGGGACACGATCGCCGCCGCGGCGCTCAAGGGTCAGGGACCCGCACTCCTCTACCGTGAACCGGCCATCGCGGTCCGGGTGATCCGCGAGGAGCTCAACCGCGAGTACCGGGCGGTGGTCATCGACGACGAGGCGCTCTACGAGCAGGTGCGCGACTACGTGGGCGCGGTCAACCCCGAGCTCGCCGACCGGGTGGAGTTCTTCGACCCCGACGTCGAGTCGCTCCCCGTCTTCGAGCGCTACCACGTCCACGAGCAGCTCCACAAGGCGCTCGACCGCAAGGTCTTCCTGCCCTCGGGCGGCTCGCTGGTCATCGACCGGACCGAGGCGCTCACGGTGATCGACGTCAACACCGGGAAGAACGTGGGGACGACCAACCTCGAGGAGACCGTCTACCGGAACAACCTGGAGGCGGCCGAGGAGGTGGCACGCCAGCTCCGGCTGCGGGACATCGGCGGCATCATCGTGATCGACTTCATCGACATGGAGATCCGGGAGAACCGGGACAAGGTGGGCAGTGCCCTGCGGTCGGCCCTGGCCAGGGACAAGACCCGTACCCAGGTCTCCGACATCTCCGAGCTGGGCCTGGTCGAGATGACCCGCAAGCGGGTCTCGGAGGGCCTCATCGAATCGATGTCGACCACCTGCGAGGTCTGCGGCGGCCGCGGGATCGTCTTCGACGATCCAGAGCTGTAGACTCCGTCACTTATGTACGCCGTGATCGACACCGGAGGCAAGCAGGAGCGAGTGGCCGAGGGCCAGGAGCTCCGGGTGGAGCTGCTCGGGCAGGCCCCCGGTACCCAGGTGACCTTTTCGCCCGTGCTGGTCGTGGACGGGCCCACCGTCCTCGCCACCCCTGCTCAGCTCGCCGGCAGCTCGGTGACCGCGACGGTGGTGGGCGAGGAGCTCGGCCCGAAGATCCGGGGCTACACCTACAAGAGCAAGTCGAACCAGTCCACACGGTGGGGTCACCGGCAGCGGTACTCGACCATCGAGATCACCGGGATCAGCACCAGCTGACCAGCTGGCACCCGACAAGGAGCACGCGTCAATGTCCAAGACCAAAGGTGGCGGCTCGACCCGGAACGGTCGAGACTCCAACGCCCAGCGCCTCGGCGTGAAGACCTTCGGCGGCACCTCGGTGCGGGCCGGGGCCATCCTGGTCCGCCAGCGGGGCACCCGGTTCCACCCAGGCCACAACGTGGGCCTCGGGAGTGACGACACGCTGTTCGCGCTGGCAGACGGCACCGTCCAGTTCGCCGACCGCAAGGGTCGCAAGCTGGTCGACGTCGTCCCCGGTTCCTGAGTCCCCTTCCTCTCCCATGCCCGCACGGACCCTCGAGTTCGAGGGCTGTGTCAACTTCCGTGACCTCGGCGGGTACACGACCGGCGACGGCCGCACGGTGGCCTGGCGCCGGCTGTTCCGCGGCAGACGGCCTCAACAAGCTGACCGCCGCCGATCGCAGCCAGCTGGTCGACCTGGGACTGACCACCGTCATCGACCTGCGCACCGTGGACGAGGCCGAACAACGCGGCCGGTTCCCCGTCGACCAGGTGCCGGTCCGCTACGTGGACCTCCCCCTCACCGACGTGCTGCCCGGCGCCGAGGAGCTGTCCGACTGGGGGGAGATCTCCTATGTCGCCTCGCGCTACGGGGCAATGGTGTCCGAGGGCGGGCCGGTCCTGACCGCCGCCATCGAGGCCCTGGCGACGGCCGGGTCACTGCCCGCGGTCATGCACTGCAGTGCGGGAAAGGACCGTACCGGGGTGCTGTCCGCACTGGTGCTCGCCTTCCTCGGGGTGCCCGACGAGACGATCGTCGCCGACTATGCGCTCTCCGCCGCCGCGATGGAACGGCTGCTCGAACGGCTGAAGGCCGAGTACCCGGAGGCGGTCGACGAGGTGAGCCGGTTCGCTCCGGCCATCCTCCACGCGGCGCCCGAGACGATGGAGCAATTCCTCGACTCGTTGCGGGCCGACTACGGCTCGTACGACGAGCTGGCCGCCTCGCTCGGGGTGGTCGAGGCGATGGATCGGCTCCGCTCCGCCCTTCTCGTCGACGGCTGACTGCCCGAGCAGTCCGGTCGGCGTCGAGGGCCGCGAGGCCCGGTCAGTAGGATCGATCCATGTCCGGCTTCGTCGACGAGGCACAATTCCACGTGAAGGCCGGTGACGGCGGAGCGGGCGCGGTCGCGATGCGGCGGGAGGCCCATGTAGACAAGGGCGGCCCGGACGGCGGTGACGGTGGGCGGGGCGGCGACGTGTGGCTGGTGGCGACCACCAACCAGTCCTCCCTGCTGGCCTTCCGTGACCACCCACACCGCAGGGCAGGGGACGGCGGCCACGGGGGCGGAAAGAAGAAGCACGGGGCCAACGGTTCCGATCTCGATGTGCCGGTGCCGGTGGGCACCCGTGCACACCGCGCGGATGGCACCCTCCTCGCTGACCTGTTCAACCCCGGCGACCGGTGGCTGGCCGGCGAAGGCGGCCGCGGCGGTCGTGGCAACGCCAGCTTCCTCGCCAACAACCGGCGCGCGCCCACCTTCGCCGAGCAGGGCGAGAAGGGTCACGAGGAGTGGTACGACCTCGAGCTCGCCCTCGTGGCCGATGTGGCGCTGGTCGGCTATCCGAACGTGGGCAAGTCCACCCTCATCTCGCGCCTCTCGGCCGCCAAGCCCAAGATCGCCGACTATCCGTTCACCACCCTCGAACCCCATCTGGGTGTGGTCCGCGTGGACGACGGCGTGGACTTCACCGTGGCGGACATCCCGGGCCTGGTCGAGGGGGCAGCCGAGGGGAAGGGGCTCGGGCACCGTTTCCTCCGCCACATCACGCGGGCCCGGGTCCTGGTGATCCTGGTCGAGCTGGAGCCGGTGACCGGGGTCGCCCCGTCCGAGCAACTCCGGGTGGTGCTCGACGAGCTCGGCCGCTACCGGGCCGTCCTGCTCGACCGGCCCCGCCTCGTGGTCGGATCCAAGGCCGACCTGGTCTCCGAGGACCTCCCCGTCGAGGCCGGCACCGGGCCCGCCGGACGGTTCGCGCCGGACCTGGTCATCTCGGCCGTCACCGGCCAGGGGATCCCCGCCATCGTCGGCAGGTTGGCGCTGCTGGTGGAGGAGGCCAGGACCGCTGAGCCGGAGCCCGAGGGGAGCATCGTCGTCCATCGCCCGGTCCCCGAGGGATTCGTGGTCGAACGGGTCGGCGAGAGCGAGTTCGCGGTGACCGGGAGGGTGGCCGAACGCGCGGTCGCGCTCAACGACGTGACCACCGACGAGGCGGCCGACTACGTCCAGGGCCGGCTCCGCCGACTCGGCGTCGACCGTGCCCTGACCCGGGCCGGGGCACGCGACGGCGACACCGTCCACATCGGCGGGCTCTCGTTCACCTGGTACCGGGACCAGCCGGAGTTCACCGGCCGGCCGGCCAGCCGGCGTAGCCGGCGCTGATGCAGGCATCGACGACGGGCACACCTACCGTCGTGGTCAAGATCGGGTCCTCCTCGGTGACCACGGAAGGCGGTCAGGTCGACGACGCGGCGATCGAGAAGCTCGCCGCGGACGTGGCCGAGGCCCGCGCCGCAGGCCACCGCGTGGTGGTGGTGACCTCGGGCGCGATCGCCGCCGGATGGACCAGCCTGTCGGGGAACCAGCCACGCCCGTCGGACCTGGCGACCCTCCAGGCGGTGGCCGCGGTCGGACAGCACCTCCTCATGCGGGTCTGGAGCGACGCCCTCGGACGGCACGGGCTGAGCGCGGGGCAGGTGCTGCTCGCCCCGCTCGACTTCGTCCACCGCAGCCAGTACCTCCTCGCTCGCCAGACCCTGACCCGGCTGCTCGAACTCGGGGTGGTCCCGGTGGTCAACGAGAACGACGCGGTGGCCGACGAGGAGATCCGGTTCGGTGACAACGACCGGCTGGCCGCGTTGGTGGCCCATCTGGTGGGGGCGGGGCTCCTGCTCCTGCTCACCGATACCGCCGGTCTGCTCACCGCGGACCCCCGCCACACAGCCGAGGCCTCGCTCATCGAGGAGGTGGTCGAGATCGACCACGAGCTCGAGCGGATCGCCGGCGGACCGGGCAGCGAGGTCGGCAGCGGGGGGATGGCGTCGAAGCTGGCGGCGGCCAAGATCGCGACCTGGTCCGGGATCGAGGCGGTCATCGCCGACGCAGCCCGGCCGGGAGTGCTCACGGCGGTGGCCTCGACGATGCCGGGGGTCGGGACCCGGTTCCGGGCACGTGAGGTCGTGCTCCCGGCCCGCAAGCTCTGGATCGCCTTCGCCATCGGGTCGTCGGGCACCATCGTGGTCGACGAGGGGGCGCGCCGCGCCCTCGTGGAGCGCGGGCGATCGCTGCTGCCGGCCGGGGTGCTCTCGGTCAGTGGGGACTTCGGGGCCGACGACGCCGTCGAGATCGCCGGCCCCGACGGGGTGGTGTTCGCGAAGGGCCTCGTCCGCCACGCGGCCGGCGCGCTCGCGGGCTGGGCCGGCCGTCGTTCGGCGGAGCTGCCCGAGGATGTGCCCACCGAGGTCGTCCACCGCGACGACCTGGTCGTTCTGGGCTGACCATCCGACCGGGCACCCGGGCGCGCGGTGGGGCCACTACGCTGACACGGTGCCGACACGCACCAATCCCCATCTCACCGACCTGGGCTTTCGGGCCAAAGCGGCCGGGCGACGTGTTGCCCTCGCACCGTCCGGGGCACGCGACGAGGCCCTGCTGCGCTCGGCCGACCTGCTCGAGGAACGCGCCGCCGACATCCTCCGGGCCAACACCGACGACCTCGCCCGGGCCGAACGTGCGGGCGCGGACGCCACTTCGCTCGACCGCCTGCGCCTCGACGCCAGCAGAGTGTCCGGCATGGCCGGTGGCCTGCGCAAGGTCGCAGCGCTTCCCGATCCGGTGGGCGAGGTGGTCGAGGGTTGGGTGCGACCCAACGGGCTACGGGTCGAGCGGGTCCGGGTGCCCCTGGGCGTGATCGGGGTCATCTACGAGAACCGCCCCAACGTGACGAGCGATGCCGCCGGGCTCTGCCTCAAGTCGGCGAACGCCGTCCTGCTGCGCGGCTCGTCCTCGGCGCTCGCATCCAACAGCGTCGTGGCCGGGCTGGTGCGCGAGGGTCTCGCCAAGGCGGGGCTGCCGGCCGACGCGGTGCTCCTTGTCGAGGACACCAGTCGCGACTCGGCGGTCGGGTTCATGCAGCTCGACGGGATCATCGACTGTCTCATCCCCCGCGGCGGACCCTCGCTCATCGAGTCGATCCGTGCGAACGCCACCGTCCCCTACGTGCTCGACGGGGCCGGCGTGTGTCACGTCTACGTCGACGCGGCGGCCGACCTCTCGATGGCGGAGGCGATCGTGGTCAATGCCAAGACCCATCGTCCCGGGGTGTGCAACGCCGCCGAGACGGTCCTCGTCCACCGATCGGTAGCGGCCGAGTTCCTCCCGCGCCTGTCCCTGGCGCTGGCCGGGGTGACCCTCCTCGGGGACGAGGCAACCCGGAGCGTGCTGCCCGGAACCGGGGTGGCAACCGAGGAGGACTTCGCAACCGAATTCCTGGGGCTGACCCTGACCGTGGCGGTGGTCGACGACCTGGACGGCGCGATCGAGCACATCGCGCGGTTCGGCTCGGGGCATACCGAGGCGATCGTGACCGGTGACCTCGCCACGGCGACCCGGTTCACCACCGAGGTCGATGCCGCAGCGGTGGTGGTCAACGCCTCGACCCGCTTCATCGACGGCGAGGAGCTCGGGCTCGGCGCGGAGATCGGCATCTCCACACAGAAGCTGCACGCACGCGGGCCGATGGGACTGCGCGAGCTCACCTCGGTCAAGTACATCGTCTCGGGATCCGGGCAGGTGCGGTCATGACCCACGACGGCACCGCCGGCGGCGTGCGGCCGACCGGGGAGATCGTCTCCGGGTTCCCCGAGCCCGGCCCGCCGCGCTTCGACACGATCGATGCGGTGCGGGCCGGGCTGGCCGGCGTCGGCTACCTGGCCGACGACGGGATCTCCGGCGTGGTCTTCCTGGCCGACCGCCTGGCCAAGCCGGTCCTGGTCGAAGGTCCGGCGGGGACCGGCAAGACCGAGCTCGCCAAGTCGGTGGCACTGCTCACCGGGAGCCGCCTCATCCGCCTCCAGTGCTACGAGGGACTCGACGAGTCCAAGGCGCTCTACGAGTGGAACTACAAGAAGCAGCTCCTCCGGATCCAGGCCGACGCGGGGACCTCCTGGGAGCAGCTCGAGGAGGACATCTTCTCCGAGGAGTTCCTGCTCACCCGGCCCCTGCTCGAGGCCATCAAGTCGCCCGAGCCGGTGGTGCTGCTCATCGACGAGGTGGACCGGGTGGAACTCGAGACCGAGGCCCTGCTGCTGGAGATCCTCTCCGAGTACCAGGTGTCCATCCCGGAGCTGGGCACGGTCCGGGCCAGCCAGATCCCATTGGTCTTCCTCACCTCCAACAACACCCGGGAGCTCTCCGAGGCGCTCAAACGGCGTTGCCTCTATCTGCACATCGACTACCCGGACCTCGAGCGCGAGCGGGCGATCATCGAGACCCGTGTCCCGGGCATCAACGAGGCGCTCGCCGACCAGGTGGCGCGGATCGTCCGCTCGATCCGGACCCTCGATCTCAAAAAGGCGCCCTCGGTGTCGGAGACCCTCGACTGGGCGCGCACCCTGGTCGTGCTCGGGGTCGAGTCCATCGACGCCGAACAGGCCCGAGACACCCTGCACATCCTGCTCAAGTACCGCTCCGATATCGACCGGGCGGCCAAGGAGCTGGCTTCGGTCGACCCCGTCGGCTGAGGCCTGCGCCGCGACCGTGCTGGACGTCCTCACCGGCTTCGTGGCCGAGTTGCGTGCCGCGGGCATCCCGGTGTCCCTGACCGAGCACCTCGATGCGGCGGAGGCCCTCCGGCACGTGCCCCTGGAGGACCGCGAGGCGATCAAGTACACCCTCGGGGCCAGCCTGGTGAAGTCGTCGACCCACTGGCCGGCCTACGAGACTGCCTTCGAGATCTACTTCTCCCTCCGTGGCCCGGACTACAGCATCGACCCGGACGCCGAGGGCGGGCCCGGGGACCTTGCTTCGGACGGCGACGACACCGGCCTGCCCGGCCAGGGCGACCGAGCAGGGCAGGGGAGCGGTGGGGGTGGCGGTGAGGGGATGACCCCCGGCGAGCTCGCCGACCTCCTCTACCGTGCGCTGCTCAGTGCCAACAGCTCGATGGTCTCGGCCGTCGCCCGCCAGGCGGTGTCGCGCTACGCGGGGATGGAAGCCGGACGGCCGGTCGGGGGCACGTACTACCTCTACCGGACCTTGCGGAACCTGGACCTGGATCAGGTCCTGGACCGGCTCATCGAGCAGGCCCGACAGACTACGGCCGCACTCAACCAGGACGACGCCCACGACCCGAGCGCGCCCGACGTGACCCTCACCCCGCTCGAGGAACGGCTGCTGCGCGACGAGTACCAGTCCCGGATCGACCAGCTCCGCAAGGAGATCGAGAACGAGATCCGGCGGCGGCTGGTGGCCGACCGTGGCAGCGAAGCCCTGGCCAAGTCGATCCGCAAGCCGCTGCCCGAGGACATCGACGTGATGCACGCGACCCGCGAAGAGCTGGTGGCATTGCGCAAGTCCCTCCAGCCCCTGTCGCGCAAGCTGGCGGTCCGCCTCGCACGCAAGCGGCGGCACGGCCGGAAGGGCCCGCTTGACTTCCGCTCCACGGTCCGTCACTCGCTGTCAACCGGGGGAGTGCCGGTCGACCCCAAGTTCCGCTACCCGCGTCCCTCGAAGCCCGAGATCGTGGTCATCGCCGACATCTCGGGATCGGTGGCTTCCTTCGCCCGGTTCACGCTCCACCTGGTGCACGCCATCAGCGCGCAGTTCTCCAAGGTGCGCAGCTTCGTGTTCATCGACGGCATCGACGAGGTGACCAGCTTCTTCGAAGGGGTCGACGACCCGACGGAGGCGGTCCACCGGATCAACACCGAAGCGGACGTGGTGTGGGTCGACGGGCACTCCGACTACGGGCACGCGCTGACCGTCTTCTGGGAGCGGTGGGGCGAGGAGATCACCCCGCGCACGAGTGTGCTGCTGCTCGGGGACGCCCGAAACAACTACCACGCCACCGGGTCGTGGGTGGTCAAAGAGCTGCGCGCGCGGGCCCGCCACGTCTACTGGCTCAACCCCGAGCCCCGGGCGTACTGGAACTCGGGCGACTCGATCGTAGGGGAGTACGCCACCTACTGCGACGAGGTGGTCGAGTGCCGGACCCTGCGCCAGCTCGAGCGCTTCGTGGGAGAGCTGGCATGAGCGACGGCGGGTTCGACGTCCTCGCCGGGGCCGGGAGCGGGGCCCCCGACGGTCCCTCGCCCGAATCGCCTCCGCCGGGGATACGGACCATCGCTCCGGCGGACCACCCGGCCACCAGGATCGTGCTCGTCCGCCACGGCGAGGCGGTGTGCAACGTGTCCGGGGTCTGCGGTGGGCCGATCGGGTGCGGGGGCCTCACCGATCTGGGTCGCGCCCAGGTGGCCGTCCTGCGCGACCGGCTCGCGGCGACCGGGGAGCTGGCCGGGGCCGACGCGCTCTACGCGAGCATCCTGCCCCGTGCAATCGAAACCGCCGTCCTCCTTGCCCCGGCGCTGGTGGCGGATTCCGGCCCCGGTGTGGGCCGGGCGGCGCACCCGGTCCCGATCCAGGAGTGCGCGCTCTGCGAGCTGCACCCGGGGGAGGCCGACGGCCTCGACTGGTCGGCGTACACGGCCCGCTTCGGCGTCCCGGACTGGGACACCGACCCGGGGCGTCCCATCGCTCCGGGGGGCGAGAGCTGGACCGGGTTCGTGAACCGGGTGTGCGGTGCCCTCGACGTCCTCGCGGCCCGCCACGTCGGCGAGCTGGTGGTGGTGGCCTGCCACGCCGGCGTGATCGAATCCTCGCTACTGGCCAAGCTGCCGGTCGCCGGGGGCCTCGAGGGTGCACGCATGCAGCTGCGCACCCAACACGCCTCGCTCACTACATGGGAGGTCGACGCCGGGGGCTGGCGGCTGCTCGGGTACAACGACGGCGCCCACCACCTCGGGACCGGGTGCGCCGGGCAGGATCCGCTCACCACGACCGGCCCGACCCGATCGTGGATGACCGTCGGGACTCAGCAGGCGTAGTCGTCGTCGAAGAGCGTGCTCATCCCCCCGAGCGGGAAGGAACTGCCGGGCGAGGGCGAGCTGTACTGCACGATCTGGACCGGCCCTGTCGGAAGTCCCGGGAATTGCGAGGTGACCGAGGCGCAGGTGGTACCCGGGTCGACCGCCCAGTCCGCCGCCCAGTAGGGGACCTTCGGTTGGTACCCGCCCGCGATGGTCGGCCAGACCGCGGGGCTCGCATAGATGCCGACGCTGTTGAGCCCTTCCGACTGGAGGCCCTGGATCGCCCCCTGGATGAGGTCGGCGTTGGACACCGTGCTCTGGGACCACCCCGGGCTGGTGTTCGTCTCGACGTCCAGCCACCACGCCACCGAGGTGTTGACGCCGGCCGCCTGCGCGTCGGCGAAGGCTTTCTGGGCGACCTCGAACCCGTAGTTGCAGGTGCTCGGATCATCCGCGGTGTTGCATGCCGGGTCACCGGTCGGGCCGGCATTGCCGTAGTTGAGGTAGACGTAGAGGTTGAGACCCGCACCGGCCCAGTTCGCCTCCTGGGCCAGGCAGGGATTGAGGAATCCCGGTTCCTCCACCTGGACGATCCCGATGGTGTGGGGAGCCGGCGGCAGCATGCCCCCCTGTGACGGGCACTGGTACGTCGAGACGTCGTAGCCGAAGCTCCCCGACGGGTAGGAGGAGCCGGTGAAGCTGCCGTTGCCCGTGGCCTCGGCCATTCCGACCACCGGCTCGTTGAGCACCTGTGGCGAGGAGCCCCAGTACGTGGAGTCCCCGAAGGCGGAGACCGCGCCGTTGCTGTTGGTGAACCAGTAGCCCTGCCCGTCCGCGTCGGGGGTGATCGACACGATCGGGTGACTCTGGGGCACGTTCCCGAGCGACCCGAGGAACGGCGCGTCGAAGGCGAACACCCCACCGTCTGCGGCGGTGAACCAGTAGCCGTGCCCGCTCGGATCTGCGGCCATCCCCACGATGGGCTGGTTGAGCGTGATGTTGCCGGTCGACCCGTGGAACTGCGCATCGCCGAAGGCGAAGATCCCACCGTCGGCGGCGACCAGCCAGTACCCCTTGCCGTCGGACGTGGCGGCCATCCCGACCACCGGCTGGTTGAGGTGGTGTCCGCCCATCGAGCCGTAGAAGCCGGCATCGCCGAAGGCGAAGATCCCGCCGTCGGAGGCCACCATCCAGTACCCCTTGCCGTCCGGCGTTGCAGCCATCCCGACAACCGGCTCGTTGAGGTGGGTGGCGCCCATCGAGCCGTGGAAGGCCGCGTCGCCGAAGGCGAAGATCCCGCCGTCGGAGGCCACCAGCCAGTAGCCGAGGCTGTCCGCCGTCCCGGCCATCCCGACCACCGGCTCGTTGAGGCGCATCCCCCCGGTCGAGCCGTAGAACCCGGCGCCGCCGAAGGAGAAGATCCCACCGTCGGCGGCGACCAGCCAGTAGGCGGACACCTGTGTGGTGGCGTGTGCAGTGGCGCGGTCGGTTGCCGTACGGCCGGCCGCCGAGGCGGTGGGCCCGCCCGGGATCGTCAGCAACCCGCACAGGAACAGAGCCACGACGAGGATGCCGGCGATTGCATGTGCGCGTCGCACACGCTCGGACGATGCGTGCTCCGGGTGGGATGGACGGCACTGCACGGCACGACGGTTGCGCGGAACGCGAAAAGGGCATGGTCGGGTGGTCTCCAGGTGTCAGGTGGTCGGCAGCCGGGATGTCGCCACCACACGTGCAGGCGGTGGGCAGGACGCCAGCAGATCGGCAGGGGAGCCAGTCTCGCCGGTCGGGGCGGCAAGGTCAATGGCCGGGTCGGGGTCCGCGCACCCGGTAGGGCGGCGGCCCGGTCAGCCGGCCAGGAGCTCGGCGATGCGGAAGGCCAGGTCCAGCGACTGGCGTCCGTTGAGGCGGGGGTCGCAGGTCGTCGTGTAGCGCTGGTCCAGCTGGTCCTCGGCGATGTCCTCGACGCCCCCGAGGCACTCGGTGACGTCGTCACCGGTCAGCTCCACGTGCACCCCACCCGGCCAGGTGCCGACCGACCGGTGGATCCGGAAGAAGCTCTGCAGCTCGCCGAGGATGTCGTCGAACCGGCGGGTCTTCTGGCCCCCCTCGGCCGTGAACGTGTTGCCGTGCATCGGGTCGCACACCCAGACCACCGGGAATCCCTCCCCCTCGACCGCACGGAGCAACGGGGGCAGCCGGTCCTCGATGGCGTCGATGCCGAGCCGGGTGATCAGGGTCAGCCGCCCGGGCACCCGATCGGGATTGAGCCGCTCGCAGAGGGCCACTGCGTCCTCCGGTGAGGCATCGGGCCCGATCTTGGAGCCGACCGGATTGCGGATGCCGGAGAGGAATTCGCAGTGGGCGCCGTCCAACTGCCGGGTCCGCTCGCCGACCCAGAGCATGTGGGCCGAGCAGTCGTAGAACTCTCCTGTCAGCGAGTCCCGACGGGTCAGCGCCTCCTCGTAGTCGAGGATGAGCGCTTCGTGGCTCGTCCAGAAGTCGACCTGGTGGAGCGTGTCCTCGTCGGTCAGGTTGATTCCGCAGGCGTCCATGAAACGCAGGGCGCGGTCGATCCCGTCGGCGATGTCCTCGAAGCGGCGGCCCTGGGTCGAGGAGGCCACGAACTCCTGGTTCCAGGCGTGGATCTGGCCGAGATCGGCGAACCCGCCCTTGGTGAACGCACGGAGCAGGTTGAGCGTGGCGACCGACTGCTGGTACACGGTGACCAGCCGGGTCGGGTCGGGGATGCGGCCCGCTGCGACGGGCAGGTCGTCGTTGACCATGTGCCCGCGGAACGAGTCGAGGACCTGGTCACCGATCTGCTCGGTGGCAGAGCTGCGCGGCTTGGCGAACTGCCCGGCGATCCGGCCCACCTTGACGACCGGCACGCCGGCGCCGTAGGTCAGGACGACCGCCATCTGGAGGATGATCTTGAGCTTGTCGCGGATGCCGTCCGCGGTGAACTCGGTGAAGGACTCGGCGCAGTCGCCGGCCTGGAGCACGAATCCGCGTCCGCGGGCCGCCTCACCCAACGAGGCGGTCAGGTGGCGTGCCTCCCCGGCGAAGACCAGGGGTGGCAGCACGCTCAGGCTGGCGTGCACCCGCTTGAGTGCGCGCTCGTCGGGCCAGACCGGCTGCTGTGCCGCCGGCCGGGATCGCCAGCTGTCGGGAGCCCAGTCGCCGGGCGGATGCGTGGTCGGAGCCGAGGGAATCACCACCTCAACAGCGTACGACCTCTCCGCCTAGGCTTCGACCGATGCCAGGGTTCCGGTTCGCCGTACAGCTCTCGAACGCCCCGAGCGGGCCCGCATGGCGAGATCTCGCCCGCCGCATCGAAGGCCTCGGCTACTCGACCCTGTTCATCCCCGACCATTTCGAGGACCAGTTCGGGCCGTTGGTCGCCCTCACCGTGGCAGCAGAGGCCACGAACACCCTGAAGGTCGGATCGTTGGTCTTCGGCAACGACTACCGACACCCGATCGTCCTGGCGAAGGAGATCGCGACCCTCGACCTCTTCTCCGAGGGACGGGTCGAGTTCGGCCTGGGCGCCGGATGGTTGACCACCGACTACGAGCAGTCGGGCATCGCGCACGATGCGCCCGGGGTGCGGATTGCGCGGATGGCCGAGAGCCTCGAGATCCTGAAGTCCCTCTGGTCGTCCGGGAAGTCCACCTTCTCGGGTGAGCACTACCGCATCGAGGGGGCGACGTGCGTCCCTCTGCCGCACTCCCGTCCGCACCCGCCGATCATCATCGGTGGCGGGGGACGGCGGGTGCTCGGTATCGCGGCAAGGGAGGCCGACATCGTCGGGGTCAACCCGAACCTCGCCGCCGGGTTCGTGGGTCCCGAGGTGCTCGCCACCGCGGCAGCCGAGTACTACGACGAGCGGCTCGGATGGATCAAGGAGGCGGCAGGCGACCGGTTCGACCGACTCGAGCTGCAGGTGCTGACCTTCATCGTCCAGATCGTGCCCGACCGCGACGAGGCCCTCGCGCGACTCGCCGGCCTGATGGGGGTCAGCGCCGAACAGGTCGACGGGACGCCGATCGCGCTCATCGGCACGGTCGACGAGATCATCGAGCGGCTCCGCGATCGGCGCGAGCGCTTCGGCTTCTCCTACGTGGTCGTGCACGAGGCCGAGATGGAGGCCTTTGCACCGGTGGTCGCCGCGCTCACCGGCACCTGACGTGGCGGGTGTCGCAGAGCGCATCGGCATCTTCGGTGGCACCTTCGACCCGATCCACAACGGCCATCTCCGGGTGGCCGAGGAGGTCAAGACGCGCGCTGCAGCTCGACGGCCTCCTCGTGGTGGTGGCCAACGAGCCCTGGCAGAAGCAGGATCGCCCGGTCACCCCGGCTGAGGACCGGTATGCGATGGTCGTGGCTGCGCTGGCCGACCACCCCGGGCTCGAAGCGTCCCGGATGGAGCTCGACCGGGGCGGCCCGTCCTTCACGGTGGACACCGTGCGGGAGCTCCTCGCCGAACAGCCCGACGCCGAGCTGTTCGTTGTGGTTGGAGCGGACGTCGTCGGGGGGCTCGACTCGTGGCACGAGGAGTCGGCCCTGCGCGAGCTGGTGACCCTCGCTGTGGTGGACCGACCGGGCGCCCCGGCCGTGACCACCCCCCCGGGGTGGTGCACCGTCCTGGTTCCGGTCGAGCCGCTCGACGTCTCGAGCACCGGACTGCGCACCCGCCTGGAGCAGGGAGGATCCGTGTCGGACACCGTCCCCGAGAGCGTGATCCGTTGCATATCCCAGCGCGGTCTGTACGCTACGGGGAGATGACTGTGCGGTTGATTCCCACCGAGTCCGGCAGCGCCGCCCCCGCACGAGTCCCCATCCAGACAGAATCGTCTGACGAAACGGTGACAGATCCGGCGCCGGCCTCGACGCCCGGTCCGCCGGATCCAGCGACCACCCACGCCGACACCACCGGGGCCGCAGGCCCCGCCGATGCGTTGCCCGCGGCGGTGGACCCACCCACCGATGGGCGCCGCGCGCTGCGCCAAGCCAGGAGCCAGCGACGGCGGACGGCACTGCTGTGCGCGGTGGTCCTCTTCGTGTGCCTGGCCGTTGCGCTCCTCATCGTGGGCCTGGCCAGGGACCGGGCGGCACCGCCCGCGGCCGCGCTCTCGTTCGCATCCGTTCCCGCGCCGACATCCGCCACATCGACCGTTCCCGTTCCGCCCCAGACTCGACCCGATGCCGCCATGGCGTCAGAAGGAGACAACCGTTGACAACTGTGAGCCCCGCCCCGACCATCGCAACCGAGTCACCACAGGTGTCCGGGGAGTGGCTCGTGGCCGCTCGGGCAGCCGATGCCAAATCCGGTGCGGACACGGTCATCCTCGCGATGGGCGAGCTCTTGGGGGTCACGGATGCCTTCGTGGTGACGAGTGGACGCAACTCGCGTCAGGTGCGGACCATCGTCGACGAGGTGGAGCGCCAGGTGAAGGTGCAGAGCGGGCGGTCACCCGACCGGGTCGAGGGCCTGTCCGACGCCTTCTGGGTGCTCATGGACTACGGCGACTTCCTCGTCCACGTGTTCTTGGACGAGGCCCGGGCCTTCTACGATCTCGAGCATCTCTGGAGCGACGCCCCGCGCATCCGCTGGGCGCCGACCGCACCCTGAGCTCGGGGTCGCTTCAGGGAAGGGGCGCCTGGGGGGCATAGTCGGCGCGGCTGACCGGCCGGGAGACCTGGACACCGCTGGCCGTCGGGACCTGGATGCCCTGCCCGGCGATCTCGAAGCTCACCCCGGTGACCCCCGGCTGCTGGGTTGCCGTGTAGACGACCTGGGCGATGGCGAGGGTCTGGTCGGGTCCGACCACCTGGATCGGGTCGGTGTGGAAGTCGACGGTGGCCACCCCGTTGACCACCGTGGCCGTGATGCCGGTGCTCGTCCCGGTGAGGAACGACTGCAGCCCGGCGGTCGACTCGGCCGAGGTCGGGCCGTCGAAGAGCGCACCCACGATCTCACCGAGGGAGGCCGGGACCTGGATCTCCCGGGTGACCGCGGTCAGGTGACCGGTGGGGGAGACCAGGAAGATCGGTTCGGGGACGCCGACGGCTGGCGGCGATCCGCCCGCGGTCGTGGTGGTGGTCGTCGGGTCGAGCAGGTGGAAGGGGACGTTCGATCGGGCGATGCCGGTCGGTCCCCCGGCGGTCGGGATACCGCACGCGGTTGCGGCCACGCCGAGGGCGAGGAGGGTCGCAACGGACCGGCGGCGCGACCGCGCAGCCCTCACAGGACGCCCTCGCCATTGGCCGAGCCGTCGGAGCCGTCCGATCCGTCAGCGTCGGCCGGGTGCAGCGGGAGCTCCACCACGAACCGCGTGCCCCGGCCGACCGCGTTTTCGCTCCAGACGTGACCACCGTGCAGCCGCACGTGCTCGGCGACCAGCGAGAGTCCGAGCCCGGTCCCCTGACTCGAGTCGCGCTGTCCGGCCCTCCCACCCCGGTAGAAGCGCTCGAAGAGGTGCTGACGCTGGTCCTCGGGCACACCGGGGCCGTTGTCCTCGACGAGCACCCTGATGGCGGTTGCGGGCAGCTCCGTGCCGTCCGGTCCGGGTCGACCCGGGCCGGGCTCGCGCTCGACCAGGACCCGGGTGACCCCGCCCGCGTAGAGCGACGCGTTCTCGACCAGGTTGGCCATGACCCGCTCGAACCGGCGCTTGTCCACCTGCAACCGCAGCCCGTCCAGGCCGCGACCGATCTCGACCGGGTAGCTGGTGGGAGGGCGGTGGCCGTCGGGAGGGACCGGCACCGCTGCCGCGACCGCCCGACGCACGAGCTCGCCCGGGTCGACCTCGTCGAGTGAGAGCTCGGCAGAGCCCGCGTCGAACCGCGAGATCTCGAGCAGGTCGTCGACCATCCGGGTGAATCGCTGGAGGTCTCCGTCGAGCAGGTCGAGGGCGCGCCGGGCCCGAGGGGAGAGCTCGTCGCGGTGGCCCTCCAGGACCGCCACCGTCGCGGTCAGCGTGGTGAGCGGTGATCGGAGCTCGTGGCTCACGTCCGAGGTGAAGCGCGGCTTCGCGCTCGATCCTGTCCTGGAGATTGGCCGTCATCTGGTTGAACGCGGAAGCCAGCTCCTGGAGATCCGCGTCGTCGCCGACCTCGACCCGCGTGTCGAGCTGGCCTCCGGCGATCGCCACCGCCGCATCGGTCACGTCGCCGAGGGGCCGGAGCGCACGGGAGCTGGCCCAGCGACCCACGGCGGCGCCGGCGAGGGTGGTCACGAGAGCGGCTGCACCGAGGGCGAAGGCCAGGGCCCGCAAGGTGCCGGCCAGCTCCTCGAGCGAGAAGACCTCGAAGTAGGTCGAGCGGACGGCGGGCAGCGGCACCCCGATCACCAGCTGCGGCGTCCCCGCGAGGGAGAAGAGCTGGGAGGCCGGCGTGCCGGAGAGGACCAACTTCCGCTCCGCGACCGGGATCGCGCTCTGCCCGACCGAGATCGCGGTGGCGTACCACTGGTCTCCGGTGCGCAGCACGGAGCGAGATCCCGGCAGGGTGTCGACCGATTCGATGAGTTGGGTCACGTCGGTGGTCGGCGAGTGGAGCGCGTTCTGGATGAGGTCGGCATTGGCGAATGCCTGGCGCTGCTCGGCCGACTGGCGCTCGTTGAGGAAGGTCTGGCGGGCGGTGAAGTAGGTGATCCCGGCCATCAGGGTGGAGAGCGCGAAGGCACCGATGGCGAAGGCGAGGGTGACCCTGGCCCGGAGTCCGAGGCCGACCCACGGTCGTGCCCTTCGGCTCGGCGGTGGCGAGGGGTCCTGTCCGCCGATTCCGGACTGGTGGTCCGACCGGGCCACGACTCAGACCGCCAGCTTGTAGCCCATGCCCCGGACGGTGAGGATGAACCGGGGCGTCGCCGGATCCGGCTCGATCTTGGTGCGGAGGCGCCGCACGTGGACGTCGACCAGGCGCCCGTCGCCGAAGTAGTCGTACCCCCAGACCTGCTCGAGCAGGTGCTCGCGGCTGAGCACCTTGCCCGGATGGTCGGCCAGTTCGCAGAGCAGGCGGAACTCGGTCCGGGTGCAGTGGATCTCCTGGCCGTCCCTGCGGACCACTCCGGCGTCCGGCTCGATCTCGACGTCACCGAAGCTGAGGACGGCAGCGTCCTCGGCGCCGCGCGACCTGCGGAGCAGGGCCCGGATCCGGGCGGCCAGCTCCTTGGCCACGAACGGCTTCGTGACGTAGTCGTCGGCACCTGCCTCGAGCCCGGCCACCACGTCGTGGGTATCCGATCTGGCGGTCACCATGATGATCGGTACGGTCGACTGGTGGCGGAGGGTCCGGCAGGCTTCGAAGCCATCGATGCCGGGCAGCATCAGGTCGATCAGGACCAGCTCGAAGGGCTCAGCCGTGAACCTGCCGACCGCCTCCTCGCCGCTCCCGGCGTCCTCCACCGAGTAGCCCTCGTCCTCGAGGGCCAGGCGCATCGACGAGCGGATCCGTTCGTCGTCCTCGACGATCAGGATGCGGCTCATCGCGCGATCATGGCACGGCCGCCCTGCCTGCAGACGACGGGGCCGGCGTGCGGGCGAGCGCCCGCCGGCGTCAGCTCTTCCAGATCTGGGTGGGCCAGATCGCCCCACCGATGAGGGCGAAGGCCTTGCCGCCGGCCGGGGTGGTCGGGTTTGCGAAGTTCTCCACCCCGGAGATGGCTCCGATGGCCCAGACGGTCCGGTCGGCCCAGATGTAGGGGATGTCGGCCCCCATCAGCCGGTTGACCTCCTGGTAGGCGGCGACCTGATCCGCCGGGTTGCTCGACTGACGACCCTTGATGAGCGCGGTTTGCATGGACGGGTCGGTGTTGCGTGCCATGTTGATCGAGAAGATCGGGGTGTCGGCGTTGGTCGGGCTCCAGAAGATGTAGTTGAGGTCCGGGTTGACCGCTCCGAACTGTCGCCAGACCTGGGCCTCGAACGTTCCGGCCAAAGCGGTGTTGATGATCGACTCCTGCTGGATCGGGTTGAGGGTGACGGTCATGCCGGCCGTCTGGAACTGCTGCTGGTAGTACTGCGCGATCCGGGTGGTGCTGGCGTCCGGGACGTGGTTGAGGCTGAACGACACCGGCTGTCCGGTCTCCTGTGCCACCTGCTGGACCAGCTGCTTGGCCTTGGCCACGTTGTACACGGGGTAGCCGTTGTCCGCGAGGTAGTAGGGCGAGGTCGTGGTGAACGGTCCGTTGGAGGTGGGGTTGACCCCCTCGTCGATGACCGTGACGTACTGGGCCGAGCTGGTGGCATATGCCACCGCCTGACGCAGCTTCAGGTTGTTGAAGGGGGGCTTGGACAGGTTGAGGAGGAGGCAGCCCATGTCCGGCTCGCCGGCCACTTTCTTCGAGTCGTCGGTGTAACCGTACGAGGCGTTGTCGCGCAGTGCGCTGATTTCGATGGCGGTGTCGGTGTGCATGATGTCCACCGAGCCCGACTCGAGGCTGCTCAGCAGCGAGCTCGGGTCGGGGATCGGCTTGTACGTGATGCTGTCCAGGTAGGGGAGTCCCGGGCGCCAGTAGTGAGGGTTCTTGGTGGCAGTGAAGTGGTCGTTCGGCACCCAATTCTGGAAGACGAACGGCCCGGTCCCGATCGGGTTGGTTTGGCTCTTCGACTGCAGCCAGTTGGGCTCCGCGACGAAGGCGAACTGGCTCCCGATCCCGCCGGTCAGGTAGAAGTTGAACGGCACCCAGGGGGACTTCATGGTGATCGTGGTCTCGAGCGGGCCGGTGGCGACCACGGTGCTGATGGTGGTGAGGGCCGGCCCGGTCAGGGCGGAGGCCTGGTGGGCCTCGAAGTTGGCGACCACCGCTGCCGCGTCGCACGGTGCGCCATTGTGGAAGAGGACGTTGGGGCGCAGGGTGATCGTCCAGACCGTGTAGTCGCTGTTGGCGGTCACCGACGAGGCCAGGTACGGCTGGGGCGTGCCGCTCGCATCCAGGATCAGGAGCGGATCGAACACCGTGCGGGCGTAGAGGATGCCGACCTCGTCGAACGTCCCCAGGGTCGGGGAGAAGCCCTTCTCTTCGGTGTCGACCCCGAACACGAGCTGACCGCCCGGCTTCGGCGTGGCGGTCGAGACACCGTCGTAGTGGGTACCGGTCGACCCGGTCGTCGAGCTCGAGCCCGAGGCGGAGCCACATGCGGCGAGGAGGCCGCCGGACGTCCCGATGACGGCGAGGCCCGCTCCGGTGGCGGCCCCCCGTGCCAGGAACGAGCGGCGGTCGATGCGATCAGACATGTTCCCCCTTATGACAGTGCCCGGGTCACGTGGCCCTCGGCTTCTCTTGGATGCGAGACACCTCCAGCGGCTGGCACCGACCCCCGTCCTGCCGTCCGGGCACGACGATAGCCCTCCGCCCACGTCGGTGTGTGAAATAGATGGCCGCGGACGCGACAGCTGTTCCCCTGACACCCGACGCTCCACCGGGATGCGCTCCACCGGGCGTCCGGACCGGTACTGTGCACGGGTGGCCTGGGAGATCGCCGCCTATCGCCGCTCGGTTTCCGGACTCTCGCCGGCCACGATGCGCGCCTACTGCTCCGACGTCGAACGGTTCACCGTGTGGGCCGGACGGGGCGGCGCCGGTAGTCCGTCCGAGGTCGACCGGATCACCCTGCGGCGCTATCTCGCCTATCTGGCGACCAGGCGCTATGCGAAGGCCACCATCTCCCGCACGGCAGCATCGCTTCGGTCCTACTTCCAGTGGTGTGCGCGGCGCGGTCTGATCACGTCCGACCCGTCGGCGCGGCTCTCAGCGCCGGCGCCGGACTCCCGATTGCCGCGGGTGCTGAGCCACGCCGATCTCGACCGCCTGCTGACCCCGGCCACGGGCGACCCGACCACGGCAGGACCGTCGACCGGGGCCCGGGAGCAGCCGGCCGGAAGGGCCTCGTCCGGTGGGTCGAGCCCCCGGGACCGCCGTGACGATGCCGTGCTCGAAGTGCTCTACGCGAGCGGCATGCGGGTTGCCGAGCTGTGCGGGCTCGACGTGGGCCACCTGGACCTGGCCCGGAGGGTGGTCACGGTCACCGGAAAGGGCGCCACCCAGCGCCAGGTGCTGGTCCACGAGCGGTGCGCAGTCGCCGTCCAGGCCTGGCTGGGGGAACCTCGTGCGGCACTGATGACGCCGACCAGCCCTCCCGAGGCGCTCTTCTACAACGGCCGGGGCAACCGGCTCGGGCCCCGGGACGTGCGCCGCATCCTCGACCGCAGATCGCCGGTGCCCACCCATCCCCACGCCCTCCGCCACAGCTTCGCCACCCACCTCCTCGACGGGGGCGCCGACCTGCGGGTCGTGCAGGAATTACTGGGGCATGCCAGCTTGCAGACCACGCAGGTCTACACTCATGTGAGCAAGGAACGCCTGCTTGCGGTCTATTCGGGGACGCATCCACGGGCCTAAGGGGACAATTGGCGACCAAACTCGACACGGTGGGCCACGGGATCGACGCCCTGTGGACCGAGTACAAGAAATCGGGTGCCCGGGCGCTACGCGATCAGCTGATCCTGCATTACGCGCCGGTGGTCAAGTATGTGGCCGGCAGGGTGTCGGTCGGACTGCCCCGCCACGTCGACGAGGCGGATCTGGCGAGCTACGGGATCATCGGCCTGATCGATGCCATCGAACGGTTCGAGCCGGCCCGCAACATCAAGTTCGAGACCTACGCCATCCCCCGGATCAAGGGAGCCATCATCGACGAGCTCCGCTCGATCGACTGGGTGCCGAGGTCGGTGCGGGCAAAGGCCCGGGCCGTCGAGCAGTCGTACTCGAAGCTCGAGGCGACCCTCCACCGCACCCCGACCGACGCCGAGGTCGCCGCGGACCTGGAGATGACCGACGAGGAGTTCCAGACGGCGCTGCGCAAGATCTCCTTTGTCGGCGTCGTCGCCCTCGACGAGGTCTTCCGGGGCGGTGACCGCTCCGACCGGTCGACCTTGGGCGAGACCCTCCCCGACTCGTTGGCCGGACCGCTCGACACCTTCGAGGTCAAGGAGACCAAGGAGGCACTCATCCGCGCCGTCGGCCAGATGGGCGAGCGGGAGAAGACCGTGCTCACCCTCTACTACTACGAAGGTCTGACCCTGGCGGAGATCGGCGACATCCTCGGGGTCACCGAGAGCCGGGTCTGCCAGATCCACACCAAGGCAGTCCTGCAGCTGCGGGCCAAGCTCGCCGATCGGCCCGAGGGGACCGGCCGCCCAGCGGCCGCCAAGGGGACCGCGGCGGCCAAGACCGTCACCCGCGCCGTCGGCTGAGCCGACGGCGACATCCGTGCCCGGTCGGGCAGGGCGTCGAGTGGAGGCCCCCCACCCGGGGCACTAGCATGGTCGGGTCCGTCGACCGGCGGGCACTCGAGCAGTACCGATCACGCACCTGGCCGCGTCCACGGTCGCCCCATCTGGGGTGCAGCAGCCGGGCAGAACAACCGTCCAAGGAGCAGCCAGATGGCCGTCGTCACCATGAAGCAATTGCTGGGCGCGGGTGTCCACTTCGGGCACCAGACCCGTCGGTGGAACCCCAAGATGCGCAGGTTCATCCTCGGGGAGCGCAACGGGATCTACCTGATCGACCTCCGTCAGACCATGAAGGGGATCGAGGAGTCCTACGGGTACATCCGGGACCTCGTCGCCGCTGGTGGCACCATCCTCTTCGTCGGGACCAAGAAGCAGACCCAGGGGCCGGTCGCCATCTATGCGGAGGCCTGCGGGATGCCGTATGTCAACGAGCGCTGGCTCGGCGGGATGCTGACCAACTTCCAGACGGTCTCGACCCGGGTCAAGCGCATGAAGGAGTTCGAGGCCATGCAGAAGGCCGGCGACTTCGATGCGATGCCCAAGAAGGAGGCCCTGCGCCACACCCGCGAGCTCGAGAAGCTCCAGCGCAACCTCGGGGGCATCCGGCGACTGGACAAGCTGCCCGACGCCATCTTCGTGATCGACACCAAGAAGGAGCACATCGCGGTCACCGAGGCCAACAAGCTGGGCCTGCCGGTCGTGGCCGTGGTCGACACCAATTGTGACCCCGACGTGATCACCCATGTGATTCCCGGAAACGACGATGCGATCCGCTCGGGCGCACTGCTCTGCAGGGTGGTCGCCGACGCCGTCTCCGAGGGCCGCTTCATCGCCCAGCAGCGTCCGGCCGCTGTTCCGGCGCCCCCACCCGCACCGGCACCCGCAGCGCCTGCCGCTACGGCGCCAGCTGCAGAGACCACCCCTGCGGCTTCTGCGCCCGTTGCAGACGCAGCGCCCGCGGCCGAGGCCGCAGCTGCAGAATCCTCACCCGCGGCTACGCCTGCTCCCGCGTCCGCCGCTCCTGGACCGGCACCCGCAGCCGACGCTGCACCGGCGTCGGCTGCACCAGCCACCGCTCCGCCCCCGCCGGCCGAAGCCCCAGCGGCGGAGGTCGCCGCCGAGATCGTGAGGCCTGCACCCGAGGCACCGCCCACCGCGGCCACGGCAGGTGCACCGGCTGGACCTGACGCCGCCCCAGCAGCCGACGCCGCCCCCGCGGCCGAGGCCCCCGTTAGTCCTGCAACCGACGCCCCGGCCGCCGATGCCGCCCCGACGAGCACGACTCAGGAGGTCTAGCCGTGCCTGCTTTCTCCGCCAAGGACGTCCAGAAACTCCGCCAGCTCACCGGCGTGGGCATGCTCGACGCGAAGCGTGCCCTGGAGGAGAACAATGGCGACATGGACGACGCCATTCGCTGGCTGCGAGAGCAGGGCCTGGCCAACCAGTCCAAGCGCGCCGATCGTGACGCCTCCGAAGGTGCTGTCGCCATCGGCGTCGCCGACGGCGTTGCCTCCATCGTGCAGCTCCGATCCGAGACGGACTTCGTCGCCAAGTCTCCCGAGTTCGTGGCCCTGGCGACCGAGCTGGCCGATCTCGTCGTCGCGAAGGGCACGACTGCCGTCGAGGAGCTGGCCGACGAGCTCGACCGGCTCAAGATCACCCTCAAGGAGAACATCTCGCTCGGTCAGGTCGTCCGCATCGAGGCTCCGAACGGCGGACTGGTCGACTCGTACCTCCACCTGCAGGCCGGTCGCGGTGTGAATGCAGTGGTCGTGGCCCTCGCCGGTGGGAGCGCCGAGCTCGCTCACGACATCGCGGCGCACATCGCATTCGCCCGCCCGACCTACATCACCCGCGAGGACGTACCCGAAGCCGAGGTCGCCGCCGAGCGCGAGACCGTCGAACGGATCGCACGCAACGAGGGAAAGCCCGACGCGGCCCTTCCCAAGATCGTCGAGGGCCGTCTGGGCGGGTGGTACAAGGAACGCGTCCTCGTCGATCAACCCTTCGTCAAGGACGAGAAGCAGACCATAGGAAAGCTGCTCGGCGAAGCCACGGTGACCGAATTCGCGCAGGTCATCGTCGGCGACTGACGCGACGTGGGCCAACGACAGCGGATCATCCTGAAGCTCTCCGGCGAGGCCCTCGCCTCGTCGGCGTCCGACGAGACGATCGACTCGGCGGTCGTCGAGCAGCTGGCGGTCGAGATAGCGAGCTCCCGTGAAGAGGTCGACCTCGAACTGGCCGTCATGGTCGGCGGCGGCAACATCTGGCGGGGCACCACCGGTGCAGGCGCCGGTATGGACCGGGCCACCTCGGACACCATGGGGATGCTCGGAACAGTCATCAACGCGCTCGCCCTCCAGGACGCGCTCGAGCACCACGGTCAGCCCACGCGGGTGCTCTCCGCCGTCCAGATGGCCGAGGTGGCCGAACCGTACATCCGGCGACGCGCGATCCGGCACCTGGAGAAGGGCCGCGTGGTGGTCTTCGCCGCCGGGATGGGAAACCCGTACTTCACCACCGATACATCGGCCGCCCTGCGGGCGGCCGAGATCGAGGCGAGCCTGCTGTGCAAGGGCACCCACGGGGGCGTCGACGGCGTCTACAGCGCAGACCCCCGCCTCGACCCCACCGCCACCCGGTACGACGAGATCTCGTTCATGGACGTGGTGGCCAAGGATCTGAGGGTGATGGATCTCACCGCGATCACCTTCTGCAAGGACAACGGCTTACCGATCAGGGTCTTCGATCTCATGGGACCGGGAAACATCCGCAAGGCACTCGGCGGCGAGCCGATCGGGACCCTCGTCCGATGAGCACCCCTCTCCGATGAATTGGCAGGTGGATCTCCGTTCTGGGTGCACCCGAACCCTGCTGACTACGCTGGTCGGCTGATGGACGACGACCTCATCTCACTCGTGGTTTCCGATGCCACCGAGCACATGTCCAAGGCGGTCGAGCACACCCAGGGCGAGTTCAGCGCCATCCGCACCGGGAGGGCGACGCCGGCCCTCGTCGAGCATCTGAAGGTCGACTACTACGGCACCGAGACGGAGCTGCGCCAGATGGCGGGCTTCAGCGTACCCGAGGCCCGCCTGCTGGTCGTCTCCCCCTACGACAAGAGTTCCCTCGGCGCCATCGAGAAGGCGCTCCAGGGATCCGACCTGGGGATCACCCCCTCCAACGACGGAACAGTGATCCGGCTGTCCTTCCCGGTGCCCACGGAGCAGCGCCGCCGGGAGCTGGTCAAGGTCGTAAAGCAGAAGGCGGAGGATGGCAAGGTGGGGGTACGAAACGCGCGTCGTGCCGCCCGTCACGACCTCGAGGCGATGCACAAGGACGGCGACCTCTCGACCGACGAGCTCGAGCGCGTGGAGAAGGATCTGGACAAGCTCACCCAGGATCACGTGGCCGCCATCGAACGGCAGCTCACCCACAAGGAGCAGGAGCTCCTCGAGATCTGACCTCAGCCGGACCCGTTCCGGCAGCGATATCGATCAGCAGACGGACCGGCGCCGAGCGAGAGCGACGAGCAACGAGATGGCCAGGACGGTCGGCCCGTTCCTGGGGAGGAAGCAAACGACGTGGACAACGGCCCGGACCGGGAAGAGGACGATCTGACCAGGACCGATACCCCTGTGGTGCGACCCGAGCCGACTGGTCCGGCGACCGACCGGGTGCGGATCGTGGGAGCCGAGACCGCAGCGGAGATCACCTCCGAGATCCCGGTCGTTCCCCCCGAGGAGAGCGAACCCGACGAGCCGGGATCCTCCTCGGTGCGGATCCTCGACGAGAGCTCCGGTGCCGAAACCGGTGTCGAGCCGGTGGCGCCCGGCCAGACCGCCGTGCCCGCCGGGGAAGCACCTGCGACCGAGCTACCCCACTGGACCGAACCTCCGACCGGCCAGGTGCCGGCCGTGCTCTCGAGGGAGCCGGAGGAGGGGTCCGGCACCGGGATCCTGCCGCCCAGCTGGCGCGAGGAGGACGCCGACTGGACCGCTCACGAGGAGGCCTTCGAGCCGTCCATGTTCAGCGGCGAGCACAGCACCCTCGGCTCTCTCGACGAGACCCACGGCACCGACGCCGAGCGGCGGCCCTGGGAGTTCGACCTCGGCTCGGTGAAGCCGGGTGCTCCGAGCCCGGGCGCGGCCCAACCCCCAGGAGCGGCCGCCGATCCCATCACCGAACCGGTCGCGATGGCGAGGCCCGAGTCCGAGGCCGGCCCCGAGGAGCACCCGACATCCGACGCCACCGCCACCGGCAGCGGGGACTCGACCACCTGGGCGCCGATCCCCACTGCGGACACCGTCGCCGGGCAGGGCGCGGCCTCCGGGACGGCGCGCTCGGACGACGCGGCGGTGCAATTCCCCGAGGGCGTCCCGGCCGATCCGGATCCGTCCGAGCGGGACCGCCCGAGCGGGACCGAACCAGTGGAACGTGCGCACCGGAGCGGCCTCCGACCGACGCGCATGCGGGCCAAGCGTCCCGACCACGCAGCCGACCTGCCGACCGGGGAGCCGGCGGGTGCGTCGGTCACCGATGTGCCGGGTGCCGGGCGCCCGAGGGGCGGCGTGGCCGCGCTCGCCGCCGCCGACCGGACGGCCGAGCGCGCGACCGACCAGCAGGCCGGAGTCGCCACCGACCGACCCGACGGTGCGGGGTTCACCGGTCAGGAAGCCGCCGCCGCGACCACGGCGGTTCCGGCCGCTTCGCGTCGGCGACGGTTGACACGCCGGGAGCCATCCGACGGCTCGCGCACATTGCGCAGCAGCAACGGCCCGTACACGCCCGAGGTCACCGGAGGCGGACCCCCGGCGAGGAACCGGCCCGAATCGGCTGGACGCGATGCCGGGGCGGGGACCGGCATCGGCATACGCGTGGGCACCGGCATCGCCGTTGCGATCGTGGCCCTCGCTGCGTTCAAGGTCGGCACCGTCACGTCGCTGATCCTGAGTCTGGTCGTCGTCACCTTTGCGGCCGGCGAGTGTTTCGCCGTCCTGCGGAGGGTCGGCTATCACCCGGCCACCCTCCTCGGGCTCGCCGGAACCATCTCGCTGATGGTCGGTGCCTATACCAAGGGGGTCGCCGCACTGCCCCTCGTGATGGTCCTCGTGACCGTCTTCACGCTGCTGTGGTTCCTGTTCGGGGTCGAGCGCGGATCGGCGGTGGCCGGCTCTGCGGCGACCCTCCTCACGGTCGGATGGGTCTCCCTGCTCGGCGCCTATGCCGGGCTCCTGCTCTCACCGTCGACCTTCCCGGACCGGCACGGCATCGCCTTCCTCCTCGGCGCCATCATCGCCACCGTGGCCAACGACGTGGGGGCCCTCGTCGTCGGACGCTGGATCGGTAGCCGGCCGCTGGCGCCGACGATCAGTCCGAACAAGACCTGGGAGGGACTGATCGGAGGTGCGGTGATCACGGTCGTGGTCTCCACCGTCGCGGTGGGAGCCATCCACCCCTGGACAGCCTCGCGGGCAGCGCTGCTGGGGCTCGTCGTAGCCGTGGTCGCCCCACTCGGTGACCTGAGCGAGTCCCTGCTCAAGCGGGATCTCCGCCTCAAGGACATGGGCAAGCTCCTCCCCGGGCACGGCGGTGTCCTCGACCGGGTCGACGCCCTGCTGTTCGTGCTCCCCGCCACGTACTACCTGGTGCGCGCCCTCAACATCGGTTGACTTTCGGGCAGGCTGGGGGGATGCCCTCCCCGATCGGTGACCCGAGTGCGGCTCCTCTTCCGATGGGCGCCGGCACCGACCCTGTGTCGGTCAGCGTGGTCGGGTCCACCGGGTCGATCGGGACCCAGACGCTCGAGGTCGTGGCGTCGTCACCGGACCGGTTCGACGTGGTGGCGCTCGGCGCGCAGCGCTCGGTGGATGCGCTCGTGGCCCAGGCACGCACGTTCCGCCCGGCGGTGGTGGCCATCGGTGATCCGTCACTCGCGGTGGAACTGGCCGCGCAGCTGCCCGCGGGCATCGAGGTGCTGGCCGGAACCGACGGGCTGGCATCCATCGCGACGGTGGCCGACGTGGCGGTCAACGGGGTCGTCGGGTTCGCCGGTCTGAGCGTCACGCTCGCCGCCCTCGAGGCGGGCCGGCGTCTGGCCCTGGCCAACAAGGAGTCGATCATCGCCGGCGCCCAGGTGGTGGCGCGGGCCCGACGGACACCCGGGGCCGAGATCATCCCGGTCGACTCCGAGCACTGCGCGCTCCACCAGTGCCTGCGCGCCGGGCGCGCCGATGACGTGGCCCGCCTGCTGTTGACCGCCTCGGGGGGACCCTTCCGTGGCCGGAGCGCCCAGACACTGCTCTCGGTCGGGGTGGCCGAGGCGCTGTCCCATCCGACGTGGGCGATGGGACCGAAGATCACGGTCGACTCGTCGACCCTCATGAACAAGGGCCTCGAGGTCATCGAGGCCCACGAGCTCTTCGGCGTCCCCTACGACGCCATCGATGTGGTGGTCCATCCCCAGTCCGTGGTCCACTCGATGGTCGAATTTGCCGATGGAGCCGTGGTGGCCCAGCTATCCCTCCCAGACATGCGACTCCCCATCGGGTATGCCCTGGCCTACCCGGCCCGCCTGCCCCGAGCCTTCGGAGCCATCGACTGGGCCCGGCTCTCCGTCCTCGAATTCGAGCCACCCGACCGGAACGCATTCCCCTGTCTCGACCTGGCCTTCCGGGCCGGACGAACCGGGGACCTGGCCCCGGCCTGGCTCAACGCGGCGAACGAGGTGGCGGTAGCCGCCTTCCTCGCCGGGCGCATCACCTGGCCGTCCATCGCCCGGGTCGTCGAGGCCACGCTCGACCGCTACGAGCCCGGGGCTGTCGGCAGCGGGTCGGCGCGCTCGGTCGACGACGTGCTCGATGCCGACGCTACCGCCCGCCGCCTCGCCGAGCAGGCCGTCCGCGCCGGGGAGGCGGCGTGAGCAGCCCTCCCGGCACCATCGCGCGCGATCCGGCCGAGACCCGCCCGGGACTGTCCGGCGGGATCGGAGGCTCCCCGAAGTCCGCGCGGCGTTCCGCTGTCGAGCTGCTCGTGGCCGTCGCCGTGCTGGTGTCGCTCGCCGTGGTATCCGGGCAGGGCGATCTGCTCGTGGTGATCGCCTGCCTCATCGTCATCGTGATGGTCCACGAGCTCGGCCACTTCCTGGCGGCCAAGCACGGCCGGATGAAGGTCACCGAGTACTTCCTCGGGTTCGGCCCCCGGTTGTGGTCCTTCCGCCGGGGGGAGACCGAGTACGGCATCAAGGCACTCCCCCTGGGCGGCTACGTGAAGATCCCGGGGATGACCAACCTCGAGGAAGTCGATCCGGCAGACGAGGCGCGCACCTATCGGGAGCAGCCGTTCCATGCCCGCCTGCTGGTGGCGGTGGCGGGCTCGGCCATGCACTTCCTCATGGCGTTCGTGCTGCTGTGGGCCCTGCTGACCTTCGTCGGGCTGCCGAATGCAAACCAGGTCGAGATCCAGGGACTGTCCCAGGTCGGGAACGGGCCCGGCCCGGCCCAGGTCGCCGGCCTCCGGCCCGGCGACATCGTGGTGTCCCTCGACGGGCGGGCGGTCGGGGGGAGCAGCGATGCCCTCATCTCGGCGATCCATGACCACCCCGGCCGGCCGGTCACCCTGGTGGTCGACCGGAGCGGCACCGACCACACGCTGGTCGTGACCCCGGCCAACGGGAGGACCGACCACGAGGACGGGGTCACCGCCCCACCGGGAACCGCCGCGTTCGGTCTGATCGGGGTCAGCTTCGGCTCACCGGTCGAGCGGGTCGGTCCGCTGCGTGCGGTCGCGTCCTCGGGGTCCGAGTTCGTCCACATCGCCTGGGCCTCGGTGGTCGGCGTCGCCCACCTGTTCAGTCCCGCCGGGGTCGCCCAGCGGTTCGACCAGGTGAGCAGCGCCAAGGCTGCGAGCCAGGCGACCGCCAACGGGACCCGGGTCCAGTCGATCGTGGGTGTCGTCCAGACCGCCCGGGACGCAGCACAGGCCGGCATCGGCAGCCTGCTCACGATCCTCATCGTCATCAACCTGTTCTTCGGGATCTTCAACCTCTTCCCGATGCTGCCGCTCGACGGCGGTCACGTGGCCATCGCCGTCTACGAGAAGATCCGAACCGGCCGCCAGGCGGTGCGCTACCAGGCCGACGTCACGCGGTTGATGCCGGTCACCTGGGCGTTCGTGCTCTTCCTGTTCGTCCTGTTCTCCACCGCCCTGCTCAACGACATCATCCATCCCATCGGCAACCCGTTCGGCTGACGCTGCCGCTCCGAGAGCGGCGCTCACTAGCATGGGGTCATGGCATCGACGGCCCGGACCCTGAGCGAGCGGCGGCCGACCCGTCAGATCCATGTGGGCGGTGTGGCCGTCGGGGGCGAGGCACCGGTGACGGTCCAGTCGATGACCACCACCAAGACCGCCGATGCCGAGGCGACCCTCACCCAGATCTACACGTTGGCCGCGGCGGGCGCCGACCTCGTGCGGTGCACCTGCAACGAGGAGGCGGCAGCCGAAGGGCTGGCCCGGATCATCCCCCGTTCGCCGGTGCCGATCATCGCGGACATCCACTTCCACCACGAGATGGCCCTCGCGGCCCTCGAGGCGGGGGTGCAGGGCCTGCGGCTCAATCCGGGCAACCTGCGCAAGGCGCACGAGATCAAGCAGGTGGCCGCCGAAGCAAAGGACCGGGGCGTGCCCATCCGGATCGGGGTCAATGCCGGCTCCCTCCATCCCGACCTCTACAAGCGGTTCGGCGGGGCCACCCCCGAGGCCCTGGTCGAGTCGGCCCGGATGGAGCTCGCCTACTTCGCGGAGGTGGACTTCGAGGACGTCAAGATCTCGGTCAAGGCATCGTCGGTGCCCCTGATGATCGAGTCGTACCGCCTCGCCTCGGAGACTTTCGACCACCCGTTGCACCTCGGGGTGACCGAGGCGGGTCCTCCGCCCGCCGGGCTGTTGAAGGGCACCGCCGGCATCGCAACCCTCCTCGCAGAGGGCATCGGCGACACCATCCGGTACTCGCTGACCGCCGATCCGGTCGAGGAGGCGCGCGCCGGCCGTCAGCTCCTCGAGGCCCTCGGTCTGCGCGAACGCTCCGGGCTCGACCTCATCGCCTGCCCGAGCTGCGGCCGGGCTGAGATCGACGTGATCGCGGTGGCCGAGGCGGCCCAGGCCGCCCTCGAGGACCGGAACCTGCCGATCCAGGTGGCGGTCATGGGCTGCGTCGTCAACGGCCCCGGGGAGGCCCGCGAGGCGGACCTCGGCATTGCGGCCGGCCGAAAGCGCGGCCATCTGTTCATCAAGGGGAAGATCGTCCGGGTGGTTCCCGAAGACGAGATGGTCGAGGCGCTGGTCGCCGAGGCCGAACGGCTGGTCGCCGAGGGGGTCGAAGCCCGGTTGGCCGCGGCCGACGGGTCTGCGGAGGCAGAGGCGGAGGCGGACCGACGCGCCCTGCTCGACGCCAGGGGAGCGGACGCCAACGCCTCGGAGATCAAGGTCGCCCTCATCCGCAAGCGCTTCGGCGAGGAGGAAACCACCGCCTGAATTCGCACGTCGCAACGGACGCGGGCCGGCCCGCCGCTGCTATACTTGCAGGTCTGCCGTTCGGTTGGGGTGAAGTGACGCTGGACAAGCGTGGGCGGACAGCCCACGCTTTTGTTTTGTTCGGAACACCTCCTCCCGAGGGCAGCGAGGGTCGGTTGCACTCGGTCGCCGCCACCCCCGGCAGTACAGGAAGACGGACGACGGACACAGGCTGACCGCGGACACGGACATCGGAGAGGAGACAGTGCAGATGGTCGAGGATCTCTTCACCGCGCTCCAGCCGACGGTGACCGCCTGCGATCTCGAGCTCGTCGACGTCGTGCTCGCGTCGGGCGTGCTCCAGGTCACGGTCGACCGGGAGGGTGGCGTCGATCTCGAGGCCCTGACCGACGCCACCCGGGCCGTCTCGGCCGTGCTCGACGATCTGGACCCGGTTCCGGGTCGGTACTCGCTCGAGGTCTCGAGCCCGGGCATCGAACGGACACTCCGCACGCCAGCGCACTTCATCAAGGCAGTGGGCGCCACGGTGACCATCAAGACCCGCCCGCAGGTGCCTGGCGACCGACGCAGACGCGGCACCCTGTTGGAGGCGGACCAGGACGGCTTCGTGCTCGACGTCGACGGTTCCGACGACGCACCGGTGCGCGTGGCCTACCGCGACATCGACCGGGCGCGGACGGTCTTCGTCTGGGGCGCGAGCGACCGCGCCCCGGGCAGACCCTCCGGAAAGAAGACGCAGACGAAGGCGGCGGAGAAGAGGAAGCAGGTCGTAACCCCATGAGCAAGACGAACTTCGAGTTCCTCGACGCGCTCGGCCAGATCGCACGCGACAAGGGCATCTCGGTCGAGACGCTGCTCGACGCGCTGGCCAACGCCCTGGTCGCGGCGTACAAGCGCCGTCCCGACGCGGCCGAGGAGGCCGTCGTCACCATCGATCCGGACTCCGGTGAGATCCGCGTCTACGGCCAGGAGCTCGACGACGACGGCAACGTGGTTCGCGAATGGGACGACACGCCCGACGACTTCGGGCGTATCGCCGCCCAGACGGCCAAGCAGGTCATCCTGCAGCGGATCCGCGAGGTCGAGCGAGACCTCAAGTACGAGGAGTACGCCGGGCGGGAGGGCGACATCGTGACCGGGATCGTCCAGCAGACCGACAACCGGTACACCCTGCTCGATCTGGGGAAGGTCGAAGCGCTGCTCCCGCAGGCCGAGCAGGTCTCCTACGAGCGCTACGAGCACGGCGCGCGGCTCAAGGCCTACATCGTGGAGGTCCGCAAGACGACCAAGGGACCCCAGATCGTGGTGAGTCGCAGCCACCCCGGCCTCATCAAGCGGCTCTTCGAGCTCGAGGTCCCCGAGATCTCCTCCGGCGCGGTCGAGATCAAGGCGGCCGCCCGGGAGCCCGGGCACCGGACCAAGATCGCGGTGTGGTCGAACGATCCCAACGTCGACCCGGTCGGGGCCTGCGTGGGCGCCCGCGGGTCGCGTGTCCGCATGGTCACCAACGAGTTGCGGGGCGAGCGGGTCGACGTCGTCCCCTATTCGGACGATCCGGTCGAGCTCATCCAGTCGGCACTGGCGCCGGCGCGGGTGCGCGAGGTGCGCCTCGACGACGAGACCGGAACCGCCACGGTCATCGTGAGCGACTACCAGCTCTCGTTGGCCATCGGCAAGGAGGGCCAGAACGCCCGCCTGGCCGCCAGGCTGACCGGGTGGCGGATCGACATCAAGAGCGAGACCCAGCTGGCCGACGAGGAGTCGGGCTACGCGGGCGAGGAGTGGGCCGAGGGCGAATGGGTCCAGAACGAAGCCGGCGAGATGGTCTGGCAGCCCGCCGAGGGCGGGACGGCCGTCTCGGCGACGGAGTGGTCCCAGGGCGCCGAGGGCGCCGAGGGCCCCGACCCTGCTGCAGCTGCTGACGGGGAGGCCGGAGCCGCTGACGGGGAGGTGGTGGTCCCGCCGACGGCGGGTGCCCCGGACGAGGAGGCCGCAGCCGTCCCGAGCGGAGAGGGCGCCGTGGGGAACCCTGTCGGGGAGGGTTCGGCATAGTCCCTGAGCGGACCTGCGTCGGGTGTCACCGGACCGGCTCGGTGGAGGGCATGGTCCGGGTCGTCCGAACCGAGGACGGGTCGTTGTCCATCGGTCGGACGCTCCCCGGCCGGGGGGCATGGCTCTGCGGCGAGAGTGCCGCCTGCGTCGGCCTGGCGGAGAAGCGGCGGGCCTTCGACCGGGCCCTACGGGGTCCGGTGTCCGCAGCTTCCGTGGCGGCGCTGCACGAGGAGCTGAATCGACCGGTGGAGAAGGCGGCGCCGGGCTCGGAGGGCCCGCCGCCGTGATGTGCGAGGATAGGGGTTCGTATGTGCCTGTAGGCATCTGCGACGTCGAAGGAAGGGCAGTTACAGCCGTTGCCGAAGAAGATCCGGGTCTACGAGCTCGCTCATGAGCTCGGCCTGACCAACAAGGAAGCCCTCGATCTCTGCCTGTCCCTCGGGATGGGCGTGAAGAGCCATTCGTCGTCCATCGAGGACGCGCAAGCAGACCGCGCCCGGAGGAAGGCCGATCGGGAGGGCCTCCGACGCGAAGTGCAGCCCGAGGAGCCGGCTCCGGCCAAGCAGGCACCGGCCAAGAAGGCGGTGGCAAAGAAAGCGACGCCCGTCGTGCCTGTCGGGGAGCCCGCACTCGACTCCCCGACCGGTGACGGCCGTGCCGTCGAGCCACTTGCTCCGGCTGCCACCCCGGCCCCACAGAAGCGTGCCGGCACCCGCCTGATCACCAGCCGGCCGGCCTCCGAGCAGCCCTCAGTCATCGCGGCGCCTCGCCCTGCACCCGCGCCCACGGCTCCGGCCGCGCCGTCCCCGGTGGCACCGCCGCCCCCCGCTGTCCCGCGCCCTGCACCGGCGCGCCCTGCGCCCGCCGCTGCCCAGGCCCCCGCCGCCCCCGCCGCCACGCCGGCGCCGGCCACGCCCGACGCGCCCGCTGCAGCCGCACCCCCCGCGGCAGCGGTAGCCGCCCCGCCGACCGCCGCCGCGCCGCCCTCATCGGCTCCGGTCCGGCCACCGACAAGTGCCTCCGGCAGGCCGATCCCCCCGCCCCCGGGCGGGCCACCACGTTCGATCACTGGCAAGCCCATCCCGCCACCCCCCGGGTCGGGCGGGCGGCGCCCCGGACCGGGCGCGCCCCGGCCAGGCGCCCCCAGCGGGTACGCAGGTCGTCCCGGAGGTGCTGGTGCGGGCCGTCCGGGCGGAGCGCGCACCGGTGGGCCCCCCGGTACGTCGGGCGGCGGCTACGGCGGTCGTGCCGGCGGCGGATCGACCGGGGGCTATGCCGGCCGTCCCGGTGGTGGTCCCGGCGCGGGTGGCCCAGGAGGACGGGGGGGACCTGGTGTCGGTCGGGGCCGGCCCAACCAGCGTCGTCCGCGCCGGCGCCGTCGGAACCTCGAGGAGCTCGAGCCGACCCAGCTGACCGCGTATGCGCCGTCGACCGCCCCGGTCCCGGACTCCGAGGTCATCATCGAGCGCGGCTCGACGGCCCGCGACCTCGGGCCCAAGCTCAACCGGTCGGCCGGCGACGTGGTCCGGTTCCTGTTGCTCCAAGGCGAGATGGTCACCGCCACCCAGTCGCTGACCGACGACATGATCGAGCTGTTCGCCGCCGAGCTCGGAGCCGAGGTCCGTCTCGTCGATCCCGGGGAGGAGCGCGAGGCCGAGCTGCTGGCCAGGACGTTCGAGGACGAGGACGAGGAGGACGAGGCCGAGCTGCGACCCCGGCCGCCCGTCGTGACCGTCATGGGCCACGTCGACCACGGCAAGACCCTGCTGCTCGACCGGATCCGCTCGACCAATGTCGTTGCCGCGGAGGCGGGGGGGATCACCCAGCACATCGGCGCCTACCAGGTCGAGTGGCAAGGCCATCCGATCACCTTCATCGACACCCCGGGCCACGAGGCCTTTACCGCCATGCGTGCGCGGGGCGCCGATGTGACCGACATCGTGGTCCTGGTGGTGGCAGCCGACGACGGGGTCATGCCCCAGACTGTCGAGGCCATCGACCACGCCCGGGCGGCCGGTGTCCCGATCATCGTGGCGGTCAACAAGATCGACCGCGAGGAGGCCGATCCGAACCGGGTCCTCCAGCAGCTGTCCGAGCAGGGGCTTGTTCCTGAGGCCTGGGGCGGCGACACCATCAGTGTCGAGGTCTCGGCCCTCGAGAACCTCGGCGTCGAGGATCTCCTCGAGCAGATCGTCCTGGTTGCCGAAGTCGAGGAGCTCATGGCCACCCCCGAGGGCCGGGCGCGGGGCGTCGTCCTCGAGGCCGAGCTCGAGATCGGCCGTGGCCCGGTGGCCTCGGTCATCGTCGAGCGGGGCACCCTCCGGGTCGGCGACCCGATCGTGGCGGGCGCTGCGTGGGGGAAGGTCAAGGCCCTGGTCGACGATCACGGGGATCAGATCAAGGAGGCCCCACCGTCGACCCCGGTGCAGGTGCTCGGCTTCTCCGAGCCACCCGAGGCCGGCGACGAGTTCCGGGTGGCACCGGAGCTGGCCCAGGCCCGGACGATCGGTGAAGCCCGTGCCCACCGGTACCGGGTGGCCGGGCACGTGCCCGCAGCCACCTCTGCGCTCGGAGGGGCAAAGCTCGAGGACCTCTTCGAGCAGATCCAACGCGGTGAGACGGCCACCCTCAACCTGATCCTCAAAGCCGACGTCCGGGGCTCACTGGAAGCGGTCACCGAGAGCCTTCGCAAGCTCGAGCGCGACGACGTGAAGCTGAGTTTCGTCCACCGCGGCGTGGGCGGGATCACCGAGTCGGACGTGGAGCTGGCCCAGGCCTCGAACGCGACCATCATCGGGTTCAACGTCCGCCCCGACCGGCGTGCGCGGGAGATGGCGGCCAAGGTGGACGTCGAGGTCCGTACCTACGAGATCATCTACAAGCTGCTCGAGGACCTCGAAGCGGCCATGCTCGGCCTGCTCTCACCGGTCTTCGAGGAGATCGTGACCGGTGAGGCCGAGGTCCGGCAGGTGTTCCGGATCCCGCGGGTCGGTGCCATCGCCGGCTGCTACGTCAGGGATGGTGTGATCACCCGGGGCTCGAAGGTCCGCTTCCTGCGCGATGGCACCGTGATCTGGAAGGGTGCGATCACCTCGCTCCGGCGGTTCAAGGACGACGCCCGGGAGGTGCAGTCCGGTTTCGAGTGCGGGATCGGCCTCTCCGACTACCAGGACCTGAAGGATGGCGACATCATCGAGACCTACGAGGAGCGGGAGATCCCCCGCACCTAGTCGTGGCCACCGCCCCACCGCGGGGCGGGCACGTCCCGGTGGTCGTGGATGGACCGGAGGAGCTGTGGCACGTCGTCAGGGCAACCGGGGAGCCGCCCCCTATCCGCGCTTACTGCGGGTCAACCAGGTCCTGCGCCAGGTCGTGGCCGAGGAACTCGAGCGTCTTGCCGATGCCGACGAACGACTGCGGCTCGTCACGGTCACCTCGGTGGACACCGCTCCTGATCTGCGCCACGCCACCGTGTTCCTGAGCTCGCTCTCCGAGGAAGCCGCCGCAGCGCTCGACGACCGGCGTGTCCAGGTGCAGCGCGCCGTCGGGCGCCAGGTGCAGCTGAAGCGGACCCCGCAGCTTGCGTTCGTCCAGGATCCGGCCGTCGTCGCCGGTGGCCGCGTGGAGTCCGTGCTGCGGCGGATCCGTGAATCGGAGCTCGGGGATGCCCCGCCCGGGAAGGGACCGGTGTCAGAGGGGTGAGCGCCGCTCCGTCGGATCACGTGAACGGCCTCGTCGTGGTGGACAAGGAGGCCGGCTGGACGTCCCACGACGTGGTGGCCCGGTGCCGGCGGATCTTCGGGCAGAAGCGGGTCGGCCATGCCGGGACCCTCGATCCCGACGCCACCGGGGTCCTGCTGGTCGGGCTCGGGCGGTCCACCCGGTTGCTGCGCTTCCTGACCGCGCTGCCCAAGACCTACGAGGCCGAGGTGGTCCTCGGTACGTCCACGTCCACCCTGGACGCCTCCGGTGAGGTCACCGGTACCTGGGACATGGATGGCGTCTCCCTGGCTGCGGTGCGCGACGCCGCGCGCGGGCTGACCGGCGCCATCGAGCAGGTGCCTCCGATGGTGTCGGCGGTGAAGGTCGGCGGACGGCGGCTGCACGCCCTCGCCCGGGAGGGGATCGAGGTCGAGCGGCAGCCTCGTCCGGTGACCGTGTTCCGGTTCGAGGTCATGCCTGCGACGACCCCGGGCGTCTACCGGATCGAGGTCGAGTGTTCGTCGGGCACCTATGTCCGGGTGCTGGCTGCCGATCTCGGCGAGGCACTCGGTGGGGGAGCGCATCTGCGCAACCTCCGGCGGACCCGGATCGGCTCGTTCTCGGCCGAGGACGCCCGGCTGCTCGACGAGCTGACCCCCGCAGTGGTGCTCTCGCCGGCACAGGCGATGCGTGACCTCGACCAGGTGGTCGTCCCGCTCGACGCCCAGAAGCTGGTTGCCCGGGGGCTGCCCCTCGACCGAGTGCCGCTCGGCGTCTCGGGAGACGGCCCGTGGGGACTCGTCGACGACGGGCACCACCTGCTGGCCGTCTACGAGGCCACCGAGACCGACCGGATCCGCCCGGCCGTGGTCGTCCGGGCGACCGGCTGAGCAGGCCCTCGTCGATCGGGGACGCCCGGGTGCCGCCGGTGACCTGCTGACGCGGCAGTAACCTTCCTGGCGATGGAGATCGTGGCAGAGGCCGACCCGAGGACGGCTCCCCCTGGGGGATCTGCGGTGACGATCGGCGCCTATGACGGGGTCCACCTCGGGCATCGCGCCCTCCTGGCCGAGCTGCGTGAGCGGGCCGAGTCGAACGGATTGGCCACGGTCGTCGTCACCTTCGACCGGCACCCGGCCTCCGTGGTGCGGCCCGAATCCGCCCCCAAGCTCCTCTGCGACCTCGACCAGAAGCTGGAGCTGCTGGCCTCGGCGGGGGTCGATCGGACGGTCGTGGTGCGGTTCGACGAGGAGCGGGCGAACGAGACGGCCGAGCAGTTCGTCGCCGGCGAGCTGGTAGAGGGCCTGGATGCCCGCCTGGTGGTGGTGGGGGAGGACTTCCACTTCGGTCACGGACGCAAGGGGAATGTGGCCCTCCTCAACGAGCTCGGCTCGGTTGCCGGGTTCGCAGTCGACGGCGTGGCGCTGACCTCCGAGGGCAGGGACGGCCCGGAGCCGACGGAGCCGATCTCCTCGACCCGGATCCGCACGCTGGTTGCCGCAGGCCGGGTGGAGGAGGCCGCCGTGCTCTTGGGGCGACCCCACCAGGTGCGGGGCCCGGTGGTGACCGGCGACCGCAGGGGGGGAGCGGAGCTCGGCTTTCCGACGGCCAACCTGGCGATCCCCGAGGCGATCTGCCTGCCCTGCCCGGGGATCTATGCCGGCTGGTACGAACGCCCGGACGGGAGCAGATGGAAGGCGGCGATCTCGATCGGCCACAGGCCCACGTTCTACGGGACCGAGGGCGAGCTCATGGTCGAGGCCCACCTGCTCGACTTCGCGGACGATCTCTACGGCGAGGCGGCCCGGCTCTCCTTCGCCAGCCGCCTGCGTGACGAGCTCGCGTTCGACTCGGTGGAGGCGCTCGTCGCCCAGATGGGCCGCGACGTCGAGGTCACTCGTAGCCTGCTGGCCGCGAGAGCCTGACCGGACCCGCTCCGGACGCGCTCCGGGCGCCACGCCGCCCGCTAACCACCAGCCCACGGGTGACCCACGGTCGGAGACAGCGGGCAGACGCGGGTTCCCCGCTAGCTGTTGCGCCGGGCGCGCCACGCGTCGGTCCGGAAGGCCACATCCACGGTGACCGGTCCGTCGATGCCCAACGCGCCGAGGAGCCGGCGAGCTTCGGCGAAGACCGCATCGCGTGCCTGCACATCCATGGTGATGACCCGGCTGAGGGTGCCCAGCAGGCCGAGGAGATCGTCGGCATCGAGAGCGATCTCCCAGGTGAATTGCTCGTGCTCGGGTTGGTCGAACGGGACGCCGTGCGGAATGCCGAGCACCATCGTGTCCTGTTGGTCCCAGCCCACGATGCCGGCCAGCGTGCCGGTCGACGACCCGGCGCCGGACCCGAGGCGGTCCGACATGAGCGCTCGCACCTGGGTCACGAAGGGACCTTCCGGGTCCGGACCCGTCCAGAGGGCACCGAAGACGCCGCCGGGCGCGAGGATCCGACCCACCTCGTGCAGGGTGGGGACAGGATCCATCCAGTGCCAGGAGGTCGAGGCAAGCACGGCGTCGGCCCACCCGTCGTCGAGGGGAATCGACTCGCCGGTGCCCCGGACCGCCCGCGCAGCCGGGACCTCGGCGGCGAGGACCGCCCGCATCCGATCGTCGGGCTCGACGGCCACCACCTCCGCGGCATGGCGGGTCAGGAGGCGGGTGAGGGCCCCGGTCCCGGCCCCGAGGTCGACCGCCCGATCGACGGGGTCGGGCAGGTACCAGTCGACCGCGGCCACCGCGGGACCGGGCCGGTACCGCTCGTAGTCGGTCGCCACTGCGCCGAAGCTCCCCGCGAGCACGGCCTTCTCGTCTGCCGGCAGGTCGGCATGGGGAACGGGGCGCCCGCTGGATCCATCGGGGGGCACCCGGCAGAGGTTACCGGACCGTCTCAGACGGCCGAAGCGCCCCCGAGGAGCTCGTCGCGCAGCTGGCGCTTGAGCACCTTGCCCGCAGGGTTGCGCGGCAGCGGGTCGGAGCGGAACCAGAACCGGGTCGGCACGTTGTAGGCGGCCAGCCGCTCGCCGACGTGGCGACCGAGCTCGTCAGCGGAAACCTCGTGGCCGGGGCGCAACACGATCACCGCGCCGACCTCCTCGCCGAGGACCGGATGGGGCACGCCGATGACCGCGCAGTCGGCCACCGCTGGGTGCTCGTAGAGTGCGGACTCGATCTCCACGCAGTAGATGTTCTCGCCGCCCCGGATGATCATGTCCTTTGCCCGGTCGACGATGTGCACGAACCCCTCTTCGTCGATTCGGGCCACGTCCCCGGTGTGCAGCCAACCCTTCGAGAAGGACAGCGCCGTCTCCTTCGGGCGGTTCCAGTACCCGCGCACGACGTTCGGACCCTTGATCCAGAGCTCTCCGGTGCGAGTCGGATCGACCTCCTGTCCGGCCGGGGGCTCGTCGCCCTCGTACTCCTCGGGGACGACGGCCACGTCGCAGACCGGAGCCGGTGGTCCGACGCTGTCGGGCTTGCGGACGTAGTCGTCACCGGCGTTCATGGTGGTCATGGCCGAGGTCTCGGTCAGCCCGTATCCGTTGCCCGGTGCGCCGGTCGGGAAGTGCTCCTTGATCCGGCGGACGAGATCGGGAGGAGCCGGCGCGCCACCGTAGGAGATCGATTGGACCGACGAGGTGTCCCGTTTGGTGAACTCCGGTGAATCGAGGACCTGCATGACCATGGTCGGCACACCACCGAAGATCGTGATCCGCTCCCGCTCGATGAGCTCGAGCGCGCGTTCCGGGCTGAAGTGGTGCATCATCACCAGCTTGCCGCCGGCGGCGGTGTTGGAGACCAGGACGGCATGGCATCCGGTGGCATGGAAGAGCGGGACCGACAGGAGGTTGGCGTTCTGCCCGCCGGAGGCGACATTTGCCACGGCGCCGCTGCGTCGTTTGCTGCCGACCGTTGCGACGAAGAAGAGGTTCATCAGGTTCGAGACGCTGTTGCGGTGGCTTCCGACTGCCCCTTTCGGTTGGCCGGTCGTTCCTGAGGTGTAGAAGATCGTGGCATCGTCGTCCGGGCGGACGTCCACAGCGGGCAGCGGGGCAAGAGGCGGCGCGGCGTCGAGGACGTCGGCGAAGGGGATGACCGGAAGCGGGTCGGATCCGTCTCGGTCGAGGTGCGCGGCGACCGCCCGCCGCCGCCCTCCGTTCGGGTCGGGTTCCTCGCAGGTGACGATCATCGCGTCGAGACCGGGGATCTCGGCGAGGTGTTGTGCGATCCGGTCCCGGCGCTCCTCGTCCACGAAGACCACCTTGGAGCCCGAGTCACGGAGGCCGTAGGCCAGTTCCTCGCCCACCCACCAGGCATTGAGCGGGACCACGATGGCCCCGAGCGAGATCGCGGCCCAAAAGGCCATGACCCACTCGGGGAGGTTGCGCATGGCGATGGCCACCCGGTCGCCTCGCTCGACCCCGAACCGCTCGGTGAGGGCGTGCGCCAGTCTCGCAACCGTGCGGAAGTGCTCGGAGAAGGTGACCCGCTCGTCCTCGTAGACCAGGAAGTCCGAATCCCCGTGTGCCGCGGAGAGCTCGAGGACGGCCCGCAGGGTGGGCGGGGCGGTCGTCCAGATCCGGGTGGGGATCCCGCGGATGTCTGCCTCTCCGATCTCGAACGGCTGCCCCGGTCCGGTCAGCATGGCTGTCACCTCGGCCCGGCTGGGGGCGGCCTGTGTCCCGTCGCTGCTCCCCGTGGGGTCACTCGGATCGGCCATGCATCCTCCTCTCGCTAGGTGGTCGTTCCACTGGTCCTCGGGTCCGATCCCGCCTACTCCGTCGAGTCCCGGTCGCGGAAGACGGTGGAACGGTAGTACGCGAGCTCGGCGAGACTCTCCCGGATGTCGTCCATGGCCCGGTGACCACCCGCTTTGACCGGGGCGCCCGCCATCACCTGGGGGTACCACCGGCTGGCAAGCTCCTTGATCGTGGAGACATCGACCGATCGGTAGTGGAGGTACTCCTCGATCTCGGGGAGGAACGCGGCCAGGAACCGCCGGTCGGTGCCGATCGAGTTGCCGGCCAGCGGCACAGTTCGGGCCTTGGGCACGTGGGAGCGGATGAAGGCGAGCGTGGCCTCGCCCGCCTCCTCCAGGGTGACCTGCGAGGAGCCGATCGCTTCGAGGAGTCCGCTGCCGGTGTGCATCTCGCGGACGAAGTCGTCCATGGCCTCGAGCTCGACGGGGGATGCCTGCACCACCAGGTCCGGCCCCTCGGCGACCACCTCGAGCGAATCGTCGGTGATCAGGGTCGCGACCTCGACGATCACATGGCGCGTGACGTCGAGCCCGGTCATCTCGAGGTCCATCCACACCAGCACGCGGTCACGCTACCGGGTGGGCGCCGGACCTCCAAGATGACCACGGCGCGGCACCGGACCGTGCCGGGACGGGATGCGGCGCGCCGGCACCTGCACCCGGCGGTCCAGGGCGGTAGCGTCCGGGCAGGATGAGCGGAGGAGTCCGGTGAGCCCGGGAGCAGACAGCGGCGGCGGCGATCGCAGCACCGTGGTGGAGGCTCCGGCAGCCACCCCGGGCGGCCGCCTGTCGGTCCCCACGATCCTGTCGGACCCGGACCTGCCTCTGCCGGACTACGCCCGGGCGGGCGATGCGGGGGCCGACCTGGTCGCCCGGGTCGGAGTGACCCTCGAGCCGAACGGGGGTCGGGCGATGGTACCCACCGGCGTCGCCCTGGCCATCCCCGAGGGGTACGCAGGCTTCGTGCAGCCCCGCAGCGGGCTCGCCCTGCGACACGGGGTGACCTGCCTCAACACCCCCGGCCTCATCGACTCCGGCTACCGGGACGAGATCGCGGTCCTCCTCGTCAACACCGATCCGGAGGCTGCCTACGAGATCCACCGCGGCGACCGGATCGCCCAGCTGGTCATCCAGCGGGTGGAGACGGCCCGATTCGTTCGGGTCGACCGGCTGCCTGACAGCGAACGGGGCCTCGGCGGCTTCGGATCGACGGGCCGGTAGCCCCCGGCGTGGAGCGACTCACCGGCCTCGACGGAGCCTTCCTCGCGCTCGAGTCTCCGACCACCCACCTCCACATCCTCGGGGCGATGGTGTTCGATCCCTCCGGGGTGCCCGGCGGGCTGGGCTTCCGACAGATCCGGACCTGGGTGGGCGACCGGGTCCCGTTGGTGCCGCCGTTCCGCATGCGGATGGTCGAGGTCCCCTTCGGGTTGCGGCACCCGGCCTTCGCCGAGGATCCCGAGTTCGACCTCGACTTCCACGTACGGCGTGCCGGTCTCCCGACCCCCGGCGGGCGGGAGGAGTTCGCAGCCCTGGTCGCGGACATCGCCTCACGACCGCTCGACCGGCGACGCCCGTTGTGGGAATTCCACGTCGTCGAGGGCCTCGAGCACGGCCGTATCGGTCTCGTCTCCAAAGTGCACCACGCCATCATCGACGGGGTGTCCGGTGCCGAGGTGCTGGCCGCCTTCTTCGACGTCACACCCGACCCCACCCCGAGACCGCTCTTCGGAGGGCATTCGGGCCGGCGGCGCCGGGAGGTCCCGTCCGAAGGGACAGTCCACGCGACGTCCGAACGCGACAGCTCCGAAGAGGAGTGGGCGCCTCCGCCGCTACCGGGAGAGCTCGACCGGGTCCGCCGTGCACTCGGCGAGCTGCCGAGCCAACTCGAGGCTGTGGCACGGACGGTCAGCCGAACCGTCCGGACGGCCCGCGTGCTGGCCGACCGCAACCGCGAGCGGGCCGGGGTCCTCCCGCCCTCGCCGTTCGAGGCCCCCCGGACGTCGCTCAACCGGGCCATCTCGCCGCAGCGCCGGGTGGCCTTCGCCGACCTCCCTCTGGGCGACATCCGCCGGATCGGCGAGGTGCTCGGAGGGACGACCAATGATGTTGTGTTGACCGTCACCGCGGGAGCCCTGCGCGCGCTCCTGGCCGGTCGGGGCGAATCTCCGGACAGCTCGCTGGTCGCCCTGGTGCCGGTGTCGGTGCGTACGGAGGAGGAGCGGGGCGCACTCGGCAACCGGGTCTCCGGCATGCTCGTCTCGCTGGCGACCGGCGTGTCGGACCCGGTCGCGCGACTGGGCCGGATCCGGGCCGGGATGGGGATCGCCAAGGAGCAGAACCGGGACATCGATCCGGAGGTGTTCTCCTCGTGGGCGGAGGCCGCGTTCCCCGCGGTGGCGACGCGGGTCTCCCGGTTGGTCACCAACTTCCGGCTCTTCGACCGGGTGGCGCCGCTGTGCAACCTCATCGTCTCCAACGTGCCGGGACCGGGCATCCCGCTGTATCTGGCCGGCGCCCGACTCCTGTCGCTCCACCCGATCGGCCCGATCCTGGAAGGCGTGGGCCTCAACGTGACGGTCTTCTCCTACTGCGACACCGTCCACGTCGGCGTGCAGGGGTGCCGGGATCTCGTGCCCGAGATCGAGGTCCTGGCGCGAGGGATGGAAGATGCACTCGCCGAGTTGTTCGAGGTGGCCCGACGCAGGGACCGCCCCGTGCCGTGGTGGCACGAGGAACTGCCTGCGTGAACGCCCCCCAACTGGTCATCTCGGGATCGCCCGGGAGCGCTGCGCATCAGGAATCGACCGCCCTGCTGCTACAGTGACGGCCTCACGCGGACGTGGCTCAGTTGGTAGAGCATCACCTTGCCAAGGTGAGGGTCGCGGGTTCGAATCCCGTCGTCCGCTCTCGGGGAAGTACAGGTCACGTCGGCTCGGTGGGCTCAATTCCCCCCATGCAGAACGCGTCCGACGGCGGGATGTAGACCGACACGAAGCCCGCGAGCCTCCCTGGCCGAAACGTGGGCTTGACGGATGCAACGCGGCTATTACCTCGTCGCCGCCGACGGCGGCATCTTCAGCTTCGGGGCGCCCTTCCTCGGGTCGATGGCAGGCAAGCCCTTGGATCAGCCCATAGCGGGAATGGCCGGATAGAGCGCGGATTCAGAGGCCGTGGTCTGGAGAATGTTGTCCACCCGCTCAGACGAAATGAGCGAGCGTTACGCGACGAGAGCCAGGTGAACGCTCGGAGGGTGTTGGAGAACCTTGTTTACGAGGATCGAGGAACTCTCCCGCTCCCTGGGACAGGACGTCAGTTCACGACAAACCAGGCGACCTTGGCGGTCTTCCCTGCGGGTACTTTGGCCGAAAGGACGATCTCGAACGAGTGGGCGGAGACGGTGGGCACGACGGCCTGGACGTAGACCCCTGGGAGACTGTTCTGGAGGTTGGCCAACACCAGGCTTGTCGAGGAGAGCGCCACGCCGGCGTGTGTTGCCGATGACGCACCCGCGGCGATCGTGACCACACCGCTTCGGGTGAACGTTGCGACACCGAGAACTTCGAGTGCATTGCCGGACGCGGATTCAGCCTTAATTCCAGTACCCGTGTTCGAGACTCCCAGGACACCGATGTCCGAGGCTGAGACGCCCTGAACACCAGCATTGGTGTTCGAGACTCCCAAGACGCCGATGTCCGTGGCTGACGTGCCCTGAACACCAATGTTGGCCTCGCTGTCACCCCATACACCGGCAACCGAACCAACCTCGAGACCACTCGTCTGGGCGCTCACTCCGTAGATCGAGGTGCCCGTCGTCGACTGACCGAAGACCCCGGTATTGGTTTCGCTTAATCCTGCGACGCCCGCGACATAGGAAGGGAGATAGGTCTCGTTGGCACCGTTCACTCCGATGAGCCCGAAACCGTCGGGAGACGTGCCGAGTACCCCGATACCCCCAGCGGTTGTGCCGCCATCGATACCCTGCACGCCGAGGCTGCCATCGCCGGAGCTGGTGGCAGTCAACGAAGCCCCAGTCGGGAACGGAGTCGGTTCAGGGGCATCGGGACCCCTCGTTACGGCAGCGGCCGCGGCGTCAGCGCCAGGATTCGACTGAGCGGGCTGAATACTCTCGTTCTCCGCGTTTGCGGCGAAGGCCGGCCTTGCCCCAGCTACCAGCGCGGCGGTCGCCCCCACTCCGGCTGCGGCCCCCAGAATCACTGCCCGTCGGCCGAGCGTTCTTTCCGGCCCACTCGATTCTCCTGCAGCCTCTCCGAGGCCTCCGGCATCAACGCCCTCGCTCTCAGTGGTTTCCTTGCTCATCGCCAGCCCGCCTCTCGTTTGGGATTCCGTCCCGAATCATCATCGGACAATGACCGCACGATGACCCTCGCGCCGAACTCGGGGGCTGTCAATCGGAAGTGGAGTAATCAGCACCAGCGTTGCTTGTCGCAGGTGAGTCAGTTCAAGAGCATGAATCCCCTCTGTCAGGTACCGTCAGGTGGGAGTATTCGAAAATCGAGGTCTCCCAGTCTGCGACCTTGCCAAACGAGGAGATTCCTATGCCTGAGATCGTGTGCAACGGTGCCCTGATGCAATGCACGTTCGGTTTGTCGCCGTCGACGCTAACCCCGACATCTAGTCCTCTGGTCTCTGTGGAGGGAGAGCCCGCCGCTAGCACTATGGACTTCGCGCCAATCGACAACATCGCGTCATTTGGCATGTGCACAAGCATCAGTAATCCAGAGGTTGCGGCCGCTACTGCAGCGGCACTCGGTGTCCTCACGCCCATGCCCTGCATACCCAACACCGTATCCCCCTGGACACCTGGGTCTCCGTTGGTCACGTATGACGGAAACCCGGCTCTCGATGACTCATGCACCTGCAACTGCGCATGGGGCGGAGAAATCACTATCAGCTCTGCTGGCCAGGGAGTGGTTACCGATTCGTGACGAGTGCGTCTTCGCGGAGAGGAAAGAACTCAAGACAAATGCGGACCGAGGTCGCTGCGCCCCACCGACGAAGACAGTCGAGTAAGAGGTCTGCGTAGCGCGGGGATGTACCTGCGGGCATCGAGTGACTCCAGTTGAGGTGAGTACCGGCCCACCGACAGCGCGACCGAGAACTAAGCACGACAGGACCACCGGATGGCCGAAAATGGCGGGATGACTGGCTCAGAGTTGCGCTGCCTCTATGAGCGAGACGGTTTTGCCACGCTTGGCGAGGTACTTGATGACTCGGCGACTCCTCTGCTACTCGAGTACCTCGACGTGTGCCGGATCGAGCAAGGGCTGTCTGCAGATGCCGGAATCGTCCCAGTGCCGTCCTCAGGCAGCGTTGCGAGTAACTTCGCCTTGGATCAGCGGGTCGTGTCCATTGCTGCGCAGCTCCTCGACGCACCGCCGGCAGTGTTTGGCGTCACGTACCTTTGCAAACCTGCGGGAACGGGGTTGCCGGCCTTGTGGCACCAAGACGGTGCACCGTGGGCGGAGAGACTCCGCGGATCCCCTGCTCTCACAATTTGGATCGCGCTCGATGACGCCAATACGAGCAACGGCTGCCTACGGCTGATTCCAGGTTCCCATCGCTGCGGTGCTCGAGCTCTGCATCCAAATTCGGGCACTGACAGTATGTTCGGGGTGGAAATGGACGCCGCCTTGGTAGACGAGCGCATTGCTATCGAGCTACCACTCGAATCGGGACACGGTGTGGTGCATCACCCCAACGTGATCCACGGATCTGGACCCAACCGATCGATGCATCCCCGCCGGGCGCTCGCCATCCGATATCGGAGTCTTTAGCAGGCGCGAACCTTCACCGTTCGTTGTCGCGGCAATGACGACCGTCCTAGCACTCTCATCGTCCCTGGGCCTGGCCCTGAACGCGGCGAGTGCGATGGGACGAGTCGCCTTTGGGGTCGACCGTCGCCGAACGTCGGGTATCGGCAACCGTTGTTGACCCAGCTCGATAGCAGTCAGAGGCGTACGTCGTACTAGGGTCGACGCCAATGCAGCCCGGCCCTCGGGGCCTGCCCCCTTCTGAGAGCTCCCGGCCCACGTTGGTCGGAGATCGTTGGATGGCGGTTACCGGACATCCAATAACCGTTCAGGTTGCCGGTCGGGTTCTCGAATCGGGGGGAAACTCCATCGATGCCGGCGTCGCCGCTGCCCTGGCCACGAATGTCGTCCAGGTCGACATGTGCAACCTCGGCGGGATCGCACCGATACTCATCCGGCCAGCCGGCGGGCAAGACGTTGTCAGCGTGGCCGGGATCGGACGGTGGTCGTCGACCGCTACTGCGGACGCGTATGTCGGACGCCATGGGTCGGAGATGCCGCCCGGGTGTGCAGCGAGCATCGTGCCGGGAGCCCTGGCAGGCTGGCTGTCGGCGCTAGTGGGCTTTGGCACGTGGTCGTTCGCCGACGTGGCGGCCCCGGCGATCGAGCTAGCAACCGAAGGATTCGTGCTCGATGCGACTGTGGCCACGGGGCTCGAAATGTTCGCCTGGGTCTACGAACAATGGCCCTCGTCGGCGGCCGTCTACTGCATCGACGGTCGTCGGGCCCAACCAGGGGATCGCCTCGTACAACCGGATCTCGGCCGGCTTCTCATCCGCCTGGCCGAGGCCGAGGCGACCTCGCAGCCGAATGTGGACGGTTTGCCATCCAGTGACCACCGTCGAGCTCGGCTCGACGGCGTGCGCAGAGCGTTCTACCAGGGCAAGGTCGCCAAGACGATGGTGGAGTTCGTAACGGAGGGAGGGGGCTTCCTCACGGTCCAGGACCTGGCTGAGTTCCGAGCCGAGGTGGCGCCAGCACCCGGCCGGTCCTTTCCGGGCCTCGGTCACCTCACGGTACATACGACCCCGCCGCAGTGGTCACAGGGCCCCGCGCTCCTCCAAGCGCTTGCGATCCTGCAGCAATTCGACCTGGATTCGTTCGGACACAACTCAACGGCGTATTTGCACCACCTCATCGAAGCAGTGAAGTTGGCGTTCTCAGATCGTGAGCTCTACTACGGGGACGCCGGGAGCGTCGACATGACCTATCTGCTGTCGGACGAGCACGCGGCCGAGCTGGCTGGCTTCATACGAGCCGATCGGTCGCTTCCCGACCTGTTCACGCTCCGACACGAGGCCGATCAGGCAAACTCGACCACTCAGGTGACGGTCGTCGACAGCCTGGGCAATGCCTTTGCATCGGCACCGAGCGATCCACTCGCCATGAGCCCGATCGTCCCCGACCTGGGTGTGCTGGTGTCAGGCCGGGGAGTACAGAGCCGCACCGATCCCGGCCATCCTGCCTGTCTGGGTCCGGGCCGGCGTCCCCGCGTCACCCCGTCGCCCGTCATCGTCATCGACGATGACGGGATGGTGTGGCCTATTACCTGCCCGGGCGGTGACATGATCGTCCAGGCGACGCTTCAGTCTCTGCTGAACGTTGCCGTCTTCGGCATGACCGAGCAACAGGCCGTAGAAGCTCCTCGCGCCATCTCCATGGCCTTCCCCAACTCTTTCCATCCCCATGGCCACCATGAAGGCATGGTGGCGGTGGAGAACCGGGTGCCCGAGTCCACACTCGAGGGTTTAACGTCTCTCGGACATAACGTCCGGGAATGGCCCCCATTCGAATTCGAGGCGGGATCTGTGGGCATGATCCGCCAACGTCCTGCGCCCGAGGCAGGAAGACGAAGCACGCTACGCGCCGGCGCCGACCCCCGGCGCGCGGCGTATGCCCTTGGGCGATAGCCCCTGAACTTCGGCTGTGCCGCATCCAGCGGATCACGGCCAGAATCTCACGACGGGTTGGCCGACGCCGGGGATCAGGAAAGCCTATGCGTATGTGCCCCGACCACCGGGAGGGTAACCGGGCTGGGCCCGTCGAGCGAAGTCACGGACTTACGCTTCGGCCGACCTACTGACTCCCAGAATCGTCTCGAGGTGTCGCCACTTGCTTGATTGTCTCGAGAGCAAGGACCGTCTCTTGGTGAGCCCGCCGCTCTGCTTCCAACTTGCGACGGGTGACAAGAAGGGCCGCTCCCAGTCCCAGAAGAGAGGAGCCAACGATCGCTCGGATAGGGCGCATCCTGAAAGAGTAGCCCCCAACATTCAGGAGGACCCGAGGCCTGGCCCCGATCACCAGCTATGCCTCCGGCATGGGAGAGCAGAGCGACTCATTCCAGTCCGAGCGGGAGTACCCCCGGTAACCTCGTGCCATTAGAGCGCAGGTGAGGATCGGGTTCCCAACGAAGTGTCGATACCGAGGAGGGAATCGTGCCCCTGGAGCCCATGGCAAGCAGCTCTGGATCAAGAAGGGCCGCCTGTGCCACGGTTCGTTGCGACTATCCCACTCGATTCCGATCGAGGTCGTTCAGCGCACCGAGATCACTGGGCGAGCGATTGAGGGTTGCAAAGTGAGCGGGGTCCAAGGCCGCAGATACTCAGAACCCGTCTACGAGGTGTTCACCGATATCTCGGTGCACACAGCCGATGGTCAGACCGCTCTTTGGATCGTAAAACGGCGCGACACCGAGTGGGTGCGGAGAAGGCTCGCTCCGATGTTGAACGAGCAACAGATCTCGATGGATTGACGACTCGATATGCCCCCGAACACCCGGAGCGGGTCGCTTATAGGATTTCCGCTGAGCGGACCCCGGGGTGCCGGAATGGCAGGGCGTGTGCCTAGGTGTGCTGGTCCATGTCGGAGTGAGTTGCCGCTCGACTGATCGTCCTAGCTCCGAGCCAGACCGCTCCTGCCACAATGCAGGCGAAACCGAGCAGGGCGGAAACCACACCGAAAATCGTGAAGGCCAAGCCGAGCGCAAGCAGCCACAGGAGCACGCCTACTGCTATCAGGACTACCGGCACTCTCCGAATGTAGCCCGATCCAACCACACCTGGGGGGTGAGTTCCTAACGGCAGTCACTTTGAACCGGCCTGAGTTTTCCGGAGACTCGTTGGTTTGGTTGTCTCATGCCGCATGGGGCTGAGACTTGTGACGGTACTCGGCCTCGACCTCGGTCGGTGTCCTGTCGTCGAGCTCTGAGTGCAACCGCTCCTCGTTGAACCATGACACCCACGCACAGGTGGCGATCTCGAGGTCGTCGAGGCCCTTCCGGGGCCCGCCGTTGGCGGCCAGGGCGGCGGGGTTGCGGTGCAGCTCGGTCTTGAACAGGCCCATGACCGATTCGGCCATGGCATTGTCGAAGCTGTCCCCGACGGTGCCGATGGACGGCGCGGCCCCAACGTCGTCAACACGCTCGGTATACAAAATGGGCTCTACTGACTGATCCGTGGGTCACTTGAGCACCCCCTGACGCGAGCAACGCCAGCCCCCGCCTACGTTTTCGGACTGTTCGAAGGTTCGAAGACAGGGCAAGGAGGATGGCGTGCTCGGTGCCAACGTATGGCGTCGCGTGCTCGGTGTCGACCGGGCGACGGTGATCGAGGAAATCGACTTCGATGAGGAGTCCGAAACCGTGGTGGTCCACGTGCGGCCGCGGCGTGCGACCAAGCGCCGGTGTGGACGCTGCGGGGTGCGTGCTCCCGGCTATGACCAGGGCGAGGGCAGGCGCAACTGGCGGGCGCTCGATCTCGGGACCATGCAGTGCTTCCTCCAGGCCGACTCTCCAAGAGTGAACTGTCCCGACCACGGCCCGACCGTTGCCCAGGTGCCCTGGGCCCGCCATGGAGCCGGGCATACCCGGTTCTTCGACGACCAGGTGGCCTGGCTGGTCACCCACACCGCCAAGTCGACGGTCTGTGAGCTGATGCGGATCGCCTGGCGGACCGTCGGTTCGATCATCGACCGGGTGGTGGCCGACGGCCGTGCCGCCCATGACCCCTTCTCCGGTCTCGTTCGCATCGGCATCGACGAGATCAGCTACAAGAAGGGGCACCGCTACCTGACCATCGTTGTCGACCACGACAGCGGGAGGCTGGTGTGGGCGGCCGTCGGACGGGACAAGAAGACGCTCAACGGCTTCTTCGACCTGCTGGGTGAGGAGCGGTCCGAACAGATCTCCCTGGTCAGCGCCGATGGAGCCGGATGGATCGCCACGGTGGTGGCCGAGCGGGCACCCAATGCCACCCTCTGCATCGATGCTTTCCATGTGGTCGCCTGGGCCACCGAGGCGCTGGATGAGGTGCGCCGCCAAGTGTGGAACGAGGCGAGGAAGGGTGGCATGTCCGGACATGCCAACGAGCTGAAGGGCTGTCGCTATGCCCTGTGGCGGAACCCCGAGGACCTGACCCCCCGCCAGGCCGGCAAGCTCGCCTGGATCGCCAAGGTGAACACCACGCTCTACCGGGCCTACCTGATGAAAGAGCAGTTGCGCCTGGCCATCAGGAAGAAGGGCGTGCTGGCCCTTGCCATGTTGGACGGCTGGCTGGACTGGGCCCAGCGTTGCCGGATCCCGGCCTTCGTCGAGCTCGGCCGCAAGGTCAGAAAGAACATCGCCGGCATCGAGGCGGCCATGCTCAACGACCTGTCGAACGCACTCATCGAATCGACCAACACCAAGATCCGGGTCCTGCACCGCATGGCCTTCGGGTTCGCCAAGCCCGAGCACCTGATCGCCCTCGCCCTGCTCGACCGCGGTGGCTACTGCCCGCCGCTGCCGGGGCGTTCTCTATCTACGCTTGCGGCGCTTGCCTGACGGCCGGGACGGTGTCCCTGGAGGCGTGAACCGACCAGAAGAGACCCGGCGCCCGGCGGGCATGACACCCCGGCCCAAGATGGTGTCCCGCTCGGCCCGGGGTCGGGAGTTGAACCGGTTCATGAACGCCTCGACCGCCGCCGGGTCGTCCGGCGACACACCTTCGCTGGCTGCTTCGGTCCAGAGCCGCTTGCCGAAGCTGTATCGGGACGTGTCGGCCATGTTCGCCCGGAACTCGGGTGCGATCTCGTCCAGGAAGTCGCACAGCACCTCGGGGGACTCACTTTCCTCATCGAGCAACTCGGTCTCGGAAAGGAACGTGATGAAGGTCTTCGTCTCGGCGAGGATCTCGTCGAGTTCGTCAGCCTCGGCCATCACCTTGGCCGGGTAGAGCTCCAGGTAGATCTCATAGAGGTCACGGCGTCTCCAGCGGGTGAGGTGGCGATCCACATAGGCCCACTTGTAGTGGAGCAGGCCCTCGGGTCCGTCACGCTCGACCTCGAGTCCCCTGCCGTCCGCCCATGCAGCGAACCGCCTCTTCAGCTCCGCGTTCGCTGCCTCATAGTCATCTTCGTGCTCCGGCTCCCAGCTCTGCGGTTCCACCGCACCATCTTCGCCGAAGGCGAGCCGCCATCCTCACGCTGCACGACGAAACCCAGAATTGACCCACGGATCAGTCAGGAGAGCCCCTTTTCTTGGGAACCAAACGAAGATCTGACCATCAAGACCTACTATGACATGCCGGAATCGGTTGGAGAAGACGACGACCATTACGAACATCTCTTGGGGACAGAGAACGTCATTCCCAACGCGTAGTTGCTATTGCCACCCTCCCGGTGATCGGGGATACCCAATGAGGTCTCGGGCGAAGCCGCTCACCGAGTACGTAACCCACGTGCGAAGAGGACCCTGGGAATCTGACAGGTGCGCGCCAAAATCGGGCAAGATTGCGCACGGCGAGGAAAGCGGTCGGCCAGCGTTATTGTGACGGTCGATCCTCATGATCCGGGCGGGCTCCTCGCGGCCGCCGAATCCGAAAGGGCGTGATCTCATGCTGGGACAGAGTAAGACTCGAAGCGGTCGTGGGCTGGGCCAGTTCACTGGACGGCAACTGACGATCGTCATCGTCGCGATCTCGGGGGCAATCGTGTTGACTCCGGTCGCCGCGATGGCCGCTGTCGGAGCTTTCACAAGTTCGACCGCCACGCCGGCAGTCGCGGCGACGAACTCGGCCACAGTCGCCGGAGGAAAGGGTGTTTCCGGCGCTGCGACCGGCACCGGTAATGTGGCCCGCTACGGAGTGACTGGGTCTGCGAGTGGCACTCAGGGAATCGGAGTCCAGGGCACCGGAACGCACTACGGGGTGTACTCGAACGGTCCACTCGGCGTTTCAGCCGGACAGTCGTTGACCTGCACGGGGTGTGTGGGGCGCGGCGACCTGTCAAGCACCGCCGTAGCGGGCAGACTCCTCTACGAACAGAGCGCTAGCGTCCAGGGGCCTTGGAACGGCTCAACGGTGGCCTCGTTCACAGTGCCTGCCGGGCTGATGTGCGTGCAGGGCTCGGCCTCGGCCTACGCGACGAGCGTGCCTGTAGTTTCCGGTGTCAATTTCGTGTCCACCGGTGCTGCTCCTTTGATAGCCGAAGGGTTGCTGATGAACGACGTCAACCGTCACATGACGCTTATATCTGCCGGCGTGAAATGCGCAGCGGTCCCCGCCGGGACGTACTCCTACGCAGCAGACGGCTATTCAGGCGGGGGAACGGGTGCAACATCTGACAGTAATGACTACGGGAGCATCTCAGTCCAAGTCTTCTCGCAATAGACGACTCCCCGCTCCACGGTGCAATTGGTCCGAGCCGCAGCCTGCAACCACCGCTAGAGCGCCCGGGCCGGAATGTACCCTGACGGCAGCCATAGCTACCAGCACGAACAGGTTCGGGGGTCGACCGTCGTCGGCTCCCGAACCTCTGGCCTACGATGATGTCGTTCAGATCATCGAAGGACTTCCCTTAGGGCGGGACCACTCCACGCGCTAACACTTTATCCACACGCCCGAATGTGTGTTGTGCCGGTCGGCGGCGGTTTGCGGGCAGCAAGCAAAGCCCGTTCGATAACGCCTCCGAGCCGGGGATCAGGGACAGGGTCATGTTTCCGGCCGCATGCGATTGGGGACACCTTGGGCCCGGTGAGTCCAAGGACGAGCCCAGGTGCGTCCGGGCGAGGTGACGCTCACGCAACGGGCCTGTGGAACCGATGACAGTCGAGTAATGGAGCCAGAGTGCGCCGACCTGTGCGGGATAACTACATTCAGAATGCCGATGCTCACTCTTAGTGAACGTCGGCCGACCCCGTCTATTGCAGGCCTCGCAATTCAGCAAGTGCGCAGTTATCATCTGATTCATGGCTACCACGTAGGGCTGCAGGTGTGTCCGTTAGCTGGTCGCAAAGGCGTGGGTAATGGCGGTTCCGAAAAAAGGAGTACCCAATGTTCAGATTCCTTGGGCGTCGTGCACCTGCTTTCGCTTGGTTGGTGCGCGTAGTAGCGGCGGCGGGGCTCATTGTGGGCCTTACGAGTGTCTCGGCTGAGGGAGCAACGGCCGCTTCTGCAACGCCAACGGGCACGGTCATTACGACCGCCTCGACCGCCTTTGGCACGGCGTTGGTCGTCGGATCGGGCCGCTATGCCGGATTTTCGTTGTACTTGATCACCAGCGACCACGGAACGACATTCGGCTGTACCGCTAGTCCCGTCATAGGACCACGCGGACAACAACAGTTGTGCACCGGGCAGTCGGATGACAGGAACGCCGAGTGGCCCGCCATCACGACAACCGGCCCGCCGATCGCCGGCCCCGGGGTGTCGCAGTCGCTGCTCGGAACGGTGACCCGGACCTTCGAGGGCGTCGGTAGGGGACCGAGCGTGACCCAGCAACAGATCACCTACGCCGGCCACCCGTTGTATCTGTTCGACCAAGGTCCGGGTCAGGTGACCGGCGAAGGCTGGGACGAGCCAAGCATGCCGCCATGGCACGGCCTGTGGAGCCTCGTCGCTCCTTCCGGGTTGGCCTTACCCTGGGCTGGCACGTTGACGACCGCGACAATCGGCGGTCAGACGGTCCTGGCCACGCCCATGATGACCGGTGTCGGGTGGATCGACTTCCCCGTTTACAGCTACAGCAAGGACGGTCCCTTCGAGACCACGTGCACCGGATCGTGTGCCATAGCTTGGCCCCCGATGCTCACCACTGGTACTCCTGGAACGTCGAATGGGGTGTCGCCGTTCCCGGTGGGCACCCAGTGGACCCCGGCGGGTGCTCAGGTGAGCTATGGCGGCAAGGCCCTGTACCTGTATGGGGATGAAGGTACGACGAGAACGGCGGCTGGCGTCCCCGAAACGACCGGAAGCGGCAACGGTCTCTCCGTTGATGGTGGGACCTTTGCGCTCATCCCGATGCCAGCGGTCGGCGGCGGAGCATCGTCCGGCTCTGTGCCTCCGACCAATGCCACGGGCACAGGAACCGAGATCACCGTGTCAACGACTCCGTTTGGCACGGGGTTGGTCGTCGGATCGGGCCGCTATGCCGGATACTCGTTGTATTCGATCACCAGCGACCACGGATCGACATTTGGCTGCACGACCACACCCATGATGTTTCCCTTTGGGACGTTTCCGTGCACCGGGCAGTCGGACGACAGGAACGCCGAGTGGCCCGCCATCACGACAACTGGCCCGCCGATCGCCGGCCCCGGGGTGTCGCAGTCGCTGCTCGGGACGGTGACCCGGACCTTCGAGGGCGTTGGCAGGGGACCGAGCGTGACCCAGCAACAGATCACCTACGCCGGTCACCCGTTGTATCTCTTCGATCAAGCGCCCTACCAGGTGACCGGTGAAGGCTGGGACGAGCCAAGCCTGCCTTCATGGCAGGGCCTGTGGAGTCTGGTCAGCCAATCTGGCCAGCCTCTTCCCTGGGCGGGCACGCTGACCACGACGATCATCAAGGGCCGGACGGTTCTGGCCACGCCCATGCTCACCGGTGCGGGGTGGTTCGACTTCCCGGTCTACAGCTACAACAATCCCTTGCAGAGTCGGTGCACCGGATCGTGTGCCATAGCTTGGCCCCCGATGCTCACCAGCGGTGCTCCTGGAACATCGAACGGCCTCTCACCCTCGAAGGTGGGCACTCTGCAGAACAGCGCCGGCACCCAGGTGAGCTACGACGGCCAAGCGCTGTACCTGTATGGGGACGAGGGAGTCACTCTGACCGCCTCGGGCCTCTTTGAGGTGACCGGAAGCGGCAATGGCCTCATGGTCGCAGGAGGTACATTCTCACTCGTTACCCCCTGATCACACCGTTTGGTTGGAGTGCCACCCCGACCCAGTCAGCGACCTCGCGCCGACCGGTATCCCCTAACCGCTCACCAGTCTGAGCGCCAGCACTCGCCCATACGTGCCGATCGGCCGCAGTTAGCCATCAGCATGCGAACGCCAGTCGATACCGCCCCGCTCCCGGTGTTATACGTGCAATCGGAGATTGCTTCGCCCTTCGGGCACGTATAACGCCTGATCATACGTGCCATCGCATCCAACTCTCTGTAGTGAAAGGCGATGACGATCACACGTATATCAGGTTGTTTAGGGTCAGTCTGTTCAGGTAACCGAAATCGTGCCAGCAATTCGTGTGATGGCGACCAAAATCGGGCAAGATTGCGTACGGCGAGACAACTGGTCGGCTGCCGAGTGGGCTGTGGCAGTCGATCTTCATGATCCTGGCGGGTTCCTCGCGGCCGCCCATCGGATAGGGAGTTGATGTGATGCTGGGACAGAGCAAGGCTCGGAGCGGTCGAGGGCTGGGCCCGTTCACCGGACGGCAACTCATGGTCGTCATCGTGGCGATCTCGGGGGCGATTGTGTTGACTCCAGTGGCCGCGATGGCCGCGGTTGGAGCCTTCACCAGTTCGACCGCCACGCCGGCGGTCACGGCGACGAACTCGGCCACAGTCGCCGGAGGAAAGGGCGTTTCCGGCGCTGCGACGGGCAGCGGCAATGTCACCCGCTACGGCGTGACCGGATCCGCAAGTGGCACTCAAGGAATCGGAGTCAAGGGCAGTGGAACGCAATACGGCGTGTACTCGAACGGTCCACTCGGTGTCGCAACCGGGAAGTCGTTGGCCTGTACGGGTTGCGTGGGGCGCAGCGCCCTCTCAAGTTCAGCCGTAGCCGGGACGCTCCTCTATCAACACACCGACGGCTTCTCGGGACCATGGACCGGCTCGATCACGGCCTCGTTCACAGTGCCCGCCGGACTCATGTGCGCGCAGAGCTCGGCGTCGGCGTACGCCTCGACGGCGCCCGTGTTGTTCCTTCTCAGTTTCCGGGCAGATGGTGGTGCTCCTGGTACGGGTGACGCGTTGTGGCTGAATCAGGTCAATATTCACACGGCGCTTGTATCTGAGGGCGTGGATTGCGCATCCGTCTCTGCCGGAACATACGCCTACGAGCCTGACACCCTAAGCGAGGGTGGAGGAATGGGGGCATCTGACGGCAACGACTTCGGGAATATCACGGTCCAGGTGTTCTCGCAGTAAATAGCCCTCTTACTGCCGGCAGAAGGCGGTTGGGTTTCGGCCGGGGGTCTTGCGCGTCCGCATCCCGGCGGTCAGGGACACCCATCGGCCTCATCCGTGCTCATTGCGCGGCCGCATCAGGAACAGGATGCAGGCGAGGACCATGTTCGGCAGCTCGTACATCGCAAGCCCGACCTGGTTGTACTTGCCGGGGGCGATCTTGGTGCTGAACGACAGGTAGGAGGACTCACCTTCTGCGACCATGCCGCCTAGGCGACAGAGTGAGAGACCGGTGAGTGCGAGGAAGAAGAAGCCGAGTGCCGAGTCCCGGTGCTTCTCCCGGGTCGCTCCGACCAGCGCAGCGGTCCCGATTGCCATCTGGAGGCCGCCGTACATTGCGCGCACCTCGGTGCGGGCGACCGGGCTTGACAGGTCGTACACCTCCATGCCCGGAATGACCTCGCCGGACCACGACTCCGGCTTGATGAGGTTGATGAGGCCCCAGGGGAGCCAGAACAGCGAGTTCGCCACCAGGAATCCCTGGGTCAGTCTGCGGTGCCGTGCTGCCTTCATGGAACCATCTCCGTTGCGGTCGGTCGGGCCGGTCGGTGCCGGCGACGAGCGGTGGTTGTCTGTTTGAACTTGAGACCTGCGGCGTGGCGAAGCTCGGCATAGAACAGATCGGGGTCCTCGTTGGGGATCAGGGCGTGGCTGAGGGCGATCCGTGTGACGACCGTTGCCACGACACGGCCATCAGGACCCGGGAAGTGCGGGAGGAGCCGGTCCCGCATGATGGGCATGACCCGGGTCATCTGGTGCACAACGTGCCCGGGCTCCACGTCCACGATGCGACGCAACGAGTAGCCGTGCTGAAATTCGACGATGAAGCGCAGAACGGCCTCAAGGCGTACGTCGCCAGTCGAGTCCGGCGACAGCCTCGGCCATCCCGAAGTCGTACTTCTCCTGTTCGTAGACGCCGAATGCCTGGAGCAGGGTTTCCTTCGACGGAAACCAGCGGTAGAGGGTCACCCGGGACACTTCGGCTGCTGCCGCGACAGCCGACATCGAGAGCTTTCCCGGCCCCGCCCGACTCAGCACCTCGAAGGTCGCCTCCAGCAGGCGTTTCCGCATCGAGGACGGTTCCGTGTCCTTCATGATCTGTACACATTGGCACAGATGTGTAATCCTCGCGGGTATGACGAACCTGACTGTCCGAAGTCCTCAGTTCGGGATTGACGAGACGGTCCCGTTCCAGTGGCAACCATCGAATCCATCCTTCGGATTATTCGGAAACACCTTCACATTCCTGGCCATCGCCTTCGAGCGGTACATCGTTTCGGCCACCCGCCAGGCCCTACCTCGCATTACCGACCCCGCTGTCGCCGAAGAGGCGGATGCATTCGTCCGCCAGGAGGCCCAACACGCCCGGGCCCACCGTGCCCACGCCAAGGCGATGATGGCCCAATACCCCGGCCTCGACGGGACCTACAGGGCCACGAACGCCGCCTACGACGAGCTGCTCGAACGCGAGGATGTCGAGTTCCACCTGGCCTACATCGCCAACCTCGAAGCCACGTTCACCCCCCTGTTCAAAATGGTCCTCGACAACCGGCACCAGCTATTCATGGGAAGCGACGAACGCGTCGGAACGATGCTTCTTTGGCACTTCGTCGAGGAGATTGAGCACCGCAGCTCGGCGCTCCTCATCCACCACAGCGTCACCCCGGACCCTTGGTACCGGATTCGCAATGCCTACAAGGTGTTTGATCACGTCGCCGATATCTACAAGCTGGTGCTCGCTGGGTTCGAGGAGCACGTTCCGCTCGAAGATCGTCAGATCTCGACGAAGGCCGTTGGGCCGAGCGGTCTCTACTTCTCCGAACTGCGCGACCGCTTCTCCTTCGGCCGATCGCCAACCCATTCGTCGATGCTGAGCCACGTCCCTGGCCGAGACCTGCGGACAATGCTCTGGCGCGAAACAAAGGCTCAAACTCCCCGTCATGACCCGGCCGACGAACCGCTACCCAGCTGGGTGACTGAGTGGCACGCCGCATACGACTCCGGCGCGGATGTGACTATCTATGAAGGCGCCCGATTCTGAGTTCAAGCTGTCCGGCGGCATAGGGTGCCACCGGCCATGCAGTTATCCACACGCCTCGAAGTGTTGTTGAGGGGCAGGCAGCCATCGCGAGCACTCAGAAGGTTGAACCCTGCGACTTTGCTGAGTCCCGGCGGCTCGGGAAGTGAAACTCATTTCACATGGCCGGCGCAACTTGTCGGGGGTGTCTGGATGGCCGGGTCGACAGTCAGTGGGTCTTCTGGCGGGCACATCGACGGACATCTCTGGTGCGATTGGACGCACAACCCAGGGGGTCATCAGCCCTAACCCCAATCCCGGTACCGGTTCGGAACGGTCGATCTTGACCTGAGGAATGATGCTACTTAGGATAGCACTATGATGACCGTGCAGACAGCCGCTCCACCGAGTGATCCGGTGCTCGAGCAGGCAACCGAGGTCCTGATTCGCGAGGCCCGGCGTCGTCAGCGTCGCCGCCGGCTGGGCATCCTCGGCATCGTGCTCCTCCTTGCAGCCTCGGCCGTAGTCACAGCCAGGGTCGCAGGATCGAACAGACCGGTTCCTCCGATTCCTCCGGCGCGTCCACCGGTCAACGTGTCCGAGCATCCGAGCACGCCGGCCCGGCCTGCGGCGCCCACTCTCGCGGCTGGTGAGTTCGGCGGCTTCTGGCACGTCCACACGACGTCCCTCACGATCGGAGCCGACGGAAATGGCACCGCGAACTGGCCAGGTCCCATCACCGAGCCTGGCGAGTCCGAAGCGACTGCCCCTTCAAGTCACGCCGATCTCCGTCTCGCGTCGGTAAACGGCACCCGAGCGACTGGTCTCATCTCGGGCTCGACAGACCCAGCCGAGCTGCCGGACGGCCCTGTCCAGCTGGAGGTCACCAACCAGGATCTGCTCGTCATTACTCCGTCCCAGCCCATCACTCAGTATCCGCTTCGATGGACGGGGCTCTGCGGATCATCTGCGTCATCACTGACAGTCGCTCAACAAGTGGCCTCCGGGATCAACTGCGGTGCATGATGGTCGCTTCACGGCTACCAGCGGCAGGCAAGAGATCTCACCGCTGCGACGTTCTCACCAAACGGCCGCCGACAGGGCTCAGCGGGCTCTCATAATCTGCATCTGAACTGGACGCTTCCGGAATCCGCCTGTCCAGGCGGTTGCCCTTTCGAAATCGCAAGCAGGCGTCGCTGGTTCGAGCCCCATCTCCACTTTGTGGGCCTTGCCCCATTCGGTGAACCCGTTGTGCGGACCGCTACCCGGGCCTCTCGCCGAACAGGAGGCTCCCTGGCGCCGCCGCTTAGTCCGACGGGTCGCTGGGGGATGTCTCACGTGGCGTAGCTTGAGGCATCGGCACAAAAGTGCTGAGCTCGCCAACGAGGCTGAGCATCGACAGCGTTGGGTCGAGCTCGTTGGTCGTCGCTTCGCATTCGATCACCGTTTTGATCAAGACGGCCATGTCAGAAGGGAGCACAATCCCTGAGCTGCGCAGAAGGTGAAGTAGTGGACCCAATACGTTGCCGAGCCGTAGGTCCTTCAGACTTGCGTCCGCAACCGGGTGGAGTAGTTCCGCCAGTTGGGCTCCAAGGTCGGCGCGGTCGACCGCACGCGTGGTACGACTGACCGAGAGGACTGCCTCCGCGAGGGCATCTCCGTCCCGGCCGAGTACGGCGCCCATCATCTGCAGCAGAGCAGCGCGCTCGGCAGGCGTGACCGAACCGACCTCGCCGAAGTCGATCAGGCCGAGGCGCCCGTCCTCGAGGGCGATGATGTTGCCAGGATGCGGGTCGGCGTGGAAGAGATCGGAGTTGAAGATCATCACTGCGTAGGCCTGCAAGAGCGCCCGAGCGAGGCCAGCCCGATCAGCCCCTACCGCTCCCAAACCTTCCCGATTGCTGAGAGGAATGCCCTCGATCCACTCCATGACCAGGAGAGATTCGCCACTCAAATCGGCCATCAGGCGTGGGATCGTGACGGCGTCGCTCCCGACGAACGTCTTTCGGACCGCTTCGAGGTTGTCGGCTTCTGTTGTGAAGTTGGTCTCCGCCCGCAGCAGCGCGGCGAACTCGTTCGAGATTGCAACCGGGTCGTATGCTCGTACTCGGGACGAGAGGAGCGCGACCAGGCGGGCGAATCTATCGAGTACCCAGAAGTCGTCGTCGATGTCAGAAAGGACCCCTGGGCGGCGTACCTTCACTGCGACCCGAAGACCGTTCTGCAGCGTGGCCCGATGCACTTGACCAATCGACGCACACGCGACGGGCGCCATCTCGAATGTTGCAAACGCACCAGTCGACGGTGATCCCAGGCTCCGCTCCAGTTCTTCGAGAAGCTTGGCCTTGGGAATGCTCGGTGCGTGATCCTGCAACTTCGAGAGTTCGTGCTGCACCTGTGGGGGGGTGATGTCCGATCTCCCCGAGAGGAGTTGTCCGAGCTTCACGAACGTCGGTCCGAGATCTTCGAGGGCAAGTCGGAGCTGACGCGGGAAGGATCCAGCCTCGTCGACCTCTTGATGGCGAAGCTTGCCTCTTGCGGCGTACCAACCAATCGTGGCGCTCCGGTGGGCGACGACCGCGACGATCTGTCCGCCGCGTCGAAGCAGTGAGGTTTCGCTCACTCGTCGATGACCAGAGGGCGCTGACAACCCGCTGGCGCCATCGACAGGTCGAAGTTTGAGCTCGAGTCGCCGTGTTATCACATCCCATCGACCAATTCGCACTGTAAGCGGTGGGTAGGGGTGCTTCGCTTATCAGGAATTCGAGGCTCATCCATATCGTGCGCCCTCCTTATCGATCAATCGGCCGCCATACGGATCCATGCGCTGCCAGCTCGTGTCTCGCTTCTTACAACACACTTGTCGAACACTCTCGACGGCCACCGATAGCTCGTGAGCCAGCGATCTCGGGAGAATAGGTCCCGAACAGATGGCCGGCAACAGGTCCGAAGTGGCGTGATCAGCTCTTGGCCGAGTCGAGGGGATCGAGATCGATCCGTACGGTCAAGGGGTCGCCCCCCATGCTGCCTGAAGCACCCACGCAGAGCTGGAAAAGTCGCCATCACTCAGAATTCGGGTGCGCTCGCTGGGGTCAGCGTCGTCGAGAATCGTCGCCGTCCCCCTTCGCCAACCACCTCGTCCTGCCCTGACCTTGACTTGGGGGTTCGACTCGATGTTTCGGACATAGTCCGATCGGCGACCGTTCTGTGCGACAAGCCAAAACGTCTCCCCGTCCTGTCCGTTGCAGATGGGAGTACGCCGGGACTGTCCTGTGGATCGCCCGATCGTCTCAAGGAGCGCGTCCCCGGGAGGAGGTAAACCCAGTCCCCATGCCAGTTTGACTACAGGGTTGATGACGGACTTCTGTAGCGACTGCAGTAGGTGATTCCTCACCTGCGACCAGGCCACATCAGCTCCCTTCGGCGCCCGATGCGACGGATCACTTCGAATCCCCGTCTCGCGCTGAATGTACCTGATCCAGCCAGGTCCCGCCTCGGGAGCGCGAACCTGCGGCGACCCTCTTCCCGGTCTACAACAACGGTGGGACAACCAACCCGGCAGGGGAGGATCGGAGAACGACCCGTCGAGATAACCTGAGATCAAGAACCGAGGTGCTGGAGATGACGGACAGCAATGCCGACTGATGCATTCATCCTTGGTGGTGTGCGAACACCGGTCGGGCGCTATGGAGGCTCCCTCTCCCATATTCGCACCGACGATCTGCTCGGTCAGACGATGCGTGCCGCCTGTGAAAAGGTCGGCGTCCCCCTCGAGCGGATCGAGGACATCGCAGCCGGCTGCGTAAACCCGGCCCATGAGGGCATGGGCGACATCGCGCGCTGGGCTGCCCTCGGCGCGGGTTTCCCCGACTCTGTGCCCGCAGTGACCGTGAATCGCTTCTGTGCGTCCTCACTCACGTGCGCCATCTCAGTCGCACACGCGATCCGGAGCGACGAGCTCGGTGTCGGTCTGGCCGGCGGGGTCGAATCGATGTCCAGGTCGGGGTGGGCGTTCATGAAGGGCGATGCTCCGTTCAGCCCCCGCGGCCCGGTGTTCTTGCTCGACACGATGTGGGCAGGGGCAGGTGGTCCGCCCAACCCGACGTTGCTTGCCCGCAATGCCTACGTTGAGATGATCAAGACCGCCCAGAACGTCGCCGATCGCTACGAGCTGAGTCGCAAGGAGATCGACGCGTTTGCTCTGCGCTCGCATCTTCACGCTGCAGCCGCCCGTGATTCGGGCAGACTGGCCCAGGAGATCCATCCCGTCGAGATCGCCGCTGATCGTCGGCAACCGGCTCGCGTCTTCGAGCACGACGAGATCATCAGGGGGGATACGACCGAAGAGCAATTGGCCGCACTCCCGCCGCAGCCGAACACGACCCAGATGACCGCCGGGAACTCCTCACCTCTGAGCGACGGCGCGAGCGCCGTCGTCTTGGCCAGCAAGACGGCGGCAGAAGGATTGGGCGTGGAGCCCTTGGCCCGAGTCGTGGCGTCGGCCACCTATGCCCTCGATCCGCAGTACATGGGGATCGCCCCTGCATTCGCCATGGCCGAGGCACTGCGGAGGGCCCACATCGGCCCGGACGACATCGCCATATGGGAAGTCCATGAGGCCTTTGCTGCCCAGGCCCTCGGCGTGCTGCGAGAGTTGCCCCGACAACTGGACGGCTTCGTAGTTCCCGACGAGCGGCTCAACCCGAATGGGGGTGCTGTGGCAATCGGCCACCCGTTTGGTTCGTCAGGTACCCGCTACGTTCTTACACTGGCCACCGAGCTCCACCTGCGTGCCGCGAGGTTCGGAATCCTGGGTGTGTGCGTCGGGTCGGGTCAGGGCGTCGCCCTCGTACTGGAGAATCCGTCAGCAACCTGAGTACCTACTCGTCCGGGACCTCGCCCGTGCCGTAGGACAGGGGATCGGTGGGATCGTCCTGCAGCGACGAGCGCCGGGATCGTCGAGCCGTTTGTCATCAGCTGGCTGACCCCTCACTCCGACCAGGCTCAGACTTCGCCACCACCAAATCCCCAAGGGAATCCGAAGGGGCCCGGGAAACTGTCGCCAACTTCGCATGGGGAGAAGGGATCAGCTGTATTACACGAAGAACCGGTCAGCAGCTGCTTGATCCTCGAAGAAGACTGTAATGCCGGACAGAAGGTCGTCCGGGTCGAACTCGAGAAGGTACATGTGACGTCCCCGGTAGATGCGGCCATCAGTTTGAGCCTGAGCATATTGAAGCACCGTGATGTGCGTCTCACCGATCATCCAATCGATCCACTTCAGCACTTCAAATGTGCCTCGGGAGAAGTCGATCAGCTTGACAATGTGTCGCCGCACCTCGTCGGGCCCGTGGAACACCCCGGAAAGCTGGCTGTGTCCTGATACCGAATAGACGACGTGGGGCGACAGTAGCTCTACAGCGTCGTCGACGTGCTCTTTCGAATAGCTGAGAAGGAACCGTCTTGCGTTGATCATGCGCTGAGGCTCTGGCGTACTCACCACTGACTGATCCTAGATGACTCCCTTGTCCTTCGGCCCAGGGAACCCGAGATGAACGAAGCATGCCAGGCACCGTCTATTGGTCGGGTCACCTGGACCTCAGATGTGGTTCGCGTCATATGAAGCACTCAAGCCTCGTGCGGCGTTCACGATTCCCACGTGGGTGAAGGCTTGGGGAAAGTTCCCAAGTAAGCGTCGGCTGCCAGGGTCATATTCCTCGGAGATCAGTCCGACATCGTTGACCAGGGCGGCAACCCGTCGGAAGACGGCCGTGGCCTCCTCGAGCCGGCCCATGCGCCGCAGGCAGCCGACCATCCAGAGGGTGCACGGGAGGAACATTCCCTCGCTGCCCGGCAACCCGTCCACCCCCGATTCGTTCTCGTATCGGAGGACGAACCCGTCCCTTGTGAGGTGCTTTTGGATGGTCTCGACGGTCTGGACCACTCGTTCGTCGTTGGGGGGGAGGAATCCAACGAGCGGCATCATCAACAGGCTGGCATCGAGTTCGAGGGCTCCATAGGACTGAGTGAACGCCCCGACGTCGGCGTTCCATCCCTTCGCGCACACATCGGCATGGATCGCATCTCGGATGGCGCTCCACTCGTCGGCAGGTCCCTCCAGACCGTGGAGTTCGACACCGCGAACGGCTCGGTCGAAGGCGACCCAGGCCATGACCTTGGAGTGGGTGAACTGTCGACGAGGACCACGGACCTCCCAGATTCCGTCGTCAGGATCGGACCAGTGGTCCACGAGGAATCCCATGATCGCCATCTGGATCCGCCAGATGACCGGGTGCACGGCAATGCCGTAGGAGCGAGCCCGATCGATGGCGTCCATGAGCTCGCCGTAGACGTCGAGTTGGAACTGCCCGGAGGCGGCATTGCCGATCCGCACCGGCGATGATCCCTCATAGCCGGGAAGCCAGTCGACCTCCATTTCGGTCAACCGACGTTCACCGGCTGGTCCATACATGATCTGCAGTTGATCGGGATCGCCGGCGGCAACGCGCCCCAGCCATGCCAGCCAACTCCGTGCTTCTTCACGCAAGCCCGATTCGATCAGGGTCTCGAGCGTGAATGCTGCATCACGGACCCAGCAATAGCGGTAGTCCCAATTGCGCACGCCGCCGAGGGATTCGGGGAGCGATGTCGTCGCGGCGGCGACGATGCCACCTGTCGGACCGTAGGTCAGCCCCTTCAACGTAATGAGCGACCGCAATGCGAGATCGCCCCATTCGCCGTGCACCGGAAGAATGTCAGCGCACCAATCCCCCCAAAACTTCATCGTCTCATCGAGTGCGCGTGTGGTATCCAGTACAAACGGTGGATCCTCGTGAGACCGGTACCAAGAGAGGACCAGTGCCACCTCGTCCCCGGCATGGACCGTAAAGTGGGCCTCGTGGCGCTTCTGGACGCCCTTGAGCTCGATCTGAGAGTCGAGAACGAGGGCATTCGGTCCGGCAATGGCGATAAGACCGCGGTCCGTTCGACGGACCCATGGAACGTCGTATCCATACCCGAAGCGCATGACCAACTCGGTCCGCATCTGCACCTCTCCCTCAACGCCCCGTACGATCCGGACAACTCTCGGATGATGATGCCGGGGAGGCATGAAGTCGACCACCTGGACGACGCCGGTGCCGGTGGTGATCTCGGTCTCGAGCACCATCGACTTACTCCGATAGTGGCGCAGGTGGGAGGTGACCGGTTCCTCAGCGGTCAACTGCCAGCGGCCGTGCCGATCCTCTCCGAGCAGTTTGGCGAAGCAACTCGCTGAATCGAACCGAGGAAGGCAAAGCCAATCGATGGAACCATCTCGTCCGACAAGCGCGGCAGTCTCGGTATCGCCGATCATCGCGTAGTCCTCGATAGGTTGGGTCATTGTCTGCAACCTCAGATTGAAGGGCCTGATCGCCGGGTACGCCTCGTCGTCTCCTAGGGAATTGCGTCGTATTGTGCCATCAACGAGGGATGAGGATCGGGTCCTCAACCAGGCACTCGACAACGGAGCCCAGGCAGGAGCCGATGGGTGGGCCAGACACAGTGGGGATTCTGGCCCAGGTGACGGCGAGCCCCGTGGCGGATGTGGTACGAAGACCCTCGGGACGCCTTGTGTGCTGATCGTTCCCGCCGTACGCATGCGATAGAGGGACTTGTGCCAACCTGCCTGATTCTCCAGCATGTCGAGGCCGAAGAGAGCTTCGCAGTTGGCGATGCCCTGTCGTCAGCAGGCATCGCGGTCGATACCCGGAGGCTGTTCGCAGGTGATCCCCTGCCTGACGATGTCTCGGCGTTTGACTGCCTGGCGGTGATGGGGGGACCGATGTCGGCAGTCGATGATCACGAGTTCCGGTCGAGAACAGGCGAAATCGCCCTCCTCTCACAATCACTCGACCGTGGGATCACCACGATCGGGATCTGTCTCGGGGCGCAGCTCCTCGCAGTCGCTGCAGGAAGCCGGGTCTTCGTCGGAGATGCCGGACCGGAGATCGGGTGGGGACCGGTCCAATTGACTGCGGACGCAGCCTCCGATCCGTATGCTCGCAGGGAGTTCCCAGTCCGCTGACCGTTCTGCATTGGCATGGCGACACGTTTGATCTGCCCCTCGGCGCCACCGACCTGGCCGCCGGCCGAACGTACGCCAACCAGGCCTTCCGGGTGGGGGCGCGCGCCTGGGGATTCCAGTTCCACGTCGAGGTCGACCAGCGTGCGGTGTCGGGGTTCCTCGGTGCGTTCGGGGATGAGGGTCGGTCCGCCGGCCAGGACCCGACGGCCATCGCCGCCACCGACGACCGTCTCGATGCGCTGGGCCCAGTTCGCGACCGGATCTGTGGTCGCTTCGCCCATATGGTTGCAGCACCCAGTCACACGATGCGAGAGGATCGATCCTTCCAGTAGGGCTCACGGAGGAGTCGCTTGAAGAGCTTTCCGCTCGGGTCGCGGGGCATCTCGGTGATGAACTCGACCGCTCGGGGGCACTTGTAGGTGGCAAGACGGTCTCGACACCATGCCGTGAGTTCTGCCGCGGTGAGCGATTCATCACCGCGTTGCTTCTGGACCACCGCCAGCAACGACTCTCCCATCTCCTCGTCGGGGACCCCGAACACCGCCACGTCGACCACCAGAGGATGCGTCGCAAGAACCTGCTCGGCCTCGCGGCGGATAGATGTTCACCCCACCGGAGATGACCATGTCGGATGCGCGGTCGGTGAGATAGAGATACCCGTCGGCGTCGAGGTAGCCCACATCGCCCAGCGTCCGCCACCCCTGCTGGTTGGTCATGCGACCGGTCTTCTCGGGGTCATTGTGGTACTCGAACGCCCGGCCACCCGCGAAATACACACTGCCGGTCTCACCCACCGGCAGGTCGACCTCGATGTCGTCGCCGACGATGTGCACTTCGTTGAGGGGCCGCCCGACAGAACCGGGGTGTGCAACCCACTCCTCAGGTGTGATGGCGGTTGATCCGATGTCCTCGGTCCCTGCGTAGTACTCGTGGATGATCATTCCCCACCAGTCGAGCATCTGCTGCTTGACCGTCACCGGGCAGGGAGCAGCCGCGTGGACGACCCACTGCAGGCTCGAGAGATCATAGGAGTCCCTCTCCTCGTCCGTCAGCCGGAGCATGCGGGTGAACATGGTGGGAACGAATTGTGCATGCGTGACCCGGTACCGCTCGATGGTTTCGAGGCACATCGCTGGGTCGAACGACTCCATGACCACGCAGGTGGCACCGAGCCGGTGCATCGCCATCGAGTAGACGAGGGGAGCCGAGTGATAGAGCGGAGCAGGGGAGAGGTAGACCGAGTGCTCGTCGATTCCGACCCGGGCGAAGTTCGTCGCCAGCATGACCGGGGTCGCGGTCGGATCGCCCATCGGTGCGGCGGACAGGAGCTTGCGCACGCCCTTGGGCGATCCGGTGGTTCCTGACGAATAGAGCATCTCCCGGCCTTCGGCTTCGTCCACGATCGGGGTTGCAGGCCACCGTGCCAGCGCGTCGTCGTACTGTAGGAAGCCGGTTGCCTCGCCCCCCGCCACGATGCAGAGTCCGATCCGCTGCAGGTCGAGCTCGCCGGCGATGTGGGCCAACCCTGCCGTAATGAACAAAGCGGTGGCCCCGCAGTCGTCGAGGATGTGCTGTGCTTCGCTCCGACGAAGGTGGCTGTTGAGCGCGGTGTAGTAGAGACCCGTTCGTTGCGCCGCCCAGGCGACCTCCAGGAACTCCGAACCGTTCTCCATCATCAGCGCTATGTGGTCGCCGGTTCGCAGACCGGCGTCTCGCAACAGGTGGGCCAGCCGGTTGGAGCGTTCATCGAGCTCCCGGTAGGTCGTCACAGATCCCGACCCGGCCATGACGACGGCGGGTCGGTCAGGGTGCACCTCGGCTCGAGTACCCAAATGGCGCTCGTTGGTCATCGCATCACCTCCCGCTTTCTCTTCGCCGCCATCGTCCACCGAGAGCTGACCATCGTGGGCTCGAACGATAATCCCCCGATCTCATCCTCTCGGGCGGGCCCAGAAGACCTCGCCTAAGCTCGCCAGTTCGTCCCCGACGAAAGGAAACAGTACCGATGAGTCTCTCAGGCCGAGTGGCGATCGTGACCGGCGGGGGGCGCGGCATCGGCCGCGCCATCGCCCTCGGCTTGGCAGCCGACGGGGCCGCGGTGGCCGTGAACTTCCGGAAGGACGAGGAGTCAGCCAGGCAGACTGTGGCGGCCATCGAGGCCGAGGGGGGAAGGGCGGCGGCGTACCAGACATCCGTTGCCTCCTATGACGAAGCCAGTGCCATGGCCGACCGGGTGCTGGCCGACTTCGGGCACATCGACATCCTGGTGAACAACGCCGGCATCACCAACCGGGGAACACCGGTGGCGACAACGCCGGTCGAAGAGCTCGAGCGGGTGGTCGGCACCATGGCGTTCGGATCTCACCACATGAGCCAGCTCGTCCTGGCCAGCATGCGTGCGCAGGCCAGGGGTGACATCGTGATGATCTCGAGCCAGTCGGCTATCACGTCCGATCCCTATGGAGGCCCCTACAACATGGCGAAGGCCGCCCAGGAATCACTGGCGTTCACGCTGGCCAAGGAAGAAGCCCGCTCAGGCATCCGGGTCAACGTCGTCGTGCCGGGACTCTCGAACACCGACATGGGGCGACGGTTGGTGAAGGCGGCGATGAAGGTCGACGACATCCACGAGCTCGATGCCCGCTTCCCGCTGGGCCGGGTGTGCGAGCCCGAAGATGTCGCAGCAGCGGTGCGTTTTCTCGTCGGTCCGGGGGGCTCGAACATCACCGGCCAGCGACTCGTCGTCGACGGTGGCGGATTCAAGTAGGCGACCGGATCGGGCCCTCGTCACGTGGCTCGGAGCGGGCTCGGGCGAACGAGGTGACGGAGAGCGGTCGGTTCTGATGGGGGAGCATCGATGAGTGGGATCTGCGAGGGCAGAGTCGTGGTGATCACCGGGGCGGGAAGGGGCATCGGGAGGAGCCACGCCCTCGAGTTCGCCCGCCAGGGGGCACGGGTGGTCGTGAACGACCTCGGGACGGCCCCCGACGGCGGCGGCACGTCGAGCGGTCCCGCCCACGACGTCGTCGAGGAGATCCGGGCCATGGGGGGAGAGGCGGTGGCCAATGGAGACGATGCGTCGGAGTGGGAGGGGTCCCGCCGGCTCGTCGGACATGCAGTGGAGACGTTCGGTGGAATCGACACGCTTGTGAACAATGCCGGGATCCTCCGGGACCGCATGCTGGTCAACATGACCGAGAGCGACTGGACCGAGGTGGTGCGCGTCCATCTGGGGGGAACCTTCTCGCCGACCCACTGGGCAGCCGTCCACTGGCGGGACCGGGCCAAATCCGGTGAGTCGAACGACGCCCGGGTGGTCAATACCAGCTCGGCGACCGGACTCTACGGAAATGCCGGACAGATCAACTACGGGGCGGCCAAGGCGGGAATTGCCGCATTCACCGTGATCGCCGCCCTGGAACTCGGCCGCTACGGCGTGACGGTGAATGCCATCGCCCCGATGGCCCTCACCCGGATGAACGCCGACCTCCCGTTCGGCCGGGATGTGGCCAGCCGCTTCGCCGGCGAGTCCTCTCCGCTGGCCCCGGAGAACATCTCGCCGTTGGTGGTGTGGCTCGGGAGTGGAGCCAGCGCGGACGTGACCGGGCGGATCTTCAATGTCCACGGGGGCTACATCAGCGTCGCCGAGGGTTGGCGGGCCGGTCCGAGTGTCGACAAGTTGGGCCGCTGGGATCCCACCGAACTGACCGCGGTCATCCCCGGTTTGCTGGCCGAAGCCGGTCCGACCACGGACATCACCGGGACCCTTCCCGACCTGCGTTGATGCGCTCCGGGCGACCGCCCCATGGCCGAACGTGCATGGCAGAGGTCAACCGGAGTGGACCGGCCCCGAGCCGGTAGGCCCGTCCCAGGTGCCTCCCCACCGCTCGCGGAACGCGACGTCCCGCACCGGCCGCCGGTGGGCCCGACGGAGATCGTCTCCTACCAGGTGGGCAACCGGAACGAGTGCCGCCTGGGTCACGTTGTCGGGAATGCCCAGGAGGTCGGCCATCTCCTGGTGCCGTTCGATATGGACGGTGGTCATGGTCGAGGCAAGTCCGCGGCTCCGCAAGGCCAGCTGCAGACTCCACACCGCCGGGTAGATCGATCCGTAGAGAGCGGAGACCTGTGCCGGCGTGGTGGTCGGCGTCACGCGGCCCCGGATACAGGCCAGGACGAGGACCGGCACCCGGTGGAGGTGCGTGGCCAGGTGCCAGGCCGCCTCCAGCATTCGATGGTCGGGCCCGTCCGCTGGCGCCTGTTGCCTGCGAGCGGACGCCGCGGTCAGCGCCTCGAGGTAGATGTCGCGGACCCGGGCCTTGGTGTCCGGCTCGGTGATGACGATCCATCGCCACCCCTGGAAGTCACCACCGGTGGGTGCCTGGAGGGCGAGGTCGAGGCATTCGAGCACGAGGTCGAGTTCGACGGCGCGGTCGAGGTCGAGACGACGGCGGACGGCGCGGGTCGTTGTGAGCACCCAGTCGATGGTGTCGGGTTCGGCCACCGTGGCTCAGGTGCCTGCCGGTCGGGTGCCGATGATGCCCTCCGCGGTCAGTACCGCGAGCTCGTCCCCGGTGATGCCCACGCTCCCCAGCACCTCGTCGTTGTGCTGGCCGAGCAGCGGTGCCGGTCGCCGGAACCACGGGGCTGTCCGTGAGGCGTAGCGCATCGGCCACCCGGGAAAGCGCTTCGGACCCACGATGGGATGGGTCACCTCTTCCCAGTAGCCGCGGGCATTCATCTGTTCGTCGAGATCCACGTCAGAGGCGTGGACGACAGGCTCAGCGTCCACCCCGGCGGCCCGTAGGGTGGAGACTGCCTCCTTCTGGCTCTGTCCGGCGATCCACGAGGCGAGCCCGGCATCGAGCACATCGGCAGATTCCGAACGCCCCGCGACGGTGTCGAGCAGCGTGTCGAGCGACCACGCCGGCGAACCGAGCACCCCCGGCAACCCGCGCCAGGCCTCGTCCGAGGTGATTCGTACCGCAACCCACTGGTCGGGCTCGAGGCAGGCGTAGACGCCCTGATGGGCACCTCCGGGTTGGTGGTTCCCCTGCCGGGCCATGAGGGTCCCGTAGACCGAGTGCTCGAGCACCTGCTCGACGACCAGGTTGGAGGCCAGGTCGATCATCGCCAGCTCGATCAGCTGTCCCTCGCCGGTCCGGTCCCGGTGTTCCAGGGCGGTCAGGACGGCGAACGCAGCGTGCATGCCGGCCAGCGGATCACAGATACCGGGGATGGATGGGAGGCCGTCCGTGTACCCGGTGATCCAGGCGAGACCGGACACCTGCTCCATCGACGCCGCGAAACCGGGACGATCCCGCCAGGGACCCTCCAAACCGAACCCGGGCATACGCACCATGATGATCCGAGGGTTCACTGCCCGAAGCGCATCGTAGGAGAGACCGAATTGCTCCATCACCCGGGGCGTGAAATTCTCGATGATCACGTCGGACCGGGCGGCAAGGCGTAATGCGAGATCCCGACCGCTCGCATTCGAGAGGTCGAGGGTCACACTTCGTTTGTTGAGGTTGGCAGATTGGAAGATCGCACCCTGCTCGTACCAGCGATCGACCGAGGCATCGACGCGGACGCTGTAGCGCATCGGGTCGGGTCGTCGGGTCGACTCGACCTTGACCACGTCGGCACCGAGGGAGGCCAGGTACTGCGTGCACATCGGCCCTGCCAGGAACGCGGTGAAATCGAGGATGCGGAAGCCCGACAGAGGCAGTTCACCGGTGTCGGCATCCCCCGGGCGGCTCCCAGGGGAGAACGGCCGTGTCCCGCCCGGGTCGTACAGGTCGCACCCGGCAGGTCCGTCGGTGCCGTGTGCACGCTCGGCGAGTGTCGGCGCAGCGCCGGGCGGTCGGTGCCGGGTGATGTTCGACCGGAACGGGGTCCGGGGATGGGGGAAGCCTCCCCGTGGGTTCGGGTCGTAGAGCTGGCGCGAGGCGACGTGGTCGAGACGGGTGAAGTTGGCTCCGTTCCCGATGGGCACGGTGGGGATCCGGTACAAGGAGCCGATCTCCACCACCTGGTCGACGGTGTGCTGCCGGGTCCAGTGCTCGATGGCCTCCAGCACATCCGGCCGCTCGCGGTTGCGCTGGATGTACAACGAGGTATCAGTTGCCAGATCCGGACGGTCGATCATGTCGAGGAAGGTGTGCCACTGTGCTGTCGTGATGGTGCAGATCCCGACGTAGCCGTCGAGGCAGGCCTCGATGCCCGGGACCATCACATACGTGGGGCGGATGCGTTGTCCCCCCGGCATGGCGGAGGCGACCGAGGGGTAGCAGATGAAGGTGATGGCCAGGCACTCGAGGGCGGACACGTCGACCACGTCGCCACGCCCGGAGCGCCGGCGGGCAGTCAGGGCGCTGACGGCGCCGAGCGCACCGAAGGTCCCGACGGTCCACTCTGCCAGGCCACCCCCCACGGCGAGGGGGACGCGGTCGTCGCTGCCGTGGCTGTGCAAGGAGCCGGCCAGGGCCTGGAGGAGGAAGTCCGACGACTCCTCGCCGCCACGTGGTCCGCTCAGCCCGAAGGCGGACAGGTTCACCACCACCAGGTCGGGGTGGCGCGCGCAGAGTCCCCATGGGTCGGTTGCCGGCGGGCATCCGCCGGCCCGGTCTCCGAACGTCGAGATGATGACCACGTCGGAGGTTGCCGCCAGTCTGTCGCGGAGGTCGTCGGCCGATGGATCCGCAGGGTCGATCACCAGGCTCTGTTGCGACGAGGCCAGGAACCGGAAGAGCGCCCCGTCCGGGTCTCCGTCGTTCCCGGCCGAGCCCGACACCGACCAGGAACGGAGGCGATGTCCCCCCGGCCGCTCTGCCCTGGTCACCGTTGCCCCGGCGTCGGCCAGCAGCTTGGCGGAGTAGGCGCCGGCGACGTCCTCGGACAGATCGAGGACCCGGAGGCCCCCGAGGCCGGGCAGCGGACCGCCGTTCACGGGATGTCCGGGGTCGCGAGCAGCGCTGCGGCTGTCGCCCGGGCCCAGTCGTAGTCGATCCGCCTGTCGCCGCGCCGAATGGCATCAACGGCAAGCACCGCTCGGGGCACCTTGAACCCGGCGAGCCGACCGACGCAGAACGTGCGCACCTGGTCGATACCCGGTGGTTGTTGGCCGGGCTCAGCCGCAAGCAGCGCCACCCGGTAGGTCCCCAGCGTCCGGTGTGGGAGGCCGGTGACGGCCGCGTCGGCGACCGCGGGGTGGTACCGGAGCACCGCTTCCACCTCGTCGGGAAAGACCATCTCTCCGCCACACGTGATCGGCTTCATGGGGCGTCCCGCGCTGCAGGAGGGCCGATCGGCTCTCCGATGTGTGCGAGCAGGTCGAGGGAGTACTGCACCGTCCCGGTCAGTGTGGTGGCGGACTGGCCGGCCAGATACACCGCCGCCTTCCCCATCGCGCCCGGGTCTTCGACCATCTCCGGGGGCACGCTGATCCCGCCCGCCACAGCGCCCTCGGTCATGACCACCTTCTTCGGGGCCAGGCAGTTGACCGCCACGCCGTAGGGGGCGAGCTCGGTGGCCAGACCGGCGTAGTACCGCTCGATACCGGCCTTCGACACCCAGTAGGCATTCGAGCCGAGCTCGGTCTGGGAGACGCCGGTGGTCGTGATGGCGATGAGCGAGCCGGTGCGGCGCTCCATGATCGACGGCAGCACCGCCTTGGTCACGAGGAACGTCCCGGTGAGGTTGACGCGCAGACACAGGTCCCACCGTTTGAGGGGGGTGTCGAGGGTCTTGCCCATCCACAGCGTGCCTGCATTTGCCACCAGGATGTCGATGGGCCCGAGTGTGTCGGCGGTGTGGGCAACGGCATGGGCCACCGAGGACTCGTCCGACACGTCGCAGACGACCGGAAGGGCTCGGCCCCCGTCGCTGGTGATCGCGTCCGCCACCGAGTGGACCGTACCGGGCAACTTCCCGGGCTCATCGGTCCGTGCGGCAACCGCGACCGCGGCTCCGGCGCGGGCGAGGGCCAACGAGATGTCCCGGCCGATACCGCGGCTGGCGCCGGCGACGAACGCCACCCGATTGTCGAGCCTTGCCAGGACCACCCAGACCCTCCGTTCCCTCTCCCGGCGCGCCTCATCGGTCCGAGGATCTTCGCATCCACTGCGGCGCGGACTACGTACGGGAACAGTACTCTGTTGCTTCAGGACCGCAGTGAGGAGCGCCACATGGAGCTGGGACGGGGGAGCCGACGCCGATGGTCATGACGATCACTCGCGACGGAGCGTTGATCGAGTCGGCGCAGGGGAACATCATCCCGAAGGAGCGCTACGTCTCTCGGGACTTCTTCGACCTCGAGATGGAACGGCTGTGGCCCCGGGTGTGGCAGATGGCCTGCCGGGAGGAGGAGGTGCCGCGCACCGGCGACTTCCTCGAATACATCATCGGCGACCAGTCCATCCTGGTGACGCGCAGCGAGCCCGACGTCATCCGCGCGTTCTACAACACCTGTCCCCATCGGGGCACCCGGTTGGCCTCTGGAGTCGGGAACTTCGCCACCGGGGAGATCCGCTGCCGCTACCACGCCTGGCGGTTCGAGCTGGACGGCACCAACAGGGAGGTGGTCGACCGCTCCGACTTCCCTCCGACGATGACCGACGCGGATGTCTGCCTGAACCAGATCCAGGTAGGGCGCTGGAGTGGTTTCGTCTTCATCAACATGGATCCCCACTGTGAGTCACTCGAGGCGTTCCTCGGGCCGCTCCCTGAGCTCCTCGAGCCGTACCGCTTCGAGAAGATGCGGTTCCGCTCCTACCGCTCGGTGATCCTCCCGGCCAACTGGAAGTCGGTGCTCGACGCGTTCAACGAGAGCTATCACGTCCAGGGAACCCATCCCCAGCTGCTCCGATGGTCCGACGACACGGCAATTCGCTACGGCCGCTTGGGGAAGCACAACCACATGGGTGGACTGGGTGAGGTGAAGCACGAGATACGCCCCAGCCCGCGGCTCGGCCTGGAGCCGGGCGACTACGACGAGCGCGAGCTCCTTGCGGTCATGATCGACGAGCTCGGCGGTCTGTTCATGAAAGAGGAGCGCCGACAGATCGAGGAGCTCTCGCACAAACCGATCCCCGAGGGAATGACCGCGATGGACGTCTACAACGCCCTTCGCGTGAAGATGCTTCGCAGCAAGGGCGACGTCGAACACCTCACTGACGAGCAGCTCCTCAGCTCTGACGACGTCCACTTCTTCCCCAACGTGGTCGGCCCCATCTACCCCGGGAGCACCACGCTGTTCCGGGTTCGCCCGAACGGGCTCGATCCGGACAGCACGATCAAGGATCTCTGGACACTCGAATGGGTGTCACCCGGCGACCAGCGGGAGATGTGCGAGCGCAAATTCTATCCGGACTGGACGGCGAAGGACTGGGGCCTCGTGACCAACCAGGACTACGCCAACATGGCCCATGTGCAAGCGGGTATGAAGTCGAGAGGGTGTACCGGGCTTCGGTTGAATCCCCGTCAAGAGCAAAATGTCATCCACATGCACGAAGTCATCGACCAGTACCTCTCCCCGTCGTAAACGGATCGGTGATCGTGCGCAAGCCCGGCGTGCGGCTGGCCTCGTGATCAGCACCGGCACCGATCGGTCAACGCGCGTCGCCGAAGGCTCCGACTGCTGCGTATGCGGCCGCCTCGCTCTCGGTCAGCCCCCAGTCGGCCAACACGGCTCGGGCGTCGGACCCGGCCGTCGGTGCGGGTGTCGGAGGTGGGGGAACGGTGCGGGAGAACCGCGGGGCGTGGGCGGGCTGCACGGTGTCGCCGACCATCACGAAGGTCTCCCGTTGGCGATGGTGGGGGTGATCGTGGACTTCGCGGGGCGTGAGGACGGGCGTCAGGCACGTATCGGTGCCGGCGGCCAGGTCGCCCCATTCGTCCCGGGTCCGCGTGGCGATGGCTGCCGCGATCCGCTGGCGGAGGACGGGCCAGTTGCTCAGGTCGGCCTTGTCGGGGAGTCTGGCTGCGTCCATACCCAACAGTTCGACGAGGGATTCCCAGAACCGGGATTCGACGGCGCCGACCGCCACCCACTTCCCGTCCGAGGTCTCGTAGGTGTCGTAGTACGTGGCTCCTCCGTCCAGGACGTTGGTGCCCCGCTCTTCGGACCACCGGTCGCGGGCGCTCATCTCGAAGAACATGGTGGCGAGCAGGGCGCTGCCGTCGACCATCGCTCCATCCACCACCTGACCCTCGCCCGAGGTCCGGGCCTCGAGCAGGGCACAGACCATGCCGAAGGCGAGCAGCAGCCCGCCTCCTCCGAAGTCGCCCACCAGGTTGAGGGGAGGGACCGGTGCACCCCCCTCGGGGCCGATCATGCTGAGCACGCCGGACAGGGCGATGTAGTTGATGTCGTGGCCGGCCATCATCCGCCAGGGGCCCTCCTGGCCCCATCCGGTGGCGCGCCCGAAGACCAGGCGCGGGTTTTCGGCCTGGCAGGTGTCGGGCCCGAATCCCAATCGCTCGGCGGGGCGGAAGGCCTCGACGAGCCCGTCAGCCCTGCGGATGAGCTCGAACAGGAGCGATCTCCCCGAGTCCGCCTTCAAGTCGAGGGCGATCGAGCGTCGATTGCGTCCGAGGATCCCTCCGCCAGCGGGGTCGGTCGGGCGGTCCACCCGAACGACGTCCGCGCCCATGTCGGCCAGCATCATGGCGCAGAATGGTCCGGCACCCAGGCCGGCGATCTCGACGATGCGGACGCCTGCCAGCGTCCCGCCCGTCGTCGTGCCCGAAGCCTGCGCCATGCTCGTGCGTCCCCCCGGTCGTCGCGGCTGTTCGACCCTACGGTAGCCACTCGTACCATCGGTGGTCGACGCTGTTCGCAACGAGACACATGGTGCCGAGAGGAGAGGAGCGCCAATGGGAGCCCGTGATCCGGTGATCGTCGGCATCGGCTGGAGCGACTATCCCGTCGCACCTGAGCTCGACGCCATGGAGCACCACGCCATGGCCCTGCGCCGTGCACTGGCGGACTCGGGTCTTCCCAAGTCCGAGATCGACGGGTACATGTGCGCCGGTACTGGCTTCGCGAACAACACAGACGATGCGCCGAACATGGCCGAGTATCTCCGGATCAACCACCGCTGGCTCGACGGGACGTCGGTCGGTGGTTCCACCTTCGAGTTCTATGTCCAGCACGCCGCGGCCGCCATCGAGGCGCGCATGTGCGACGTCGTCCTGGTCACCTACGGCTCGGACATGTTGTCGCGGATGGGTCGGATGCTCGGCACGAGCACGTTCGCCGGGGCCTCTCGCCGGGTGGGAGGCCCAGCCCAGTTCGAGTGCTCCTGGGGCAACGTGTTGGCCGGGGCGTACGCCATGGCGGCCCGCCGGCACATGTACGAGTTCGGGACGACACCGGACCAGTTGGCGGAGATCGCGGTGGGCGTGCGCGAGTACGCCGGGCTGAACCCACAGGCCCAGTACAGGGACCCGATCACCGTCGACGACGTGTTGTCGTCGCGGATGATCGCCGACCCCTTGCACAAGCTCGAGTGCTGCGTGATCTCCGACGGCGGCGGCGCATTCATCATGACGACCCGGGAGCGGGCCAGAGACCTCGCCAAGCCTCCCGTCTATGTGCTCGGCGCGGCCGGGGCGCAGACCCACTGGACGATCAGTCAGATGCCTGATTTCACGACGACGGCCGCCGCCCAGTGTGGACCCGAGGCCTTCGGCCGGGCCGGGGTCGGTCCGGAGGATGTCGACACCATCCAGTGCTACGACAGCTTCACCATCACCGTCTTGATGCTGCTCGAGGACATGGGCTTCTGCAAGAAAGGCGAGGGGGGTCCATTCGTCGAGAGCGGCGTGCTCCGGCGCGGGGGACGTCAACCGCTCAACACCGACGGTGGCGGGCTGTCGGCCTGTCACCCGGGCATGCGGGGGATCTTCCTCATCAACGAAGCAGTTCGCCAGCTCCGTGGTGAAGCCGGGGAGGCGCAGGTCCCCGGGGCCGAGGTGGCGGTGGCCTGTGGTTCGGGCGGTTGGCTCTCGTGTATCGCCACCGTCGTGCTCGGGACCGAGGGCCGGTCATGACCATCGAAGAGCTGGCCGAGACGCTGAGCCTCCGTGCACTACCCCAGCCGGACCACGCCTCCCGTCATTACTGGCAGTGCGCAGCCGAGGGTCGCCTGGTCATCCAGCGATGCACGAGCTGCGGCCAATTCCAGTTCTACCCCCGAGCGCTGTGTGCGTCCTGTGCCGGCGAGACCGAGTGGGTGGATGCCTCGGGGAAGGGCACACTGCACACCTACACCATCATCAGACAGAACCGCTCGAAGGCATTTGCCCCGCTCTCTCCCTACGCGGTGGGGATCGTCGAGCTCGACGAGGGAGTCCGCATGATGTCGAACATCGTCGACTGTGCCGTCGAGGCCCTCTTCGTGGGCATGGCGCTCGAAGTGGTGCTCCTGAAGGCGGCCGACGACGTCGGCCTTCCGTTCTGGCGACCGGTCGCCGGCTGATCGGGGAGCGGGACGATGGACTTCGACGACACACCGGAGGAGGCTGCGTTCCGCCAGGAGGTCCGGAGCTGGTTGACCGAGCATGCGAAGAAGAAGGATCCCGGGCAGCTGTCGTCCTCCCACTCCTTCTACGACTTCGACGATGTCTTCGTGACTGAAGGCAAGGCCTGGCAGCGCCGCCTGTTCGAGGGTGGTTGGGCCGGGATCACCTGGCCGGTCGAGTTCGGCGGCCGGGGGGCCGATGTCGTCGAGTCGATGATCTTCCGGCAGGAGGAGGGTCAGTTCGATGTCACCTCGGGCCTGTTCGCCGTCGCCATCGGGATGGCCGGCCCGACGTTGATCGGCCACGGCACTGACGAGCAGCGTTTGCGCTACCTTCCGGCCATGCTCCGGGGGGACGAGGTCTGGTGCCAGCTGTTCAGCGAGCCGGGTGCAGGATCGGACCTCGCCAGTCTGGCGACCCGGGCCGAGCGTGACGGGGACGAGTGGGTGGTCAACGGTCAGAAGGTGTGGAGCTCGGGTGCCCACCATGCCGACATGGGGATCCTGCTGGCCCGCACGGACCCCGATCTCCCCAAGCACCGCGGCATCACCTTCTTCATCCTCGACATGCGGACAGCGGGCGTCGACGTGCGACCGTTGCGCCAGATGACCGGAGGGGCGACCTTCAACGAGGTGTTCCTCATCGATGTCCGGGTGCCGGCCGCCAACGTGGTCGGTGATGTGAACGGCGGCTGGCGGGCCACCATGACGACCCTGGCCAACGAGCGGAGCCTGAGCGGTGGCACCTCGATCTTCCCCCAGGTCCTGAAGCTGGCCAGGGAGTGCGGCGCAACCAGTGATCCGATCGTCCGGCAACGGCTGGCTGCCTGCTACGCCAAGGGCGAGATCCTCAAGTATCTCGGGTTCCGGATCCAGACCGCCCTGCGCAGGGGGATGTCCACACCCGAATCCTCGGTCACCAAGCTCTTCTACTCGCAGATGCAGACGGACATCGCCGCGGTGACCGTGATGGTCCAGGGTCCCCGGGGCATGCTGCTCGGTCCGGACGCGCCGGAGGAGGGGTACTGGCAGCGGCAGTTCCTGAGTGCGCCGTCGCTCCGGATCGCTGCCGGGAGCGACGAGGTGCAGCGCAACATCATCGGTGAGCGGGTGCTGGGGCTTCCCCATGACATCCGGATGGACAAGGATGTGCCGTTCCGGGATCTCATCCGCTGACACCGGTCATGACGGCGAGGAGGTGACCGTGGAGTTCAATCTGGCAGACCTCTACGAGTGCGTCGCCGCCAGGGTTCCCGATCGCGAGGTCGTGGTCTGGAGGGACACCAGGCTGACCTATCGCCAGCTCGAGCAACGGGCAAACCGGCTCGCCCACGGACTCGAAGGCCTGGGCCTGGGTGCACGGGACCATGTCGGCGTGCTCACCTACAGCCGCCCCGAGTATCTCGAGACGATGGTGGCGGCCTACAAGATCCGGGCCGTGCCCATCAACATCAACTACCGCTACGTAGCCGAGGAGCTGGCCTACGTCTTCGAAAACGCCGAGCTACGGGCGCTGGTGGTCGAGGCGAGCTTCGGCCCGGTCGTGGGCTCGATTCTGGACCGACTGCCCCGCCTGGAGCACGTGATCGTGGTCGACGATGAATCGCACGAGGAGGGAGCACTGCGCGGCGCCCTCGACTATGAGGCGCTTCTCGCCGCCAACTCCCCGTTGGCCGGCTTCGGGCCCCGATCCTCCGACGACGTCTACATCGCGTACACCGGGGGGACGACGGGAAACCCCAAAGGGGTCGTCTGGCGACACGAGGACATCTTCTTCGCCACCATGACACCCGGAGTCGTCGTGGTGCGGCCCGAGGATGTCGCCGACAACGCGGTCGCTCCCATCCACCCGCGGTTGGCGGCGCTGGCTGAGATGGGCGTTGCGGTGCCGGACATCTTCGTCTCCTATGCCCTCGGCCCGCTCATGCACGTGAGCGGGCACTGGTCGGCGTGGGGCGCGATGCTCAGCGGTGGTCGCGCCATCCTGCACCCGGGTCGGAAGATGGAGGCCGCAACCGTGCTCGAGGTGGTCGATCGCGAGCAGGTCACCATGCTGACCATCGTTGGTGACTCCATGGGCCGACCGATCGTCAACGCGATCGAATCGGACCCCGGGCACCACGACACCACGTCGGTCCTCATGCTCGGATCGGGGGGGAGCATCATGTCGGTCGACGTGAAGGACCGGCTCTTCGCCGGGTTCCCGTCGACGATGGTGTTGACCGAGGCCATCGGTTCGTCCGAGTCACCCGCCCAGGCACTCTCGATCACCGTCCGGGGTCAGGGCGCGGCGCCCGCCCTCCGGTTCACGGCCGACGACCGGACGACGGTTTTCGACGACGACCTTCGATCGGTGGCAGCCGGGTCGGGTGCGGTCGGCCGTCTGGCGACCAAGGGGCGGGTGCCCGTCGGGTACTACCGAGACTCAGAACAGTCGGCTCGAACCTTCGTCACGGTGGACGGTGTCCGGTGGGCGCTCCCCGGTGACATGGCCACCATCGAAGCCGATGGCACGATCCGGCTTCTCGGGCGCGGCGCCATGTGCATCAACACCGGGGGAGAGAAGGTCTATCCCGAAGAGGTCGAAGCCGTCCTGAAGTCCCACACGATGATTGCCGATGCTGTCGTGGTAGGGGTTCCGGATCCTCGGTTCGGCGAGCGGGTGGCTGCGGTCATACAGGCGGACCCGGGAGCACCTGCGCCGGACCTCGACGAGATCCAAGCGCACTGCCGGTCCCATCTGGCCGGCCACAAGGTGCCGCGCCAGGTCTCCGTCGTCGAGCTGGTTCCCCGGTCGCCGTCGGGCAAGGCCGACTACCCGTGGGCAAAGGAGGTTGCACTCTCGCAGGTCGTCGCGGGGGATGGTAGCTGAGGTCACCCCGGCAGTTCAGCTCGCCTCTCGAGCTTCTTCGACGGTGAGTTCTGCGGTGGGATCAGCTTCGAGTCGCTCGTCGGAGATCGGCAGACCGCTCCGAACCGAGAGGCCATAGGTACCGGCAGCCAGGCGCTCCTCTGCACGACCGATAGCCGCCAGGCGTTCCTGCAGTTCAGCCAGGACCGCCTCGTCGGTGCCTTCCTCGGTCAGTGGTTGGGCCGAATCGAACATGTCGCCCGGCTGATTTGCCGCGGTTCGGTCATCCTCGCCACCCGACGTCACGCCAGCGATCAGCTGTTGGACACGAACGCGCTCGGTGCGGAGGAGCTCTTTGGCCTGCTCGGTCTGCATGTGTGGCACCCCATCCTCTGTGGATCCAGACCGCATGCTACTCAGAGCGCGATCCCACTGATCGCCCGGAGCCCCCGAACCTCAGGGAACGACCGTCCTCATTGGGTGACGACGTCGCTCCGGTGGGGCAGCACCCAACCAGGGCGGGGGAAGTGGCAGGTGTACCCGTTCGGGTAGTGCTCGAGATAGTCCTGGTGTTCGGGCTCTGCCTCCCAGAACGGCCCGGCCGGGGTGACTTGGGTCACAACCTTGCCGGGCCAGAGGCCAGACGCTTCGACGTCGGCGATGGTGTCCAGGGCCACGCTTCGCTGATCGTCGTCGAGGGTGAAGATCGCCGATCGGTAGCTCGTGCCGGTATCGTTCCCCTGGCGGTTGAGCGTCGTCGGGTCATGGATCTGAAAGAAGAACTCGAGCAGCTCACGATACGAGGTCTGCTCTGGATCGAAGGTGATCTCGATCGCCTCTGCGTGGCCGGCGTGGTTTCCGTAGGTCGCATTGGCGACGTCACCGCCGGTGTACCCGACCCGCGTCGCAATGACGCCCGGGCGCTTCCGGATGAGGTCCTGCATTCCCCAGAAGCACCCTCCTGCGAGGATCGCCTTTTCTGTTGTCTCGCTCATTGAACCATTCCTCCTTTGTCGACGGGTCCGTTGAATACCTTCCGGTACTCGCCATATCCCGCGGTCTCGAGGTCCTCGTACGGGATGAACCGCAGGGCGGACGAGTTGATGCAGTAGCGCAGCCCTCCTTCTTCAGCGGGGCCATCATCGAAGACGTGGCCGAGATGACTGTCTCCGTGGGCCGATCGCACCTCGGTCCGGGTCATCCCATGGCTCCGGTCCTCGATCTCCACGACGTTGTCCGCCACGAGCGGCACCGTGAAACTCGGCCAGCCGCACCCACTGTCAAACTTCTGCCTCGACGCAAACAGGGGCTCCCCTGAGACCACATCCACATAGATACCCGCTTCGCTCCTGTCCCAGAAGTCGTTGTCGAACGCTGGCTCGGTCCCGTTCTCCTGGGTGACCTCGTACTGCCTGCGGTTCAGCTGCGAAATTGTCGCTGGGTCTCTGCCGTAGCGATCAACCATGTGTCCTCACTCATCTCGCCGCAGGTCTGTCGGTCTGATCAATCCGGAACGAGCTCGAGCCGGCGGTGCACGTCTCGGGTTACCGCTCGGATCTTATTGGTTGCCCTCGGCCTTGTAGGCACGGCACGGCTCCCCACGCAGGGAGTTGCATGCCGGCAACGTCGAGGTGGCCTGCACCCCGTTCACGGCGTCGACCACGAGCGCCGAATCAGCCTGGCCACCGATGCCGACCGTGCTGCGCTGGCCGTGGTCCAGCGTGTCGAACTCCCAGATCGGCCGGTCACCACCCGGAGCGGAGATGACCACTCGAAGCTCGGTGCCCGGCCGGAAGGTGTGGACGATCGGATCGATCGGTACCCTGACCAGGGAGTAGGCGCTGGACGACAGTCTCTTGGAGTCGCCGGCCGTATAGGTGGGATCGGTGAACAACGACGTCGAGTCGGGTTTGTCGACCTGGTCCGAGCTTCTCAGGAATCCCGAGGTGACGTACTCCTCCTGGTTCGATGACGGCCGAACCTCGGTGATCGTGGCCTGGAAGTCCTCCACCGGGGTCGATGCCTTGACCCACAGATCGAGGGTGGCCGGACCCGCGATGGTGGTGGCGCTCGCGAACGGTGCGGTCTCGAAGGCGATCCCGTCGGCGGCTGGCACGGGCGCCCAGTCCCAGTCGGGGTCGGCCGCCCAGGCATTCCCGCTGGCGGGCAGGCTGGTCAACGGACGCGCTCCGGGATCCAGGGTGAAGGTCGCGCCCGACGCAGCGGTCGGGGCGGCGGGATCGAGGGAACCGCCGGCTCCGAAGTGCAGGGTCTCGGTGGTGCCTGCGGGCGGCCAGCTGGAGAACTCTGTCGAATAGGTCGACTGTGGGGCCCCCGGTCCGACCGCCCCCGCACCGTTGTCGAAGAGCGCTCGTACCAGCGGAGTCTGGCTGGCGAATTCGGCCTCCGCCGTGGCGACGTTCGGTGCCTGGGTGAACCGGATCGCAGGAAGCGGCGCCTGGTTCGAGATGCCCGAAGCGAAGGCGGCGAACTTGTCGAGGAACTCCGCGGTCAGGGCGCCCGGTTGGGTCGGCACCTTGTGCGCCACGTAGATATCGAGGAACTCGAGCCACCGGCTCATGGTCTGGGGGTCGGTCGAATCGATGTGGTTGCCGTTGACCATGTTGGCGAAGAGCGGTGTGGTCTTCGGGAGAGCATCGATCAGCGCGGGCCACTGCGGTCCGGTCTGCTCGTCCTGGAGTGCACCGGAGAGAAAGACCGGCACGGTGATGTGGCTCGCCCACACGATCATGGAGCGTCGGTTGAAGAGGGAGGCCGAGCGTCCCGGCCCGGCGCCCGGGTCGACCATGCCGGGTCCGACCAGATGGACCAGACCCTCCGACTGGTCGTGGAGGGCCTGGTTGGCAAGGCAGGTGGACGTACCGTTGCGGCTGGCTGCGAGCTCCGCGTCGATCTCGTAGTACGTCCAGGGCTGTCCGACGTCGGTCACCGGCGTCGAGGATCTCCTGACCAGGTGACCGTCGCGAGAGGAGGCGGCTGGCTTGGCGTCGTCGATACGGGCGCTCACCCAGCTGGCGGCGAAGCCGTCGTTGTAGATCCCTCCCGGGTACCCGGTCGAGAACAGATCGTCGGTCGGGCTCATCGGGGCGATGGCGGCCAGACCGGGAGGGTCAGTGCCCGCGGCGGGCAACTGGGAGAGCCCGGAGTAGCTGATGCCAACCATGCCGACCGCATGGTTGGCCACCCAGGACTGGTGGGCCACGATCTCGATGGCGTCGTAGGCGTCGTAGTCCGACGGATAGCCGAAGAGATCGAACGCACCGCCCGAACAACCGGTCCCACGCATCTGGAGGCTCACGGTGGCAAACCCCGAGACCCGGGCAAGGACCGAACCCACCGCCGTCGCGGTGTCGGGCAGGAGATTCGCATCACCACAGTCCGTGCACTTGGTACCGAGGGCTTCGGAGATGAAGGTCGGGATCGGGTCGGTGGGTGCGGCCGTGTTGTACCCGGAGTACTCGATCACCGTCGGACAGGGGCTCGACGCCGAACACGTCTCGCCGTACGGGTACCGGACCGTGGCGGCCAGCTCGATGCCGTCCCGCATGGCGATGTAGTTCAACCCCTGGTGCATGGGTTGGTCCGTGTAGAGGGGGGAGTCGACGGCAGGGTCGTGGCCGGGCGCCAGCACTGAGAACGGGGGGGTGGTCTGGCCAGTCGTCTCGTCGTCCCACTGGTAGTCCGTCCCAGGGGTGAGATTGCGGACGATCAGCGATCCGAGCGCATCGGCCGTGGAGGAGCTGCCGGCCTCCGACACCGCCGCACCGTGCTCCAGGAGCGTGATGCGGTCACCCGGGCCGGCCGCAGTCAGCCAGGCCTCGTCGACCGATCCGGTGCCTCGCAGATCCGGACGTTTGGAACCGCCGGCCGTCCCAGCCGTGGACAGGACGATCCCCACGCAGACGGCGGCGATCACCACGACGATCACGGCGATGGTGATCCCGGCACGACTCCTGGTTGCCACTGCCGCTTCCCCCGGTCCGGATCACACGTCCCGTGAGGACGTCTTCGGAGAACACCTCACCGCATACCGGGGAAGCCGGCAGGGAGCGTGCTCACCACGGCCCCGATGGTACCCGGTGCCCGTCAGGCGGCCGCGTCGAATCCCATCAGGCGGTTGAGGTTGCCCCCCATGACCTTCTCGATGTCCTCTTTGGGCAGTCCTTCGAGATCATCGACGAACGTGATCGGGTCGGACATGCCCTCGGGGTGCGGATAGTCGGAACCGAAGAGCACCCGGTCAGCCCCGAGGAGACCGATCAGTCCCTTCGGGTCCTCCTCGTGGAACGGGTGGACGTAAATGTTCCGCTTGAACACGTCCACCGGGTTCTCGTCGAAACTGCTGGGGGAATGGATCCAGGCGTGCTCCATGTCGGCGAGCAGGGGACGGACCCAATTGCTCCCGTTCTCCACCGGCGTGAACTTGAGGGTCGGGAAGCGCGTGCAGAGACCGTGACCCACAAGCGAGGCAACGGTGTCGATGATCGGCCGGCCCTGGTGGCCGGTGATGGCCTGGAAGCCCGATCCGCCCTTGAACGGCGTCATCTCCCCGTCCTGGACGCCTTCCCACTCGTTGGTGTACCGCTGGTAGCCGCTGTCCGAGGCGTGCATCCCGACCAGGATGTCGGCCTCGGCTATGCGCTTCCAGAACGGATCGAACTCAGGCAGGGCCGGCGATCGTGGCCCCATGAACCCCCACGCCGGGGCGGGGCGGATCAGGACGATCCGCGCCCCTCGCTCCACCACCCAGTCCAACTCCTCGATCGCCCGGTCGACGATGCCCAGATGGATGACCGGGGTGGGGAACATGCGGTTCTCGTAGTTGAAGGTCCAGTGTTCGAGCATCCATTCGTTGAGAGCATGGACCACGGCGTGGACGGCGGGCGGATTGCTCCGGATGCGCTCCTCGAGCAGGCTTGCGAGCGTCGGCCACATGAGGGCCCGGTCGAGACCCAACTCGTTCATGAGCTCGAGGCGGGGTTCGGGGTCGGAAAAGCCTGGCAGGGCGTCGATTGCTCTCCCGAGGATCTCCCGGCGGGACTTCCCCTCGGGGTTCCCGCTCCTGAAGTACTCCTCCTGGGCACCGGGAGCGGCCACCCGCTCAAATGTCGGATTGGGGATGTAGTCGCTGATCACGTTGTTGACGGCGATCTTGGTCCGGCCATCGACCTGCACGTACTTGATGAGGCCGCTGTACTCGGCGGGCAGGTACTTCGTGAACGCCTCGGGCCGCTCGTACATGTGGTTGTCGGCGTCGAAGACCGGGAAGTCGAGCTTACGGGAAGGCATGTGCTTTGGCTCCTTGCTGGCAATCTCCCCACCATCATACGCCCTGCCCAGGACCGGGTACCCGGGCGCCCGGCGGTCCCTCGATCCGGCGCCACGGCGGGGTCGTCCCGCACGCATGCCGGCGTTTGCGCCGGCGGACTATCCGAGGTGGGCGAGGACGTCTGCCAGCCGGCGAACATCGGCGTCCGCATGCGCGGCTGACAGTGTGACCCGCAACCGAGAAGTACCAGGTGGAACGGTTGGCGGTCGTATGGCGGGGACGAGCAGTCCGGATTGCAGCAGATGCTCGGCCGCCTCGATCGCACGCGACTCGTCCCCCAGGACGACGGGAACGATAGGAGAGGGGTGTCCGGGCCGAATGGCGCAGATGTGCTCGAGCAACCTGGCCCGCAGGCCGTCGCCTTCCTTCGATCGACACACGCCCACGGCGGCCAGCGCGGCGGCCGCCGAGGCGGGCGCCAGTGCCGTGGTGAAGATGAACGACCTGGCCCGATTGATCAGGAGATCCATCCACGGTCGCGGACCAGCCAGGTATCCCCCTTGGGAGCCGAGCGCCTTGGAGAGCGTCCCGACGCGAAGGCAGTCAATGCCGGGATCAGGCGCATCGACATCGAAGACCAGGTGAGCGTCGTCCAGGATGAGCAGGGCACCGTAGCGACCGCAGAGCTCGGAGAGGGATCGGATCGGAGCGATGTCTCCGTCCATGGAGAAGACCGAGTCCGAGACGACGACCACTCTGCCCGGCGCAGAACGGACCAAGGTACGGGCATGATCGACATCGCCGTGGCGATACACCGCGATCTCCGCGCGAGCGAGACGGGCGGCATCGATGATCGACGCATGGTTGAGCTCATCGGAGACGATCCGTGCACCGGACCCGAAGGTGGTGAGGGCGGCGATGTTGGCCTGGTAGCCGGTCGGAACGACCAGTGCGGCTTCCGTGGACCGCCAGCGAGCGAGGGCCTCTTCCAATTCGGCGTGCACGGGTCTGCAGCCGACGATGAGGCGCGACGCGCCGGCCCCGGTGCCCCAGCGTTCGAGTGCCTCCCTCGCAGCCGCAACGACAGCCCTGTGTTGAGAGAGGCCGAGGTAGTCGTTGGATGCGAAGGACACCACGCGGCGACCGCCCGCGAGGAGGTGCTCCGGGCCGCCGCCGTCCAGCGTTCGCAGCTTGCGCCAGCGTCCCGCCCGGCGAATCTCGGCTTCCTGCTCGGCAACCCACCGATCCCACATCACCGGCAGACGATGTCCAGTGCTGCGTCGAGTACATCGGCGATCCGATCTATCTCATCAGCCGTCGTGGTCAGCATCGGCATCACGACGACGACATCCCCCAGGGGTCGCAACAACACGCCCGCCTCGACCGCCGCTCCACACACGCTGCGTCCCCATCGTCGGTCACCGCCCGGGGATGCGAGTTCTATGCCGGCCATGAGCCCGCACAATCGGACGTCCGCGACTGCCGGGTGTCGCGAGGTGTCCGCCAGGCGCTCCCGTAATTGCGCAGACCGAGCCCTCACGTTGTCGAGGACGCACCACTCGGTCAAGAGCTCGAGATGGCGTCGGGCGACCGCCGCCGCCAAGGCATTACCGCCGAAGCTGTGCCCGTGGTAGAGGGTCTTCTCTCCCAGGTCCTCGCCCAGGAAGCCATCCGCCACCCGACCCGAAGCGGCGGTTGCGCTCATCGGCACATACCCGGCGCTGAGGCCCTTGCCGAGGCACAGGAGGTCGGGCCGCAGCTGACACTGTTCGGACGCGAACAAGGTCCCGGTTCGTCCGAAGCCGGTGGCGACCTCGTCGCAGATCAACAGGACGCCCGCCTCCTGGCTGGCCCGACCGAACGCCTGCACGTCCTCGCGTTCCGCGACGTACATGCCGGCGGCACCCTGAACCAACGGTTCGAGCACGACCGCGGCGAGCTCATCGGCTCTGTCGGCCAGCACGCGCTGAGCCGCTTCACGCCAATCGGCTGACCGATAGCCGGGCGTGCGGATCACACCGGGGAAGCGCAGCGGATCGAAGAGATCCGTGCCGAACCCTCCGGCACCCACCGAGAGCGCACCGATCGTGTCACCGTGATACGCGTCGCCGAGGACCAGGTAGTTGGTGCGTCCGGACTCTCCCTGATTTCGCCAGAACTGGAAGGCGATCTTGAGCGCCTGCTCGACCGCGGCAGCGCCGTCCGACGCGAAGAGGAACCGGGCGTCGTCGACGGGGACGACCACGGCAAGTGCCTCGGCCAGCTCGACAACCGCGGTATTGCCGTTGCCCAGCATCGTCGAATGCGCGACCCGGTCGAGCTGCTCGCGCAGCGCGGCATCAAGTTCGGGTACCCGGTGACCGAGGGTGGTCACCCACAGGCTCGATATGGCGTCGAGATAGCGCCGTCCCTCGACGTCGATGAGCTCCCTGCCCTCGGCTCGCTCCACGATGATGGGATGGTTGCTCGCAAAGGTCGCCATCTGGGTGAACCCGTGCCACACATGTGCCCGGTCGCGCTCCACCCAAGCGCTCGCGTCCTGGGGCATGGCGCGAAATCGTAGTGGTTCGAGCGCACGGGAGCAGGCGGCCATGGACGGGTCGAACCCGCCAGGTCAACCGGGTGGATGGACCGTCGGCGCCAGGGGATCGATGTCCGCCTCGGGCGTGAAGCCGATGTCGACCCAGACCTCGGGGCGGCGGACCTCCATGCGGGCGAGTCGCTCGAAGACCTTCTTGTCCGCCGCCGTGAGCGGCGGCTGCGTGATCGACCGCGGCCACAATCGATAGCGCTGAACGACGTTTATCTCCGCCGCGAGGAGGAAGATCTGCGCACCCAGGTAGATCCAGGTCAGCAGGACGATCACGATGCCGAAGAAGCCGTAGGTATCGCTGCTGTGGTGCAGCTCGCGTCCCACGTACCAACTCCCGATGAGCTGCAGGACCTGCCAGAACAGCGTGGCCAGTGCGGCCCCCAGGGCGACATCCCGCCAGGTCAGCGGCTCCGCCGTCATCACCATGTAGGCGACGACGATGAGCACGAAGTTGACTGCGAGCGATCCGACCAACAGCAGGACGTGCGTCGACCATCCGTGTGAGACGAGGGTGGCGAACCCGGTGAGCACCGTGGATCCGATCGTGAACAGAGCCAGCAGGACCAGGATTGCCACCGCTCGCAGATACCGCAGGAAGAACGACGGCCACCGGACGTAGGGGATGTTCCACACGTGGTTCATGGCGCTCTGTGTCGCAAGCCCGAGGCCGACCGCGCCGTAGAGGAGCAGGATGCTGCCGATCGTGATCGCGGCGGCACTCCCGGTCAGCCCGTGCTCCTGGGAGCGAAGTTGGGGGCCGATGATCGGAAACGTCCCGAGGGCGCTCGCGATGAGTTCGTTGCGCAGCTTCTCGTTGTTGTGCAGGACATAGCCGAGGATCGTTGTGAAGAGCAGCAACAGTGGAAAGAGCGCGAAGAGCCCGTAGTAGGCGATGAGCGCTGCCTTGCCGCCCGCCTGGTCGTTGCCGAATTTCTGCACGACGGCGAACGGGAAGCCGATTGCACCGTGGTCCTGCTGGAATCGGTCCGCCCTCCGGACAAGGACTTCGACCCGGTTGGGTGGGCTCGGCGTGCTGCCATCGGTCGCAGTGTCAGGACGGTGTTCTGGCGGGAGCTCGGAGTGACCCATGGCACGTGACGATCCGCCAGCGACGGTACTCCCTCACGGGTCTCGAGGCGGGCTCCGGATGGCCTCGCTGTCGTCGGGCGGGCACGGGTGGTCACGCAGGTGGTCGGGGTCCCGGGCCTCGAGCAGGGCCGCGGCCACGGTCAGCGCCGCGATGCCCGGGTAGAGGACCCAGGGGATGGGCATGCCCATGACCCGGAGGCCCCCGGCGAGGCTCCAGAATCCGAGGGCTCCTCCACCTGCCCGGAGCAACGTCGAGCGGAGGAAGCGCCTCGACGCACGGCGGCGCTCATGTGGCCAGGCAGGCCCGAGCACCTGTTCCACCGCACGACCCAGGTCATCCTCTGCAACTGGCATCAGGGCTCCCGACACCGCTACTCGTACTCCCGTGACGGTATCCGGGCGGGCGCACCCTGTCACGGCCGAACGGGCGACGTATCTCGCTGCAACCTGACCGTCACCAGCTCTGCCAACCCCTCCGAGACCCTGGGTCCACGGTGACCGGGGGCCCGGCCACCGTGGGGTCGGACAGCGGTCCGACACGTCCTGAGGCGGACCCTCGTCGCCCACGCGGCAGGCCTTCTCGCCCACGCGGGGGCAATGGACTGTCGGTAGGATGAGCCCGAATCCGGCGCCCGACCGACCCTTCGAAGAGGAGACAACCCGCGTGACACTGCAGGGCAAGGTGGCCATCGTGACGGGGGGCAACACCGGGATCGGCAAGGCGGTCGTGCTCGCTCTGGCCGCGGAGGGTGCGTCGATCGTCATCGACTACGTTGCCGACCCCGATGCGACCGAGGCGCTCGAACAGCAGGTGCGGGACCTCGGGGACGAGGTGACGGCGGTCAAGGCGGACGTCAGCCAGATCGGCGATCTCGAGACGCTCATCGGCACTGCGGTGGACACCTTCGGTCGGCTGGACATCATGGTCAACAACGCCGGCATCGAGACCCGCACCTCCGTGCTCGACACCACCGAGGCGCAGTACGAGCGGGTGCTGGCCATCAACTTGAAGAGCGCCTTCTTCGGGACCCAGCTGGCTGCCAAGCAGATGATCGCCCAAGGAGACGGCGGGCGCATCATCAATATGACCTCGGTCCACGAGGACTGGCCGATGCCCGGCAACACCGCCTACTGCCTCTCCAAGGGAGGCATGCGGATGCTCACCCGCACCGCAGGGGTCGAGCTCGCGCCGCACAACATCCTGGTGGTCGGGGTCGGACCTGGAGCGGTCGACACGCCGATCAACCAGTCCACCATCGCCGACCCGAAGGCACTCGCCACCCTGGACAAGGCCATCCCGCTCGGCCGGATGGCCGAACCGGAGGAGATCGCGAGCGTGGTGGCGTTCCTTGCCGGGCCCGGAGCCACCTATCTGACTGCGACCACGGTCTTCGCGGACGGCGGCATCATGCAGAGCAGTCCGGGACTGTGACCACCCGACCTCCCGGTCGAGCCCCGCTCCGGCGGACGCGTGGCTGAGGGCTGAGCATGGCCGCCGGACCGAAGGCCAAGCCGAAGACCAAGCCCAAGGCCGCTTCCCGTCCGGTGCGACCGGCGCAAGCTGACGGCGCGGCCGGTTGGTTCTTCGAGACACTGCATGCCAAGGGAGACGAGCCGATCCTGAAGGGCGAGTCCGGCGTGCTGCGCTTCGACCTGAGCTCGAACACGGAGCTCGAGCGCTGGTACATCACCATCGACGACGGCAAGATCACCGCTGGGCACCGCGGAGGACGTGCCGACACCGTCGTCAAGGTCGACCGGCCACTGTTCGATCGGATCGCCGGAGGCAGCGAGAACGCCACGGCGGCACAGCTCCGGGGAGCACTCGTCGTGGACGGTGATCTGCACCTCCTGATGATGTTCCAACGCCTCTTCCCCGGTCCTCCCCGGCAGTCGGCGCCCCGCCCGATACCGGCAGCCGAGATGAACAAGCCACGCCCATGAGCGTGCCGCTCGTCCAGATCCTCGAGGGCAACACCTTCGTGGTGAGCGACCGCAGTGGGGACATCGAGGCGTCGCTCACCGACCCGACGGGCTTGTTCTCCTTCGACACCCGCTTCCTCTCGAAGTGGGTGTTGACCCTCGACGGGGAGCGGCTCAACGCCCTCTCGACCGACGACCTGCAGTACTTCGAGAGCCGCTTCTTCCTCGTGCCCGGCACGGGAACGGTCTATGTCGACGCCGATCTCTCGATCATCCGCAGGAGGAGCGTCGCCAACGGGTTCGTCGAATCGATCCAGATCCTCAACCACAAACGGGAGGCAGTCACCCTCTCCGTGCGGATCGAGGCGGCGAGCGATTTCGCCGATCTCTTCGAGGTCAAGGACGCCTTGAAAAAGAAGGGCACCTACGAGGCCCGGGTCGAGAAGGGGATGCTCGTGCTCGCCTACCGGCGCGAGACCTACGAGCGCGACACCTGGATCTCCTCCTCTGTTCCGGGGGCAGTCGACGGCCACGGCTTCACCTTCGACGTCACCGTCGGCCCGCACGGTACCTGGGAGACCGAGCTGGTCGTGGCCGTCACGGCGCCGGGATTCAACCTCCCGGGGAGCCGTCCCGACAGGGGTCGTTCGTCGATGCCGTCGAACAAGATGGCCCGCGGGCTCGACAAGTGGCTGGCCAAAGCGCCCCAGCTCGAGTGCGACGACGACGCGCTGCGGGCCACCTACCGCCGCAGTCTGGTCGACCTCGCTGCGCTGCGTTTCGCGCCCAGGACCATGTCCAACCATGCGTTGCCCGCGGCAGGGCTGCCGTGGTTCATGACGATCTTCGGCCGGGACAGCATCCTCACCAGCTTGCAGTCGATCGCCTTCACCCCAGAGCTGGCTGCCACGACCCTGCGCATCCTCGGCGAGCGGCAGGGCACCCGCGTCGACGATTTCCGCGACGAGGACCCCGGCCGCATCCTGCACGAGATGCGCTTCGGCGAGCTGACCGCCTTCGAGGAGCGGCCACATTCGCCCTACTACGGCAGTGCCGACGCGACCCCGCTCTACGTCGTGCTGCTCGACGAGTACGAGCGGTGGACCGGGGACACCAAGCTGGTCCGTGACCTCGAATACGAGGCGCGGGCGGCGCTGCGCTGGATCGACGAGTACGCCGACCTCCAGGGGAACGGCTACATCTCCTACCAGAGACGGAACGAGAAGACCGGGCTCGAGAACCAGTGCTGGAAGGACTCCTGGGACTCGATCGCCTACCGGGACGGGACCCTCCCCGGCTTCCCACGGGCAACCTGCGAGCTCCAGGGGTACGCCTACGACGCCAAGATGCGGGGGGCCCGCCTCGCCCGACACGTGTGGCACGACCAGGCCTTCGCAGACCGGCTCGAGGAGGAAGCGGCCGATCTCAAGCGCCGGTTCAACCGTGACTTCTGGGTCGCCGACGGCGGGTACTTCGCCATCGCACTCGACACCGATGGCCGCCAGGTCGATTCATTGACGTCGAACAACGGGCATCTTCTCTGGAGCGGCATCGTCGACAAGTCGAAGGCCCGCCGTGTGGTGGACCACCTCATGGGGGACCGTCTCTTCTCGGGCTGGGGGGTGCGCACGATGGCGGAGGGCGACGGACGGTTCAATCCCATCGGGTACCACGTGGGAACCATCTGGCCGTTCGACAATTCCTTCATCGCCTGGGGGCTGCGACGGTACGGCTTCAAGGACGAAGCGGCGCACATCGCCGAGGGCATCCTGGACGCGGCCAAGTTCTTCGACGGGCGCCTGCCCGAGGCATTCGGCGGCTATCCGAGGTCGATGACCATGTACCCGGTCCAGTACCCGACGGCCTGCAGTCCCCAGGCCTGGTCGACGGCGGCTCCGCTGCTGCTGCTGCGCACCATGCTCGGGCTCGAACCCCTGGACGACCACTTGATCGTCGATCCGGCCATTCCGGCCAGTCTCGGTCAACTGCAGCTGCTCGACATCCCGGGCCGCTGGGGCCGCATCGATGCCTTCGGTCGGGGACGGGTCGCTCCACCGACGGCGAGGCGCGCAACGGCTCGAACCCGGTGACCAGCCGGTCCGGTGTCCCGCCGGCGGGTGTCGACGGCGTCGACCGGGCCGATCGAGGGGCTGAGCGCCAGCGGGTGGTCATCGTCGGAGGGGGGTTCGGCGGCCTTCCCGCCACCCGGCTGCTCGGAGGGGCACCGGTCGACGTGACACTCATCGACCGGCGAAATCATCACCTGTTCCAGCCCCTCCTCTACCAGACGGCGACCGGGATGCTCGCCCCGGGCCAGATCGCGCCGGCCCTCCGGCACGTCGTCCGGCGGGCCAAGAACGTGCGGGTGCAGCTCGCCGAGGTGACCGGCTTCGACCTCGACCGCAAAGTGGTCCGGACCACCGTCGCCGGCAGCGTAGAGATCGAGTACCCCTACGACAGCCTCATCGTGGCCGCCGGCGTGACCCAGTCGTACTTCGGGCACGACGAGTTCGCCTTCTTCGCTCCCGGGATGAAGACCCTCGACGACGCGCTCGAGCTGAGACGGCGCATCCTGGGTGCATTCGAGGTCGCCGAGCTCACGGCCGACCCGGTCGAGCGCGAACACTGGCTGACCGTCGTCGTGGTCGGGGCCGGGCCGACGGGCGTCGAGCTCGCCGGTCGGGTCCGTGAGCTGGCCACCCGCAGTCTGCGCGGTGAGTTCCGCACCTTCGAGGCCTCGTCCGTCCGGGTCGTCCTCGTCGATGGGGGAGCAGAACCACTTGCCACCTTCGGGAACCGGCTCTCCGGCAAGGCGGCCAAGGCCCTCGAGCGCCTCGGCGTCGAGCTGCGGATGCACAGCCAGGTGGTCGGGGTCGACACACAGGGCGTCGATGTCAAAGAGGAGGGGGCCGTGGGGCGCATCGATGCCCGGACCACCATCTGGGCAGCCGGGGTCGAGGCGTCTCCGCTGGCGGGTCTGCTGGCCGAGGCCTCGGGCGCCGACGTGGATCGCGCCGGCCGTATCGCCGTGCTCCCCGATCTGACCCTGCCCGGGCACCCCGAGGTCTTCGCCGTCGGGGACATGGTGACCCTCGACGATCTGCCGGGCGTCGCCGAAGTGGCCATGCAGGGCGGTCTCCATGCCGCCAATTCCATCCTGCGACGGCAGAAGGGCAAGCCCACCGATCCGTTCCACTACCAGGACCTCGGCAGCGTGGCCACCATCGGTCGGTTCCGCGCCATCGTGAGTGTGAAGGGGATCCGGCTGAGCGGGTTCCCCGGCTGGTTGGTCTGGATGTTCGTCCACCTCGCATTCCTCACCGGCTTCGGCAACCGGCTCACCACGCTGTTGAGATGGCTCCGCTCGATGATCGGGCGCGGCCGTGCGGAACGGGAGTTCAGCACGGCCCACACCGGCGGGGACCTGAGCCTGCCCGCTGCAGCCAGGAGGGCTGTCCAACCCACACTCTTCCCGGTGATCGAGGGTGCCGGGTCGAGTGGTGGAACGGGCCCCGCCGAGCCCCGAGCTGAGAGCGAGGAGTCCTCGTCCGGCAAAGGGCGACGGTGAGTGACCAGGGCGTCCCGGCGCCACCGGTCGAAGCAGCCAGGGTGCGACGGTTTGAGATCATCACCGTGTACTCGATCGGGCTGTTCCAAGGCCTGAGCCTGGTGGCCTTCCCCGCTGCGGCCACCATCCTGACCGCCCCGACCGGATACGACCTCTCCAAGAGTCGCTACGGCCTCCTCTTCTTTCCCCAGGTGATCATGGCCATCACCGGATCGCTGGCCCTGCCGCGGCTGGCACGCCGGTTCGGGCTCAAGACGGTACTGCTCACCGGGATCGTCGCCGACACCGTGGCCATGGCTCTGCTGGTGGCCAGTGACGCCGTCCGTGCCGACTCCGTCGCCTATCCGATGCTGCTGGTCGCCACCGCCTCGCTCGGCCTCGGGTTCGGTCTCACCCTGAGCTCGATCAGCACCTATGCCGGCGCCTTCATGCCCGATCGGCGCGACGTGGCCCTCACCGCGCTCAATGTCCTGCTCGGCCTCGGGACGGCGCTCTCGCCGCTGCTCATCGCCGTCTTCACAAGTCTCGGAGCCTGGTGGTACCTCCCCCTGCTTGCCGCCGCGGGCCTGGTCGCGCTCATCGTGACCACCCTGTTGCAACCGATGGTGTTGCCGGAGGCCCCTCACGCGAAGTCATCGGGCCGCATTCCGGCACTGTTCTGGCTGTTTGCCGCCGCCCTCGTGTTGTACGGCATCGGAGAGACCATGTTCGGGAACTGGGGCACCTCGCTTCTGGTCAGCAAGGGAGTGACAGCGACCTCGGCCAACGGTGCCCTCGCCGCCTTCTGGGCGTCGGTGACCATCGGGAGGTTGCTCATCGCCCTGAGCTCCAGATGGATCCGGTCGACGGCGATCTATCTGGTGCTGCCATGGGCCATGGCCGTCGCGCTCCTGGTCTTGCCAACGGCCAGGACCGCCACCGCGGGCATACTGCTGTTCGCATTCGGCGGGTTCGCCTGCTCGGGGTTCTTCCCGATGACCGTCGGCTACGGCGAGGCGACCTTTCCGACCTTCGTGGAGTTGGCGGCCGGATGGCTCATCGCCGCCTACCAGGTCGGCTACGGCCTGGCTGCGTTCGGGAGCGGCACGCTCCAGAGTGTGGTCTCGCTGGCCTCGCTCTTCCGGATCGCTGCCGCTCTCGCCGTCGTCATGGGCGTGCTCGCCGTTCCCATCGCCCGCCGTCAGCACACGAGTCGTCCGGCCGTCTCCACAGCGGTTCACGCCAGCTGAGCGTCACCTGGTCGACGAAAGGAGCCTCATGCCCGAGCACTTCGACATCATCATCATCGGCACGGGAGCGGGCGGGGGCACCCTCGCCCACACGCTTCGCTCGTCGGGGAAACGGATCCTGCTCCTCGAACGCGGTGAATTCCTCCCGAGGGAGCTGGCCAACTGGTCGCCGGACGACGTGTTCATCGACGGCCGGTACATCTCGCCGGACACCTGGTACGACGGCGACGGAACCGCGTTCCAGCCCCAGGTGCACTACTTCGTCGGCGGCGCGACCAAGCTCTACGGAGCCGCCCTCTACCGCCTGCGGCCCGGTGACTTCGGCGAGATCCAGCACGTCGACGGCGTCTCGCCTGCCTGGCCGGTCTCCTATGACGAGTTCGAGCCCTGGTATACGAAGGCGGAAGAGCTCTACCAGGTCCACGGGAAGCACGGTGACGACCCAACCGAGGGTCGGTACTCGCAGCCCTATCCGTGGCCGCCGGTGAGCCACGAGCCGCGTCTCCAGGAGATCTCGGACGCCCTCCAAGCGAAGGGGTACCACCCGTTCTCCGCACCGTGCGGCATCCTCCTCGACGAGGCGGAACGCACCCGGAGCATGTGTATCCGCTGCGCGTGGTGCGACGGCTACCCCTGCATGGTGCACGCGAAAGCGGACGCCGAGGTCATGGCGGTCCGGCCCAGCCTGGAGTCATCGGACGTCACACTGCTGACCGGCGCCACCGCGACCAGGCTGGAGACCGACCCCTCCGGCCGTTCCGTGAACGGTGTGGTCGTCGAGCGCGGCGGCGGACACGAGGAGTATTCGGCGGACGTCGTGGTGCTGGCCGCAGGGGCTGCCAACAGCGCCAAGCTCCTCTTGAACTCGGCCAATGACGCACATCCCACCGGACTGGCCAACGGCTCTGACCAGGTCGGTCGCAACTACATGTTCCACAACTGCAAAGCAGTCGTCTCGCTCGGCACCGAGCCGAACGACACGGTCTTCCAGAAGACGCTCGGGATCAACGACTTCTACTTCGCCGATGGGGGCCGCGAGTGGCCCCTCGGGAACATCCAGATGGTGGGGAAGTCGAATGCCGGCGCGATGAAGGGAGAAGAGCCGAAGCTCACCAAGCTGGCACCGCGCTGGACCCTGGACGACGTCGCCAAGCATGCGGTCGACTGGTGGCTCACCACCGAGGACCTGCCGCGTCCGGACAACCGGGTGACCGTGGACGGGGAGGGGAACGTCCATCTGGCCTACCAGGCCACGAACGACAAGGAAGCGGACGGGCTCTACCAGGAGTTGCGCACGATCCTGAACCACGTCGGGATGGCCGACCATCACGTCCTGCGCAAGAACTTCTACATGAGCATGGACGTCCCGGTGGCGGGGTGCGCTCATCAGGCCGGGACCTGCCGGTTCGGCCGGGATCCTGCGACGTCGGTGCTCGACGTCGACTGCAAGGCCCATGAGCTGGACAACCTCTACGTCGTCGACACCAGTTTCTTCCCGAGCATCGGGGCGGTGAACCCCGCCCTCACCGCCATGGCCAACGCCATCCGGGTCGGGGAGCACCTCACGGACCGACTCGCGTAGGTCCTTCGGCAATCTCCAGCACACGCCACGACGGGTCAGGTCGCAGACAGCTCCGCGTCGACGAGCTGCGACACGGCATCGATCAGGGCGAGGTGGGTGAAGGCCTGGGGGAAGTTGCCGAGATGTTCCCCCGTCCTGGCATCGATCTCCTCGGCGTAGAGGTTCAAGGGGCCGGCAAACGAAAGGAGCTTCTTGCACAACGTTCTGGCCCGATCGAACTCTCCGATCATGGCCAGTGCCGACACCAGCCACCATGAGCAGATGGTGAAGGTGCCCTCTTTCCCCTCGAACCCGGTATCGGTGCTGTCGACCTTGTAGCGCAGTACCAAGCCGTCCTCTGTGAGCTCGTCAGCGATGGCAAGGACGGTCGCCTTCACACGATCGTCGTCCGGAGGGAGGAATCCCATGATCGGGATCAGGAGGAGGGAGGCATCGAGCTCGTCGTTCTCGTAGGCCTGACGAAACCTGCCGCGAGCGTCGACACCCTTGGCCAGGATGTCCTCCTTCAGCGCGTCAGCCGCCTTCCGCCACCGGTCCGCCCTGTCGGGTGCACCCCGTCGCATCGCCAGGTTCGCGCCACGATCGGCCGCCACCCAGCAGAGGACGGCGGAGGCGGTGAAGTGCTGCGGATCGCCACGGATCTCCCAGATCCCCTGGTCGGCATCGCCGCTGTGACGCAGTGCATCCTCCACCAGCGTCGACAGGCCTTCCCAGACCGCATGGACGATCTGTGCTTCCCCCTGACTGAAATGGGTCGCCACGGCATCGAGGAGCATGCCCCAGACATCGTTTTGATGTTGGTCCCACGCACCGTTTCCCACGCGCACTGGGCTCGCTCCGTCGTAGCCGGAGAGATGGTCGAGTGTTCGCTCGCTGAGGTCCCGTTCGCCGCCGATGCCGTACATGATCTGGAGGTCGAATGGTTGACCGGGATCCCCCTGGGTCACGGATTCGAGCACGAAGGCGAAGTACTCGACCGCTTCCCACTCGAATCCGAGGCGGTAGAGCGAACGCAGCATGAACCCGGTGTCCCTGATCCAGGTGTAGCGGTAGTCCCAGTTGCGGGCGCCTCCGGGGGTCTCGGGCAGTGAGGTGGTCGACGCCGCCATGATCGCCCCGGTCGGGGCGTAGCTCAGGCCCTTGAGGGTGAGGGCGCTGCGTTCGATGTACGACCGCCAGGGGTGATCGGGAAACCTCCCGGTCGCCAACCAGTCCCGCCAGAACGCCACCGTGGATGCAACGTCCTCGTCTGCGCGGTCCTGGCTGGTCGGCGAGGAGCCATTCCATGAGAGCGTGACGAATGCCGACTCACCGTGGGCGAGGGTGGTGCGTCCGTAACAGCGCGCTCCGATGACCCCGAGCCGAATGCTGCTGGTCACCGACAGTGTCAGCTCGCCGTCGGGAGCACCCACCGCGACGGAACCGTACCCGTCACCGTCGTAGGACCAATGACCTGACGCTGTGCCGTAGTCGAACAGCGGAAGGCAGTCGAGCTGAACCTCCACCCGTCCGGAGATACAGCTCGCAGTACGCAGGAGGACACCTGCCGCTGCAGCATCGGTCGGAGCCCGGCGGTACCCGGGGCGACGGATCGCATCGTCGGTCTCGCGAATGACCATCAGATCCTGGACGACGAGCCAGCCGGTCGGCGTGTGCCATGTCGTCTCTACCACCATCGTGCCGGGCAGATACCGCCGGTGGTGGGGAACCATGGTGTTCGACGGCCCGAAACGGAACGAACCGGCAGAGCGGTCCAGGATGGCTCCGAACACGCTGGGCGAGTCTGGTCGCGGCAGGCACAGCCATTCAACGGATCCGTTGGGTGCAACCAGACAGCTGTTCTCGCAGTCGGACAGGAAGGCGTAGTCGGCGATGGGAGGGAAAGCGCTCATGGTCGGTTCCTCCAGTTCAGTGACCGCGTGTGCCTATAGAACCTGTGCACCATAGGCAGCGTAGGGCCGGCCGTGTCGCTGGGCGAGATCCATTCCAGTACGAACCTGGAACGGGCTGATGCCCCCCGGCTCCCACGGTCCCACCGACCCAGCTGCGATCGCGTCGGGGGACTTCGGTGGGATGCCGAAGTGCTCGCGGGCGTCGGAAATGCCGAGGTGGGCGATCTCGAACCAGTCCTGTCGCAAGAAGTCGTTGCTGCCCGGGCAGAGCGCACCCCGCCGCATGGCGTCGGCAACCCGGGTGGCCATGCCGGGCTCCGAGAGGTGCCCGGGGGAGTACTCGAACAGTCCGGCGCCCGTGCGCAGGTAGCCGGTCTCGAACAGTGAGACGACCCCGGCCAACAGCGAGAAGGCCCTCGGGTCGTCGTTGGCGCGGGCGATGAAGGCGAAGACCTCGAGCTCGGACTCGACCATCGTCCCGAAGTCGGCGAGCAGGTGGACCCAGTCGTGCTGGGCGAGCAGCGGTGGGGCGGAGCCCAGCCGTCCGGGATAGACGAACCCGCGAGCCAGATAGAACTCGGTCACCCGCCGACCCAGGGTGCCGGCAGGGAGCTTCTCGAGCTCCTCCCAGCGCTCGGCGAGCGCCGGGTCGGCGACCGCGTTGTCCCAAGCCGAGGCGAGCGCCGACGTGGTGTGCAACACGGCCGCGTCGTCGTCGCTCCAGTCGGAGGTGTAGCCGTTGCGCTCGAAATCGAAGGCGGCAAGCCCGAGGCTTCCCTGCGCGAATTCCATCGTCACCTCGAGCATGCCCTCCTCGACGCCGAGCTCCGCTGCGAACAGCCCGATGCGCTCCGCCACCTCGGTCGGCAGGGGCCGCAGCACCAGGGCGAGCAGGACCATCAGTTGCACGATCCGGGAACGGAACTCGGTCGTCCGGGCCGCGAGCGCAACAGCGAACGCATCGGGTTGGATCCGGGGTGCGCCCGGATCGGCGGCATGGCCGGTCATGGCGATGCAGATGGCGCCGAGCAGCAGTCGCTGCATGTCGGTCAATCCGCCCGGTGGGGAGGCGGCGGACTCGATGCCCCGGCTGATGACCTCCACTTCGGCCGCGTCGGGAGGCGCGAGATTGGCCAGTCCGGGGCTCGGAGGTGGGACGCCCATCGGCGCCCAATCTAGAACCGGCGGGAGTGGCCGTCAGATGTCGTAATAGAGCATGAACTCCCAGGGATGGGGCCGGAGGCGCACCGGGTCGATCTCGCTCTCGCGCTTGTAGGCGATCCAGGTCTCGATGAGGTCGTCGGTGAAGACCCCCCCTTCGGTGAGGAACTCGTGGTCGTCCTCGAGCGCCGCGAGCGCTTCCTCGAGTGAAGAGGGGACCTGGCCGATCTTCGCCAACTCCTCCGGAGGCAGCTCGAAGAGGTCTTCCTCGACCGGTGCCGGAGGTTCCGTCTGCCTGCGAACCCCGTCGAGCCCGGCCATGAGCATCGCGGAGAAGGCGAGGTACGGATTGCAGGAGGGATCCGGGCACCGGAATTCGATGCGCTTGGCCTTCGGGCTCTTGGAGTAGAGGGGGATCCGACACGCCGCCGAGCGGTTCCGCTGCGAGTAGACGAGATTGACCGGGGCCTCGTAGCCGGGGACCAGTCGACGGTAGGAATTGGTGGTCGGCGCTGCGAAGGCGAGCACGGCCCGAGCGTGGGCCAGCAGACCGCCGACATACCATCGGCCCATGTCCGACAGCCCGCCATAGCCGGAGTCCGCGTAGAAGAGCGGCACCCCTCCGTTCCAGAGCGACTGGTGCACGTGCATGCCGGAGCCGTTGTCCTGGAACAGCGGCTTCGGCATGAAAGTCGCAGTGCGGCCGGCATTGTTCGCGACGCTCTTGACGATGTACTTGTAGAGCATCAGCTTGTCCGCCATCGTGAGCAGGGTGTCGAACCGCATGTCGATCTCGGCCTGGCCGGCCGTGCCGACCTCGTGGTGCTGGATCTCGATCTCGATCCCGTGCCGCTCCATGGCCAGGCACATCTCCGACCGCAGGTCCTGGAAGTGGTCCATGGGTGGGACCGGAAAGTAGCCCTCCTTGTAACGGGGCTTGTGACCGAGGTTCGGGCCTTCGTCACGGTCCGAGTTCCAGATACCTTCGACGGAGTCCACCTGGTAGAAGGCGGAGTGCTGGTCCTGCGAGAACCGGACGTCGTCGAAGATGAAGAATTCGGCCTCCGGTCCGAAGTAGGCGGTGTCGGCGAGCCCGGTGGACTGGAGGTGGCGTTCGGCCTTGAGCGCGACATAGCGGGGATCCCTGCTGTAGCTCTCGCCGGTGACCGGATCGTGTACGAAGCAGTTCAGGTTGAGCGTCTTGTGCTGGCGGAATTCGTCGACGACAGCGGTCGACGGATCGGGGAGCAGGATCATGTCCGATTCCTGGATCGCCTGGAACCCGCGGATCGACGAGCCGTCGAACCCGTACCCGTCGGTGAAGGCGTCCTCGGTGAGCTCGTGCACCGGCATCGAAAAGTGCTGCATCAGACCCGGGAGGTCGCAGAACCTCAGGTCGACGATCTCGATCCCTTCGTCTGCGGCAAGGCGGACGACCTCACCTGCGTTTCGTTCCTGCATCGCATCTCCTCTTCACGAGTGCTTCAGGGCATCGGATAGACCCGCCGCGCAGACTGCACTGCTCGTGCGCAACGCACCACCGCTTCAGTTTCTAACGATTCGATCTGAGGTGCAACGCTCCGGCCTGCTTCCGATGATGAACAGAAGATGAATTCCGCGAGCGTGGCGACCGGCTTCAGTTGCGAGCCGTCGGTGCCGACAACTCCCTTGTGCCCCGGGCCGGCTCCGGTTCCGCCACCGTCGAGCCGGCTCGGGCATGTTCTCCGAGTGGTCGGGCGGTCACCCGGGGCAACCCCGGGTTCCCGGGGGAGGAGGCTCGAGGGGCCGGTCGTCGGGAGGCCGGCCCACCGACCGCCTCCGGAAAAAGGGCCGCTGGGTCCGGAACATCGGTTGGCGGAAACCTCAGCTACGACGGACCCCGCGGCTACGTACATCCTACCGTGCATGCTCCGATCCCGGACCGATCGGCCTGCTCCCGGGCTCAGGTCCACGGCATGGCGGCACGCTCGCCCCAGTAGACGGTCGGGTCCCGGGCCAGGGCCGTGAGCTGATCACCGTTCAGCGGCGACGCCGCGTCCAGCGCCTCGAGGTTCGAGCGCAACTGCGGCACGGTCGCGGCTCCGGAGAGGACGACGTCCGCCCAGGGTTGGGCCAGGGCGGAAGCCAGGGCGACCACGTCGGGACGGGGCCCGAGCGCGTCCGTGACCGGTCCCGGTGTGGCCAGGCGCCCGTTGGCCAGCGCCTCCTTCACGATCACCGTCCAGCCGGCCTGCTTGGCCTCTGCGAGGGCCGGCGCGGCCGAGATCTCGAGCAGATTCCAGGTCGCCTGGACGGCCGAGAAGAGCGGCGCGCCGTCGACCTCGATCGCAAGCGCCCGCCGGAGGGTCTCCGCCTGCGCGGGGCCGCTGAGGCTGAGCCCGACCGGCACGCCCAGCCGGGCGAGCGCCGACTGCACCCGGGCCGAGTCGAGGATGCCGGAGTCCAGGGTGGCCGAGTGGACCTGGTAGAGCCGCAGCCACGGCCCGAGCAGGGCGACGCTCTCGGGCCACTGGCGCTCGAGTGCGGCGGCGGAATGGTCCTTGACCTCCGGGACCGCTGCGTCCACCCGCCAATCAGCCGTATAGGTGTAGCCCCACTTCGAGGACACGGTCACCTGCTCGGGCCGGACACCCCGACCCGTCAGCCACGACGCGAGGAACTGCTCGGCGCGTCCGTACGACCGGGCGGCGTCGAACCAACGGATCCCACCCGCCCAGGCGGCGTCGCAGACCTCGTGACAGCGCTGCTCGAGGGTCCCGACCGACCGGTCGGGGCCGAGTGATTGGCCGTGGCCGACTGTCAGGTAGCCCGGACGGCCCAACGCGGCGAGGCCCAGACCCAGGACAGCCATGCCGCAGCGGCCCTCCGACCGATCGCTAGTCCTTCTCGAGCTTCCGGATCGTGCCGTACCCGCCGGACATGGCCGCGACGATGATGTTCTCGAAGTCCTTGTCGGTCAGGATCCGCGGGGTGCCGAGGGACGAGGCGCGCCAGTAGAGCTCCGCCAGCCATTCGAGGAGCTCGAGCCGCTCGATCGCCTGCTTCATCGTGCTGCCGTAGGCGACCGAACCGTGGTTCTGCATCATCGCCGCGTTGCGGCCCTCGAGCGCCTCGATGACGTTCCGCGCGAGCTCCTCGGAACCGAAGGTCGCGTAGGCCGCGGTGCGGGGTGCGCCCCCGAGGCCGAGACAGCTGTAGTGCAACGGCGGGAGCTCGTCAAAGCAGCAGGAGAGCGCCGTAGAGGCCATCGCATGGGCATGGGTGACGGCGAGGGCGTTGGTACCGGCGTAGATGCCGGTGTGGAGGGGGACCTCCGAGGTCGGGGCGAGGTCCCCGTCCACCACGGTCCCGTCGAGCTCGATGACCGTGACCATCTCCGCGGTGACGGTTCCGAGGTCCGCGCCGGTGGGGGTGACCGCGACCAGGTCACCGTTCCGGGCGGAGATGTTCCCGGCGGTGCCGATCACCAGGCCGGTCCGCGCCAGGTGGCGGCTGGCCTCCGCGACGGCTTCGCGCTCGTCGGCCAAGAGCAGATCGCTCATCGTTCGTCTCCTCTCCGAGTCTCGGCTCTCATCCCGGGACGCTGCATCGTAGTCGGTAGTGTCGCACCCTACAGGGTGACGCCGGGTGGTTCGCTGGGGTCGAGGCCGAGCGCGAACGGCACAGATCGGAAGTGGGGTGGGTCGACGTGGGACGACTTGACGGCAAGGTGGCGATGGTGACCGGCGGTGCCGGAGGCATCGGTGCGGCCACCGTTCGGGCCCTCTCCCGAGAGGGCGCCTCGGTCGCGGTCGTCGACATCGACGGCGACGGCGCGCAACGGGGCGCCGAGGCGATCCTGGCGGGGGGTGGATCGGCCATCGGTGTGCGCGCCGATCTGTCCGACGAGGACGAGGTGGTCGCCGCGGTGGGCGCCACGGTGGAGCGATTCGGGCGCATGGACGTCCTCCACAACAATGCAGCGCTGACCGAGTCCGACTTCCTGGACCATGACACCCTGGTGACCGAGTTGGCGCTCGAGGTGTGGGAGCGGACCCTCGCGGTCAACCTGCGCAGTCAGATGCTGACCTGCAAGCATGCGATCCCCGAGATGGTCCGTGACGGGGGTGGTTCCATCATCAACATGTCCTCCGGAGCGTCGCTCACCGGCGACCGGACCCGCACCGCGTACGGGGTCTCCAAGGCGGGGGTCAACACATTGACCATGTACGTCGCCGCCGGCCACGGGAAGCAGGGGATCCGGGTCAACACGATCGTCCCCGGCCTCATCATCACCGACGCCGTGCGGGCCCACCTCACCGACGACATCGTGGCCCGGCTCGGCAAGAAGACGCTCACGCCGCAACTCGGCCAGCCCGACGACATCGCCAACCTGGTCGTCTTCCTGGCTTCCGAGGAGTCGCGCTACATCACCGGACAGATGATCATCATCGACGGTGGCATGTCGGCCCACGTGGGCTCACCGGCACCGGGCGACGGCTGAGGCGCGCCGGCCACGCGGCACCCGGCATCGTCACCGGTCGATCAGGACGGGCCGAGCACGTAGACCCCGTTGTCCGGGCGGTGGTACCAGCCGCTCGCAGCCTGGGTGCCCCCGTCCACGTGGAGGGTCTGTCCGGTCACGTAGCTGGAGAGCGAACCGGCGAGGAAGACCGCCGCCCCCGCCATCTCGTCGACGTCGCCCGCGCGGCCCATCGGGACCGTCGACCGGAAGGACTGCTCGGAACCCGGAGGTGCCACTGCGCGGAGGCCCTCTGTCATCGTGATGTCCGGGGCGAGGGCGTTGACTCGGATCCCGTGGGGCGCCAGCTCGAGCGCCGCGGTCTTCGTGAAATTGATGACCCCTGCCTTGGCGGCCGCGTAGGCGGCGTACCCGGGCGCGGCGCGGACCCCTTCGATCGAGGTCACGCTCATGATGCTGCCGCCGGTCCCCTCTGCGACCATGACCCGGGCCACCCGTTGGGTGCAGAGGATCACGTGCTTGAGATTTGCCCGGTAGAGGGCGTCCCAGCCGTTCTCCGAGGTCTCGAGCAGGGGAGAGGAGAAGACCCCGCCGGCATTGTTGACGAGGATGCGCACGCTCCCGAGCTCGCTGAGGGTTCGGGCGAGGGCGGCGTCCACCTGGTCCGCCTCCCGCACGTCGGTGGCGATGCCGAGGCCACCGATCTCCTCCGCGGCGGCCGCCGCGGTCTCGGGATCGCGCTCCCAGATCGCCACGGAGGCACCGAAGGCCGCCAGGCCGCGCGCGACACCCCTGCCGATGCCCGACCCGCCGCCGGTCACGACGGCAACCTGGTCGGTGAGCAGGATCTGGGAGGGATCGATGGACACGAGTTCATCACTCTAATAAGTTCGCAGACCAGAAGGTGAATTGTCCGCGAGCCAACGAGGGGATGCAGATCGATGCCGAGGATTGAGCCGATCCCACTGGACGAACTTGCGGCGGAACCACGGCGGATCATCGAGGAGGGTGTGGCGGACGGCACCTACGCCACGCCCATTCCGTTGCAGATCTTCGCCTACCGCACGTCCCAGATCCTCATGACCGATGGAGCCAGGCGAACTTGGGGGACACAGAGCCTCCTCGGCGGGCGGATCCTCGAGCTCATCCGGATCCGGAGCGCTCAGCTCGGCGAGTGCCAGCCGTGCATGCAGTCCCGCAAGCACGACTCGATCAGCGATGAGGACGTGGCCTGTCTGGTGAGCCCGGGGCACTCGGCGCTGACCGAGCAGGAGCGCCTAGCCGTGGAGTTCCTCGATCTGCTCTCTGCCGACCACCACGCGATCGACGACGAGGTCTACCGGGAGCTCGGCAAGGTCTTCACCGCTGCGCAGATCATCGAGCTGGGGTTCACCTGCGCCAACTCGATGGGCCTGCACCGGTTCATCCACACGCTCGATGTCTTCGGAAGCAGTGCACCGGTCATCGCCTTCGACCCCGATCAGGTCGACACCGCGGTGGCCGACGTCGCCACGGCATGAGCGAGACGGTCCTCGTCACCGGCGCCACCGGGCTCGCGGGCGCCAACGTCTGCAAGCTGCTCCTCGAACGTGGGGACCGCGTCCGCGCGCTGGCCAGGGCCACCGCCGATTCTGCTCCGCTGGCCGCTCTCGGGGCCGAGGTCGTGGTCGGCGACATCACCGACGCAGATGCGGTCCGCAGGGGTGCAGAGGGGAGCGACGCAGCCATCCACTGCGCGGCCCTCCTGGGTGGGGCGAGCCAGAACCTGCCCGACTTCGAAGCGGTGAACGTCGACGGCACCAGGCATGTCCTCGACGCTGCCGAGGCCCTCGGTCTGCGCCGGGTGGTCGCGGTCAGCACCGGGACCTTCTTCGACACGTCGGGCGGCCTCGATCGAGAGGACGCCCCGGTCTCGAAGGAGCCCAGCTCGGATCCCTACACGATCACCAAGATGGCCGCCTTCGAGGACGCGATGGCCCGCGCCGCGGCAGGCCAGGACGTGGTCACCGCTCACCCGGGTGCCATCTTCGGCCCCTCTCCGGTTGCGAGCAACGCGCTCGGCATCACGAGCTTCAACCGGGTGCTCCTCTCGGCGCTGCGCGGGCGCATCACCCAGTACATCCGGTTTCCGGTGAGCTGGGTCTACGCCGACGACGTGGCCCGGGGCTGCCTGCTCGCGCTGGACCGCGGGGTCTCGGGTGAGCGCTACATGCTCGACGGTCGTCCGGAGGAGACGCTGAGCGTCGCCGAGGCGTGCAACCGCATCTGCGAGCTGGCCGGACTCGACCATCGGGTCGTCGACGTGCCCCCGTCGGGCGACCCGGAGCTGGTCCGGGTGTTCGGGCCGACCCTGGTGGCGATCGCCGCCAAGGCCGCCAGCACCCAGACCAATCGTCGCGACCTGAGCGAGTCGAAGACCTACAAGCGGCTGGGGTACGACCCGATCGGTCTCGACGAAGGCTTCGGGGTCACCACCGCATGGCTGCGGGAGCTCGGTAAGGTCAGCTGAGACGGGTGGCCGTGCCCGTGCCCTCCGGCCCCGGCTGGACGGCCAGGGGACCACGTCCCTCGATGCAGGGGTTGCGCAGCTCGCCGATATCCTCGGCGCCGGAGACGATGACCTCGCCTGCGCGGAGGAAGCGGCCCCGCGCCATGCCGACACCGGATGGTGTCCCGGTGAAGATCAGATCGCCGGGGTAGAGCCTGCAGATCGAGGACAGGTAGGCGACCAGTCTCGGGATCGGAAAGATGAGCAGGCTGCTCCGCGCCTCCTGCATCCGCTCGCCGGCCACGTCGCACCAGAGCGCGACATCGTCCGGATCGGTGAAGGTGTCCACCGAGACGAGCGCCGGACCGATCGGGCCGTAGCCGCTGAAGCTCTTCCCCAGAGAGAACTGGGCCGGGGTCCCGGTCATCTGGACCTCGCGGTCGGAGATGTCCTGTCCCAGGGTCAGGCCGGCGACCGAGCCCCAGGCCTCGGCCGGTGGGACCGAGGTGCACTCGGTCCCGATGACGACCACGATCTCGACCTCCCAGTCGACGCTGGCGCCGGAGAGCGGCACCTCGGCGGTCGGCCCGCTGATGCAGCTCGGGAACTTGGTGAAGGTGAGCGGGGCCGGCGGCAGGGCCATACCGGTCTCGCCGGCGTGGTCGCGGTAGTTGAGCCCGATCCCGAACACCTGGCGGGGCTCGGGCACCGGCGGACCGAGGCGGGCACCGGCCACCGTACCGCCGGCCGATGCGGCTGAGCACCGCGCGGTGAGGCGATGCAGCTCCGGCCCCCGCGCGACTGCTGCCATCGGATCCGCGAGGCCCTCGTCCCCGGCGACTGCCGCGAGGTCGTGCCAGCTGCCCTCGTGCTCGAGCGCGGCCCGGCCTTCCACGTTCAACAGTCGGAACATCCGGGACCCCTTCGTCGGTCGTGCCCGGAAGGCTACCCTCGGGCCTTGCGCACATCCGTGCCGGCGGATGGCCGGTCCGTCCGACCGAGGAGACCGAATGAGCTTCGACCCGAGCCCGCGGGGTGCCGACCTCCACCAGCGCCTCTCCGAGTTCCTGGAGGCCTTGGTCGTCCCTGCCGAGGCCGTCTACGTGGAGCAGATGCAGGCGTCGGGTGACCCCCACCACCATCCGGCGGTCATCGAGGAGCTCAAGGCCGCTGCACGCGAGCGCGGGCTCTGGAACCTGTTCATGCCCCACGTGACCGCCTGGACCCCCGATCCGGTCAGCAACCTCGACTATGCCCACCTGGCCGAGCTGTCCGGGCGGAGCCCCCTCGCGCCCGAGGCGATGAACTGCTCCGCCCCGGACACCGGCAACATGGAGGTGCTCGCCCTGTTCGGCTCGGACCGCCAGCGCGAGGAGTGGCTGGTACCGCTGCTCGAGGGCGAGATCCGTTCCGCATTCGCGATGACCGAGCCCGACGTGGCCTCCTCGGACGCCACCAACATCCAGCTGTCCATCCGCAGAGAGGGGGACGGCTACGTCCTCAACGGCCGCAAATGGTGGATCTCCGGGGCGGCTTCCGAGCGGTGCCGGGTGTTCATCGTGATGGGAAAGACCGACCCCGACGCCGACCGGCACCGGCAGCAGTCGATGGTCCTCGTGCTACGGGACACGCCCGGTCTGACCGTCGTGCGGAACCTCCCGGTGTTCGGCTACACCGACCGGGAGGGGCACTCCGAGCTGACCTTCGAGGACGTGCGGGTACCGGCCACCAACCTGATCGGCGAGGAGGGTGCGGGATTCGCCATCGCCCAGGCACGTCTCGGTCCGGGGCGCATCCACCACTGCATGCGCTGCATCGGCATGGCCGAGCGGGCGCTCGAGCTCATGTGCCGCCGGGTCTTGGGCCGGGTCGCCTTCGGCCGGCCGCTCGCCGACCAGGGGGTGATCCGCGAGTGGATCGCCGACTCCCGGATCGAGATCGAGCAGGCCCGCCTGCTCACCCTCAAGGCGGCATGGCTCATGGACACCGTCGGCCAAAAGGGCGCCGCCACCGAGATCTCGGCCATCAAGGTCGTCGCCCCCAACATGGCGTTGCGGGTCGTCGACCGGGCGATCCAGGCGCACGGTGGTGGCGGGGTGTCGGACGACTTCCCGCTCGCCCGCATGTACGCGGGCCTGCGCACCCTCCGGTTCGCCGACGGACCCGATGAGGTCCACCGGCGCCAGCTCGCCCGGCGCGAGCTCGGCAGGTACGCCTGATGGTCGGTCCGGTCAACAGGCCGGGTCTCACCTCCTGTCACGGCGGATGAGCCGGCCGCCGTGGCGATCTAGTCCGGCTGCCCGGACCCGCCGTCCGAGCCCGGCTGTTCCCGGCGCCCGACTCCCCGGGTGGCCGCGCCCAGGATCAGGCGGACGACCACGGCCACCACTGCCAGATCGGCGAGCATCTGCACGGTCGTGACCAGCCGGGCCCCGTCGGTGTGCGGCGTGATGTCGCCGAACCCCACGGTCGAGAAGACGGACACGGTGAAGTAGAGCGCCGAGGTCCGGTCGAGCGGGTGCCCGAACGTGGAGGGGCTGAACCGGGACATGGTCAGATAGATCCAGGCGAAGACCACGAGGAAGAGTGGGATGATCGTGGCCATGGCCACGCCCGCGCGTAGCATCGGGTAGCTGCTCCTGGTGATCGCCCGGATCTCGTAGACGAGTGCCGCGACGAACAAGGCCATGCCGACCCCGAGGCGGAGTACGACCGACTGGTGGGCGCGGTGCTCGAGGGGGAACAGGTAGTAGACGGTGAGGATGGCCGCGGTGGTGACGGCGGCTTGGAGCACTGCAGCAATGAGGTGTCTGTGCTGGACTTCGCCGATGCCCGTGATCTGCGACGTCGCCACGGGTCAAGCCTGTCAGCTGGCGGCGCCGACGCGATGGACCCTGGCGCCTTGTCCGGTGGGCCGTCGGTTCCGGAGGCGCGGTTCCGACGGCCCAGCTCCCGCACGGGCTACGGCGAGGTGGCCGGCCCCTGCCGCCGGACGGTCTCGACCGACTCCATGGCCGCCCGCAGATCGTTGAGCCACTCCTCGGTGTGGGTGCCGACGAGCTTCACGCACCAGGCCAGCGCGTCGGACCGGCTGCGGGCGACTCCGCTGTCGACCAGGGTGTCGAGCACGAGGCGTTCGGGTTGGCGCAGCCGGGTCATGACGGGGACAGAGATCGAGGTGAACACCTGGCGGGTGGTCCCGACCTCGACACCCCACGCCACGTTGCGGCCGAAGCGGTGCTGGGCCTCGCGGGCGACAGCCATCCGCTCTTCGCGGGTCTCCTCCCGGAACCGGCTCGCCCGGCCGGACTCGGCAGCGGCACCTCCGGCCTCGTCTCCTTCGGGCACCTCGGGCGCCGCGATCCTGCCGACGATGAGGATCTCGTCCCGGTCGACGGTCACCTCGGGCGCACCGGTGAACCAGGTGTCGGGCAGCCTCCCCGCCAGCCAACCGGTCAACTCCTCGGTCGAGAGCGGTCCGACCTCGCCGGAACCCGCCCGTCTGCCACCACCTCGTGCCATGTGCACCATCTCCTGCTCCTTCAGCTCGTACCGGGCGGGAGAGGCCCGACCGATGAGGATTACTATATTACATAGTTACAGTGCAATGAACCGGGCCCACCGCCGGTGGCCGCGACCCGGTCGGTAGGGTCGGGGCCCTGATGCCCCTCGTCGTCGTCGCCCCGGACAAGTTCCGCGGCACGGCCACCGCAGCTGAGGCGGCCCGGGCCATGGCCCTCGGGGCCGCCTCACTCGGGTGGGAGGCGGCGTCCTTCCCGCTCTCGGACGGTGGCGAAGGACTGTTGGAGGCCTGCGCGCCGGGATGTCCGGAAGTGCACACCACGACGGTGACCGGCCCGGACGGTCGGGCGGTGGCGGCAGCATGGCGTAGCGGCCCCGGACTGGCCGTCGTCGAGTCCGCCCGGGCGTCGGGACTCACGCTCGCCGGTGGCCGGGAGGGCAACGACGCGCTGACCGCCAGCTCGCGGGGGACCGGGGAGCTCCTCGTCGCAGCCTCCCGTCTGGTCGGGCCCGGCGGCACCATGGTGCTCGGTCTCGGGGGTTCGGCCACGACGGACGGCGGCTCGGGCGCCGTTGCGGCGGTCGAGGAGGCCGGAGGTCTCGGCGGCGTCACGCTGGTCGGCGCATGTGATGTGGATGTGGCGTTCGTGGACGCGGCCCCGCTCTTCGCTCCCCAGAAGGGAGCCTCGCCGGACGAGGTGACCGAGCTGACCGGGCGCCTCGAGAGACTCGCCGGCGAGTACGTCAACCGCTACGGAGTCGACGTCCGGGACGTCCCCGGCGCGGGCGCGGCCGGGGGACTGGGCGGGGCGGTGATCGTGCTCGGTGGTGAGCTGCGTTCCGGCTACGACCTGGTGGCGGGGATCGTCGGGCTCCGGTCGGCCCTGGCCGCCGCCGACCGGGTGATCACCGGGGAGGGAGGACTCGACGGACCCTCGTTCCGGGGCAAGGTGGTCGGTGGGGTGGTGACCGACGCGCGGGCAGCCGGCGCGGCGACGCTCATCGTGGCCGGCCGGGTCGCCCCGGGAGTGACCGCGACCGCCGAGGCCGCCGGCGCGGAGGTGGTGTCGCTCACCGAGCAGTTCGGTCCCGAGCGGGCGAAAGAGGACACCGAGGAGTGCATCAGAGCGGTCACCGCTGACTGGCTCGGCCCGGCGACGCCGGGGGTGTCCTGCTAGGGTCGGCCACCACAACATGGAGCTGTAGGTCGGGGAAGCCGGTCGAAGTCCGGCGCTGGTCCGCAACCGTAGGTGGAGTCCCGCAGACGCGCGGGTGCCCACGAGTCGGGATACCGGTCCGCTGCTCGGTTGAGTCCCGACCGTCGAGAACAGCGGCGAGGGCTCGGTCATCGGGAGCGCCGCCCTGCCGATGCTGCCGGGTCGTCGCCCGGAAGCGAGTGGCTCCCATGCCGACCTGCCGCACCAGGGGACCCGCCCGGAGCGGATCGTGGCGGCGCCTCGCGACGGGCTCGTTGTGCATCGCGGCGGCGTCCGCGGCCCTCGCGCTGGCCGGCCCGTACGCCCTCAAGCCGTTTGCCGACACCGCCGCGGCGGCGACCGAGGTGGGCGTTGCCTTCGTGCTCGACTTCGGCGGAGACGGGGGTCAGGTGGTCGGCTGCGTCCACGTGCCCCCGTCGGACAACCGGTACGACGCATTGGCTGCATTCACCGAGCAGGAGCATTTGGCGGCACCCACGTACAACGACACCGGGCTGCTCTGCTCGATCGGGGACATTCCGGTCAGCGGCTGCGGACAGCCGGACGGGAGCCGCTACATCTACTGGTCCTACTTCACTGGTCCGATCAACACGGACGGGCCCGGCCCATGGCATTACTCGAGTACCGGCGCGCAGGCTCCGGTCGGTGCGTGCGCACCTGCGCCCGGTGGGGGACTCGAGGGCTGCGACGTCGAGGGCTGGCGGTTCCAGGACCCCGGGACCGGCCTCCCCAACGATCCGCCGCCGAGGACGGCTGCGAATTACGCGGCCATCTGCCTGTCGACCGTGACGACGACGACCACCACGAAGACACCGCCGACCCCCACGGCACCGACGTCCCCCACCGGTGGGCCGACGACCACAGTCGCACCATCCAGCCATGGGACGCCGAACGGGTCCGTTGCGACCACGACCCTGCCGTCAGGATCGGTGGTCACCACGATCGCTCCGACGCCAGCCAGCCCGGGCGGGCCGCAGTCCACCGGGGCGGCTCACGAGGCAACCGGGCACGCCTCGACGACCACGTCGCTCCCGCGGTCCGGCACCGGCGGTCATGCCGAGGCCCTCGGGTCGACGCCTGCCGAGGCCCATCCGTCCGGAGGGTCCGGCTCTGTCCCGCTCATCGTCGGCGGGGTCCTGGTGGCCGTCCTCGCCATCGCGTCGGTGCTCCGCTGGCGCAAGCGACCCCGCACGCCATGAACGGACCCGCTTCGTGGTGGACACCGCGCGCCACCTCCGGTCGTCGCGGCCTGCACCCTGCCGCCTGGTGGCTGTGGGCCGCCTGCCTCGCCGGTGCCGCGTCCCGGACGACCAACCCGATCCTCCTCCTGCTCATCGCCGCGGTGGCCGCCTTCGTGGTCTCCGCCCGGCGCACCAGTGCGCCCTGGTCGCGTTCGATCGTGGTGTTCATGCGGCTGGGGCTGGTGGTCATCGTGATCCGGGTGGTCCTCGAGATCATCTTCGGCAACCGCCTTCCAGGACACGTGCTCTTCACCCTGCCCCAGGTTCCGCTGCCGTCGTGGGCGGAAGGGGTGAGCGTCGGCGGTCCGGTCACCGCCGAGTCCGTGCTCGGAGCCGCCGTCCAGGGGCTGCGGCTGGCCGTGGTCCTGGTCTGCTTCGGTGCGGCCAACTCGCTGGCCAGCCCGTACCGGCTCCTCCGCTGTCTGCCCGCTGTGCTCTACGAGGCCGGGGTGGCCATCACCGTCTCACTGGCATTCGCCCCCGAGCTGGTCCTGGCCATCGCCGGGGTGCGCGATGCGCGACGCCTCCGCGGGCGTCCGATCCGGGGTCTGGCGGGACTGCGCGGTATGGCCGTCCCCGTGCTCGAGAGCGCGCTCGACCGATCGCTCCAGCTCGCCTCCTCGATGGATGCCCGCGGGTACGGCCGCCGGGTGGTGGTCGCACGCCGCACCCGGCGTCTCGCGACCGGGGGTACAGCCGGGGGACTGCTGCTCATCGTCATCGGGGTCTACGGCGTCCTCGACGCCGGCTCGCTGCCGGCCGGCGGGGCCCCGTTCCTGCTCGTCGGCGCGGTCCTCACCGGCGCGGGCATGGCTGCCGGCGGCCGTCGGATCAACCGGACCCGCTACCGGCCCGACCTCTGGCGCACGCCCGAATGGCTGGTGACGGCTTCCGGACTGGTCGCCGTCGCCGGACTGGTGGCCGCAGGCCTCCTCGGGGAGCCGGGTCTCCAGCTGCAGCTCTACCCGTTGAGCGCCCCGGGACTCCCGCTCGTGGCGGTGGCGGGCATCCTGGTCGGGCTGCTCCCGGCGGTCGTGGCACCGGTCGAACGACTCTCGGCGGTCGGTGCTGCCCAGGCGGCCCGCCCCTCCCGGGCCGACTGCGGTACCGAGCGCGCCGCCACGCTCCCGGGGAGCGCGGCGTGATCGAGTTCGCGCAGGTGACCTTCACCTACGACGGCGCCGACCGACCGACCCTGTCGCGTCTCGACCTGGCCGTCGGCGAGGGCGAGCTCTGTGCGGTGGTCGGCCCGACCGGGTCGGGCAAGACCACCCTGCTCCGCGCGGTGAACGGTCTCGTCCCGCACTTCACCGGAGGACGGCTCTCGGGCGAGGTGCGAGTGGCCGGACGGTCGACCCGCGACTTCCCACCTCGGGAGCTCGCCGATGTGGTCGGGATGGTCGGGCAGAACCCGGCCGCCAGCTTCGTGACCGACGTGGTCGAGGACGAGCTTGCCTACACGATGGAGAACCTCGGGCTCGACGCCGCGGTCATGCGCCGCAGGGTCGAGGACACCCTGGACCTGCTCGGTCTGCACGAGTTGCGCGACCGACCGCTGCGCACTCTGTCGGGTGGACAGCAGCAGCGAGTGGCCATCGGTGCCGTGCTTACCGCATCGCCCCGCGTCCTGGTCCTCGACGAACCGACCTCGGCGCTCGACCCTGCCGCGGCCGAGGAGGTGCTCGCGTCGTTGACCCGGCTCGTCCACGATCTCGGCATGACGGTGCTGCTCGCCGAACACCGACTCGAGCGGGTCCTCCCGTTTGCCGACTCGGTGGTGCTGGTTCCCGGCGGTGGGCTGCCCCTCGTTCTGGGTGCCGCCGCCGACGTGATGGTCGACTCGCCGGTGGCCCCGCCCCTGGTCGAGCTCGGCCGTCTGGCGGGTTGGCGACCCCTCCCCCTTTCGGTGCGTGACGCGCGCCGGGTCGTCGGACCACTCCGCCAGCGACTCGAGGGCGCGGTGCCGCCGGTCCAGGCACCCGCGAGTTCACCCGGTTCCCGCGTGGCCGGACTGTCCCGGGTGTCGGTCCGGTACGACGAGGTACTCGCCCTCGACGCGGTCGACCTCGACGTCAACCGCGGCGAGATCATCGCGGTCATGGGCCGGAACGGATCGGGCAAGTCCACCCTGCTCGCCCAGCTGGCCGGCGTGCGCGCGCCCAGCTCGGGTTCGGTCACCGTCGACGGAGCTGGTCCGGCGACGCTGTCCCCGCGCGAGCTTGTCGCCCGGGTGGGACTGGTCCCGCAGGACGCGGGCGCGCTCCTCTACGGGGAGACGGTGGCGGGGGAGTGCACGGGTGCCGATCACGACACCGGGTTGCCTGCGGGGACCACGGCCACTGTCCTCGAGCGCATCGTCCCCGGCCTGCCCGGGGACCGCCATCCCCGTGACCTGTCCGAGGGACAGCGTCTGGCCCTCGCCCTGGCCATCGTGCTCGCTCCGGCGCCCCCGCTCGTGCTGCTCGACGAGCCCACCCGCGGGCTCGACTATCCGGGAAAGGCGAGGCTGGTCCGGCTTCTGGCCGACCTCGCGGCGGACGGGCACGCGGTGATGGTGGCCACCCACGACGTCGAGCTGGTCGCACAGGTGGCCACGCGGGCGGTGGTGCTGGCCGAAGGTGAAGTGGTGGCCGACGGGCCGGCCCGCGACGTGGTCTGCCACTCGCCGGTGTTCGCGCCGCAAGTGGCCAAGGTGCTGGCTCCCGATCCATGGCTCACCGTCGACGAAGTCCGGGCAGGCCTCGACCGGGGGTGCCGCCATGGTTGAGCGGGCCCGGGTCACGGTGGTCCGGCTCCGGCCCCGGGCCGCAGTCCTCCTTGCCGTGACCTCGCTGGTCGGGGTGGCCGCATTCGGCTGGCCCCTGTTCCTCAACGCCAGCGCGTCCGCCAATCAGGCCCACTCGAATGACGCGCCCTGGCTCTTCGTGGCGATCCTGCCGCTCCTGCTCGCGGTCGTGCTGAGCGAGCTGTCCGAGGGGTCGCTGGACGCCAAGGCGATCGCCCTGTTGGGGATCCTGGCCGCCTGCGGCGCGGCCCTCCGGGTCCCGAGCCCCGGAGTTGCGGGGTTCGAACCCGTCTTCTTCCTACTCATCCCTGCCGGACGCGTGCTCGGACGGGGGTTCGGATTCGTCCTCGGTGCGCTGACCATCGTCGTCTCTGCGCTGATCACCGGTGGGGTCGGTCCCTGGCTGCCGTTCCAGATGTTCGGCGCGGCATGGATGGGCTTCGGCGCCGGGTGTCTCCCGCCCGCCCGTGGGCAGCGCCGAGCTCTGGGTGCTGGCCGCGTATGCGGTGGTGGCCGGGATCGCGTACGGCGCGCTCCTCAACCTCTGGTTCTGGCCGTTCGGGGCGGGGACCTCGACCAGCTTCTCGTTCGTGCCGGGAGCCGGGTTCGCCCACAACCTCCACAGCTTCCTGCTCTTCGACCTCACCACGTCGCTCGGTTTCGACATCCCGAGGGCGGTGACCAACGCGGTGCTGGTGCTCGTCCTCGGCCGACCCGTGCTCTCGGCGCTCAGGCGAGCCACCAGACGGGCCGCCTTCGACGTGCCGGTCGTCCACGACGGACCGCTCGACCTCGCCGGCTGACGGGAAAGCGTTGTGTCGGAGGTCGGTACGCGAACCCTCTTCCATGTTCAGCCGGTCAGAAGACCTGGGTTCTGCTCGCACACGCGAGCGTCGCCTTTCCATGCGGGCACATTCGATCGTGCGGATATCCACCAGAAGGCCAGTCGAGCTCTGACCTAGTATCCACGGCGTGCGGTTGCGTTTGGACAGTGCCCTGATTGTCGTTGGCTACTGCATCGTGGCCGTCGGCTCGGGGATGATGCTCTGGGTCTATCGCTTCTACGTCCATGAACGCGACGCCGTGGATGTGCAGCTCTACCAACTTGGCGGGGTGATCAGCGCAGTGCTGCTTGTCTCGGCGTGGTGGTCCATCCTTCCATCGCTGAGCAGCGTCGATGGCACGCACCTTGGGCGGCGATCGTTCCGGATGTTCTCCGTGGGCGCTGCGATCCTCGCAGTGGGGTACGTCGGGGAAGTGCGGGACTGGGCACCAGTGAATGGATTCGGGCCAATCATCGCCAGTTGGGTGGTCACAATTGTCGGACTGTGCGTCGCGGCGCCCGGGTTCTGGGGGATTGCGCGATCGGCTGTCCAGCAAGACAGCGGAACTGAGTATGCGAGGTCGGATGACCTTCCATCCGTTGGAGAGCATCCGCCGCGAGGATCCCGCGCCTCGATTCTGATCGGCTATGTCATCCTTGCACTCGGAACGGCAATCGGAGAGTGGGTGAACCGAGGGTACAGCGACCACTTCATGAGGGGCGTACTCGCCTACGACACCGCAGTCGTCGTGAGCTTCGCACTGATCGGTATTGCGTGGTGGTTGTGCCTCGGCGAGCTTCCCCCATCAGCTCGGAGGGATCGAGTTGTACGGCGTTCCCTTCGGATCTTCGGTGTCGCAAGCGCCACGCTGGCTGTGGGGAATCTGCTGCTGGTCGGGGCGTTTGACAGCGATCAAGTCCTGAACGGCATCAGTCTCGTACTCTGTGCGGCCGGGCTCGTCGCCGTCACGGCCGGATTCTGGAACGCCGCGAAACGGTCTGATCCGGCCCTGGAGTCCGCGCCGGTCATCCCTCCCGTTCCGCGGGTACCTCAATCCTGATCCTGCCCCGAATGTCCGGGAAAGCCTCAACCTCCGGAACCCTTGTGTTGCCGCTCGGCCCGCAATCGCTGCCCCTATGACGCAGGCACCCGACCTCAGGTCGCTCCCACGCTCCCGGCGTGTGTGGATGCTCGGTATCCGCGGACCGTCGCATCTGCCAGGATCGCTGGCATGCACTCTCCCATGGAGCCATACGACTGGGGCCACCTCGACGTGGGGGACGGTCATGCAGTGTATTGGGAGGTCGTCGGCTCGCCCGATGGTCTCCCGGCGGTCTGGTTGCACGGCGGTCCGGGTGCTCCGGCTTCCCCGAGCAGTCGGCAACATTTCGATCCCACCCGCTACAGGGCGGTCATCTTCGACCAGCGAGGGTGTGGCCGCAGCAGACCTCTGGCCAGTGACCCTGCAACTGACCTGTCGACGAATACGACTGATCATCTTGTCGCCGACATCGAGCGACTGCGCACGCACCTCGGTATCGACAGGTGGGCTGTCGTCGGCGGCTCGTGGGGCGTGACACTCGCCCTCGTCGTACGCCCAGCGCCACCCCGATCGTGTCCTCGGCATGGTCCTGGCGGCGGTCACATCGGGGCGGTGGAAGGAGACCCAGTGGATCACCCGGGAGATGGGCCGAGTGTTCCCCCGCGAGTGGGATCGCTTCGTGGCACTGGTCCCTGAGTCGGAACGGCAAGGCGATCTGGCTGCCGCCTACGCTCGGCTTCTCGGCAGCCCGAGGCAAGCAGTGCGTGAGGAAGCTGCTCGACGCTGGTGCGAATGGGAAGACACGCACATGTCACTCGCACCTGGGTACGAGCCGCACCTCAGTGTCCGCGAGCTGTCTTGGCAGATGGTCTTCGCGCGGCTCGTCACCCACTACTGGGGTCACGGCTGCTTCTTGGCCGACAACGAAGTGCTCGCGAACATGGCGAGCATCGCCACCATTCCGGCCACGTTGATCCACGGTCTCCATGACATCTCCGGTCCGCTCGACACCGCATGGGAGCTGCACAAGGTCTGGCCGGCCAGTCGTCTCCTCGTCGTCGAGGATGCCGGCCACTTCGGAGGGAGCATGAACGAGCAGTTCGGCGCCGCGATCGACGCCATGGGTGACCACATTCGTCCCCTGTGAACGCGAGAGAGCGCGTGCGGCACTCGTACTGAGAATGCCTGCGAGCGCCAATCCGGCGGTACACCGGGTGCACCCTACCGGCACGAGTGGCGCGGGGTTGTCCGACAACAGTTCGCGGCGTTCATCCTTCGGCAATACTGAGAACATGGCGGGATGGAAGGCTCAGGGTGTCGTCGGCCCACTCGTCGGACTGGCGGTATTTCTGTCGGCCTGTGGTTCATCGGCGACCTCCTCTCCGAAGCAGACCTCTTCGCCACGATCTGCCTGTTCACTCCTGACGGCACAGGAAGCGAGCAACGCTCTCGGAGAGCCTGGTCAAGCACCCCACGAGTGCAAAACGTACCCAGGGAATCAGAGTGGAGGCATCTATTCCTCTGATTTGCCCAACTCAGGGTTCGCTGCTCGTCCTTCTCTCATGGGACAAACGAGCAGCCACCACGTTCACGGTGTCCCACAGTGGTCATGCCAAGTACGTCGATGGAGCGGTACCGCCGCAGTACGTGGAGGTGACCGTGGTCGGAGTACCCGCGTGCTGGCAACTCAGCTCGCCGGTTACAGGCGGCCCCGGCGCCCAAAGCGTCAGCAGCCTGAAGCGTGGCTACGTCGTGATGCTTACTTCGATGGGTTTGAGTCAATCGCAAGTTGACCAAGCCCTAGCCGTCATCCTCAATCATCTCTGACAGGGGAGCCGTCGCATTTCCTGAACCCCGGATGAGAGGCTGGTATCACCTGGGACCGGCCAGTAGAGATGGGCGTGTGGAGGACCTCTGAACGGACTTCAGCAGCCCGGGTCAGTTGGTCACGTGGCGGTTGCGCTTCGGCCGTGTGCCTCTACTCGTTGGGTCCAACTGCACAGCAGACGGACCCACCACGTCACGTACTCTTTACGGCCGTGCCACCTGCGCCTGCATCGGTGCCGTGGGCAACGGCATCCCGGCAATCTCCATTCGGAGTGCTTTGAATGCCGAGTCAAAGATCCCCGAGAAGCTGGGGAACGGCTGGATAGTGTCGCTCAGCACCTCCAGCGGTATGCGGGCACGTATGGCGAGCGTCGCCTGCTGGAGCCACTCACCGGCCTCAGGTCCGAGGGCGTAGGCACCGGTCAGCCGGACCCCGTCGCTGAGCAATGTCAAGAATCCGTTGGACGCGGCGTAGGCGTGGCTGTACGTCGCGGTCTTGGGCACGTCCGACAAAGCGGTCGTTGTGCTGTAGGCCGCCTCGGCGGTACCGACAGCTGCAGCCTGGGGGTCGGTATAGGTCACACGCGGCACGGCCTCGTAGTTCGCCGGGTGGTTCTCTCCAGCGATATTGGCCGCCACGACGTCGCCCTCGTACTCCCCGACGTGAGTCAGTGGCCAGATCCCGTTGACATCGCCAATGGCCCAGATCCCCTCACCGGCTCTCAGATACTCGTCGACTCGGATCCCGTGCGGATCGGCTTCGATGCCGACGGTCTCGAGCCCGATCCCTTCGACACGGGGGCGGCGACCGGTCGAAACAAGCAGTCGCTCACCCCGCACCTCGGTGCCGTCCGAGAGTTTCAGGGCGTACTGGTCCCCGTCTCGCAGGGCCTCGTCTGCGCGGACTCCGAGGCACAGCCCGATCCCATCCCGACGTAGTGCCTCGGCAAGCGCCTCGCCAAGTGGGGCCGGCTCCCGGGGGATCAGCCGATCGGAGCCCTCGACGACCACGGCTTCGCCACCGAGCCGCCGCACCACTTGTGCGATCTCGACACCGGCAGGCCCACCACCCAGCACGATCAGGCGGCTGGGGACCGTCTTCATCGCCGTCGCCTCCCTCGTGCCCCACACGCCGTCCAAACCGTCGAGTCCCGGTACTGGTGGCGTGACTGGATCAGAACCCGTCGCCACGACGACATGGCCGGCAGTGTGCCGAGTGCCGTCCACTTCTACGCCGCCGGGTCCAGCGAGTCGACCGACGCCACGGATGAGCGCGATACCCCGATCCGCCAGCCATCGTTCCTGTCCCACGTCCGAATAGTCGGACACCATGTAGTCGCGCCAATCCAGCGCCGCCTGAACATTCACGTCGGCTCTGGCGCCGGCGTCGCGGGCGGCCTGAACGGCTTCGCCAGGGCGCAATAACGACTTGGAAGGGATGCAGGCCCAGTAGGAGCACTCACCACCGACCAGTTCGCGCTCGATGACCGCGACCTGAAGTCCCCGGGCTGCGATGGCTGCAGCGCAGTGTTCACCTGGCGCGCCACCACCGAGCACGATCGCGTCGAACCGACTCACGCGGGCAGTTCCTGACCGGTCTGCTCGCGTACCAAGAACTCGGCGTACCAGTCGGGCCAATCCGGGTCGGCCCCGCCGATTCGCCTCTCGTGCTCGCCGTGGGCAGCCGCGGCGCGGCGCAATGCTTTGGCCAGGTCACCCCCAGAGCTGAACGAAGTGATGCTGGGATCGAGTCGGCCGGGCAGGCGATCGGTCACCTCTTGGAGCAGCCAAGTGTTGCCGTCCGGATCCTCGAACGTTGCAAAGGAGCTACAGCTCTTGTGATCGGGATCCGGCCCGCTGACCCGACCGGCCGTCCCTTCAGGATCGAGTTGCGCTCCCGGCGCTCCGGAATGGAACACCTCAGAGATCTCGGCGCCCCGACCGATGAGTTCCTCACGCCCGGCCTTGATGTCGGAAACCACCAGGTAGAGGCCGTGGGCAGCGCCGGGTCGGGTTCCTGTGATCTTGGCACCGAACTGCACGGAGCACGGCGATCCGGGTGGCGTGAACTGGACGACGCGGAAGCCGTTGTCGAAGGAGAAGTCAGCGTCGAGCCTCCACCCGAGTCTGGTGTAGAAGGCCTTGGACCGGTCGGCGTCACTTACGGGGATGACGACCACTTCGAGCTTCAGGTCGACGGCTGCGCTGCGTGCTGTCCCCCCCGTCTTGCCCTGTCCATCGACAATGCTCATCCGGGTCTCCTCGGGTCGGCCCCGGTTGGATTGTCGCGCAAGGGCCGACCGCCGCGCACCCCGGACAGCGGTTATCCGCCCTCGGTGATTTGGATGATCGATCGTCCTGCCGGGTGTCTCCTTTCTGAACTCCCCACCTCAACCCGCCTACCCAGGCAGAAGGGTCGACGCGTGAACCTTGGCCTGGTTGACTGGAGCCATCAGGCCCCTCGTGAGGGCATGAGGCCCAATGAGTGGAGGCGCCCAGTGGCCGAACCAAGGCAGCTCCCCCACCGAATGGTGGTGACCCACTTCATCGTCTCCGATGATGTCGAGCGCTCCGCACGCTTCTATACCGAGGTACTCGGGGGAACGGTGGTCTTCGGCCCGGTGCCCACCAATATCGCCCTCGCCAACACCTGGATCATTATCAACTCCGGCGGAGGCCCCACCGACGACAAGCCCACGGTCACCCTCGAGACTCCAAGTGACCCCGACCGGGTCAGCAGCTTCCTCAATATCCGGGTCGAAGACATCCATGCCGCGTATGCCGAATGGAGCGCCCGAGGAGCGCAGTTCTTGACGGAGCCGAAGGAGCACGCGTATGAGATCCGTTGCTACATCCGAGATCCCGACGGCTACATCATCGAGGTCGGGCAAACCATCGACCCACAGGGTGACTGGTGGCCCGCTGACTGGCCACCGATCAACTGACCCGTTTGTCCTCGGTGTCGAAGTCCGCGATCGCACCTGACCGAGACGGCAAAGCGTGCCCATCTTCAAGGGCAGCGGAGGAGGCGGCTAGCCCATAGCGCTGCCGGCGTGGAGGCGCACATCGCGACCCGGGGACTGCCGCCGAGGCGGCGACACGCAGGCCGCTACAGTCGGCACCGATGCCCGAGTTGGATGTGGAGGCCCTACAGCAGGTTCTGGATCAGGTCGAGTCGCCCTACACCGTGGACGAAGTCAACGAGAACGGCGACGTCCGCCTGCGGTTACCAATTGCACATGCGCACATTCGTCCCGGTGGAACCATCTCTGGCCCAGCCCTGATGGCCATCGCCGATGGAGCCGCGTGGGCGGCTGTTCTCTCTCACAGGGGACCCGACATGTCGCCAGTATCGACGAGCCTCCATATCGACTTCGTGCGGAAACCCGAACCGGATGATTTGATCGCTGATGGTGTCGTTCTGAGGCTTGGGCGCACTCTTGCGGTTATCGAGGTGTCGATCCGCTCCGCCGGAACTGAGAAACTGGTGGCCAAGGCTCAGGTCACCTACGCGATTCCAGCCGGGCGGTAAGTCGAACGAGCAACTTCAGTGGGCCATGAGCATCGCCTCCGATCGCGGGGAGAGTGGCACACGGCAGATCAGGCGCAACAGCCGACGAGTGGTGCTACGCCCTGTGGAGCGTATGCATGACCTCACTGGAGTCGGGACCAGTACCGGTAACTTGAACATCGAGTGACGGGACAGTCAACTGGCCCATAGTTGGCGAGCCAAACCCGATGTAGACCGGGATCCCGTTGATGGTCACGGGCTTCTCACCCGTCGACACGCTTCTCGCACTTGGCTCGGCACTGACCACCCTGACCACGCTGCTCGGCATCTGCGTCGGAAGGCACGAAGGGGGTTCCGCAGAAGCACCGAGCAGGAGCGCACCGGCCGGAGCTGCGTTGGGGCAGTCGGTGTCGTGCTTCACCGTCCAGCTACTCGGCACGGCTATGGCCACTTGGCCGTAGGTGTAGGACTTCCAACCCGACGGGATGGAGACCGTCGGGTTGGTGGAGGATGCGGTCGTCGAGTTGCTGCAGGCAGTCCCGAGCAATGCGAGCGTGGCGAGGGTGAACAGAAGCCGGTTCGTACGCCAGGTCCGAGAGCTTGCACGTCCATCGTCTGCCCGCATTCTGTCCCCCCATCTTCAGCAATTGCTCAGCCCAACCGTGCCGTGCTGTGGAAACAATGCGCCATTTTGGCACCGAACCGTACGGAAACGACATCGCCCTGCAATCGCTGGGAAGGGTGCCCCCAATCACGGGGTCAGCGGCGGACCGACAGTACGAACTGATGGGAGGTGTGCCCCATTGGATCGGCGACCTGTTTGCTCCATTGAGGAATGAGGCCCACCCTTGAAAGCAGGGCGAGATTCACCTTCTCATCGAAGTGACTCCAGAACATCGGAACACCGAGCCAGCTGTTGGGATCGCGGTCCTCGGGAAGATCACCCCATCCGAGGCACAACAAGGCTCGCCCGTCGTGTCGAAGAACCCGATGAATCTCTGTGAACAAGGCCTCATACTCTTCTCTCGGCACATGGATGATTGCGTAGTACGAGACAACCGCATCGAACGCTCCGTTCGAGAACGGCAAGCTGACCAAGTCCCCTTGGACGAGTTGGCATGTGGCGACGTTCGATCGAGCGAGGGACAGCTGACCCGACGAGAGATCGAGCCCGGCCACATCGTGTCCCGCTTCGAGGAGCTGCGTGGCCACGGGAATACCAGATCCACATCCTGCGTCGAGGACCCGACTGTGGATCGGGAGGTCGTGCAGCACCCCAGCGAGCAGAGCGATATCTTCTCCGTCGTGCGGACGGGCCTGGAGGTATGAACTGGCGACTCGGTCGTAGCCTTCCTGAACGACCCTCTTCTCCGGCCGTGTCATGTCGCGAGTCTCGTCGCTCAGAGCCCCTGGACGCGTTCCAAACACTGAACCGCCGTCAAAGTGAGCCGGAACACCGGGACAGGGTGGGGAATTTCAGTGACCGAGGGTGGGGAGATTCAAAAATCGAGGACAGCGTTTCTGGCGTGCCTCCGACCGGGCCTTCTAGAGCGGCGTGCCGTTGGGCTCGTAGAGTAGGAGTTGTCAGCGGAAGGGAGCATCACCATGGTGGAAGTGGACGTGCTTCAGCGTGCTCTACGCGAGTGTTGGGCAGCGGAGGTCTCGGGTGTTAGGTACTACGAGGCGCTCGGCGAGCGGTTCCCCGATCACCGCCAGGAGTTCGATGTCCTTGCATTGGTGGAGAAGACGACACGGGATCTGATCGAGGCTGTTGCCCGAAGATACGGGGCGTCGATCGACCGGGACGAGGCCGAACGCATCGGTGTTGAAGTGGCCCAAGTGGGCAACGACTGGAAGGAAGTCTTGGAGAACGCACTGGCATACACGCCAGATACCTTGAGGATGTACACGAACCTTGCGGACGTACTGCCTGACGAGGAATCCGCTTTGGGTGAAGCCGTCGTCGAGCATGAGCGTGCGCAGATCGTCCTGTTCGAATGCGCCGCCACGGGTAGGGAAAACGACTGGACTGCGATTGATGCATTTCTAGATCAGCACCGTCCTTCGTAGGGGTGCCGCTGTCCGGCGGAGTCCGTCGAGGCTGAGGGCCGCCGAAAGCCCATAACGAATCTCCTATGGATGTCAAGGGGCGGTTTTGGCGTCGAGGTGAAGCAACGAGGCAGGACATGAAAGGGCCACTCACAATGACGAGGGCAAGCTCTTATTAGGCCATCGGGCTGTCACGACGACGAAGTCGATGAAGCTCGGAGTGGCGGACCGGCAAGTCGTTAGCAGGCCAGCGTCGAGACGCGGCAGCCGGTATGTGTGGGCCAGGCCCGCCACTCCGAACAGCTATTCCCGGGGGAGGTAGTGGTAGACCTCCCGGGCAACGTAGCGCTTGAGGATGCGCATGATCTCTTTTTTGGACTTGCCCTCGACGGTGCGACGGGCAACGTAGGTCTTGGTCGGTGGGTGGCACGACATGCGGCTCAGCACGATGCGCCAGAGCGCGTGATTGGCCTGACGGTCGCCCCCTCGGTTCAACCGATGACGGGTCACCTTGCCCGAGGAGGCCTCGAGCGGCGACACCCCGCAGAGCTTGGCCCAGGTGGCCTCGCTGCGGAGTCTCGATGGATTGTCGCCGGCAGCGATGAGAAGCAGGGCGGCCGTGTCGTAGCCAACCCCGACGAGCTGCACGAGCTCGGGTGCCACCTTGTCGACGAGACGAGCAATGAGGGCGTCCAGTCGGCTGCCCTCCTCATCGAGGGCGACCGCTCGGCGTCCGAGGGTGGCCAGTGCCGTCTTGGTTGCCATTCGCACCTGGTCGGCATCGGCGTGCACGCGGAGGACGGCCACACCTTCGGCGAGTCGCCACGGGGGGGTGCCGACGAAGCGTTCCCGCAGCTCATCGGGGGCGGTGTAGATGAGTTGGCGGATCTGGTTCATGGCCTTGGTGCGGGACTCCCGGGCGCTCCGACGGGCGACCATCAGGGCCCGAATGGCCTCCACCGAGCCGTCGCGAGTCTTGGCTGTGCCAAAGGCGCGTCCGGACTGGGCGGCGCGTGCGGCCTCGACCGCGTCCAAGGGATCGGACTTGCCCTGCCGCCGGCGAGCCTGGCGGTTCTGCCGGTCGACTTCGACGACGAGGAGGCCCACGCTCCGGAGATGGCGCGACAGGCCCGCCCCATACGATCCTGTGCCTTCGACGCCGACCATGCCGATGGTGCCGAAGTTGCGCATCCACCTGCTCAGCTCTTTGTAGCCGTCGGGGCTCGCACGAAACGACTCCACCCCCAACAACCCGCCTTGGGGGTCGATGACCGCCGCCACATGGACATCGGCATGGGTGTCGACTCCGCCCACGTGGGCGCGTTCGCTCTCTACGATGGTTGTCACTGCCACTCCTTCTTCGCATTAGGCCAAGGGGTGGCACGCACTGCCGGAACGGCGGGAACGTGGCGTGTCGACCTGCTTGAACAGGACGACCGATCACACCGCCCGACCGGTCGTGCCGGACGAGCCTGGACATCAGTCGACGAACTGCGATGGGCACGGTAGATGCGCAAGCATGCGTGCCGAGTCAGACCGAGCCCCAGGTGCTGCTGACCGTAGTGTTGGGCCCACAGCGCTCGGTGGATGGTCTGGCTGCAAGGCACTCTCACACTCTTCATGCCGGGAGAGTGACCCCCTGGGGGACAACGCTGGCTAAGCCAGCCGCTTGGCTTCGGCCAAACCGGTGGCGCTGTAGACGCCATCGGGGAAGACGGCATCCCAGGCATCACGTACTCCACGGAAGTCCTCGCTGGGGCCGTAAGCGGCGCGGGCGGCAGCCACAACTTCCTCTCTGCGTGCGGCGACGGAAGTACCCAAGGCATACTCGAGCTCCGTGTCTATCTGTGCAATCGATTCGGCAAAGCGGCGCTTATGGCCGATCAAGCGGACTTCGCCGGTGGGGGGTGTCATGAGAGATTCCTTGTCGGTAGCGGGGTTGCGGGCGGCAGCCGTCCTACCGCTTCCACGGGGCCCTCAGCGCTTTCGAAGTGACCGGGGGCAGGCACAACCCTAGCGCCGTCATCGACGCATCATGGTCTGCACGTCGGCCGGATCCACCTGCACGGCAGCGGCCCACCTCATGCAGCGGACGTCGGGCCGCATCTTCCCTCGGCCCTGAGTTGCATCGGCCTGCCCCGACCACCGGGAAGGTGGGACACCCGTGCCACCGACGGAACTCGCAGCACATCGGTGGCACGCCAGGCTGACTCGTGCGTGGAACATGTTTCAAGGAGCGGGGGGCACCCAGTCCTGGCGGGTGAATATCCACACACAGCCGATGCCCACCTGACCAGGGGCGCGGATTGGTTGCGGCCTCTCTCCCAGGAAGTGATATCCGAGACGCGGAGGAATGGCAGCGCTTTTCACGTTCGCCTTGTCGTGGTGGATCTCTACCTGGTTGATCTCAGGGATGGCGAACGCTGCTGAGGTCAGGAGTCGTACTGCGCGCCTAGCGTGCCCCTTACCCAGGTGTCCGACGCGAACCCAGTAGCCAATCTCCAGGCTGTGCTCCTTGCGGTTGACGTATCCCGAGCCGCCGACAACCACTCCTGCCTGGAAGACCCCCATCGGAACCGATCCACCCTGCTCCCAGTCACGCTCCCAATCCTCGATCAGGGCACGTCGCTGAGAAACGGTCATCGGCTCCTCCGCGATCCAATCCATCCATGGGCGGAGATGCTCTGTGCTTTCCACCACCGCTTCATGCAACGCCTCAGCGTCCTCTAGCTGCCAGACCCTCACGACAAAATCGTCCTCTTCGACGACCTTCGGTAGTCGCTCCAACACCCACACACACTGGCACGATCCATCGGGTCCGTCCGGCCTTTCACCGCGGTAGCGGGGTGACCCCCTCACCGGTTGAGCGGTCAGTTCCAGCAGCTTGGCTACGCTCAGGTAGTGAAGAGCTGGCACCTTCCCGCTCCTGCAATCGCCCTTCTCATCGGAGGTGCGGTGGGCACTGCCTGTGGTACGGCCGAGTTGCGCAAGAGCGCGCAAGGAGCCCTGTTTGGCACTCTTGGTTTGCGCGTCTCCACCGCTGACGGTGGTGAACTGAGCCTGCTTGCCCACCGGAGCTCCAAGGAGTCCCTAACAAACCTCCTCACCTCCCTGCTTGGAGCACGACTCAGTAATCGAGCTTGAACTGCCCGAGGTGAGAGCTGCTGGGTGCCTCCGATCGCCGGGTCGGCGGCGGTTATCGGCGAAGGTGCCGAGCGGCCGAGTCAGTGGCCGCGACGACGGACACGCTTCAGGTTCCGCGATACTGGAAGACGTGCTCGTTATCCATCGCGCCCGGCACCTTCTCCGAGCCAAAGCCTTGATGGACTGTAGGTACTTCGAGCAACTTGACGCCTCGGTCCTCGCTGATGCCGCCCGGCTGTCCCCGGCCCACTTCCGTCGCGAGTTTCGTCGGACGTTTGGTGAGACACCGCATCATTACTTACTAACGCGTCGCCTAGAACGAGCAGCGGCGCTCCTTCGCAACACGGATCGCAGGGTGGCGGACATATGCGTGAGCGTCGGACTCACCAGTGTGGGCTCGTTCACGACTTCTTTCTCGCGCTACTTCGGATGCTCCCCGAGAGCATACCGAGCGAAGTTCCCGCCGGCCGCCGACCGTGTTCAGATACCGGCCTGCGTGATGCAAGCCTGGGGGCGTCCGCACGAAGAGAGCCGTTTTCGAGAAGACAACGTAAAGCAAACTGTCTAACGTCACCCCCAAAGATCAGTCGACGGAGGAATGGCAATGCTGGGGAAACTGACGCACGTAACGGTGTGGGTCCATGACCAGGACGAAGCACTTACCTTCTATACGAAACGGCTCGGGATGGAAGTGCGTGAGGACGTTACGGTTGCTGAGATGGGTAACTACCGTTGGTCGACGGTTGGTCCCACCAATCAGCCCGATGTGTCGTTCATCTTGACGGTCCTGGGTCCACCCGTGATCGACGGTGAGCAGGCCAAGCAACTACGCGAGTTCATCGCCAAAGGCGTGATCGGCAGCTACCACTTCGCTACAGACGATTGCCAGGCGACCTACCTAGAGCTAAAGGAGCGAGGGACGTTGCCCCGTTCGTTGTTGAAGTTCAGCGGTGGCCACAGCTCATTCAGGCTGCTGCCTGATCGTAGTCGGGTGTAACGACGACGGATGTGACTTGGCGGCCAAGGGCGGTGACCAGTTTGGCCATGTCCTTGTGGCCTCGTACTCGCCGGAACGAGCGCTCTGCTTCGAGCATGCCGGCGGCGACCCAGCGCTTCTTCATCGAGCCGTCCTTCCATTTCGTGACTCGTCGCGTCGTCCGCTTGGCGATTGAGATCATCGACTCGATGCAATTGGTGGTGGTCAGCGTCGCGGCCAATGTGCCGCCGACGCCGAGACGCCGCACGGTGAACATGTCGTCGAGCCCTTCGCGCAGCGACGCAGCGGCGTCGGGATGGTCGGCCTCGAGCTCTTTGGCGAGTCCCTTGGCGGCGGCCAGGCCCTTGGCCGCGTCGGGCTGGGCGAAGATGAGAGCCAATCGCTTGTCGGTGACCCCGGCCAGCTCCTTGGGCAGGTGACCCTCTACATTCCGACGCTTGTGCAGCACGCATCGCTGCACCAAGGCGGCGTCGCCGAACACCTTCTTGATGCCCGCGGCGAGCGCCTTGGCGCCGTCGATGACGCAGAGCACGCCCGACTCGACGTCGAGGCCCCGGGCCACCAGATCGGCCAACAGGGCGGTGACGACGGTCTTGTTCTCGGTGTCGCCGAGCCAGAGCCCGACGGGGACCTTGGTGCCGTCGGCTGTGATGACCAGGGCGACCACGGCACACGAGCCGGCCACGTCGAGCCCGTCGATCATGAGCACGGCCACGTCGAGGTCGGAGAGGTTCCGGGCCATCAGCTCGTCCATGGCCTTGCTCGTGGCCGCCACGAAGCGCCGGGAGATTGCCGACTTGGACATGGACTTGGAGCGCTCCTCGAGCTCTGCTCCGACTGGCTCGGCCACGTCAGCGTGGCGTCGGGTGGCCACCCCGGCCAGCATGCGCTCGACGACGAGGGAGTTGAGCAGGTCGGCCGAGCTGAACACCTTCCAGGTGTCGAGCCCGATCTCCTCCCCGCCGTGCTGCGTCCCCGCGGGCGCTCGGTGCTGACCTGGCGCCCGCCGAGAACGACCGAACCCTTCGCGTTGCCGTGCCAGTTTCCGACACGCTCTTGGGTCGGGATCTTGGCGTGCTTCTCGCCGATCGCTTCGGTCAGTTCGGCCTCCATCATCTGGCGCATCACGACGAGGCCGGTGGCCGACGCGAACGCCAGCAGACCGTCCTTGACGGCTCCGGCCACCTCGGCCAGGGCGACGGTCGCCTCGAGCGGCAGGCCAGCGAGGCGATCTGCCTCCTCCACCTCCGCGACGGTCACGACGGGTAGCTTCTTCTTCATTGGTGGTCCCCTTTCTGGGTGGTTCTTTGGATTGGTCTCCTGAACACCTACCTCACGGCAGGACTCAGGAGGGGGACCACCACCTCACTTCAACAAACTTGGGGACACCGTCGAGCGAGGCGTCGAGTTCATCATGGAGCCCACCGAGATGCCATACGGCATCGAAGCCCAGTTTCATGACCCATCTGGAAACAAACTCCGCTTCACGCAGTCCAAGTAACGAAGGTCTCCTTCCGCCATCTACCCGGGCCATCCCATAACGCTGCCGGAAGAGGGGGGTCAGCCGCCTGGAGCTTGGCCCCCTCCGAATCTCTGCTGTGCCGCCTGTCGAGAGATTCCTAATCCTCGATCCACCGATCGACGACCTGGTGACACGCTGAGTTCCGTGGCCACCACCGCATCGGTGCGAGTGGCGAGAGCGGTGCCTTCTTCAGCGACCGTTGGGGCGTGCGAGACCAAGGGTTTGTGATTCTCACTGGTTGTCAGTGCCGTCCTTCAGTCTTCTGCGGTGCACCGGCCGCGGTGGGCTGACTACACCGGGACGGGTGGGAGGGCACGCAGGCGATCGAGTGCCCGTGAGAACGCCTCCGCCCATGGCCATTCGAGTGGAGCACGAAGTGTCGGTCTGCCGCCGGGACTGACGAGGCGGCCGGGGATGGATAGGAACTTTGTGCGCATCGTTCGGGCCACAACGAGGTGGTCCTTCGAGGTGAGCTCGCCGAGCATGGCGCTCCAGCGGATGAGGTCGTGAGCGAGAGCGGCACAGACCAGCCATGCGGCGTTGGCGCTGAAGTTGCCCGAAGGGACGTGCTCCATGCCCGCCCCCTCCTTCAGGTCTTTGATGGCCAACTCGACGGTGGCGTGCGCACGGTGGAAGGCGTCGACCTCGACGGCGGTGCCTTCCTGATCGGTCAGGAAGGCGAAGTGACGCCACTCGGGCCAGAGCGTCGCTTGGCGCCCGACCAACCGGGTCCGACGCACGATGAGCCGGCAACCCTTGTAGACGCACTCGGCCACCTCGGCCATGCCGTCGCAGGTGTAGTCGATGGGAGTCCAGGCCTCCTCGTCGATGCCAGACACTGCTGTGACCACGGACTTCACCATGCGGACCCCCATGGTGTAGCCGACGCCCAGTCGTCCCAAGGTGGCGATGGTGGCGTTCGACCAGAACCCCGAGTCGAAGCGCATGACCAGCTCACCGGTGGCGCCGGCCCGACGGAGCCGGGCGACAAGCTCTTCGACGAACCGCTTGGTCCCCCGCTGAGTGTTGGCCGATCCCTTGCGCATCCGGACATGGAGGAGCTCACCGGTGGCTGCCCGGACAGCCAGGATTGGGTGGTAGCCAAGCTTTTTCGTGTAGCCATAGCCAGCGCCGTGCTTGGCCTTGCCGCACACCTCACAGATGGTGGAGTCGAGGTCGACGACCAACCGGTCCGAACCGGGACCTGCACCGAGTGACCACGCACGACGCAGTGCCTCGGCCAAGACCCGATCCAGTTGGCGCACATGGCCGAACGAGAATGACCGCAGGAACGTGCCCAAGGTCGATGGCGCCATCACCCGGTGGGGAAGCACCGCCTGGGTGGCACCGGCTCGGAGCACGTCGGCATGGTCGATGTGACTGCCACCGGCCACCAGGGCGTGCACCAGGGTCAGCACCTTGCGGCCGGGAAGAGCTCCACCGACACGACCCGACAGGTCGACCGTGTTGTTGATCAGGCGCTCGAGATGGAGCCGGACCACCAGCGTGGCCACCAGCAAGAGCCCGGCATTGGCCACCAGGTGCGGGTCATCGAAGGTCACCTCGATGCGATCGAATTCCGCGCGATACTGACGTCACAGAAAGTGCCTCCTTGAGATGGGTGAGATGAGGGCCTAGAACACCGTCATTTTCCCAGCGGGGGAGGCACTTTCCGCGGATACACGGCTACCGGATCAGGTCAGAATTCGGTGGATCGAGGCTAATGCGAATCCAATCGAGGCCCAAGAATGGCCAGCCTTCCGTGCGGCAGCCACCTGTCGTCGAAGCATCAACTCTGCGACCTTCACATCTCTAGCAGCGTTGATTACCTGGCTGATTTCCCTGTCCCAGTCGGCGAACTGCTCGCTCATGATGTCAATGCTATCTTGACATCGAGGTGCCCCCGGTCAGCGGGAGGAGGGCGACTGTTAAGAAGTATCCGAGGTCTCACCGTCACCGCGAAAAAGGCCCCCGGCGGACCAGGGGGCCTTTTTCGCGATACGACTAGCGCCTAGGCCGCTGACTCACGCCCTCCGTAGACAGCCAGGCCGTAGATGACCAGGACGCCGACGAAGATGTACACAAGCGACCACACGGGATAGAAGGGCATCCACCAGACCGCACTGATTGACAATACCGCCCCGGCGAAGATCCCGATCCAGCGGCTGATCTGCGATCGCGCGATGACTCCTCCTGCACAGATGATCAGGATGGCGGCGACAACGAGATACACCCATCCATACGTCTTCAGGCTGTGGCCGAAGATTGCATCCTCGAAGTTCTGCGGAAGCGCGCCGTGGTAGCGGAACGCCCAGATAGCGTCGAAGACCCGCATGATGCCTGCGACTCCGAGCACTATGGCCGCAAACACAAGCCAGCCTTCACCCTTTTCTTCCATAGCCCCCCACCTCATTTCTTCTTGTATCGACCGCCCGAATGGTCCCCCGTACTCATGAGCGATTCTGGAGAACGACGTTAGGACCACAGTTCGATCATTCGGTGGATGGAGCGATCCTTCAGGGCACTGCGGTGGTGGCGTACCCCACAGCACCGGGAGAGTGTCACACTCCGGCATGACTAGTGCACGTCCAGCTTGTCCGCAGGGGGTCTACCTTCGCCAACAGTCGTCTACAGGCTGTGGTCAGGGTTTGCTTGGTGGTGGAGGTGGTCAAATGGCCCTGCTCCTTCACCGTCGTTGCTGGCACATGCTCACATCCTCTCCCCGTCTCCGCTACGGGGAGGTGACGAGACCCCGGTCAGGGGGCCGACCGGGGCCTGTCGGGAACTGCCATGGGGGGGCGGCAGCTCCGGTTGGGGGACTCAGAGCACCATCTGAGAGTCCGTAAGACCAGTGTGCACCACCGGTGGGCATCCGTCTGTCTGCTAGACGACACAGGAAGCATCAACCGGGAGACAGGTCCCGAGAGGATGTCCCGACCGCCGTGGAATTTCGGTGACGGCCCCGAGCTGGTCGGCTATGCGGCCACCTCCTTGTCGACAGCGTAGTGATCGGGTGTGACACGGCGTCGCGACGTGAGCGTCGAGCGCGGCGCGCAGGGCCTTCAGGTGCAGGTAGCCGTTGACGCGGCGGAACTGCTTCTTGGCCTCGAGCATGCCGGCCGCGCACCAGCGCAGCGCCATCTGCCCGTCACGCCAGCGCTTCACGTTGGTCGAGTGGTCCCGGCAGATCTCGATCATCGACTCGATGGCGTTGGTCGAGCGCAGCGTGCGGGCCAGCGTCGGCGGGACGCCGAGGCGGCTGACGGTGAAGCGTCTCGGCCAGTCCTTCGCGCAGGAGGCCGGCGGCACCGGGGTGGGAGCGATCGAGCTCCTTGGCCAGGGCCTCGAGGTCGCCCTGGCCGGCCAGGGGGTCGGGGTTGCGATAGGCGGCGCGCATCGTCGCTCGACGACGCGTGGCCACGGCCTTGGGCAGCTGCGACTTGACGTTGCTGATCTTGTGCTCTTGGCACCGAGCGATCACCGGGTGGTCGAAGACCGCCTTGACCGCGCTGCGCGAGCGCCTTGGCGCCGTCGAGGACGAACAGGATCGGCCTGGTCACGTCGAGGCCCCGCTCGCGCAGCCCGACCAAGAGATCGCTTGACCACCGTGGCGTTCTCGGTGTCGCCCTCGACCACGGCGAGCGGATGCTTGGTCCCGTCGATGTCGATGCCGAGGGCGACCACGCACAGATGCTCGGCGAAATGGACCCCGTCGACCATGAGCGCCACCAGGTCGAGGTCGGAGAGATCGGCCGCCATCAGCTCGGCCAGCGCGGTCTCGGTGGCGGCGACGAAGCGGCGCGAGACCGCCGACTTGGACGCCGAGCGGGTCGTCGCCTCGATGGCCTCGCCCACCGGCTCGAGGCCGACCTGGTAGCGGCGGGTCGAGAGCTTGGCCAGCATCCTCGCCATGGCCTCGCGTCCGAGCAGCTCGGTCGACGACGCCAGCTGGTAGGTCGGGAGCGGCACCTCGGCGATCGGTCGGCGGTGCGCACCCGGGGACGGCGGATCGGGACCTGGCGGCCCGCCGAGGGTCACCAGGCCGTCGTCGGTGCCGTGGCGCACCGCGGTGCGCTCGGGGTCGTGGCGGCCCCTCTCGCCGGCGAGGGCGGTGGCCTCGGACTCGAGGATCACGTCGAGCACCTTGAGCCCGGTGCCGACGACGAAGGCCAGCAGGCCCTCCTCGAGCTCGCCGGCCAGCTCGGCGATGGCCACGGTGACGGTGTCGGGCAGCGCGACGGCCGCCTCGTGCGCAGCCCGGCCGGCGTCGAGCCTGGTCTTCTTCGGCGTCGTGCGGCCGGTGCGCCGGCGCGGCGGGTCGTGGTCTGATAGTTCTTCTTCATGACGGTCCCCTTCTTGGTTGGTGTCTTGTGACGGACGCCCGAGACCTACCACCTGGCAGGCATCAGGCGGGGGACCGTCACCTCAAATTCCACGCTCAGCGGGACAACCTCGGTCCTAGCGGTGGGTCCCTAGCATCGGGTCAGAGATACTTCCGGCTGTTGCTACTGGCCGCCGATGGTGATGAAATCGGTTGGCATGGATGAGATGGAAGAAGCCGTAGCCCCACCGAGCCTCTTGGCAAAGGCGGTTGCACACATCTTGATCTGGCTACTCGTGACGACTGTCGTCAAGTCGATCTTCAGGCAGAAGCTCGCAGTTGCCATCGTGGCGGGACTTCTAGCGTTTGTAGTGCATCAGAACTTTGACGCACCGATTGCACGAAAGCTGAGTGAGTTGGGGCTTTAGACCAAACTCGGTGCGGTCGGCGCTTGTCGAGACACCGGACGATGCGGATCTCTCCAAGGGTGCCCCCGAATGCCGGGTCGGTGGTCATGCTTGGACGGCCCTTCCGATCACCTCGACCACCTCCTGGACGCCATTGACGACGAAGTACTCGGAGCACTCATAATTCAGATCGAGCCGCAGCCGGGTCCTTACCCCACCGGAGAATAGGTTGCCGTTGGGAGCGTCAGTACCGACCGCCTTGATGGATGCCAGTGAAGCCGACCAAGGCCGTCCCCTCATCGCGGCATCCACTCGGTCTGGCTCGAAGATCAGACGCCTGTCGGTGAGGTACAGGCAACCGCCGACCGCCCTGCGTCCGGTTTGCGAGCTTCCTCCAGCGCACTTTCTCGGGAGCATGAACGTCCGGGGATCTGAAGAAGATGCCCATGCACGCAGGCTAGATGGACTTTCGAGCAAAGTCTCCGTTGCCCTTCGTCCTACCCCGCTAATGACGGTCTAGAAGTACCAGCCTGAAGGGATCCAGGGGACCGGGACGGCCAAGCCGTCAACGAACAAGGACCCGTGTATCTTCGCCGTGAGACGCGCCTGATGGAGTACGCCGAACGCCCACTGCTGCGCAGCGGTGAGACCGTGGACCAGGATTTCTCCCTCGGAGCCGGCGAGGAACCGCCACAGGAGGACGGCGGCTGTCTGCTCGTTAGTTGCCCCCAGCATGACCAGTCGGTCCGGGTGCCAAAGCACCCATCCTCGCCCAGGGTCGCCGTCTACCACGTCAATGCGGACACGCCCGTCACTCAGCCCGAAGGCCACATCCTCAGTACGCGAACGGCCCAGCTGTGCCTCCACCTCGGCCACCAATTCAAGGTCCCCCTCATCGCCATCCCGACCGGGCAGCGAGGGTGGGATGGCCCGGCGGTCGGGTTGGCCTCCCATCTCAGCCGTCGGGTGCATGGCCAGTCCGGCCAGGAAGTAGCGGCGCATGGCTCGGGGGTCGGACGACGACTGGATCATGCGCTGGGTGGCGCAAGCGGCGTAGCCCACGGCCGCCTCGAGGAGCCGCCTGCCCACTCCCCGGCTCTGGAACGCTGGATGAACGAACAGCATGGACAGCCCCCAGAAGCTCTCCCGTCGGACAGACTCGGCAACGCCCACCACCTGCCCTTCCGAGATCGCCACCCAAGCTCCGGGCCCGTCGCGCTGAACGAAGCGGGCATGGCCCACGCGGCTGGCCTCCAACTGGGCGTCGCTCGGTGGGATGCGCGGCGGAAGCTGACTCGCCTCTGCCTGCGCGGCATTGGCGGCCTCGACCACGGTCATCACCGCCTCGACGTCATCGATGGCCATGGGTCGCAGGTCCCACCCCTCAGCGTCGCCGGTCGCGCTACGAGGGGATGTCACGCTTTCCATGGCCCCATGCTGGCACGCCGTGCGCCCGACCCGCCCTGCGTCCCAGCCCAAGACTTGCCAACAGGCTGCCTCGGTGACATGGCTACAACGCGGGCACCACTGCGTGTTCGGACCTCCGGCGACTCTGATATCGGTAGGGGGCGCCCCCGATCGCACTGGGTCAGGGAGCGATACCAGCTCGTACGCGGGTCCATGTTTTGTGAGTGGTGATAGGCGCTAAGTTCCGATCAGCCTTCTTGGGCTTGAAGCTCGCGCCGACGTGACTCGAAGATGGCTACAGCCGAAAGACGGATTACATCACACCGATCTGGACTGGTCATCTCCAGTTTCGCCGCGTGGAAACCGGCCGCAAGCTTTGGGAGTGACCTTCTGGCCCAGGACTCGAACTTTCCGGGTGGCCGAGCCGCATCGAATGCAGTGAACAGGGCATTGTCCCAAGCGTCAGAGAGCCTCGCTCCCTCTTCAGGAGGCAGGACATGACCATGGGAGCAGGCCGCAGCCAGAGCCGCGACGATAGCTTCCTTGACTTTCGGGTTCTCCGGACGGGCCACACTGTATTGGTCGGCAAGTCGGGAGAGACCCTTTAGATCCCAGGCCACACGAGGTCAGTCGCAGGTGGGTCCTGCCCTCAAATCGGTATCCCAGCCTGTCCCTGACCACCGGCTATGGCGCGTTATCCAGGGCCACAGTGTTGGCACCGCGAACCGCCCGCTCGGCTTGCTCGCGGACGCGCGTAACTCTCGGGCGATGGCTACCGGCCTCTCCTGGGTCCCAGGATGCTCACGGCGGTGATTGTCTGATCAGCATCATGCCTCACTGCAGCAGCCGAGGGATTGCGGCGCTTCTTCGTATGCACCCGCCCCTTGTTCGACGCTTGCGGGTGGCCCCAGCTTCCGTGAACCCTGACCCACCACAGACTCAGCCCGATGAAGACGGCAGCCAGGACGACGATGGTTACTCCAGCGACCACTTGCTCCTCCTCGATCAAGCCCCTGGTCATCTATCGGTCGATAGGGCGCAGTGGCTTTATAGGTCCTGGTTGGCGGCCTGCAAGCAACCCATCCGAAGGCAGGTACGGGTCCTAGAAGGGGTCCGTCGTCGGGGCACGCTCCAGCCCCGATCCCACGTGTTGACGACCCAGCCATGTTGTTCCCCTGAGAGTTATTGGACCGTGGGGTCACGTTCGAGTCGCCCCCATCATGGTTGGCGGGGCAGCTATGAGATGGGCGACCCGACCCTCGGTAGGCGTCTCCCGTAACGACATCGAGCGCTGATCACACGACCGGTTCCACCGACGGCGGCACCACTACCGAGGAGAATCATCATCCCAAGGGTGGCGACTGGAACAGCAATGACATCGAAGGCGACAGCCCCCAAACCAACTTGGCCTCGGATGACTTCCAGCGTAAACGAGAGAGAATTCCAGCCAACGACAGTTACGACGACTCCCCCCTGTTTCCTGACTGCGCTTCTCCTGCGATGAGACCTCCGTTCGGCCCGGGTCGCTTCGCGTTCGACGCGAAAGAGCCAGGCCGAGAGAGGGTGGCGGAACCCGCTCGACGGGCCTGGCTCTTTCTCACCATCCTCTCCTGCCAAAAGGGTGGGCGCAGTCAGTCGTTGATCACGACGACCATTGTTACATGGCAACACCGCCGCCTGTGATCTTGAATGCAGTGGTCGTTCCGACGCAATGTGCTCCGGGCGCCGGAAGTGTGGTCACGAACTTGCTCGTGATCGGCAGACGCGGGCACGTGGAACGATGATCCGGCGGTTTTGACGCCATACGGAGCTTTGAGGGTGAGTGTGTCGAATCCGTTGACGGGACCGGTGGTCGAGCCGATGTCGCCTGTGTAGGTGACGTTGGTGTTCGCAATCGGCCCACCGATGGTCGTCCAAACGATGGTCTCCTTGATCACACCGACCCTGTCCGGACCGTCGAAGTTCGCACAAGAGCTTCCGTGAGCAATCGCGGATGGAGCGTTGTAGTAGCCCGAACCGGTGACGGTGCCACCTAGGACGTGCACGCCTGCGGGTGTGGCCACCGCTCCGCCGCACAAAAGAGTCGAGCCTGGGTGACCCAGGACGGCGGTGAAGTTGATCTTGACTCCATAGAGGTGGCCGACTGCCGAAAGCCCCGGACTTACGGTGCCCGATCCAGCGGTGACGGGACAGGTTGCCGTGCCGGTTGCGATCGGGGCGGCGACGGCTGCCTCCTGGGTGGCGACGAACAGTCCGCCGACCATGGTTGTGAGCATTGCAGCGAACAGCAACGTTCTACGAATCATTGTGACCTACTTTCGAGTATCGAACAGCGCCAGAAGAACCAATCCCGGGGTCCGCCTAGGAGTGGCTCCACGCAACGTAGGTCCACCTGTCACCACCGTCAACCAACATTGTTTCCGTCGGGTGGGACGCCTTCCCACAGAACCCGCCCCCGATCACCTGCTCCGGGCCGTGATCCGTGCGCTCTGGACTGGGACCGGACGAGCGGAGCGCTGAGTCGAGCAATCCCTCAATCGGCGAGGACGGGCAAGTCGCCCCTCGCTGGCTTTAGGTTAGAACCTGAAGCGAGTCAGCCCGCCCGGTTCGGTGCCCAGTACCACGGTCACCGAATGGGGCTTGACGCGAAATACCTTCCACGGCGGTGGTCCTTGGGAGGGTGCGTTGAACGGGGCAGTGATACCAGCCCCGGTCTCATCCAGTTCGGCGGGCCACCCCTGATCTGCCCAGGCCTTGGCAAGACGCGTCAGTGTGGCCGGGTCGGTCTCCCGCTCTGCCTCGCCTTCGGCGACGACATCTGCATCGCGAATCGACACCGCGATCGAGCAGCGCGGGTCGCGGGCGACGTTGCGGCCCTTCCGGGTATCCGATCCGGTTTGGAACCAGAAGCTTCCGTCCAGCCAGAGCGCACCGACCGCAGTCACGTGGGGGCTCCCGTCCGCGTTCACCGTCGAGAGCCATGTCGTGCGAGCGTTGTTGGCGTCGGGAGCCGGCGACGATCCGGCATCGAGTTTCTCGACGACGTTCGCCCAGTTCACTGGGGGCAGCCCGTCCGCCGCACCCAAGTTGACGATCTCCATTGCGTCTCCCTTCTGATAGTCCGGTGACACTGCTCAGGCCCGTGTCTTTCATTTGACGTGTACCGATCACCAAAAGTCGTCGCCCCATCTGAGGGGTGGAAGTCCTCCCGGCCTTTTGCAATTCTGCCAGGCGTATCCCCGAACCGGGTCAGCGGTACACATCCCCCGACTAGCACATCGGTGGCGTGTGGCACGATGGGCTCGGCGACCTGCCCAGCATTGCTGGCTTTGCTCGCACGAACGTAAACGATCGGAGAGCGGCATGGCTGAACCAGTTCCGGTGACCGAGCTGAGCGCCTTCAGCAGCCCGAATGCGACGCCGACTAACTGGTCTCGGGCTCGGGACGAGCTGATGGGCGCTGAGGTGTACTGGCTTTCCACCGTTCGACCCGACGGTCGGCCGCATGTCACGCCCCTGTTGGGAGTCTGGCTCGAAGGGGCTCTGTACTTCTGTACTGGACCAAACGAACGGGAAGCGAAGAACCTCCAAGCAAACCGTCGTTGCGTCCTGACTACGGGGCAGGGCACCCTCGAGGGTCTCGATCTCGTGATTGAAGGTACGGCCGACGGCGTGAACGACCATGCCGAACTTGGACGTGTTGCCAACACCTACGAGGCGAAGTACGGACCGCATTTCGTCGAACCAGAGGGAACGTGGGCCGGCCTCGGGGACGCCATTCGGCGCGCAGAGGTCCTAGTTTATCGCGTTGCACCGAGACCGGATTCGGATTTGGCAAAGGAGAAAGGTTCAGCCAAACACGCTGGAGCTTCTAACGGCATCTCAGGACTCGATGCATTGCGGGTGCTAGCGAGGACGGAATCGCTTCCACGTAGCAACTCCCGTGGCCCTTGGCTTGCCGTCGAACACGATTTCTGCATCGACAATGATCTCGGATTCGGAGATGGCCGCCGGTCTCGCTCGCAGTTCCAACTCGGGCCCGAGGGGTGTCGGTCGTAGGATCGCACGTCGATCCCTGCGGTGACGAAGGGGATGGGTGCCCCTCCTTCAGCTTTCCATCCTCGGTGATGGACCTCCCACATGACCCGGCAGCCGAGTGGCAATCGAGGACCGTGGCCATTATGCCTCCGTCGAGAAAGCCGAATCCGTTGTCGTGCTCTGGACGAGGAGTGAACATCGCGACGGTCAAGTCGCCGTGCTGGTAGCTCCGGAGGTGGAATCCCTCGGTGTTTGCCGGTCCGCAGCCGAAACAGGTGAGATCCGGAAACAAGGATTCCTGAATGCTCAAAGCTGCAGCCGCCACGCCAACCTCCTTGGGACAAGTAGGACGCGAGGATGGTTGTCACAGTACGACGTGCATGTCCTTCACAGATACCCGATGGGAGGGTGGTCAGGGTTACCTCGCCGACACGATGGTCGGCCTCCACGATCAGTGACACAATCTGGTCGGTGCACTCCAGCGACCCAAGCTCCTTCATCGGTGGGCCGTCGAAAGCCGACATTGTCATCGTCGGCTATGAGCCGGAGTGGCCGATCTGCTTCGAGCAGGAGCGCAGGGCGATTGTGGGCGTTCTCGCCGATCGCGCCATCGCCGTGGACCGCATTGGATCGACTTCCGTCCCAGGGCTTGCTGCCAAACCGATCATTGACGTCTGCCTGACGGTGGCGGATTCCGCTGGATCGTGGTCGTGTCCCCCTCGACACGGACTCGGTGGCGCCACTCGACTCGCGCGAGAAAGGGTCTGATGTCCTTGCCGTTGAGTCCTACGGGCGGCGACCTGTGAGTGTGTTGTGGCCGAATGCTCCACAGTGAGGCACTCGGGACCGATCGGTGTGGAAGAGGGCCGCCGGTACCGTTGGGTTCGTCGCCGAGCAGCCAGACAATGGCTGTTCGGAAACAAGAGGAGATCAACAGATGTCGGCGACGCTGAAAGTGACTCACAAAGCAATCGGAGCGGAGGTCCGTCGTGGTACGTACGACGTCGCGGTCGACGATGAGCGAGTTGGGTCGGTCGTAATGAACGACACGATCGAGATACCAGTCGAGCCCGGCCGTCATACCCTGCAGGTCCGTAATGGCAGAAACTCGAGTAGCACCGCAACCTTCGATGCCGCCGAGGGTGAAGTCGTCGCCTTTCGATGCACCGGAAAGAGGTTCTTGCCGATCTTTCTGGCATCCTTCGTGGCTCCCCGGTTGGCACTGAAGCTCGTTCGTGATTGAGTCGGCGTCGCCGGCCGCCTGCCCTCTACCTCCGTCGCGTCGCTGGGTCACTGCCCGGCGAGCGGCTCGGGGTCACCTGGCAGACCCGCGCCGGGACGCCTGGATGGGGGTCGAGTGGCGGAACCGTTCACGCGCCCTCGACGCCGAGTTGGAACGCTGTCGGACGATGACGCTCTGCCGGAAGGGCCGAACCGTACTGCGATTGGGATCTGATCCGTGAGGACACACCTCCAGATATGGGGCCGAACCGCTGAGTGGGAGGGACCACGGCAACGTATGGCTATGGAAGAGGGATCGGGCGTCTCCGCGAACCCGCTCCCGGTGACTCTTGTTGTGAGCGATCCGACTCTTCGAGGCGACCGGGCTCTGAGTGCTCAGTCCCGCCCGAGGCGAACCACCGTGATCACGCCGGGAACCGTGCTGGCGTGCCACGACGCACCATCGTCCTCAGAGATATGGACCTCCTCCCCGAAACCGATGGCGGCACGACCGCCGGCAGCATCGAGGTGCCCGGTGTCGACGTTTTCTGGGAACCATTCGGGCAGACCCTCATCACAACGGACGAACGCCGACCCGAGCCGAGCCCGGTAGACGGCGCCACGTCTCGTGAACGGCCCGTCTGACGCCGAAACGTAGGCGGACTCGCCGTCGACGCACACCGCCCGCAGATAACTGTCCTGGAGTCCCTCGGTGTTCCACGACCACGTGTTCCCGTTGTCCTCGCTCCATCCGAATCCAACTGCGGCTGCCACGGCTACCGATCCCGTCTCCGCCCGCACCTCGTGGATGTCCGCCCCGGGTTCGATGACCCCGTGCCAGCTCTCCCCACGGTCGCCCGAGTGCCAGAGGCCACCGACGTGGACGTTCACCCACAGATCGTCTCCACTGGCAACCATGGACCGGGTATCGGGGGTCGCACTGGCCGGGTTCTTCCAGTGGTCTCGACCCGGCACCTGCTCGAACGTACCGACGTCCTCCACCTGGGCGCCGACGATTGTAAGACGGGCACCGGTTTGGCCCACGACGACAGTTCCGTCGGCCAGAACGGCCAAGCTCTGGCCGTCGTCGGCGGGGAGCTCACCCACGGTCATGACCTCTCCGTCGTCGAGGCGGACGACGATCTGGCGGTCGAGGAGTGCGTGCCAACCCCTCGGACCAGGCGCCAAGTCGGTGACGGTATGCCCGTCGACCAGGGTATGGCCGGCATCCAGGTCGAAAAGGCCCTGCTTCATCCCCACGAGCAACATCGAAATCCAAGCTACCGGTCCTCTGCGTCGCTTGGGTCCTCCCCGTCCCGTCAGCGGATGCGAGCCGGGACCGCCACTCGGAGCAGGTCCTCGGCGGCCACCACGTCCGGGAAGACAGCCGCGGCTTCGTCGAGGAGGACCTGCACGTCGGGGTAGCGCTGGGAGAAGTGGGTCAGGACCAGCAGCCGGGCACCCGCGTCACGTGCGATCCGGGCGGCATCCCCCACGGTGAGGTGCCGGTAGCGGCGGGCCAGATCGGCGTCGGCCTCCGCGAATGTGGCTTCGCACACCACGAGATCGGCGCCGCGGGCCAGGGTCACCGCCGCATCGCACATGCCGGTGTCCATGACGAAGGCCATTGTCTGCCCGGGCCGGACCTCGCTCACCTGCTCGAGCAGGACCCGCTCCCCGTCACGGTCGAGCGCCCCGTCCCGGAGCAGGCGTCCGACCTGCGGTCCCCGTACTCCCGCCGCCTCGAGCAGCTCCGGCACCATCCGGCGCCCGTCGGGCTCGACCACCCGCCAGCCGAACGTCTCGGGGTCGTGGTCGAGCCTGCCCGCCTCGATCGCCATCGGCCCGCTGACCGACACGGGCCCGTCGGCTGCCACCGGGATTGGACGCACATCGAGGTGGTCCTGGTAGGCAGAGGCGTGCCGGAGGCGCTCGAAGAACTCGACGCCGCTCTGCGGAAAGAGCACCTCGACCGGATGGACCACCCGATCGAGGGAGAGGCGTTGGAGCATCCCGGGTAGGCCGAGGCAGTGGTCGCCGTGGAAGTGGGTGATGCAGATGTGGTGGATCGGTGTGGCCGAGGTCCCGGAGAACAGCAGCTGGCGCTGCGTACCCTCACCTGGGTCGAAGAGGATCGATCGCCCGTCCCAGCGCAGGAGGTAGCCGTTGTGGTTGCGGTGGCGGGTGGGGGTCTGGCTGGCAGAGCCGAGGACCACCAGCTCTCGAGCGGGCATGTCCCAGTACTAGCCGAGGACGCGCTCGGCCGTCCCGGCCCGTGCGAGACTGCTCCGGTGAGGACGCCGATCGGGACGCCTCCGGGCCGATCCCGCGCCGGGGACTGAGCGGGCCGTGCGGCTGACCGTCCATGTCCGGCCGGGTGCGGCGCGTCCCGGCATCGGGGGAACGCACGACGGCGCGTTGGTGATCAGGGTCTGCGAGCCCGCTTCCGACGGACGTGCCAACGACGCGGTGGTCCGGGCGGTGGCCGACGAGCTCGGCCTGGCGCGACGGGCGGTCCGCATCGTGGCCGGGACACGTTCCCGCCGAAAGGTCGTGGAGCTCGACGGGGACGGCGCCGCGCTCGCCGAGGGCCTCGCACGGTTGCACGCCAGGAGCTGATAGGTGCCGGCCGATCGACTAGTTGGCGACCGCCCAGTGTGTTGTCCGGCCTTGCCCACCGGCACCGCCGGGGGGGGCGATGCCGGCGGACGCCGGCCGGTGGCAGGAACGGTCATCAGTCCGGCGCCACAAGCGAGCCGGGCGTGGGGTGCCCGGTGGAACGACCGCGCCGCAAGGTGCCGAGGGCGGTGCAGCATTGGTGCGGTTGGTCTCCGGGCCGCACCGGTGCGGTTCCCACCGATGAGACCCTCGTGTCCGGCGCCAGAAGTACCGGTGTCCTACTCATACCAACGCCTCAGGAGCGGGTTGTGTTACACCGCGACGCCGTTTCCCGCACCCCGTTGACCCCGACCCGCTGGGCGCACCACACTGTGCCGTGGCCCGGAGGCCAGTGAGGAGCCAGGACATGGGACAGTGGACCAGGGACGAGATCGAAGACGCCTTCGACGAGTACCAGCAGGTCGCGGCGGCCTCAGGAGCGAGCGGCGACTGGCGGCCCTGGGCCGATCTCTTCACCGAGGACGCCCGCTACGTCGAGCACCTCTACGGCCGGATGGAGGGACGGGAGGCCATCTACGAGTGGATCTCCGCGACCATGCACGAGTACCCCGGCAGCGAGATGCCCGAGTTCCCCATCGAGTGGTACCTGATCGACGAGGAGCGGGGCTGGGTGGTCTGCCAGGTCTGGAATCGAATGCGTGATCCCGGTGACGGCACGGTCCACCAGGAGTACAACTTCACACTGCTCAAGTACGCAGGGAACCGACAGTGGTCCTACGAGGAGGACATCTACAACCCGATGCACTTCGGCACCATGCTCACCGCGTGGGAGGCGGCACGTGACGCCGCCTCCGCCGGCTGAGGCCGGATCGCGAGAGGAGAGTCCTCATGGAACAGCGGCGGCTCGGCCGTACCGGTCACGACTCGTCGGTGGCCATCCTCGGAGGTGCGGCCTTCTGGGACGGCGACCCCGAGACGACCGGCGCGGCGTTCTCGGCGGCGCTCGCCGCCGGGGTCAACCACCTCGACGTCGCCCCCCAGTACGGCCGGGCGCAGGAAGCGCTCGGGCCGTTCATTCCGGCAGTGCGCAACGAGCTCTTCGTCGCGTGCAAGACCCTCCACCACCGTGCCGACGACGTCCGGGCTCAGCTGGAGGAGTCCCTGGGCCTCCTCCGCTGTGACCGGTTCGACCTCTACCAGCTGCACGCGGTCACCGACCTCGCCGAGCTCGACGCGCGGTCCGGTGCGGTCGAGGCCATCCTGGCGGCCCGCGACGAGGGGCTGTGCCGGTTCGTTGGCATCACCGGTCACAATCTCGAGGCGCCCGTTGCCCACCTCGAGGCACTGCGCCGCTACGACCTGGACACGGTGATGTTCCCGGTCAATCCTCGGCTCTGGGCCGACGGGCGCGTACCGCGACGACGCCGAGGCCCTGCTCGGCTACGCAACCGCGCACGACGTCGGGGTGATGGCGATCAAGGCGGCCGCAGCCCGCCCCTGGGGCGGACGGAAGCACACCGCCACGACCTGGTACGAGCCTTACACCGACGCACCCGACCTGACCCGGGGCATCGGGTTCGCGCTCTCGACGCCCGGGGTGCACGCCTTCTGCACGCCCGGGGACGGGGCGCTGCTCCCCGCAGCCCTGTCTGCAGCCGGCTCGGTCCGTCCGTTCACGCCAGAAGACCGTGACCGGGCAATCGCCGAGTGCGCCGACGAGGCGGTGATCTTCCCGATGCCCACCGGCTGAACCGGTCGCTCGGGCCGGAGTGGTCGGTTCAGCCGCCAGCGGAGGCCCGATAGACGAGCACGGGTGAGTGGGCGTAGGCCGCGCAGTGCTGGCTCACCGACCCGAGCAGCATCCCGGTGAACGCACCGTGGCCACGGCTCGCCACGACCAACAGCGGGGCATGGCGCGAGGCCTCCACCAGAACCTCGGCCGGATGACCCTCGACAATCCGGTTGTTGATCTCGACCAACGGGAACTCAGCGCGCAGCCCGTCGGTGACCGGGTCGAGGAGGGCCCGGGCGTCGGCGGCCGGGTCGTACCCGTCGGGCAGCGGGATGGTCGCACCCCAGCTCATGGGGTACTGCCAGGCCGACAGCAGCACCACCCGGTGACCGCTTCGGGCCGCTTCCGCCGCCGCCCACCGGGCAGCGGCGATCGACTCATCTGAGCCGTCGATGCCGACGACGATGGTGTCCTCGGGGTCCGCACTCCTGTCCGTGCCTGCCGGCGCCTCGGCCATGGTCACGCTCCTTCGCATCTCGACCGTCGCAGCGCAGGCCTGCGGCGCGACGGACCGAGAGTAGCGGCCCGGGCTCCGGCACCCCCTCTGCCCGCGTCATCGATCAGGCAGGTCGATCGAGGGCGGCCGCGCGACGCTCGGCGACCGACCGGACCTGTTCGTGCCCGGGACCGCCCGACGTGGGGTCCTCGGTCTCTCCCTCGGCGCCGACCAGACGTCCGAGGGTCGCGGCCACAGAAGTCCGCATGGCGCTGAGGTCGTACCCCCCTTCGAGGAAGAGCACCAACCGCCCGGGAGCAGGCGCAAAGGCGGCCACCAGGCCGGCCAGCTCGGCGAAGTCACCCGAGGAGAGGGCCAGGTCTGCAAGGGGGTCGTCGCGGTGGGCGTCGAATCCGGCCGACACGAGCACCCAGGTGGGGGAGAACGCCGCCACCGCCGGGGCGACGATCTCGTCGAAGGCTCTCCGGACGACGTCACCCGTGGCGCCGGGCGGCAGCGGCACGTTGAGCGTCGTGCCCCTGGCCTCTCGCCCCCCGACCTCGTCCGACCTGCCGGTACCCGGGTAGGCCGGCCACTGATGGGTCGAGACGTAGAGGACCGACGGGTCGTCCCAGAAGACGTCCTGGGTGCCGTTGCCGTGGTGGACGTCCCAATCGATGACGAGGACCCGCTCGCCGGATCCGGCCAGTGCCGCGGCCGCCACCGCGACGTTGTTGACCAGGCAGAATCCCATCGCCCGGTCTGCCGTGGCGTGATGGCCGGGGGGCCGGGCCGCAACGAATGCCGGGGCACCGTGGGCCGCCGCGGCCTCGACGGCCACCAGCCCCGCACCGGCCGCGAGGCGGGCCGCCTCCCACGAGGCGGGGCCGGCGTAGGTGTCGGGATCGAGCGCGCCTCCACCGTCCGCGCAGAAGCTGTTGAGGCGCTCGAGATGCTCGGCCGTATGGACACGCCGCAGCTGATCCATGGAAGCCGGACGGGCCGCAACCACCAGGAGATCGGAATCGAGGTGGAGGTCGGCGACGCCGCCCATCGCTGCGTCGATGCGCGACGGGCGCTCGGGGTGACCCTCCTGCGCATGGTCCGGAGCGGCCAGGGGTTCGACCACGATCAGCACGGTGGCGTCCCCGGCAGGATCACGGTGTTGCGCGCTGCACCGAGAACCAGTCTCTCGCCTCGAGGTAGGGGGAGAACGCCGCGACGATGGCGTCGATGTCGGCCGGGCTCTTCGGCCGCTGCAGCTCGTAGAGGTGGGGGAACTCCAGCCATCCGGTCACCAGGTCCCAGAGGCGCGCGGCTGCGTCGCCGACCGGCGGGTCGACCACGACCGGCCCGAACAGCGCCTGGCCGTCGTCGAAGATCAGAGTGGGGACGCCGAACCCGCCTTTCGAGACGACGAGCTCGTGCTCGGCGAGCACCTCCTCGCCGGTCGTGGGGTCGTCGATGGCTGCACGGACGGTGCCCGGGTCGATCCCCATCTCGGTGAGGATCTCCTCAGCCACCTCCGGACGATGGGGCTTGCGCCCGTCGACGTGGAGCGCCTTGCCGGCCTCCGCGTACCAGCGGTCGAGCAGCGCCATGTCCTGGCGGCGGAGCAATGCACCGATGCGCATCATCGACCAGCCGTAGGACCACTCACGCTCCCAGGGGTGTTTCTTCCCGTCGGCGCGGTTGATCTCCTCCAGGCTGAAGAACCGCCAGCGCACGTCGAGGCCGGTCGCCTCGCGGACGTTCCGGATCCAGAGCGAGGTCTGATAGGCGTAGGGACACATGATGTCGAAGTGGAAGTCGACCGCCGCCGGCCGTCTGGGGCTGACCGCGCTCATCGCCTTCCTCCTTCGGACCGGGATCCCACTGCTGCCCACTGTGCACGGTACACGCACGGCCTCTCGGATCGTGCACGACCAAACGGGGCTCGCCGTGGATTGATCAGAAGTGGCCGAGCACCGGGTGGGGCACGTAGGGCTCCTCGAGACGGGCCACCTCGGACTCGTCGAGCTCGAGCGACTCTGCGGCCAGGGCGTCGGTCAGGTGGCTGGTCTTGGTCGCGCCCACGATGGGAGCGGTGACCCCTGGCCGCTGCAGCAGCCAGGCGAGGGCGACCTGCGCAGCAGGCACTCGCCGTTCCGCGGCCACCTCGGCAACCCGCTCGACCACGTCGAAGTCGGTCGGTTGGCTGTAGAGGTAGTCGGTGAACCCGTCGGTATCCGACCGGGTGGTGTGCTTTTCGCCCGACCGGCTGCGGTTGCCGGCGAGGACTCCGCGGGCCAACGGGCTCCATGGGATCACGCCCACCCCTTGGTCGATGCACTGGGGGATCATCTCCCGTTCCTCTTCCCGGTAGATCAGGTTGTAGTGGTTCTGCATCGAGACGAACCGAGTCCAGCCGTTGCGGTCGGCAACCTGCTGCGCCTTGGCGAACTGCCAGGCGAACATGCTGCTCGCCCCGATGTAGCGGGCCTTGCCCGCCCGGACCACGTCGTGCAGGGCTTCCATGGTCTCCTCGATCGGGGTGCGTCCGTCCCACCGATGGATCTGGTAGAGGTCGACGTAGTCCATGTCGAGGCGCTCCAACGACGCGTCGATGGCCGACAGGATGTGCTTGCGGGAGAGGCCGCTCCCGTTCTCACCGGGGGTCATCGGCATGTAGACCTTGGTGGCGACGACCACCTCGTCGCGGCTGAGGTACTTCGGCAGGAGGCGACCCGTGGCCACCTCGGAGGCGCCGCCGGAGTAGGTGTCGGCGGTGTCGAAGAAGGTCACGCCGCCCTCGACCGCAGCGTGGACGATCGGATCGGCAGCGTCCTCGTCGAGCACCCAGGGCCGATCGCTGTCGTTGCCGAAGCTCATCATGCCGAGGCAGACGCGCGAGACCCGGAGTCCTGTGCGACCGAGGTTGACGTAGTTCATGGGGCCCTCCAGCGGGACGGGGACGCGGGTTGTCGGGGACGAGGGATCCCGGGCTGTGACCGTGTCCGTTCTGCGGTCACCATAGGGGATCGACCGATGCCCTGACCAGGGAGTCCTTGGGCTTCCCGGTTCTCAGCTGGTTCACAGCTGGCGCTTCCGAGGATCTTAGGTCGACCTGCTCTGATGTCGGTGGCGACCTGGGCCGCGACCCGAGCCGTACAGGTAGGCAGACGAACGGGGTGGCTGCGAAGTCACCGGAAGGCAGGCGAGTCACAGGTGCGACATCGAAAGGGAGCGGTCCGTTCGAAGAAGTGGATGCTCGCGGTCGGGGCGGTGGTCGTGCTCGTCGGTGCAGGTCTTGGGACCTGGTTCGCGACCCGCAGCTCTGGCGCAGCCACCACAGGCATCATCACGACCACGTCGGTGCAGACCATCACCACCGGGACCATCACCCAGACGGTGGCGGCCACCGGCACCATCGAGCCGGCAAGCCAGGCAAATCTCAACTTCGCGGTCTCCGGCACGGTGACCGCCGTCAATGTGAGCGCCGGGCAGACCGTTACTGCGGGTCAGGCTCTCGCCACGGTGAACCCGACCGCCCTCAATGCATCCTTGGCCCAGGCCCAGGCAACCCTGGCCAACGACCAGGCGCAGCTGTCCTCGGATCAGGCGGCAGGAGCGTCGTCCACGCAGATCGCCCTCGACAATGCCAACATCGCCTCGGCGCAGACCCAGGTGACCAGCGCGCAGGCCTCAGTCAACGACGCGACCCTGGTGTCCACCATCACCGGGACCGTGGCCTCGGTCGACCTCACCGTGGGCCAGCAGGTCTCGGCCTCTTCCTCCTCGTCCGCGTCCGAGCCGTCCGGGTCGTCAGGGTCGTCCGGGTCGTCGGGATCGGGTTCCGCCGGTTCAGGCTCGTCGGGGTCGGGCTCCGCCGGCTCCGGTTCATCGGGATCGGGATCGGGCTCGGCCGGCTCCGGATCGTCCGGATCGTCGGGATCGACCGGTCAGGTGGTCGTGGTCTCGACGGGCTCCTACATCGTGAACGCATCGGTCACCAGCGCCTCGGTCTCCCAGATCCTCGCAGGAGATCAGGCCACCATCAGTGTGTCCGGATCGACGACCCCGGTCTACGGGACGGTCGGCTCGATCGGCCTGCTGGCGAGCACGAGCTCGGGGGTCTCTTCCTTCCCGGTCGTGATCGACGTCACCGGTAGCCCTGCCGGGCTCTTCGGTGGCTCGAGCGCCAACGTGACCATCACCACGAAGGAGCTCCAGAACGTCATCGTGGTGCCCACCAACGCCATCAGCTACAGCGGGGGCGCAACGACCGTCATGCTCGACTCGGGTGGCAAGAAGGTGCCCCAGAACGTGACCATCGGCACCGCATCGGGTGGCCAGACGCAGATCGTGAGCGGCCTCTCCGTCGGGCAGAAGATCTACGTGACGTCCGTGTCCTTCCGGTCGCCACTCGGCACATCGGGTCGAACGGGAACCGGGGGCTTCGGTGGCTTCGGTGGAGGAACCGGCGGCTTCGGTGGAGGAACCGGAGGCTTCGGGGGTGGCGGAGGTGGCTTCGGGGGAGGAGGCGCCGGCTTCGGGGGTGCGGGCGGATGACGACCGTTCCCCCCGGGTCACGAGACGGCCGGTCACCGGACGACACCGCCCAGATCCGCATGGACCGCACCGATGAGCATCCCCGGGTCGCGACTCCGGTCATCGAGGTGGTCGATGTGTGGAAGACCTACCGGACCGGCTCCCTCGAGGTCGACGCCCTGCGGGGGGTCTCCTTCGAGATCGACACGGGTGAGTACGTCGCGGTCATGGGTCCTTCGGGGTCCGGCAAGTCGACGCTCATGCACATCCTCGGCTGCCTCGACATCCCCACCTCGGGTACCTTCCACCTGGCCGGCGAGGACGTGAGCGCGATGACCGAGGAGGAGCTGGCCCACGTTCGCAACCGGCGGATCGGATTCGTCTTCCAGCAGTTCAACCTGCTCTCCACGCTCTCGGCGCAGCGCAACGTCGAGCTCCCGCTGCTCTACGCCGGTGTCGAGCGACCCGAGCGCAGGAGGCGTGCCCTGGACGCCCTCGAGCGGGTCGGGCTGGCCGACCGGGTCGACCACCGTCCCGGGGAGCTCTCCGGCGGGCAGCAGCAGCGGGTGGCGATGGCCCGCGCCCTCGTGACCGATCCGGACCTCATCCTGGCCGACGAGCCGACGGGCAACCTCGACTCGGTCTCGGCCCACGAGGTGCTCTCTCTCCTCATCGATCTCCACCGGAGCGGACGGACCATCGTGCTCATCACACATGACGCCGATGTGACCGAGACGGCCAGTCGCACCATACGGATCCGGGACGGTCAGATCCTCGACCTGGCCGCGGCCGGCGGCGGGGTGGTGGCTGGATGAATCTCCTCGAGACCTTCCGGACCGGCATGGAGGCGGTCGTCGCTCACCGCCTCCGGTCCGGCTTGACCGTGCTCGGCATCATGATCGGGATCACCGCGGTGATCCTCACCGTGGGCCTGGGCGAAGGCGCGCAGCAGCAGGTGGGATCGGAGATCTCGGCCCTCGGCTCGAACCTCCTGACGGTGACCCCGGGCAGCACGACCTCGAGCTCGGGTATCCGCGGTGGCTTCGGCTCGGCGTCGACCCTGACCGTGGCCGACGCAGCCGCGCTCACGTCGAAGGTGGTCGCGCCTGACATCAACGCGGTCGCCCCGGCCACCTCTTCGAGCGAGAACCTGGTCGCGGGATCGAACAACTGGACCACCACCGTGGTGGGCACCGACCCCTCGTGGCAGACCGTGCGTGGACGGTCGATCACCGAGGGGCGCTTCATCGCCGCCCATGACGTGACCACCCGGGCGTCGGTGGTCGTGCTCGGCGCGACCACCGCCCAGGAGCTGTTCGGCTTCCGCGACCCGATCGGGCAGACCGTGAACATCGCCGGTCAGCCGATGTCGGTGATCGGCGTGCTCAACACGGTCGGGTCGTCGTCGACCTCGTCGGAGGTCGCCAATCCCGACGACCAGGCGGTCCTGCCGCTCACCACCGCTTCGGCCCTCCTCCTCCCGCCTGCCAGCCGGAACTCGGTGAGCCAGATCCTGATCCAGGCGACCTCGGGGAACACCCTGAGCGCGGCATACCAGGAAAGCGACGCGGAACTCCTCAGCCTCCACCAGATCACCAATGCCACCGAAGCCGACTTCACCATCACCAGCGAGCAGCAGGTCCTCTCCACCGCGACCTCGGTCGACAAGACGCTCACCGTTCTGCTCGGTGGAGTGGCCGCGATCTCCCTCTTGGTGGGGGGGATCGGCGTGATGAACATCATGTTGGTCTCGGTCACGGAGCGGATCCGCGAGATCGGGTTGCGCAAGGCCCTCGGCGCGACGCCCCGGGTCATCCGCCGGCAGTTCCTGGTCGAGGCCTCGGTCCTCGGATCGGTGGGCGGCGTGCTCGGCGCGGCGCTCGGTCTGATCGGGGCCGAGGTCCTGCCCCATTTCATCTCCGACCCGATCGCCATCTCACCGGTGGCGGCCGCCGGAGCCATCGTGGTGGCCATTGCGATCGGCATCGGTTTCGGGGTCTACCCGGCCGGTCGCGCCGCCCGCCTCGCCCCGATCGACGCACTCCGAAGCGAGTGACTGCGTGAGCACCGTTCCCATCCCCAACCGACACCCACGAAGGAAGCAACCATGACCCACGACACGACCACCACCGTCCACGGACATCCCTGTGCAGACCCCGGGCCCGTCCGGTCCGGTCGCCGGGGCCGCTACGGCGCGATCGCCGTTCTCGGCGTGGCCGCGCTCACCCTCGCTGCCTGCGGGGCGTCGTCGGCCTCCACCACGACGACTGCGCCGAAGTCGACCACCCCCGGCGCCGGATCCTCGCCGCCCCGCACGATTCCCGGGACTTCGGGCACCATCGCGGCGATCAACGGCACCTCCGTCGAGGTGCAGAACCCGACCACCGGTCAGACGACGGTGACCTACACGGCGAACACGACCTTCCGCCAGACCACCACCACCACGGCATCGGCGGTGACCGTGGGTTCGTGCGTCTCCGCCTTCGGCAAGCCGACCTCGGCATCGTCGTCGTCCACGGCGTTCGGTGAGCCCATCACAGCCACGACTGTCTCGATCAGCCAGCCCGTGTCGGGTGCGTGCACCGGCGGGTTCGGTGCTCGCACCGGAGGTGGATCAGGCACAGGTGGTGGGTTCGGTGCCGGTGGCCGGTTCGGCTCCGGTGGGACCGGTGAAGGGGGCAGCGGTTCGCCTGCGGGTTCGGGCTCCCGTCCGCCCGGCGGCAGCCGGTTCGGCAACGGCCAGTTCGGTGCCGCATCAGGAATGGTGACCGCGGTCAGCGGCTCTTCGGTCACCGTCGCGGAGACGAACCCCCGGACCAAGGCATCCTCGAGCGTGGTGGTCACCCTGTCCGGGAGCACCACCTTCAGCACCACCGGATCCGTGTCCTCGTCGGCCCTGGCGGTCGGGCAGTGCGCCCGTGCGATCGGGCCCGCCAACAGCACGGGAGCCGTGACGGCCCAGAGCATCACGCTCTCGACACCGACGTCCAGTGGGTGCACCGGCGGCTTCGGCGGCTTCCGCACCGGCGCAGGCGCAGGCGCGAGCGCCGGTGCCTGACCAACCACCGCTGCTTGCCGGACCTCCCGGTGAGCCTGCGACCGGCGATCCGGCGCCTGTTGCCGCGTCCACGGTGCCGGGAGGCAATCGGCGACGCGCGCGTCTCTCGCCCTTCCGCGTGGTTGTCGTCCTGGTCCTGGTGGCGGCAGCTGTCTCCGCCTGGTTGCTCACCCGCCCGTCGACTCCGGCCTATCGGACCGCCGGGGTCGGAACGGGCACAGCCGTCGCGACCCTCGCGTCGGTGGGCACGGTGACACCGGTCAACCAGGCGGACCTCTCGTTCGGGGTGGCCGGGACCGTCGGAGACGTCAACGTGGCGGTGGGGCAGCAGGTGACGGCCGGCGAGGTGGTGGCTTCGCTCGAGACCACGCCGCTCGAGAACGCCATCGTGGCCGCCAACGCGTCGCTCGCATCGACTCAGGCCACGCTCGCCAGCGACGAGGTCAGCCAGGCAGCCGCATCCTCGGCATCAACGACACCATCGGCGGGGTCGACAGGTGGATCCGGGTCGTCCGGTGCGCCGCCGTCGGCGGCAACAGCCGGCGGCACGTCGTCGTCCAGCGCGCCCTCGAAGAGCGGTGGGACTTCGACCGCGTCGAGCGAACAGATCGCCAAGCTTCAGGCCACCCTGGTTGCCGACCAGAAGCGGTTGGACGCCGATTCGGTGGCGGCCAGTGCCGCGCTGACTCAGGCGAGCACCCTGTGCACCACTCCGGCCACGCCGGCCACCTCGGGCGCTGGTACACCGTCTGGCGGCCCTCCGTCGGGGACGGGCCCCGGGTCCGGGACGGGCCCCGGACACCCCGCCACGACCTGTTCGGCGGCCCTCACCCAGGCCTCGACGGCACAGGCTGCCGTCTCCGCTGACATCACGGCCGTCGAGAAGGACGAGTCGGCGCTCAACACGGCTCTCGGCGCCACCGGAAGCGGGGGCACGACAGCGGGATCTCCCGGGCGCGGTTCGGGGACGGGCGCCGGTCAGTCCGGTAGCGCCACCACCACGACCAGCACCTCCGCACCGGTCACCACCACGACCACCACCCGACCCCCTTCCACCACCGGGACACCGAACGGGAGCGCAAGCAACGGCAGCTCGGGGACGGACGCGGGGGTTTCCAAGAGCAAGCCCGTGACTTCCGAGAAGCTCGCCCTCGATCAGGCCGACATCGACGTGGCACAGACCGACCTGAGCAACGCCCAGGAGGCACTCGCCGGCGCCAACCTGGTCAGCACGATCTCCGGGACGGTCGGATCGGTCAACGTCACCGGCGGTCAGTCGGTCCAGGCCGGCTCGCCATCGGGGACGCCACAGGTGGTCGTGGTCGGTTCGGGGTCCTCATACCAGGTGGCCGCGACCATCCCGGTCACCTCGATCGGCAAGGTGGCCGTGGGCCAACAGGCTCTGGTCACCCCCGATTCGATCAACACGTCGCTCGACGGCAAGGTGACCGCCATCGGGGTGCTGGGCACGTCCTCGTCGACATCTACGACCTATCCGGTGACCATCTCGCTCGACTCGTCCGACCTCGGCCTCTTTTCGGGAGCGGAGGCAACTGTCTCGATCGTGACCCAGCGCGCCGTCGATGTGACGACCGTACCGACCTCGGCGGTGCGCACGGTCGGGACTACCCACGTGGTCACCGTCGTCGACGGCTCGAAGACGACGTCCGTGCCGGTCAAGGTGGGCACCGTGGGGGCCGAGCTCACCCAGATCATCTCCGGGGTCACCGTCGGCCAACGCGTGTCCCTGGCGGACATGGCCGAGCCCGTACCCACGTCGTCGACTACCACGCGTGCCGGACTCGGAGGACTGGGCGGCACCACCACCTTCGGGGGAGGAGGGGGCTTCGGTGGAGGCGGGGGCTTCGGTGGGGGCGGGGGCTTCGGTGGGGGTGGAGGCGGAGCGTCCAGGGTCAGCGCGGCCGGAGGCTGACCTCCGGCACGAGCGGCCCGAACGGTGACCAGCCCTGCCCGCGCAGCCTTCGACAGGCGTCGCTGCCGGCCGGGGAGCCACGGATCAAGCCATGGAGCCCGGCGGCGTGGCAGCATCCATGCCATGCCGATCCTCGTCGTCCGCCATGCCCGGGCCGGGCGCCGGAGTGCCTACCACGGCGATGACCGGAACCGCCCGCTCACCGCACGGGGACGGGCCCAGGCGGACGCGCTGGTCGGACTGCTCAGCGGGTACCGGCCACGGCGCATCCTCTCGAGCCCCTATGTGCGCTGCTGCGAGACGGTCCGCCCGCTCTCCGAGGCCCTGGACCTGCCCGTCGAATCGGTCGAAGAACTGGGTGAGGGCCACGGTCCCGCGGCGTTGGCCCTGCTCGAACGCATGGCCGGCGAGTCAGCCGTGCTCTGCACCCATCGGGACATCTCGACTGCGTTGCTGGCTGTCCTGGCCGACGGCGCGACGGCCAAGGAACGGCAAGCGTTGCGCCTACAGAAGGCAGAAGCGTGGGTGGTCCAGTCGACCGGCGCCCGCATGACCATCGTCGACCACCTCCGGCCGGTGGTCCCACCATGACCCGGCGACCAGGCCGGGATCCGGCCCTGCCGCCACTACGCTGATCGTCCCATGCCCGACCGTCCCCGGTTCGATCCGGGCTCCTTCGGTGCCTTCCGGGTCGTCGGACGGTCGTTCGACAGCGACTCGCGCACCCTGACCCTGCGGTACGCGCTCGACGACACCCATGACTTCGTCGAGACCATCACGTTCGAGACGCCCCCCGGAGACCGGCCCGCCCCGGCCGGCCCGCGCTTCGAGCGGGCACTGCTCCACCTGCACATCGCAGCCGGCACCAGCTACTACAAGACGGCCGCGCCGTCGACGGTCCTCGTCGAGGAGGACGCGCTCTCCCCGGCCGAGCTCGACTTCCACCACCACCTCTACGACGAGGGACTGCGCGAGTTCGCGCTGACCAACGGGCTCCCGGTTCCACGTACCGTCACCATCCGGCACCAGGACGCATGGCACGGAGGGAAGCGACTCCCGCCGGAACCACCCGGGCGGGGGCTACTCGTCCCGATCGGGGGAGGCAAGGACTCGATGGTCCTGATCGAGGCCGTCCGCCATCTCGAGCCGCGTCTCTTCGCCGTCAACCCGCACCCCCTGGTGGTGGAGCTGGCGAGCCGGACCGGTCTCGAGTTGCTGGTCGTGCGCCGACGCCTCGATCCCGATCTCGCCGCACTGCACGAGTCCGGGGCACTCAACGGGCACGTGCCGATCACGGCCATCGTCTCGCTCATCGCGGTCGTGGGTTCCTTCGTCTACGGCTACGACACCATCGCGATGGCGATCGAGCGGTCAGCGAGTGAAGCGACCGTGTCGATCGACGGCGTGCCGGTCAATCACCAGTACAGCAAGAGCCTCGAGTTCGAGAAGCTGCTCCGCGCACTGGTGGCGGGGAGCATCTCGCGGGGCATCACCTACGGCTCGGCACTCCGGCCGTACTCGGAGCTCGCCATCGCCCGCACCTTCGCCCGGCTCACCGGCTACCACGACGCGTTCTGCAGCTGTAACACGGCCTTCCGCGAGAACGCGCCAGCCGGGCAGCAGTGGTGCGGGCAGTGTCCCAAGTGCCGGTTCGTCGGTCTGATGCTCGCACCGTTCCTCGGACGCGACGAGCTGACCGCGATCATCGGCACCGACATGTTCGCCGACCCCGGACAGGTGCCCGGTTTCGCCGCCCTCATGAGCGACGATGACAAGCCCTTCGAATGTGTGGGGGAGCGCGGTGAGTCGGCCGCCGCACTCCGCCTCCTGGCCGGGCTCCCCGAGTGGCGCGACTCGCCGGTGGTGGAAGCCCTCGGGGTGTTCGCCGAGGGGATGGTCACCCACGGAGAGGTCACCGGTCTGTTGACCGCCGAGCGGGAGCTCGACTTCCCCGACGAGTCCGTGGCATCGGCGGTCGATGCAGAGCTGTCGGGGGAGACGTGACACTCGACGAGATGCTCTCCGGCCGGGTCGCCGTCTGGGGCCTGGGGCAGGAGGGCCTGGCCGTGGCCCGCATGGCCGTGGAGCGAGGGCTCGAACCGCTACTGCTCGACGACCGGCCGACCGAGGCCGCCGCCAGGGTGGCGCTCGCCTTCGGGGGGAACCGCCCGGTGTTGCCGCCCGCGGGAACCGACTGGCGCGGGGTCGACGTCGTGGTGCGGTCGCCCGGGATCAGCCGCTACCGCACCGAGCTGGCCGACGCCGAGGCGGCGGGAGCCCGGGTGACCACGGCGATGGCCGTCTGGCTCGAGGACTTCGGCGATGCCCGGGTCATCGCGGTGACCGGGACCAAGGGAAAGAGCACCACGGCCACGCTGACCGCTGCGATCCTGGCCGAGGACGGCTGGCAGGTGGAGCTCATCGGCAACATCGGCGTCCCGGTGGTCGAGACCTACCTGCGGGCGCGGGCCGACGTCTACGTCGTCGAGGTCTCTTCGTACCAAGCGGTGGACGTCACCCGGTCGCCCGGCGTGGTCGTCCTCACCGGCCTGGCCCCGGACCACCTCGACTGGCACGGCGGCATCGAGCCCTACTACCGCGACAAGCTCCGCCTGGTGGAGGCCGGCCCACCCGGCGCGCTGGCGGTGAGCGCGGCGAGCCCCGAAGCGCTCCGCCGCACCGAGGCCCACCCGTTCCGCACCCTGTTCGGTCCCGAAGGCAGGGTCCGGATGCTGCCATCAGGAATGGTGGACGTCGACGGCGCCGTCCTCGTCGACAGCGTGCGGCTCCGGATCCCCGGCCGGCACAACGTCTGGAACCTGTGCGGGGCGGTCACCGGTGTGTTGCTTGCGACCGGGGCACCGCCGTCCACCGAGGCGGTCGGAGCTGCCGTCGACGGGTTCGACGGGCTCCCGTCCCGGTGCCGGACCATCGGAGAACGCTCGGGACGCACCTATGTGGACGACGCGCTCGCCTCCAACCCATCTGCCTCCGCCGCCTCGGTCGAGGCGTTCGGAGGGCGCAGCCTCACCGTGATCGTCGGCGGTGCCGACCGGGGCGTCGACCCCGAGCCCCTGCTGGCCGCGCTGGCCGGCCATCGGCCGGGAGTGACGGTGGTCGTCGTGCCCCCGGACCCCGAGCGCATGGCCGGCCTCGTCTCGACACGCCTCGGGCCCGACGGTGTCGTCCACATCGCGGACGACCTCGCCGATGCGGTGGCCGTCGCCGCCCGGGACACCCCCGCCGGAGGCGTGGTGCTCTTCTCACCTGGAGCACCGACGCCGGAAGGCGGAGGCGGGTACGGTGCCCGCAGCCGGGCGTTCGCCGATGCCGCCGGCATCGCCATCGCCCCCACTGCGCCAGTCTGAACTCCGGCCCCGGTAGAGTCTCCGCGGGACCGGAGGAGCGGGGCCGGCTGGACCAGAGGAGCAGCCAGATGCGAGTGCGGATCGACATGGACCTGTGCACCGGGCACGGCCGTTGCTACACCCTTGCCCCGTCCGTCTTCTCCTGTGACGACAGCGGGTTCGGAGAGGTGCTCACCGAGGGGGAGCTCGACCCAGGTCTCGTCCGCGAGGCCGAGCTCGCCGCGGCCAACTGCCCGGAGTACGCCGTCATCCTCGAGACGGAGCCCCCGACCGCCTGACCTTCCCTCGGGCTGCCCCTAGCCGACCTGTGGCTCCCGCGGCAGTCCGAGGCCGAGCTCGCCGACGATGTTGAGATTGATCTCCGTGGTGCCCCCGGCGATCGTGGACTGGCGGGAGGCGACCAGACCGTAGGCCCAGGTGCCGCAGGTTCCCTGCGGGCCGAGGACGTCGAGGGCCAGCTCGGCGAGCCGCTGCTCGGTGCGTCCCCAGGCGAGCTTGGTCATGCTCCCGTCGGACCCGGTCGGTTGCCCCTGGCGCGCCTTGGCGAGGGATCGGTTGGTCATCCAGCGCATGCAGGCGATGTCGGCATAGAGCCCGGCGACCCGGTCACGGATCCTGGGGTCGCGGAGCGCCGTCGTCGCCGCCGGTTCGGCTAGCAGCTCGTCGAGCTTGCGTGAGAGCCCGAGGTGCAGGCGCGCAACACCGGCACGCTCGAAGCTCAGCGTGGTCATGGCCACCTTCCACCCTTCGTGGAGGGGACCGAGCAGGGTACTCACAGGGACGCGTGCATCGGTGAAGAAGAGCTCGGCGAACGGCTCGTCCCCGGTGATGGTGCGGAGGGGTCTGGCCTCGATGCCGGGTGTCCGCAGATCGACCAGGAGGCAGCTGATCCCTTTGTGCTTGGGCACCGACGGGTCGGTCCGGACGTAGAGCTGGCACCAGTCGGCCCGGTGACCGAGGCTGTTCCAGGTCTTCTGCCCGTTGATCACGAACTCGTCACCGTCGAGCACCGCCCTGGTCCGCAGCGACGCCAGGTCCGATCCCGCATCCGGCTCCGACATCCCCTGGGACCAGATCTCCTCGCCACGCAGCATCGGCTGGAGGAACCGGTCCTGTTGCTCCTTCGTCCCGTAGGTCATGATCGCCGGCGCGATGTTGGAGATCCCGATCCAGTTGATCGGACCCGGGGCGGATGCCGTGCTCATCTCCTCCATGTAGGCGAGCTGCTCGTCGATGTCGGCACCGCGCCCGCCGTGCTCCACCGGCCATGCCGGCGCGGCCCACCGCGCATCGGCCAGACGACGGTTCCATGCCCTGAGCGGCTCGAGGTCCAGCGGTTCGGACGTCCGGTGGCTCGCCTCGGCCAGCTCCGGCGGCAGCTCGTCCCGGAGCCAGGCACGCAGTTCCGCCCGGAACCCTGCCGCCGGATCGTCCCCGGGCGGGGGCGCGTGCATGCCGCCTGGCGAGGGAGGTGCGGTTGCGGTCATGTCAGTGGGCTCCTGGGCGAGGGGATATCCGGCGCCTCGTCCGGGCCGGTGGGTGACCTCTTGCTCGCGCAACAGTAGCCAGACTCGTGTGGTGGGCACCAAGCGGGAGCCCCGGCCGGTCGCCCGAGCCGACGGTACGCTCTTGACCCGCGTCCCGACTGCCGATCCTCCTGGAGGCACCGAACCATGACCGCACTCGACGAGCTCCTCGCGGTGTTGACCCTCGAGGCCACCGGCGAGGGGACCTGGACCGGTGCGAGCCTGCCCTTCGGGCAGGGCTCTGTCGTGTTCGGCGGCCAGCTCCTCGCTCAGTCGATCCTGGCAGGGGCGGCCGCCGATCCGGCCAAGGAGGTCAAGTCGATCCACACGATCTTCGCACGCGGGGCCTCGACCGACGCGCCGCTCGAGTTCGACATGGACGTCATGCAGAGCGGTCGTTCGTTCGCGAGCGCCGCGGTGACGGTCCGCCAGGGTGGGCGGGTCTGCACCCGCTCCCTGGTCCTGCTCCACGCCCCGGACCCCGACCTGATCCGCCATCAGCCGTCTCTCCCCGAGGTCGGTTCTCCGGAGGACGCCGTGCCCTCGTCCCAGGGCGACGGCTTCTGGCAGATCCGGACCGTCGGCGGGGTGGACATCTCCGATCCGGATGCCGTCGGGCCCGCCGAGCTCAGCGTCTGGATCCGGTTCCCCGGAGCCCCCGACGATCCGACCGTCAATCAGGCCCTGCTGGCCTACGCCACAGACGGCTTCCTGATCGGGACGGCAATGCGTCCCCACGCCGGAGTCGGCCAGGCCCTGGCCCACCGGACGATCTCGACCAGTGTCATCACCCACACCCTGACCTTCCACGAGCCTGTGCACGCGGGCAGGTGGATGCTGCTCGACCACGGGAGCCCTGCAGCCGGTCGGGGACGGAGCTACGGACGGGCCCACGTCTACTCCGAGCAGGGCGAGCTCCTGGCGTCCTACGTGCAGGAGAACATGATCCGCGCCTTCGCCGAAGGGAAGGCGCCGGCACCAGGGACGAAGTCGGCCTACTGAGCGCGGTCAGCCGAGCCGGAGCGAGCGGCCGATGATCTCCTTCATGATCTCGGTCGTGCCCCCGTAGAGCGGGGTCACCCGCGCGTCGACGAAGGCCTTCGAGATCGGGTACTCGGACATGTACCCGTAGCCGCCGAAGAGCTGGAGGCACTGGGTGACCACTCTCCCCTGGAGCTCGGTGCACCACCACTTGGCCATCGCCGCGTCCTCGGCGGTGAGCTCGCTGTCGTTGAGGGCCACAGCGCAGCGGTCGATGAACACCTGCCCGAGCTCGAGCTCGGTGGCCAGCTCCGCGAGGACGAACCTGGTGTTCTGGAACGATCCGATGGGCACACCGAAGGCGGTGCGCTCCCGGACGTACTCGGTCGTCCACTCGAACGCCGCCCGGGCACCGGCCAGCCCGCCGGCCGCGAGGGAGAGGCGCTCCTGGGGGAGGTTGGTGACCAGTTGACCGAAGCCGGACCCTGCGTCGCCGAGCAGGTTGTCCACCGGGATCCGGCAGTCGGAGAAGAAGAGCTCGGCGGTGTCCTGGGCGTGCAGGCCGAGCTTGTCGAGGTTCCGTCCGCGGGTGAATCCGGGACTCCCTTCCTCGACGACCACCAGGCTGATGCCCTGGTGGGTCTGGGTGGGGTCGGTCTTGACCGCCGTCACCACCAGGTCGGCGTTGATCCCATTGGTGATGAAGGTCTTCGTCCCGTTGAGCACGTAGTGGTCGCCGTCGCGGATGGCCGTGGTGGCGATCGCGGCCAGGTCGGAGCCGGCCGACGGCTCGGTCATGGCGATGGCCAGGATCTGCTCGCCCCGGGCGATGCCGGGGAGCCACCGCTTGGACTGTTCCGGGGTGGCGTAGGCGAGCAGGTAGGGAAGGGCGATGTCGTTGTGGAGGGCGAACCCGAGGGCGGCGCCGTTCATCCCGACCCGATGGAGCTCCTCGGTGATGATCAGGTTGAACCGGAAGTCGTGGCTCCCGCCGCCGCCGAATTCGGCGGGGATGGCCATCCCGAGGAACCCGTATTCGCCCGCCCGGGTGAATGCCGACCGGTCCACGATGCCGGCCCGGTCCCACTCGGCGGAGTGGGGGAACATCTCGGCCTCGACGAAGCGGCGGAAGCTGGCCCGGAACTCGTCGTGATCGGGAAGGAGCAGGCTCCGTCGCATCAGGTCTCCTCGCTTCGGGCGGGGACACCCCACCGTGCCCCGCGGTGCCGGTCCTGGCCTCCGGATCAGGGCGTCCCGCAGTCTAGAGCCGGAGCGGGCGGCCACTATGCTCGTCTCGGGGCCGACCACGGGGTCCCGGGTCGGCCGGGGCACCGGAATGACCCGCCGAACGACGAGGACGGAGCAACGTGCGCGCTGGGATCGTGTCCTGGGGGACCTACCTCCCGTACTGGCGGCTCCAGCGTCAGGCCATCGGCGCGGTCCTCGGAGGCGCGTCCGGCCGGGGCACGCGGACGGTGGCCTCCTACGACGAGGACACCACCACCATGGGCGTGGCGGCGGGTCGCCGGGCGCTCGCCGCCCTCGGCGGCCCCGCCCCCGGCGACCTCTTCTTCTCGACCCCGGCTCCGGCCTATCTCGACAAGACCAATGCGACCGCCATCCACGGCGCCCTCGACCTGCCCACGTGGACCGGCGCCTACGACATGGCGGGCTCTGTGCGCTCCGCGGTCGGCGCCCTGCGGGCGGCTCAGGCCCAGGCAGCCAACGGGCCCTCGCTCGTCGTCCTCTCCGACCTGCGGTCGGGACCGGCAGGGGGCCCCGAGGAGCGGGACAGCGGCGACGGCGCGGCAGCCTTCGTCTTCGCCGGGCCGGATGGGGATGCACCTGTCGCCGCCGAGCTGGTCGCCCACGCCTGCACGACCGCCGAGTTCCTCGACCGCTGGCGGACGCCCGGAGAGCCCGACTCGAAGGTCTGGGAGGAGCGATTCGGTCAGGAGATCTACGTACCGCTGGTCGAGGCCGCGACCGCCGAGGCCCTCAAACGGGCCGGGGTGCTGGCCACCGATGTCGACCATCTCGTGCTCGCCGGTCTCCAGCAGCGGGCCGTGCAGGCGGTCCGCACCACCCTCGGCCTGCGCCCAGCGGTCACGGTGGCCGATCGCACACCGACCCTCGGCAACCTCGGTGCGGCTCAGGCGGGTGTGCTCCTGGCCGACACCCTCGAGCAGGCAGGCCCCGGCGAGCTGGTCGCCGTGGTGGTCGTGGCCGATGGCGCCGACGCCTTCCTCTTCCGGACCACCGACGCGCTGCCCGCCGTGCAGGCGAACCGCGCGGCTGCCCGACTCGTCACGGTGGCCGAACAGGCCGCCTCGGGCCGCGACGACCTGCCCTACGCCCGCTTCCTCACCTGGCGCGGCGAGCTCCGGCGCGAGCCGCCGCGGCGACCCGACCCCGAACGGCCGGGTGCCCCGGCGACCTGGCGTTCCACCCCGTGGAAGGAAGGCTTCGGAGCGAGTGACTGCCGGGCGTGCGGATTCCGCCACCTCCCGCCGGCACGGGTGTGCCTCCGGTGCCGGACCATCGACGAGATGGACCCGGTGCGGCTCGCCGACGTGGCCGGGACGGTCGCCACGTTCACCGTCGACCGGCTGGCCTTCAGCCTCTCCCCGCCCGTCGTCGGCGCGGTGATCGACTTCGACGGTGGCGGCCGGTACCGGTGCGAGATGACCGACGTGGACCCCGACACCATCGCCGTCGGCACGCGGGTCGAGATGACCTTCCGCCGTCTGTACACGGCCAAGGGTGTCCACAACTACTTCTGGAAGGCACGGCCGGTCGACTCCCGGCCGGCCCGAGACGACGGGGGAGGCGACCACCCATGAGCAGCAACGGGATCCGCGACAAGGTGGCGATCGTCGGCATGGGGTGCACGCGCTTCGGCGAGCGCTGGGACAAGGGTGTCGACGACCTGTTGATCGACGCGGCCAAGGAGGCCATCGCCTCTGCCGGAGTCGGTCTCGACGACCTCGATGCCTTCTGGCTCGGGACCATGGCCTCGGGGGTGTCCGGGATCACCCTCTCCAAACCCCTCAAGATCGACTACAAGCCGGTCTCACGTCTCGAGAACTTCTGCGCGACCGGCTCGGAGGCGTTCCGCAACGCCTGCTACGCGGTGGCGAGCGGTGCCTACGACCTGGTCATGGCCATCGGTGTCGAAAAGCTGAAGGACTCGGGGTTCTCGGGTCTCACCGGGGTGCGTCCCGTCGGCGACGGCACCGACGCCGGGCTCTCCTCGCCGGCGGCCTTCTCGTTCCTGGCACCGGCCTACGCCGAGAAGTACGGGGTCGACCCCGAGGAGTTCAAGCAGGTGATGGCCAGGATCGCCTGGAAGAACCACGTCAACGGGGCGGTCAATCCCCGGGCCCAGTTCCGCAAGGAGGTCTCGATCGAGACCATCACCAAGTCACCCCTGATCGCAGGGCAGCTCGGTGTGTTCGACTGCAGTGGGGTGAGCGACGGGTCGGCGGCGGCCATCATCTGTCGGTCCGAGGATGCCCACCGGTACACCGACCACCCGCTCTACGTGAAGGCGCTGAGCTTCGTGGCCGGTCCCGGCGGCGGCGCGATCGATCCCGCGTACGACTACACGACCTTTCCAGAGGTCGTGCGCTCTGCCGAGGACGCCTACGGCCAGGCCGGGATCACCAACCCGCGCGCAGAGCTGGCCATGGCCGAGGTCCACGACTGCTTCACACCGACCGAGCTCGTGCTGATGGAGGATCTGGGGTTCTCAGAGCGGGGGCTCGGTTGGAAGGACGTACTGGCAGGGACGTTCGACCGCGACGGCGAACTGCCGGTCAACCCCGACGGCGGCCTCAAGAGCTTCGGCCACCCCATCGGCGCCTCGGGGCTCCGCATGCTCTTCGAGTGCTGGCTCCAGCTCCGGCGGGAGGCCCCACCCGAGCGGCAGATCGCCTCGGTGGGGGAGGGACGCTCGCTCGGCATGACCCACAATCTGGGTGGGGGACCCGGGGAATGCGTGAGCTTCGTCTCGATCGTCGGCCCGGAGCGCAGCGCCTGAGCATCCCGCAGGGAAGGCGCCGGGCGATCAGGGTTCGGACTTGGCGATCGCCTTGACCGGCGGCGCCGACCTCCAGTCGGCGATCCCGTCCTCGGGGAGGGCGACCGGATACCCGCCACCGTGGACGTTGGCCCAGTGGGCATGGTTGAGCTCGTGGAGGGTGAAGCAGGCGTTGAGGGCGTTGTAGAAGCCCATGTTGTCCACGGTCTGGTTGACCGACTCCTTGATCAGGAGTGCGGTCATGGTCGGCAGCTCGGCGATCCGGCGGGCGAATTCGAGCGTCTTGTCGCCGAGCTCGGCCGCCGGAAAGACCTTGGAGACCATGCCGAGCCGGTAGGCCTCGTCGACGTCGAGCGAGTCCCCGGTCAGCATGAGCTCCTTGGTGCGGCGCGGTCCGAACTCCCAGGGGTGGGCGAAGTACTCGACCCCGCACATGCCGAGGCGGGTGCCGACCACGTCGGCGAACGAGACGTCGTCGGCCGCCACGATGAGGTCGCAGGCCCACATCAGCATGAGCCCGGCGGCAAAGACGGTGCCGTGGACCTGGGCGACGGTGATCTTGCGCAGGTTCCGCCACCGGCGCGTGTTCTGGAAGTAGTAGTGCCACTCCTGGAGCATCATCTTCTCGGTGGCCTGGCGCGAGTGCCGCCGTTGATCAGCGAGGACGGGTGGGGGTTGTCGCCGCTGAACTCGGCGGTGGCCACCTTCGAGCCCATGTCGTGCCCCGCCGAGAACATCGGGCCCATCCCACCGAGGATCACCACGCGCACCTCGTCGTCGGCCTCGGCCCGCAGGAACGCCTCGTCGAGCTCGACGAGCATCCCGCGGTTCTGCGCGTTGCGGGCATCGGGACGGTTCAGCATGATCCTGGCGATCCGACCGTCGTCCAGCGTCTCGTAGGTGACGAATTCCTCCGACATCACTGCTCCTGCCTCTCTTCGGTGCCGGTGGTCCGGCGGTTGGTCTTGACGGCGAAGGCCACCGTGGCGACGGCGCACAGCTCACCGGAGCCCGCATCGAGGATATCGACATTGACCACGGCCAGGCTCCGGCCGTGCCGGACCACTCTCGCCACCGCCCTGGCCGGCCCCTGGGTGATGCCCTGGAGGTAGTGGATGGTGAGGTCGGCGGTGGCGGCCGAGCCGAGTGGTGACGACGCGACGATCGCCCGGCCGGCGACGATGTCGGCCAGGGATGCCACGAGTCCACCCTGGAGCGCACCCCGGGGGTTGGTCAGCCGGGAGTCGAAGTCGAGCTCGATGGCCAGGTCGGCCCCCGGATGGTCGACGTCGCGCAACGCGAGTTGCTGGAAGAAGTGCGCGCCCTCGTCGAGAGACGCGCCGGTGCTCGGCGAACGCGTCGGCTCGGGACAGTGTGGCCGGCGGCCCAGCCAGCGGCTGGTCCTCCGGGTCGGGGTCGATCACAAGCCGCCGGCGATGGTCTTCGTCTCGAGGTACTGCTCGAACCCCTCACTGCCGTTCTGACGGCCCAGACCGCTGGCCTTGTAGCCCCCGAACGGGGACGCGGCGCTGTAGTAGACGCCGCCGTTGACGCTGACCGTGCCGGACCGGATCCGTCGGGCGACGGCCATGGCGCGCTCCTCGGAGGCCGACGTCACCGCACCGGACAGGCCGTACTGGCTGTCGTTGGCGATCCGGACCGCGTCGTCGTCGTCACGGAACGGGATCAGCACCAGGACGGGACCGAAGATCTCCTCCTGGGCGATGGTCATCGAGTTGTCGACGTCGGCGAAGAGCGTCGGCTCGACGAAGTAGCCCTGCTCGAGGTTGGCCGGCCGCCCACCACCGGTCACCAGGCGTGCACCTTCGTCCACGCCCTTTTCGATGTAGCCCAGGATCCGTTCGCGTTGGCGCGGCGTTGATCACCGGACCCTGGATGACCCCCGGATCGGTGGGATCGCCGTAGGTGACGCCTTCCACGGCGGCCTTGGCCAGGCCCACCGCCTCGTCGTAGCGCGCCTCGGGCACGAGGGTGCGGGTGAGCATGGCGCAGCCCTGTCCGGAGTGCATGCACATGAACCCGAAGAAGGCCATCTTGGCCTCGAGGTCGGCGTCGTCGAGGATGATGTCGGCCGACTTGCCGCCGAGCTCGAGGAACAGGCGCTTGAGCGTCGGGGCCCCGGCGGCCATGATCCGGCGCCCGGTGGCGGTCGAGCCGGTGAAGGAGATGAGGTCGACCCGGGGGTCGACCACCAGCTGTTCGCCGATGAGGTGGTCCGAGGAGGGCACGATGCTGACCACCCCGGCGGGATGTCGGTCTGCTCGGCGATGAGCCGCCCGATCCGGGTCGCGTTCCACGGTGTGTCCGGAGCGGGCTTGACCACCACGGAGTTGCCGGTGGCGAGCGCCTGGCCCAGCTTGTTGAGGGTGATCTCGACGGGATAGTTCCAGGGGATGATCGCCCCGACCACGCCGACCGGCTCCTTGACCACCTTCTGCCAGCTGTGTGTGCCGAAGGCGTTGTTGTCGGGCAGCGGGCGCTCCCACGCAAAGCTGTCGATCTGCTCGGCAGGCCACAGGAGGCCTTCGGCAAGGGGCGCGTCGAGCTGGGCCATGTAGGTCACCATCACCGGGGTGCCCACTTCGGCCACCAACTCGGAGCGGAACAGCTCCTGCTCGGAGACGATGGCTTCGTGGAGCTGGCGCAGGCACCGCTGGCGGAGGGCCCGGTCGGTCGCCCACTCCGTTTCGTCGAAGGCCCGCCGCGCCGCGGCGATGGCCCGGTCCATGTCGGCCGCCGTGCGCGTCCGCGGTCTGGCCGAGCACCTCCTCGGTGGCCGGGTTGATGTTGTCGAAGGCTCCTCCACCGGTCGCTTCGACGAGCGACCCGTCGATGAGCATGCGGAACTCGCCGACCGTGGCGTCGGGCGCTTGGGTGCTGGTCATTTCTGGTTCCTTCCGTTCGCTCGCCCCTGCGGCGCTTGCGCTCTGCGGCGGTGGCCCCTCGTCGAGGCCGGTTTCGGCACCCGCAAAACGGGGCACCACCTGCACGGCGCCGAGTATGGCACGCTCCGGGCCGAACCGTCTGCACGGCGTGCGTAGGTGGACTACAACGTGGGTCCATGCGCACCGGCTCCATCCCCGTCGCCGGCACCCTCGGGTATCGGGGCCCCGAAGGGTGAACCTCGGCCTGACCGACGCCGAACGGCGGTTCCGGGACGACGTGCGGAACTGGCTGGAGGCCAACGTGGAGCCCGGCCCCGAGTTCGGCTCGTTCGACGAGGAGTTCGAGTGGGGCCGGCGGTGGCAGGCCCGCCTGGCTGCCGACCGCTGGGTCGGGATCCACTGGCCGGCCGAGTTCGGCGGGCGGGGAGCTTCGCCGATCGAAGTGGCCATCTTCAACGTGGAGTACGCCCGCGCTCGGGCGCCCCAACCGGTCAACCGCACGGGGGTCAACCTGGTCGGCCCGACCCTGCTCGCCCACGGTGACGACCGGCAGCGCACCCGCTGGCTGCGGGGCATCCTCAGCGCGGAGGAGATCTGGTGCCAGCTGTTCAGCGAGCCGGGAGCCGGATCGGACCTCGCCGGACTCTCCACCCGGGCCACCGAGGTGGAGGGCGGGTGGGTGGTCGACGGGCAGAAGGTCTGGACCAGCTATGCGCAGTACGCCCGATGGGGGATCGCCCTCGTCCGGACCGACCCCGATGCCTCGCGCCACGCGGGCATCACCTGCATGGCCATCGACATGGAGGCCGAGGGGATCGAGGTGCGGCCCCTGGTGACCATGACCACCGATGCCGAGTTCAACGAGGTGTTCTTCGACGGGGTCTTCGTCCCGGCCGACCAGGTCATCGGTGGGCTGCACGCCGGCTGGGCGGTGGCCAACACCACGCTCGCCCACGAGCGGGGGACCACCTTCCCGTTCAAGGAGCAGGTGGTGCATGAGATCTATCTCGAGCAGATCCTCGACCTGGCGGTAGCGAACGGGGCCCTCGACGATCCACTGGTGGCCGACCAGCTGGTCGATGCCTACGTCAAGGTCTCGATCCTGCGCCTGCACAACTGGCGGACGATGACGCGGCTCGCCCGCGGCATCGAACCCGGTCCAGAGTCCAGTGTGGTGAAGCTGGCCTGGACCGACATGACCCGGCAGCTGTCCGATGCCGCACTGGCGGTGCTCGGTCAGGCCGCGCCGTTCTGGGGTGCGGCGACGGACAACCCGGCCCGCGGACGGTGGCAGCGTCAGTGGCTCTGGTCCAAGGCGTCATCGATCGCCGGCGGTACCTCCGAGATCCAGAGGACCATCATCGGGGACCGCATCCTCGGGTTGCCCCGTTGACCCGCGGAGGGGATCGGTGAGCGAACGGTTCGACGCCAGCATCGAGCACTACCCGATGTCCGGACTGGACGAGCTCCTCATCCACAACCATCCCCACCCGGTCCGGATCATGTGGACCTCCGACGTGCAGGCGTACGAACGGATGTGGTTCACCAGTCAGGACCGCACCGGCGAACTCCTTGTCGTTGCCGGCATGGGCATCTACCCCAACCTGGGCACGGCCGAGGCCTTCGCCATCGTCAACCGGCGGGGACAGCACACCACCGTCCGGGCCCATCGCAAGCTCGGGCTCAACCGGGTGGACATGACGGTCGGGCCGATCCATTTCGACCTGGTCGAGCCGTTCCGCCAGTGGCGGCTGCAGCTCGACCCGAGCGAGCACGGGATCTCGTTCGACATTGCCTGGTTCGACACCAAGCGGCCCGTCTATCGCAACCAGGGCTCCGGTCTCTTCGTGGGCACCCGACCATTTGCGGGGGTGGCCGGCTATGACGGATTCGGCCGCCAGGAGGGGTGGGTCGCGGTCGACGACGAGCGCTTCGAGCTGACCACCCAGACCTACCTCGGCACCAGGGACCACCACTGGGGCACCCGCGACGGCGTCGGCGGCAGGGCCCACTGGACTGGTCATCAGCATCCCCACTCGGGGGAGTGGGTGGAATTCGAGGAGTACGGCATCTGGGGGGACCACGTGCTCTACAACCTGGGCGATCCGCGGCGGGGGAGCGGGTCCCTCGAGGACCGGCGCTACCGGCTGCGGTTCGAGCCCGAAACCCACCTGCTCCTTTCCGGCGAGATCGACTACGTCTTCGCCGGGGGAGCGGTCCGCACCGCCGCGTTCGAGCGGCTCGGCAACCAGATCGCCTACCTCCGGTGCGGCATGTACGGCGGCCCCAACGGGGGGACGCCGGACGGCGACATCTGGCAGGGAATGGACGTCGGGGACGGGGTGGTCACAGGTGAGACCTATGACACCAACGTCCCCGAAGTCCGGGCTCGCATCTGCGGGCTCGATCAGCATCACTGTCGGTTCGTCTCCGAGGGGGAGACCACCTTCGGGATCGTCGAGCCCTACGACACGCTCTGCTACGAAATGGCGCGGCGGGGGACCGGTTCCTTCTCGTTGCTCGACTGACCCCGTGCTCAGGGGATTGGGTCCGTCGCTTCGGTTACAGCACCGCCATTCGGAACGAGCGGTGTACTGAGCGGAGCGTCGATGACGGGAGCCGCGAACAACGCACGCACTGCCCCCAAACTGCTGTGTCCTCAACTGGTGAACGCAACGGCGCTGCACCAAGGCGGCGTCGCCGAACACCTTCTTGATGCCCGCGGCGAGCGCCTTGGCGCCGTCGATGACGCAGAGCACGCCCGACTCGACGTCGAGGCCCCGGGCCACCAGATCGGCCAACAGGGCGGTGACGACGGTCTTGTTCTCGGTGTCGCCGAGCCAGAGCCCGACGGGGACCTTGGTGCCGTCGGCTGTGATGACCAGGGCGACCACGGCACACGAGCCGGCCACGTCGAGCCCGTCGATCATGAGCACGGCCACGTCGAGGTCGGAGAGGTTCCGGGCCATCAGCTCGTCCATGGCCTTGCTCGTGGCCGCCACGAAGCGCCGGGAGATTGCCGACTTGGACATGGACTTGGAGCGCTCCTCGAGCTCTGCTCCGACTGGCTCGGCCACGTCAGCGTGGCGTCGGGTGGCCACCCCGGCCAGCATGCGCTCGACGACGAGGGAGTTGAGCAGATCGGCCGAGCTGAACACCTTCCAGGTGTCGAGCCCGACCTCCTCCCCCGCCGTGCTGCGTCCCCGCGGGCGCTCGGTGGTGACCTGGCGCCCGCCGAGAACGACCGAACCCTTCGCGTTGCCGTGCCAGTTTCCGACACGCTCTTGGGTCGGGATCTTGGCGTGCTTCTCGCCGATCGCTTCGGTCAGTTCGGCCTCCATCATCTGTCGCATCACGACGAGGCCTGTGGCCGACGCGAACGCCAGTAGACCGTCCTTGACGGCTCCGGCCACCTCGGCCAGGGCGACGGTCGCCTCCAGCGGCAGGCCAGCGAGGCGATCTGCATCCTCCACCTGCGCGACGATCACGACGGGTAGCTTCTTCTTCATTGGTGGTCCCCTTTCTGGGTGGTTCTTTGGATTGGTCTCCTGAACGCCTACCTCACGGCAGGACTCAGGAGGGGGACCACCACCTCACTTCAACAAACTTGGGGACACCGTCCCGCTGGGCGCGCCGCCTGCTACCGAGCGCGGTCTTGTGGTGATGGTGCAAGTGTCAGGACAGCGGGTTGGGTGCCCCTAACACTTAACACCGGCACTGGGGCGTTGCGGCTGGGTGCCGTGGTTGGGCTCTGACGTGATGCCGCATGATGCGGATGAAGCGTGGCAACGCCTCGCTCGACCTTGGCGGCCATGGGAACATGTCGTTGATGGTTGCTGACCCTCTCGATGCCTCAACGGGTGTGCCTTATGACGCCTTGGCTGCGTTGCGCCACGAGTGCCCGGTCTCACGGACTCCCTCAGGCGCCTACTTCCTTGCCCGTCATGACGATGTGCTCGCGGCCACGAAGAACGTCGAGGTATTTCAGGCAAGTTTCCGGGCCGCTGACGTGGTGGTGCCCGCGGAGGAGCAACTCATCAGCGAGATTCCCGAACCGCGTCACGGCAAGATCCGCCGGATCATCAACTCGGCGATCGCACAGCATCGCATCAGCCGAGTGGAGCCTTTCGTCCGGGTGTTGTGCCACGAACTGCTGGACCGAATCGTCGCACGGGGTGGCGGCGAACTCGTGGCTGACTACGTGACACCCATTCCGGCAACCGTGATCGCTCATCTCCTCGGCGTCAATCCTGCGGACCACGCTCGCTTCGCTGAGTGGTCCGACATCGTCGTCCAATCCGCGTATGCGACGAGGAACCGCCGAGAGGACGGAGACGACGGCGAGGGTCTCGCCGGCGTAGCGCCCGACTTCACTGCCTACCTCGACGCGATGATCGCCGAACGCAAGGCTTCGGCGGATCCACCCGACGATTTTGTCACTCGGCTCATCACCACTGAAGTGGATGGCGAGCGTCTCACCGATCTCGAGATGCGCACCCAACTCGCGTTCCTGCTCATGTCCGGCAACGAGACCACGCGACACTTGATTGCAAACCTGCTCGAGACCGTGTGCACCGATGCCACCCTCCTCGCACGATTGCACGCCGAGCGGGACCTGGTGCCGATCGTGGTCGAGGAGTCACTTCGCCATGACTCGCCGATCCATGTACTGATGCGTGATTGCCTCGCGGACATCACTATTGACGGTGTCACCATCCCCGCCGGTGTCAAGGTCGGCTTCGGACTCGCCTCCGCAAATCGCGACGAACGGACCTATGACGCCCCCGACGAGTTCCGACTCGATCGCCCGAGCGCGAAAGACCACCTCGCCTTTGGGGGCGGCCCCCATGTCTGTCCAGGCGCGGCACTCGCGCGACTCGAAAGCCGAGTGGCGCTCGACGTGTTCATCGGTCTCGTCGATCGCGCCCGTGTTGAGACCGGGTACCGACGCGAACCCGTACCCGTGTTCTGGGCCAACGGCACCCGGCGCCTCCCGGTCAACCTGACAGGAGTCGGCCCGCACGCATAGCGCCCTAGCCAAGAACCAAGACTCCGACGCCTGCCCACCCTTCGTTGCATATCCCAGAACGAGCATCCCCGAACGTCGCCGGCGGCCTATCTCACCGGGAGCGGCTCGGTTCGCTCGCGATCGTCGATTCCCGAGGCTTCGAAGAGCGGGCGGTCTCGGCGATGTCGGCAAGGCCGCTCGGAGGAGTGCGCCTTTGGCACGGGAGTAGCTTCTGGCTATAGCCATATGAAGGTCGGAGAGACGACTTGTGATCTTGTTCCCGCAGTGGCTCGCTGGAGTCGATTGACGACGTTCATCGCTCCGAATAGCGTATCACCGGAGGCGGGCCGCGTTCGTATGGGTAGGGGATTGTGGCACCTTTTCCAGATTCTTCAGCTACAGACGGAGGAAACCATGTTCCGCAAGTTGCTCCTCGTCATGGCAGCCCTGATCGTCCCCACTGCTCTGCTGGCCATAGGTTCCCAGGAGGCGGCGATCGCTCTGCCGTTGGGAGTCGGCACGGCGAACTGCCCCGTGACCGGGGGAACTGGAACTGTCCATCCGGGACTGACTGCCGCCGGTGGTCCCGGTGGCGTCAAGATCAACTTCAAAGGCACGCTGGGAACTCCCGGTGCTCTGTGTGCAGGTGTGGTGACGGCACCGGCTGGAGACCATGTCAGGGGCGGCACCTTCGTGGGCACTGGCTACTACACGGCGCCCGGTGCCGGACCCGGCAGTTCGTGCCTCAACTTTGACGGTCCCGACAAGGTCGGCAACATCAAGGTGACCATCACCTGGACGATGACCGGGCCTGCGATCGCCCCAACCGTGATCACCTACACGCTGAATGTCGCCACAGTTACGGGTCCTGTCAACGGCGTCGACACGATCAAGCTTGTTGCGCCAGTAGCAGTCAAGGCCGGTTCCTTCGTCGCCGGACCGCTCCGCACGACCAGGATCAAGACCACACTTCCCGCGCCGGGAGCACTTTGCGTCGGCCCACCCCACGTGGCCTTCAATATCACTGGAGGCAACGTCGCCGTCTAAACTGTGACCGTGGGCGGATGGTGCTGACCAGACCGCCCGCCGGTTACACCAGTCGATGAGCTTGGCCGTGAGAGCAGGGTGATGGCCAGAGACTGACCCAGAACACCGGGTGGTGGTCACACGTCCCCTGCAGCCCTTTGGCGTGCAGGTCCATGCCTGCCCCGCGACACCGCTGGTAAGTTTCTTCAGGCCGCCAGGGCTAGGCCGGCCGTGCCCATTAGGTCGAGGAAGTTGGCGCTGTAGAAGCGCTCCTGCGCGTCGTGGTCCGTACCTGCGGCGTCCATCGATGCGGCGAAGTGCTCGAGGGGCTTTCGCCCGCCCTCCACGTGGGGGTAGTCGGAGGAGAACATGGCCACCTCGGGGCCGGACTGGGCGATGATCCACCCCACGTCCTCGGTCGGGTACGGCGTGAACCGGATCTGGCGCCGGACGTACTCGGTCGGGCGCAACTCCAAGTTCCGAATGCGCTCCTCGTGGCGGCCGAAGGCGTCAACGGCGGACTCCATCTGCCGGATCCAGCTCGGAACCCACACCGCACCTTGCTCGATGACGCCGAATCGGAGCTCCGGGAATCGGTCGAGCACGCCGTCAAAGATCATCGCGGCCAGCGTCTGCTCTGGCGGACAGCGGGATGCCCATGTAATCGACGGACCGGAAGTTCTCCTCGCCTCCGTGGAAGTCCGGCGGCACTGGCAACCCGTTGTGAAAGTAGTTTCGGTCGATCAGGTCGCCCGTGCCCCCCACGTGGAACACGACGGGTATCCCCGACTCTTGCGCCCGGCTCCATACGCCGTCGAGCCCGACATGGCTCGGCGAGTGGCCGGCCGGGCAGCCTGAGGCAACTAGAAGCGCGGCGGCCCCCATGTCAATAGCCTGGCTCGCTGTGGTCGCCGCCCGGTCGAAGTCGGCTAGTGGCACGTAGCAGGTGGGAAGGAGGCGGCAGTCGACCGAGCAGAACTCGACCATCCCTCGGTTGTGGGCCAGTGCCGTGCCATAGGCGAGGTCGATGTCGCCCGAGTGCTCCCAGTCGTGCAACCGCCGGTTGTGGAACGTGTTGAAGACCAGCTGGCTGGAGAATCCCAGCAGGTCGAGGGCGCGAGGCCGGTCAGCGGCAATGAATGACCCGGTGGCGGTGAAGTTCTTGCGGGCCATGATGTTGATCCCTTCTTCGGCCCGGTACTCGTCCGACGCGTGCCTCTCGGCCAGGTCGGCAAATGCCCGTCGGAGGTCGGCCAGCTGCTCCTCGGGGTCGCCGCTCTGTCGAAGCTCGTTGCCGCCGGGATAGCGAAGCGGTTGAATTCGATCACGGATCGAAGGGTCAGCGTACTCACGCAGCCATGTCGGAGTTTCCATGATGTGGGCGTCGGCGTCGTGGACGACTCGCCCGGTGTTATAGGGCATGCATCCCCCTTCTCCGAAGTCGCAGCGTCACCTTATCCTGGCGCCGGCCTGATCACTTCTACGTGCTGTCTCCGCGAATTGTCTCGACACTCCAGGGCACAGTGCTGGCGGGTCACGAAGGTGTCCCCGATGAACCCAGGCCGGCGCCGCCAAGATGTGCCCCTGAACGCCGGGGATGGGACGATCCGGCGAAGTGGAGTCAGTGCGCAGCCACTGGGTCGTCGAGCGGACGGAGCATCGATCGCCGTACTACCGTCGGACGTGGACGAGCCCATCAGGTGGTATCTGATCGAAGCGGTGGCGAACGCCCGAGCGGATCCTTTCGCCAAGACCGACTACGACCACAAGCAGCGCATCGCCAGTCACTTCGCAGGAGCGCTGGCGGCGCTCCGGTACCAGGAGTCGATTACCCAAGACGAGGAGAGCGCCTGGTACCGCAAGATGCTCCTGGGTCTCGGCTACGACCTTCCGGAACCGCCTCCGTCCGGTGTGGCTTCGTTCGTGTACCTCGGCGATCCCGAGAAGCGACCGGAACCACCCGACGTCTCCGAACCTACGAACCTTGTCCAGACAATCCGAGGGTCTGGTCGGGTGATCGACTTCCACGGTGGCAAGCTCCGGATCGAGCGGGTCGAGGTCTTCGACGACGCCGTGGTGATTCACTGGGACGTCACGCCGGATCTCGACATCTGGCGGGCATTTCCGGTTGAGGCTGCCGAACTCGAAGTTGACCTCGAAGAGGTGGCCGACGAGTGGGCCGTCGACGAGTTGCGAGAGAAGGCGACCAGACGGATGGCCTTGCTGCTCCGGAACTCCGAGCTGACCGATGACGCCGGTACCACTTACCGAATGGCTGGGTCCAGCAGAAGAGGGTCGTGGAACGTAGTGGCCGGATCGCATGCGGATGGCCACGTAGTGTTCAGGCCGGCGCCAACGACCGGGGCTCGCAGGTTGAAGTGGACCTGGCTCAGCACGACCCTTGAGATTCCACTCCGGTAAGCACTCTTGGTTGAGGGGTGCCCCCGATCACCGGGGGCGGGGCGGGCCTGGTCGGGCCGCTGCTACTCTCGGGCCTGATCGGAGCGAGGGAGGCCGCGATGGCACAACTGCGCAATGGAGACAGGGCGGATCGATCCCGTCCACGGGGGTGGCTCGGAGCCCGTATCGCCGTCGTCGCGGTGATCTCCGCATTCGGCCTTGCTGGCACGACCGCGCTGGCCCAGCAGGCAGGAGCAGCGGTCGTGCCTTGGCGCAATGCAACTACGAGTGCCCCCGGCGTCTTGACCGGGCTGTCGACCGTGAGCAACGCGCCCGCCGGTTTCTCCGCCGCGGTCGGTGTCGTCGCCTGCCGCTCGACCGCGTCCCCGTCGACACAGTGTGCCCACCCCTACTCCACTATCTCAGGCTCGGGCGGGTCGTACACACTGGACCTGCCGGTCGGATCCTGGCGGGTCACCGGCTACTACACGCTCAGCTCGTTCGGCGGGACCCTGGGTGGTGCGTTCTTCGGCCCGAGCATCGTGCTCGTCATGACTTCGGGCACGACGGTCCGTTACGACGTTTCCATTCCGTACCAGACCCCCGCAGTCGTTACCGGAACCGTCGCCGTCACCGGGGCGCCCAAAGGGGTCAGCGTCACCCCGGAAGAGGTGCTCGCCTGCCCGGCGGCCGACCCGCTGGTCGGCTCCGAGCCGTCCGTCTACTGCGCCACCAGCTTCCTATCGCCGCCCTCTCCGCCGTCGGGCCCGAGCTATGACCTGAGCCTCCCTGCCGGCAAGTGGATCCTCTACGTCGGCTACGAGACAGCGTTCGGTCTCACCGTCGATCCGACCGGAACGACGGTGACCCTGCCGCGCCGGTAAGACGATGACGGCTGACCTGAGTGTCCCCTACGTGGCACCGACCAACGGTCTTATCGAGGGGACCGTCACCGTGACCGGCGCTCCGAATGGAACATCGATGCTGGTCGGTGTCGGCGGGTGCCCGGACAAGTCTGGCATCTCGACGCTTTGCCCCAGCCCCACGTACACGCTGGCGGGTACGGGCGGCACCTACCAGCTCGCCGTGCCCGCCGGAAAGTGGCTGATCGCCGGCTTTTACGAGCTGGCTCCGTACGGAGGGCAGTTCCTCAGTGCGACCCATGTGGAGGAGGTAACCGGCGGTTCGATCCTCCATCTGAACCTCACCATTCCCTACGTCAAGCCGGCCACGGTGACGGCCACCGTGAAGGTCACCGGTGTCCCGTCGGGAACCACGATCGAATCCATCGGCATGCTGGTCTGTCCCACGAGCACTCCGTACCACGGGACCGTCGAGCCAATCGAGTGCTCCTTCACATCCGGTACGCCGAGTACGACTCTCTCGATCGACACCCTTCCCCCGGGAAAGTTCCTGGTCTACCCGGGCTACCTGACGGCCACTTCGTCGCTGATCAGCACGACCGGGACGCCGGTGACGCTCGTCTCGGGGAAGACGACCCATATTGCCCTGACCGTGGCCTACGCTGCGGCTTGAACTGATCGGGGCCTGCCCCACATCACCGGATATGCCCTGACCCCGAACTTCGGTGCCATGTCCCACCTACTATCCCAGGGGTCGTAAGGGACAGTGTTGCTGCCGATGGCAGAGAGCCGTCAGACCTTATGAAGCGTGGTGACGGACGGGGACGATACAGAGTCTGGCTAGGCGTCATCGAGAGCGACCAAGTAGGCCACGAAGTTGCGTCCGTCGTCCCGCTCATCTTGGCGTCGGTAGTCCCAGCCCGGGTCCAGTCCGTCACCGAACTCTCGCTCCTCCAGGATGTTCGATCCAGGTACGGGCATCAGCGCGTCTCGACGACCCGGCCCTGCTCCCGCCTGAAGGGTGAACTCGCAGAACCCAGCCCGGATTGAACCAACGATTCCTGTAACGGTTTCAGCGTCGTCCGGCATAGAAAGGTCGTCGAGGTGATCTACAAGCCCATCGGGAATGTTCGTTACCACGTCGGCATCGAGAACGCTCCTGAGGTAGCGAGGGTCAACCCAGGAATGCGCGAGCTTCCACGTCACCGATTTACCGACTGAGAAGGGCTCGACGCAGCTTTTACTTAGCCAGCCCGCGATGAAAACCGACCTCATGCTGAGTCATTCTGCTTCATGCCGGGGTGCGGAGGCGATGGCGAGGAGTCGACCAGGCGATGAGATCCCTCGAAGCCAGGTGAGCGGTTAGTTCAGGCAGCCACTGTCCCCGATCTACCTGATATGCATGCAATCGTCATCGCCTTTCATTACAGCGATTCGGATGCGATTACATGCATGATCAGGGGTTATACATGCCCGAAGGGCGACGTAATCTCCGATTACATGTATAACACCGGCTCAGGGCGCATTATCCAGCGACGGGTGCTTGCCACCCGCGAACTGCCCGTGATCGGCACTTCGAGGCAAGCCCGAGCCTCCCCGACGTCGAGCGTTGGGGGCACCTCCAGAGCCCTAAGTGTCGGTCCGCAAGTCGATCCATCGCCGGTCGTCTCAGAGTCGGCCGTCGACCGGTTGTCCTACCCCTTCGTAGCTCGGCAAGGCTACGATTGGGGCGGGTCGTTACTGGCGTCTGGGTGGAGCACCACCGGGGACCGACCCGTCGGCAGTATGCCGGAGAATGCCGTGCGCCTGGGCGAACAGTCGAAGTCGTCCCAAGGAGTGCATGATGCCCGACTCGCCCGTGTCCATCGCCTATCGATCGGCGATGGAGGTCATCGCCGCCGCCGAACCAGATGTGGCCGGGGCCATTGTCGGTGAACTGGAGTCCCAACGGCGCCAATTGAAACTCATCGCTTCAGAGAACTACGCCTCTCCGGCCGTGCTGCTCGCCATGGGCAACTGGCTGTCAGACAAGTACGCCGAAGGCACTCCAGGCCATCGTTTCTATGCCGGATGCGAGATGGTTGACCGCATCGAGACGTTGGCTAGCGACCACG